>CAVRLW010000018.1:0-362225 GCA_963722145.1 uncultured Actinomycetota bacterium | reverse complement strand
GCGAACAATTCCTCGCACGGCATCAGGTGCGGCGGCTGCAGCTCATCCCCCAATGACGAGGAGAGACAGTGTCGTACTCGATCCAGCTCTACACGGTCCGGAAGGCCCTTGAAGAGGATCTCGCTGGAACCATCCGGCGCCTGGCCGATATTGGCTTCACCATGGTGGAGCCGTACCGCTTCGTCGCGAAAGCGGCCGAACTGAAGCAGGCCATGGCCGAGAACAACCTCACCGCCCCGTCCGGCCACGCTCCCCTGCTCAGCGAAGACCAGGACGCCATCTTCTCCGCCGCCCAGCAGTTGGGCATCGGCACAGTGATCGATCCGCACGTTCCGATCGAGCGCTGGAACACGATCGAGGACATCAAGGAAACTGCCGCCCAGCTCAACGCCGCCGCCACCAAGGGAGCCGGCTACGGCGTCCGCGTCGGCTACCACAACCACTGGTGGGAACTTGAGTCCGTGATCGACGGCAAGACCGCCCTGGAACACCTCGCCGACCATTTGGACCCCGGAGGTCGTCCTTGAACTGGACACCTACTGGGCTGCCGTCGGCGGCCAGAATCCGGCCGAACTCCTCGCCCGCCTGGGTGACCGGGTGAAGTTCATCCACATCAAGGACGGCCCCGTCACCGCGGACCCCTCCAGCCAGCTCGCCGTGGGCGACGGCAAGATGCCCATCTGGGATGTGCTCGCAGCGGCAGGTTCCCTCGAGGCAGGCGTGATCGAACTCGACGACTTCCAGGGCGACATGTTCGACGCCGTCCGGGACAGCTACAACTACCTCAGCGCCGGAAAGGTCTCCGCATGAGCCACGCAGCAGGAGCCGCCTTCGGCCCCCTCGGATCGGGACCGGTCGGCGTCGGCATCATCGGCGCCGGCGTCATCAGCAAGCAGTACCTGGACAACCTCACGAGCTTCCGGACGTAAGGGTCGTCGCGATCGGGGACCTCTTCGAGGACGCCGCCGCCGCCCGCGCCGCCGAATACGGGATTGAGATCCACGGCGGCGTCGACGCCGTCCTCGGCAACCCCGACGTCGAGATCGTCATCAACCTGACCATCCCGGCAGCCCACGTCGAGGTGGCCACCCGGGCCGTCCACGCCGGCAAACACGTCTGGAGCGAGAAGCCCTTCTCCCTGGACCGCGAAAGCGGCCGGGGGCTGCTCAAGGCAGCCGACGCCGCCGGTGTCCGGCTCGGCTGCGCCCCGGACACCTTCCTCGGCGCCGGCCTGCAGACCGCCCGCCGGATGATCGAACGCGGTGACATCGGCACGCCGCTGACCGCACTGACCCTGATGCAGTCCCCCGGCCCGGAATCCTGGCACCCGAACCCAGCGTTCCTGTTCCAGGACGGCGCCGGACCGCTGTTCGACATCGGCCCGTACTATCTCACCACCCTCGTCCAGACCTTCGGCAGCGTCCGTCGGGTGGCCGCGTTCGGCTCCAAGTCCCGCGAAACCCGTGTGATCGGTTCCGGGCCGAAGGCCGGCGAGGAATTCGCCGTCACCGTCCCGACGCATGTCAGCTCCATCCTGGAGTTCGAAGGCGGCGAATCCGGACAGAGCATCTTCAGCTTCGACTCACCGTTCAAGCGCGCCGGCTTCGTGGAGATCACCGGCTCCGACGCCACGATTGCGCTGCCGGACCCGAACAACTTCGACGGCGACATCCGGATCTGCGCGCTCGGCTCCGAGGACTGGACCGTCGTCCCGTCCATCGGCTCCACCGCCAGCCGCGGCGCCGGCGTGCTGGAAATGGCCCGCGCCATCCGCGCAGGCCGGCCGCACCGGGCCCAGGGCGAGCTGGCATTCCACATCCTCGACACCATGGCCTCCATCTCCGAGTCGATCGACACCCGCGCCTTCGTGGATGTCGAAAGCTCCGCCGCCCGAGTACCGGCCCTGCCCGAGGACTGGGACCCCACCGCGGCCACGCTTTCCGCCTAGCAGTTCAGCCCGACCCCTACATCAGCCCCAGCTCGACGACGAGAAACCCGGAGCAACCATGAAAAAACCCCTTAGAGTCCTGTCCGCCCTGGCCGCCACGGCAACCCTGGCATTCGGAATGACCGCGTGCGGCACCAGCAGCCAGGCCTCCAGCGATACCATCACCTACTGGGCCTCCAACCAGGGCAACAGCCTCGAGGACACCGCAGCCAAGCTCAAGCCAAGCCTGGACCGGTTCACCGAGAAGACCGGCGTGAAAGTCAAGCTCGAGGTGATCGGCTGGAACGATCTGTACAACCGCATCCTGACCGCCGTCACCAGCGGCGACGGCCCCGACGTCCTGAACATCGGCAACACCTGGGCCGTCACGCTGCAGGAGACCGGCGCGTTCGAGCCGGTGGAAGGCGCCCTGCTGGAGGCTGTCGGCGGCAAGGACCGCTTCCTGCAGACCAGCTGGTCAACCGGCGGCGCCGACGGCAAAACCCCGACGTCGGTCCCGCTGTACGGGCTCGCGTACAACATGTACTACAACCCGAAGATGTTCAAGGAAGCCGGCATCGAGACGCCGCCGGTGACCTGGGATGAGTTCGTCGCGGACGCCAAGAAGCTGACCAAGGACACCAACGGCGACGGCAAACCGGACCAGTGGGGCTTCACCGCCGCCGGCGCCTCGGTCTCGGCAAACTCCCACCAGGCCTTCGTCCGCGGGCTGCAGAACGGCGGTTCGCTCTTCGACAAGGACGGCAAGCCGACCTTCGACAGCGCCGCACAGGTCGCGGGAGTCAAGCAGTGGATTGACCTGATGGCCACCGACAAGGTGATGTCGCCGTCGGACGCTGAAATTTCGGACGGCGCCCAGAAGGTCGACAACCTGATCAACGGCAAGGCCGCCATGCTGTTCGACCAGAGCCCGGTCAAGAACTTCGAGGCCCGCGGCTTCACGGACTGGGCCGTCGCCCCGGTCCCCATGATGGCGGCCGGCGCGAGCGGCCCCGAGGGAACGCAGAGCCACGTCGCCGGCATCAACCTGAGCGTGTTCAAGAACAGCAAGAACAAGGAAAACGCGATCAAGCTGGCCGGCTGGCTCACCAACGACGCCGAACAGGTCGCGCTGAACAAGGCCTTCCGCTCCCTGCCTGTGGTTTCCAGCGTCTCCTCGGACCCGGCGTTCCAGACCGAGGAGGTCAAGCTCAAGAATGACGCGCTGGCCAACCACGCGCTGCCGATGCCGCTGATCGCCAAGGAGGGCCAGATGGAAACCCTCACGGGTACGGCCATCAAGAACCTCTTTGCCAAGGCAGCCACCGGAACTGTCACCGAGGCCGATGTCCAGGCGGCCCTCAAGGATGCCAACAACCAGATGGCCGCGGCCCAGTAACGATGCCTGACGGGTGCGGGGGCACTGCCCCCGCACCCCTGGCCAAGGAGCTTCCATGACTCACTCAGCATTGGACCGCGGCACCGCCGCCCCCGGGGGCGACCCCGCCCCGAAACCCGTTCCCGCCCCACCCGCCGAGCCCGCCGCGCCGCCGCGCCGGTCCGCAAGAAGAAAAAGTCCTTCCTCCCCTACGGCCTCGTCCTGCCGGCCGCCCTGCTCGAACTGCTTATCCACATCGGCCCGATGGTGTTGGGCGTCTGGATTGCCTTCATTTCACTCACCCAGCTCAACCTCACCAACTGGCTGAACGCCCCGTTTGTGGGCCTGCAAAACTTCATCAACGGCCTGAACCCCGAGAGCACCATCGGCCAGGCGTTCTTCAGCACCGTCGGCCGGACCCTGCTTTACACCGTCACCGTGGTCGGCTTCTCCTGGGTCCTGGGCATGGCGGGGGCAGTGTTCCTCTCCTCCAATTTCAAAGGCCGCGCCATCCTGCGGACCTTTTTCCTGGTCCCCTACGCGCTGCCCGCCTATGTGGGCACCATTGCCTGGGCCTTCATGTTCAACCAGCGCGACGGCGCCGTGAACCAGATCCTCGTGGACACCTTCCACCTCTTCGGCGACGACCGTCCCTTCTGGCTCCTGGGCCAGAACTCCTTCGGCGCCATGGTTGTGGTGAACATCTGGCAGCTCTGGCCCTTCGCGTTCCTGATGCTGATGGCCGCACTGCAGAACGTCCCCACCGATATCTACGAGGCCGCGGCAATCGACGGCGCCTCGCTCTGGCAGCAATTCCGCACCATCACCCTCCCGATGGTCCGGCCCGCCAACGCTGTGCTGCTGCTGGTGATGTCCCTCTGGACCTTCAACCAGTTCAATATCCCGTTTGTGCTCTTCGGCGCGGCCTCCCCGAAGGAAGCCACCCTGGTCTCGCCGCTGATCTACCAGAACTCCTTCGGCAGCTGGAACTTCGGCCTGGGCGGCGCCATGAGCGTGCTGCTCCTGATCGCCTTGTTCATCGCGTCCTTCTTCTACATCCGCATGGTGCTGCCCAAGGAGGGCGACAATGATTGAGACCCGCAACTTCCGCATGCTGCGGAACATCGTCCTGACCATCCTGTCCCTCTGGGTGGCCGTCCCGCTCTACGTCGTGGTATCCACCTCGCTCAAGCCGCTCAAGGACGTCTCCGGATTGTTCCAGTGGATCCCGGACGAGATCACTGCCGCACCGTACTTCGAGATCTGGACCACGGTGCCGCTGGCCAAGTACTTCCAGAACAGCCTCATCATCACCGTGGCCGCCACCATCTGTTCAGTGACCGTCGCCGTCCTGGCCGCGTACGCCGTCGCCCGGCTCCAGTTCCGGGGCCGGCGCGCCTTCAGCCTGACGGTGCTGTCCACCCAGATGTTCCCGGGCATCCTGTTCCTGCTGCCGCTGTACCTGATCTTCACCCAGATCCGGAACATCACCGGTTTGCAGCTCCAAGGTTCCTACCTCGGCCTGATCATCACCTACATGACGTTCACGCTGCCGTTCGCGATCTGGATGCTGACCGGATACTTCGCCGCCATCCCCAAGGAACTCGAGGAGGCCTCGATGATCGACGGCACCGGCCGGATGGGCGCCCTGATCCGGGTGATCCTGCCGGTGGCGAAGCCGGGCATCATCGCGGTGGCGGTGTACTCCTTCATATCCGCCTGGGGAGAGGTCCTGTTCGCCTCGGTCCTGACCAACGAGGCCACCAAGACCCTCTCCTTGGGGCTAAAGTCCTATGCAAGCGAATCGGACGTGTTCTGGAACCAGCTCATGGCCGCGTCCGTGGTGGTCAGCCTGCCCGTGCTGATCGGCTTCATCCTGGTCCAGAAACACCTCGTCGCGGGACTGTCCGCCGGCGCCGTGAAGTAGCCGCCGGCACCATCGCCCGGGCCGGCCGTTCAAGCCCTGACGCGGACCGCCCACCATAGTTTGAGGAGCACCAAATGAACACGGCGCACACGCCACCGGCCCAGGCCGGCAACACCACAGACACCATGCCCGGCTCCGGCCCCCGGCTGGGGGTCGCCATGATCGGGTACGCGTTTATGGGCAAGGCCCACTCCAATGCCTGGCGGAACGTTGCCAGCTACTTCGACGTCCCGGCCTTCGATCGGCGCGTCCTGGTCGGACGCGACCCCGCCGGGGTCGCCGAAGCGGCCGCCCGGTACGGCTGGGCCGAGTCCGCCACGGACTGGCGTGAGGTAATCGCCCGGGACGACATTGACATTGTGGACATCTGCGCCCCGGGCTGGATGCACGCGGAAATCGCCATCGCCGCGCTGGCAGCCGGCAAGCACGTCCTCGTCGAAAAGCCGCTGGCCAATACCCTGGCCGAGGCCGAGGCCATGGCGGCGGCGGCCCGGAGCGCCCGGGACAACGGGGTGCAGTCCATGATCGGCTTCAACTACCGGCGGGTCCCGGCCCTGGCGCTGGCCCGGGAGCTGATCGCGGAGGGCCGGCTCGGCACGGTCCGGCACGTCCGCGCGGCCTACCTGCAGGACTGGCTCGTGGACGCGGACGCGCCCATGACCTGGCGGCTGAACAAGGAAACGGCCGGGTCCGGGGCGCTGGGCGATATCGCCAGCCATGCCATTGACCAGGTGCTGTTCCTCCTGGGCGAGCAGGTCACCGAGGTCGCCGGCCGGCTGCACACCTTCACGCCCAGCCGGCCCGGCCCCAACGGTCCGGAACAGGTGACGGTCGACGACGCCGCCTGGGTCACGCTGACCCTCGCCTCCGGGGCCATCGCCTCGGTGGAGGTCTCCCGGGTGGCCACCGGGCAGAAGAACTCGCTCAAGCTGGAGATCTATGGCGACAAGGGTGCCCTGCTGTTCGATCTGGAGGACCTGAACGAGCTCGGCTTCCTCGACGCCACCGTGCCGGTCCGTGAACAGGGCTTCCGCCGCATCCTCGTCAACGAACCCGAACACCCGTATCTTGAAGCATGGTGGCCGCAGGGCCACGTCATCGGCTGGGAACACACGTTCACGCACGAGATCCGCGACTTCCTCCTGGCGGTCGGCAGCGGAACCCAGCCGTCGCCGTCGTTCGAGGACGGCTTGACCGTCCAGCGGATCCTCGCCGCCGTGGAGGACAGCGCCGCGGCCAATAGTTCCCTCATCCAACTCACCCCGTCCGTCCGGACCACCCAGACGATTACCGAAGGAGCCTGACATGCCCCGCCCGTACACCCTGTTCACCGGCCAGTGGGCCGATCTGCCCTTCGAGGAAGTCGCGCGCCTGGCCTCCGGTTGGGGTTACGACGGCCTGGAAATCGCCGTCTCCGGTGACCACCTGGACGCCTGGCGCTGGGACGAGCCCGGCTATGTCGAGTCCAAGCTCGCCGTGCTGGAGAAGTACAACCTCAAGGTCTGGGCCATCTCCAACCATCTCAAGGGCCAGGCCGTGTGCGATGACCCGATCGACTTCCGGCACGAGGCGATCGTCGGGGCCAAGGTCTGGGGCGACGGCGAGCCCGAAGGCGTCCGGACCCGCGCCGCCGAGGAAATGCAACACACCGCCCGGCTCGCCAAAGCCCTCGGCGTGGACACCGTGGTCGGGTTCACCGGCTCCTCCATCTGGCAGTACGTCGCGATGTTCCCGCCCGTCCCGGAAAAGGTGATCGAGGCCGGCTACCAGGACTTCGCCGACCGCTGGAACCCCATCCTGGACGTCTTCGACGAATGCGGGGTCCGCTTCGCCCACGAGGTCCACCCCTCCGAAATCGCCTACGACTACTGGACCACCGTCCGGACCCTCGAGGCGATCGGCCACCGCAAAGCCTTCGGGCTGAACTGGGACCCGTCGCACTTCATGTGGCAGGGCATCGACCCGGTCTCCTTCATCTGGGACTTCAAGGACCGGATCTATCACGTGGACTGCAAGGACACCAAGCTCCGGCCCACCGGACGCAACACGGTGATGGGCTCGCACCTGCCCTGGGGCGACCCGCGCCGCGGCTGGGACTTCGTCTCGGCAGGCCGCGGCGACGTGCCCTGGGAATCGTCCTTCCGCGCCCTGGCCGCGATCGGCTACGACGGGCCCATCTCGGTCGAATGGGAGGACGCGGGCATGGACCGGCTCCACGGAGCTCCGGAAGCCCTTGCCATGCTCAAAAAGTACGACTTCCCGGCGTCGAACACTTCCTTCGACGCCGCCTTCAAGCAGTAAGACGCTACGTCCCCAACCATGGCGGAAAACACCATCACGCCGCGGCAGCTGCAGACCGGCCAGAGGTGCGAGGTCTGGATCGCTTCTGCGGCAACCGGCGCGCGGGAACTTGTCTTCACCACTGACGAGATGCTCCTCGAGGCACCCAACTGGGCCTCTGACGGCGCCGCACTCATCCTCAACGGGGCAGGTGCATTGTGGCGGCTGGACCTGGGCACACGGGCGCTCGACAAAGTGCCCATCACCGGCCTCCCGGATCTGAACAATGATCATGTGCTTGGCCCCGGCGGCCTGATCTACCTCTCGGCCAACGACGGCCACATCTACCGGGCCGCCCTTGCGGGTGGCCCGGCGACCCGGATCACGGCAGAGGACGGGTTCTTCCACTTCCTCCATGGCGTGAACCCCGACGGCGAGCGCCTCGCGTACGTCGGGATCGAGGCCGGTGACTTCACTAAACCAGGGCGTGTTGTGACGATGCCCTCCCGTGGCGGGCCTTCGGCGGCCATCGACGTCGGGCCCGGACATTGCGACGGGCCGGAGTATTCACCTGATGGCCAATGGCTCTACCTCAACACAGAGGCCTTCAGCAGCCTGCCGGGCCACGCGCAGATCGCCCGCGTCCGGGTGGACGGACGGGGGCTGAGCGCCTGATCGAGAGCGAAACGGTCGACTGGTTCCCGCACATCTCACCCGACGGCGCCGTCGCCACCTACCTGAGGTTCCCGCCGGGGACCGTTGGCCATCCGGCCGACTTGCCGGTCGAAATCGTCGCCGTCGCGGTGCAGGACTGGGCCACGCCGCTGCACACCTGGTCCCTGCTTGGCGGCCAGGGGACGCTCAACGTCAACAGCTGGTCACCGGACTCGGCGAGGTTCGCGTACGTTGCCTACCCGGCTCAAAAGCGGCAATAGTGAGCACTCGCTTATTCCTTGACGGATCAGAACCGGCCCTGTAACAGTTAGCTCGTGGAGGGTGCATCGATGGAGAACCACAACGAAACTGATGCCATGTCGGCTTCCGAGGCGCTCCGGACCGGCTCTCCGGCACCACCGCCAATCCTGGAAGTCCGCGGACTGACCAAGAGTTTTTTCGGAATACCCGTACTGGAAGACGCCCATCTCAGCCTTCACCGGGGCCAGGTGCACGGGCTCATGGGGGAAAACGGCGCCGGAAAGTCCACCCTGATGAAGGTGCTCGCCGGCGTGTACCAGCCCGACGCCGGAACCGTGCTCCTGGAGGGCCGGGAAGTTCACTTCAGCCACCCCACCAAGGCCCACGAGGCCGGGCTGTCATCCGTGTTCCAGGAGTTCAACCTCCTGCCGGACCGGACGGTGGCCGAGAACATCTACCTGGGCCGGGAACCGCGCCGCGGACTGCTGGTGGGCAAGGCCCTGATGAATTCGAAAACAGCGGAGCTGCTCGAATCCCTGGGGATCACCGCCATCCGGCCCACCACGGAAGTGCGGAGCCTGACGGTCGCTGAGCAGCAGATCGTGGAGATCGCGAAGGCGGTCAGCTACGACGCCCGGATCATCTCCATGGACGAGCCCACCGCGGCCCTGGCGGGTGCCGAAGTTGAACTTCTCTACGAGATCGTGGCACGCCTCCGTGAACGTGGAACGGCCATCCTGTATGTCTCCCACCGTCTCCGCGAAGTGTTCGACCTCTGCGACGTCATCACCGTCCTGAAGGACGGCAAGGTGGTCAGCACGCTACCCGCGTCCGAACTCGACGACGCCAAGCTGGTCCGGCTGATGGTGGGCCGGCCCATCTCGGCGTTCTTCCCGGACAAACTGCCGCGGGAGGACGTGGACGGTGACGGCGTTGGGGAGAAACCGATCCTCGAGTTGCAGGGCGCTGGAAACGGGCAGCTGGACGGGATAAGCCTCAGCATTCGGCCCGGCGAGATTGTCGGCCTGGCAGGGCTGCAAGGGTCCGGCCGCACGGAATTGCTTCATGGCATCTTTGGCGCCGCACCCTTCACCCGCGGAACGATAAAAGTGGCCGGCGCGGAACTGCTGCCCAAGTCGCCGCGCCAAGGTGTGCGGGCACGGATGGCCCTGATCACAGAGGACCGCAAGGCTGAGGGCCTGAGCCTGAACCAGTCCATCCTCGACAACGCACTCAGTGTGATCCGGTCGGTTTTCCCGGGCCGCACAGGAGCTGTTAAGACAGAAATTCCGGGCGTTTTCTCCTCCCTCGAGGTCATTGCCCGTGACCTGGACCAGGAGGTGCAGTACCTCTCGGGCGGCAACCAGCAAAAAGTGGTTCTCGCCAAGTGGCTGGCTATCCGGCCCCGGCTCGTCCTGCTGGATGAACCCACCCGTGGCATTGATGTGGGCGCCAAGGTGGCGGTCTACCGGCTGATGCGCCAGCTCGCGGCGGAGGGCAAGGCCATCCTGATGGTGTCCAGTGAGCTCCCGGAAGTTATCGGCATGTCGGACCGGATCCTCGTGATGCGGGATGGTCGGCTCGTCGGTGAACTGCCTGCCGGAACGTCAGAAGAAGCCATCCTCCAGCTGGGAACCGGCGCCCGGACGGCGCCCGAAGGAGGGGCATGAAACAGCGAGCGGGCTTCTTCCAGAGATTGTCCTCCACCCAGATCGTCTACCTCGTGGCGCTGGCGACACTCATCGTGGGTGTGGTGCTGGTGAACTCCGTCGGGCGGAGTTTCTTCAGCCCGGGAAATATCTCGAGCATCCTGACCGGGACCAGCGTTCTGGGCTTCATCGCGATCGGCCAGACACTGGTCATCCTGGCAGGCAGCCTGGACCTCTCAGTTCCCTACGTCACCAGCCTGGCCAGCCTCATCGCCGCAGGGGTGATGGCCAACAACCCGAACAACGTCTTGTCAGCGGTACTGCTGACGCTGGGGACGGCCGCAGTCATTGGGCTCGTGATCGGGCTCATCGTTGCCCGGCTGAATGTGCACGGATTCATCGCCACGCTGGGCGTGGGCCTGATCATCAGCGGCTACCTCGCCACCAATTTCAAGGGCAGCTTCGGCCAGACACCGCTGGCGTTCCGCCTGGTCGGCGCCACGGGGCTTGGCCCTGTTCCGATCTCCACGATCATCATGCTGGCCTGTGCCGGCCTGGCCATGCTGCTCCTGCACCGCACACGCGTGGGGCACCATCTGTACGCTGTGGGCGGCGATATTGCCGTGGCCCGAACCTCCGGAATCCGCGTTGACGTGCCGGTCATCACGGCGCACGTCATCTGCTCAGTGCTGGCGGGGATGGCAGGGCTGCTCCTTGCCAGCAGGCTGGGCGTAGGCAGTCCTACCGTCGGTTCCCAGGGCGGCTACGATCTGCTCTCGATCGCCGCAGTCGTGCTCGGCGGCACGCTGCTGTCCGGCGGCAAGGGGACCATCACCGGCACTCTGGGCGGGGTCCTGATCTTCGCCATGATGGACAACATCATGTCCGTCATGCAGGTCAACCCGTTCCTGAAGGACGTG
The DNA here is from genome assembly GCA_963722145.1 of uncultured Actinomycetota bacterium. Classification (GTDB taxonomy): domain Bacteria; phylum Actinomycetota; class Actinomycetes; order Actinomycetales; family Micrococcaceae; genus Arthrobacter. The sequence goes on along the minus strand of CAVRLW010000018.1, from coordinate 351,229 downwards.
GTCCGGGGCGTGGTCATCGTCGTCGCCGTCGCCGTCTATGCCCGCCGCCGGATCGTCAGCAGGCCCGAACGGTTCGCCGCGAAGGGTTCCGCGGAAACGCCCGCTGCACAGCCTATGCCCGCGGAGGGGCCATGAGTACGGCACTGAACTCGGAGCGCAGCGCGATTCTCAAGCAGAACCGTGCCAGCCGTTCCGAGCGGCTCCTGCGCGCCGTGCGGACCCCCGGCGGCGCCGTCTTCATCCTGCTGATCGGCCTCCTGGCGGCCATCATCGTGTTGAACCCGTCCTTCGGGGACCCGAGCTCCTTCATCCGGTTCGTCGGCAGGACTGCCCCGATTGCCATCGCCGCCATCGGCCAGTACTTCGTCATTGTCGGCGGGGAATTCGACCTGTCGATGGGCTCCGTCGTGACGATGCAGGTCATCGTTGCCGGCAACCTGATCGGGCAGGACGACTCCAAGGTGATCCCCGTGCTGGTCCTGATGCTGGTGCTCGGCGCCTTCATCGGACTGGTGAACGGACTGGTCACCACGCTGCTGCAGGTCCCGAGTTTCATTGTCACGCTGGGCATGATGCTGGCGCTGCTCGGGCTGGTGCTCTACTGGACCGGCGGCGCGGCGCAGGGGAACCCTGCGGACAGCTTCCGGCAGATCGGGCGCGGCGGCATCCAGGACGTTCCGGTCCTGGACATCATTCCCTATCCGGTCCTCATCCTGACGGCGGTGGCGATCGCGGCGGTCGTCCTGATGCGCCGCCCCTTCGGCCGCATGCTCATCGCCGTCGGGGACAATCCTGCGGCGGCCGCTCTGGCCGGCTCGCGCGTCTGGTGGGTGCGGACGCGGGCCTTCATAATGTCGTCGCTGTCGGCCACCGTGGCCGGCATCCTGCTCGTGGGTTACGCGGGCGTGCATCCGTCAGTGGGGCGCGGTTACGAGTTCACGGCAATCACCGCCGTCGTTCTCGGCGGCGTTGTACTGGGAGGCGGGCGCGGCTGGGTCCTGTCTGCCGCGGCCGGGGCATTCGCCCTCGAGTCTCTGTTCACCCTCCTGAACTTCATGGGAGTCCAGGCGACCTGGCGGGACACGGTCCAAGGAGTCATCATCATCATCGCTGTGGCCGCAGCTTCCAAATCATGGCAGCGCAAGCGCAAGGGAGCCAGTTTTGCTGCCCATGACGAACAACACAAGTTGGCCGCAGCACCCACGCCCGCCGAGGGCACCGAACAAGGAGGAGAAAGAGTCTGATGCGCAATAACTCTGTCCGCGCGATCGCCCTCGCCGCAGCACTGCCGCTGGTGGCCCTGACCGCATGCACCACCACCGACCCATCCGTTACCCAAACGACGGGAACCGGCACCGGCTCTCCGGCGGCAAGCAGCCCCGCAAGCCAAGAATGGTTTGACCAGGCGCTCTACGACACACAAAACCAGCAGCGTTCGGCAACCTTTGAAGGGAACCCGGAGCAGCCCTACCTGCAGTACATCGCAGGCCCCATGACGGACACGTCCAAATTCGCCGCCCAGGGGCCGAAAAAGGTCTGCTTCGCCAACGCTTCCATCTCCAACCCGTGGCGGCAGACCGGCTGGATCACCATGAACCAGCAGCTCAAGGTGCTCCAAGACTCCGGGGTCATTTCTGAAATGGAAACCCGCGACGCCAAGGACAATGACAACACCCAGATTGCGGACATCGACTATTTCATCGCCGAGGGAAAATGCGACGCGTTCGTCATTTCGCCCAACTCCACTGCGGCCCTCACCCAGGCCGTCGAACGTGCCTGCCAGACCGGAAAGCCCGTGGTAGTGTTTGACCGCGGTGTGGAGACCGAGTGCGCCACCACGTTCATCCACCCGATCGGCGGATTTGCCTGGGGCATCGACACCGCCACTTTCCTGAGTGACAAGCTTCAGTCCGGGGACAAGGTGGTGGCCCTGCGTATCCTCCCAGGAGTGGACGTGCTGGAGCACCGCTGGGCGGCGGCCAAGAAGATCTTCGCGGAAAAGGGAATCCAGGCCAAGGACTACTTCACCGGCGCCGATCCCACAGAGATCAAGAAGATCATCTCCGACGAACTGGCCACGGGTGATATCAAGGGCGTCTGGATGGACGCCGGCGATGGTGCGGTGGCTGCCCTCGAAGCCTTCGAGGATGCCGGCAAGGCGCTGCCCGTGATGACGGGCGAGGATGAGATGAGCTTCCTGAACAAGTGGAAGCAAACCGGAATCACTGCCATGGCCCCGGTCTATTCCAACTTCCAATGGCGGACGCCGCTGCTGGCCTTGGAAAAGATCTTCAAGGGCGAGCAGATCCCAACGGAATGGGTGCTGCCGCAAAAGCCCATCTTGGCAGACGAACTGGACACCTGGCTGCAGCGTAACGCAGGCATGCCGGGCGGGCACTACGCCAAGTTCGGCGGCGAGGACCTGCCCGGCTACCCGGAGGTCTGGCAGCAACGGCAGATGCCCTGACACGGCCGACTGACACCGTGCGGCGGTCCCGCGGAACTCCCGCGGACCGCCGCCTCTGGATCAGGCGACAGAACCAACAGATGGAAGATGGCAACTTGACGCTTCTGACCGGAATCAGCACTTGGGTCTGGGAATCGCCCCTGACCGACAACAACCTTCCCGGGCTGCTGGCGAAAATCGCCGCCATGGGGTTTGACGCCGTCGAACTCCCGCTGGAAAACGACGGCGACTTCACCTCCGGGACGGTGCTGGAGTCCCTCGCGGAAAACGGGCTGAAACCGTTTGTGGTGGGGGCCATGGCACCGGGCCGGGACCTGGTAGCAGCGGATCCGGCTTCCGTGGAAAAGACCCAGGCCTATTTGGAAGCCTGCATCGCCATGGCCGGCAGCATCGGTTCGCCCACTGTCTGCGGCCCTTTCTACGCCCAAACCGGCCGGGTCTGGCGCATGTCGCCGGAGCAGCGACGGGACTCCTACGCGGAGCTGCGCCGGAACCTCCAGCCTGTCGCGGCCCGGGCCCAGGAGGCCGGTGTGGTGCTGGGCATCGAACCCCTGAACAGGTATGAAACGTCGCTGATTAACACCGTGGACCAGGCACTTGAGGCGCTTGGGCCGCTGCTCGGGAACGGCGTCGGCCTCGCGCTGGACAGTTACCACCTTCACATCGAGGAGCGTTCGGTGGCCGCGGCGGTCCGGGCCGCCGGAGAACATCTGGTGCACGTGCAAGTCTGCGGCAACGACCGCGGCGCCCCCGGCGGGGACCAGACCGATTGGAAAGGCTTCCTGCAGGTCCTGAATGAAGTGGGCTACACGGGGCCCGCTCAACATTGAAAGTTTCACGGTCGACAATGCCGCCATCGCCGTCGCGGCGTCGATCTGGCGGCCGCTGGCTCCGAGCCAGGACGAGTTGGCTGAAAATGGCCTGGCTTTCCTGCGCAGCCTGTTCCGTGAGAGTTCACTATGACGCACCAGATCCGGACAGCAACCGCGGACGACGCCGGGAGGCTGGCCGCACTCGCGGCCATCACCTTCCCGCTGGCGTGCCCGCCGGAATCCCGGCCGGAGGACATCGCGGCCCACGTGGCCAATACCCTGAGCGAGGCCAATTTCCGGGCCTATCTGGCCGATCCCGCGGTCACGGTGCTGGTGATCGACGACGGCGGCGACCTCCGCGGCTACAGCCTGCTGGTGGCCCGCCCCACCCAGGACCCGGAGGTGGCCGCGGTCCTGCGCGACCTGCCGTGCACCGAGCTCAGCAAGTGCTACGTCCACCCGGAGCACCACGGACTCGGCGCCTCGGCTGAACTGATGCACGCCAGCATCGGCGCGGCCGCGGCGGCTGGCGCCCGCGGGCTCTGGCTCGGCGTGAACAGCCAGAATGCCCGGGCCATCCGGTTCTACGAGAAGTCCGGCTTCCGCAAAGTCGGCACCAAGTCCTTCCAGCTGGGCACCACCGTGGAGCACGACTTCGTGATGGAGCGCCCAGTCGGGCTGTGAGCGCGAGCGTGCCCAGGCCCCGGGCCCGCGACGCCGCGCCGGCCGTGACGAAGCCGACAGGCCGCCGGGGAATGGACCCGGCGCCGGCGAGGTTGTTGGGGGCATGAAGATTGAGATCTGGTCCGACGTCGCCTGTCCCTGGTGCTACATCGGCAAACGCCGATTCGAAACCGCCCTCGCCGCCTTCCCGCACCGCGATTCCGTGGAGGTGCAGTGGCGCAGCTACCAGCTGGACCCCACGCTCCCGGAGCACTACGACGGCACCGAGCTGGACTACCTCAGCACGCGCAAGGGTATGGCGCCGGCGCAGGTATCGCAGATGTTCGAGCACGTGGCAGCCCAGGCCAAGGGCGAGGGGCTGAACTACCGGTTCGACGCCGTCGTGGTGGCCAACAGCTTCACCGCCCACCGGCTGATCCACCTCGCCGCCGCCCACGGCAAGCAGGACGCCGCGAAGGAACGCCTGCTCAGCGACCACTTCGAGCGCGGTTTGGACATCGGCAGCCACGAGTACCTGACCGCCTTGGGACTGGACCTCGGGCTCGACGCCGGGGAACTGGCGGAACTGTTCAGCACGGACACCTATGCCGACGCCGTCCGCAACGACATCGCGGAAGCCCGCGCCCTGGGCATCAGCGGCGTCCCGTTCTTCGTGCTTGACCGGAAGTTTGGGCTCTCCGGCGCCCAGCCTGTGGAGACCTTCAGTGCGGCCCTCGAGCAGGCATGGCAGGAAAGCCACCCGCTGGTCATGGTGGGCGCCGCCGGGGCGGGAACTGCCGCGGATGCCGCCGGCGCGGCCAGTGCCGCGGATTCCGGTGCTGCGGATTCCGGTGCCTGCGGGCCCGACGGCTGCGCCGTCTGAGTCCACCCCGGCAGGTCACCTGAGCGGTTACCGGCGGCCTAGAGTGGAGCATGGACACATCGGCCGGCCCGGGCGGACACCGGACCTCCCTGTTTACCGACCACTATGAGCTGACCATGTTCCAGGCGGCTCTGCACTCCGGGGCGGCACACCGCCGGTCCGTCTTTCAGGCCTTTGCCCGCGGGCTGCCGGCCGGGCGCCGGTACGGCATCGTGGCCGGCACTGGCCGGCTCCTTGAGGGGATCGCGGACTTCCGCTTCGACCAGGACGACCTCGATTTCCTGGCCGGCACCGGTGTGGTCCACGAGGACACGCTGGCGCATCTGGCTGCCTTCCGGTTCACCGGCGACATCTGGGGCTATCCGGAGGGCGAAGCCTACTTCCCGCACTCCCCCGTCCTGATCGTCGAATCGACGTTCGCCGAGGCCTGCGTCCTGGAGACCTACGTCCTGTCGGTGCTGAACCATGACAGCGCCGTCGCGTCGGCCGCGTCCCGGATGATCAGTGCCGCCGGCGGCAGGCCCTGCATTGACATGGGATCCCGCCGCACGCACGAGGAAGCGGCCCCCGCAGCGGCCCGCGCGGCCGTGATCGCCGGCTTTTCCGGCACGTCCAACCTGGCCGCCGGACGACGCTATGGCCTGCGGACCATCGGCACCGCGGCCCACGCCTTCACCCTGGTCCACGATTCCGAGCAAGAGGCCTTCGCGGCGCAGCTGGCCTCGATGGGGCCCGGCACCACGCTGCTCGTGGACACGTACGACGTCGAAGCGGCCGTCCGCACCGCCGTCGGCCTCGCCGGAGACAAACTGGGGGCCATCCGGCTGGACTCCGGAGACCTCGTGGCCCAGGCGCGGTGGGTCCGCGAACTCCTGGACAGCCTCGGCAATACGCACACCAGGATCGTAGTCACCTCGGACCTGGACGAACACTCCGTCGCCGCGCTCCGGTCTGCCCCCGCCGATTCCTATGGCATCGGCACGTCGCTGGTGACCGGATCGGGGGCGCCCACGGCCGGCATGGTCTACAAGCTGGTGACCCGGGCCGGTGACTCCGGTGAGCCCCTTGCCGTGGCCAAGACCTCCAAGGACAAGATCAACATGGGCGGGCGCAAGTTCGCGGTGCGCCGCCTCAATGACCGCGGCACCGCCACCCACGAGGTCCTCGGCGTCGGCCACCCGCCGGCCGCCGGCAGAAACGGGCGTCCCCTCCTGCAGCAGTTCATGAAGGACGGCGAGATCCTGCCGGGCTGGACCGGGCCGGACGCGGTGGGGCGGGCGCGGGAGCGGCACACGGCCTCCATGGCAGAGCTGCCCCGGGTGGTGGACAGGCTCCAACCCGGCGAGCCGGCCATACCCACCATCTACGAATAGGGCTGCGACCCAGCGCTCTTCGCAGAGCGCTCTTAGCAGAGCGCTCTTAGCAAGGCGCTTTACTCACCGCGCCGGTCCTGCCGGCCGGCCGCTCAGCCCTGGCGGGCCTTCATCCGAGGGTTTTTCTTGTTGATGACGAAGGTGCGCCCGTGGCGGCGGACGATCTGGGCTCCCGGAATCTTCTTGAGTGCACGCAACGAGTTTCTTACTTTCATGGGTTGCTCCTTAGTGGTGTTTCGTGTGGCTGATTCAGGTGGAGGGTGTCGGGAAGTACTGTGTCTGAGGTCATCTCCGCGTCGGTCAACTGGCAGGCTGTGAGCATCCCGGCAATTTCGGTGGCGTCGACACCTTCCCCGGTAATGGCCAGAACAGTTCCGCGGTCGCCAAATTTGGCATGCCAGTCCAGGACGGTGTCCGGGTCGTTCACCGCGGAAGGCACGGGCAATCCTGTTCTGTCCGCTTGCCAGGGTCCGGTGTTTTCCAGCCAGACGCGTGGACCAATGCCCTGCAGGGCAATCCGGCAGTCCGGCGCGGACGCTACCCAAAGCCGGCCGCGCAGCCAGCAGCATCCCTCTGCGAGGGCGGCCAGAGCATGGCGGAAGCGTTCCGGGTGCAGTGGCCGTTCGATCCGCTGGAGGACTGTGGTGAACGGGGATGAGGACCCTGCCGGGATGCGGACCGATCCCGGCAGGGTCCGGGCCGTTGCTTCGGCCAGGTTGTGCCGCCCTGGCCGGATGTTGCCTTCAGCTTCCGTTACTACGGCATGCGGGGCGAGTTCCTGGATCAATTGCACTCCCCGTTCTCGCAGCAGTGGATCGACTGGCACAAGGGCCGGATCGGTGAGCAGGACGGTATCGCTGAAGGACAGCTCGCCGACAAGAAATTCCCCCGGGGTGCGGTCGTCCTCTGGGACGGGGGTGAATCCGGATTCGAACAGCGTGTGGTGATCCCAGATGTGGTCCTCGACTGCATCCGGTGCGCAGGCGAGGATGGCCGAACCGATGGTGATGGCACTCCCGAGGCCGCCGCGCAGAGCGTGCACGGCCGCCGCCGATGCCACGGCAGGAGGCAGGCCGAGAACGATGTGGCGGCCTGCCTCCAATAGGCGGTCCACCGTGGGAACCACGTCGAGGCGCACGGTGCAGCTGAGGCAGCCGTGCTCAAGAATTGATTCGCTGCGCTCGAGGAGGTCGCCGTCTTTGAAGATGCGCCGGACCACCACTCCCCTCTCAAGGAGGTCGTGAAAAACCACAATCGTGCCGGGCGCCTGCGCCGCCAGGGCTGCGCAGGCCTGCTGGCGGCAAAAAACATCGAGTGAAGTGACAACAGTTACGTGCATGGCCGTCACCCTACATGAGAATCATTCTCAAATACAAGGAGGCTGGAAGCGCTTCCGTCACTTTTGTTATTGATAATCATTTGCATTTACGCTGACCGGAAGACGACAGATATTTGACGATGAGTGAAGGAACAGCACATGGTTTGGCGCAGGATAAAAATGTTGGGCGCGTCAGTCGCCGCCGTCGCCGTGATGGCGGCATGCGCCGGGGAAGCGGTGCACAGCAGCCAATCACCGCAGCGGCCGCTGAAGGTCGTGGGGCAGTTTGAGCTCCACAGCCTGGACCCGTCCACCAGCGGAGGGTTCTTTACCCGGCTGCAGGTTGCCGAGACGCTCGTCGACGCCGACACGCAGGGCGCCTTGCAGCCGGGGCTTGCCGTCGACTGGGATGTTTCCTCCGAAGGGCTAGCCTGGCTGTTCAGGCTCCGTCCAGGCGCGCTCTTCCATGACGGCACGCCGGTGAGCGCTGATGCTGTCGCCGCGGCACTGGACACTGCCCGCGCCAAGGCCGGCACGCCGCTGGCTACCGTTCCCGTGAAATCCATCAGCGCCGACGGCGGGGCGGTGCGGGTGGACCTTGCCCAACCATTCGCTCCGCTGGCCGCCGTGCTGGCCCACACCAGCACCCAGATTCTCGCCCCCAGCTCCTACGGCCCCGACCGCGTTGTCACCGAGGTCGTGGGTTCCGGACCCTACCGGGTCCAGCGGCTGGAACAGCCGGCCAACATCGAGCTGACGGCCTTCGAGCAGTGGCAGGGTAAGAAGCCAGCGATCACCGAAGTGACGTACCAGGCCGTCGGGCGCTCCGAGAGCCGGGCACTGATGGCCGAAAGCGGCCAGGCCGATGTCACCTTCGGTATGGACCCGACTAGTCTCCAGCGCCTGAAGCATGCCGGCAGGCTGACCATCGCCGCCGTGACCCTGCCCCGCACGATCCTGCTCAAGGTCAACGCGGGCCACGACTTCCTGGGCGATGTCCGGGTCCGCCGGGCACTGAGCATGGCCCTGGACCGTGAAGCGATGGCGACGGCATTGCTAAGGGATCCCGAGATGGCCGCCACCCAGCTGTTCCCGCCCTCTCTTCCGGAATGGCATCAGGACTCCATCACCCCGCTGGCACACGACCCCTCCGGAGCCAAGGCGCTGCTCGCCGACGCCGGCTGGCGCCCTGGTAGCGACGGCGTGCTGGAACAGGACGGCCGGAGGTTCTCCCTCACGCTGCGCACCTTCCCGGACCGTCCGGAGCTTCCGGTCCTTGCCGCAGCAATTCAGGACACGCTGAGGGATCTGGGGATCGCAGTGGACGTGAAGATCGGTAATTCCAGCGACATTCCCGCCGGGCACCAGGACGGTTCCCTCGAGCTGGGCCTCTATGCGCGCAACTACGCCCTCGTTCCCGACGCCCTGGTCACGCTGGCCGAAGACTTCGGACCGGACGGGGCCGACTACGGAGCCATGGGCTGGAACAACCCGGCCCTGACTTCGACGCTGAACACCATGGCCGGCGGCACCGACGCCGACGGCCTGGCGGCGGGAAGACGGCAGGTGGCAGACATCCTGCAGAGCGAACTGCCCGTCATCCCAGTGGCCTGGTATCGGCAGAGCGCCGTGGTGGGCCAGCGCGTGGACGGGCTCGTCCTGGACCCGCTGGAACGCTCCTGGCGGCTAACCGACCTGACCTGGGCGAAGTAGGCAGGGAATCTGATGGACTCTTCAACTACCACCCCACCGGTCCTTGGCCGCCTTGCGCTCCGGGTACTCCGCCAGCGCACCGGCCAGGCTGCCGCCGTGGTGCTGCTCGTCTCGACGGCGTGCTTCGCCATCGTCCAAAGCCTGCCCGGAGACATCGCCTTCCGCATCGCTGCGGGACGCTACGGCTATGACCAGGTGACCTCCGCGTCGGCGGACACTGTCCGCTCCGAACTGGGACTGGACCGCCCCGCGTGGCAGCAGCTCCTGGACTGGCTCGGCGACCTGGCCGTCCTGGACCTGGGCACGTCGCTGGTCACCGGAAGCGGTGTCGCCGGCGAACTGGACCTGCATCTTTCCAGCAGCCTGCAGCTCGCCGCGACGGCACTGGCCCTCGCCCTGGCCGTCGGTGCAACCGCCGGGACCCTCGCCGCGGCCAGGCCGGGCGGATTCCTGGACAAGATCACGACATTGTGGGTCTCCGCCGCGCGGGCGCTGCCGCCCTTCCTTCTCGGTCTGGTCCTGATCCTGTTCTTCTCGGTCCACCTCGGGGTGCTTCCCGCGGCCGGCCACGGGGATGCCGGCAATATTGTTCTCCCGGCGGCGACACTCGCCGTCGGACTCGCCGGCCTGTTCGCCCGGGTGACCAGGGACACCGTCGTGGAGATCCGGCAGTCCGAGTACGTCCGCTTCGCCGCCACCAAAGGCCTCGGCGAGCGCCTGGTGTTCCTTCGCCATGTACTCAGGAACACCGGCGTGACCCTGATCGCCTATATCGGGGTGCAACTGCTGATCCTGGTCGAGGGCGTCGTCGTCGTCGAAAGCCTCTTCGCCTGGCCCGGGCTGGGTCACGCCCTCGTGCATGCGATTTTCTGGCGGGACATCCCGATGATCCAGGCGACAGCGCTGGCCCTGGCGCTCCTCGTCGTCGCCCTGAACACCGCCGTCGACCTGGGCTCGCTCGCCCTGGACCCCCGCCCGCGCCGCCGGGAGGTGGTCCTGTGAACACCCGCTTCGCCGCCGGAAGACCCACAGCCGGGAACGACACACCGCATCACGACCGGCCCCCGGGAGTACCCCGCCTGGCGAATGCGGCACACCCGTTTGTTAACCGAACGGCCGCACAGCGGGTCGCGGCGGCCCTGCTGGCCGTGCTGGTGCTCTTCGCCCTCGCTGGCCCGCTGGTCTGGCCGGAGCACGCGGTCCAGGACCTGTCACGGTTCCTCGAAGCGCCCGGCCTGGCCGAACCGCTGGGCCGCGACCACCTGGGCCGCAGCGTCGTCGCCCGGCTTGCCCACGCCACCCGGTTGTCCCTGCTGATGGCCGTGCTGTGCGTGGCCACCGCCCTGCTGGTCGGGACACTGGCAGGGATCGCCGCGGCCTGGCGCGGGGGCTGGATCGACGCCGTCCTCCATGGCCTGTCCGAGGCGTTCATCGCCCTGCCGGCCCTGCTGGTGGTCCTCATGTTCTCCGCCCTCGCAAACGGTGATCTGTGGACGCTCTACGTGGGGCTGGCCATGGCGCAGTGGGTGGAGTACTTCCGGATGGTCCGGGCCCGCAGCGGCCTGGTGCTCGCCGGGCCGGCCGTTGAGGCCGCCGGGATGCTGAAACTGGGACCCGCCCACATCCTCCGCCGCCACCTCTGGCCCGAACTGGGCCCGCTGCTGGCCACGATGGCAACCTTCGGCGTCGGAACCTCCATCCTCGCCCTGTCCACCCTCGGATTCGTCGGGATCGGGGTCCGTCCCCCCACCCCGGAACTGGGCCTGATGATCACCGAGGCGTTCCCCCATTACCACGAGGCACCCTGGATGTCCCTTGCCCCGGTCCTGGTCCTGACCACCATCCTGATCGGGCTGCTGAGCCTGCGAACCAAGGAATCCCGCCCATGAGCATGCGCCTGAACCACCTGACAGTCAGCCACAACGGCGCCGCCCTGGTCGACGTGTCCGCCCTGGACTTTGAGCCCGGACGTCCGGTGACGATCGTCGGCGAAAGCGGTTCCGGCAAGTCCCTGCTTGCCCACGCAATCATGGGCAGCCTCCCGGCGAACCTCACTGCCCGGGGAAACTTGACCGTGGACGGTCAAAGCCATGATCTGGCCGACCGGGCAAACCGGCGCCGGCTGTGGGGGCGGGTGATGGCCTTGCTGCCCCAGGAACCCGTACTCGCCCTGGACCCCACCATGCGCGCCCGGGAACAGGTCGCCGAAGGTGCCCGGACCTTCCCGACGGACAAGCGGGCCGCCCGGCGGACGGCAGGAACCCTCCTCGCCTCCCTCGGTCTCGGGCACGCCACGGGCGCGTTCCCGCACACCCTCTCCGGCGGCATGGCCCAACGGGTCGCGTTCGCCGCCGCGACCATCGGAAACGCCCCGGTTCTCATCGCGGATGAGCCGTCCAAGGGACTGGACCAACAAGCCCGGGCCGAACTGGCCGAACTCCTCAAACGGCACCTCGACGGCGGCGGCATCCTCCTCACCATCACCCACGACCTGGACCTGGCCCGGGGGCTCGGCGGCGAGGTCCTGGTCATGAAGGACGCCCACATCCTGGAACACGGCCCGGCCCGGCAAGTGCTCACCGATCCTGAGCACCCCTACACGCGCCGGCTGCAGGCAGCCGAACCCGCAAACTGGGCCAACTCCCGGCCCCGCGCCGGGGCCCCAACCGGAACAACAGGCGGCCCTCTCATCTCCGGCGAACGGCTTGCGAAGGCCTTCGGGGGCCAGGAACTCTTCTCGGACCTCTCCGTCACCATCCGCGCAGGGGAACGGATCACCCTCAGCGGCCCCAGCGGCAGCGGCAAAACGACCCTGGGCAACGTACTGCTGCGCCTGCTGCCACCGGACACGGGACACGTACACCACGCCGCCGCGCTGCACGGGGGCCGGCTGCAAAAGCTCTACCAGGACCCGGCCATGGCCTTCCCTCCACGCGTGCTGCTCCGGGACTCCTTCGGGGACGTCATCCGCCGGCATCGGCTCAAGCCAGAACGCCTCGAAGAACTCATGGCCTCACTCCGCCTCGCCCCGGCACTGCTCCACCGCACGCCCGGACACGTCTCCGGCGGAGAACTTCAGCGCCTCGCCATCATCCGCTCCATGCTGCTCGAACCCGCCCTGATCTTCGCCGACGAACCCACCTCACGCCTGGACCTCATCACCCAGGAGGAAACCATGATCTCCCTCCTGGACCAGGCGGACCGCCACGGCTGCGCACTGGTACTCGTCACCCACGACGACGCTCTGGCCCGCGCGGTCACCCACCGCGGGATACGGATCGGAGCGGCACAAAACGTCCTCGGGAGTGAAACCGTGGCTTGACTCATCGAGAAGTCGTTCCTGCAGGGGCCGACGTCCTAGTCTGGCGACCGGTGAAGGACAAAGATGCCGCCATATGCGGGCTGGTCCGATCGCTGCCGATCACTGCCGGTGTATTCCCTCAGCACAGCGTCGATGCGCGTGATGAGGTCCTCAGCATCTCCCTCGGAGAGGTGCAGAACGAAGCGTGAGAGGCTGGCGAGCGCATCCGGCCCTGCTTCCGTGAGCTCTTCCCGAAAGGCCTCGATCGGTGCCAGTGGACCGCCCGGACCAGCTTCACGCAGCGCGGTGTCCAGATTCCAGGACCGCCCCGTGGAACGATACGGCTTCTCCAGCGCACCACTGGCTCCCGTGCGGACCTCGGCGGGTTCAAGGAATCCGGTTGAGAGCAATTGCCGCACGTGATAGAGCATCGTCCCCGGATCCTGGCCCAGTCGGTCGGCGAGTTGCTTGTTGGTCAGTTCGTGGAGCCCGCACAGGCGCAGGATCCTCAGGCGCAGCGGATGGGCCAGCGCCTTAATTTCGCGGGCGCTTGCGACGGGTTTTTTCTCGTCCGCGCTCGTCTGTTCTGCGTCCGTCATGAAGCCATCCTACAAACTGATGTACTAGATTCAACCACCTTGAATTTTCTCAATCAATAGGGAATGGTTCACGTATGACTGGTCAGGCTGCGCAGGTGAAAGAACGGGGTCGTGCGCCGCTGGGTGCGTCCTACTGGAAGCTATGGACCTCATCCGGGTTGTCCAACCTCGCTGACGGCGTCTTCAAGGTCGCGCTGCCGCTGCTGGCCGTTCAGCTCACTCAGTCACCCACGCTGATTGCCGGGCTGACCGTCGCAGCGACGCTTCCCTGGCTTCTCTTCGCCCTAACTGCCGGAGCGCTGGCCGACCGCCTTGATCGGCGCAAGCTCATGTTGTGGGCCAACCTCAGCCGCGCGTTGCTGCCCGCCTTGCTGGTCGCCGTCATCCTGCTGGATTTCGGCTCCATTTGGGCTCTGTACGTGGTCGCGTTGATGGTGGGTGTGGCTGAAACGCTCTACGATACCTCCGCGCAGTCGATCATGCCCCAGGTGGTGCACAGGGATCAGCTTTCGCGCGCCAACGGCCGGCTCTACGCTGTCGAGCTCACCACCAACCAGTTCGTTGGTCCCCCACTGGGCGGGTTGCTGGTGGCCATCGGCGTCATTGCGGGCTTTGCCGTGCCGGCGGCACTGTGGTTTGCGGCCGTCGGTGGCCTGCTCCTAATCCCGGGGGCTTTTCGCACAGAGCGGGAGCAGAAGACGACACTGCGATTCGACATTGGTGAGGGCTTGCGGTTCCTCTGGAACCAGAAGATCCTTCGCACCCTCGCGGTGATGACCGGAGTGTTCAATTTCGCATCCAGCGGGGCATTCGCCGTCTTGGTGCTGTTTGCCGTGGGTCCGGCTTCAGAAATGGAACTGTCCGAGGTGGGGTTCGGCCTACTTTTGACGACCTCCGCTCTCGGCGCCTTCGTTGGCTCGTTCATCTCCGAATGGGCAGAGGCCAAGCTGGGTCGGTCGAAGTCCCTGGCACTCACGATTTTCGGGGCCGCGCTGTTCGTAGGTGCGCCCGCTGTGACCGACAACCCCTATGTTCTTGGCCCAATCTTCTTTGTGGGCGGCATGCTGATCGTGCTTTGGAACGTCATCACCGTATCCCTGCGCCAGCGCATTACTCCCAACCGCTTGCTGGGCAGAGTCAACAGCGCCTACCGCCTGCTGGCCTGGGGCACCATGCCGCTCGGTGCAGCAGTGGGCGGGCTGCTGGGCCTATGGCTGGGCCTGCAGGCCATGTTCGGCATCATGGGAGTGCTGACCCTCGCGCTACTCGGGATGATGCCCATCCTCACGGACAAGGCAATTGCCGCGGCCGACGTCGAATCCTAAGTTGCACTGTAGATGGAATGCCGGTTCCCGCGTCAGCCCGGCCGGACGTGTCGCGCCCGGTGTGTCACCGTTGCACTGGGTCAATGGCCGGGTCCGGTGACCATCTTGTTCCGTTCGGATTCGTGGGCGCCGCCCTTCTTCGCCAGCGTGGAGCACGCCTCTTCGATGTCTCGGGCAAGCGTGTCGACGTGCTCGCGGCTCATCGTTTCCTTGACCAGGGCCCGCATGATCGTCACGTCTTGGGCGTTCGGCGGCAGCGTGTATGCCGGCACCATCCAGCCGCGCTCGGCCGAGAGCTGCCAGGCAATGTCGAACTCGTCGTACCCGGTGTCCGCGGCGAGCCGGAACGCGACCAGGGGAAGTTGCTCCTCGTCGGGGCCGATAATCTCGAACCGGCCCATGGCCTCCAGCTTCTCGGCGAGGACGCGGGCGTTGGTCTGCATGTTCTGCATGATGTAGGTGTAACCGGCGCGACCATAGCGCACGAAGTTGTAGTACTGGGCGAGAACCATCGCCGAGCCGGTGGAGAAGTTCAGGGTGAAGGTCGAGTCGGTCTTGCCGAGGTAGTTCTCCTCGAAGACGAGGTCCTTGGCCAGGTCGGCCTTCTCCCGGAAGATCAGCCAGCCGATGCCGGGATAGACCAGTCCGAACTTGTGCCCGGAGACATTGATCGAGCGGACCTGCTCTAGCCGGAAGTCCCACTCGGAGTCCGGGTAGAGGAAGGGCCAGACGAACCCACCACTGGCCCCGTCCACGTGCATCGGCACATCCAGGCCTCGCTCGCGCTTGATCCGTAGCAGCAGGTCGTTGATGCCGACGATGTCGTCCTTGTGCCCGGTGAACGTCGTACCCAGCACGGCTGCGACACCGATGGTGTTCTCATCGACATGGGCCTGCACGTCGTCCGGGCCGATCGTGTACTTCCCCGGCTGCAGCGGCACGATCCGCGGCTCGACGTCGAAGTAGCGGCAGAACTTCTCCCACACGACATGCACGTCGCCGCCGAACACCAGGTTCGGGCTCGACGTCGACGCGCCGGCGGCCTCGCGACGCTTGCGCCAGTTCCACTTCAGGGACAGACCGCCGAGCATGATCGCCTCCGACGATCCCTGGGTTCGGGCTCCCGTCGTCTCGCCGGGCGCGTGGAAGAGGTCGGCGAGCATCCGAATGCAGCGCTGCTCGATCTCGGCCGTGCGGGGATATTCGGCGTGGTCGATGAAATTGCGGTGCAGGTTCGCGGCGATGATTTGCTGGGCCTGCGGCTCCATCCATGTCGTCACGAAGGTCGCCAGGTTCCGGGCCGGATCACCCTCCAGCGCCAGGTCCTCCGACACCAGCCGCAAAGCGTCCTGAGCAGGAATGCCTGTCTCCGGGAACTCCCGGCTCGGAACCTCCTGGGTGACAAATCGGTTGCCGAACAGCGCCTCGTTGGCATCTGCCGGCTGGGCATTTACTGACATGACTTCTCCTCAGAGACTGTTTGAAAAGGGGTTACGGATGAGTTCCCCGGCCCGCGGGAACCGAGGCGTTGGTAGGTTCTGGGCTCAGCATCAGAATCGCGCCGGTGAGGAAGCACAGGGCTCCCACGAGTGTGCCGAGATTGGACAGCTCGGCGTTCCAGACATCGCCGCTCGACGGTATGACAAAGGCCGCGACTGCCGAGATGCCGAACGCAACAGAGCCAGCCACGTTGATCACGCCGATCTTCCACGTCCGGGGCCTGGGCCGGCCGGCAATGGCACCGCGACCGGCGTCCCGCAACGCCAGACCGCTTGCAACGAGGAAGGCGATTGAACCTAGGGCGTCGGGTCGCCACACCCGCTGCTCGGTCAGCTCCGCACTGAGATTGTCCCGAAGTGCGTTTCCCGTACTCCAGTTGAACCACAGCGTGCCGGCAAGTTGAATCGCGCCAGCGAGCCAGACGAAATTCCGCGGCGCCCACACCCAAAACGAATGGCGCAGCTTGGCACCCACGGCCGGGAGCGCGTCAACGGCTTCGCGGTACTGCAAGAACGCCGCACAGGTGAAGAACAGCGAACCGACGAAGAATGTGGCTGCACACCAGCGCAATCCCACGGCCTCGGCGTACAACGGCACCGCCCCCAAGGCGAAAAGACTAGAGCCAATGATGAACAACCAGGCCGTCCACCGGCCCCGTAGGGTCGAATGGCCCGGGCTCGAGTTCTCAGTTGCATGGTCGGCCTTCGAGGGAGCCCGATGTTGAACGCCGCCGGCATCGTCAGGCGCCCCGGACGCCCCCGGACCAGGGGGCGGGAGCACGTTGGTGATCACGAACGCCACCACCACAGCCACCACCACCTGGGGTGTTACGGCCACACCGTCCACTCCCAGCAGCAGCGTGGCCAGCAGCGTCGACGTAAACGGCAGCCGCAGCATAGCTGCGCACATGGCTCCCATGCCCATACCGATCGCTGCCGCGAGATTCATTCCGGGCAACCCACTCGCAGCAATACCGAGCGCCGCACCGATGAACATCGACGGGAACACCGGCCCACCACGAAATGCGCTCAGCGACAGCCCATAGACCAAGGTCTTACAAGCAATCAGCAGGACGAGCACAGGAAGCGAGTAGTCCGCGGCGTGTTCCACCAGCTCCGGAAGTGCGTCCTGCCCCGAGAACAACACCTGCGTGAAGCTGTGCCCCGAGATCAACTGGTAAGCCATCGCGGTAAGACCGATCAGCAAGCCGAGCGCAGACGTCACCAACACCCGGTTCAGATGCACCACCGGACGAAGCGACAGCGCGACCCAGCGGATCAACCATCCCAACAGCGCGCCGGCCGCGCCCATGATCACTGCCCAGCCCAACGTCGCCAACGTCGGCGGCACCGCAGGCGGCACCACGGGCAGCGCCAGCGAGAAGCTGCCCAACCCGGTCCAGCCGTCCAAGCCGACGAACACCAGCGCCCCGACGCCAGAAGCGAGCAGTCCGGGCAGGGCCATCAGACTCAGCGTCATTCCCCCGATCCCGGCGGCCTCCATGATCAGGAATGCACCGAGCACGGGAGACCCGAGCAAAGTACTGATGGCTGCGAAGCTGCCTGCCGACGCCATGATCGTCAGGGCCATCGGCGGAGTGTCCTTCTTCACCAGGTGCACCGCCAACGCCCCGAGACCGCCACCGATCGCGATCAGCGGCCCCTCGGGCCCGAGCACCGCACCCAGGCTGAGCGTAGTCAGCGCCGCGAGAACGATGCCCACGAGCTCCCGGCCGCTGGGCGGACTGCCGCCGGTCTTGAATCCGAAAGCCGGTGAGTGGCCCCCGGTTCCCGGCAGATACCGGATGGTCAACGCCGTCAACAGCCCACACAGCACCAACCACGGAACCGGCCACCACGCAGGAGCAGGACCCCCGAGGACTTGATTGGGCAGCCCGACGAAGACGAACCGCTGGACCGCCGTGGTCAAAGCGAGAAAGCCGTACGCAAGGGCAGAGATGGGAACGCCCAAGACCGCTGCCAGCACGAGCGCAGCGATGTACCGCCTGGAACGAATCACGACGACCGGATCGATACTGGGCGGCGATGCGGCAGGCTTGCTCATTCCCGGCAACCCAGCGCCGCGAGGACAGAGAGGACGGGTTCGGTGCGCCCGTGGCAACAGTTGGGCATCCCTTCTCCTTCCGCTTGCCGTCCGCTAGACGGCGGGAGCGTTAGTGAGGTCTCAGAAGCGAGAGAGGCTGGTCAATCACCTGTTCTCCAAGCTAACGCTTCCAGTGGGAGCAGTCGTCACCCCATGCGGGTGAAAGAGAACCAAAGAACACCGGCGTCCTTCACGGACGTCGAACGTCCCGCCGCCGCGCCGGCCGTGTCACAGTCCGCCACCCGGCTGCTTTAGTGACAGATGGCGCTAAAGTGTCCGTATGCCCAGGATTTCGGCCGCGAGCAACGCCGCCCAACGTGCCGAGACCCAGCGCCGCATCCTGACCGCATTCGGGGAGCTCCTGTTTACCCACGGGCTGCCCGGCCTGACCATGACGGACGTCGCGCGGCACGCCCAGATCGGCCGGACCGCCGTCTACAACTACTACGCGGACATCGAAGAGCTCCTGATCGCCTACGCCCTGGACGAGACGGAGCGGTTCCTGCTCGATCTGCGCGAATCACTCGATGCGCTGGAGAACCCGGTGGAGCGGTTGGCCGTCTACGTCCGCGCCCAAGTGGAGGACCTGAGCCGGCGCCACCTGCCGCCGGGGCCGGCCATGGCGGCGGTGCTCTCGCCGTCGTCGTTCGCCAAGCTCGCGGACCACGTGGGCGAGCTCAGCGTGCTTCTGCGGGGAATTCTGCGCGACGGCATGGCCCAGGGCTACCTGCCCGAGTCGGACATCGCCCAGCTCGCCCAGCTCATCCACGGCACACTCTCCTCGAGCGCGGCCAGGGGCGACGGGGCTGGTCAGGACGCCGAGGCCGAGGCGCGGCTTGCCCGGACGGTGCGGTTCATCCAGCTGGGCGCCGGGGCCAGGTTCGACGACGCCGGCCGGCCGGTCCGCGCCAGCAATTAGGCCGCGGCACCACCGGGCAGCGAGCCCGAAACTGCGGCGCCCCGAACCGCGGCGCCCTAGCCCGCCGTTGGCGTGGCCGTCGGCACAACGGGCAGCGTGGAGTCATCCACGATGCGCCGGTCCTCGCGGGGGCAGCTGAGCTGGCCCGGCGACTGGTCCACGAGTTCCGGTTTGGCCAGTTCCTTGAAGTCGCCGGTAATGATGACGTCCACGCTCGGGTCCGTGCGGCCGTCCTGGACGTAGTCCGAGCCGGGCAGGTTGCGCTGGACGCTGAAGGCGGCCGACTGGCCGGCGGCACCGGAGACGATCAGCGCCACGCCGCGGTAGCTCGACGTCGTGTTCCCCACAGCACCCACGACAAACTTCCGGGCGGCGAGCTGATCGGCCACACTCCGGGCCAGGCCCGGCCGGCTCGTGGAGTTGAAGATGTTGACGTTGACCTTCTCCGGCGGTGTGTAGTCGTAGGTGGCCGCCGGGCACACCGACACCGCCGCCGTGCTCCGCTCCGCCACGGGAACCTTGATCTGGCCGTTCATGATGGCGAGGGCCACCAGGATCGCCGCCACGAGCATGCCGACAAGCATCACCAGGACAACGCCGTGCAGGATCCTGCGCCGCAACCGGACAGGGTCGTCCGCGGTAGTCGTTCTGCTCCCTGAACGTGGCCCGCAGCTCGGAGCCGCTGATGACGCGGTGCCCGTGCAGGACTTTGACGTCTCGCGGCTTCCTAGCCATTTATCACGAGGACCCGCGCGTGGATTGCTGTGCGCTGGTGCAGTGCTGTGCGGACTGCCCGGTGCAGGCCGTCTTCAAGATAAAGGACGCCGCGGTATTCCACGACGTGCGGAAAAAGGTCACCGAAAAACGTGGAGTCCTCGGCCAGCAGGGCTTCAAGATCCAGTGTGCGCTTCGTGGTCACCAGCTCATCAAGCCGGACAGGACGCGGCGGCAGGGCCGCCCAGTCCTTGGGCGTGGTGTAACCATGGTCGGGGTACGGGCGTCCCTCGCCCACAGCTTTGAATATCACCCTGCCAGCCTAGGGAACTTGGACGCCCGAAGGAATCAAAGTCCCCGGGCGGCGTGAGGTTGTGGCCAAACAGTAACCATCTGTCACACGACGCACTGCCACCAGTCACATCCAGCGCGGGGCCGTCGATCTTCTGCACAGTTTCACGCAAACGTTCCGTGCGGCTGACAGAATAGCCGTATGACTTCACCCGAGACTGCCCCTGTTCCGTCGCCTTCGGCCCCCGTGCTGGCACTGCTGCTCGACGTCGACGGTCCGGTCGCGAGCCCGGTCAGCCGCGATGTGCAGCCCGGCATCATCGCTGACCTGGTGGCCCTGGCCGCCGCCGGCGTGCCGGTCATCTTCAACACCGGCCGGTCCGACGCGTTCATCCGCGAGCAGGTCATGGAACCGATGATCGCCGCCGGCATGCCCGCCGGCATCCTCATCCACGCCATTTGCGAGAAGGGCGCCGTCTGGTTCAGCTACACCGCGGAGGGTCCCGGCCCCATCCACGTGGATCGTGAACTCGCCATCCCGCAGACCTTCGGCGACGACGTCCGCCGCCTGGTCGCCGAGGACTACTCCGCCCACATGTTCTACGACGAAACCAAGCGGGCCATGGTCTCCGTGGAACAGCACATTGCCGTCGCTAACCCCGACTACCGGGCCGAGCAGGAGCTCTTCGACGCCGACGCCATGGGCCTCATGGCCGGGCACGGGCTCGGCGTGGTGCGGCTGGACCACCACGTTCCCGATTCGGATGACCAGATCGACTTCCGCGTCGATCCGACCATCATTTCCACCGACATCGAATCCGTCCGGCTGGGCAAGGACCTGGGCGCGAGCCGGGCGGTGGAATTCCTGGCCGCGCAGGGCATCACGCCGCAGGCCTGGCGCACGGTGGGCGATTCCCGCACGGACTACGCCATGGCCGACTGGCTCCACCACAACGACCACGCGGTGAAGCACGTGGACGTCCGGCCCGCGGATGGCATCCCGGTCAAACCCTACGAGGTTCTCACCGCTGGCGATCTGGGGCTCGGCGAGGACGTGATCCACGACGACGCCGGTGCCGCTTTCCTGCACCACTGGCTGGCCCTCGTCAAGGGCTGAGGCCGCATCCGGCAGTCACATTCCGCCGTAACATTTCGTCGTCACGCATGCTCGGTGCCGGCCGGTTTTCCGCGCCAATTTTGAGGCCCGCGTTATCATGCAAGTAGACACCAACGCACTCAAAGAAGCGGGAGATCAGACATTACCGAAGCAGCGATCCAGGACGAGATTTATTATGGCAGCCAGGCATCCGCGGAAGCCCATGCCGAGATCACGTCGGCGGCCGCCGTCGCCAGACTCCGGACCCGCTCCGATGTTGTCCGCCACCGCGGCCGCTATGCACTGATCAACGAGAACCGCACGCCGTACCAGGCCATGGTCGAGGACTTGATGTTCCTGCGTTCCGTCCTGGCCGGCGCCGGCATCAGCTACCTGCTGGTTCGCGGCAACAACCACCGCCCGGTCGTCGCAGTCGACTGGAAAGACCGGAAGGGACTCCGCAACGCCCTTGTGAAGGCGTGCCGCGACGAGCCGTTCTATTCCATGAGCGTGGACGCCAAGAAGAAGTCCTCCGTGCTGGTGGCCGACGGCGAGCTTTCGCCGAACCGCCAGGCCCGGATCTTCCGGCTGTACCGGCCCAGGGTGGAGCCGGAGGGCGGCTTGGAGTTCGGCGCTTCCGCCGGCGTCCAGCTGGAGCTGTGGAGCTTCGAAGGCGACCAGCTGATCCTGCCGATCGAGAACTCCCTGACGCGCCGCACCATGCTGGCCCAGGACGCGGTGCGCGGCACGGTGGAACGCTACGGCCACACCTGGCCCACCATCGAGAACATGTTCGCGGACCATGCCAGCGACATCAGCTTCGACGTCGACCTGGTGTTCTCATGGGTTGACGGCAGCTCCCCCGAGTACATCGCAGCCCGCCGCGCCCGCATGGCCGGCGTGGTGGTAGGCGAGGGAGATGACCACGAGGCCCGCTTCCGCCAGATCGATGAGCTCAAGTACGCTCTACGCTCGGTGTACATGTTTGCGCCGTGGATCCGCCGGATCTTCATCGCCACGGACTCCCCCACGCCGTCATGGCTGGCGGACCACCCCGGCGTGACGATCGTCCGCAGCGAAGAATTTTTTGCCGATACATCGGTCCTGCCCACCCACAATTCGCAGGCCGTGGAGTGCCAGCTGCACCACATCGAGGGACTCTCCGAGCACTTCCTGTATTCGAACGACGACATGTTCTTCGGCCGCGCCGTGGGGCCGGACATGTTCTTCACGCCGGGCGGCATCACGAAGTTCATCGAGGCCGAGACCCGGATCGGGCTGGGCGACAACGACGCCGAACGCAGCGGCTTCGAGAACGCCGCCCGGGTGAACCGCAAGCTGCTCTGGAACCGCTTCGGCCGCATCACCACCCGGCATCTGGAGCACACGGCGGCCCCGCTGCGGCGCAGCGTGGTCGAGCAGATGGAACAGGAGTTCCCGGCCGAGTTTGCCAAGACCGCCGCGAGCACGTTCCGGGCCGCGGACAACATCTCCGTGACCAATTCGTTCTACCACTATTACGCGCTGCTCACGGGCCGGGCCGTGACCCAGACGGCTGCCCGGGTGAGATATGTGGACACCACGGCGCGGGCGGGCCTGAACTACCTGCCCAAGCTCCTGGCCAAGCGGAACATGGACTTCTTCTGCCTCAACGACGGCAGCTTCCCAGAGGTCCCGGCCGAAGAGCGGGCCGAGCTGGTCACGGATTTCCTGGAGAAGTACTACCCCATCAAGGCGCCCTGGGAGAAGTAACGAACCGTGACCAAAGCGGCGGCGCCGCCTTGGTCACGGTGTGAAGACCGCGGTCCTGGAGCGTATCAGTTCAGGGTGGTGAACCGGCGCGGCGCCGCCGTCCGGGCCGGGGCCTCGAGCTTGGCCTTCTCCGGGATAGAAATCCCGGCGGCGGCGAGCCGGCGCTGGGCTTCCTCAGGAGAGACAAGCTCGCCGACTGCCGGGGTGTCGCCGAGCAACGCCACGGAGTGCACGATCGTGTGTTCGTAGACGTGGACCAGGTTGAACGCCTGGCCGCCGTCGCGGCCACGGGTGCCGCCCACAGGAACGTTCAGATCCTGCGTGTAGCAGGTGGCTGAGGCGACGGACACGGGGATGCCCGCGAATGTTGCGGTGGTCGAGTAGTGCAGGTGGCCGCCCAGGATGGCGCGGACATCGGAGTTGCGCAGGACGCCGGCAAGCGCCGACTGGCCCCGGAGCTCTACGAGCACGGCAAGATCCAGCACGGAAGGTACCGGCGGGTGGTGCAGGGCCAGGATGGTCCCGTCCGGCGCCGGAGTGGCCAGTTCAGCAGCGAGCCAGTCCAGCTGGTCGTGGCTCAATTCGCCATGGTGGAAGCCGGGAACGGACGTGTCCAGGGTGATGATGCGCAGCCCGTTGATGAAGTAGCTGTGGTCCACCGGCGCGTCATTGTCGGCCTGGTCCAGGAGCCCGGCCCGGAAATTGGCCCGGTTGTCGTGGTTGCCCATAGCCCAAATGACCTTCGCCCCCAAGGCCTTGCACGCCGGATCCACGATTGCGCGGAGCTTGGCATAGGCTTCCGGTTCCCCGAGATCTGCCAGGTCCCCCGTGAAGATCACAGCCTCGGGACGGGCACCAGAGGCGTGAACCTCCTCGAAGAGCTGCCTGAGCAGGGCTTCGCTGTCCACGACGCCGTGCAAGGGTTGTGGACCCCCCAGCAAATGGGGGTCGCTCAGGTGAAGTAGGAAATGACGTGGCCGGGGGTGCTCGGCCTCGATGCGCTCCATTGCTGCCTTCTTGGTTGGGTGGAAGCGGTGCCTCCAGTGTCCCTCTCAGTAAGAACTATCCAACCAGACATTAGGCAAACAATGTAAAAACTGGGACAGGCATATTGGAAAAGCACACGTTAACAGGTGGTCTACCCTCATATGCTCCTGCCAGCATATGCGCGGCGCGGCCGTCCGGCGGCACTCCCGAAACCCCCGGGTCGGCGGGGGCCGGACGGGCAGTGCCGCCGGGTGCGGGGTTTCCGCTAACTCAGGTAACCGTTCGGGTTGAGCACGAACTTCGTCGCCGCGCCGGCGTCGAATTCGGCGTAACCCTTCGGCGCGTCCTCCAAGACAATGGCCTTCGCGTTGACGTTCTTGGCGATGTGTACCTTGTCGTGCAGGATTGCCATCATCAGCTGCCGGTTGTACTTCATGACCGGACACTGTCCCGTGGTGAAGCTGAGCGACTTCGCCCAGCCCGTTCCGAGGCTGAGTGAAAGCGAGCCCTTCCGTGCTGCCTCATCTATGCCGCCAGGGTCGCCGGTGACGTAGAGCCCGGGGATGCCCAGGGCGCCGCCGGCGGCCGTCACTTCCATGAGGGAGTTCAGGACGGTTGCCGGGGCTTCCTGGGCTCCGGCACCGTGGCCCCTGGCCTCGAAGCCCACCGCATCAACGCCGCAATCGACTTCCGGGACGCCGAGGAGCTGCTCGATCTGCTCCGCCGGGCCGCCCTTGCTCAAGTCGACGGTCTCGCAGCCGAAGCTGCGTGCCTGCGCCAAACGGTTCGTGTTCAGGTCCCCGACAATCACGACGGCGGCACCGAGCAGTTGCGCGCTGGTCGCCGCGGCCAGGCCTACGGGGCCCGCCCCGGCGATGTACACGGTGGAGCCGGGGCCGACGCCCGCGCTGACCGCGCCATGGAATCCGGTCGGGAAAATGTCCGAGAGCATGGCCAGGTCCATGATTTTTTCCATGGCCCGGTCCTTGTCAGGGAACTTCAACAGGTTCCAATCGGCGTACGGCACCAGGACGTAGTTGGCCTGGCCGCCGACCCAGCCGCCCATGTCCACATAGCCGTAGGCGCTGCCGGGCCGGTCGGGGTTGACGTTCAGGCAGATGCCCGTCTTGCGTTCCTTGCAGTTCCGGCAGCGCCCGCAGGCGATGTTGAACGGGACGGAACAGATGTCCCCCACTTTGATGAATTCAACGTCCGGCCCCACTTCCACCACTTCGCCGGTGATCTCGTGCCCAAGCACCAGGTCAGTGGGGGCCGTGGTGCGCCCCCGGACCATGTGCTGGTCCGAGCCGCAGATGTTCGTGGCAACGGTCTTGATGATGGCGCCGTGGCGCACCTGCCGGCCCACGTTGGCGGGGTTGACCCCCGGACCGTCCTTGAGTTCAAAGGTGGGGTAGTCAATGTCTATCAGTTCGACTTTTCCCGGCCCCTTGTAGGCAACGGCTTTGTTCCCTGTCATCTCATTCCTCCTGCGTTCACGGACCCACATGGGGTCCTGCTGTGATTGACGAAGTTGTTTGATGCGCCCTCCGCTGGGACACCTCGGCCGCACTGCCGAAGGGCGGCTGTCAGGGATGACTGCGCCGTGGATGTGCCCGGAATGTTGGAGGGTGCGGCCAGTCTAGGCGGTAGGCATGCTTAGGGATAGAGGCTGCGGATTCGTGAGGCCGGGCGTGCGGGTTCAGTCCAGGGCGGACTGAACAGCTTCGATGATCTCCGGTGCATCCGGCTCCACGGTGGGCGCAAAGCGGGCGATGACCTCGCCGTCGCGATTCACGAGGAACTTCTCGAAGTTCCACTTCACCAAGCCGGGCAGGATTCCGTTCTTGAACTTGGTGAGCTCGGTGTAGAGCGGGTGCTGGTTCTTTCCCCGGACGTCGGTCTTGACTGTCAGCGGGAAGGTCACACCGAAGTTGCGCTGGCAGAACTCGACGATCTCGGCGTCGCCGCCGGGCTCCTGCCCCGCGAACTGGTTGCAGGGGACGCCGAGGACCTGGAAGCCTTGGCCCCGGAACTTGTTGTGCAGTGCCTCGAGACCTGCGTACTGGGGCGTAAAACCGCACTCAGAAGCCACGTTGACCACCAGCACCACCTCTCCCTTGAAACGGCCAAAATCGGTTTCGGTCCCGTCGATGAGGGTCAGGGGAATGGCGTGCAGAGCTGTCATAGGGCGCGTCCTCGCGATGTCGGTGGTCCGGAGCTGGGGTTCGGACCTGTTACCCATTATTGGGTACCGCGTTATTCGGCACCGCGGCGCGCCGGTGGGGTGTGCCTCCCGGACACGCGGTGGGCCAGTGCCGGGCCCCGCTGCGGGCGGGCGGGCCCACGTCGCGGGGGCTAGCGGCTCGGGGTCGCCGTGGGCGTCGGTGAGGGCTTTGTTGTCACTGCCGCAGCGGCCGACTGCGTGGCCGCCGTTGGTTTCGGTTTAACGGCCGGCGCGGTGACCGGGGCCGGCTGCACAGTGACCGGGGCCGGCGCAAGGGACTGGCTCGGCGGCGCCGTGGGCGCCTTGCTGCCGGCAGCCTCCGTCGCGGTTGGGGAGGCCGACGCAGGCGCGGAGGGCGGCGGCGTTACGGGCTGTGGTGTTGCGGGCGGCGGAGTTGTGGGCGCCGGAGCTGACGGCTTCGTGGTGGCTGTTTTCGTCGGGGTCGGGGTGGGCGTCGGCGTCGCGGGGGCTGTTTTCGTCGGGGTCGGGGTCGGCGTCGGGGCGGCTGGTGGGGTCGTCGCGGCAGTTCCGGTCGGCGTCGGCGTCGCGGACGCAGTGCCGGTCGGCGTCGCGGTCGCGGGGGCGGAGGGAGTTGCCGACGATGTCGGCGTCGCGGAGGCGGTGCCGGTCGGTGTCGGTGTCGCGGAGGCAGTGCCGGTCGGCGTCGGCGTCGGGGTGGCCGAAGGCGTTGCGGACGGTGAGTCGGCGGCGGCTTCGGTAGCTGCAGCTGAGGCACTCGCTGACGGCTTGGCGGCCACCGCGGCGGGCTGTTCCTGAACGCCGCCGGCCACCACGTGCGTCAGGTCCTCCCGGACAGGAATCGCCCAGCCAATCCCCGCGTTGGTTTCCTTGCCGGCATCGGGTGAAAAACTGGTCATGTCTATCGGGCCGAGTTGATCCACCTGCTTGATGGGGAGCAACTTCCAGTCCCGCGGATTGGTGTGGGAGCCGTTGAGGATTGTTTCGAAATGGAGGTGGCAGCCGGTGGAGGATCCGGTGGTGCCCACCCGGGCAATGACCTCCCCTACCCGCACGGAGTCGCCCTTCTTGACCGCGATCGCCTCCAAGTGGTTGTACGTGGTGATGAGACCGCTGCCGTGGTCGATTTCCACCCGGTTGCCGCCGCCCCACGGGTGCCACCCCACGGCCCTCACCACACCGGCATCGGCGGAGTAGACCCGGGTGCCGCAGGGCGCCGCGAAGTCCTGGCCCCAGTGGAATTCGCCCGCGTGCCCCGTCAGGGGGCTGGTGCGCAGCCCGAACGGGGACGAGGGCACGAGCGATTCCAGGGGGGCCATGAGGAAACCGGCCGCGGGCCGGCTTAGCGTCGCCGAGGCCACATTGAGCTCGCCACGCACTCCTTCCCGGGTGACCGTGTCCACAGTGCTCCGGCTGAAGGCCAAGAGCGCCAGGGCGTCGGCCGTGACAGTGCCGGGAGTCCCCGCCGCAGCGGTCGCGGCTGAGTTGGCCTGCGGGTCCAAGGTTTCGGGGCCCACGGCGCCGGCGGGCGGCATGGCAACGGTCGGAATGGCGGCGGGCGCCCCATAGGGCGCGAAGGCGCTCAGTCCCTGAAAGCCACCGAATGCCAGAACGGCCAGGGACAGGCAGAGGCCTCCGGATACGCAGCGCACGGCAATGGTCCGTGCCCTGGCTGACTGCTCACTCGATGAGTTTCCCCAGTGTTTTCCCACGATGTGACTCCCGCATTATGTCCGCCAGACCCCAATCTTCGCGGACTCACCTCCCTATGTGACCACAGACGGCCCGGTCTGTGAACCGTCAGCGCGTTCCTTTTGCGGTACCAATCGGAGAACCACGGATTTCCCCAGTAGCCGGCCGGTGGCGGCCCAGTAGTCCTCCGTGGAATTGCAGGTGCCGGGCGCCGCTGCGCCGGGTAAGAATTAGGGATGCGCAATGTCCTTAGGGAATGGCAGGCCGAACTCAAACAAACGTTCACCGGGACGCGCGATTCCGTGCCCGAATGGGTGCCACGCCTTGCCGAGGGGGACGACGCCGGTTACCACTTGCCCGGCTCGGCAGTCTGGGCCGTGCACGGGGACATGCCAACCATAGTGGCGGGAATCCGGGCACTGCTGATGCAGGCGCTTCACCCAGGCGCGTTGGCCGGAGTGCACGATCACTCCCGGTTCCGCGAAGACCCCCTTGGCCGGCTGGCGGGCACGATCCGCTGGATCTTCACCGTTTCCTATGGCTCCACGGATACGGCCAAGGCGGCGTCGGACTGGGTGCTTCGGCTCCACCGGACGGTGCGAGGAGAGTTCGTGGACGGCCACGGCATCCGGCGCAGTTACGCGGCCAACGATCCCGAACTGCTCCGCTGGGTTCACATTGCCTTCACCGACGCTTTCCTGTCCGCCCACAAACTGTGGGGGCGGCGGATTCCCGGCGGACCTGATGCCTATGTCCGCGAGTGGGCCCAAGCCGGCCGGCTGATGGGCGTGGAGGCCCCTCCGCTGAGCGAGGCGGAAATGCGGCAGCAGCTGGACCGCTGGTACGACGACGGCGAGCTCCGCTGTGACGAACGGGTCACCGAAACGGTGGCATTCATTCGGGACCCGCCCCTCCACCCCGCGCTCAGGCCTGGCTACCGGGTGCTGTTCGCGGCGGCCGTGACAAGCCTCGAACCCAGGTACCGCGAGCTCCTGGGCCTGCGGACCGCCCGGCTGGGCCCGATTCCACTGCCGGTAACCCTTGCCACCCGGGTCACGCTCGGCGTGGTGCATCTTGCCCTGGGCCGGGTGGGTCCGAGCGAGCAGGCTGCCCGCGCCCGGCTGCGCCGGCTGGGCTACAGGGCCTGACCGGGCGGGGGCGCGGGGCCGAGCCGGACGGCGGGCCGGTCGGCCGCGCCCGGCGGGCCGGTGCGGGCCGGCCGGCCGGGCCGGTGCGTGCCGAGGTGCCCGGGACGGTGCGTGCCGAGGTGCCCGGCCGAAGAAGACTTGTAGCCGGGTCCGCCGCCGGAACGGGCAGCGGAAGCATTTATGGCCATGACCTGACGAGGATGCAAAAGCATGGGGACGCAAAAAGGCCCCGGTCCGAGGACCGGGGCCAACCGCGGAGAATGGGGGATTTGAACCCCCGAGGGCGTTAACCCAACACGCGTTCCAGGCGTGCGCCATAGGCCGCTAGGCGAATTCTCCAGTAGCTTCTGAATCAAAAGCAGATACTAGAATACCTGAACTTTCCAGCATCGCCCAATTGGGCCCCCGCCCCGGACCGGGGCCTCCTCCGGGACATGCCCCATGCTGCCCGCGAGGACTGGACATAGGCCCATTTTGCCCAGTGCTGGCCGCGAAAAATGGGCATGTTCCACTTTGCCCGCAGCGCAGCCCACCCCCGCCACTGGACATGCCCCGCGCCGCTCAAGAGGACTGGACATAGTCCCACATAGCCCACTTCTGCGCCGCGAAAAATGGGCATGTCCCGCCAGGGATAAGGGGCGAAATCGGGCCAATTCGAGGCACACCCAATCGTCAGGTAAACTTGCTGACGGCCCCTCATGTGGCGTCATCCTGTTGAACTCCCCCAGGACCGGAAGGTAGCAAGGGTAAGCGGGCTCTGGCGGGTGCATGAGGGGTCTTTTATGTCTGTGCCGATTGGTAGGGTTTATCTGTGACTGTTACTACCGCCCTGTACCGTCGATACCGCCCCGATTCGTTCGCGGACGTTATCGGGCAGGAGCACGTCACCGACCCTCTCATGACGGCCCTGCGCAAGAACCGCGTCAACCACGCCTACCTCTTTTCCGGCCCCCGCGGCTGCGGCAAAACCACCTCGGCCCGCATCCTGGCCCGCTGCCTGAACTGCGCCGAAGGCCCCACGGACACCCCCTGCGGCAAATGCCCCAGCTGTGTCGAACTCGCCCGCGGCGGCTCCGGCTCCCTGGATGTCATCGAGATCGACGCCGCCAGCCACGGCGGCGTGGACGACGCCCGCGACCTCCGCGAACGGGCCACCTACGCCCCGGTCCGGGACCGCTACAAGATCTTCATCATCGACGAAGCCCACATGGTCACGTCGGCCGGGTTCAACGCCCTGCTCAAGATCGTCGAAGAACCGCCGGAACACATCAAGTTCATCTTCGCCACCACGGAGCCGGACAAGGTCATCGGCACCATCCGCTCCCGCACGCACCACTACCCCTTCCGGCTGGTCCCGCCCGGAGCCTCTCATGGCGTATCTGGAGCTGCTCTGCACCCAGGAGAACGTCCCCGTGGCTCCCGGCGTGCTCTCGCTCGTCATCCGCGCGGGCGGGGGTTCGGTGCGAGACTCCCTTTCCGTGCTGGACCAGCTCATGGCCGGCGCCGGACCCAACGGCCTGGACTACGAACTCGCCGTCGCCCTGCTGGGCTACACGCACGCTTCCCTGCTGGACGACGTCGTCGAGGCCGTCGCCGCATCGGATTCCGCCACGGTTTTCCGCGCTGTGGACCGGGTCATCCAGACCGGCCACGATCCGCGGCGCTTCGTCGAAGACCTGCTGGAGCGTTTCCGCGACCTCATCATCGTCCAGGCGATGCCCGAAAGCGCCCAGTCCATCCTCCGCGGCATGCCGGCGGACCAGATCGCCCGCCTGCAGAACCAGGCGCACAACCTGGGCGCGGCCGAGCTCTCCCGCGCCGCGGACGTCACCAATACCGCGCTCACGGACATGACCGGGGCCACCTCGCCGCGCCTGCATCTGGAACTGCTGTGCGCCCGCATCCTGCTGCCCAGCTCCGAACAGACCGAGCGCGGCATCGCGGCCCGGATCGACCGCGTCGAGCGGCGGTTGAACTACGCCGGGAACGACGTCGGAGCTCCCGTCGCCGGCGCTCCCGCACCTGCCGCCGTTTCGACGGTGCGCCCTGATCAGACAGCTCCTCAACAGCCGCCCGCTGCACAAGTGCCTGCTGCGCCTTCGCCCGTGGCCCCGGCTGCCGCAGCCGCCGGCGCCGCATCCACCCCGCCCCAGGCCGAGCAGCCGCAGGCCACAGCCCCCGCACCTGCTCCCGCTCGGCGGAACGAGCCGGTCCGGGAACCGCTGACGGCGCCGCGGGTCAGCACCAGCGACTGGCCGGTGGACGAACCCGCGGCCGCCAGCAGGCTGGCGCCCGCCCCAGTTAGCTCCGCCGCACAGCCGTCCGCTCTGCCCCCGTCAGAGACTGCCCCGCTGGCCGCCGCCCCCTCGGTCGAGCCCGCACGGACGTCCACGCCCGATGCTGCCCCGTCCGCCGGGCCACCGTCAGCCCCTGAACCGTCCGCCCCTGCACCGTCCGCCCCTGCTCGCTCCGAGCCGGCCGAGGCCGGCAGGGCGCCTGCCGCGGTTCCCAGCCCTGCTCCCGGTCCTGCCGCCGGCCCTGGAGCCGACGTCGAGGTTTTGCGCCGCGCGTGGCCTGAAATCCTGCAAACGCTCACCAGGATCAAGCGCAGCACCTGGGCACTGGTGGAACCCAATGCCCAGGTCGGCCACTTCGAAGACCACGTCCTGACCCTCGCGTTCACCACCACGGGGCTGGCGGGGGCCTTCGGCCGGGCCGACCACGCCGACAACCTCCGGCAGGCGATCCACAAGACGATCGGCATCGATTGCCAGATTCGGGCCGTGGCCGGCGCCAGCAACAGCCCAGCGAGCTCTGCGCCAAACCCAAAAGCGCCGGCTAGCCCGGAGACTCCGGCAACGACAGCAACGTCTGCGACGTCGGCCGACGTCGCCTGGGGCCTGAGCCCGGCTCCCCAGCCGCCCGCATCTCCGGCCAACGAAACTGCTGAAGCCATCCCCGCGGGCGCGGCGGCGCAGGCGCACGCTCCCGCCGCCGCAATGCCGGCGACGCAGCCCACGCCGGCCCACCTCGGGAGCCGCGCCGGCTCCTGAGGCCGGGGCGTCCACCACCACCGCCGCGCCGGCGGCGGAACCCCAGGCGCCTGTCCGTGGCAGCCCAGTCCCAAGTCCGCGCGGACGAGCCGGCCGTCGAATCAAGCGGACCTTCGGAGGCTTCCGGGTCCTATGCCGACCCCGATGAAGACTGGGGACCGCCCCGGGACGAGGATGCCCCGCCGCTGGACGAAGAACCACCCCTGGACTGGGACCCTTCGGCCGCCGCCACGCCGCGCCGCCCCGAGCCCGCGGCTACCGGCTCCGGCCCGCAAGTCCGCGGCTTCGACTGCGTCCAAGGCCGCCGGCTCGCCAGCCGGGAGGCCGGACGCAGGCCAGGACACGACGGCTGACGCGTGGGCCCGCGCCGTCGAACAGTCACCCGGCGTCTGGACGGTCGGCACCGATTCGAACCTCGGCCGGAACGCGAGTCCGGGTGTCGAGCCCGCGGCGCCCGAGCCCGAGCCGGCGCCAGTGCACTACGAACCGGCGGCGGCACAGATCCCGGAGTACGCGGGCGTCGTGTCCGCACCCTCCGCACTGGCCTCGGAACACCTTGCCCGTGCCGAAGCGGCTCCGGTGCCGGCCGTCGCGGAAGTTGTTGCGCCGCGTGTGGCCGCCGCTGCCGCCGCCGCCGTCGCGGAGGCTGTTGCGGTGACCGCCGCTCCGGAGGATGCTGCCCCGATGGGCCGGCAAAGCCTGTACCAGCGGCTGTCGAACAGTCCCGAGGCCGAGGCCGGACGGGCCAAAGCCCCCACCCGCGCCGCTGCCGCAACCACCGTGTACGTCCAGGACATCCCGAGCGCCGACGACGAAACGATCGAGGAATCGGGCGTCTTCGGCCGGGCCGCCGTCGAGCGTATCCTGGGCGGGAAACTGGTGGAGGAGCGCTCCCTGGATGGAAGCCCGCTGCCGCCCCGCTTCTAGCAGACCCCCTGCCGGCTGGCCCCGGCCCCACCCTAAACGAACGAGGACATTGTGTACGAAGGCGCAGTTCAAGAGCTGATCGACGAGCTCGGACGCCTTCCCGGAGTGGGGCCCAAGTCAGCCCAGCGGCTGGCCTTCCACATCCTCGAGGCCGATCCCCAGGACATGAAACGGCTCGTCGATGCCATCACCTCCGTGAAGGAACGGGTCAAGTTCTGCACGGTGTGCGGGAACGTGACGGAGCAGGAACTCTGCAACATCTGCCGCGACCCGCGCCGGGATCCCTCGGTGATCTGCGTCGTCGAAGAATCCAAGGACGTCCTGGCGGTCGAGCGCACGCGGTCGTTCCGCGGCAGGTACCACGTGCTGGGCGGCGCGATTAATCCAATCGCCGGCATCGGCCCGGAACAGCTCCGGATCCGTGAGCTGCTGACCCGGCTCAACGACGGCGCCATCCAGGAAATCATCATCGCCACCGACCCCAACCTGGAGGGCGAGGCCACGGCGACATATCTAGCCCGGATGCTCAAGTCGATTGGCATCGCCGTCACCCGGCTCGCTTCCGGCCTGCCCGTGGGCGGGGATCTGGAATACGCCGACGAAGTCACGCTCGGCAGGGCCTTCGAGGGCCGCCGCAACGCGCTGAGCTGACGGACTCGTGGCAGCCACCGCCAGCGGCACCCCGGCCCCGCTCCTCACCGAGCGTTTGCTGTTGCGTCCGTTGACAGCGGACGACGCCGGCGCCCTGCTCCGGTTCCGGGCCCATCCGGCAGCCACGCGGTACCTATCCCACGGTCCGCTCACCCCGGCGCAGAACCGCGCCCGGATCGAGCAGACGCTGTCCGCGGCGGCAGCCTCCACTGCCGAGTGGTTTCACTTCGGCTGGGCGATCGAGCTCCTGGCCACCCGTGAGGTCGTTGGGTACGGCCGGACCTGGAACACGGAGGAACCCCCGGCGCCCGGCCGGATTCCCTCTGAGGCAGCCAGCCTGGGCTACGTTCTGCACCCGGAACACCACGGGCTCGGCCTCGGCCGGGAGGCCGCCGGCGCACTGGTCGACTGGCTTTTCAGCGCCCGCGGCAGCGAGACCATTTTTGCGGGGGTCTACGAGCCCAATCTCCCGTCCCGCAGGCTGCTGGAGGGTTTGGGCTTCCGCAAGGACCGTTACTTCCCGGTCGCCGAGGACACGGCCGGAAAGCAGCTGCCGTCCTGGCGCTACCGGCTGGACCGCGGCTAGCTGTACTGGCTGGAGCTGCGCTGCCCGCTGCCCGCTGCCCGCCAAGAATGAGCATGTCCCCTAGAAGAGTGAGCATGTCCACTCCCCACCTGTGCGCCGCCAACCGGACCAATGGACATGTCCAGTGCCCAGTCCCAAGCCCAGCGGACATGCCCAGCGTCCAGTCCCTAGCCCAGCGGACATGCCCCGCGCCCGCGCCCAGGAATGGACACAATGCCCAAATGCCCACTCCTGCCCGCAAAGAATGAGCATGTCCCCGGAACGGGTGAGCATATCCATTCCCCACCTGCACTCCCCCACCCGAGCTTTCCTCCTGGCCCAGCCAACATGTCCAGTGCCCAGTCCCTAACCCAGCGGACATGCCCCGCGCCCGCGCCCAGGAATGGACACAATGCCCAAATGCCCACCCCTGCCCGCCAAGAATGAGCATGTCCCGCGGAACCGATGAGCATGTCCACTCCCGGCCGGCAGCACGGGGCATGTCCGGTGGAGACAGGCCCGGCATGTCTGCCATTCGGTCACAATTCAACGGCGCGGGCGGCACGGCGATAAACTGGGGTGAGAAGTTACGCCGTCGCGCCGTTTGGTTGCCTGGCCCAGAACCCCGATGATCCAGTGAGGGTGCGCGAATGAGTTTGCCCACTACCGAAGTCCAGCCCGGATCGCAGCCGCAGACGCTGCCCGTCTCGGCCGCCGCCACCACGCACCTTGTCGTGAAGAAATTTGGCGGTTCGTCGGTGGCGGACGCGGAGGGCATCAAACGCGTCGCCCGGCGGGTCGTGGATGCGCAGAACGCAGGCGACGAGGTGGTGGTGGTGGTTTCCGCCATGGGCGACACCACAGATGAGCTCCTCGACCTCGCCGGCCAGGTGACCGATTCGGCCCCCGCCCGCGAGATGGACATGCTCCTTTCTGCAGGCGAACGAATCTCCATGGCGCTGCTGGCCATGGCCATCAACAAGTTCGGCGCCTCGGCCCAGTCTTTCACCGGGTCCCAGGCCGGCATGATCACCGACGGCATCCACGGCAAGGCCCGGATCATCGACGTCGACCCGCACCGCATCCGCACAGCCCTGGACAAGGGGCACATCGCGATTGTGGCCGGGTTCCAGGGCATGAGCCACACCACGAACGAGATCACGACGCTTGGGCGCGGCGGTTCGGACACGACGGCGGTTGCCCTCGCCGCAGCGCTGGACGCCGACGTATGCGAGATCTTCACCGACGTCGACGGCATCTACACGGCCGATCCGCGCGTCGTCGCCTCGGCCCGGAAAATCGACCGCATCTCCAGCGAGGAAATGCTGGAACTGGCCGCTTCCGGCGCTAAGATTTTGCACCTGCGCTGTGTCGAATACGCCCGCCGCTTTGGGGTACCCTTGCACGTCCGTTCCTCATTCAGCCAGAACGAAGGCACCTGGGTCCTGCCCGGAGCCGACGACAAGATCACGACTCAAGAGGGAGTTGCCTTGGAGCAGCCAATCATCTCCGGTGTTGCACACGACCGTTCCGAAGCCAAGGTCACGGTTGTCGGCGTACCTGACATCCCCGGCAAGGCCGCGGCGATCTTCCAGGTCATCGCGGACGCCCACTCGAACATCGACATGATCGTCCAGAACGTCTCCACCCACGGCACGGGCCGGACCGATATCTCCTTCACCCTCCCGATCGTTGAGGGCGCCGAGGCTCTGGCCGCCCTGCACGCCGCGCAGGACCGGATCGGCTTCGAGAGCATCGAATACAACGAGAAGATCGGCAAGCTCTCGCTGATCGGCGCCGGCATGCGCTCGCACCCGGGCGTGTCCGCGCGCTTCTTCGCGGCCCTCTCCGAGGCCGGCATCAACATCAACATGATCTCCACGTCGGAGATCCGGATCTCCGTGGTCACCCACGCGGATCTGCTCGACGACGCCGTCCGCGCCATCCACAGGGCGTTTGACCTCGACAGCGAGGACGAGGCCACGGTCTACGGCGGCACCGGCCGCTAAGCCGGGCCGCTAAGCCGGAGCTGAGCCGGCCGCTAAGCGGCACCGGGATCCAGGCCAGGCACCTGGGCGTGGTCCCGGACCGCATAGAGATGGGGAAGGGAGCGGCGCCTGCCGCTCCCTTCCCCATCTGCACCCGACTCCGGCCGCGTCCCCACGTATCCGGCCGAATTCCCACGTTTCCGGCCGCGTTCCACGCGGCCGCCACGGGTGCCCCCGGCACCCGGGATCCCCCAGCACCATTGGGCTGGAGCACCGTCGGAATGGGCGCAGCGGCCTCGTCAGATCTCTTCTTTCCAGAGATCCGTTTTCCGGACAGCGTAGTGGTGTCCCTGCGCGTCCGTCTCGACCTCGAAGCCTGCCAGGTCGTCTTCGGAGGCGTGCTCGAAGTCGTCATGCCGGTGGACAACCGGTGCCGCGGTGTCGCCCCGGTTTGCCGGTCCGAACAG
Source organism: uncultured Actinomycetota bacterium (assembly GCA_963722145.1). Classification (GTDB taxonomy): domain Bacteria; phylum Actinomycetota; class Actinomycetes; order Actinomycetales; family Micrococcaceae; genus Arthrobacter. Next base: position 314,719 of record CAVRLW010000018.1, on the reverse strand, counting down.
AAGCCTCAGCTTGTCGGTCGCGTTCATGAATCGCCTGACCGCCTGTGTCACTAGTCCCACCCCCTTTCCTCGTCCCGGGTGGTTCAGGAAGCTGCACAGCGGTGTGTCAGTGCCCTCATTTTACGCCCGGCGGCGGGAATTGGCCCGGGTGGGGTGCCGTGGAAAGGGCCTACCGCAGGGACTTGTCGTCAGGGTTTCGAGGCACTACGTACGTGCTGCCGTCGGGCCGGTGCAAGGTCTCCCACTGTTCAGTTTCGGCCTGCCGCATGGCCAGCAGCCGCCTGTTCTGGTCGGTCATCTCGTGGCCGAGTGAACTGCGGTTGGCCGGGCCGAACACGGCCCGGAACTTCCCCGTGGCCCGCATGAACCTCTCGACGGCGTTTTCCTTGGCCATGGCTATCCTTTCCTGGGATCAAGACAATGCTCCCAGTGTACGCTAATCATTAGTGCACTAATCATTCGAAGGAGTCGGTGTGACCGAAGGAACCACTACAACCCAGAGCGGGCACGTCCCCCAGGCAGCGCAGGACTCCCTGGCAGCCCAGGACGACCTCCTGCTGGAACAACAGCTCTGCTTCGCACTGACGGTGGCCTCCCGCAGCGTCGTAGGCGCCTATAAACCCGTCCTGGACAAGCTCGGCCTGACGCACCCGCAGTACCTCGTCATGTTGTGCCTTTGGGAAGCGAGCCCGCGGTCGGTCCGCGACATCAGCGATGCCCTGGCCCAGGAGCCGGCCACCATCTCGCCGCTGCTGCGCCGCCTCGAAACTGCCGGGTTCATCACCCGCCAGCGGATGGAGGGCAACGAGCGCACCCTGGATGTCCGGCTGACGCCGCGCGGAGCCGCCCTTCGGGAACGGGCCACCGAAGTCCCGGGCATCATGATGGCCAGGCTGGGGTTGACGCGTGAACAGGTCGGCCAGCTGCACGCGACCATGATGGACCTGATCGCCGCCACACGGCCAGGCCCGGACGACGCGTCCCGGCGGTAGACTGGGCAAAACAGAGGAGGACTGCTGATGCGCACGCAATCGGGCCGCCCGGCACTTGTTCTGGCGGCTGTCCTGATGGCCGCGGCCGGATTGGCCGCCTGCACGCCGGACGGCGGGCCCGCACCTTCTCCCTCCACGACGACGGGCACCCCCTCCAGCCCGTCGCCCACAGCGCCGTCCGGTTCCCCGTCGCCGGATACTGAGACGACCGCCCCGGCGCCCTCACCCTCCGCGGTCCCGCTGCCGTCCGGCCCGGGTCAGGGCAACGCCGAGCTCGCCATCATGATCAAGCCGTCTGAAACGGCCACTGCGACCAACTTCACGCTCGTCTGCCAGAGCGGAGTTCCCGCGGACGAAAGCCAGCACCCCAACGCCGCCGCAGCGTGCATCGCCATCAAGAACAACCCGGCCATCCTCAGCCCTGTTCCGGCCGGGAAGGACCGGATCTGCACCCAGCAGGTTGTGGCGACCGGGCAGCCTGCTCTATGGCGGCCCGCAGGTGGCGACCGTTACCGGCGTCGTGGACGGCCGGCAGGTTCAGGCGAGCTTCAGCCATGAAAGATGGCTGTGAAATCGCCGCCTGGAACGCCGCCAAGGACGTCCTGGGCTCATCCGGCGGGGCGAGCTAAGCCTTTGCACCTCCAGCAGGAAGAGTGGCTGCCACGCCAGGCCGCCCACCAGCAACGCGTCCGCCGCTATGCGGATCCCTACCTCGAGCGGCGCTCCGCCGGCCGGAAGCATCCGGTGGAGGACTTCCTCTTCACCTACTACACCCAGAAGCCCGGGCAGCTGCTGCGCTGGCACCCGGGCGCCGGCGTCGTGCTCTCCGGCCCCGAGGCAGCGGTGCGCGGCCGGCTGGAAGTATTACCGCACGGCCGACGCCGCCGAACTCGCGTGCCGCCGGGCTGCCGGCGGAGTCGCCGGCAGTGACTGTCGACGTCGATGCCTTCCTCACGGACCGCCGGGAGGCGCTGCAGTTCGCCGGGATCATCCTCGCCGGGACCGCCGCGCGGCCGGCCCAGTTCGGCTGCTTCGGGCTGCACGAGTGGGCCATGGTCTACCGGCAGGACAAGTTCGACCTCCGGCACGAGTACCTGCAGTTGCGGCTGGGGTCCGGGCGCACCGACGAGGTGGTGGAGGAGAACCGGATCCGGTGCTCGCACTTCGACGCGTTCCGCTTCTACACGCCGGACGCCGTTCCGCTGAACAGCATGGTTCCCAGTAGGGAGAACCAGCGGGCCATGGAGCAGCCGGGCTGCCTGCACGCCAACATGGACCTCTACAAGTGGGCCTACAAGCTTTCCCCGCTGCTGCCCAGCGAGCTCGTCATGGACTGTTTCGAACTGTCTTGGCGGATCAGGGCCATGGACATGCGGGCCTCGCCCTACGACCTCGCCGACTGGGGGTATCCGGCCATCCGGATCGAGACACCGGAGGGCAAGGCCGAGTACGTTGACTATCAGCGGGCGTTCGCGGCCGAGTCGCAGCAGCTCCGGGGGCGGCTGCTGCACGAGCTGACGCCCCTGCTCAACGCCGCGGCCGGAACCGCTCCCACCACCGGAGACCGGCACCCGGAGCCGGACCACAGCCTGAAGGGACCGTCATGACAGACACAGCCAGACCCCGAAACGCCCGGGACGGCAGCAACGACGTCGATCTGACCATCCGCCTCACCGAGGCCCCCGGTGCTCCGGAATACACCTTCAGGCTGGAGGCTGGCGACGGCGCCCCTTCCGCCGCGTCCACCCTGCCTGATCCGGCCGCCGCCCTTGAGGCCGTCCGGCGCCACGGCGAGGCCATCTTCTTTCCGAAGCCGGGGCCGCCGCGGCTTTGCACGCAGCAGTACGGCGGTCCGCAGACCGCCGTCGTGACCGGCTGGTACCTGGGACGCGAGGTCAATAGCCGCTTCAGCCGGACGGACGGCTGCGAGATCGCCCGGTGGCGCGCCATGGCGCCACTGCTGGGCGGCACTGCGGGGTCCACGGGCGCCATCTGACGCGTCGCGGGCGGGCCGCCGGCCCGGCGTCGGCGGCCTAAGCGCCCGGCCCGGCGTCGCTCCCTGTCCCTGCTCCGAGGCCCCTGCTCCGAGGCCCGGCGGCTTATACGGCAACGGCCGGCGGTGTGAGCCGCCGGCCGTTGCCGTATCTTGGTGCCAGTTTCTGCCTAATGGCGACAGCCTAGATGGCGTTGTTAGAGGCGTTGGACTGATCGCTGTTCTGGATCTTGCCCTGCTCCTTCTTCACCTTCTTGCCCTTGTCCTTCTTCTCCTTGTGACCGTTGTCGGCACCGGCGTTGTCACCCGGGCCGTCGTTGGAGTCCTGATCCTCCGAGGTCGGCGGGACCACGACGGCCCCGGCCGGGGTCACCAGGACCGAGACGAACGTGGGATCGCTGGCACCGGCGAAGGTGACCCGGCCGATGTAGGAACCGGCCTGCAGCCCTTCCCAGCTCAGCGTGACCTTGCCGGCCTTGCCGTTGGCGAGCCGAAGCGGGTTCGGGCTCAGCGAGGCCTTGCCCACAACCTCGCCCAGCACGGCAGCGTCGACCGAGGCCTTGGTGGCCTGGTTGTTCGGGCTGGCGTACAGGTTGGCGTAGATCGTGTATTCGCCCGGGGTCGGGTTGGGGATCGACACCGATTCGCTCGCCGACGACGTTGCGACCGTCAGCGGACCGTCCGGGGTCATGACGTACATGTCGAAGTCAGCGTTCGGGTCCGCGGAAATGACCGAGAACTTGGCCAGCGGGGATCCTTCCCCGACCGTGACGCTCTTGACGACGTTCGAGGCATCCGTGCCGCCCGTAAACGGTCCCGGGACGAGCTCGACGGCCATGGAATCGGCCTTCGAGAGACCGTCGAGGGTCATGTTGATCGGCGAGTTGGTGCCGGAGACCACCTTGATGTCGCCGGAACCGCTGCCGCCCTGGGACGTGAAGGCGACATCGGACAATGCCACGAGCGACTGCGGACGGACCGCGATCGGCGACGCCACGGTCTTGTTGGCGCCCTGCCAGGTCAGCGAACCTGTCGCGAACTTGCCCAGGGGTGCGCCCTGGTTCTCAAAGGAGACCTTGAACGTGCGCTTTTGGCCGGCGGCGCTGAAGTTCAGAACGGCCGGAGTCACGCTGACCTTGATGCCGGGAACATTGAACTTGGCCTTGTAGACCCCCGGAGTCAGTGCGGTCAGGGTGCGGGTGACCTCGATCTTCCCGGCCAGGTTGCCCAGGGCGAAGGACGGAAGGTTCATGTCCCGCGGCTTGGTGGTGCCGAGGCCGGGGATCCCCAGATCGATGCCCGTGCCCTGGATGAACGCTAGGTAGTCCTCCGTGTCGGCGTCGTAGACGAGGCCCGGATCCAGCACGCGGGCCGGGTCCACCTGGCCCGCGCCGGTGGCAAAGATATCGGTGTTCTTGGATCCGTCGGCGTTCTTGACGTCGCTCGTGGTGGTCATCATCGCGGACTTGACCGTCGCCGGGGACCATGCAGGGTTCTTGGCCAGGATCAGCGCGCCGAAGCCGGCCACGTGCGGGGACGCCATGGAGGTGCCGGAGAGGAAACCGAAGTCATCGCCTCCGGTGCCGATCGGCGAAACGCCGGCCAGCACGGCCACACCGGGCGCCGCGACGTCGGGCTTCAGGAGGTCCGAGCCGGCTGCGAGCAGCGGGCCGCGGGAGGAGAACCCGGCGATCTGCGGCTGCGCCTCGAGGGGCAGCCCGGTGGTGTCCTTGTTGACCAGGGAAACCGTGATGGCCGGGTTGGCCGTGACCTTGGCCTTGATGGCCTCGGTGGCGGGCGGGTTCACGTGGACGGTGGGGACCGAGTGCTTGTCCGTGTCCAGCGAGGAGTTGGTCAGGTTGACCAGGATCATGCCGACGCCGCCGCCGCGTTTGACCTCGGCGCTCTTTTCGACGCGGTCCACGACGCCGCGGTCACAGACCACAACCTTGCCGGCGATCTTCGCCGGGTCCAGCGAACCGTCGCCGCACAGGGCCGGGCTGGTGTTCCCGGCGGCACCTGCGTTGGCCGCCAGCACGACGCCGGCGTTGGAGACCTGGCCGTTCATGATGCTGGCGCCGCGGTATTTGCTGCCGTCGGAGAACTCGACCGTGCCCTGCAGCTCCTGCGAGAAGCTGGTGGCGGCGACCGTCGTCAGCCAGGGTGCGCCGTGGTTGACGGTGCTGGCGGTCGGGCCGGAGTTGCCGGCGGAGACGGCGACGAAGATCCCGGCCGACGCTGCGGACAGGAACGCCAGGGAGACCGGGTCCGTGGTGGTGTCCGTGGCCCCGGAGATGGAGTAGTTCAGGACGTCCACGCCGTCCAGGATGGCCTGGTTGATGGCGTCGACGGACGCTGACGAGTAGCACCCGCCGCTGTTGGGATCATTGTCTTCCCAGCAGACCTTGTAGACGGACAGCTTCGCGGCCGGCGCGATGCCGCTGGTCTGGCCGAAGCTCCGGCCGTCAACCATGGCTTCGACGTTGGCGTTACCGGCAGCCGTGCTGGCGGTGTGGGTTCCGTGGCTGGCGGCGTCGACCGGGGACAGCCGTTCGCCCGGAGCCCAGTCTTCCGGCGGGACAGTGGCCGCGAAGGCGTCGCCGAAGTAGCGGGCGCTCAGGACCTTGGAGTTGCAGGCGGTGCCGTCGAACTCGGTACCGGTCTGGCACTCGCCCTTGAAGAGCTCACCGTCCGCTTTGAGCATCTCGATCTTGCCGTCCGCGGTGCGGTACGGCACGCCGACGACGGGGTTTCCGGTGAGCGGCTTGACCTCCTCACCGGCGAAGTAGGCGCTGGACGGGGTGTATCCGGTATCGATGACACCGACCACGACGCCCTTGCCGGCCGCGTCAACGCCGCCGAACTTGGTGTTCCACGTGCCGTTGGGCCCGCTGAGCTTAAGGAAGTCCGTGCTGGAGTAGTCGGGCGCGTTCTCAGTGTCCGGCGCGACCACCAGGACCGAGGGGTCCCTGGCCAGCTTCAAGGCCTGGTCCGCCGTCAGCTTGGCGCTGAAGCCGTTGAGGGCTGCCGTGAACTGGCGCTGGATCTTGACGCCCTGCTGGCCGGCCACCTGGGCCTGCTTCTGTTCCAAGTGCGCCTTGTACTGCTTGACTTCGGCCCTGTTGGCATCGAGCTTCTTGCCGGCCGCAGGCTTGGTGGCCGGCAAGCCGGCCGTCCCGCCGTCGTAGGTTGCGGACGGCTTTTCCGCCAGGACCACAATGTAACGGCCGTCCTTGTAGTTATTCGGATCAATATTCTTCTGTGCGACGCCGGCTACGGCCGCGCCTGACGCCGGGGCCGCGTTGGCTGGGGCGATCGCGATGCTGGACAGAAGAACCGGCAAGCCCAGGGTCAGTGCCGCGGCCCTCCGGAGTCCCCCGCTTCGAAGGAAGCTCTTTCCTGGTGATGTCACGAGTGTTTGAACCTTTCGTAAAGGAACGGCCCGGCTTCTATACCGGGCCCAACGGACTGGCGGGAACTCACCGGGCGATCGCCCGGCCTGCCCCGACGGATACCAGCCGATTCATACAGTACAGACCGAGAGCGAGATATGACATAGACCACAAGGAGCTATTTAAAATTTGTCACGCAATACGACACGATGCGATGGCGGGGGTGCTGGACTGGGTCAATTGGAACCTCCGGGCCGCACGGGTGCGCAACCTCCCTTACGGCGCCTCAGCGCCGGCGGACGCGGCCCCTAGGGGTCCGCGGGCCCACCGCTGGCCGGCCGGTGGCCTACCGCTGACCTACTGTCGCGGAGTCCGGACGACGTCGCTGATCCATGCACGGGTCTTCGCATCCACGGGACCGGCCACCTTGGTCGACCTCGCCGCACGGTCGGCCCTGATCTTCTGCAGGACCATCCGGCCCAGCCCGGCGAATACTGCAACGGCCACAACGGACAACACCACGGATTTCGGTTTCTCAGCCATGCGCACATCCTACTGACCCGCGGCAGCCCGGACCATAGGCCGCAGCCGCCCGGCGACACCATTTGTCCAGTTCAAGGCCCTGCCCGTGAGGCCGGGTTCACACTCTCAGGCCGAATACGGCCGGACGCACCGTGGCCGGTAGAATGGGCTTGCAAGCTCGCGGAGCGCCCTTTCACGCTGTATTCACCAAGCAGTCCTCAACACACAGCGGATCGGCGTGAGACGGCACCACTCCGCTGCGCCCTTACCCAACGCTCACGCACAGGAGTTGCCGGATGCCCCGGATCGTTGTCGACGTCATGCCCAAGCCCGAGATTCTGGACCCGCAGGGGAAGGCCATCGTCGGTGCTCTGCCCCGGCTCGGCTTTACCGCTTTCAGCTCTGTCCGCCAGGGCAAGCGCTTTGAACTCACGGTCGACGGCGAGGTGACCGAGGAGATCCTGGCCCAGGCCCGCGACGCCGCGGAGACCCTGCTGTCCAACCCGGTCATCGAGGACGTCGTCAACGTCGAGGTCGTTGAGGCCTGAGATGACTGAACTCCCCCTGATCGGCGAGGCTGTTGCCGTCGCTACGCACGCTCCGGGTGCTCGCAACCTCGCCGGTGCGAAGATCGGCGTCGTCACCTTCCCCGGCACCCTGGACGACCGCGACGCCGCCCGTGCGGTCCGGCTGGCCGGCGCCACCCCGGTGGAGCTCTGGCACGCCGGCACCACTTTGGGTGACGTTGACGCCGTCGTGATTCCCGGCGGTTTCTCCTACGGCGATTACCTCCGCGCCGGCGCAATCGCCCGCTTCGCGCCGCTGATGGCCAAGATCATCGACGCCGCCAACTCCGATGCCAGGCTGCCCGTCCTGGGCATCTGCAACGGCTTCCAGATCCTGACCGAGTCGCACCTGCTGCCGGGCTCCATGATCAAGAACGACCACCTGAAGTTCATGTGCCGCGACCAGGTGCTGCGCGTGGAGAACAACACGACGGCCTGGACCGGCGACTACGCCGCCGGCCAGGAAATCACCGTGCCGCTGAAGAACCAGGACGGCCAGTACATCGCCGACGAGAAGACCCTGGACGCGCTTGAGGCGGAAGGCCGCGTCGTGTTCCGCTACGTCGGCTTCAACCCGAACGGCTCCCGCCGCGACATCGCCGGCATCTCCAACGCCGCGGGCAACGTGGTGGGCCTCATGCCGCACCCCGAGCACGCCGTGGAGGCCGGTTTCGGCCCCGAGATCGGCTCCGGCACCGAGGGCCTCGGGTTCTTCACCTCTGTCCTGACCAAAATCGTGGGAGACAACAAATGACGGAGACACCCGCAGTGGCGGCGCCCGCGGAGAACGCCCGGAAGTTCAACATCGACACCGTCGAGAACGCGGCCAAGACGCCGGACACCGAACTCCCCTGGGCCGAACTGGGCCTGAAGCAGAACGAGTTCGACGAGGTCGTGAAGGTCCTGGGCCGCCGCCCCACCGGCGCGGAACTCGCCATGTACTCGGTGATGTGGAGCGAGCACTGCTCCTACAAGTCCTCGAAGAACCACCTGCGCCAGTTCGGCGACAAGGTGACCGAGGAAATGAAGAAGGACATGCTCGTGGGCATCGGCGAAAACGCCGGTGTCACCAACCTGGGCGACGGCTGGGCCGTGACGTTCAAGATCGAGTCCCACAACTCGCCGTCGTTCGTGGAGCCCTACCAGGGCGCCGCAACCGGCATCGGCGGCATTGTCCGCGACATCATCTCCATGGGCGCCCGCCCCGTAGCGGTGATGGATCCGCTGCGCTTCGGCGCCATTGACCACCCGGACACCGCCCGCGTCATGCACGGCGCCGTGGCCGGGATCGGCGGCTACGGCAACTCGCTGGGCCTGCCCAACATCGGCGGCGAGATGGTCTTCGACTCCGTGTACCAGGGCAACCCGCTGGTCAACGCGCTCGCCGTCGGCGTGATGCGCCACGAGGACATCCGCCTCGCCAACGCCTCCGGCAAGGGCAACAAGGTGGTGCTGTTCGGCGCCCGCACCGGCGGCGACGGCATCGGCGGCGCCTCCGTGCTGGCCTCCGAGTCGTTCGATGACACCAAGCCGTCCAAGCGCCCCGCAGTCCAGGTGGGCGACCCGTTCGCCGAGAAGGTCCTGATCGAGTGCTGCCTGGAGCTGTTCAAGGGTTCCCTGGTTGAAGGCATCCAGGACCTGGGCGCCGCAGGCATTTCCTGCGCCACGTCCGAGCTCGCCTCCAACGGCGACGGCGGCATGGAGGTCGAGCTGACCTCCGTCCTGCTGCGCGACCCCACCCTGACCCCGGGCGAAATCCTGATGTCCGAGTCGCAGGAACGCATGATGGCCGTGGTCACCCCCGAGAACATCGCCGCGTTTGAAGCGGTCATGGACAAGTGGGCGGTGGAGTACTCCTGGCTGGGCGAGGTGACCGACACCGGCCGCCTGATCATCACGTGGGAAGGCGACGTGATCGTCGACGTCGACCCGCGCACCGTGGCTCACGACGGTCCGGTCTACGACCGCCCGTACGCCCGCCCCGAATGGCAGGACGCCGTCCAGGCCGACTCCTTCACCGGGTCCGTGCAGGACACCGGCCGCCCCTCCGCCCCCGCTGACCTGGCCGCCGCCATCACCGAACTCGTCGCCTCGCCGAACATGTGCGACAAGTCCTGGATCACCAAGCAGTACGACCGCTACGTCGGCGGCAACACGGCCATGGCGTTCCCGGACGACGCCGGCGTGGTCCGGGTGGACGAGGAAACCGGCCTGGGCGTGGCCCTGGCCACCGATGCCAACGGCCGCTACACCTACCTCGACCCGTACCACGGCGCGCAGCTGGCGCTGGCCGAGGCCTACCGCAACGTCGCCACCTCCGGCGCCGTGCCGATGGCCGTCAGCGACTGCCTGAACTTCGGCTCCCCCGAGGACCCCGACGTGATGTGGCAGCTGGCCGAAGCCATCCGCGGCCTGTCCGACGCCTGCATGGTGCTCGGCATCCCGGTCACCGGCGGCAACGTCTCGCTGTACAACCAGACCGGGACCACCCCCATCCACCCCTCCCCCGTGGTGGCTGTGCTGGGCAAGTTCGACGACGTCGCCCGCCGCACGCCGTCGGGCTGGAAGGAAGACGGCCAGGCCATCTACCTGCTGGGCACGACGGCGGCAGAACTGGACGGCTCGGAATGGTCCAACATGCGCGGACACCTCGGCGGCCTGCCGCCCAAGGTTGACCTCGAGGCCGAGCGCGAACTGGGGCAGATCCTGATCAACGCCTCCCGCGACGGCATGGTGGATTCCGCCCACGACCTCTCCGAAGGCGGCCTCGCCGCGGCCCTCGTGGAGTCGTCCCTGCGCTACGGCGTGGGCGCCCGGATCGCGCTGCAGGACGTCCTGGACCGCGACGGCGTGGACCTGTTCACGGCGCTGTTCTCCGAAACCCAGGGCCGCGCCGTCGTGGCCGTGCCCCGCTCGGAGGAAATCCGCTTCACGGACATGTGCACCGCCCGCGGCTTCGCCCACGTCCGGATCGGTGTGGTGGACGCCGAGGGCGGCACGCTGGAGATCAACGGTGTCGAGACCATGAACCTCGACGCGCTCCGCGAAGCCCACGAGGCGACCCTGCCGAAGTACTTCGGCTAAGCAGTTCCATCGATTGCTCCGTAGCCGCCGTTTTGAACCCTCAAAACGGCAGTTGCGGAGCAATCGTTCGTTAACGGCCGGGCCGCCAGCCCGCCTGGACCAGCGCGGCTCGGACCTTGGCCACCGCGGCCCTGGCATCATCGTGCATGTGCCGCTTGGACACCCGGACCTCGGTCCAGCCCAGCTGGGCGTAGCGCTCGGAACGGGCGATGTCGCGGACGATCTGCAGCTCTTCCCCGTGCTGCTCACCCTCATATTCAATGCCGATTCTGTACCTGCGGTAGGAGAGGTCGGGCTCGTGATGGCGGGCGCCGTCATCTGCAATGATGGGTACGTTCAGCTCCGGTTCGGGCAGACCTGCGCGCACGATCGCCAGCCGGAGGAGGGTCTCCTGCGGTGAATCGGACCCGACCCTGATGAGCTTGATGGCCTCCTTGGCTTTGCGGATGCCTCGCTTACCCTTGTGCCGATCGATCATTCGCTGGAGATCGGCAATGTCGCAATGCGGCATGTCCCTGCCCTCAAGGTCCGGCCGCGGCATCCGAACGCAGTTGTCCCCCATGGCCACCAACTCATCCACCGTTAGCATTTCCGCCATGTCCAGCCAGGTACGCTCCGGGGTGGTTACGGGGATCCCGTCTACGGTGGTGATCTCGTCCTCGTAGAGTTTCATCCGGTGGACGACCACATAGGGCCGGTCCAGATGTGCCTCGCCTTCGGGGCGGATGATGTGATGCATTTCGGGCTTCTCCTTCCGCTGCCGCCGCGGCAACAAGAGCAGCTCCGCGGCAGTGAGGTGCGATGCGGCGCATCGCGTGTTGACCTCAATGAACGGCCGCACCCTGACGCTCAACGGAAGCTCCGACGTCGGGCCGTCCGAGCGGATTCCTTTGCCCAGCGACCGGAGCGAGGCGTGGCGCAGCCGCTTGGGCTTCACCCCGGCCAGGCGGGCCTCGGCAACAGTGAACGGGCGGCCCTGGAGTTCCTCCGGCAGTTGGCGTGCGGTCTTCATCGGTCCATGGGACCAGAACGGGCGCCTGCGCGCAGAAGTTATCCACAGCGCCCATCGATTGCTCCGTAAGTGCCGTTATGGGGCCTCAAAAGGGCGTCTAGGGAGCAATCGACGGGGTCAGTCGTCGCTGCGGAGCTCGCGTTGGCGTGCGCTGAGGAGTTCGAGTTCGGGCCTGGCTGCCACGAAGCGTTCGACGGCGGTGAGCACCTCCACGACGTGTGCCCGGTCTGCTGCGACCAGGCCGGCGCCTAGCTGCGTACGCCGGTGCTGTTCGTGGTCCCCGACCTCGGCCACGGAGACATCAAAGCGCCGCTTCAGCTCCGCCAGCAGCGGCCGCACCACGGAGCGCTTCTCCTTGAGGCTGTGAACGTCGCCCAGAAGGATGTCGAATTCGATCCATCCGATCCACATGCCATAAGCCTATCCATTGCTCCCCACCGGTTCCCTCGCCTCGCAAGCTCGGCCAGGGAACCCAACCGGCGTGGGCCCACGGCCGTTTTGAGGCCTCAAAAGGGCGCCTACGGAGCAATCGACGGGGGTTAGGACCGGGAGGTTAGATGGTGAGTTCGCCCATCCGGTCCCAGCCTTCGCCGTCGAGCTGGCGGCTGATGATCCGGGGCGTCTCGGCCAGCGCCTGCGGCATGTCCGCCATGGCCTGCTTGAAGTGGGCGCTGTTCACGTGGTCTCCGGCTGCGTTGTCCTTGAAGGCCTCAACGAGGACGAATTCGTTGGGGTCCTCCACGCTGCGGGACCAGTCGAACCAAAGGTTCCCGGGTTCCTGGCGGGTGGCCTGGGTGAAACCGTCAACGAGTCCTAGCCAGCGCTCGGACCAGTCCGGCTTGACCTTGAATTTGACGACGATGAAGATCACGAGCTGTTGCCTTTCATTCGGATTTCCGGAGGTTCCATTCTTGCAGGCCGTCAGCAGGCCTTGATGGCCTCGCGGGCCAGCTCCCGCTGCCGCGGGGTGCCGATCCGTTCCGCCCACTGCTCGGCGAGCTGGAACTCCACCATGGCCTCGGTGCAGCGGCCGGCGTCGTGCAGCGTCCAGCCGAGGTTGTTGTGCAGCGAGACGACCCACCGTTTGGTCCGCTCATCGTGGACCGTGGAGGCATACTCCAGGGCGCTCCGGGTCCAGGTCTCGGCGTGGGCGGAGTCGGCAATGGCGAGCATGTGCAGCGCGTCCACGGCCAGGAATTCCTCGCCCAGATGGTCCGCCAATTCTGCCGCCTGCTCAAAAAGCGGAACGGCCATCGCCGCGTGGCCGCTGGAATTGAGCACCCGGCCGCGTTCCAGCAGCACCCGCACACGCGACAGTGGGCTCGTCGGCATCGACCGAGTCCAGGAGGGCGTCGGCTTCCTCGTAGCGGCCCTGCAGCCCGATGGCCCGGCCCAGCTGCGTGGTGAGTTCGGCGCGTTCGTCGGCGTCGTAACTTTCATCTGCGGCGGCCGCCCGGAAACGGGCTTCCGATCCGGCGGGATCGTCGAAGTTCCACAATTGGTCAAGGGTTTTCTGTTCCAGCATGTACGTTCTCCTGATCAGCTTTCACCTGCGGCGAGTTGACGTGCCCCTTCAATGTATCGGGAAGTGACATGCCTTTGTGCTCGAGCCGCCAGGGCGCTGCCGGCCGCGTAGAACCAGTTGGACGGCCTGCTGAAAGCGGTGATTTTCAGGAACACCCGCCCGGCGGCGTCGATCTCCACCTCGAAGGCTTCCTCGCCCCGCACGGGATGACCCGGCAGTGTGCCGTACCCGAAGCCGGCACGTTGCGGCCCGTCACCGGGCACCGGCCGGCGCACCCACACCACCTCGCAGGGCGCGTTGATCCGGACGGGTCCGACGCCGAATCCGCTCGCCACGCGCGCGCCGGGCACGACGGCGTCGGAGTCGGTGCGGACACGCAGCCCGGACCGTTTCTGCAGCTGCCAGGTCAGAATTCCCTGCGCCACCCGCCGGTACAGGGCCAGGCCATCGCCGAGGTAGGCCCGGGACACCAGGCAGGGAAAGCCTTCCGGAGCCTGCCCGTGCTCGGTCGAGCCAATGCCCGGATAGTTCAGCGCCCCTTGCGCGCCAGGGCCGGCGCCGGGCCCGATGCGGCCGGCGCCGGGATCACGCATCTGTGCCTTCGCCCCTGGCGAGTCCTGCCCAGCCCAGCTGCTCCCGCTGCTTCCGACTCAACGATGCCACCACCAGGTCGTACGAGTCCTCCACCATGTCCCGGATCATGTCGTCCGGCAGCGCTCCGTCCAGCCGGACCCCGTTCCAATGCGTCTTGTTCATATGCCAGGCGCCGCTGATTTCCGGATGGATGGCCCGGAGCTGTTCGGCCAGGGCCGGCTCGCATTTGAGGCTCACGGACCAGTCCGCCGGGTCCATGGCGGACGCCGCGAACATCTTGGCGTCCTGCCGGGCGCCACCCGCCACGGCAGCCCGCACCTTGAACACGGATGTCTCCGGGCCAAACGGAAAGTCCTCAAAGGCGCCGGGGAAGCTCAGGCAGATCTCGCGGAGGGTGGCAACGTCCATGGCACGAGCCTATCCGGCTGCGGCCTACCCGGCAGCGCGGGCACCGCCACTACCCGGCAGCGCGGGCGTCGCCGATGCTGTGCAGCCCTTCCGGGGTGGTGCCGTTGACTTCGTAGTCTCCCACGGTGCGGGCCTTGAACACAGCGGGATTGTGGGTGGCCACGGTCCGGGCGTTGCGCCAGTGCCGGTCCAGGGATTTGGACTTTGACGTCGCGGACGCCCCGGTCACGTCGAAGAGCTGCTGGGCCGCGGACTGGACGAGCTCGGGCACCAGCAGCTGGGCCTTTTCCACCGCGATTTCGCCGCGGACATAGCGCTGGTCCGGGGTGAGGTCCAGGTCCTGATCGGCGCCGGCGTCGAGCTCACGGGCGGCGGCCAGCACCACGGACTCCGCCGCGAAGACCTTGGCGGAGAGCTGGCCGACGAGCTGCAGGATCAGCGGATCGCTGCGGAAGAGCTCGCCCGAACCGGTGTTGAACGTGCGTTTGCGGTCGCGGACCAGTACCCGGGCGTCGGCCAGGGCTGCCCGGCCGATGCCTGCCAGGACGGCGAGCAGGACCAGCTGGAAGAAGGCTGGCTCGTGCGTGGTGGATTCCGAGCGCCTGATGATGTTGGCGTCCGGCACAACGGCGTCGCGGAAGATGGTGGTGCCGGTGCCGGTCAGCTGCTGGCCGAAGCCGTCCCAGTCATCGAGGATGTCCACCCCTGGCTGGGTGGTGCTGACCACGGCGTACTGGCGGCCTTCCACGCCCTCGGTGCTGGCCATGACGGCAATCCACTCGGCGAAGATGGTGCCGGTGGTGTAGTACTTCCTGCCGTTGAGGAGCCAGTCCCCGCCGTGGGGCGTCAGCTTGGTCCCCGTGGTTCCGAGGACATTTCCGGACTTCTCCGTGGCGGCGTTTCCAAAGATCTCGCCGGCCACCACCTTCGGGTACCAGCGGTTCCGGAAGTCGACAGATTCCAGGCCAACGGTTTCCACGAAGGCGAAGTGCGAGCGGTAGAGGTGGGCCACGGAGGAATCCGCCTCGGCGAGTTCGATGAGCAGCCGGAAAAAGGGCTCAAAGCCGATGCCGTCGCCGCCGTGTTCCGTGGGCACCCGCAGCCGGCCAAAGCCCGCCTCGTTCAGCCAGCGGACCTGTTCGAAGGGCAGGACCCGGTCCTGCTCGCGGGCCAGCGCGCCCTCGGCGATCCGGGCAAACACGGGCCGGAAACGCTCCGCGAGCTTCTCGTAGGCGGCTTCCGCGGAAATGTCTGCGGTCTTCAGGGCCTCGCTCATCGCGCATCCTCCGGGACGTACTGTGCCTGCTCGGCCGTTGCCGAGTGGGCGGTGAAGGCGCCGCGGTAGCTGCGGGCCGGGTGCCGGTCGTTGAGCCCGGCGCCGTTCTCTCCGGCGCCGAACAGCTTTTCTCGCAGGGTGCCTTCCGCATAATCCTGCTGGGCCAGGCCGCGGCGGCGCAGCTCGGGCAGCACGTGCTCGATGAAGTCGGTGTACGAATCCGGAATCAGCTGGTTGATGATGTTGATGCCGTCCACCCCGGCGTCCTGCCACTCCTCGAGCCGGTCAACGATCTGTTCCGGGGTCCCCAGGACGCGGTGGGCCCGGCTGCGGAAGTTGGCCACGTCACGCAGGGTCGGGTTGCCGCCGGGGACCGATTTGCGCAGGCTGTCAAGGTGCCCTTGGGTGCCTTCGGTGTGAAACTCGCCAAGCGGCGTATCGAGATCCAGGCCCCCGAGGTCCACGCCGGCTCCGCCGCCGATGTGGGCGATCAGCGCCCCGGAATCCAGGTACGCGTCCAGGTCCGCGGCCTTGCGTGCCGCTTCCGCCTCGGTGCTTCCGACGATGAAGTGGAGCCCCTGGAAGAACTTCACGTCCCCGGCGAGCCGCCCGGCGGCGACGGCCTGCTGCCGCACGGACGCCGTGTATTCGGCTGCGGCGGCCGGGTTCGGGGACAGCATGAAAGTGGCCTCGGCGTGGGCGGCGCAGAACTGCTGCCCGCGGCCGGAGCTGCCGGCCTGGAACAGCACGGGTGTGCGCTGCGGCGAGGGAGCGGACAGGTGCGGCCCGTCGATGGAGTACCGGTCGCCGCGGTGATAGATCTTGTGGACCTTGTCCGGATCCGCGTGGATGCCGTTCTCCTTGTCCTGGACCAGCGCGCCGTCGTCCCACGACCCTTCCCACAATTTGTAGGCGGCCGCCACGTATTCGTCTGCCCAGGCGTAGCGGTCATCGTGGGCGACCAGGCCGTCGCCGAAGTTCCGGTGGGCATTCTCCGCCGCGCTGGTCACGATGTTCCATGCCGCACGCCCCCGGGAGAGGTGGTCCAGGGTTGAGATCTGGCGGGCGAACTGGAAGGGGTGGCTTTGGACCACCGAGGACGTCGCCGCCAGGCCGATGTTGCGTGTCGTGGCGGCCAGCGCACCGAGGAGGATCAGCGGGTCATTGGCGGGCACCTGCATGCCGCGCCGCACGTGCGGTGCCCAGCCGCCGTCGTCGTTCCCGTACAGGCCCACCACGTCGGCGAAGAACATCACATCGAACTTGGCGTCCTCCAACTGCCGGGCCAGGCTGGTCCACAGTTCGAGCTCGTTGAAGCGGTGCTGCTGCGCCGCAGGGTGCCGCCACTGGCCGCCCATGATGTGGCTTGTGGTGTTCATGACGAAGGCGCTCAGCAGCAGCCTGTGCCGTCCGTCGGGGTGTGCAGTGTCAGCGGTGGCCATGGGGCCCCTTTCCTTGCAATGCGAAAATCATGGCAATGTGAAATCAGGAAAAACGTGTCAGCGTACGACGGCGGGATCGCGGCTTTCAGCGTCCGCCGCCTCAGGTGCATCAGCAGACGCCCCGCTGCCGCCGGCGGACAGTTCGGTTTCGCCGAGTGCCCGGTCCTTCGTTTCCGGTGACTTGAGGGTGGCCACGATGGTGATGGCGGAGACGGCGAGGAAGTAGACCACCACCCAGATCGGATTTCCGCCGCCGGCGGCCAACAGGGCTGTGGCGACCAGGGGAGCCAGCCCGCCGCCGAGCACCGAACCGATCTGGTAGCCGATGGACACACCGCTGAAGCGGACGCGTGTGCTGAAGAGCTCCGAGAAGAACGCTGCTTGGGGGCCGTACATCGCGTCGTGGCCGATGTTGAGGCCGACGACGACGCCGAGGATGATCAGCAGGATGTTGCCCGTGTCCAGCAGCCAGAAGAACGGAATGATGGCTGCAGCGCTGGCCACGGCACCGAACAGATAGACGGAACGGCGGCCGAACCGGTCAGACAACGCGCCCCAGAGCGGCACGGTGACAAGACCCAGCGCCGACGCGATCAGGACTGCCGTCAGCCCGGTGTTGCGGTCGGTGCCGGACACCTGGGTCAGGTACGTCAGGATGAACACCGTATAGACGTAGTAGAAGGCGTTTTGCGCGATGCGCAGGCCCGTTGTCAGCAGGATCTCGCGTGGGTGTGTCTTCAGACTCTCCACTACCGGACGGGCCGCAACAGTCTGGACGGACTGGACGTGCTTGAACTCCGGGCTGTCATCGACGGAAAGGCGGATGGCCAGTCCCACTGCCACCAGGACCAGGCTCGCGACGAACGGCACCCGCCAGCCCCATGCCAGGAACTGCTCGTCGCTCAGGGAGTTTTCCAGCACCAGCAGGACGCCGGTGGCCAGGAGCATGCCGGAGGTTGGGCCGAGCTGCGTGGCGCTGGAAGTCAGCCCGCGCTTCTTGGGGGCCGCGTGTTCCACGGTCATGAGGGCTGCACCGGCCCACTCGGCCCCGTATCCGATGCCCTGGATCACGCGCAGCAGGAGCAGCAAGGCCGGCGCCACCCAGCTGATCTGGGCGTAGGTGGGCAGGAGCCCGATTGCGGTGGTGGCCAGCCCGGTCAAGAGCAGCGAGGCCACGAGAACACTTTTCCGGCCGATCCTGTCGCCGTAGTGGCCGCCCAGCACGCCGCCGATGGGCCGGGCAACAAACCCGACGGCGTACGTGGCGAACGCGGCAATCGTGCCCACCAGGGGGTCGGCCGGGGCGAAGAATAGGGGGCCGAATACGGTCGCCGCGGCGAGCCCGTACAGGACGAAGTCGTAGCCCTCAATGGTGGTGCCGATGAAGCTGGCAACGGCCACCTTCCCGGTCATTTTCTGCGGGCGTGTTTCAGTACTCATATGCGGTCTCCTGGCGTATGCCGGGAAAGCGCTGCCTCCGGGATTCAGGCTGCCAGGGCCGGAAATCCGCGGAAAGACGGCGCCTTCTCCATCGGTCCTGGCGGTAGCACCGTCCTCGAAGAGGGGGTTGCTGCGGCGTCACGGAGCCAGATCTCTCAGCCGCTCGGGATGGTTACGAGTCCATCTCACACGGCGATGCGGCGGATACGGAAAAAGCCGGTCACATTTTGTAACCGACTTTTTCCAATCTGTTGATCGTGTTTCCTGGGCCGTTAGAGGCCCACGCGCCACCCTTCGCGGGCGGGGCACTCGTTCACGACGACGTCCAGCCCGGCGGCCTTGGCGCGGTCCGCCGCGGCGTCGTCGAAGACGCCCAGCTGCAGCCAGACGGCCTTGGCGCCTATGGCGATGGCCTGGTCGATGACGGCCCCCACCTTGTGGGAGTTGACGAAGCAGTCCACGACGTCGATCGGGTGTTTCGCCGCGGGAATCTCCGCCAGGGAGCGGTACCCCTTCTCGCCGTGGACGTCGTCACCGGGGAGGTTGACCGGAATGATTTCCATGCCCATCCGGTCACGGACATAGAGCGAGACGTCGTAAGCCGAGCGCCATTCGTTGGTGGTCAGGCCGACCACCGCCCACGTGCCTTTGGTTCGCATGAGGCGGTCGATCACTGCCGGATCGTTAACGTGGGCCATGCATCAACCTTACTCCTGCGACCATTCCGGATGATCTTCGAATAAATGAATGATTCCGGACCGCAAGGTCCCGCCGTGAACGAATATTACAACGCGGAAGGCTCGGATTTTGTGGAATCCTGCATCTCGGTTCTAGTAGGTAGTGACCATCCCGAGCGGCCGAGAGACCTGGATCGATGAAGCCGCAGCAACCCCGGTGACGTGGGACGACCATTCCCACGGCTCTGTTCCGCCTCTTTCGATGAAATTCGAGGGAACTTAAGGAACCAAGGGTGCTACTGCCAGGACCGATGGAGTGCTGTAATGACCCCTGAGAATTCTTCCGCCCTGCCCACCTTTGCCCGGACCGAGTCCGAGGCATCCCCACTAACCACTTCGGACGCGACGGCGAACGAAGCAGGGCTGCGTGACGCGCCCGGCTCCTCTCGCGGCTCGTCGGGATGGTCCCTGATCGAGCCCACGGACGGCGCAGTGCACGGCGCCCCCAACGACGGACCGGCGCGTCACCGCAGCACCACCCCCCGACACGGCGGCACAGCCACCGCAGAAACAGTCCAGGCAGAGACGGTTGCGTTCTGGGAAACCCAGGCCCTCCGCCTCGACTGGGCAGAGGCGCCCGCCGGCTCCACGAAGGGCGGCACGCCCTGGCACACCGCGCACCGCCGCGTCCCGGCCGACGTCGAGGCCGGCACCGGCCCGCAGATCACCTGGTTCGAAGGCGGGAGGCTCAATGTCGCCTACAACTGCGTCGACCGCCATGTAGCGGCGGGGCGCGGAGACAAGGTGGCCCTGCACTTCGAAGGCGAGCCCGGTGACCGCCGTGCCGTCACCTACGCCGAACTCCAGCGCGAAGTGTCCAAGGCCGCCAATGCCCTCCTGGACCTGGGCATCACCAAAGGCGACCGCGTGGTCATCTACCTCCCGGTCATCCCCGAAACCGTGATCATCACCCTTGCCGTGGCCCGCATCGGTGCCATCCACTCCCTGGTCTTCGGCGGCTTCTCCGCCGAGGCCCTGAAGTTCCGGGTGGAGGACACCGGCGCCAAGCTCCTGGTCACCACTGACGGCCAGTTCCGCCGCGGCACCGCCGTGCCGGTGAAGGACAACGCGGATGCCGCCGTCTCCGGCGACAACGCCATCGAGCACGTCCTGGTGGTCAACAGGACCACTCCGGCCGACGAGCTCGGGACGGTCCCGATGACCGCGGGCCGCGACGTCTGGTGGCACGACGCCGTCGGGACCGCCTCCGACGTCCACGAAGCCGAAGCGTTCGACGCCGAGACGCCGCTGTTCATCATGTACACCTCCGGCACCACCGGCAAGCCCAAGGGCCTGGTCCACACCTCCGGCGGATACCTCACGCAGGCGTCCTGGAGCTTCGAGCACCTGTTCAGCAACCCTGACCCGGAGCTCCGGGACCAGGACGTGCACTGGTGCACGGCCGACCTCGCCTGGGTCACCGCGCACACCTACGAGCTCTACGGCCCGCTTTCCAACGGCGCCACGCAGGTCATCTTCGAGGGCACACCGAACACCCCGCACCCGGGCCGGCACTTTGAGATCATCGAACGCTACTCGGTCACGCAGTACTACACCGCGCCCACCCTGGTCCGCTCCCTCATGGGCTGG
This sequence comes from uncultured Actinomycetota bacterium, assembly GCA_963722145.1. GTDB lineage: Bacteria > Actinomycetota > Actinomycetes > Actinomycetales > Micrococcaceae > Arthrobacter. Next base: position 294,146 of record CAVRLW010000018.1, on the reverse strand, counting down.
TTCCCGGACGGCGTCCCGGACACCCACGATCTCTCCTCCATCCGTCTGCTCGGCACGGTCGGCGAGGCCATCAACCCCGAGGCCTGGCGCTGGTTCCGGGCCAACATCGGCGCCGGCACCGCCCCGGTGGTGGACACCTGGTGGCAGTCCGAAACCGGCGCCACCATCCTCTCCCCCGCACCGACGGACACTGCGTTCAAGCCTGGCTGCGCGGCCCGCCCGCTGCCCGGCGTCAGCACGCGCATCGTGGACGCCGCCGGCAAGACGGTTCCGCCGGGCGTCCAGGGTTTCATCGTGGTGGACTCCCCCGGCCCCGCGATCGCCCGGACGGTCTGGGGGAACCCGCGCCGCTACTTCGATTCGTACTGGCGCCAATACGCCGAACAGGGTTGGTTCCTCGCCGGTGACGGCGCCAAGTATGACGACGACGGCGACATCTGGATCCTCGGGCGGGTGGACGACACCCTCAACGTCTCAGGACACCTGCTCTCCACCATCGAGATCGAATCGGCCCTCGTCTCCCACCCGGACGTGGTGGAGGCCGGCGTCTGTCCGGTCGCGGACCCCAAGACCGGCCACGCGATCGTCGCGTTCGTGGTGCTGAAGGATTCGGCGGCTACCGAGGACATCCACGGCGTCCTGAAGGCTCACGTCGCGAAGGCGATTGGGCCGATCGCGAAGCCGCGGGACGTCGTCGTCGTTCCCGATGTGCCGAAGACGCGCAGCGGCAAGATCATGCGCCGGCTGCTGACCCAGCTGTTCGAAGGAACCACGCTCGGTGACACCACGTCGCTCCAGAACGAACCCTGCATCGCAGGCATCCAGGATGCGCTGCGCACCCGAAATACCCCGGAAGCAAAGGACCACTCATGAGTGAAATCAGCAACGTCGCCCGACTTTCCGAACCGCTCAAGTTCGCCTACTGGGTTCCCAACGTCTCCGGAGGCCTGGTGGTTTCCACCATCGAACAGCGCACCGGCTGGGACTTCGAGTACAACAAGAAGCTGGCCCGGATCGCGGAAAACTCCGGCTTCGAATACGCCCTGACCCAAACCCGGTATGCCGCCTCCTACGGTGCGGACAAGCAGCACGAGGCCACCTCGTTCAGCCTGGCGCTGCTGGCCGCCACCGAGCGTCTCAAGGTGATCTCCGCCGTCCACCCGGGCATGTGGCACCCCGGCGTGCTGGCGAAGTTCATCATCACCGCGGACCACATCTCCAACGGCCGCGCCGCAGTGAACATCGTCTCCGGCTGGCTCAAGGACGAATTCACCAACTTCGGCCTCGAATGGCTCGAGCACGACGAGCGATATGTCCGCACCGAGGAATTCATCAAGGTCCTCCGCGGGCTCTGGACCGAGCAGGACTACAGCCAGTCCGGCAAGTACTACAACATCACCGACTTCACCCTGAACCCGGCGCCGGTGGACGTGCCGGGCCGGGCACACCCGGAGATCTTCTTCGGCGGCAACTCCACGGCCGCGCAGGCCACCGCCGGACGTGTGGCTGACTGGTACTTCTCCAACGGCAAGGACCTCGAAGGGTTCAAGGAGAACATCGCCGGCGTTGTGGTCTCTGCAGGAGCAAGCGGCCGCGGGACCGAGCGCGGGACCGAGAATTCCCTGCCCTCACCCAAGTTTGGCCTCAACGGCTTCGTGATCGCCCGCGATTCCGAGAAGGAAGCCCGCGACACCCTCCGCGAGATCGTCGAGAAGGCGCACAAGCCCGCCGTCGAGGGGTTCCGCGCCGCAGTGCAGGAAGCCGGAGCGTCCACCAAGGACGGCAAGGGCATGTGGGCCGACTCCAGCTTCGAGGACCTGGTCCAGTACAATGACGGCTTCAAGACCCAGCTGATCGGCACCCCGGAGCAGATCGCCGAGCGGATCGTGGAGTACAAGAAGATCGGCGTCAACCTGTTCCTTACCGGCTACCTGCACTTTCAGGAGGAAGTCGCCGCGTTCGGCCAGGACATCCTGCCGATCGTCCGCGAACTCGAGGCGGACCTGGCACGCAAGAACGGCGTCGAGCTGGACCTGTCCCAGGCCCCGGTGGCCAACGTTGAGGTGGCTGCGTAATGGCTGACCGCAAGTTCGGTTTCCGCACCCGTGCGCTGCACGCAGGCGGCACCCCCGACGCCGAGCACGGCGCCCGTGCCGTGCCGATCTACCAGACCACGTCCTTCGTGTTCAAGGACACCCAGGACGCCGCGAGCCTCTTCGCGCTGCAGAAGTACGGCAACATCTACTCCCGGATCGGGAACCCCACCGTGGCCGCGTTCGAGGAGCGCATCGCCTCGCTCGAGGGCGGAATCGGCGCGGTGGCGACGTCCTCGGGCATGGCGGCGGAGTTCATCACCTTCGCTGCGCTGACCCAGGCCGGGGACCACATCGTGGCCGCCTCGCAGCTCTACGGCGGCACGGTGACCCAGCTGGACGTCACGCTGCGCCGCTTCGGCGTGGACACCACGTTCGTCGCAGGCACCGACCCGGCGGACTACGCCGCCGCGGTCCGGGAAAACACCAAGGCGATCTTCGTCGAGGTGGTGGCCAACCCGTCCTCGGAGGTCCAGGACCTTGCCGCCCTCGCGAAAGTGGCGCACGACGCCGGCGTCCCGCTCGTCGTCGACGCCACCTTGAGCACGCCGTACCTCGTGCGGCCGATCGAGCACGGGGCGGACATCGTGATCCACTCCGCCACGAAATTCCTCGGCGGCCATGGCACCACCCTGGGCGGCGTGATCGTCGAAAGCGGCCGCTTCGATTGGGGCAACGGCAACTTCCCGACCATGACCGAGCCCGTCGCCTCCTACGGAAACGTGTCCTGGTGGGGCAACTTCGGCGAGTACGGCTTCTTGACCAAGCTGCGGTGCGAGCAGTTGCGCGACATCGGCCCGGCACTGTCCCCGCAGTCGGCCTTCCAGCTGCTGCAGGGTGTCGAGACGCTCCCCCAGCGCCTCGACGAGCACCTGAAGAACGCGCAGGCCGTGGCCGAATGGCTTGAGGCGGACGAGCGCGTGGCCTACGTGAACTTCTCCGGCCTGCCCTCGCACCCGCACTTTGATCGGGCTAGGAAGTACCTGCCGCTGGGCCCGGGTTCGGTCTTCTCCTTCGGCGTCAAGGGCGGCCGTGCCGCGGGCCAGAAGTTCATCGAGTCCCTGCAGCTGGCCTCCCACCTGGCCAATGTGGGCGACTCCCGGACCCTGGTCATCCACCCCGGGTCCACCACCCACCAGCAGCTCAGCCCCGAACAGCTCGAGTCCGCCGGTGTCCCCGAGGACCTGGTCCGCATCTCCGTGGGCCTCGAGGACATCGACGACATCCTCTGGGACCTGGACCAGGCGCTGGACGCGGCATCCCTGGCGGCCGCGGAGCCCGACGCGGAGGCACTGCCGGCCGACACCTGCACGATCGGAGCACGCGCATGAGCACGGAAGAAACCCGGACCTGGACCGGGCCCTCGGCACCCGAGCGCCTGAACCTGCTGCGGCAGGCGAAGTCGATCGCGATTGTGGGCGCCTCGGACAAGCCGTCACGCGCGAGCTATTTCGTGGCCACCTACCTGCAGTCCTCCACGCGGTACAAGGTCTATTTCGTGAACCCCGTGGTGAAGGAAATCCTGGGGCAGCCGACCTATGCGTCGCTGGCGGATCTGCCGGAAAGCCCGGACATTGTGGACGTCTTCCGCAAGCATGGTGACCTGCCCGGTGTCCTGGACGAGGCCATCGCCGCCGGCGCCAAGACACTCTGGCTGCAATTGGGCTCGTGGCATGAGGACGTGGCCAAAGAGGCCGAAGCCGCCGGGCTCGACGTCGTGATGGACCGCTGCGTGAAGATTGAGCATGCCCGGTTCCACGGCGGCCTGCACCTGGCCGGCTTCGACACCGGCGTCATCTCCTCCAAGCGGCAGGTCCTGGCCTAACAGCCCACCCAGCCCGCCAACCCACCCGTTGCGCTATCACTTAGGGTCGTTCTCAGCGCGGAATGACAGCCGGAGGTGATAGGGCAACAGGGTTAAGGGGAGGCTTATGGGTGGCCGGGGGCCTTGGTCGGAACGACGCCGGGCAGGGTTGGTGTAATGCGGCCCGGAACGCGCGGCAGGTCCTCGCCGCCTCCGTTTCTGCCGCCGCCCGGAAGGCCGGGCGATTCGGGCCTCTGGCCGGGCGTCGGCAGGATACCGTCGCGGCCGACGGCGGGCGGCGTGTGTCCGGCCGCCGGGGAGCCCGGGGTGCTTGAGCTGTTTGGCGACCCTGCACCCGTAGGTGCAGTGCCGGGACCGAACGTGGCGGCGGGCGCGGGAAGGGCCGGGACCTGGGACGGCGAGGGCTGGACATGCTCCGGGGCTGGAGTACCGTGCCCCGCGGGCAGGAAGATGACGCCGACGGTCTGGCTGACGCTGTGCCGGAAATCCTCGCTGGAGGCCGCCACCGCACCGGCACCCAGGGTCATGGCACCCACGACGGCGCCGCCCACGACTGCCAGCCGACGCTTCCGACCGCGGCGCTCGGCAAGGCTCGTGACCCCGGTCGGCAACGATTGATTGGCGGCATCCTTCGCGGACGCCACCGCGGGCAGCGCCGTCGTCGCTGCTGAGACAGGGGCGGCCGGACCGGTTACTCCGGCTGCTCCGGCGGCGAGCAGTGCCGCGAGGTCGGCGCGGGGTGTGGGAGCCGCATCCGGGACCACGGCGCGGAGCTGTTCCAACGCACTCCGGAGCTCGGCCGCGGATTCGAGGCCTGAGTCGCTCAGCATCGCCTGGATGCTGCCATCCTGCTGGGGGTCGCGGGTGCCGGTCATGATGCTGCGTGGTCCTTTTCGGTTACGAGTTCGCGCAGGGCACTGAGCCCGCGGCGCTGAAGCTGCTTGATGGCACCCGGCGACTTGTCCATGATGCCGGCCACCTGTTCGATGGAAAGGTCCGCGATGATCCGCAGGACCAGGACTTCGCGCTGCTCCTCATTGAGCCTCGCGAGAATGTCCGAGATGCCACCCAGAGAGCCGAGCACCTCGTCCTCGGCCGATGCCGAGTACCGCGCGTCGTTCTGGGGGTCGTATTCGGCCAGCTGGGGCGTGCGTCCTGCCCGCCGCCTGTAGTCGACCAGCCGCGCGTGAGCGACGGAGAAAATGAACGTCCGCAGACCCGAGTGGCCGCCGGTGACGCCGGACAGTTTCGGCAGGACGTCCACGAACACGTCTTGGGTCACGGCCTCGGCGTCGTCCACGCCCCGGGCCCGGAAGTAGCCCAGCACGGCCGGGGAAATGGCCGCGTACACCGCGCTGAAACCCGATGGGTCACCAGCTAAAGCGGCTGACAATTCGTCGTCGCTTAGCTGCTCTGCCAAGAGGCTGTCCTTCCGTTACTGCTGGGGTGCGGCCCCCGCAAGTCTAGCGGCCGCACCCCCGAGCCCTTCAAAGCGAAGGCTCCCTCCTTGCTAGCAGACCCATGCCGGGTCCAGGCTGAACAGCCGGAAATTACTTGTCGTGCTGGGGAAGCTCGACAGACGGCTGGGCCGGGACGGCCGGGGTTGCCGGCACGGCCGGAACACCGCTGGCACCGGGGACCGCGGGGACGGCCGGCGTGGCCGGAACTGCGGCCTTGACGTTGGCATTGGCACGTGCCTCGCCGGCAGCACCATTGACGCTGGCGTCGCCCTTCACAGTGGCGCCCTTCTTTGAATCAACAGAGCCCTCGCCGTCAATGTCGGCGTCCCCCTTGGCGGAGCCATCAGTCGACGGTGCCGCCGGAACTGCGTGAACGGCGGGGACGGCGGGCTTTGCCGGGAGCGTGGGAGTGGCCGGGACGGCCGGGGTTGCCGGCGTCGCGGGCGTAGCGTGGTTCACTTCGGACTGCTCCGTGCTGGACACCTGGGCCGCGTTGGCCAGTCCGATGCCGGAGAAACCTCCGACTGCCAGGATGGCGGCGCCGACAGCAATCTTGGTGGTCTTGCTAACACTCTTCATAACAGCAATACATCCTTTGTTTTTGGTGGAAGGCGGGGTGAGGACTCATGGGGGCAGTCGACAGCCCGCTCTCGCCATGGAAGGCTGGCCGGCGCCCGATGGGGGCAGGCGCCGGCAAGCGCTTACGGTAAAGGGCCGACCGGAGACCAGATGGGGGGAAGGCGCCGGCCGGCGCTTACAGTGAAGGGCCGGCCGGTGCCCGATGGGGGGTCCTGGCTCCGAGCGGCGCTTACAAAGGGGTAATCGCTGGGTGGGCCCGAAAGGTTACGCACAAATCGGAAATTTCTTGGTTTCTTTTTGGGCCAGCGCTGCGGGGGCTTAACGACGACGGCGGCGGCCCCCTCGCCAGGGAACCCGCCGCGGGAACCCGCCGTCGGAGCCTGCCGTGTCAGGACCGGAAGAGCCCGCTGTAGGCGTTAAGGGCGATCTGGCCGCCCAAGTGGGCGTAAAGGACGTTGCTGCCGGCCGGAATCTCCCGGCTTTTCACGAGGTCGATCAGCCCGGCGAGGGACTTGCCCTCGTAGACGGGGTCGGTGATCATGGCCTCGAGCGAGGCGCCCAGGCGGATGGCTTCCAGGGTGGAATCGACGGGGATTCCGTAACGGTCCCCGGCCCAGCCCTCCATGACGTTGATCTCGTCGTCACGGAGTTCCCGGCCCAGGCCGATCAGCTCGGCGGTGTTCCGGGCAATGCGTTCAACCTGGCCGCGGGTCTTGGCCAGGGTCGCCGAAGCGTCGATGCCGATCACGCGGCGCGGTTTGTCCTGCCCGGCAAAACCCGCGATCATTCCGGCGTGCGTGGACCCCGTGACGGTGCACACGATGATCGTGTCGAAGAAGATACCGAGTTCCCGCTCCTGGGCTTCCACCTCGTAGGCCCAGTTGGCGAAGCCCAGCCCGCCCAGCCTGTGGTCGGACGCGCCGGCCGGGATCGCGTACGGTTTGCCGCCGGCGGCCTTGACCTCCTCGATCGCGTTCTCCCAGCTGCTGCGGATGCCGATGTCGAAGCCCGCACTCTCCAGCCGGATGTCGGCGCCCATGATGCGCGAGAGCAGGATGTTGCCTACGCGGTCGGACAGCGGATCCGGCCAGTCGACCCAGTTTTCCTGAACCAGGCGGGCTTTGAGCCCAAGTTTCGCGGCCACCGCCGCGACCTGGCGGGTGTGGTTGGACTGGTAGCCGCCAATCGAGACGAGGGTATCCGCGCCCTGCGCCAGGGCGTCCGGGACGAGGTATTCAAGCTTCCGCGTCTTGTTGCCGCCAAACGCGAGGCCGCTGTTGACGTCCTCCCGTTTCGCCCAGATTTGCGCGCCGCCCAGGTGCTTGCTGAGCCGCGGCAGCGGGTGGATGGGGCTCGGTCCAAACATCAGGGGGTAGCGCTCAAAATCGGTGATAGCCATCGTCGGTCCTTCGCTCGCGGTGGGAAACGGCTTAATCAACAGCGAATACGCACTACATTGCATGGCCGGATACCGGCAGGCGTCAACCCGCAGCACGCCGAAATCGTTTACGTCCGCAGAGTAGACCGGATAACAGGAGGACTGTTTAACTGCGACGGCGGCGGGCCGCCCTTTCCAGGGTGGCCCGCCGCCGTCGTACGCCAGTCAGCGAACTGTCAGTCGTTGATGAGGTCGTTGACCACGATCGTCTGGTCGCGGTCCGGTCCGACGCCGATCGCGGAGAACCGCGTGCCGGAGAGCTTCTCCAGGGCCAGGACGTAGTTCCGGGCGTTTTCCGGCAGGTCCTCCAGGGTGCGGGCAGCCGTGATGTCCTCGGTCCAGCCTTCGAAGTATTCGAAAATCGGCTTGGCGTGGTGGAACTCGGTCTGGGTCATGGGCATTTCGTCGTGCCGCACGCCGTCGACGTCGTAGGCCACGCAGACCGGGATCTGTTCGATGCCCGTGAGGACGTCCAGCTTGGTGACGAAGTAGTCCGTGAAGCCGTTGACGCGGGAGGCGTGGCGCGCCAGCACGGCGTCGTACCAGCCGCAGCGGCGGGGACGGCCGGTGTTGACGCCGAACTCGCCGCCGGTCTTCTGCAGGTACATGCCCATCTCATCGAACAGTTCCGTGGGGAACGGACCTGCGCCCACACGCGTGGTGTAGGCCTTGATGATGCCGATGGAACGCGAGATCCGGGTGGGGCCGATGCCCGAGCCCACGGAGGCGCCGCCCGCGGTGGGGTTCGAGGACGTCACGAAGGGGTACGTGCCGTGGTCAACATCCAGGAACGTGGCCTGGCCGCCCTCCATGAGGACCACCTTGCCCTCGTCCAGGGCGGTGTTCAGGACATAGGTGCTGTCGATGACCAGCGGGCGCAGACGCTCGGCGAAGGACAGGAAGTACTCCACGATCTCGTCCACCTCGATGTCGCGACGGTTGTAGACCTTGACCAGGAGCTCGTTCTTCTGGCGCAGCGAGCCCTCTACCTTCTGGCGCAGGATCGAGGCGTCAAAGACGTCCTGGACGCGGATGCCGAGGCGGGCAACCTTGTCCATGTACGCCGGACCGATGCCGCGTCCGGTGGTGCCGATGGCGCGGCTGCCGAGGAACCGCTCGGTGACCTTGTCCAGGACCTGGTGGTAGGGCGCCACGAGGTGCGCGTTGGCGGAGACGCGCAGCTTGGAGGTGTCCGCACCGCGGGCCTCCAGTCCGTCGATCTCCTGGAACAGGGCTTCCAGGTTCACCACGCAGCCATTGCCGATGATCGGAATCGCGTTGGGGCTCAGGATGCCGGCCGGAAGGAGCTTCAGCTCATACTTCTCACCGCCCACGACGACGGTGTGCCCGGCGTTGTTGCCGCCGTTGGGCTTGACGACATAGTCGACGCGGCCGCCAAGCAGGTCAGTGGCCTTACCTTTGCCTTCGTCGCCCCATTGGGCTCCGACGATCACGATTGCTGGCATGGGATCCTCCCCCATTCGTTCGGGCCGAACTGCGATTATTGACCAGATGGTCACCGCAGCTCAGCGCCGTTCATGAGAATGCCCCGAATCTACCGCTGCGCTCTTACCCAACGCTAGAGTTCCGGGGCTCTTACCACCCAAGTTTAGCCGAAAACGGTGACCGGCATGGCTTTGGGTCCTTGCATGGACGCGGCAGCTAGCCTGTGGTGAACGCCAGGGCGGCTTCCGCGAGTGAGGTCCACGCCTCCGCCGAGGCAGCAGGCACTTCCAACCAGTCCTTGAAGGGGCGCCCCATGGCGTTCGTCATAGCTGCATCCTCCACCAGTTCACGCCCGACACATAGCGGGCACCACTTGCGGGACCGCCCGGAGTGGAATTGAGTGGGAGTGAGGCCCGAGCGGCCAACCGCGGCCGCCGAGGCCGGCCACGGTGCTACCGCCAGGACCGTTGGAAAGGAAACCGCGCCATGTCCCAGAACTCCAACTCCCAGAACAGCGACCACATCCGCGTGACCCATGCCGGCTCACTGCCCCGCACGCCCGAGCTGATCGCCGCGAACGAGGTCAAGGAAACCGACGGCATCACCCCCGAATTCCTGGACCTGCTCGAAACCTCGGTGGTGGACGTCGTCCAGCGCCAGAAGGATCTGGGCATCGACATCCCCAATGACGGCGAGTACGGGCACACGATGTCCAGTTCCGTGGACTACGGCGCCTGGTGGAACTACTCCTTCTCCCGGCTCGGCGGCCTGGAGCCGACCGACGTGGACCGCTGGGCCGACGCCAAGGTGCACCGTTCCTCGCCGGGCCACATCGTCCTGACCTCCTTCCCGGACCGCCGGGACCGGGTGAAGTTCGATGAAGCCTACAACGACCCCTCCTCCGGGATCCTGGCCCACCGCAAGGCCGTCACGCAGCCGAAGATCGCCGGGCCGCTGACGTACACGGGCCAGGACCTTGTGGCCTCGGACATTGCCAATTTGAAGACCGGCCTGGCCGCGGCCGGCCTCACCGAGGGGTTCGTCGCCTCCCTCTCCCCCGGCTCGTGCGCCCGCGTGGCCAACGAGTACTACCGGAGCGATGAGGAACTCCTCTACGCCTGCGCCGACGCGATGCGCGAGGAATACAAGGCCATCATCGACGCCGGCCTGACGGTCCAGCTCGACGACCCCTCACTGGCCGAGAGCTGGGACCAGATCAACCCCGAGCCGAGCCTGGCGGACTACCTAAAGTTCATCCAGCTCCGGGTCGAAGCAACGAACTGGGCGCTGCGCGATCTTCCCCAGGAGCAGATCCGGTTGCATGTCTGCTGGGGTTCCTGGCACGGCCCGCACACCACGGACATCCCTTTCGCGGACATCGTCGATTCAGTCCTGCAGATCAATGCCGGCGGCTACTCGTTCGAGGCGGCTAACGTCCGGCACGAGCACGAATGGCGCGTCTGGGAGGGCGCGTTGCTTCCCGAGGGGAAGGTCATCATCCCCGGCGTCGTCTCGCACGCCACCAACGTCGTGGAGCACCCGGACCTCGTGGCCGACCGGATCGTGCGCTTCGCGGATCTTGTGGGGCGTGAGAATGTGATTGCGTCCACAGATTGCGGGCTGGGCGGCAGGGTGCATCCGCAAATTGCCTACGCCAAGCTGGAGGCCCTCGGCGAAGGGGCACGCCGCGCCACCAAGCGGCTCTGGTAGCAGCACCGGACGGCAGGGCCGCCGGCCGACGCTGCATTTCGCGGGGCTTGATAGACTTAGAAGGATCGACCAGGAATCGGTCCACACCACATTTTCAAACCACACTATTGCACCGCATGCCCGGTATTCGGCGTGTTCGCATCCGGTGTGGCAGCTTTGCCAATCCCGCAGGAGACCCAGCAACATATGACAGCCCTGGCCACCGAAAATTTCCGCGAAGAGCTCCTGAGCCGCCGGTACGAACCTAGCGTCGCCCCCGTCAACGAGCTCCTTGACGCTCTCCAGGCCACCAAAGCTGGCACTGCTGTCTCCTACGTGGACCCGATGCACGACGTCGATGAGTGCCGCATCATCAGCCTGTACTCCAACATCGGCACCGAGGATGCGTCAGGCTTCATCACCGCTGGCGATGACGAAGCGGCCACACGCATGCTGGGCATCCAGTGGAAGCTGGGCCTGCGCCCCGAATTCGTCATGCCGTGGAATGTCCACCCGTGGCACGTCCCCGGCGAGCCCAACGGCAAGTTCACGCCGGACCAGATTTCCGCGGGCCTCAAGCCGCTGCTGAAGTTCCTGGCCCTCGTGCCCCGCGCCTCCGTGATCGTGGCTCACGGCACCGAGGCCAACCGCCTGGCCAACCTGCTGCTCAAGACCGAAGTGCCCATGATCTGGCGCCGCGGCCTGAAGACCTACAAGGTCCGCTCACTCAGCGGCCGGGCGTTCGCCGGAACCCCGGCCCGGCAGGAAGAGTACCTGGCGGAGATGCACACCGCGTATGCGGATGCCATGGCCCGCACGGGCCTGGCGAAAGCCAGCTAGTCCCCACCCGCACCCTAACCTCGCAAGCTCGGTCAGGGAACCCGGCGGGCGTGGGCCCACCCACCCGCACCCGCAGCACGCTGAACAATTGACGACGGCGGGCTCCCACCTCAAGGTGGGAGCCCGCCGTCGTTGGTTAACCCCTGGTCAGCCCTCGGCTTCGATGGCCGCCCTGGCATCGGGATCGGAATCCTTGAGGAACTTTTCGATCCGCTCCGGTTCTTCGGCCTCGCCGATCGCCGCGGACGCACGGCCAAGCGAGTAGAGGGAGCGCAGGAAGCCGCGGTTGGGTTCGTGCTCCCACGGGATCGGCCCGACGCCGCGCCAGCCGTTACGGCGCAGCGAATCCAGGCCGCGGTGGTAACCCACCCGCGAGTACGCGTAGGAATCGATAGTTCGGCCTTCGTTCCACGCCTCCTCCGCCAGGATGGCCCACAGGAGCGAGGACGTGGGATGCTTCGCCACGAGGTCCACGGCTTCCTGGCCGAGCGCGAGGTGCTGGTAGATCTCAGTCTCGGCAGGCAGGAGCGTGGGCTCGGGACCCATCAGGTTCTTGCGGAACTCGTCGGACATGGCTAGAAGGTCTTGCCGGTGGAGCCCAGCTGCTGCGCCGCCTCGACCACACGGGCGGCCAGGCCGGCCTCGGCGGAAGCGCCCCAGACGCGGGGGTCGTAGAGCTTCTTGCTGCCGACCTCGCCGTCGACCTTCAGCACGCCGTCGTAGTTGCGGAACATGTGGTCCACCACCGGGCGGGTGTAGGCGTACTGGGTGTCGGTGTCGATGTTCATCTTGATGACGCCGTAGGAGACGGCGTCCGCGATTTCCTTGTCCGAGGAGCCGGAGCCGCCGTGGAACACGAGGTCGAACGGGTTGGACTTGCCGATCTTGGCGCCCACCTGCTCCTGGATGTCCTTGAGGATCTCCGGGCGGAGCTTGACGCCGCCGGGCTTGTAGACGCCGTGCACGTTGCCGAAGGTCAGCGCCGTGATGTAGCGGCCGTTTTCGCCGGAACCGAGCGCGTCGATAGTGGCCAGGGCGTCTTCGACCGTGGTGTAGAGCTTGTCGTTGATGGCGTTCTCGACGCCGTCTTCCTCGCCGCCAACGGTGCCGATCTCAACTTCGAGGATCATCTTGGCTGCCGCGGTGCGCTCGAGCAGTTCACGGGCGATCCGCAGGTTTTCCTGCAGGGTCTCCGCGGAGCCGTCCCACATGTGCGAGTTGAAGAAGGGGTTGCGGCCGGCCTTGACCTCGGCCTCGGAAGCAGCGAGCAGCGGGAGCACGAAGCCGTCCAGCTTGTCCTTGGGGCAGTGGTCCGTGTGCAGGGCGATGTTGACGCCGTAGTTCTTGGCGACCTCGCGGGCGAAGGCCGCAAAGCCCAGGGAGCCGGCAACCATGTCCTTGGTGGAGGCACCGGACCAGTAAGCCGCGCCGCCGGTGGAGACCTGGACGATGCCGTCGGACTCGGCCTCGGCGAAGCCGCGCATGGCGGCGTTCAGGGTCTGGGAGGACGTGACGTTGACAGCCGGGAAGGCGAATCCGCCCGTCTTGGCGCGGTCGATCATCTCGGAGTAGATCTCTGGGGTTGCAATGGGCATGCTGACTCCTAAAGTGAATTTCGTCTACGGGCTGGTGATTCTGGAGGGAACCTCGTCGGCTAGAACCATCCTAGCCATTCCTGGGCCGGGGCAGTGTCTCCGGTCACTGTGCCCGTGTAACACTCGACCGGCTTGCGCCGCCTACCCCTGACCCGCCGGCGGCCCCGCCCAGAAGGCAGATCGCGGCAGTGTTGGGCGAAAACATTGCCGCGAAGTGTCATCTCGCGCGCCAGCCGCGGCTCTCCAGCGCGGCCCGGACTTTGCTGACCGCCGCGTGATGCTCGCCCACAAGGTCCAGCCGGGACACCCGCACCTCAAGCCATCCGTAGATCGCTGCAGTGTCCGCCCGCCGGATGTCGCGCTGGTACTGGTCTTGCCCGTTGTGGTGTGCGCCCTCGTACTGGAGCGCGATGCGCCAGTCGGGGTAGGCAGCATCCGGCCAGAGCACCGGGGCGCCGGCTGCACCCCAGACCACCTCGTTCAGGGCCGGTTCGGGCAGGCCGGCACGGATGAGCGCCAAGCGCAGCCGGGTTTCCGGCGGCGAGTCAGCACCGACACGAATGAGTTCGACGGCGGCGCGGGCTTTTCGTACTCCCCTGCTGCCAGGATGACGCGCCACCATGGCCCGCAGCTCCGCGATGCTGCACAATGCGTCGTGGGGGACGGGAAACTCCGGACCGTGCCCGCAGACCAGGAAGTCTCCAGCCACAACCAATTCATCCACACCCAGCACCGAAGCCAGATCCAACCACGTCCGGGCCGGCGAGGTGAGTCGGACGCCGTCGAGCTCCACCACTTCGTCGGGAAAAAACGTCAACACGTGCCCCACGACGTTGACCCGGCGGGGCCTGCTGAAGCCCCGCCGCCGGGCGAGATGGATGCGCCAGTCCTCCTCAAGACGGCCCGGCAGAGGCGCCGCCCAGAGCCGCGCCGCGGATCCAAGGCTCAAGACAGACTCGTCATCCAGCTCGGTGTAAGCCCGGAGGGCAGCCGAGCCTGAGGGTGCCGAGTCCACGGGCACCCGGATCCCGCGTGACACCGTGACGAGGTCTCGAGCTTCGGTGCGGGTGCGGGTGACACCGGCCTTGTCCGAGGCGCGCAGCGAGAAGGAACCGGCGGTCAGATGGAGGGGAAGCGGTGCCCGGCGCATGGCCCATTGTGACCGTTTCCGCCGGGCGCCGGGCACGTTTTCCACAGGTCGCGGCCGCAGAGGCCGTCGAGAAGGCACTTCGCGGCAGTGCGAGGCGCAAACACTGCCGTGAAATGCCTTCTCGCGCAGCGTTTGAGCGAAGCCGCCTCTATAGCGGGAGCTGGCCGAACACGTGGCGGCGGATCCAGGCGTGCATCGCGATCGCGGCGGCGGAGGCTGCGTTGATGGAACGGGTGGAGCCGAACTGCTCGATCGACAAAGTGTCCAGCGCCGCGTCGTGGACTTCAGGGGTCAGGCCCGGGCCCTCCTGGCCGAAGACCAGGACACAGTCCTTGGGCAGTTCGTAGGTCTCCAGCGGGACGGAGTCCGGGAAGATGTCGATCCCGATGATCGCCAGCCCCTCCCCCTGCGCCCAGGCCACGAAATCCTCAACGGTGGGGTGGTGGCGGACGTGCTGGTAGCGGTCGGTGACCATGGCCCCGCGGCGGTTCCACCGGCGTCGTCCGATGATGTGGACTTCCTTGGCGAGGAACGCGTTGGCGGTCCGGACCACGGTGCCGATGTTGAGGTCGTGCTGCCAGTTCTCGATCGCGATGTGGAAACTGTGGCGTTTGGAGTCCAGGTCCGCCACGATCGCCTCGTGCTTCCAGTAGCGGTATTTGTCCACGACGTTGCGCCGGTCGCCGTCCGCCAGGAGGTCCGGATCCCAGTGTTCGCCTTGGGGATGGTCGCCTTCCCAGGGGCCGACGCCGACCTCCGCCTTGGGTTCCACCACTTCCGCCGCTGCCGCCGAGTCCGCTGAAGTCTCTGGCACGGGCTGTACGCCGGCGTGGCGGGGGATCTCGGGTTCAGTCACGCCTTCAACATTAGACTGGGTGACAGGTAGCGGCACACTTAGGCGGAGGACACGATGGCAGAACAGCGCGAAAAGCGGCGGACAGATGCAGACCAGGTGCGTTCATCGGCGGCGATCTACCGCAGCGGCCAGGAAATCGAGTGCTGGCTGACGGACATGGACGGCGTGCTGGTCCACGAAAACCAGCCGATCCCGGGTGCCTCGGAGCTGATCCAGCGCTGGGTGGATACCTCCAAGCGGTTCCTGGTGCTGACCAACAACTCGATCTTCACGCCCCGGGACCTCGCGGCTCGGCTGAGTTCTTCCGGACTGGAAATCCCGGAGGAGAACATCTGGACCTCGGCCCTGGCCACTGCCCAGTTCCTCAAGGACCAGGTCCGCGGCTCGGAGTCGGGTAACCGCGCCTACACGATCGGCGAAGCAGGACTCACGACGGCGCTTCACGAGGCAGGCTTCATCCTCACCGACCAGAACCCTGACTTCGTGGTGCTCGGCGAGACCCGCACCTACTCGTTCGAAGCCATCACCATGGCCATCCGCCTGATCCTGGCCGGCGCGCGTTTCATCGCCACCAACCCGGACGCCACCGGGCCCTCGAAGGACGGTCCCATGCCTGCCACCGGCGCCATCGCCGCCCTCATCACCAAGGCCACGGGCCGCGAACCGTACATTGTAGGCAAGCCCAACCCGATGATGTTCCGGTCGGCGATGAACCAGATCGACGCGCACTCGGAAACCACGGCCATGATCGGGGACCGCATGGACACCGACATCATCGCCGGCATGGAAGCGGGCCTGCACACGGTCCTCGTGCTCAGCGGCATCACCCACCGGGACGACATCGCGTCGTACCCGTTCCGGCCGAACCAGATCCTGAATTCTGTGGCGGACCTCAAGAACCAGATCTGAGGAAAACGCTCAGAACGCGGTCTTCTTCCCGCCGCCGCCCGGCAGCGGGAAGAGGTGGTCCTGGAGTTCGTCGATGATGGGCCGGTAGACGAACGGGCTCCAGCCCGGGCTCGCGTGCTCAGGCCTCGCCCCGTCGGTGCGCAGGTCATCCGAGGCCATGTTGGCTTTGAAGGTCAGTGACCACGTATCCCGGGCGGTCTCGTAGTCCACGGTCTTGTCCCGGGGGTTGCCGATGAACGCCATCTTTGTGTCGCCGAGCTTCCCGACGAAACGGCTGGGCTCAAAGTGGTAGATGTAGGCGGATTCGGACTGGATCAGCACGCTGGACGGCGCGATCGGGGACAGCTGTTCCAGGGTCTGGTCCACCACCTGACCCCAACTGCGCTCATTCTTGTGCAGCATCCTCTCGCCGAGCTCGTAGCCGCCGCGCAGCACTGTGGGGAAGCGGAACCCGCTTTCGTAGAGCAGCACCACGCCCTCAAACCAGCTCTGGTCAAGTACGTCGTGCCGGCTCGCCGGGCTGGAGTCGAGGAGGATGAACGCCACTTCGACGCCGTGCAGCTCGCGCAGCCGGGCGGCCACCTGGGTTGCCACCATGCCGCCGAAACTGTGGCCGTAGAAGTAGAGGGTGGTGAGATTGTGGGCGCGGACGTGTTCGATCACGGCAATGACCACCTCGTCGATGTCCAGCCCCTCGTTGGAATACCCGACGGCGGCGAGCCGGCCCCTTTTGTTCAGGGATCCGCGCAAGGCGTTCAGGATCCAGAGGGCTTCTTCCCAGCCGGTCTTGTAGCCGGGGAACAGGATCCAGCTGGCGTGGGGATAATACAGTTCGGCGACGTCATCCGGCACTTCGAGGATCCGGGTGACACGCCGATCGGTCTGCACGCGCCGGGTGAACAGCATGTCCGCCGCCAGCAGCGACGCGGATCCGGCGCCGATCAGGAACGTGCGCCGGGAAACCCGCTTAAGCTCGACGGCGCGGCGGAGCATGCGGGCCTCGGCATCACCGGGGCCTCGCGGATGGTTCGGTTCCATCTCGGCCGGCACATCACTACCGTATCCACGGTCCGGCGGGGAAGAGAAACCCGACCAATCCGGAAGACGGAAGGACGGCCCGGAGCGCCGTGGGCGCCGCTACTGCCGCTGCCTGTACTAGGCAGGCTCGGGTTCGCGGCCGACCTCGCGGCGGCTGATCTCCATGCCGATCTCGTCATAGGTCGCCAGCAGTTCCGAGCGGGCCATGTCAGCGGGGTCGTCGAGCAGGCCGAACACGGAGTCGCTCGCGGCGAGGAGTTCGTCGTCGGAGAACCGGGTCAGCTGCCGGGTGCCTGAGGGATCGACCGAGGCCAGGAATTCCCCGGACATGTCCAGGGTGGGCAATGCGGAGGAGTCGTCGCGGGGCGGGGTGAGCTCCAGGGAAACGCCGCCAGGGGCGGGCATGCCGGCGGTCTCCGAACCGGAGTCCTCGCCGTCGATCGCGTTGAGGTCGTTGCGCAGGCCGGCCAGCGCCGATGATTCCACGAAGGCGGCAAGGCCGAGGTCGACGCGGATGTGCGAAATGATCCCCATGCGCCGGACGCGCTGGATAATTTGCACCAGGGAGGGGCGGGAGGCTTGCGTGAGGCTCCCCCGGACACTAATCCGGACGACGTCGGAAACGACATCGAGTTTGACGTGGGCTTGCAGGGTCTGGTCCATAGGTACTCCAAATAAGGATGTCTATGGCCGACGGCTCAACCTCGTTCAGGTTATCCGCGCTTGTGGTTGCACACAAGTCATAGGCGACTGCCGATTCAGCCCGCCTGTCGCCGGTCCGGCTCTTCGTAGTGCGTCCGGGTTGCCGTTCCGCCCACAGACTGCACCAGGGACGCGGCGATATCGCGGAGTTTGACGTTGCCGTTACTGGAGGCATCGGTGAGGATCCGGACCGCGGTTTGCTGGTCGCAGCGGTTCTGCGCCATGACGATCCCGATCGCCATGTCGATGACGGTCCGGGATTCAAGGGTGGCGCGCAGGTTGGTGGCGCTGTCTGTGTGCAGCGAGAAGCGGACTGCAAGCCGCAGCGCCTGGGAGATTTCGCGGGTGTAGCCGCGGGCCCGGGCCGCGACGTCGCCGTCGAACTTGCGCGGGACATCGGAGTAGAGGTTCAGCGCCGCCTGGGCGTCGCCCTGGAGGTGGAAAGGGACCGACAACACCGAGCGCAGGCCATGCGAGGCGACGGCGGCGGCGTAGTCAGGGCCCCAGCGGTCCTCGTCGAAGAGGTCGGGGACGTAGACTTCCCGTTCCTCCTTGGCTGCGGTCAGGCATGGGCCCTGGGACAGTGAGTACTGGATCTCGTCCACTTCGCGGGCGGAGTCACTGCTCCACCCGATCGTGGCGGCCTTGCGGTCCCGCAGCAGCGTGATTCCGCACAGCGCGTCGTCGCCGGAGCCCGCCACCTGGTGCGCGGAAAAACGCGCGAGTTCGTTCAGGAACTCTTCGAAGTCCGCGCTGTCCAGGATCAGGTTCTGGATCTGGTCGACCGTGCCCACCGAGACCTCGGTGCCCTGCCCTTCCGGGCCACGATTCACACCGCTGTTCGCGGACTTTTCGGACGGGAGCATGGCGCGTGTTCTCCAGATAGTGGAATGGACGGGGTATGGGACAAATGATAGGTCACGGCCCATACCCCGTCCACCCGCGCCGGCCGGAGCGGAACCCTTAGCTAAGGCCCAGTTCGTCCCTGCCGAAGGCGAAGAGGTACGGAACACCGGCTTCGGCCTCGATCTTTTCCTTGGCGCCCGTGTCGCGGTCCACGATCACGGCGACGGCGACCACGTTGCCGCCGGCCTTGCGGACGCCTTCGACGGCGGTCAGCGCGGAACCGCCGGTGGTTGACGTGTCCTCCAGGACCAGGACCTTGCGGCCCTCGACCGAGGGACCTTCCACCTGGCGGCCCATGCCGTAGGACTTCTGCGCCTTGCGGACGACGAACGCGTCCACCGGGCGTCCGGCGTCGACGGCGGCATGCATGACGGCGGTTCCCACCGGGTCCGCCCCCATGGTGAGCCCGCCGGCGCACTCGAAATCGATCCCGGCGTCCTCCATCAGTGAGAGCATGACCTGTCCCACCAGTTTGGACGCCTCGTGGTGCAGGGTGATGCGGCGCAGGTCGATGTAGTAGTCGGCTTCCGCGCCGCTGGAGAGGATCACCTTGCCGCGGACGACGGCGAGTTCCTTGATCAGTTCCAGGAGTCGGGCACGGGCAGCGGCAGCGTCGGTTGCGAAGTCACGGGTGGCAGTCATGGCTCCCAGTTTAGTGGTCGGCCCGGCGCGGATTCCCAGCCGGCGTCCTGTATGTCGGCGGCGGCCAGATGTCAGCGGTGGCCTTTATCTCCTACGCCGAGAACTACCGGCCCGCACTTAGGGCGTATTCGAGCTCGATCAGCCCGGCGTCGTACGTCTTCGCGCTCAGCAGCCTCAACAGGGTCGGGTCCTCGCCGGCCGGAAACACGCCGCGCCCCGCGCCGATCGCAATCGGCATGACAACGAGGCGCACGGCGTCCACTTCGCCGGCCGCGAAGAACGCCTCGCTCAGGGTCAGGCTGCCCCAGAGCACAATCGTGCCCGCGACCTCGCTTTTGATGCGGCGGATCGCCGCAACCGCATCGCCCGATTCAATGGTTGCCGCGGGGAATCCGCCCCACGGCGCGTTCTGGAGCTGCCGCGAAAACACGTAGCGGCGCAGTGCGTTGAGTGCCGGCGCAATGATCTCTCCCTCGGATGCGGGCGTCGGCCAGAATTCAACGAACATCCGGTAGGTGGTAGCCCCGACGACCATCGCCTCGACGGTCTCGAGCCACGCGAGCTGGCTCTGGTCGAACTCGGCGGTGCCGCCTTGGATCAATTCGTAGGCCGTGAACTCATTGTTGGTGTTGGCCGCGAACCCGTCGGCCGTCACGAATTCCTGGACTACCAGTTGGCCCATGATCGGTTCCTCGCTTCTGCTACCGTGTTGCGGGGCGCGTACTAACCGTGTTGCGGGGCGCGCCGCGCGAAGGCCGGTGCGTGCTCGGGGCGCGGACCAAAGGCGATGAAGCGGGGAATGATGGTGCGGAACGCCGGAATGTGCCGGGCCACGAAGAGTGCCGCGGCCGGAAACTTTGTCCGCTTCCCGGTCAGGATCGGGCCGAAGATCGCGCGTTGCATGATCCGTTGGACGCTCTGCACAATGACGGTGGGCAGCCGCCGTCGTCGTTCGACTTTCTCCAGGTCTGCCGTGGTCACCCGGCCCCGGAGCAGTGCAGGGGCCAGGTACTCGGCGGCGGCCGCCGCGTCCTGGATGGCGAGGTTAATGCCGACGCCGCCGGCCGGGGACATCGCATGCGCGGCGTCCCCGATGCACAGCATCCCGTTGATGTGCCACGAGTGCAGCCGGTTCAGGCGCACGTCCAGCCAGTGGAGGTCATCGAGGGACGCGATGGCGTCAACACGGTCCGCAAGGTCCGGGCGGAGCGCCGCGACCCGCCGTCGGAAGCCCTCCACGCCTTCCGCACGGATCCGGGCGTCGGCGCCCTTGGCCGCGAGGTAACCCATTTGGTAGTAGTCGTTGCGGAACAGGGCCAGCAGCGCCTCGCCGGGGCCGAACGCCGGCACGAGCCCGGCCACCTCACCCGTTTCGGAGGGATAGCGGGGCAGCCGGAACCACCAGGTGTCGAAGGGCACCGGGAACTCCTTTGGCGCCAGCCCGGCTGCGGTGCGCAGCGCGGAATGGCGGCCGTCCGTGGCAACCACCAAGTCCGCCAGGAGCTCGTCCTGCGTGCCGTCGGGGGCCCGGAAGCGGACGCCGCGGACACGGCCTCCGTTGCGGACCAGCCCGGTGGCGGTGTGGCTCATGAGCAGCGTGAACCCCGGTTCCTCGGCGGCGGCGTCGGCGAGGAAGTTCAGGAAATCCCATTGCGGCATCATGGCGATGTAGTTGTACGGCGGCGGCAGGGCATCAAAGTCGCCCATGGTCACGGGCGGCCCGCCCGGCACCGGGAATACGACATTCTTCAGGCGGCTCTGCGGCAGCCGGCGGAATTCCTGGCCTAGCCCGAGTTCGTCAATGAGCCGGATGGTGGACGGGTGCACGGTGTCGCCGCGGAAGTCGCGCAGGAAGTCCGCGTGCTTCTCCAACACCGTCACCCGCACGCCGGCCCGTGCCAGCAGCAAGCCGAGCATCATCCCCGCAGGTCCACCGCCCACCACAGCGCATCCGGTCTTCTCCATGGCCCCACGGTACGCCTGCACGGGGTACCGCGGGAGGGGGTATTCGCGCACGTTTAAGCGCGATTAAGACGAGCGCTGCGGTTTCGGACCGGCGCGGCTCGCGAGCGGGCAGTCCTGCGATGAGAACGCCGCGCTGGCGGGCGAGTAGCGCCCGGCACGACCCGCCAAAGGACTGGCGACGCATCCCTACTTCTTGGATCGCTTGTCCTCGGCCCGGTCGCGGTAATACAGGAAGGTGAGGAAGGCCGCCATCAGGATGATCGCAGCCACGCCTATAACTACGATCAACAAAAGTACATTCCCGGAAACCTCGGGCGTGTCTAGCGCCGCCATTTGGTTCATAGTTCGATCCAACTCTGAACCCTGTCCAGGCACAAGCGGTTTCTGGTGAGGCTGCTTACGTGGGCTGGGAAGGGTTGCAAGACTCTCGGGTGGCTTCCGTAGGACGACGACTTAGCGTCTTCCTGCTGGTGCCCCCGGACCCGTTTTCAGGTACTCATACGTTTCGCCGTCGAGCGTGAACGATGCCGTCCGCGAATCGTAGTAGGTACTAAGGCGCCCTCGCATCGGGTTGAGGAAGGATGCGGGGACGCGAGGTGTGACCGTTATGCCGTCTTTGGGAAGTCATTGGGAACAAGAGGACCCGTTAACCATTGTCCTCGCCAAGCTCTGCCGCAGCAATGGTGGTCAGAGCCTGGTGTCGAAGGAGTCGCAGAAGACGTTCTCGTTGAACGTGCCCTGGAACTCCGACTTGCCCTGGATCTTCTCGATCGCAGCCCTGATGGCCTCCGGCGTGCCCGCGTGGGCGTGGATGGCTGTCTTCACCATCGGCACGTCAATGAGGTGGTTGGGCTGGTTGAGCGAGACAAACACGGTCGGGACTTCCGTGGCATACCAAGGAATCTCGGCCGCCATGGGCGTTGACCACTTGATCCGGATCGCCGCCTCCTGGGCGAAGCCCTTAACATTGGCGAACACGAACGCCGCGTCGTACTTCTGCGCATAGTCCGCGGTGGCTTCCTCGGAGATCACGGACATGAAATTCACCCCGGTCTCCCCGGCGGCCTCGCGCTGCCCGGCCGTCTTGAAGACGTGGACCTCAAAGCCAGCTTTTTCGAGCTCGTCCCGGACAACGTCCAGATAGGCCAACGGGTCCGCCCGGGTGAAGTCCGCGCCGCCCGAGATGCCGTAGAGCCGGATGCGCTTGTGCGTCGCCGGCGTGATGGGCAGGTTGCCGGCCGTGTCCTTGACCAGGGTGACGGTCTTGTCGGCGATCTGCGCGGCAACCTCCCGGTGGGCTGCGCTCCCAATCAGTTGCAGCGCTTCGGCCGGCGGGACGAGGGATTCCCGCGCGGCTTTGTGCAGTCCGAGCGAGGCTTTCAGGCCCAGGATCCGGCGCAGGGCGTCCTGCAGCCGCGCTTCCGTGATGACCCCGGTTTTGTAGCCGTCCAGCATGTACCCGAAGTCTTCGGCCGGGTTCCGGAAGAACAGGAACATGTCGCAACCGGCCGCGATGGTGGCCGGGACGAGCTCGCTGCGCTTCATGGCCTGGGTGAGGCCGATCATCTGGGACGCATCGGTAAGGATCAGCCCGTTGAAGCCGAGCTCGCCGCGGAGCAGGTCTTGGAGCAGTTCCGGCGCCAGGGTCGCGGGCAGCATGTCCTGCGCCGCCAGCCCGGGGCGGAAATACCGTGACAAGTCGGGCGCGCCGATGTGGCCGACCATGATGGACTGCACCCCGTGGCCGATCATCTCCCGGTACACATGCCCGTAGGTCCTGGACCATTCCTCGTAGCCGAAAGTGTTGTAGGACGTGACCACGTGCTGGTCGCGTTCGTCCAGGCCGTCCCCCGGGAAGTGCTTCATGGCGCACACGGTTGGCGATTCGCTGATGCCGTCGAAGTACTCCTTGGCCCGCTCCACCACGACTTCCGGGGTGTTGCCGAAGGCCCGGGTGGAGATGACGGTGTTGCGCCAGTTGTAGTGGATGTCCACGATCGGTGCGAAGGCCCAGTTGCAGCCCAGTGCGGCTGTCTCTACCCCGGCAACGCGCCCCATCTGGCGGGCGATGTCCTTGTCCGGGTGCGAGCCCGCCTGCAGGTGGGTCGAGACGAAAGTCCCGTCGTCGCAGCTGCCGGCGCCGCCCATTTCTGGGTTCGACGCGATCAGCAGCGGCACCCGGGTCTTGGACTGCGCGTAGCGGATGTGTTCCTGCACGTCGGCCGACGGCCCCGGCCGGTACCGCATGCCGCCCACGTGATACTGCTCCAGGACACCGTCGAGGTATTCCGGGGAGTAGTCGTTGTTGTGGTTGATGAACAGCTGCCCGATCTTTTCCTCGTCCGACATGGAGTCGATGGTGGACTCCACCCAGGCGATGGCGTCGTCGTCGAGGTTGAACGGCGCCGACTGGAGGTCGACGGCGAACGGTGCGGCGGCGTCTGCCGCGCCGGCCCCCGACACACCGGCGTCCGGCGTTACTGCCGCAGTCCGGTCCACGACGCCGGCAAGGGCGGCGGCGACGACCTGCTCCACGGGGGCGGCGATGTCCACCACGGTCCCGGCCTCGTCCGCGTCGAGCGGCTCGAGCGTGGCGAGCTGGGAGTCGAGCAGCGTGGACGGCATGAAGTGGCCGGAGCGGCCTTCGATCCTGCCGCCGAGCACCTCCCGGCTGCCGTGCAGGTGCAGGAAGACGGTCTCCGGCGCCTGGGCGCGGATGGCGTCGCGGTAGCTGCGCCTGAGTGCAGAGCAGGCCAGCACGAGACCGGCGGGGCCTGCGGCGGCGAGTTCGGCGCCCACGGTGGCGAGCCACGGCCAGCGGTCCTCGTCGGTGAGTGGACTGCCGGACGCCATCTTGGCGACGTTCTCCACGGGGTGGAGGGAGTCGCCGTCGAGGAAGCGGACGCCCAGTTCGCGGGCCACGAGGTCGCCGATGGTGGTCTTGCCGCAGCCGGAGACACCCATCACCACGATCCGCGGCCCGGAGGGACGGGGGAACGTGATGTCAGGGCCGGTTACCGGTTGTGGCCGTTTACCAGTCATGGACGGTTCCGTCGACGAGGCGGTTGTAGGGCAGGTAGGCCTGCTGGTAGGGGTAGGCGGCGGCGGCCTCTTCGTTGAATTCGACGCCGATGCCGGGCTTGTCGCCCGGGTGCAGGTAGCCGTCCACGAACGTCATGGACTGCTCGAAGACCTCGTTCGTCGCAGCCGAGTGCTGCATGTATTCCTGGATGCCGTAGTTGTGGATCGCCAGGCCCACGTGCAGCTGCGCGGCGAACCCGACCGGGGAGATGTCGGTGGGGCCGTGGAAGCCGGACTTGATCTGGTACTGCGCGGCGAAGTCCATCACCTTCTTCAGCGGGCTGATCCCGCCGAAGTGCGTGGACGCGGCCCTCACGTAGTCGATCAGCTGTTCCTTGATCAGGCTCTGGTAGTCGTAGACGGTGTTGAAGATCTCCCCGATCGCCAGCGGGGTGGTGGTGTGCGCCCGGACCAGGCGCAGCGCCTCCTGGTTCTCGGCCGGGGTGCAGTCCTCGAGCCAGAACAGGTCGTAGGGTTCCAGCGCCTTGCCCAGCTTCGCGGCCTGGATCGGGGTCATCCGGTGGTGCCCGTCGTGCAGCAGCGGCAGTTCCGGGCCGAACTCGTTCCGGACCGCCTCGAACACGGTGGGCAGGTGGCGGAGGTAGGCGCGGGTGTCCCAGTCCTCCTCCTGCGGGAACGCGCCCCGGCCGGCCGGTTCGTAGTCGTAGCGCTCCCCGGAGGCCTGCGCCTGCGCCGCGACGCCGTAGACGGCCTTGATCCCGGGGACCGCGGTCTGGATCCGGATCGACTTGTAGCCCAGTTCCAGGTGCTCCCGGACCGAATCGAACAGCGAGGGCAGGTCCGCGCCGGAGGCGTGCCCGTACGCGCGCAGCCCGTTCCGGGACGCCCCGCCGAGCAGCTGGTAGACCGGCATCCCGGCCAGCTTGCCCTTGATGTCCCACAGCGCCATGTCCACCGCGGCGATCGCGGCCATCGTCACCGGGCCCCGGCGCCAGTACGAGGACCGGTACAGGAACTGCCAGGTGTCCTCGATCCGGTGCGGGTCCTTGCCGATCAGCAGCTGCGCGACATGCTCCTTCAAATACGCCGCGACCGCGAGCTCGCGCCCGTTCAGGGTCGCGTCCCCGATCCCGGTCACACCGTCCTCGGTGGTGATCCGCAGGGTCACGAAATTCCGGGAGGGGCTGGTCACGAAGACTTCAGCGGCAATGATTTTCACAACAGGTCCTTTTCTGGTCTTTCGGGGGGTGTCTTAGTTGCTGGGCGCCAGCGGCGCGGCGTTAGCGGGGACAGCGGCAGCCGGGCCGTCGCCGTCGGGGGTTCTGGCGCCGTCGGAGGATCCGCCGGCACTGCCGGCACCGTCGGTGCGGCGGGCCCGGATTTCGGTGAGGATCCGGGCATGCATGGCATCGGTGAGCGTGTATTTGGCCATCACCAGCACGGCCAGGATGGTCATGATCGCAGGCAGGGCGCCGGCGGCGAGCTGGATGCCGAAGACGGCGTCGGCCGTCTGGACGGCGCCGGACTTGTAGCCGCCCAGGGCCAGGGCGTAGGCCGCGAGCGCACCGCCGACTGCCTGGCCGGTCTTGCGGGTGAAGGAGAACAGTGCGTACGTGATGCCCTCGGTGCGGACGCCGGTCTTCCATTCGCCGTATTCGACGGTGTCGGCTTCGAGCGCCCACACCACGATGTTGACGGCAAGGACGCCCACGAGGCTGATCACCAGACCGGTGAACCCCATCCAGACCTGGCTTGCCGGGGTGAAGAAGACGACGGCGCCGCCGATTACCGTCAGCAGCGACGAGAAGATGTAGACGCGCTTCTTGCCGAGGTTCCGGACCAGCTTCGGCATGAACCCGGCCAGCACGAAGGTGAGGACGAGCTGGGTGATGGACAGCACGGGGTACAGGTCCAGCCGACCCAGGACATCGCGGAGGTAGTACAGCTGGACCGAGGTGAGGGCCAGGTATCCGGTCAGGAAGAAGAAGGAGCTCAGGCACAGCATCAGCAGCGGCCGGTTGCCCTTGAGCGTGTCCATGCTCTGCTTGAATGTGACGTTGGGGACGGCACGGTGGACCCGCTCCTTGGCGGTCAGGAAGGTGAAGAGGTACAGGGCCGCCCCGATGACGACGAACACCAGGGTGATGGTGGTGAAGGTGGCCTGCAGGTCGGCGCCCGGCTTGATCAGCGGGGCCACAAAGATGCCCAGGGCGGAGCCGACCAGCAGCGCGCCGATCATCCGGGCGGAGCCCAGCTTGGCGCGCTCCGCCGGGTCCTGGGTCATGGCGCCGGCCAGTGAGCCGTAGGGGATGTTGACCAGGCTGTAAGCCAGGCCCAGGGCGGCGTATGTGACGTAGGCGTACAGCAGGGTGCCGGATTCGCCGAGCGCAGGGACAGAGAAGGTTGCCACGCTCAGCAGCAGCAGCGGGATGGATCCGAACATGATGAACGGACGGAACTTGCCGAACCGCTTGCTGAAGGTCCGGTCCACCACGCGGCCGGCGAAGACGTCGGCGAAGGCATCAAAGATCCGCACCACGAGCAGCAGTGTGCCGGCGGCCGCGGCGGAGATCCCGGCCACGTCCGTGTAGTACACGAGCAGGAACATGGTGGCGGTGGTGAAGGCGAGATTGTTGGCGGCATCGCCGGCGCCATAGCCGATGATGCTGAGCTTGTTCAGCTTTTTCATGAATGGGCTCCTTTACCCGTTGCCGGACCTCGGGCCCGGCGAAAAAATGTGCGTTAAGGCCTACGCCTCGGAAGTGATGTTCTTGGTGCCGGCCAGGGCCGTCCACCGTTGGCGCAGGGCATAGGCGGCGGGTTTGGGCCGCCTATCCCGGGTGAAGACGCCCTTCTTGTTGCCGTCCACGCGCATGATGCCGTTGGAGGTCTGGAAGTCCGCGAAGTTCCAGACCTGTTCACCGACCATGGCGTCGACCCGGTCGAAGACCCGGTGGTACATGGCCAGGAACGCTGCCTGGTATTCCTCGCTCCAGGGCTGTTCATAGATGGAGTGGAAGCCGGGCATGGTGTCCGGTCCGTACTCGGTCATGATCATGGGCTTGCCGTACTTGGCTTCCCACTCGCGCAGCTCGTTCTCGAGGTGCCGCTCGGCGGTTTCGAGGTCGCCGTTATCGACGTACCAGCCGTAGTAGCGGTTGAGCATGATGACGTCGAACAGGTCCCCGAGCAGTTCCTTGTCCGGGGTGTCGAACAGGACGTTGACGTAGCCGACGGGACGGGTGGGGTCCAGGCTGCGGGTCAGCTCCACGAGGGGTGCGAAGTACTCGCGGGCGCCTTCCTCCGAACCGTTGGGCTCGTTGGCGATCGACCAGATCACGACGGAGGGGTGGTTCTTGTCGCGGGCGACGAGTTCGGAAATCGCCTGCCGGTGGTTGGCGGCGGTGTTGGCGTCCACTCCGCCCTCTTCGTAGGTCTTTTTCGCAATGCCGCCGAAGACGGCGCCGAAGCCCAGGTGCAGCCCGACGGCGGCGGTTTCGTCGATCACCACGATTCCGTGCCGGTCCGCGAACTCCATGACTTCCTCGGCGTAGGGGTAGTGCGAGGTCCGGAACGAGTTCGCGCCCACCCAGTCCAGGAGCTGGAAATCGTTGACCATCTGGGCGTTGCTGTGGCCCTTGCCGATGGCCACGTGGTCCTCGTGCATGCCGAAGCCGGTGAAGTAGAACGGTTCGCCGTTGATGAGGAATTCCTTGCCGCGGACTTCCACGGTGCGGACCCCCACCGGCAGGGTGTAGCTGTCCAGCAGCCTGCCGCCGTCGCGGATCTCCGCGGTGAGGCTGTACAGGTAGGCGGCGCCGGGCTGCCACAGCACGACGTCGGCGATCGTCAGGGTGCCGGAGGCGCCGTCGGCGCGGGCGGCCTCGACGCCGTCGGCGTCGCGGAGGGAAACGGTGACCGTTTCGCTGCCGGTCCCGCCGGCGGTGGCAATCGTGTAGTCGACGCTGCCGGTAGTTCCTTCGAAGCCGGTGACGACGGTGATGTCATCGACCGTCACCGCGGGGGTGCTGAACAGCCAGAGGCTGCGGTGCAGGCCGGCGTAGTTGTAGAAATCGTGGAGGTAGCTCTGCTGGCGGCGACCGTCCTCGGTGACGGTGATGGTCCCGGGCGGGATGGTGGCCTGCGTGAGCTCGTTGTTGACGGAGACCGTCAGGCGGAAGACCTGCCCGGGCGTCACGTGGTCCGTGATGTCAGCGCTGAAGGGCATGTAGCCGCCGGTGTGCTGGGCCACGAGAGTGTCGTTGACCCACACCATGCCCTCGTGCGTGGCGGAGTCGAGGCGGACGTGGATGCGCCCGCCTGCCCAGCCACGCGGGACGCGGACGTCGCGCTGGTACCAGACGTAGCCCACGTGGTCCCGGATGGACTTGTCCGGGAAGACGTCGTTGTAGCTGGCCGGGACGCCCATTTCCAGTCCGGTTTCCAGGGGTGCCTTGAACCATTCGTCCCGGTGGCCGGAGCGGTCAAAGTCCACCTTGAAGCGATACAGGCCGTCGAGGTTGACGATCTCGCGGGTTTCGCTGGCCTGGGGCTTGAGCATTTGGAGGTCCTATCGCGTCTTTGCGGGCAGTGCCGGGGGAGGATTTTTGCGGGCCGGCGGTGCGGCCGGTTTTTGCTCTTGCTGTAATCCTAATCACTTGGCAATCAAATGGCAAGCGGTTGCCATCATTTTTGTTGAAAGTTCAGCAAAACACTGCTGCCCGGCTCCAGATGGTCCGGGAGCCGGGCAGCATTGCTTGCACGCAGGGCGTTACGGGGAGACAGCCGGCTCCCCAAACGTTCCGCGCAAGCTTTCGATGAGGTCCACGACGGACCCGTCTCCGGCCAGGGCCGGGTCCACCAGGGCCAGCAGGGCGCGGATCCGCTCAGTGCCGACGAGCCGGTTGGCCGCGGCCACCTCGTCGGCCAGCGGATCTTGGACCGCAGCGGACGCGGCACTGTGGTCCATCCAGGCGGCAATCATGAGCGCGGCGGCCGCGCCGGACCTGCCCGCGGCACGCTCGGCCTGCAGCACCGGAACAGCGCGCATCCGCAGCTTTGTACTGCCGTCCATCGCGATCTGAGCGAGGTGGTGGGCAATCCGGGCGTTGCCGAATCGCTGCAGCAGGGCGGCGCGGTAGGCCGGGATCTGCAGGTCCGCGGCATTTCCCTCCGGCCCGGAAAGGTTCGCTTCCGCCTCGTCCCAGAACCATTCAACGGCCTGCAGGCACAGCGGGTCCGCCAGGGCCTGGGCCACGGTGGTGTGGCCGCGGAGCTGGCCGGCGTAGGCCAGCAGGGAGTGCGCGCCGTTCAGGAGCCACAGTTTGCGGTTCTCGTACGGCTCGATCTCAGCCACGAACACGGCACCGGCGTCTTCCCAGCGCGGCCGCCCGGCGGGGAAATCCCCGCTGAGCACCCAGTTGGCGAAGGGCTCGGCCACCACGGGCGAATTGTCGCGGTAGCCGCACGCGGCCTGGACGGCGGCGATGTCCGCGGCAGTGGTGCGCGGAGTGATGCGGTCAACCGAGGTGCTGACGAAGCTGACGTTGGCGTCGATCCATCCGGCCAGGCCGGCGTCCCACGCCCCGGCCATGCCTGCCACGGCGTTGTGCGCCACGGTGCCGTTGTTGGAGAGGTTGTCGCAGCAGACGACGGCGAGCGGTCCCGCCCCGGCAGCCCGGCGGGCGGCGAGGGCCAGCACCAGCCGGCCCAGCGGCGTCGTCGGGTTGGCGCTGCCGGACGCCAGCAGCGCAAGGTCGGCGGCGACGTCGGGCGCAGTGCGGTCGAGTTGCCCGTCGGCCCGGAGCCGGTAGGCCGCTTCGGTGATGGTCAGGGTGATCACCGCGGTGGCCGGAGCGGCAACCAGTTCCGCCAGCCGCTGCACATCCGCCCCGTCCACGGCTTCGACGATGCTGCTGACGACGGCGAAGGAGTCGCCGTCGTCGGCCCGGTTCACCACCGTGTAGAGCCCGTCCTGTTCAGCCAGTGCCAGTGCGGCGTCGGGGCGGCGGCCGGTAAAGGCCGCGATGCCCCAGTCCGCGGCGTCGCCCGCCTGGTGGGTGTACCACGCCTGGTGCGAGCGGTGGAAGGCGCCCAGCCCCAGATGGATGATCCTCACGGGAGCTGTGGCGCCGGGGCGCAGGCGGCGGTTCAGTTGGGGAAGTTCCACGGCGGGTTCCACCTCGGAGTGCTGGTCGATGCTCACAGTTTGAAGACCCTTCGGGGCGAACCGTCCACGATGTCGATGATCAGTTCATGGGCGCGGTCCTCGCTGACGCGGTGCTCCGCCACCAGCCTGGCCAGGAAGGAGGCCTCGATCCGGCGGGAGGCATCGTGGCGTGCGGGGATGGAGCAGAAGGCGCGGGTGTCGTCGATGAAGCCGGACGAGCGGGAGAATCCGGCGGTTTCGGTCACGGCGGAGCGGAACCGGAGCATGGCGTCGGGCGCGTCCAGGAACCACCACGGGGCACCGAGGTAGACGGAAGGGTAGAACCCGGCCAGCGGCGCGAGTTCGCGGGAGAACACGGTCTCGTCGAGGGTGAACAGCACCAGGTGGAAGTCCTTGGCGGTGCCGAAGTCCTGCAGCAGCGGGCGGATTGCCCCGGTGTAGTTGACGGCGAACGGGATGTCGTGGCCGGTGTCGGCGCCGTAGGCGTTGAAGGTTGGTTCGTGGTGGTTGCGGTAGGACCCCGGGTGGATGGTCATGACCAGGCCGTCCTCCACGGACATCCGGGCCATCTGGTACATCATGTGGGCTTCGAAGTCGTCGCGGTCCTGCGCCGTGGCCTGGCCCGAGCGGGCACGGTCGAACAGCCTGGCCGCATCACCGGCGTCGAGCTTGAGCGTTACCGGTGTGCGGACGCCGTGGTCGGCCGAGACTGCGCCGTGGTCCACGAAGTATCGACGCCGGTTTTCCAGGGCGGTGATGTAGCCGGCGTAGCCGGTGGCGCCGTCGCCCGCTGCCGTGATGAGCCGGTCCACGTTCGCGGACCACGTGGCGTGCGCGATGTTGAGGTAGGCGTCCGGGCGGAAGGTGGGCAGGACGCGGCCGTGGAACGTGGGGTCCTCGGCGATCGCCGCGTGGCTGGCGAGGCTGTCCAGGGGGTCGTCCGTGGTGGCCAGGACCTCGATGTTGAAGTCCTTGAAGAGCTGGCGGGGCCGGAAGCCGGGCTCCAGCAGCTTGGCGGAGATCGCATCAAAGCTGGCGTCGGCGTTCTCGCCGCTGATCTCCTGCCGGAGGCCGAAGACACTGTCGAACTGGGTGCGGAGCCAGTAGCCGGAGGCTGTCCCTTCGAACAGCGGCCACGCCTTGCAGAACTCATGCCAGACCGCGCGGGAGTCCGGTTCCGCGGTTGCCGAGCCCCGCAGCCGGTCCAGCGGAACGCCGCTGGCGTGGATCAGCCGGGTGACGTAGTGGTCCGGGCTGACCAGCAGCGCTGCCGGGTCCGGGAAGGGCGTGTTGTGCTCGATGACGGCGGCGTCAACGTGCCCGTGCGGGGAAATGATGGGGAGGTCCTGGACGCGCTGCAGGAGTTCGCGCGCAATGCTGCGCGTTCCGGGATCCGCGGGCAGGAGCCGGTCTGGGTTGGCGGCAATCGACTGTGACATAGATCAATGGTCCGGCTTGCCTCAGGCATTTGTCAACCGGTTGCCATTAATTGCCATCAAGTTGCGGGGTGGCCGACGGGCAAGGCTAGCCCGCGGGCAGCAGCCGTCCGCTCGAGCCCCGCAGGACCAGTTCCGTCTCGACGCGCAGGGTCGCGGCAGGCTCCCCCGCGCCGTGCAGGAGATCAAGGAGCAGCGTGGCAGCGCCCGCGCCGCACTCCCCCAGCGGCGAGCGCACGGTGGTGAGCGGAGGAGTGGTGAAATCCGCGCCGAAGATGTCGTCGAAGCCCACGATGCTGATCTGGTCCGGAACCACCATGCCGGCGGCCTGGAGTTCCTGCATGAGCCCGATGGCCAGGAGATCGTTGTAGGTCAGCACCGCCGTGGCACCGCTGGCACGGACGTCGCGCGCCACCTGGCGGCCGCCGTCGACGGTGGGCTTGGTGGATTCCAGCCGCACGGCCTCGAGCCGGGACCATTCGCAGGCAGCCTGCACCCCTTCCCACCGGCGCGCGGACATCCAGGACTGCGGCGGCCCGGCAACGAAGGCAACCTTGTGGTGCCCGTTGGCGGCCAGGCTGCGGACTGCCTCGCTGATGCCCTTGTTCACGTCGGGAACCACGCACGGCACCCCGTCGACCTCGCGGTTGATGACCACCACAGGCTTGTCGCGGGCGATGGTGCGGATGTCGTCGTCGTCCATGCGGGGGCTGGCCAGGATGAGGCCGTCCACAGTGGCCATCATCCGGCGCGCTGCCGTCAGCTCGGTGACGCCGGACTCGGCGGACTCGGCCAGGACCAGGGTGTAGTCCCGCAGCGTGGCCGTCGTTTCCGCCCCGCGGATGATGTCGAAAAATGTGGGGTTGGTGATGTCCGCGACGATCAGGCCGAAGGTGTTGGTGCGGCCGGTGGGCAGCGCACGGGCGAACGGATTGACCTGATAGTTCAGCTCGGCGGCGGCATCCTCGATGAGTTTCTGCGTCTTGGCGCTGACCCGGCCGGGCTTGCTGAGCGCCCGGGAGACGGTGGACGGATTGACGCCGGCAACCTTGGCGATGTCGTAGATCGTGGCGCTGGACTTTCCGGACCGGGAGTGCTTCTTGACCGGGTCTGTTGTTGTGGCAGCGTCCGGAGTCTTGGGTTCAGTCACCGCCCCATCCTAACGAGGAAACAACCCAACTAGCTCGCAGTTGTGGCCGTTTTGGGCGCTCAAAACGGCCGCAACTGCGAGCTACTTGGTCTGGCTAGGAGCGCTCGGGGAACTTGCCTTCGTCCGCGATGCGCTTGTTCAGCTCGGCGAGGAACTCGTCCTCGTCGAAGTCCAGCCCCACCTCCGTGCCGGTCCAGCTGGAGAGGTGGATGGCGTTGGCCAGGCGGACACCCTTGATGCCGTCCGATCCCGGGGCCAGCAGCGGTGTGCCGTCCAGGATGCTGGCGGCGAAGTTCGCCAGGACGCCGGAGTGCTGCGCGCCCCAGGCGGACTCGAACTCGATGACCTCGGTGGTGTAGTACTCCTCGGGGTTCAGCTCGCCCATGAAGAGCTTGCGGACATCCTCCATGCCCATGCCGTCGCTGAGTTCACGCTCGGGCTTCGTCAGCCGGGTCACGGTGGCGGTCTTGCTGTTTTCCACCACGATCTTGCCCTGGTCGCCCAGGATCTCAAAGCGGTCGGTTCCCACGAGGTCGTGGGTCGCGGTGACGAAGACGCCCGTGGCGCCGTCGCCGTAGTCCACCACCGCGGTGACCTCGTCCTCGACTGCGATGTCGCGGCGGAAGCCGTAGGCAACCTTCGCGTAGACGGACTTCGGCACGCCGCAGATCCACTGCCACAGGTCCAGCTGGTGCGGTGCCTGGTTGACCAGCACGCCACCGCCCTCGCCGCCCCAGGTGGCGCGCCATTCGCTGGAATTGTAGTAACCCTGCGGTCGCCACCAGTTGGTGATGATCCAGTTGGTGCGGCGGATGCCGCCGATCTCGCCGTTATCGACGATCTCTTTCAGTCTCTGGTACAGCGGGTTGTTGCGCTGGTTGAACATGATCGCGAAGGACAGCTCGGGCTTGCCTGCGGCAAACTCGTTGAGCTCCTTGACCTGCTTGGTGTACACGCCGGCCGGCTTCTCCACGAGGGCGTGGATGTTGCGCTTGAGGGCCTCGATGCCCATTTCCGGGTGCAGGAAGTGCGGCACGCACGTCACGATTGCATCGACGTCGCCGCTTTCCAGCATGGCGATGTAGTCGTCGTAGAAGGGGGCATCCGGGTAGCGGGAAGCCGCCAGTTCCTCCTTCGCGGGGTCGGTGTCGCAGATGGCGCCGATCTCCATGTTCGGAACCAGTCCGTCGGTGATGAACTGGGCGTAGGCGCCGCCCTGCTGGCCCAGGCCGATGATGCCGAGGCGTACTTTCTTACTCATGTAGTGATTCTCCCTGTCTAGAAAAGGTTCGAGTGGCCCATGGCCACGAGGTTGTCGTAGGAGGTCTGCAGCGCGTCCCACACCGTGCGCCCGTAGAGTTCGTCCTGCTCCACGAGCAGGTACCGGGCGCCGGCGGCCTGGGCGGCCGGGATGATGGCAGGGAAGTCCAGGTTGCCTTCGCCCACCTCGGCGAACTGGACCACGTCCTTGAACTCGGCCATGAAGCCCTTGAAGTCCCCGGTTCCGAGCAGCCCGAAGGCGCGCTCGGGGAGCTGGCCGATCCTGTAGTCCTTCAGGTGCACCATGGCCGTGCGGCCGGCATACTTCTGCAGCGTCCGGACAGGGTCCAGGCCGCCGCGCTGCACCCAGTGGACATCGATTTCCAGGCCCATGGCGGGGGAGTTCGCGGCGATGATGTCCAGCATGTAGGTGCCGTCAAACTTCGCGAACTCGATGTGGTGGTTGTGGTAGTACAGGCCGATCCCGTGCTCGGCCAGGCGCCCGGCGTAGTCGTTGGCCTGCTTGGCAAAGTCCACCACTGCGTCGATCGATTTCATGGCGGTGAAGGGCAGCATGCCGATCCGCAGCAGCGTCGTGTCCAGGCGCTTGGCGTCCTCGACGATCTTGTCGAAGTGGTCCTTCAGTGAATCGCCGGGCATGCCCTTGGGGGTCTCCATGGCGACGGAGAGAGCGGCCACGTCCATGCCGAATTCGGTCTGGGCGCGGTCCAGTTCCGCCACGTTCTCCGGTGTCATGGGGATCTGGGAGATTTCGACGGCGTTGTAGCCGATCGCGTTGACCTTCCGGAGCGTCTCGAACGCCCCGAGTTCGGCGAAGCTTCCCTTCAGCATCATCGCCTGCACGCCAATTTTTGCTGTTGTTGCCACGTCTTTCCTCCGTTGCCTGCCGGATCCCCAGGGGAAGCCGGCCGTTGTGTTTCCGTTTTGTTCGCCTGCGGCTGTGTTCAGTTTTGGGCTGGCTCCCTCAGGCGAGGGCGCCAGCTTGTTCGTGCTGCATCCGCTGCGTTTCGAGCAGGCGGTGCCGGTCCGCGCGGCGCTGTTCCTGCCGGTCCGGGTCCGGGACCGGGGAGGCGAGCAGCAGCCGCTGGGTGTAGGGGTGGTCGGGGTCGGTGGTGACGACGCCGGCCGGGCCTTGTTCGACGATCTCGCCGTGGTACATCACGGCGACGCGGTGGCTGATGTGCCGGACGACGTCGAGGTCGTGCGAGACGAAGAGATAGGACACGCCGGTGTCCTTCTGGATCTGCAGGAACAGGTCCAGCACGCGGGCCTGGGTGGAAAGGTCCAGTGCGCTGACCGGCTCATCGCAGACGATCAGCTTGGGCGAGAGGGCCAGGGCGCGGGCGATCGCCACGCGCTGGCGCTGCCCGCCACTGAATTCGCGCGGCAGCCGGTTGATGGCGTCCGACGGCAGGCCCACCTGGTCCAGCAGTTCCTGCACGCGCTTTTTGGCCGCCGCGGCATCCATGCCCTGCACACCCAGTGGCTCGGTGAGGATGTCGCCGATCTCCAGTGCGGGGTTCAGCGAGGTGTACGGGTCTTGGAAAACCACTTGCAGGTCCCGGCTCAGGACCTGCCGGTCCTTGCGGCTGGCGTGGCTGATGTCCTTGCCTTCGAAGCTGATCTTCCCGCCGGTCACCGGTGCCAGCCCCAGGATGGCCCGGCCCAGGGTGGTCTTGCCGGAACCGGACTCCCCCACCAGGCCGAGGGTTTCGCCCCGGCCGATGGTGATGTTGATGTCCGTCAGGGCGCGGAAGGGCTTTGCCCGGAACTTCTTGCTGGGGTACTCGACCACCAGCCGGTCCACTGTGAGCAGCGGCGCGCTTTCCGTGGTGCTCATGCGACGGGCTCCTTTTGCAGGGTGGAAACGAGCATGGACATGGGTTCCTTGCCTTCAAGCATCGACGCCAGAAGTGTCTGTGTGTAGGGTTCCTGCGGATTGCGGAGGATGTCGCGGACGGATCCTTCCTCCACGAGCCGGCCGTTCTGCATGACGGCCACACGGTCGCAGAGGTCCGCCACCACGCCGAAGTTGTGGGTCACCAGGATGACGCCGATGTTCAGGCGCTGCTGCAACTCGCGCAGCAGGTCCAGCACATCCGCCTGCACCGTGACATCCAGGGCCGTGGTGGGCTCGTCGGCGATCACCAGGTCCGGCTCGCAGCTGATGGCGCCGGCGATCAGGACCCGCTGGGCCATGCCGCCGGAGACTTCGTGCGGGTAGGCGTTGAAGGTCCGTTCCGGGCTGACGATTCCGACGTCGGTGAGCAGCTTCAGCGCCCGTTTCCTTGCCTCGGCCTTGGATATCCCGAGGACCCGCACCATGGGCGTGACCAGCTGATAGCCGATGGTGAAGGCGGGATCCAGGTTGCTCATGGGCTCCTGCGGAATGTAGGAAATCCGCTTGCCGCGCAGTTTGGACAGGCGCTCCTGGCTGACGCGTTCCTCGCCGGGAACCACGGTGTAGCTGCCGTCGAACTGGATGGAGCCGGCCACAATGCGAGCGTTGTCCGGCAGCAGCCCGAGGACGGAGAAGGCGGTCTGAGACTTGCCCGAGCCGGATTCGCCCACAATACCCAGGATCTCGCCGCGGTCCACGTGGAAGGAAACGTCGTCGACAACCTTCTTGATGGAACCGTCCGCCTGGGGATAGCCGACGCCGAGATTGGTCACCTTGATCAGGTGGTGCTCCGTTCCGGGGACGACGGCGGCCACGGACTTCCGCGGCGGGCGCGCGGTGACGGGCGCCGCCGTCGTCATACTTTTTACCGAGGGTGCCCTCTTCTTGCGGTGCTTGAACTTTTCACCGTCTTCAAGGGCGTCGCGGATGGCGTTGCCCAGCAGGACCAGGCCGCCGATGGTCAGCGCCATGGCCAGTGCCGGCCAGAACAGCAGCGTCGGGGTCAGGTACACGTTCTTGAACCCCTCCGAGAGCATGACGCCCCAGGTTGCCTTGGTGGGATCGCCCAGGCCGAGGAACTCCAGGCCGGACTGGATGGCGATGGCCACGCCTGCGATCGCCGCGGTCTGGATGATGATGGGTGCCCTGACCACGGAGAAGATGTGGCGCGCGATGATGCTGAGGTCCGACAGCCCGGATACCCGCGCGGCGTCAACGTACAGCTCGTTGCGCACCGACTGGACGGCCGTGCGGGTCAGCCGGAAGTAGGACGGGCTGATCAGGACGCCGAAGGCGATCATGGACATCCAGACCGAGGGGCCGAAGGCTGCCCGGATGGTCAGCAGCACGATCAGCCCGGGAAGGCTCATGAGGATGCTGACCACCCAGTTGGAGGCTGCCTCGAATTTGCCGGCGTAGTACCCGGCGATCAGGCCGGCCGGCAGGCCGATGGCAATGGCCACGCCCGCGCAGAGCAGGGCGGAAAGCAGCGTCAGCTGTGCACCGAACAGCAAACGGCTCCAGACGTCTCGCCCGGCGCTGTCCGTTCCCAGGATGTTGACCGAGTCCGGCGCGGCGAGGGTCTTGGCAATGTTGGCGTAGTTCTGGTCAAAGGGTGCCAGGACCGGAGCCAGGACGGCCAGGAGCGAGATCGCCAGCAGGATGGCCATGGCAATGAGGCCCAGGGGGTTCTTGAACAGGCGCCGGATGACGGTGGAACGGACCACCGTTCCGCTCTGCCCTGTTCCGCTTTGCCCTGTGGGGGCGGAGGGTGTGGTGGTGGCGGCCGGGGCCGGGGCGGCGAGGGCTGGAGTTTCTACGGAATCGCTCATGACACACGCACCTTCGGGTTGAGCCAGCCATTGAGAATGTCCACCAGCAGGTTCACCACGATGACGACGACCACCGTGTACATCACGACGCCCATCACCACCGGAAGATCCGACTGGCCGGTAGCAGCGACCGCCAGCGGGCCCATGCCGGGGAGGGCGAAGATCTGCTCGATGATCACCACGCCGCCAAGCATGCCGATCAGCTGCAGGCTCAGCACGGTCAGGCCGGCCGGGGCAGCGCTGCGCAGCACGTGCTTGAACAGAATCTCGCGCTCGCCGATCCCGCGGCTGCGCAGGGTGCGGACATAGTCGCGCTCGAGTTGTTTGATGACGGCGCTGCGGATCTGCTGCGCGCCTCCGGTGACGCCGTTGATCAGCAGGGCAATCACCGGAAGGGACATGGAATAGACCCACGCGTCGGCCCCGGCCTCCGGGGAAATGGTGCTGGTGGCCGGGAAGAGGCCCAGCTGGATGGCCAGGATGGTGACCAGGATGACGCCGATCACGAACCCCGGGATGGAGTCGCCGATGATGGCGCCCACCTGGACCACCCTGTCCACCCAGCCGCGCCTGACCGCCGCAAGGACACCAATGAGTGCGGCACAAATTGCGATCAGGATCATTGCGGCGAAAACCATGGTCATGGTCACCGGAATCCGGCTGGCCAGGGAGTTGGCCACCGGTTCCGAGGTGAACCAGGAAGCGCCAAGGTTTCCGCTGAGGGCGTCGAGCACCCACGCGAAGTAGCGGGTCAGCAGGGGCTGGTCCAGCCCCAGCTCTTGTTCTTTCAGCGCCACCTGTTCAGCGGTGGCCTGGTCGCCCAGGATGTTCCTGGCGATGCTCCCGCTGGAGATATACAGCAGGAAGAAGGTGAGCGCCGAGACAACAAACAGCACCACCAGCCCGCTGCCCAGCCTTTTCGCAATGAACCTGATCATGGTGTCCTACTTGGCCGGTGAGTAGTTGTAGATGGACGGAACGGCCTGCTGGATCTGCGGCGTCACCTTCACCTTGGCGTTGTGGTAATACATCTGGTTGACCCGGAACAGCGGAGCGAACCAGGCCTGCTCCACCACGTACTTGTTGACGTCCTGGGCCAACTTGCCGGCGTCGGCGCCGCCGGCGCGCACGGCCTCGATCTTGGCGTCAAGCTCCGGCGTCGCGTTCTTGAACGGGTTGTAGAGCGCCTTCGTGGAGATGATCTGGTTGATGGCAACCGTCGGCTCACCCTGGAAGAGGGAGAAGTACATGGTGGTGTACTTCTGGGCGGCGATATCGGAGGTGAAGGTGTTGGTCAGCGCGGCGCCCACCTTCAGGGTGATACCGACGTCTGCCAGCTGCTGCTGGACGACGGAAATCTGGGTTTCGAAACCGGGCACGCTCGGGATTTCCATGGTGACGCCGCTTTCAAAGCCGGCCTCCTTGAGGAGCTGCTTGGCCTTGGCGGGATCGTAGCTGTAGTAGTTCTCCAGCTCTTCGGTCCAGGCCCCGCTGGCCTTGCCGAACGGCTGCGACGTCGGGGTGCCCTGGCCCAGCATGACCTGGTCCAGGATGGTCTTGCGGTCAAAGGCGTAGTTGATGGCCTGGCGGACCTTGATGCTCTGCAGGGCCGGGTTCTTGGCACCGTCGCGGTCCAGGAGGAGCAGGCCCTGCCAGTCGACCTCGTTGGCGGCCAGCTTCATCTTGGCACCCTCGGCCTGCTTGCCGTTCTTGGGGTCCAGGATCGTCGCATCCACCTGGCCGGAGACCAGGGCGTTGGTGCGGGCGGTGAGATCGGTCAGGATCTTGAAGGTG
The DNA here is from genome assembly GCA_963722145.1 of uncultured Actinomycetota bacterium. Lineage (GTDB taxonomy): Bacteria > Actinomycetota > Actinomycetes > Actinomycetales > Micrococcaceae > Arthrobacter. The sequence goes on along the minus strand of CAVRLW010000018.1, from coordinate 254,409 downwards.
AGCTTGGAGTACTTCTGCAGATCCGTGTTCCAGTAGTCCTTGCGTGCCGTGAACACGGTCTGGGAATCCTTGACGGACGCGGCCTTGTCCATCACGTACGGGCCGGAGCCGACCGGTTCGGTCTTGATGCCTTCGGTTCCCAGCGCCTTGGGGCTGCCCATCAGGCCAGCGGCCTGGCTGAGGAAGTATTCCAGGGCGGGGTCCGGGGCGGTGAGGTTGATGTCAATGGTGTCGGCGTCCACAACGGCCACGTCTTGGACGGCGGCGAGCTGCGCCATCTGCGGACCGTTGGCCTTCTTGAAGTGCTCGATATTGGCCTTGGCGGCCTCGGCGTCGAACTTGGCACCGTCACTGAAGGTCACGCCGCTGCGCAGGTCCACTGTCAGTTTGGTGTTGGCGGCGTTGTATTTCCAGGCCGTGGCCAGCATGGGGCTGAGCTTTCCATCCGGCTCGCGCAGGATCAGGGTGTCGTAGACCGCCTGGTACGGCTGGAGCACGTGGCCTACATGGGCCTGGGCCGGATCCCAGGACCGGAGGTCCTGGATGGTGCCCAGCGTCAGGGACGTGGCCGCGGTGCCTGCGGCTGCGCCGCCTGCTGCAGCGCCGCCGCCGCCACAGGCGGTGAGCGCGAGGGAGGCGCTGAGGATGAGGGCAGCAGCTGCTGCCTTGGGACCGAACTTCATTGTTGGCTCCTTTGGATCGCTTGACGAGGTCCGTAGCCACGGACGATGGCGGCGGCAATGTGGCTTGGGCCACATTGCCGCTTGTGGGTTCAGCGTACGTTGGGTTGCCATATCTGGCAACCGGTTGTCATCACCTTTTTGAATTATTGCGGGTTTGGGTCTGGCTGGGCAGCACGACGGCGCGCTGGAAGCGCGCACGCAGCGCACTTCCGGCGCGCATGCAGTGCTACAGAAGTCCGCGCGCGGGTTCCGGACGCCGCGGAGGCGCGTCCGGTTTAGGACACTTTTTCCTCGGAGCCGGGGTAGGACTGCCGGTAGAGTTCCTTCACGATCCGCAGCGACTTCGCCCCTTCGGCGGCATCGATCCAGAACGGGCCCGGCTGCGCCAGTCCGGCATAAAAGTCTGCGATCAGCAGGGCATGCGAAACACCCCAGTAGGAACGTCCGCCCGAGCCGATGGCGCGTTCACGCACGATCTCGCTGCGGCCGTCGTCGTAGGTGACCGTAAGGTCCCCGCGCAGGCTCAGTGTTGCCGTCTCGGTACTGATGTCCAGGGTGACGGGTGCGTTGACGGTGTTGGCGAGGGTGGCGTAGAAGACGCTGCGCGCGCCGTTGCTGTGGAGCGCGGCAAACTCCGCCGTGTCCTCCACCTCGATGACTTCTGCCAGCGCACGGGTCGAGGCGCTGCCGGCGAGCGCCACGACCTCACCCACTAGCCATTGCAGCAGGTCAACGGTGTGGATGGCCTGGTTCATCATCAGTCCGCCGCCGCCCTCTCCCCAGCTTCCGCGCCAGGGCCGGCTGAGGTAGTAATCCGGCGCCCGGTGCCACATCACCGTGGCCGAGGCCCCCAGCACCTTGCCCAGCTCGCCGGAGTCCAGCAGCCGGCGCATTTCCTGCACGGGGGCGTTGTAGCGGTTTTGGAAGCACAGGCCAATTTTCGCCGTGCTTTCAGCGGCGGCGGCCAGCAGCCTTTCACCCTCGGCCAGGGTGTGTGCCAGGGGCTTCTCCAGCACCACATGGACGCCGCGGCGCAGGCATTCGATGGCGATCGCCGCATGTTCGTGATGCGGGGTGGTGATGTGCACGACGTCCGGAGAGGCCACCTCGAGCATGTCGCGGTAGTCCTCGAAGCCGGGGACGCCGTAAGCCTCCTGCGCCGCGGCGCGGCGCGCCGGATCCGTGTCACAGACGGCCACCAGTTCGGCGTCGTCCATCCCTGCAAGTGCTTCAAAGTGAACGACCGACACGTCGCCGCAGCCGATGATTGCCGCCTTTGGCATCCGGAGCTCCCTATTCCCTAGTGGTGGTGCATTCCTGCTAAAAGTGGTCGATCAGACGAGTTCAATCTGGTTCTTCGCGGCCAGCGCGGCGAAGGCGCGGGCCGCGGTGCCGAAGGCCACCGGGCCCGAGAAGCCGCCCAGCTCGTGGGCGCTGGCCAGGTGGGGTTCCAGCGAGGCGAAGCCGGCGTACCCGTCTGCCTTGAGGGCGGCGATGGTGGCGTCGAGCTCGCCATCGCCCTCGCCGGAGGGGACCACTTCGCCGCTGGTGGCGAGCGCGTCCTTGACCTGGAAGTACTCCAGGTACGGGCGCAGCATGGCGTAGCCCTCGGTGTACGGCTTGACGCCCACCTGGACGAAGTTGGCGTTGTCCCACGCGATACGGAGCGCAGGCGAGTCCACGGACTCCATGATGTCCAGCACGCGCTGCGGCGTATCGCCGTAGATGCCCTTCTCATTCTCGTGCAGGAGCACGACGCCGGCTTCCCCGGCGAGCGCCGCGAGGGCGCCCATGCGGACCAGGACGTCCTCGCGGATGTCTTCAGCGCTGCGGCCTTCCGCCCGGTAGAAGGAGAAGATGCGGACGTATTTTGTCTCCAGCCCCTTGGCCACTGAGATGATCTGGCGGAGCCGTTCCAGTTCATGCTCCACCGGCAGGCTTACGTCCACCTTGCCGATGGGGCTGGCCACGGCCGAGACCTTGAGGCCCTTCTCATCGAGGATCTCCTTGAGCCGGACAACCTGCTCGGGCTCCAGCTCGGAAACATTGGTGCCCCAAGCGCTGCGCACCTCGATGTGGCTGGCGCCCAGTGCCAGCAGCACGGCGGCCTGAACTGCCGGGTCCGGATCGATTTCGTCGCCGAAGCCTGAAAGCGACCAGACTGCGGTTGGTGTTTTACTCACGCGGATCTCCTGGGTTTCGCGGCCGCCGCGGGCAGCTTCCGGCTCCAGCGCGGTGACGCAGTTCACAAACGGTGTACAACCCAGTTTAGCTAGTGCCACAGTCAAATGACAACCGATTGCCAAACTTTGACAATCTGTGGCATTCTTTGCTGACCGGTTCTGTGGCGGCAATCACAGGACCGCCCCTCCTGCCCGGTCATCACGGCCCGGCCACCACGTTCAGAGAGGAGCGCCGTGGCGACGACGCAACCAGCAGCAGTGGACCGCCCGGCCACCATCCATGACATCGCCGCCCTCTGCGGCGTCGCTGCTTCCACCGTTTCCCGGGCGCTCACCACGCCGGACCGCGTCAACATCAGGACGCGGCAGCGGATCGAGGCGGCCGCCGCCCAGCTGCACTACACGCCCAACAGCCAGGCGAAGGCGCTGAGTTCCGGCCGCACCGGCGCAGTGGGAGTCCTGGTTCCGGATATCACCAACCCGTTCTACTTCGACCTCATCAGGGGCACCCAGCTCCAGCTCAAAGCGGCCGGGTACACCCAGCTGCTGGTGGACACGGAGGAATCGGACGAGGTGGAGGCCAGCACCGTGGAGCAGCTGCGCAAGAGCGCTGACGGCATCATCGTTGCCGCATCCCGGCTCAGCGACGAAGCCCTGCTGGACGCGGCGGCGAAGATGCCGATGGTCGCCATCAACCGTGACGTGCCCGGCGTTCCCGCGGTCCTGATAGACACACCGTCCGCCACCAGCCAGGCGCTGGACCACCTGATCTCGCTGGGACACACCGGCGTGGCCTACATCGCCGGGCCGACGACGTCGCAGTCCAGCGAACGGCGGTGGACTGCGTTGTCCGAGGCAGCCGAGGAGCGCGGCGTGGAGGTGCGCCGGCTGGGTCCGTTCGCTCCCAAGACACAGTCCGGCGCAGCAGCCGCGGACGCCGCCGTGCACAGTGGAGTCACCGCCTGCATCGCGTTCAACGACCTCATCGCCATCGGCATGCTCCAGCGGCTTCGCGAACGCGGCCTCCGCGTCCCGGACGATATGAGCATTGTGGGCTGCGACGACATCTTTGGCGCCGATTTCTGCAATCCGCCGCTATCCACTATGGCCTCCCCGATCGAACAGGCCGGCCGGGTGGCGGTATCCATGCTGCTGGCCCAGCTGAACCCGTTCGCCGGGAGCGGCACCCGCAGCCGGTCCGTGATGCCCACCCACCTCACGGTCCGCGGCTCCACCGGGCCGGCGCGGCAGGCTTTGTGATGACGGGCGTGGTTTCCGCTGTGCAACCCGGCCTGCGCTGCGCAAAATACCCTGCGCTACGGGTATCCGCGCAGCGCAGGGTATTGTGCGCAGCGCCAACTGTTTGGCACGCAGTTTGCGCAGCGGCAGTGGTTGTGCGCAGCGCCAAGCAGACGGACACAGTTGAGCATGGTTGACACTGCTGACTAGGCTGGATCACATGCGCGAACTCCAGGCCACGATCATTGAAGAAATGGGCGTCCAGCCCCGGATCGACCCCGCCGGGGAGGTGCGCAAACGCGTCACGTTCCTGAAGGAATACCTCAAGGCAACGCACACCAAGGGCTTCGTCCTGGGCATCTCCGGAGGCCTCGATTCTTCGCTCGCGGGCCGGCTGGCCCAGCTTGCCGTCGAGGAGCTCACGGCCGAAGGCACGGACGCCAATTTCGTGGCGGTCCGCCTTCCCTACGGCATGCAGCACGACGAGGACGACGCCCAGGCAGCCCTGGACTTCATCCAGGCGAAGACCGAGTGGACGTTCAACATCTCCGCCGCAGTGGACGGCTTCGAGGACGAATTCGAAAAGACCGTGGGCAACGGGATCTCCGACTTCCACAAGGGCAACACCAAGGCCCGCACGCGCATGATCGCGCAGTACGCCCTCGCCGGCGAGCACAACTACCTGGTCATCGGGACGGACCACGGCGCCGAATCAGTCACCGGCTTCTTCACCAAATACGGCGACGGCGGCGCGGACATTCTGCCGCTGTTCGGACTCAACAAGCGCCAGAACCGGGCACTGCTCGCCGAACTCGGCGCCCCGGCCCGGATCTGGGAAAAGGTGCCCGACAGCAGACCTCCTCGATGGCCAGCCCGGCCGCACCGATGAGGACGAGCTGGGCCTCAGTACGACCAGATCGACGACTACCTCGAGGGCCGTGAGGTCCCCGACGCCGTGTCCGAATCGATCGAGCAAAAATACCTCCGTACCCGCCACAAGCGCACTGTCCCGGTCACCATCTTTGATACCTGGTGGAAGTAGCCGGCCCGAGGATGGACTCCGTCGGGGGCACTTTGGGCGCGGTTTCCGTGCTGCGGGCATGGGCGGCCGGCGTGTCCGTGTCGATGTGCCCCCGGACGGCAGCGCGCTGTGAACCACGACGTCGGGAATCACCTCGCGGGGAAGCCCGCGGCCGCCGTCGAGCTCCTCCACGCTTTCCGGCGGCTGGTACTGGCCGCCGGGGAGTGCGAGGAGCGCGTCCATCCGTCGGAGGTGGCGTGGGCCGACAATCGCGCCTTCGCCACGGCCTTCATCAAATCCGGGCGGCTGGACGTATCCATCGACCTGCCCCGGCAGGTGGACCACCCCGCCCTGCTGCAGGCCTTTCCCACCACCAAGAGGGTGGTTACCCACCGCCTGACCTTCAACTCGCCAGAGCAATTGGACGCGGAGATCGGGGCCTGGCTCATTGAGGCCCACGGCCGGTCGCTGAGCCCGCTGGGCGCTAGCCCTACCCCTCGCCCTCTGACCCCTAGCCCTGCAGCAGCGTCGAGATGCGGTGGGCCTCGTCCATGAGCAGCCGCCCCAGCTGCGGGCGCCGTTCTTCCCGGAAACGTGGCTCGATGCCGGTGAGGGACAGTGCCCAGGCGGGACGCCCCCGCTGGTTGAAGACCGCCGCGCCCATCCCCCAGCTGCCTTCCAGGACCAGCCCCGGGTTGACCGAATAACCGGCCTGCCGCGTCGCTTCGAGGTTCTCCCTGACACGCGCTTCGGTGTGCGCGGCCGCAAAGCTGCCCGCGTGGGCTGCCCAGTTTGCGAGCAGCTCTTCCTGCTCTTCGGCCGGCAGGAAGGCCATGATGGCCGTGCCGGCGGAGGCGACGCCGAGCGGAAACCGCACGCCCTCATGCAGCACGAAGGACCGGACCGGGAAGCTGCCTTCCTCCCGGAGCAGGCACACCGTTTCGTTGCCGCGGCGGATGGAGAAGAACGCGCTCTCGCCGGTCTCTTCGGCGAGGCGGCGGAGGCTCGGCCTCGCGATGTCCTCCAGGGGGAAACGCGCCGAGGCCACGGACCCCAGCAGCAGGATCTCCGGACCCAGGACCCAGTTGCCGCTGGCCGGATCCTGATCCAGTAGGCCCTCGGCCGCCAGGGAGCTGAGCAGACGGTGCACCGTGGGGCGCGTCAGTCCCGATTCGCGCACCAGCTCCACCAGCGGGGAGCCTTCCGGCTTCTGGCCCACGATCCTGAGCAGGGTCGCGACCCGGCTCACCACCTGGGCGCCCTGCACGGGGACGGAATTCATCATTCTCCTCGCGATTCCTCAGATATATCCACATTATGGACACCTGCCACGCTACCGTCCACACTGTAGAAATGCACTAGTTTACGCGGAAATTAGGCGTTGACAGTGCTCCGCACCACACCATAGGCTCCTTCTTCAGGCGAATAGTCCACAACGTGGATCACGGCGGCGGACCTCGGGGCCCGGCCGCCGGCGACTCAAGAGCTCAATGAGGAGATGCAATGTCAAAGGTGAAATCCGGGGCAGCAGCCGCGCTGCAGGACGTACTGCGGGACGGCATGACGCTCGCGGTCGGCGGTTTCGGCCTCAGCGGGATCCCCGCTGACCTGATCGAGGCAGTGCGGGACTCCGGGGTGAAGAACCTGACGGTCGTCTCCAACAACATGGGCGTGGACGGCAAGGGCCTCGGCATACTGATCGAAGGCGGCCAGGTCCGCAAAGTCATCGCGTCCTACGTCGGGGAAAACAAGCTCTTCGCCGAGCAGTACCTCGCCGGCAAGCTCGAAGTAGAGTTCACCCCGCAAGGCACCCTTGCCGAGCGGCTGCGCGCCGGCGGCGCCGGCATCCCGGCCTTCTACACGAAGACCGGCGTGGGCACGCTCGTCGCCGAAGGCAAACCGCTGGCGGAGTTCGACGGCGAGACTTTCGTCCTGGAACGCGCCATCAAGGCCGACGTCGCGCTGGTCCACGCCCACACCGCCGACACCGACGGCAACCTGATCTACCGGTACACCGCCCAGAACTTCAATCCGGTGGTGGCCACGGCCGGGGCCGTGACCGTCGCCGAAGCCGAAGTGATCGTCGAGCCGGGACAGCTGGACCCGAACCACATCATCACCCCCGGCGTGTTCGTCCAGCGCCTGGTCCAGGCCAGCGGCCGGGTCAAGGACATCGAACAGCGCACCGTCCGTCCCCGTCCCGAAGCGGAAGTAGCGGCGCACGCCGCATCCGCCGTCACCGCCTAATCCGGCCTGAGCGCCGCCCACCCACACGTTTTCAGGAGAATCACCATGGCTTGGACCCGAGATGAAATGGCCGCAATCGCAGCCGAAGAACTGAACGACGGCGACTACGTCAACCTTGGCATCGGCATCCCCACGCTGGTGGCCAACAACCTGCCCGACGGCGTCCGCGTTGTCCTGCAGAGCGAGAACGGCCTGCTCGGCATGGGCCCGTTCCCCTACGAGGGCGAGGAAGACGCCGACCTCATCAACGCCGGCAAGCAGACCGTCACGGTCCTGCCCGGCGGCAGCATCTTCGACTCCGCGACCTCCTTCGGCATGATCCGCGGCGGCCACGTCAAGGTCGCGATCCTTGGCGCCATGCAGGTCTCCGGCGCGGGTGACCTCGCCAACTGGACCATCCCCGGCAAGATGGTCAAGGGCATGGGAGGCGCCATGGACCTTGTGGCCGGCACCCCGCGCGTCGTGGTCCTGACGGAGCACAACGCCAAGGACGGCACCGCCAAGATCGTCAAGGAATGCACGCTGCCGCTCACCGGGCTCAGTTGCGTGGACCGCATCATCAGCGACCTCGCGGTCTTCGACCTCGTGAAGCAGGAACAAGAAACAGCCGCCGGCCGGCGGCTGACGCTGACCCGGCTGGCGCCCGGCGTCACCGTGGAGGAGATCCGCGCGAAGACCGAGGCTGAGTTCGACGTCGCCCTTGAGCTCGAAGCAACCGCAGTGGAGGTGGCAGGCGCATGAGCCTCAAAGACCAGTTCGGCAAGGACGTCCTGCTCACCGGCTGGGGCCACAGCCGCTTCGGCAAGCTGACCGAGGAGACCCTGGAATCCCTGATCGTGCAGGTCGCCACCGAGGCGATCGGCAACGCCGGGATCGAGGCCGGCCAGATCGACGAGATCTACCTCGGCCAGTTCAACTCCGGCATGATGCCGCTGGCCTTCCCGTCCTCCCTGGCGCTGCAGGTCTCGGACCAGCTGGCCAACGTCCCGTCCACCAGGGTCGAGAACGCGTGCGCCTCCGGCTCGGCCGCGTTCCAGCAGGGCACCAAATCCCTGCTGGCCGGCACCGCGAAGACCGTCCTGGTGATCGGCGCAGAGAAGATGACGCACGCCGGGGCCGACGTCGTGGGCGCGGCCCTGCTCGGCGCGGACTACGACATGGCCGGCAAGGCCTCCACCACCGGGTTCACCGGGCTCTTCGCCGAGGTCGCGAAGCACTACGGCAAGCGCTACGGGGACGGCAATCGACAGCTTGGCGACGTCCTGGGCACCATCGCGGCGAAGAACCACCGCAACGGCGTCGACAACCCCTACGCCCAGCTCCGCAAGGACCTCGGCGAGGAATTCTGCCGCACCGTCTCGGACAAGAACCCGATGGTGGCAGATCCGCTGCGCCGCACCGACTGCTCCCCCGTGTCCGACGGCGCCGCCGCCGTCGTCCTCAGCGTCGCCCCCACCGGCGGCACCACCGCGCCGGTGCGGCTCGCCGGCTTCGGCCAGGCGAACGACTTCTTCCCGGCCGAGCGCCGGGACCCGACCGAATTCGCCGCCACGCGCGCCTCCTGGCAGCGGGCCCTGGGGATGGCCGGCGTCGGACTGGAGGAGCTCGACTTCGCAGAAGTCCACGACTGCTTCACCATCGCCGAACTGCTGATGTACGAGGCCATGGGACTGACCGAACGCGGCCAGGGCGCCCGCGCGCTCGAGGAAGGCTGGGTCTTCAAGGACGGCAAGCTGCCGGTCAACGTCTCGGGCGGGCTCAAGGCCAAGGGCCACCCCGTCGGCGCCACCGGCGTCTCCCAGCACGTTATCGCCGCCATGCAGCTCACCGGGACGGCCGGCGACATGCAGCTGGCCAACCCGCGCCGGGCCGCGGTGCAGAACATGGGCGGCGTGGGCATCGCCAACTACGTCAGCGTGCTCGAAGCCGTCTAAGGGCAAAGGGCCGCTGATCCTCCCCACCTTTGACGCACTCCACCGGCGTGTTCCGGGTTTGCGGCCGGCCAGGGGTGGCAAAGGTGGGGAGGATCCGCACCGTCACGGCGGCTGGTGCCGCTCACGGATCAGGGCCGCGATCTCCGCAAACCCCAGCCGTTCCGCGTTCTCCAGGGCTGTTCGGCCCTGGGGGTCGCGGATGCCGGGGTCCGCGCCGGCGTCGAGGAGCTGGCGCACAACCTCCTGTTGCCCGGGACCGCCGTTGTTGAGCAGGATGGCTTCCTGCATGGCTGTCCAGCCGAGCTTGTTGACGTGGTTCACCGGCACGCCCGCAGCGATCAGGATCCGGACCGTTTCCACGTGCCCATGTTCGCTGGCGGGAATCAGCGCCGTTCCGCCGAAGCGGTTGGTGCTCCGCACGTCCGCACCGGCGGCCAAGGTCAGCTGGAGCACCTCGTTGAACCCCTCTGCCCCTGCATAGAGGAACGCCGAGTCCTGGAGGGCGTCCTTGGCGTTGACGTTGCCGCCGGCCCGGATCAGCTCCGCCACAGCGCCGGCATCGTTGGCTTTCGCGGCCCGGATCAGTCTCTGGTCGAGCTCAGCCTGCGCCCCAGGGGACAAGGCGGCGGGACTGGTACTGGCGGCCGGCGCTGCCGCCACCGCTGAAGGACTTGCAGGCGGCGCTGTCTCCAACGGGCCGGGATCCCCGGCCGGCTGGCAGGATGCCACACAGGCAGCCACGGCTGCCGTTGCGATGAATGCCACGGACACCTTGGATACCTGCCGCGCCCGCCGCCATGCCCTGAACGGCTTCATAGACCCAGAGCCTACTTCGAGGTCCCGGCGATGGCCTCGGCGCCGGCAGTCGCGCACGCTTCGTCCAGCATGCCGTCCGGGGCGCCGCCCACGCCGATCCCGGCCACGGAGGCCCCGTTGACCTTGACCGGTACGCCGCCGGCCAGGAATAGGGTGCCGGGGAGGTCCGCGATGCTCGGTCCGTTGCCGTTAATGCGCTTGGCAAGTTCGCTGGTGGGCGTGCCGAAGGCGGCAGCCGTGTAGGCCTTCTGCTGCGCCGCTTCGATGGTGTGCTCGGCAGCATTGTCGCCGCGGAGCAAGGCCTGCACCGTCCCGAACCTGTCCACCAGGGCCACCGTGACAAACGGCAGCTTGTCCGCCTGGCACTTGGCTAGAGCGGCCCTGACCGCGTCCGCGGAGGCGCCGACGCTGATCCGGTTCTGGGCAACCACCGTTTCGGGAACCGGCTGGACGTCAACGGCCGGAACAGCGGCGGCGGGAACAGCGGCGGGAGCGGCGGCCGCCGCAGGAGCAACGGCTGACGTGCCGGCGTTGGCCGCGGCCGTCAGCCCGCCCGTCAGGAGCAGTGCTCCGACGAAAGCGGAGGCGGCGATTTTCTTGGACATCTTCACGAGTACTCCTTGGAATCAAGTTCTGGGGACTGCCCGGATTCGCGCCCCGGGCCTAGAATCCATGCTTCCGCTCAGGGCCTGGCAGGGCATCGGGCGTTAGTCTGCCGCAGCCTCCCCCATCGGGCTGGGCGTATCAGCCAAAAGGCTGAGAGACCCGTCACGGCGCTGGTCATAGCATGGTGGGTAGCACCCCTCCACCGGAACCGGACCCCATGCCCTCCTCTCCACCAGCCCTCCCCACGCCGCCAATCGCCGCGCCGGGCCCCCCACCCGTCCCGCACAACACCGCTGCCGGAAGCGGCCCGCTGGGCCGGATTGACGCCGTCGTCCATCTTGGTTTTGCCGTCCTGCTGGTGGCGTCGGCGGTCCGCTACGTGATGCGGCACAGCCCCGCGGACAACCTGTGGGTGCTCGCCCTCGCCGCGGCGGTGTGTTCGCTGTACGCCGTGATCACCGTGCTCTCGCAGCGGCGCCGGCCGTGGGCTGTCTGGATGTTCGTCCTGGTGGCGCTTTGGGCGGTGCTGGTGATCGTGGCGCCGAGCTTCGCGTGGTGCTCGTTCGCGCTGTTCTTCCTGTGCCGGACCGCCTTCAGCGGCCCCGTGGCGTACCTGGCGGGAGGCGCGACGGCGGCGGCCACCGCCGTCGGGCTGTTCCGGCTCAGCGGCGGCAGCGATATTGCCATGCTGCTGGGACCGCTGGCGGTCGGCGTCATGCTGACGCTGATCTACGACCGCATCGAGCAGGACGCCGCCGAGCAGCGCCGGCTGCACGCCGAGGTGTCGCTGGCCCAGGGCCGGCTGGCGGCCAGCGAGCGCAGGGCCGGCACCGTCGAGGAGCGCGAGCGGGTGTCCCGGGAAATCCACGACACCGTGACGCAGGGCCTGGCCAGCAGCCTCCTCCTGTTGGAAGCCGCGAACAGGTCATGGCCCAGCCCGGCGGCGCGAGCGGACGTCCAAAACGCAAGCGGGATGCTGCGCCGGAACCTGGCGGACACCCGCAGCCTGGTCCACGAGCTCGCCTCCCCCGGGCTGGACACGGCACCGCTGCCCGATGCCCTGCTGCAGGCGGCGTCCCAGTACGTCCCGGGCTTGCGCCTGCTGGTCACGGGCGAGCCGCGCCCTGTCCCCGCGGACGTCCGGCACGCGCTGCTGCGCGTGGTCCAGAGCGCTGCGGCCAACACCAAACTCCACGCAGCCGCGGCCAGCGCCACGGTGACACTGGGTTTCCTGCCCGGCGCCGTCACCCTGGATGTTTACGACGACGGCGCCGGCTTCGACCCGCAGTCGCTGGCACCGCCGTCGGACGCCGGGGGCTACGGGCTCCGGGCCATGCGCCAGCGGGTGGAACGGCTGGGCGGCGTATTCTCGGTGGAAAGCACGCCCGGCGAAGGGACCATCGTGGCCGCGCAATTGCCAACCGCGGAGGAACAGTGAATCCGATAACCGTGCTGCTGGTGGACGACCATCTGGTGGTCCGCAGCGGGCTCAGGGCGCTGCTGGGAACACAGCCCGATATCCAGGTCGTGGCCGAGGCGGCCTCCGGCGAGGACGCGCTGGTCCAGATGGAGCAGCTCGGCCCGGCCGTGGTGGTGATGGACCTCGCCATGGGCCCGGGCATGGACGGCATCGAGGCCATCAAGCAGCTGCGCCGCCGCAACAGCAGGCAGGCCGTGCTGGTGTTCACCACCTACGATTCGGACGCTGACATTGTCCGCGCCGTTGACGCCGGCGCCATGGGCTACCTGCTCAAGGATGCCGCGCCGGAGGAGATATTCGCCGCGATCCGAGGTGCAGTCCAAGGTAAGAGCGTGATGAGCGCTCCGGTGGCGTCGCGGCTCTTCCAGCAGCTGCGGAACCCGGACGAGATCCTGACGCCGCGCGAAGCGGAGCTGTTGAGCCTGCTGATCGAAGGCCTCAGCAACCGTGAGCTCGGCCAGCGGCTGTTCATCTCCGAGGCCACCGTGAAGACGCACCTGGCGCACATTTATGCCAAGCTCGGCGTGGAAACCCGGGCCGCTGCGATCGCCACCGCGATCCGCCGCGAGGGCATGCGCTAAAGGCGGCGCTCCGCCCAAACGCAGCCCAAGGCTCAACCGGGGCCCCCGCGCCGGGACGACTAAACTCGGTCCCAGCCCACCCACCACCATGCGAGGAGCCCCCATGCGCGCCACCATCATCCACGGTCCCGGCGACATCAGAGTCGAAGACCGCGACTACCCCACACTCCAGTCGCCCACCGACGTCGTCGTGAAAGTCACCGCCTCCTGCGTCTGCGGCTCAGATCTGTGGCCCTACCGCGGGGTCAAGCCCACCCGCAGGCCGACCGCGATCGGGCACGAGTTCATCGGGACAGTGGAAAGCATCGGCGAGGACATCAAGGACCTTGCCGTGGGCGACCTCGTGATCGCACCCTTCGTGGTCAGTTGCGGCGAGTGCCCCCAGTGCCTCAACGGCGTCACGGTCGCCTGCAACCGCCTCGCCGGCTGGGGCGGCAAGGATGACACCGGTCACGGGATCGACGGCGGCCAGGGCCAGGCTGTCCGGGTGCCGCTCGCCGAGTCCACGCTGGTCAAGGTCCCGGGCGTCACCGAACCGGACGATGCCCTCCGTGCCAGCCTGCTCACGCTCTCCGATGTCATGGCCACCGGCCACCACGCGGCCCTCGCCGCCAAGGCCGGCCCGGGCCGGACGGTCGTCGTGGTGGGCGACGGCGCCGTCGGCCTCTGCGGCGTGCTGGCCGCCAAGCGCCTCGGCGCGGAGCGAATCATCGCCATGTCACGTCACGCCGACCGGCAGGCGATCGCCCGCGAATTCGGGGCCACGGACATCGTCGCCGAACGCGGGGACGACGGCGTCGCCAAGGTTCGCGAACTGCTCGGCGGCATTCTGGCCGACTCCGTGCTGGAGTGCGTGGGGACCAAGGAATCCATGGAGCAGGCGCTGCACAGCGTTCGCCCGGGCGGCGCCCTCGGCTTTGTGGGCGTCCCCACCGGCGGGGCCGAGGCCCCGCTGCGCTTCCTGTTCGACACCAACATCTCGATCGGCGGCGGCATGGCCCCGGCCCGGACGTACATCCCGGAACTGCTGGCGGACGTGCTGGACGGCACCATCAATCCGGGCCGGGTGTTCGACTCGGTCATGCCCCTCGAGGAGGCGCCCGAGGCCTACCGCGCCATGGACGAAAGGCGCGCCATCAAGGCCCTGCTGACCCCGTAGCAGGACTCCCGACGGCGGCGGCGCCGGCAGCCGCGCAGCCGCCTTCGCCTCGCCCTTGCACGGGCAAGGACGAGGGTCTAGCGTGAAGCGCATCAGCATCCGCCGCCGTCGAGGAGCCATCATGGCCAGGTTTGTGCAGATCATCGAATTCCAGACGTCCCGCATCGAGGAGATCGAGGAACTCGGCCGCCCGTCAAGAACGGACGGGACCACGGCCCCGACGTTCCGCCGCATCTCGGCCACCGCCGACCGCGACCGCCCCGGCACCTACCTCACGATCGTTGAATTCGACTCCTACGAGTCGGCCATGGAGAACTCCAACCGGCCCGAGACCTCAGAATTCGCCGCGAAAATGGCCGCCCTGTGCGACGGTCCGCCCGTCTTCCGCAACCTGGATCTCATGTGGGAGGACACCGGCGAAGCCGACGCCGGCCAGTAGGCCTGCAGCCGCACTCGTCAGAGGAGCACTACAGGGTGCCGCACCGCCGGGCACAGGACCGGCAAACCGGCCATGGCTTCAAGCCGTGGCTTGGACACGCGACTTGAATACGCGGACAGGACGTGGGAGCAGGGAAATGGGTTCTGCAGAGGGCAGGCCGCCGGAAAGTTTCGTCGTGGATCAACGCTTCATAGATCTCAGTGCACTGGGCTCCGCTCCCCTGCAGCTCGTGGGCGGCAAGGCCGTGAACCTCGGCAAGCTCACCGCGGCCGGATTCCCGGTGCCGCGCGGCTTCTGCCTCACCACGGCCGCGTACCGAAAGGCCGCCCCGGCCGAACTGGAGGCACTGGCGGCCCGCCTGGACGCCGCCCAGCCCGCATCCCCAAACGACGGCGAACCAGGCCACGGCCAACCTGGCCAGCCCGGGTTGGACCACTCCGAGCCTGACTTGGGCGAACTGGCGAGGCAGGCGCGGGAAATGATCGTCACCGCACCGATCCCCGCCGATGTCGATGCCGCCCTCCGCACCGCGTATGCCGCACTCGGCAGCGGCGCCGCCGTGGCCGTCAGGTCCTCCGCCACGGCCGAGGACCTGCCCTTCGCCAGCTTCGCCGGACAGCAGGATTCCTTCCTCAACATCTCCGGAGCCGATGCCGTGGTCGAGTCGGCCCGGCGCTGCTGGGCCTCACTCTGGACCGAACGGGCCGTGGCCTACCGCTCCGCCAACGGGATCAGCCACCGCGACGCAGGACTCGCCGTCGTCGTCCAGGACGTCGTCACCGCCACCACCGCCGGCGTGCTGTTCACCGCCAATCCCGTGACGGGCACCCGGACCGAAACGGTCATCGATGCGAGCGCCGGGCCCGGCCAGGCGGTGGTCTCCGGCAGCGTGAACCCGGACCATTTCGTCGCGGATACGGCCACCGGGCGCATCCTGCTCCGCTCGCCGGACGGGACCTCGGCCCGGCGGCGGCCGAGCCTGAATGACGGCCGGATCCGCGAGCTCACGGCACTGGGCGATACCGTCCAGCGCCTGTTCGGTGCACCCCAGGATGTGGAATGGGTGATCGACCCCGCGGGCAAGATCTGGGTCACCCAGTCGCGGCCCATCACCACGCTGTACCCGCTGCCGGACCCGGCCGCCGCAGAACCCCTGGGCGCGGAATCGGGCGCCGCCGCTGAGCCCCGCGTGTACCTGTGCGGCACCTTGCTCCAGGGCCTGACCAGGCCTCTCACCCCCATGGGGCTCTCCGTGCTGGGCTCAATGCGGAACCGCAACGGGCCGTGGCAGTACGTCAACCCGGGGCTGCGCATGTATGTGGACGTGACGGCCATGGTGCGCAGCAGATACGGCCGCCGCTACCTGCTGCGGATGCTCCCGCTGGCAGACGGGAGGTCGGGCGCGGTTTTCCCGGCGCTCCTCGCTGATCCGCGGTTCGGCGTGCGCCAACGGCCGCCCCGGCGGACACGTCCCGGCGCAGCCGCCCGGCGGGCCCTACGGAAACCGGGGCCCGGCAGCCCCGCAGCCCGCGACCCCGCAGCGCGCAATCCCAACAGCCTCGCCGGCCTGGCCCTGACGGTCCGGCTGGTTCCGTCCCTGTTGAGGGCCGCGGTGCGGCCGGCCGCCGAACTGCGCCGCGCCTTCGACTACGGAAAGCGCCTCGAAGCCGAGCTTGCCCTGCCCGAGCCGGCCACCGCTTTCGGCCGGCTCGATCACGCCCAGCACGTCCTGGACGGCACCGTGGACGGGCTGATCCTGGCCACGCTGCCCGGACCGTCCGTCGGGTACCTCATGCTGGCCGGGGCCCGCAGGCTGTTGCGCGGCATCGCCGAACCGAGGGAGCTCGAGGCAGTGTTGCGGGGGCTGCCCAACAACGTCACCACCGAGATGGACCTTGAGCTCTGGCATCTGGCCGTCACGATCCGCGCGAATGCCGCCTCCCGTGAAGTGTTCCTGGCCCACGGTCCGAAGGAACTGGCCGCCCTGTACGCGGCCGGCTCGCTGCCCGCAGTGGCGCAGACCGGCCTGGGCGTGTTCCTGGACCGCTACGGCCACCGCGCCGTGGCGGAGATCGACCTTGGCATGCCGCGGTGGTCGGAGAAGCCGGACCATATCCTCGGCATGATCTCGAACTACCTTTACGTGGAGGACCCCGAGCAGGCCCCCGACCGGCAGTTCGCCCGTGCCGAGGAACACGCCGAGGCCAGAATCCGGACCCTGGTGGAACGGACCAGGGCCCGGAGCCGGCTGCGCGCCCGGCTGGTGGAATTTTGCCTGCGCCGGACCCGGCAGTTGTCGGGACTACGTGAACTGCCCAAGTTTTACATCGTCCTCGCCCTCGCGGAGATGCACCGCCAGCTCAACGCGATCAGCACCGAACTGGTCCGGTCCGGCGCGATCGCCGCCGAGGGCGATGTGTACTTCCTGGAATTCGACGAGGTCCGCGTGGGTTTGCGCGGTGCCGACCTCAAGGGCATCGTCGCGGGTCGCCGGAGGCTCTACGACGTTGAACTGCGCCGACGCCGGATTCCCCGGCTGCTGCTCTCCGACGGCACGGACGTGGAGGCCGCCGTGATGGCCAAGTCCCCCGTCTCCGGCGCCCTCGCCGGGACGCCGGCGTCGGCCGGTACCGCCACCGGAACGGTCCGGGTCATCCTGGATCCGGTGGGCGCCCACCTCGAGCCCGGGGAAATCCTCGTAGCACCTTCCACCGACCCCGGCTGGACACCGCTGTTCATGACCGCCGGCGCCCTGGTGATGGAGATGGGCGGGGTGATCTCGCACGGCGCAGTGGTGGCCCGCGAATACGGCATCCCGGCCGTGGTGGGCGTGCCGGACGCGACCACCCGGCTGCGGACCGGCCAGAGGGTGACCGTGGACGGATCCGCCGGAACGGTGCGGCAGGTGGATGCCCCGCTCTCCCCCGCCAAGGCCGCCGGCAGCCTTGCCGGCTGAGCGGATGAAAGGACTATGTTAGGTCTATGGTGTCTGTCGGCCGCAACGCACACGGCACCCCGTTTCCAGAGCCCGAGGGCTTCGGTTCGGGGCTGGTGGACGATGCCGCCCGCCGGGACGCCGCGCTGCCCGACTTCGACTGGGCCGTCCTTCCGGAAGGCGTGGTGCACGGTGAGTTCGCGGCGCCCAGCGGCACCCTGGCCACCATCTCCACCGGAGATCCCGGGAAGCCGCGCGTCGTGCTCATCCCGGGCGCAACCGGCTCCAAGGAAGACTTCGTCCTCGTGCTGCCCGAGCTGGCCGCGGCCGGCTATTTCGTCCTTAGCTGCGACATCGCCGGGCAGTATGAATCCGCCCAGGCCGGGCCCGAAAACCTCGTTCCGCCCCGGCGCCGCTACGACTACGAACTCTTCCGCGACGACCTCCTCGCCATGCTGGACGCCGAAGACGGCGCGGTGCACGTCGTGGGGTACTCCTTCGCGGCGATCGTCGCCCAACTGGCCTTCGCCCAACGGCCAGAGAAATTCCGCAGCCTGACCTTGATCAGTTGCCCGCCCGAGCCGGGGCAGAGTTTCCGCGGCCTGCGCCTGGCCGGCTGGTTCAGTCGCTGGGTCAACAACAGGGCGGGCACCGCATTGATGATCTGGGGTATCCGCAGGAATGTTGCCCGTGTGGCGCCCAAACGCTTGCGGTTCGTGAAGAGCCGGTTCGCGTTCACGCGCCGCGCCTCGGTCATTGACATCATCGGCCTCATGAAGCACACGCCGGATCTGCGGCGGGTCCTGGCCGCCGCGACGCTGCCGAAGCTTGTCGCCGTCGGCGAAAAAGACCTCTGGCCGCTGGCGCTGCACCGCCACTTCGCGCAGTCGATCAATGCACGGATTGCGGTCTACCGCGGTGGCCACAGCCCGTGCGAGACCTCCCCGTACCAGATAAGCCGGGACCTGATTGCGCTCTTCGACGCCTCCGTCTCGGCATGACTGAAGCACCCGCCGAGACGAAGACCCGCAATAGACCCTTGCACCGCGGCCCGTCGCCCCGTACGTTGGGGACAGCGGACGAATGTCTCCGCAGCCGTTGGCCTCAGGGCCGCCGGAGATCAGCAGCATTTCAGAAGGATAAAGGCATGGCTACAGGCACAGTTAAATGGTTCAACGCCGAAAAGGGTTTTGGCTTCATTGCCCCGGATGACGGGTCGGCCGACGTTTTCGCCCACTACTCGGCAATCGCCAGCAGCGGCTACCGCTCGCTGGACGAGAACCAGAAGGTTGAATTCGACGTCACGCAGGGCCCGAAGGGCCCGCAGGCTGAGAACATCCGCCCGCTCTAAGTACTCAGGAAAAGCCCTGGCCGCCCGGCTGGGACACTTTCCCCGAAGACCACAACGCCCCTCCGGAGGATTCCTCCGGAGGGGCGTTTGTGTTCACTGGCCCGCTGCTCACGGGCGCCCTGCTGCCGCGCCTTCTGTTGCCGGGCGCCCTGTTGCGGGCTCCTGTTGCCGGGCCGCCGTGTCAGCCGACGTGGACCCAGGGACGCCGCGTGACGTCCGGCTCGGCCTCGCGCAGCACTTCACGCGTAACCGGGGCGATTTCGCCTTCGCCGAAGGCCAGGAACCGCAGGAGGTTGGTGAACGGGTTTCCCTCCGTCCAGCGGAAGTAGATGTGCGGCATCAGGCCGGTGACATCGCGGATGTGCAGCAGCACTGAGGCGATCGTGTTGGGAACAACGGGTCCGTGGACCTCCAGGATCTGGTACCCGTGCCGGACCACGCCGCGGACCACCAGGTCGGTCTCGAAGTCCGACGAGTCGTCCACCACGACTTCGAGGAATATCGCCTGGTAGTCCACCGGCAGGTGGCTGACCTCGATGGCGGACGTCAGCTTGTCCCGGTACGCCTCCGCGCTCAGGCCGCAGCGGCTCGTGGGCGATGATCGCGATGGGGCCGGTTTCGTTGGCGGCCAGGAATTCCAGCGCCGGTGTGTCCATGCGGACGTGCGTGGCGTGGAGTTCGAAGGAGCGCCGGATGCGAGAGAGCAGGGAGATCACGATGATCCCGATGATGAAGAGCGCTGCGATCCGGATGCCTTCGGGCCGTTCGAAGATGTTGGCCACGGTGGTGTAGATGAACACCACGGCGATGACGCCGAACGCCGATGCTGCGCTTGCGCTGCCGTCGGCTGCGGGCGGAGAAGGTCACGGCGACCGCCGCCGACGTCATCAGCACCAGCACGCCGGTGGCGTAGGCGCCGCCCTGGGCATCGACGTCGGCGTCGAAGAGCCAGGTGATTATGAAGCCCACGAGCGTGAACACCAGAACCAGCGGCCGGACGGCGCGCGCCCACTCGGGGGCCATGCCGTAGCGGGGCAGATAGCGGGGAACGAGGTTCAGCAGCCCGGCCATGGCGGAGGCGCCGGCAAACCACAGGATCGCAATGGTGCTGAGGTCGTAGACGGTGCCGAAGCCGTTCCCTAGGTATTCGTGGGCCAGGAACGCCAGGGCGCGGCCGTTGGCCGGTCCGCCGGGCTCGAAGTCCTGCTCCGGGATGAGCACCACGGTGGTGAAGCTGTGGTGACCAGGAACTGAACTCATGATGAGAGCGGCGGTCGTCAGCAGCCGCCGGGCGCCTCGAATCCGGCCGGCGGGGTTCTCCTCGGTGTCCGCTGGCATGACCCTGGATCTGCGGCATGACGGCGACGCCGGTTTCGAACCCCGAAAGCCCAGCGCCAGCTTCGGGAAAACGAGCAGCGCGATGCCCACTACCATCAGCGGATTGCCATGGGATGTGGTAGATCGCCAGCCACCAGTTGTCCACGGCCACCGGGTGGCCTGAACACCTCGAACGATCGAGGTGACAACGACCACGACGTTCAGGCCGAGGTAGATGGCCGACGAGAATGACGGCGACGCCGATCGCCTCCTTGAAGCCGCGCAGGAACACTGCGCGCGAGCAGGGCCAGCAGGACGAGCGTGACAGCGACATTCTGGCCCTGCATCCAGGCGGGGGCGAACGGGTTCTCGATCGCGTGGGCGGTTGCGTCGGCGGCGGAGAGCGTCATGGTGATCATGAAGTCGGTGGCGGCGAACCCCAGCAGCACCAGGACGAGGAGCTTCCCGCCCCAGCGCGGCAACAACCGCTCCAGCATGGCGATGGACCCTTCCCCGCGCGGACTTTCACCGGCCACCCGGCGGTACACCGGCAGCGCGCCCAGCAAGGTCACGGCAACCAGGACCAGTGTGGCCAGCGGCGAAATCACGCCGGCGGCGAGCGCGGCGATGGCGGGCTGGTAGCCCAGCGTGGAGAAGTAGTCCACGCCGGTCAGGCACATGACCTGCCACCACGGGTGCTTTTTCAGGTGGCTGTCACTCACGGCCCCTGGCCCCTGGTGGATTCCCTTGGCGTCCTGGAGGCCGAACAGCAGCCAGTTCTTGAAGTGCTCCCCTGCGCCGGGCCGCGGCGCCGAAGGGTCTGCCGGGGGCCGGCTGAGCGTGGTCATGATGTCCTTTCCACGCGGCACACCGCGCCGCTTCCGTCCGAGACGCTACCAGCCCCCGCAGCCGCCGCACCCGTCCGGCAGGCAATCCTGATGCTTCCTTAACGCAGCCCCTCTGACGCCGGCTCTTCGGGCGCCCGCACGGGTTGCCGCCGCGTCGCCCGCGCCCACCTCCAAGTGACAGAATGACGGCATGGCACGTGGAACGCTGCGGATCTTCCTGGGGGCCGCGCCCGGAGTGGGCAAGACCTACGAGATGCTGGAGGAAGCCCACCGCCTCGGCGAGCGCGGCGAGGATGTGGCCGTGGCGATTCGCGCCGGACCGCGGCCGCGCCGGGACACAAGGGCTCTCCTGGCGGGCCTCGAGGTCATCCCGCCCCGCCGCTTGAGCGACGGGGGTGCAGAGTACGAGGAAATGGATCTGGACGCCGTCCTGGCCCGGGCCCCCGAGACCGCGGTGGTGGACGAATACGCCCACTCCAACGCCCCGGGCGCCCGCAACCCGAAGCGCTGGCAGGACGTGGACGAACTCCTCAGCGCCGGGATCAATGTCCTGTCCACGGTCAACATCGCGCATCTGGCCTCCCTCGGCGATGTTGTCAGCGCCATCACCGGCGTCCGGCCAGGCGACGGTGCCGAATGAGACCGTGCCGGAGGCTGACGTGCGCGCGTGCCATGAGGTCGTGCGCCGCGCCGACCAGATCGACCTGGTCGATATCCCGCCTGATTTGTTGCGCCAGCGGCTCAGCGAGGGCAAGATCTATGCCGCGGACAGGATCGATGCGGCCCTGTCCAACTACTTCCGGCTGGGCAACCTCGGCGCGCTCCGCGAGCTCACCCTGCTGTGGCTGGCCGACCGGGTGGACGAAGGGCTGGCGAAGTACCGGGCCGAGAACGGGATCCAGGACAGCTGGCCGGCCCGCGAGCGCATCGTCGTGGGCCTGACCGGGGGGCCCGAGGGCGAGGCGCTCATCCGGCGTGGGGCACGCATCCTGACCCGCGTCAGCGGCGGAGATCTCTTGGCCGTCCACGTGCGCGCCGCCGATCGTGTCGCCTCGGAATCACCGCAAGCGCTCGAACAGCAACGCCGGCTGGTCCAGGACCTGGGCGGCAGTTACCACATCGTGGCCGGAGAAGACCCGGCCGCCGCCCTGCTGGACTTCGCCCGCAGCGTCAACGCCACCCAGATCGTGGTTGGCATCTCGCGGCGCAAGAACCTCGCCGGCCTGCTGGGCGGTCTCCTGGGCGGCGGGGTCGGGACCCGGGTGGTCCGCGGCTCCGGGGACATCGATGTCCACATGGTCTCGCACCCGCTCGGCGGCCGGGGCACGGGGATGGCCACGCCCCGGCGACCTTGGCCGGGCCCGGGTTGCGGTGGGGCTGATCCTTGCGGTGCTCCTGCCCGCGCTCCTGCAGCTGCTGCTCGGCTTCGTGAATCCGGAGCACAGCTGTTGCCACCGCCATGCTCGTCCAGCTCAGTGGCTCCGTGGCGGTAGCCCTGGTGGGCGGGCTGTGGCCCGCTGTCCTTGCGGCCCTGTGGAGCAGCCTGCTGGTGAACTACTTCTCCACGCCACCGACCGGCCACCTGATCATCAGCGATCCGCAGAACTTTCTGGCGCTCTTCGTCTTCCTGGGAGTATCGTCGGCGGTAGCTGTGGTGGTGGACCTGTCCGCCCGCCGTTCGAAGGAGGCGGCCCGGGCCACGGGCGGAAGCCACCACCCTTAGTGATCTCACCCGCGGGGCGGCCGGCTCGGAGGACACCGTCCAGTCGTTGCTCGAGCAGGCCAGGACCGTCTTCCAGGTCCGCGGGCGGCCCTCATCAGCCAAGTCCGCGGGGCGGATCCCTTCGGCGACACGAGCCTGGCGGCTGCCTGGCGTCCGCCGGCGAGGTTCCGGCTGCGGCATTGCGGCGCGGCAAACGAGCGGCCGGCCACGGAGGGCGCAGGGAGACTGAGGGGCAGGGCTCCAGCGGCGAAAACATCGAGGAGATCGACTCCACCACCCGGCTGGTCCTCTACGGACGGATCCTGCCGGCCAGTGACCGGCGGCTCCTCGCGGCCTTCGGTGTGCACCTGGCCGCCCAGCTGGAGCGACAGCAGCTATAGCCAGCCGGCGGGAAATGATGCGCCTGGCCGAGGGCAACACCATGCGCACGTCCATCCTCCGCGCGGTCTCCCACGATCTCCGGACGCCGCTGGCCGGGATCAAGCTCGCCGTCGGCGGCCTCCGGCAACCCGGGGCCCGATATACGCCGCAAGAAGAGCAGGAGCTGCTGGCCACGATCGAGGAATGCTCCGACCGGCTCGATGTGCTGGTCGGCAACCTGCTGGACATGTCCCGCCTCACTTCCGACTCGGTCAGCCCCCGGCTCCATCCCCTCCGCTGGTACGAGGTCATCCCCGGCGCACTGCACGGCGTCCCGCCTGGCCGGGTGCGGGTGGAGCTTCCGGCCAACATGCCCGAGATCGATGCCGACCAGGGCATGCTGGAGCGCGTCGTCGCGAACATCGTCGAGAACGCGGTCAAGTACGCGCACAGATTCAGACATTGTGGTGGCGGGGACTGCCGGCGGGCTCAGTCCGGCCACGCTCAATGGACGTCCTGCGGGCGAGCTGCGCATCATCGACCACGGCCGGGGCATCCCGGCGGAACGGGTCGTGGACATGTTCCGCCCGTTCCAGCGCCTCGACGACGCCACCCAGGCCGCCGGCATCGGGCTGGGCCTGGCCGTGGCCAAGGGATTCACCGAGGCGATGGGCGGACGGCTGGCGGCGGAGCCGACTCCGGGCGGCGGCCTGACCATGGTGATCACGCCTCCCGCTCTCCACCGGCGCGCCCTTCGACGCACGTCCGGGACGAGGCCCCGCTAGAGCCGCAATCGGCGCTGACCGGCCGCCGCCACCAGCCCGCGCCGCCGTCTTCGCCGTCCGGGCAGGACGCGCCATGACCGCCGTCCTGGTGGTCGACGACGATCCGCACCTGCTGCGGGCACTGCGCATCACCCTGCAGGCCCACGGCTACGAGGTCTCCGCAGCGGCGGACGGCCGGTCCGCGCTGCTGCAGGCCAGGCAGGAGCCGCCGTCGGTGGTGATCCTGGACCTCGGCCTGCCGGATCTGGACGGCACGGCGGTGATCCGGGAACTGCGCGGCTTGAGCAGTGTGCCGGTCCTGGTGCTCTCCGCCCGCCACGGCTCCGAGGACAAAGTCCAGGCGCTCGACGCCGGCGCGGATGACTACATCACCAAACCGTTCGGCCTGGACGAGCTCCTGGCCCGGCTCCGCGCCCTGCTGCGCCGCAGCATCGAACCGGAACACGAAGCGGTGGTCAGTACGGAGAACTTCACCGTGGACCTGGGCAAGCGCAGGGTCATCCGGGACGGACAGGACGTCCGGCTGACCCCCACCGAGTGGAACATGCTTGAGGTGCTGGTCCGGAATCCGGAGAAGCTCATCACGCAGCAGCAGCTGCTCTCCGAGGTCTGGGGTCCGGCCTACGCCAAGGAGACCAACTACCTGCGGGTCTACATGGCCCAGCTGCGGCGCAAGCTCGAGCCGGACACCGCCAACCCCCGCCACCTGCTCACCGAGGCCGGCATCGGCTACCGGTTCATGCCCTGACAGTTCTTGCTGACATTTTCCATGCCGCGGCCGGCAATGGATACTGGGGCAATGACTAATCGCAGCCCGCTCAACAGGGACGATGCCGACCCGTCGCCACTGCCGGAGATCCCAGCGCAGCTGCAGGCCGTCCTCAACGGGATCCCGGCCCTCGTGGGCTACTGGGACACGGGGCTCCGCAACCGCCTGGCCAACGACGCCTACTGCGAATGGTTCGGGTTCCGGCCCCAGCAGCTTCACGGCATGCATGTCCGCGACGTGCTCGGCGAGGCCGTCTTCGAGGCCAACCGGCCGCACATCGCGCGGGCGCTCGCCGGAGAGCCGCAGACAGTTTGACCGGATCCTCGTGGACGCCGCGGGCCAGTCTCGCTTCACCGAGATCACGTACACTCCCGATAACCGGACGGCGCGGTGCAGGGCTTCTTCGTCCTGGTCACGGACATCACCGAGCGGGTGCTGGCCGATCGGCGCCGGCAACGGGACATGGACCGGTACCGCGCGCTGGCGCGAAGTGTCCCGGGCGTCTTCGTGCTCCTCTTCGACACCGAACTGCGCTACCTGATCGCCGAAGGCCAGGAGCTGGAGACCTTCGGCTACCGCAGGGAAGAGCTCGAAGGGCGGCGCATCCACGAAGTGCTCAAGGGCGATCTCGCCAGCGAGCTCGAGCCGCGCTACCGCGCGGCCCTCGCCGGCCGCGAGGTCTCTTGGAGCCGGCAGATCGGCCACCGCACCTACCGGCTGAATGCCGGGCCGGTCTCCTCCGACGATGAGGCCGCGGCCGGCATGGTGGTGGCGGTTGACATCACCGAGCGCCTGCAGCAGCAGCAGGTTTGGCAGGCCCTGCACGAAATAGCGACCGAAGTCGCGCGCAACGCGGCCCCGGCAGACATCTCAGAGCGGGTCGCCGCGATTGTCCGCGAGCTGTTCCACGTGGATTCCGCCGCCGTCGTCCGTTTCACGGGCGCTTCCTCGGCGGAAATCGTCGCCATGGCCCCGGTGCTCCCGCCGACGCTGAGCCGGCGGCAGATCTTCGCCCCGACGGACGAGTCCGCCACTGTCCGGGTAGCCGTGACCGGCAAGCCTGCCCTCGTTGTCTACGGGCCGGAAGGCGGAAGGCGGCGGAGCAGATGCGCGCCGGCGGCTTCCAGTCCGCGGCGGCGGCGCCGATCCGGGTTCGGCGGCGGCCTGTGGGGTGCGCTCAGCCTGACCTCGAAGTCGCGCACAGGGGTCACGGAAGCGATGATGGAACGGCTGGCCCAGTTCGCGGAGCTCGTCGAGATCGCCATCGGCAACACGGAGGCAGGACCGATCTGGAGCAGCAGGCCACCACCGATGCCCTGAGCGGCTTGCCCAACCGGCGGGCGCTGGAACGGCACCTCGCCGAACACGTCGCGCAGGCCGGGAGCCGCGGGACGTGCCTGAGCGCCGTCGTCCTGGATATCGACCACTTCAAGAGGGTCAACGACACCCATGGTCACTTGATGGGCGACGCCGTCCTGGCGGAGGTCGCGGCGAGGCTCCGGTCGGTTGCCCGGCGCCAAGGAGGTCGTGGCCCGATTCGGCGGCGAGGAGTTCGTGTGGCTGCTCCCGGAGACCGACGGCGCCGAGGCCCTGCGCGCGGCCGAACGTGCCCGCGAGGCCATCGCGTCCGAACCGTTCGGGGAAGTCGGTTTCCTGACGATCTCCGCCGGAGTCTGCGAGCAGGGCGACGCCGCGGCCGGTTCCCTGCTGGACTGCGCGGACCGGGCCCTGTACGAGGCCAAGAACGGTGGCCGCAACCGCACGTCCCGGTACGGCCACGCCAGCCCGTCGGTTCAGTCAGCCCAGGCAGGCCGGGCGCGGGACAGCACGGACACGCGCGAAGCCTAGACGAAAACGGGCTCAGACGAAGGCGGACTTCCCTGTCACGGCCCGCGCCACGATCAGTGAATTGATTTCGTAGCTGCCCTCATAGGTATAGAGGATTTCTGCGTCGCCGAAGAGCTTGCCCATCTCATAGTCGCTGCTGATGCCGTTGCCGCCCATGAGGGACCGGCCCATCGCCACCGAGGCGCGCGCCAGCCGCGTGGTGGTCGCTTTGGCCATCGCCGCCTGGACCATCTCGAGCTTGCCGTCTTCCTGGATCCTCGCCAGCTGGGCCATCAGGGCCAGGGAGGCGGTCGCGTTGCCCAGGATCTCGGCGAGCTGCTGCTGGATGAGCTGGAAGCGGGCCAGTTCCTTGCCGAACTGGCGGCGCTGCAGCGAATAGGCGCGCGCGACGTCGAACGCGGCCAGCTGGATGCCGGCGCCCTGCCAGCCCACCCAGGCCCGTGAATCGCGCAGGAGCTCGTTGGCCTTGGAAAAGTCGGTGGCACCTGGCAGCAGGTTGGTCGCCGGGATGCGGACCTCGTCGAGGACAATGTCGGCGTTCTGCATGATGCGCAGGCCGATCTTGTTGGCGATCTTCGTGGCGGTGTAGCCGGCACGGTCCGTCTCCACGATGAAGCCCTTGATGTGCTGGTCAGCGACGTCCCGGGCCCAAACGAGGGCGAAGTCCGCGATGGTGCCGGCGCCGATCCATCGCTTGGCGCCGTTGAGGACCCACTCGCCGCCGTCCAGCCGCGCGGTGGTTTCCAGGCCGCCGGCGATGTCGGAGCCGTGGTCCGGCTCGGTCAGGGCGAACGCTCCGAGCTGGGTGAACGCGGTGAGGCCCGGGAGCCAGCGTGCCTTCTGTTCCTCCGAGCCCAGCTCATCGATCATGCCGACGATCAGCTCGTTGTGGATGCCTACGAGCGCCGAGAGGGAGACGTCGGCGCGGGCCACCTCGACGTACATGAGCCCCTTGAAGAGCTTGGACGTGCCGTCGGTTTGCAACCCGCCCAGACCGTATTTGCCGAGTTCCGCGAGCAGGTCGAAGGGAAACTCCTCGCGGTTCCAGTAGTCGATCGATGCCGCCCGGATCCGGGACTGCAGGAACTCCCGGACCTCCTGGTAGCGGAGCCGTTCGTCCGGCGGCAGCAGATCCACGATGTACATCAGGTCGGCGTCGGGAAACGGCGGCTGCGCAACTGCTGCTGCGGCGCCTGCCTCCGATGCGGCTGCCGCGGTGTTTGATCCGGCTGTGTTTACGACTGTTTTAATTCGGCTGGCGCCGACTGTCCGCTGGCACGTCCTTGTGGCTGCACGGGCACGTATCCCTTCGTCATGCGCCGCCTGCAGAGCAGCGCCGCTCTTCCAAACCCTTGGATGTCCTAGTATATTGCACAGTGATGGGGATCACTAGGCAGGCACCGCGCCGGGCCGGCGGGATCCCAGGCAACGGCGCTGTGCCACGGACCGCCCGGATCGGCAGCGCCAGAGGACTTCGAAAGGTGCACCATGACCGTGACTGAGGAATTCCGGGCCGCGCGGGACCGGCTGCTGGCCCTGCGCGGGGACTACGACGGCGCCCGCAGTGAATTCCAATGGCCGCGCTTCGAGGAATTCAACTTCGCACTGGATTGGTTCGACCAGCTCGCGGCAGACCCGGCCAAGGCGGACAAGCCGGCGCTGGTGATCGTCGAACAGGACGGTTCCGCGACTCGGCGCAGCTTCGCGGACCTCTCCCGGCGCTCGTCCCAGGTGGCCAACTGGCTGCGCGGGCAGGGCGTGCGGCGCGGGGACCGGATGATCATCATGCTCGGCAACCAGGTGGAGCTCTGGGAACTCATGCTGGCCGGCATCAAGCTGGGCATCGTCATGATCCCCACCACCACCCTGATGGGACCCGCCGACCTCCAGGACCGGGTGGAGCGCGGCGGTGCGTCCTGGGCCGCCGTCGGCAGTGCCAACATCGCCAAGTTCGCCGACGTCGCCGGCGACTACACGCTGATCGAAATCGGTGCGGGTCCCGCTGTCACGGACACTGCCCGGCAGTACGCTGCCGCCGCCGCTGCAAGCGTGGACTTCACCCCGGACGCCCCCACCCTGGCCGACGAAACCCTCCTGCTCTACTTCACCTCCGGCACCACGTCCAAGGCCAAACTCGTCGAACACACGCACACCTCCTACCCGGTGGGACACCTGTCCACGATGTTCTGGATCGGGATGGAACCTGGCGACGTGCACCTCAACGTGGCCTCGCCGGGCTGGGCCAAGCACGCCTGGTCCAACGTGTTCACTCCCTGGATCGCCGAGGCCTGCGTGTTCATCTACAACTACGAACGCTTCGACGCCAAGGCGCTCATGGAACAGATGGACCGCGAATCCGTGACCAGCTTCTGCGCCCCGCCCACGGTCTGGCGGATGCTGATCCAGGCCGACCTCACGCAGCTGTTGAACCCGCCCACCAAGGTGGTGTCCGCCGGCGAACCGCTCAACGCCGAGGTGATCGACCAGGTCCACCGCGCCTGGGGACAAACCATCCGGGACGGCTTCGGCCAGACCGAATCCACTGTGCAGATCGCGAACACCCCGGGCCAGCCGATCAAGATCGGCGCCATGGGCAAGCCGCTGCCCGGCTACGACGTCGTGCTCGTGGACCCCGCCACCGGTAAGGAGGCCGACGACGGCGAGCTGTGCCTGCGCCTGGACCCCCGCCCCGTGGGGCTCATGAAGGCGTACTACGGCGACCCGGACAAGACGGCGGAGGCTTTCCGTGACGGTTATTACCACACGGGGGACATGGCGAGCCGGGACGAGCGCGGCATCATCACCTATGTGGGCCGCGGCGACGACGTCTTTAAGTCCTCCGACTACCGGCTGTCCCCGTTCGAACTGGAGAGCGTGCTGATTGAGCACCCGGCGGTGGCGGAGGCCGCCGTCGTCCCCTCCCCCGACCCGCTCAAACTGTCGGTGCCGAAGGCCTTTGTGGTTCTTGCGGCCGGGCACCAGCCGGGCCCGGAACTGGCCGAGGACATCCTGCGGTACTGCCGGGAGCACCTTGCCCCGTTCAAGCGGATCCGCCGGCTGGAGTTTGCCGAGCTCCCCAAGACGATCTCCGGCAAGATCCGGCGCGTGGAGCTGCGGCACAGCGAGGAGCTGCGCCACGGCGGCGGGCCCGTTCCCGAAGGCTTCGGCGTCGAGTACTCCGACTCCGATTTCCCCGGTCTCAAGGGGCAGGGCTGAGCATGGGAACACCGCTGCCGCGAGATCCGATCGCCGACGCCCGGCTGAACTGGGAGCGCCACGGCTGGTCCGACGTCGCCGCCCCGATGGCGGCGATCACCGCCATCATGCGGACCCAGCAGATTCTGCTGGGCCGGATCGAGGCCGTCCTCAAGCCGTTCGGACTCACGTTTGCCCGGTACGAGCTGCTGGCGTTGCTCAGCTTCGCCCGCAGCGGGGCGCTGCCCATGAACAAGGCGAGCGCGCTGCTTCAGGTCCACCCCACCTCGGTCACCAACGCCGTGGACCGGCTCCAGGACGCCGGGCTGGTGATCCGCTCGCCGCACCCCACGGACGGGCGCACCACCTTGATCGAGCTCACCTCCGACGGGCGCGCCCTGGCCAAACGGGCGACGGCGGTGCTGAACTCAGAGGTCTTCGGCCAGTCGGGCTTCGCGGACCAGGACGTGGACCAGCTCATCCGGATCCTGGGCACGTTCCGCCGGAACGCCGGGGATTTCAGCGGCTGACGCCCCAAGGTCATCCGGACAGGACAATCACTTCACGACAATCAGCTCAAGCGAGCCGGCGCTCGAGGATCTGTCCGGGCCATTCCTTCACCTTGAACGTTTGGGTGCGCTCGTAGCCGGCGGATTCGTAGAAGCGGACCAGGTCGCCCTGGCCTCCGCCGTAGCAGTCAACGCGAAGGAGCTGCACGCCCTGGCGGCTGGCTTCATCGTCCGCGAAGCCGAGCAGGAACCGGCCCACACCCTTGCCGTCCGGGCGGCGTGAGCCGATGAGGACGCGCACATACAGTTCGTCGCCAGTGGCGGCCGGGACGAAGTCGGAGGCTTCGCCAAGAAGGATCGCCCCGCAGACGCCGAGGCCATTCCGCTCTGCAATCCAGGCGCCTTCCTCGGCCAGCCATGACTTCACGTTCTCCACCCGGGCCGGGATCTGCGAGAACGGTTCAGTGCCCCACTGCCCGGTGTTTCCGTTGGCGGCAAGCCAGGCGACTGCGTCGTCGAACAACGCCAGGACGGCATCAAGGTCTTCCGGTGCCGCGCGCCGGAGCTCAAACGGGGAATCGGCCGTCACAGTTACTTCCCTTCGTCAGCGGGGCGCGTCGGGGTGGATGCTGCGGGTTTCGCCGCGTTCATGCCCGGCGCGGAGCCAGCCGGGGCGGTGAACCTTTGGCAGCACCTTCGCGACCGCCAGGGCCGCGTACATCACGGTGTTGATCGCAACGAAGGTTGCCAGGATGGCGAACCACTCCGAGTTCAGGAGCGATTGCGGGAAGAGAATGCCCGTGGGGACTGGCACGCCGGTGGGGCTCATGCGGGCTCCTTGACGGCCTCGGCGGCATTGGTGTGGGTGACATGTTTCCAGTTCGCGGTCCGGCCAAGTGAAATATCGATGATGCCCTTGATGTAGACGATGTTCAGGAACATGTCGAAGAAGAGTTCGGGGAAGAGGGTGAGGGCCAGGATCCTGGCCCGCCAGCCGCCCTGCCAGACGGTGGCGACGCGTTCGATCATGAACACCCCGCCAAGCCCCAGCCAGAACGGGAACCAGATCCACACGTCCAGGGAGAACACCATGAGGAAGATCAGCAGCAGGTAGGCGCTGAGGGCAATCACGCCATAGCCGATTCCGAGCTGCTGCACCCAGTAGCGCGTCGTCTGGGACGTGAGCCCGTAGGCGCCAATGTTCTCCAGCGCGCCTCGCTGCCATCGCAGCCGCTGGGACCAAAGCGTGGACCAGGTGGGCATGAGTTCGGTAACCACGGTGCACGCCGTCGGGGAAATCATGAGGGCGCCAAGCGACTTGAGCGCAATGGTCAGTTCGTTGTCCTCGGTCAGCGCCGCGGTGTCATAGACGTCGCCCCGCGTCCCGGGAAGCGACTCACCCCGCTGCTCCGCGATAGTGCGCAGGGCGACCGGGCGGAAGAGCGACGCGGTCCCGGTCAGCACGAAAACCCTCCCCCGCCGGCGCTTGATCTCCCGGCCGTAGCGGAGGTACTCGTTGCGCTGGAACTGGCCGAGGACACCGTGGCCTTCCTCCCCGTAGAACAGGCCGCCCACCGCCATCAGGGCGCGGTCGTCCACGAAGCGGCTCACGGCAGCATCGAGGAAGCCGTCGTCGAGCTGGGTGTCGGCATCCATCACCATCACTACATCGTTGGCACCGAGCGTGGGGAGGATTTGTTTGAGCACCTGGTTGAGGGCGCCGGCCTTCTTTTTCGTGTTGTCGACGGACTCATAGACCTCGACGCCGGCGTTGCGGGCGATGTCCACGGTGCTGTCGGTGCAATTGTCCGCCACCACGACGATTCGATCGGGGCTGTGGGACTGCGCCCGCAGCGAGGCGATCGTGGAGGGCAGCGAGACTTCCTCGTTGTGGGCCGGGATGAGCACGGTGACGGTCACGGGCCCGGCATAGACCCCGCGCGTGGCTGCCATCACGATCTTCGGTGCCAGCGGAGCGATCCGCACGTTCGCCGACCGCCGCGACCGGGTGGTGATCCGGCGCTCGAGCAGGGCGACGCCGGCGGCCAGGAGCACGGCGAGCGCGACCGCAGCGCCCAGGATCCGGGCGCCGGGAGCGTTCGTGCTGTAGAGCACGTTCCAGACGCCCAGGATGAAGCCGTGGGGCGGCCCTTCAACTTGTGCGTGGCCGTCCGCGGCGACGGCGGCCCAGAGGATCGCCGCCGCGGTGCCGGCGATCGCTGCGATGACCAAACCCACGGTCCGGTGAAGTTGTCCTCTGCCCATTGACCAGATGCTACCAGCGAACGATTGGCATCTTTTGCCACATGAGAATCACCCGTCCCACTCTAATGGGCGCCTATTTTGCCCGGAATCTGACGGGAGTATCGTGGTTCGGAGCCGGACTGTGCCGTCCGGTCAGGCAGCAATTAGTGCTCACAGAGCGTCGATTAGCGATCGCCTAGGAGGGGCCATGACTTCGCCCAGCGTCCCCATTCCTCAGCCTCCCCCGAAGCCGGTGGTCGGCAATTTGCCCGACATCGACTCCAGCAAGGGAATCCTGGGAATAGTCGAGGTGGCCGAGCGGTACGGCCCCATTGTCCGCATCCAGGTCTTCAACCGCAGCTTGATCGCCATCTCTTCCCAGCAGCTCGTCAACGAAGTGTGCGACGAGTCCCGTTTCGGCAAGGTCCTGGGCGTTTCCCTTCGGCAGGTGCGGGAGTTCATCGGCGACGGCCTGTTCACCGCAAGAACTGAAGAACCAAACTGGCAAAAGGCGCACCGGATCCTGATGCCGGCGTTCGGGCCTGCGGCGCTGAAGCGGATGTTCGGCGGTATGGACGACATCGCCGAGCAGCTGCTCCTGAAGTGGGAGAGACTCGGCCCCACGGCCCGGATCGACGTTCCGGACAACACCACCCGGCTGACACTGGACACCATCGCCCTGTGCTCGTTCAGCTACCGCTTCAACAGCCTCTACCGGGAAGAGATGCATCCCTTCGTCGGGGCCATGGTCCGCGGCCTGGTCGAATCCGGGGATCGTGCGCGCCGGCTCCCGGTCCAGAACAAGATCATGCTGCGCAGACGCCACCAGCTCGAGGAAGACCATGCCCTGATGTTCGAGGTCGCCGACCAGATGATCAGCGACCGTCGGCGCAACCCAAGTCCGGCTGGCAGCGAAGACATCCTGGACACCATGCTCAACGCGGCGGACCCGGTGACCGGCGAGCGGTTGTCCGAGGAAAACGTCCGCTACCAGATGGTCACCTTCCTGGTGGCCGGGCATGAGACCACCAGCGGCCTGCTGTCCTTTGCGCTCTATGAACTGCTGCGCCATCCGGTTGTCCTGGCCAAGGCGCGCGCCCAGGTGGACGACGTCCTCGGCACCGAAAGCGCCCGGTTCGAGCACCTGCCCCGGCTGGGGTACCTGGATCAGATCCTCAAGGAGACGCTCCGGCTGTGGCCCACCGCCCCGGCGTTCAACGTGGCCCCCTTCGAAGACACGAAGCTTGGCGGCCGCTACGACGTCCCGGCCGGCCAGCCCATCATGGTCCTGATCCCGCAACTGCACCGGGACCCGGCCGCATGGGGCGAGGACGCCGGGACATTCAATCCGGACCGGTTCTCACCTGTTCGGGCCGCGGAAATCCCTGCCAATGCCTGGAAGCCGTTCGGCAACGGGCAGCGCTCCTGCATCGGCCGGGGATTTGCCCTGCAGGAGGCCATGCTCTTCCTGGCCAAGCTCCTGCAGCGCTTCGAGATCACCGCGGCGGACCCGGGCTATGAACTGCAGATTAAGCACACGCTGACGATGAAGCCTGAGGGGCTGTTCATCCACGTGCGCAGGCGCGACGTCACCATCGCAGCCCGACCCCAGGCCGTCGTCGACCATGCCCGGCAGGCCGAAGCGGCAACGGCGGCCGCCGCGCCCAACGGCGTCCCGATCCGGGTGCTCTACGGTTCCAATGCCGGCACGTCCAAGGACTTCGCCCAGCGCATCGCCAACGACGCCGGACGGCGCGGCTACAGCCCCACCATCGGTCCGCTCGACGAGGCGGCCGGCGGGCTGCCAACGGAGGGGCTCGTCACTATCGTGACGTCCTCCTACGAGGGGCAGCCGCCGGACAACGCCCGAAAATTCGTGGCCTGGACCGGGGGCCTGCAGCCGGACAGCCTCGCCGGGGTGCGTTACACGGTCTTCGGCAACGGCAACAAGGACTGGGCGCGAACGTACCAGGAGGTGCCCAAGGCCATCGACGCCCGGTTCGAGGCTGCCGGCGCCGCGCGGATCTATGCCCGGGGCGAAGCCAACGCCCGCGGCGACTTCTTCGGCGATTTTGACGAGTGGTACGCGGGATTCTGGCCCGCGGTGGACGCCGCCCTCGGCCAGAAGACCAGCAGCCCCACCGCACAGCCCCAGCTTGAACTTCAGTTCGTCGGCAACGTCCGGGACCCATTGCTGCGCCAAAACGGGCTGGCACTCGGTACCGTCGTCGCGAACCGGGAACTGGTCGATCTGGCCAAGCCCGGAGCCCGGTCCAAGCGGCATGTCGAGATCGCCCTGCCCGAGGGAATGAGCTACCGGACCGGAGACTATCTGGCCGTGCTGCCGCTGAATCCCAGCGCACTCGTCCAGCGGGCCCTGGCCCGTTTCAACCTCGACTACGACTCGCACGTCCAGTTGAGCATGGAACGGGGAGACACTTTCCTGCCCACGGGTACGCCTGTGGCCGTGGGCGAACTGCTGAGCAGTTATGTGGAACTCGCGGTCCCCGCCACCCGCACCCAACTCGAGGACCTGGCTGATGTCGCGGCGGATCCTGCCCACCGCGCCGAACTTGAGGCCCTTGCGCAGGACCGCGGGCGCCACGCGGCCGAGATCCTCGACAAGCGGGTCTCCCTCCTGGATCTGCTGGAGACCTATCCGTCGTGCCAGCTGTCCTTTACCTCGTTCCTGCAACTGCTGACCCAGCTGACCCCCCGGCGGTACTCCATCTCCTCGTCCCCGCTCTGGAGCCCCGACCACGCCACCCTGACCTTCGCCGTAATCGAGGCTCCGGCGTGGTCCGGCCGCGGCGTCTTCGAAGGCGCCTCTTCCACCTACCTTGCCCAAGCCAGGCCCGGGTCAAGGGTCGCGGTTACTGTCCGTCCCTCGAACGCGGCATTCCACCCGCCGCCATCCCTGGACGTCCCGCTCATCATGGTCTGTGCAGGGACCGGGCTGGCACCCTTCCGCGGATTCGTCCAGGACCGGGCGCTGCGGGCGGAAGCCGAGGACACGACGCCGGCGCCTGCCCTGCTCTTCTTTGGCTGCCGGGCCCCGGACACCGACTTCCTGTACCGCACGGAACTGGCGTCGTGGGCGGACCAGGCCAACCTCGATCTGCGGCCGGTCTTTTCCACCGCCCCCGAAGACGGCCTGAAGTACGTCCAGGATCGGCTTTGGGCAGACCGGGCCGACGTCGTCGAACTGGTCCGGCAGGGCGCCACGGTCTACGTCTGCGGCGACGGAAAGCACATGGCGCCGCAGGTGCGCGACACATGCGCCCTCATCTACCAGGAAGCGACCGGCGCCTCCAAGGAGGAGGCTGAGGCGTGGATGGATGAAGTGGAACGCACGCACGGCAGGTACGTGGCCGACATCTTCACCTGATGCCAACGTGCCGGCGCTAGACGCCGCCGGGGGGTGGCCGGTAGGGGTGGCCGATTCCGCCTAGCGGTGGTTGAATTCCGGCTGCCGCTTCTCGGTGAAGGCGGCCATGCCTTCCTTTTGGTCCTCGGTGGCGAACAGCGAGTGGAACACGCGCCGTTCAAACAGCACGCCCTGGGCAAGCCCGGTCTCAAACGCCGCGTTCACCGCTTCCTTGGCCACCATCGCCACCGGCTTGGACTTGGAGGCGATCACCTCGGCAGCCTTCAGCGCCTCCTCGACGACGTCCGCGGCCGGGACCACACGGGACACGAGGCCAGCGCGTTCGGCCTCGTCGGCGTCCATGAAGCGGCCAGTCAGGATCATGTCCATCGCCTTGGACTTGCCCACGGCGCGGGTCAGTCGCTGCGAGCCGCCCATGCCGGGGAGCACGCCGAGGTTGATTTCCGGCTGGCCGAACTTGGCGTTGTCCCCGGCGATGATGAAATCGCACATCATCGCCAGCTCGCAGCCGCCGCCCAGCGCGAAGCCGGACACGGCTGCCACGACGGGGATGCGGAGCCGGGTGAAGTCCTCCCAGCCGCGGAACCAGTCCGCCGCGTACATGTCCATGTAGCCCTTGGACTGCATTTCCTTGATGTCCGCGCCGGCGGCGAAGGCCTTCCCGGAGCCGGTCACCACCACGGCACCGACTTCCGGGTCCGCGTCCATCCGGGTGACGGCCCTCACCAGCTCGTCCATCGTGGCCTTGTTCAGGGCATTCAGGGCCTCGGGCCGATTGAGCGTCACGATGCCCACGCGGCCGCGGCGCTCCACCAGGATGTTCGCGTACTGTTCCGTCATGAGTGGTCCCCTTAGGTGGTGCTCGTCTGAGCCTGCTTCTGGTGCTCGTCTGATTCTGGTTCTGTTTCTGATTCTGGGTCAGCTTCGGTCCGGGATTAGTGCCCGGCCGCGCCGGATTCTGATTTGTCTGCTTCCGACTTTTCACGGATGTCGGTGATGATGCCGGAGAAGTCCCGCCCGG
Organism: uncultured Actinomycetota bacterium; assembly: GCA_963722145.1. Classification (GTDB taxonomy): domain Bacteria; phylum Actinomycetota; class Actinomycetes; order Actinomycetales; family Micrococcaceae; genus Arthrobacter. The sequence goes on along the minus strand of CAVRLW010000018.1, from coordinate 217,728 downwards.
CACCGCCTTCCGCGGCAAAGGTATCGTAAATTTCGGCGGCGAGCGGGCCGAGGCGGGCCGCGACGCCGGTGCTCTGGAGCGCGTTGAGGGCCAGGTTGAGGTCCTTGGCCATGAGCGCCCCGGCGAAGCCGGGCTGGTAGTCCCGGTTGGCGGGGCTCGTCGGGACCGGCCCGGGCACGGGGCAATTCGTGGTCAGCGCCCAGCACTGTCCCGAGGCGGCGGACGCCACGTCGAACAGTGCCTGGTGGGTCAGTCCGAGCTTCTCCCCCAACACAAAGGCCTCACTGACGGCGATCATCGAGACGCCCAGGATCATGTTGTTGCAGATCTTGGCCGCCTGGCCCGCACCGTGCGCCCCGCAGTGGACCACCCGCTTGCCCATGACTTCCAGCAGCGGCTTGACGGCATCGAAGTCCTCGGGGAGAGCGCCGACCATGAACGTGAGCGTGCCCGCCTCCGCCCCCACCACGCCTCCGGACACCGGGGCGTCGACGGCACGGTGACCGGCCGCGACCGCGAGTTCTGCGGCCTCGCGTGCCTCGTCCACGTTGATCGTGGAACAGTCCAGGAACATGGTGTCCGGGGCGGCCAGTTCAAGCAGGCCGGGCTCGCCGCCGGTGCCGCGGTAGGCGTCGAGGAGGTGCTTGCCGCTGGGCAGCATGGTCAGCACGACGGCGGCGCCCGCCGCCGCCTCCGCTGCTGTTCCGGCGGTGGGAATGCCGTGCTCGCGGGCGGCGTCCATCGCTGCCGGAACAACGTCGAAGCCGGCCACGCGGTAGCCGGCCTTGACCAGGTTGACGGCCATCGGCCCGCCCATGTGCCCCAGGCCCAGGAAGGCGATGGTGCCTGTTTCAGGCGCTCCTGCTTCAGACATTGTTCTTCTCCTTGTTCTTCTCCTTCGGAGAGAGCTTCAGTTCGCGTCCGCCCAACGGGGCGAAGTAGGCCGCGACGTCGGCCGGGGTGACCTCCGCGAGGGTGGCGGGCTTCCAACGGGGATTGCGGTCCTTGTCCACCACCTGGGCGCGGATCCCTTCGCGGAAGTCCGGTCCGGCGAGGAAGTGCAGGCCCACGCGGTACTCCTGCTCGAGCGCCTGCTCCAGGCTCAGACCGCGGACGCGGCGCAGGGACTCCAAGGCCACCTTCACCGCCGTCGGCGACTTGGCCTCGATAGTCTCCGCGGCACCGGCGGCCTCCCCGCCCACCGTGCGCAGCCGGCGCAGGATCTCCTCGGCGTCGTCGCTGGAGTAGCAGGCGTCGATCCATTCCTGCTGGGCGGCGAGGACTGACTGCGGAGCCGGTTCGGCGAAACGGGCGACGGCGGCTTCCACCGCCTCGGTCTCCAGCGCCACCGCCAGTTCAGCCAGGCTGGCTGAGGGCACGAAGCAGTCGGCGAGGCCCAGGAACAGCGCGTCCGCGCCGCTCAGGTGGGCACCGGTCAGGGCCGCATGGGCGCCGGTCTCCCCCGGCGAGCGGGAGAGCAGCAGGGTGCCGCCGACGTCGGGCACGAACCCGATCGTCGTTTCGGGCATGCCGGTGCGGGTGCGTTCGGTGACGATCCGCACGGAGCCGTGCGCCGAGATCCCCACGCCGCCGCCCAGGACCAGCCCGTCCATGAACGCCACGTACGGCTTGGGGTATTCAGAAATGAGCAGGTTCAGCCGGTACTCGTCCGCCCAGAAGTCCGCGGTGGCGTCCCCGCCGTCGAGCATGTCCCGGTAGATGGCGACGATGTCGCCGCCGGCGCAGAGCCCGCGGTCGCCGGCGCCGCGCACCAGCACCGTGGCGATGGTGTCGTCATCGGCCCAGAGCGTGAGCTGTTCGAGCATGGCAGCGGCCATCCCGGCTGTCAGGGCGTTGACGGCCGTGGGCCGGTTGAGGGTCACGACGCCGAGGCGGCCGCGCCGTTCGAACAGGACTTCCGCTTCTTCCCCGGGCAAGCGTTCGCTGTCCGCTGCTCCGCTGTCCGCTTCCTGCGAAACTTCCGCCCCCATCAGCTGCCTTCCGGCATGACGAAGCTGCTGCCGGACCGGACGCCGGAAGGCCAGCGGCTGGTGACCGTCTTGGTCTTCGTGTAGAACCGGAACGCGTCGGCCCCGTGCTGGTTGAGGTCGCCAAATCCGGAGGCCTTCCAGCCGCCGAACGTGTAGTACGCGATCGGCACGGGGATGGGGACGTTGATGCCCACCATGCCCACCTGGACCCGGCTGGCGAAGTCGCGGGCGGCGTCGCCGTCGCGGGTAAAGATGGCCACGCCGTTGCCGAACTCGTGTTCGCTGCAGAGCCGGAGGGCCTCGTCGTAGTCCTCGGCGCGGAGCACGCTGAGGACCGGGCCGAAGATCTCCTCTTTGTAGATCTTCATGTCCTTCGTGACGTTGTCGAACAGCGTGGGACCGACCCAGAACCCGCCATCGTAGCCTTCCACCGTCAGGCCGCGGCCGTCGGTCACAAGGCTGGCGCCCTCGTCGACGCCGGAGGCGATGTAGCCTTCGATCCGCTCCTTCGCGGAGGCTGCCACAACCGGACCAAAGTCAGAATCCTTGGCAAGGCTGTGCCCGACCTTGAGTCCGGCGATCCGCGACTGCAGCTTCTCCACGAGGACATCCGCGGTCTTCCGGCCGACCGGAACGGCCACCGAAATCGCCATACAACGCTCTCCTGCGGAGCCGAAGCCTGCCCCGATGAGGGCGTCCGCGGCCATGTCGAGGTCCGCGTCGGGCATGATCACCATGTGGTTCTTGGCGCCGCCGAAGCACTGGGCGCGCTTGCCGTTGGCTGCGGCGGTGGCGTAGATGTACTGGGCAATGGGCGTGGAGCCTACGAACCCGATGGCCTGGACCCGGGGATCCTCCAGCAGGGCATCCACAGCTTCCTTGTCCCCGTTGACCACGTTGAAGACGCCGTCGGGGAGACCCGCCTCGGTGAAGAGCTCGGCCAGGCGCAGCGGCACGGAGGGGTCCCGTTCGGAAGGCTTGAGGATGAAGGCGTTGCCGGCGGCGAGCGCCGGCCCGGACTTCCAGAGCGGGATCATGGCCGGGAAGTTGAACGGCGTGATGCCGGCAACGACGCCGAGGGGCTGCCGCATCGAGTGCACGTCGACGCCGGTTCCGGCGTTGTCCGAGAACTCGCCCTTGAGCAGATGCGGGGCACCGGCGGAAAACTCGACCACTTCGATGCCGCGCTGGATGTCACCCTTGGCATCGAGGAAGGTCTTGCCGTGCTCGGAGGACAGCAGGGTGGCGAGCTCATCCATGTGCTCGTTGACCAGGTCCACGAACTTGAGCAGGATCCGGCCGCGGCGCTGCGGATTCATCGCAGCCCATTCGACCTGCCCCTTTTCCGCGCTGGCAATCACATTTCGCACTTCCTCTGCGCTGGCCAGCGGCAGCCGGGCCTGGACCTCGCCGGTGCAGGGATCAAAGACGTCGCTGAACCGGCCGGAGATGCCGTCCACCCGCTGCCCGTCAATGTAATGGGATAGTTCTCGAACCATGACCGAATGCTCCTTTGCATGTGACCTAGATCATCTCTGCAGCCGAATATACTCGGACTTCCTACTAATTTCCAGAGGACGGAAGCCGCTGGCTGCTTCGTCCGGGGGCCAAGTTCGGTAAGTTAGGGACTGTGAAGATAGCTACCTGGAATGTGAATTCGCTCCGCGCCCGCGCCGACCGCGTGGAGGCCTGGCTTCAGCGCACGGACTGTGACGTCCTGGCCATCCAGGAAACGAAATGCAAGGACGAGAACTTCCCCTGGGAGCTCTTCGAGAGCATGGGCTACGAGGTGGCACACTTCGGCCTGAGCCAGTGGAACGGCGTCGCGATCGCCTCGCGGGTGGGCATCGAAGACGTCGAACGCACCTTCCTGGACCAGCCCGTGTTCGGCAAAAGCGGCAAGGACGCCGTGCAGGAAGCCCGCGCGATCGGCGCCACGTGCGGCGGCATCCGGGTCTGGAGCCTCTACGTCCCCAACGGCCGCGCCCTCGACGATGAACACATGCCCTACAAGCTCAACTGGCTGGACATCCTGAAAACCCACGCCGGCACCTGGGTCAAGGACGACCCCCAGGCGCAGATCGCGCTGATGGGTGACTTCAATATCGCACCCCAGGATGACGACGTCTGGGACATCGACTTCTTCCGCGCCAACGCCATGACCCACGTCAGCGAGCCCGAGCGCGCCGCCTTCCACGCCTTTGAGGAGGCCGGGTTCCAGGATGTGGTCCGCCCGCACACCCCTGGACCTGGCGTCTACACCTATTGGGACTACACGCAGCTCCGCTTCCCGAAAAAGGAGGGAATGCGGATCGACTTCATCCTTGGCTCCCCGGCCCTGGCGGCACGGGTCACCGGTGCGATGATCGACCGCGAGGAGCGCAAGGGCAAGGGCGCCTCAGACCACGCCCCGGTGCTTGCGGAACTGGCGGACTAATGGCTGCCGCCCAGGAAGCGTCGTGATCCGATGACGGGGAACATTTACCACGGACAGGCCGGGCTGCCGTTCTCTTCCGCGCTCCGGATCTACGAGCCCCTCGAGGCGTTCCCCGAGAAGCAGCAGGAAGCCCTGCGGGCCGCCGGCGTCGGCCAGGCGTCCCGCGCTGCCGTGGAGAATGCCGAACTCCTGGCTTCCCTGGGCCGCATCACCCGGTCAGACGGGGACCCGTTTCCCACCGGCCGGACCGACCTCGTGCGCGTTGTCCCCGCCCCGACACGGCGGCCGCCGTCCGGCGCAGCCCACGCCGCCGCCGAGTCCGGCCCCGGGACGGCCGCCGCACCACAGGTGGACCGGCTGCTGTACTGCCCCAGCCAGCTGGTCCTCCGCGCCGGGCTGGCCGCCAATGCCCTGATGGAAGGCATCCACGGGCCCCTGGCGCAGCTGCTGATCCCGGAAGAACAGCGGGACAAGCATCAGGAACGCATTGATGAGGTGCGTGCCCACGATGGCCTGAGCCGGGTCCACACCAGGGCGTCCACGTGGGGCATTCCCTTCAGCTGGTTCTGCCTCTTCCAGGAATCGGATCCCACCGACGTCGTCGAATCCGAGGGCCACATTGTGACGGTCCGGATCCGCGCGGGCATAGGCAAGGCACTGGAGCGCGTGAGCTATGCGGTGGCGCACTTGGCCCTCGCGGCACCCGATCTCGACATGCTCGAGGACCTGACCCAGCTCACGGAATGGCTTGAACTCTTCCACCCGGATTCGGCCGTGGAACTCGATTACGGCGGGGTGGCAGACAAGGTCTATCCGGACGATTCGCCGCTTGACGTGCGCCTCGGCATCGAGTGCCTGGCGGACGGCGACATGACCGGCGCCGCCGCGGCCTACCGCCGGCTGGCCTCGCGCTGGGTGCCGATCCGCCAACTGGCCCGCGCATCCTAGGCCAGGCCGGCCCGGCTGCGGCCGGTGCGGGGACGGCTGATGCGGCCCAACCTCCGTGTTCAGTACAGCTAACTGAGCCGCGCGGACGTCCGCAGCGGCGGCGACGTCGTCGTCCGTACAATCAGCCGGTGCGGCGCCACAGCGGACTGCACGGCCCCGGAAATTCCGTCGAGCTCGTCCAGCAGCATCTTGGTGCCGAGTTCGGCTTGCAGGTCCGGGCGCTGCCCCACCGTGGTGAGCCCCATGGCCTCGGCGAAGTCGTGGTCGTCGATGCCGATGACCGACAAATCCTCCGGGACGCGCACACCGGCCTTGTTGGCCTCGAAGATGACGCCCATGGCCATCTCATCCGAGGCGCAGAAGATTGCTGTGGGCTTGGGCCCGTCGGCGGCCCAGAGGCGCCGGAACGCCTCCTGGCCGCTGCGAACGGTGAAGTCGCCCCACACGTCCCATTCGGCCCGGACGGGCAGCCGCCCTTCGCGCATGATGTCGTGGAAGGCCTGGATCCGGACCCTGGGAACGTCGAAGTTGAGGTCGGTTTCGTCATCGCCGTGCAGGAGCGCGATGTCTTTATGGCCCAGCCCGATCAGGTGGCGGACGGCGGTGGCGGCCGCGGCGTAGTCGTCAATGCCAATGTAGGGGCACTCCTCGACATGACCGCCCACCACCACCAGCGGGATATCGATCTTCTGGAGATGCTCGATTTCCTCGTGGGTGAGCGCCATACAGAGGACCAGCAGGGCGTCGATCTGCTTGTAGACCATGGTCTTGCTGAAGAGCCGCTCACGGTGGCTGCCGTGGCCGCCGAGGTTGAAGAGGGAAAGGTTGTACTGACGGGAGTGCAGTTCCCGGTCTGCGCCCTCGATGGCCTTGGAGAAGAACCAGCGGCTGACGAACGGGGCCAGCACACCGATGGTTTTGGTCCGGCCCGTCGCCAGGCCGGAAGCCGAGGAGGAGGCGACGTAGCCCAAGGATTCGGCAATGCCGAGGATCTTCTCCCGCGTCGCCGGGGAAACGCGGGGCAGGCCGCGGACGGCCCGCGATACGGTGGCCGTGGATACGCCGGCAGCGGCGGCAACATCCTCAATGCTGACGCCGGAGTGGCCGCCGCGCTGCGCCCTTTCTGTCCGTGCCACGTTTGTCCCCTTGTTGAACGGTCCGTGGAAGCCTGTCGGCCGTCCTCAGACGTGCTGTGCCCGCCTCCCCCGCGGCAGATGAAAATCCTGGCCCCTGGCTGCCTAGCGGCGCCGGCTGGCCGTCCGGCCCGGCAAACGCCGGCGCAGCCGGATCATCCCGTAGAGGGCCAGCAGCATGGCGAGCAGTCCCAGGGCCCAGAAGAGGGCCGGCTGGGCGGTCACCTCCATCCAGACGGTGACCACCAGCAGCACTACGGTCCAGAAGCCGAGGAACCCGATGATGATGTCGAAGTCCTCGCCGGAGCGCACCTTTCGACGCGTCGCCGGCACGTGGCCCTGGTTCTGCTCCTCGGTCATCACGCCACCCTCATTTGACGCCATCGTCACTTGACCGCGCCGGCAGTGAGGCCCGCGACGATCTTACGCTGGAACACCAGCACCAGGATGACCAAGGGAATGGTCACGATGGTTCCGGCAGCCATGATTGCGGTGTACGGGATCTGGTTGGGCTGCGCACCCGCGAAGCTGGCAATGGCCACCGTGACCGGCTGCGTAGCATCGCTGGAGAGCTGGCTGGCGATCAGGAATTCATTCCACGAGGAGATGAAGGCCAGGATGGCCGTCGTGAAGATGGCCGGGGCGGCCAGCGGCATGATGACCTTCCGGAAGGCCTGACCTTGCGTACAGCCGTCCACTCGCGCCGACTCCTCCAGCTCCCATGGCATCTCCCGGAAGAAGGAGGTCATGGTGTAGACCGTCAGCGGCAGCACGAACGAGATGTTCGGGATGATCAGGGCCTGGTAGGTGCCCATCCAGCCGATGTTCGTGAAGAGCTGGAACAGCGGCGTGATGAGGGCGACGCCGGGGAACATGGAAGCTCCCAGGATGAAGCCCAGCACGAGGTACTTGAACCTGAAGTTCAAGCGGGCCAGAGCGTAGGCGGCAAACACGCCGATCACCAGCGAAACGATGGTGACGACGGCACCGATGAACAAGCTGTTGAGCAGTGCCTGGCCAAAGTGGTTGCCGAAGGACGTGTCGAACGCCGTCTTGAAGTTGTCCAGCGTCACGTGGGTCGGCAGTATCGAGGTGTCGTAGGTGTAGCCGACGTCGCGGAACGCCGTCACCACCATCCAGTAAGCCGGCGCCAGGCACCAGAAGAGGATCACGGCCGCACTGATGTAGGTGCGTCCCTGGGCCCACTTCTCCCGATTCTGCGCGACCTTCCGCCCCCGGTCCTGCTCTGCGCGTAGTTCGGTCGCGGCGGTCATTTCTTCCCCTTACCTGCGCCGGTCTGCTCCACCACGTTCGCCCCAAGGAAGCGTACGAAGATGAAAGCCACCAGAAAGATGATGATGAACGTGATGGTGGACAAAGCCGCCGCCGCGTTGAAGCCCTGCCTGATCTGGTTGATCACCAGGATGGACAGCGTGGTGGTGTTGTTCGCTCCGCCCGTCAGGATGTACGGGAGGTCGAACATGCGCAGTGCGTCCAGGGTGCGGAACAAGATGGCCACCATGAGCGCCGGCTTCACCAACGGCAGGGTGATCATCCGGAACCGCTGCCAGGCTGAGGCGCCGTCGACCTTGGCCGCCTCGTACACTTCCGCGGGAATCATCTGCAGGCCGGCAAGAATCAACAGCGCCATGAACGGCGTGGTCTTCCAGACGTCCGCGATGATCACGGCCCACCTGGCCGGCCATTCGCTGCCGGTCCAAAGGACGGTGGTGTTGAAGAGTTTGTTGCCGATGCCTTCGAAGGCGAAGATGAACAGCCACAGCTTGGCCGTTACGGCGGTGGGGATGGCCCACGGCACCAGGACGGCTGCACGGACCAGGCTGCGGCCCTTGAATGCCCGTGCCATGATGACGGCCATCCAGAAGCCGAGCACCGTCTCCAGTGTCACGGTGACGATGGTGAAGAAGAAGGTGGTGCCGGTGGCGGACCAGAACTGCGCACCGAGGGTTCCTGGCGGGCAGTCAACTGTTCCGCCGCCCGGAGCCGGGCATTGCTGGAAAATCCAGTTGTAGTAATTCGAGAGGCCGGCCGGGCCTCCTTCGGTGAAGAGACCCGTGGCGGGGTCCAGACCGGCATCCTTCTGGAATGACATCACAATGGCGGTGATGATCGGGTACACGATCACGACTGACAGTGCGAGGATAGTCGGCGCCAGCAGCCAGGCTGCCCAACGCCCCTGAGTCGCGATGCGGTTATCCTCCCCAACACCCTTGGGTGCGTGGTGGATCGGAGCCCCGCCCGACGCCGGTGCCTTGACCGACGTCGGGCCTACTTCAGTTGCCATGATGGACCTACTGTCCCGCGCTAGCGGACTCGATGGACTTCTGCATGTCAGACAGGGCCGCGTCTACAGTCTTCTCGCCCTTGATGGCCGAGTACGCGTTTTCCTGGATGGCCTTGGTGACGGCCGGGTAGAACGGGGTGACCGGGCGGGGCACGGCGTTCTCGATCGAGGTCTTCAGGACCGGCAGGTACGGCAGCTTGGCGACGAGCTCCTGGTCGTCATAGAGCTTGCCGAGCACCGGGGCGAGTGAACCCTGCGTGGCGAAGAACTTCTGGGTTTCTTCCGTGGTGAGGAACTTCAGGAAGTCCAGTGCCGTGGCCTTGTTCTTCGAGTAAACGCTGACCGCGGCGCTGTGGCCGCCGAGGGATGAGGCGCCCGGGCCGTCCTTGCCGGGGAGGGCGGTCATGCCCAGGACGTCCTTGACCTTCGAGGAACCTTCGGTGGTGGCCAGGTTGTAGACGTAGGGCCAGTTGCGCAGGAACAGCAGCTTGCCGTCCTGGAACGCCTGGCGGCTTTCCTCTTCCTGGAAGGTGATGGCTTCCTTCGGGATCTCGCCCGCGGCGTAGGCCTTGGCCAGGTTTTCGAGGCCTGCCTTGGCCTCAGGCGTGTTCAGGCTGGGCTTGCCGTCCTGGTCCAGCACGGCACCGCCGGCGGAGTTGATCGCCTCGGAGGCGTTGACGGTCAGTCCCTCGTATTTCTTGAACTGGCCGGAGTAGCAGCCGATGTTATTGGCCGTGGCGATGGAGCACATGCTCATCATCTCGTCCCAGGTCTTCGGGGGCGTGGGGACCAGGTCCTTGCGGTAGTACAGGATGCCGCCGTCGGATGATTCCGGCGCCGCGTACAGCGTGCCCTTGTAGGAAGCGGCGTCGACGGTCGGCTTCAGTCATGGCGGAGGTATCCAGCGCCATCTTGTCCTTGAGCGGCTGCAGCCAGCCCTTGGCGGCGAATTCAGCGGTCCAGACGACGTCGACGCTTGCAACGTCGTAGCCGGGGTCCTTGGCCTGGAAGTGCTGGACGAGGTCGTCGTGCTGCTGGTCGGCCTGGTCGGTCTGTTCCTTGAAGGTGACCTTCTCATTCGGGTGGGCTGCGTTCCACTTTTCGATCAGCGGACGGACAACGTTGCTGTTGTCCTTGCCCTGGACGTAGGTGATGGGGCCGCGCCCGTCCAGGCCCTGCGAAGCGGCGTCGCCGCCGCTGGTAGTGCCGCCACCTCCGCCGCCACACGCCGAAAGGGTGATGGCCAAAACGCCCGCCGTGGCGACGGGAAGTAGGAATTTGCGGGTTTTCATACTGGAGTGCTCCTCGCTGAGTACCGGTGAAAAACGGCCGTACTGTTGGTGTGCCGACCATCACAGTAATCAACAGGCAGCACGGAATGCAAGCGTTTACATGAAACCTTTATGCAAAGGAGATTCCGCGGCCACCTCCGGGAGCCGCCTCAGCGGACCCGCTCGGCCCGGCCAAACCGCGACCGTGTCCCGGATCCTATGTGGATCAGGACCGGCGTGCGCTTGCCGATCACGGCGTCGAGCGCCTCAACCAGGGCAGAGACTTCGGCGGCGAGCGTGTGCGGGGCGACGCCCTGCCGGGGCTCCACCCGGATCCTGAGGGCCGGCTCCCCCTTGATTTCGTAGGTGGCTACCGTGACTCCGGCCAGGTCGGGCCGATCCGCGAGGGCCGCGCGGAGCGTCTGCTCTGCCACGCCGCCGCCGATTCCGACGTTGCCCGGCACGTCGCCCGGGTCCTCCTCGGCCACGAGCAGGCTGGTCCGGCCCTTGCCCTGTTGGGCAATCCAGGCGACCATCAGGGCCAGCACCACCACCAGCACAAAGCAGATGACGAGCCACAGCCAGCTCTCCTGGCGGCGGGGGAACTGCGTCCGTTCGAACAAATCGAGCCAGAAGTTCAAGACACCGCCCGCCCAGTCATGCCACCACACGCCGACGGCGGGGACGCTCACCAGCAGCATCAGAAGGACGCCAATGGCGAGAAGCACGATGCCAAGGATGCCGATCAGGATGCGGTTCAGGACCCGGGGAGTGTTCTTCATGCCCCCACCACCCCCGCTGTGGATACCTGGATCCGCACTTCGGGCAGGGGCCAGGGGCCCATTTCCTGCAGCTCACGCCGTACGGCTTCCAGGACGGCGTCCGGGCGAAGCGGCACGCCGGAGGTCGGCCGGACGTTGACCATGACCCGGTTCCGCGACACGACCACCATCACCTGTTCCTGAGTCACGTTGGCGGCCAGCCGGGCCCGGCGCGCCAGGGCAGCGGCGATCACCTCATCGTCCACCACGACGGCGGCCCTGCGGTCCGGGAGCATGTGGCGCGCCCGCCGCCCGGGCAGCACGGCGTTGAGGAAGAAAAACAGTCCGACCATGGCGATCACTGCGCCGGTGACGCCGAGAAGGAGCGGGCCGATTCCGGCAGGAAGCGCGACCACGCGCTCGGCCGCGGTCTGCGGATCCACGAGCCACGGCGGCTGTCCGATCGCACGGACCGCAGTCTCAAGCAGTGCATAAGCGCACACCGCCATGATCAGGGCGGCTGCGATCACGGAGACAACGGCCCGCGATGAGTGAGTCTCCCGTTTCAGAATCCGGTCCATGCCCGCGGCACCGGAACCTAGCGGCGCGCTCCCCGGCGCCGCATCGGCGTCGTACGGGCCGGAGCCGATACCGGCGTTCTGGGTGTCCTGGCTCAACGCACCCGACCTCCCCCGCGCACGGTGGCCCCGCTGATGCGGATGTCCACCCGGCTCAGCTGCGCTCCGGTCAGCTCGGTCACGCGGCGCAGGATCTGGGCTTTGGCGGCGACGGCACGCTCCCAGATGGAACCGCCGAATCCGGCGACGCGGCCGGGATCCCGGAGAACCACAGTGAGATTCGGGACCGCGACGGGTGTGACAAGCGAGAGCGCGAGCAGCCCGTCATCGTCCGACCACTCGGCGCGCACGTCGTGCGCCGGCACACCGAGGGCCTCGCCCGCGGCCGCCCGCGCCACGCTCGTCAGGGCCTGGGTGCTGATGCGGTTGTGCCCGGCCATCGCGACGGCGGGAATCGGCATTTCAGCCGTCACGCTCATGAGGAGGAACGCCGGCCCGTGAGAGCGTCAAACACGCTGCGCAGGTCCAGCTTCCCCTCTGCGGCCCGGCCCAGGAGAGCGCCGATGCCCATGAAGAGCAGGGCGCCGAGGAAGCCCCAGACACCGAACTGGAAGGACATGAAAGCCACGAATGCCCCCATGGCGATTCCCACTACCGTCAGACTCATTGGTTTGCCTCCCTGACAGGTCGGGCCTCGGCGGACGCGGCCGGTTTGGCCGGGCCGGGCACATATACGTCATTGATCTCGATATTTACCTCGATCACCTCGAGCCCCACCAGTTCCTCGACGGCGGAGTAGACGGCGGCGCGGATCTGGTCCGCGAGGGCATGCAAAGGGGTGCCGTACATCGCGACGAGATCGATGTCCACGGCCACCTGCGTTTCGCCGACTTCCACGCGGACGCCCGCTGCGTGATCGGCGCTGCCGACGGCGTCGCGGATGGCCCCCAGGGCGCGTGACGGGCCCGATCCCAGCGAGTAGACGCCGGGTACGGATCGGGCGGCGATGCCCGCGACCTTGGCGACGGCGGCTTCCGATATGACCGTGCGGCCGGTGCCCGCCGGCGCGGGCAGACCTGCAGCGGGCACGCCGGCAACGGGCAGCCCGGCCGGCGGCAAACCGGCCGAAGGATCGGCAGCGGGTTGACCGGCTGCGGGACCGGCAACGTGCTGACCGGCCGCGGGACCGGCAACGGGTTGAGAATTCTGGTATTCCATAACGCACTCCCCCTTCTCTTTGACACAACCCTAGTCCCTGCCTTGGGCCGCGCGGGGGAATCTTGCAGCGCCCGTTCCCACGGCCGTCGCAGGTGGGGGCCGTGGGAGCGGGCGAAGTGCATCGGGGAGCATGACTGGCGTCCGCTTCCCAGCGGCGGGACGTCAGCCGAAGGGCGATGCGGGCGATGGCCCGGTCAAACTCCTACTTGCAGTTGGTGGCGATCCAGGTTGTTACGGGCGCCATGGCGGCCTGGAGCTTGCCGCTGGAGAAGACAGTCTGGTCCGTGACGCCCGCGATGGCCACTTCCTTGAGGTTGGCGAAATCCGTCTTGAGGCTGTCCGGGACGCGCTCTGCCGTCTCGGCCAGGTCCGCTTTGAACTGTTCCAGTTCCGCGGTCTTGCCCTGCGCGGCCGACAGCGGGAGGAGCGTGGCGCCGGTGGCCTGCTCCGAGATCTTGGTGCAGGCCTCGCCGGCGCTGGCGAAACCGCCGAACGGTCCGGAGGTCTCGCTGGGGCTCGGCGTGCCGGAGGCGGAAGCAGTGGACGTGCCGGCGGCGGACGACGGCGCGCTGCCGGTCTGGATTGCCGAGCAGCCAGTGAGGGCGAGGGCGGCGAGGAGGGCGGCGGCAGTGAGAGGACGGGCAATATTCTTCGAAGTCACGTTGCAGAATCACTTTTCGGTTGAGATTGCGCCGCCTGCCCGGACCGGGCTGCGGGCGGCCTTGGTGTTCTTTCCCCAGCGTGCGAGTCTAGCCCTGGCCGGTGGCCCGGCCCCCAACCGGTCGCCCCCGTCGGCGGCCAACCGCTCACCGCCGCCGGCCGCCCGTGGACGCGCCGCCTGTCTCCCCGTGGCGCCGCCTTCTCCCCGTCGATTGCTCCGTAACTGCCCTTTTGACCCGCCAGAAGGGCACTTACGGAGCAATCGATGGGTTAACGGTGTTAAGAAGAAAAGCACCAGTTCTCAAAGAACTGATGCTTCCCAGTGGTGGCTCCGACCGGCGTCGATCCGGTGACCTTTCGATTTTCAGTCGAACGCTCTACCAACTGAGCTACAGAGCCTAGGTGACATGTCACCTTGAAGGCCGGAATTTCTTCCGGCAATCAGAGCGACCCTGACGGGACTTGAACCCGCGACCTCCGCCGTGACAGGGCGGCGCGCTAACCAACTGCGCTACAGGGCCTTGCTTGTTTACTGCTTGTTTCTTGCTGTCTGCGGTATCGCTACCGCAAATTTTCAAGGCCTTTAGCCTACCAGACTTTTCCATCCGGTTTGACCAGTTCCTTGCGTACCCCCAACGGGATTCGAACCCGTGCCGCCGCCGTGAAAGGGCGGTGTCCTAGGCCGCTAGACGATGGGGGCCAGGACGCCATTCGGTTGAACATATCAGGGCAAAAATTAAGGGCCGAAGCCTGTCGTTTTTGTCCTTTCGGGTTCCTCCGAACTGGACTATAAAACTATAAGGGCAGACCCCCGGATTATCCAAAATCGACCCCCGCTCGCGTGCAAGATCGGCGCAAGATGGGTGCAAGATGGACGGATGGATGCCGTTGATGCCCTCAATGAGATTGCGTTCTGGCTGGAACGCGAGCTCGCCCCCACCTTCAAGATTCAGGCGTTCCGAAAGGCAGCCGGGATTATCGGCGCCCTGGAACCGGACGAGGTCGCGGCGCGGGCACGCAACGGCAGGCTGAAGAGCATGAAGGGGATCGGCGACAGAACTTTCGAAGTCATCAAACAGGCGGTCGACGGCGGCGTTCCCGACTACCTTGAGGGCCTGCGGCAACGCGGGCAGCAGCCCCTCGCGACCGGAGGCGCCGAACTGCGCTCCGCCCTCCGAGGGGACCTGCACAGCCACAGCGACTGGTCCGACGGCGGGTCCCCGATCGAACTCATGGCTGACGCCGCCCGGACGCTGGGCCGGGACTACCTCGCCCTGACGGACCACTCCCCTAGCCTCAAGATCGCCAACGGCCTGAGCGCCGAACGCCTTCGGGAACAGCTGGACGTCGTTGCCGACATCAACGGGGACGGCGGGGACTTCCGCCTCCTGGCCGGAATAGAGGTGGACATCCTGGAGGACGGCACCCTGGACCAGTCCCCGGACATGCTGGACCAGCTGGACATCGTGGTGGCGAGCGTACATTCGAAGCTCCGCTCCGACCGGCGCACCATGACCGACAGGATGCTGGGCGCCATCAACGATCCGCACATGAACGTCCTCGGCCACTGCACCGGCCGGCTGTTGCAGGGGTCGAGGGGAACCCGGCCGCAGTCCGAGTTCGACGCCGAGCGCGTGTTCGCGGCTTGCGCTGAGAACAACGTGGCCGTCGAAATCAATTCCCGCCCCGAACGCCAGGATCCGCCGGACGAGCTGATCCGGCTGGCCCTCGAAGCCGGCTGCCTCTTCAGCATCGACAGCGACGCCCATGCCCCAGGCCAGCTGGATTTCCTGCAGTACGGCGCCGAGCGCGCGGCCTCGAACGGCGTGCCCGCCGAGCGGATCGTCACCACCTGGCCGCTGGACCGGCTGCTGGAATGGTCCGGACGCGGAAAGTAGCGCCCTAGCCCTAGCCCTAGCCCACTGACCGCCCGGCCCGGGGTGTCTCCGGGCTCTCGGGCCGCCACGGCGTGAGCCTGGGCAGCCAGCGCGGGACGTTTCGGCGGTACTCCTCGTAGGCCGCACCAAACTTCCGAGTCAGTGCCGGCTCCTCGTACAGCCGGACGAAGGCCACCACGGGGACGGCGCCGAGGCCCAGGGCCACAAAGAGCTTAGGCTGACCCAGCAGGAGTCCCTGCCCGGCGACGGCCGCCGCTACGGACACGTACATCGGATTCCGCACGTACCGGTAGAGCCCGCCAACCACCAGTTGCCTGGGAGGGGCAAATGGCGCGGGGGTCCCGATGCCTTCCACGGCGAAATGCACAAAGGAGTTCGCGATCACCGCCGCGCCCGCACCGATCAGCAGGGCGCCGGTGATCTGCGCAGGCACCCCGCCGGGGACCGGGGACTCCACTTCCCAGCGGGTCAGAAGCCACGGCACCAGGCCGGCGGCCGTTGCGGGAACCACTGCGAAGGCGGCTGTACCGATGGCTGCGCGCTTTCTTTCGCGGGGCGAAGCTGAGGAAGCGGTCATACCCGCAATCGTGGCCCCGCCACGTTGAGCGGACAAGGGCCTGCCGGCCCCTGACCTGAGGGCCGGCTACCGGTCAGCTCGAGCTTGCCGTCCACCGCGCGTCGGACGAACGGCGGGCCGGCGCGGTTCAGGTAAGCAGCAACACGGCAAGGGTGACCATCACGACGGCGATTCCGGCGTCGAGCACTCGCCAGGCCACCCGGCGCCGGAACAGGGATGTCAGGAAACGCGCCCCCGCACCGAGGGCGGTGAACCAGGCAATGCTTCCCAGGCCGGCCCCGGCAGCGAACCACCAGCGGCCGGCTTCGCCCTGGGCGGCGGCGAGGGATCCGAGCAGCAACACCGTGTCCAGGTAGACGTGCGGGTTCAGCCAGGTGAAGGCCAGGCAGGTGCCCAGCACGGCGGCACGGCCGCCGGCCGGCTTGTCGACGGGATTCTCCATCTGCTCCCCGCGGACCGCGCGCCAGGCCGCGAGCGCTCCGTAGACGAGGAGGAACGCGGCCCCGACCCACCGGATCGCCACGAGGGCAGCGGGTGCCCGGTCCAAGAGGACACCGATGCCCGCGACGCCGAGCAGGATCAGCACGAGGTCCGAGACCGCGCAGACTGCCACCACCATGACGACGTGTGAACGCTGGATGCCTTGGCGGAGGACAAAAGCGTTCTGCGCGCCGATGGCAACAATGAGGGACAGGCCGGCGGAGAGGCCGGAGAAGAGGGGGAGGATCACCATTCCAAGGTAGGTGGCCCGCCAAAGATGAAGCCAGTTAAAGTTTCTGCTGATACATAAGATGAACTAATGATGGATATTTCCCCCGAACAGGCCCGGACGCTGGCCGCAATTCTCACGCACGGGAGCTTCGACGCCGCAGCCGCCCACCTGGCCGTGACGCCCTCGGCCATCAGCCAGCGGGTCCGGGCACTCGAGACCGCCATCGGTCGGCCCGTCCTGACCCGGGCGCGTCCGCCCGGGCTTACGGAGTCCGGCGAGGCCGTAGTACGGTTCGCCCGGCAGCTGGAGTTGCTCTCCGCGGACCTGGCCGAGGAACTGCAGCCGGAGCAACCCGGCGGGGGAACGCGCCTGACACTGGTGATCAACAGCGATTCCTTGCACACCTGGGCGCTGGCCGGCCTCGCGGCGGCCAGTGACAACGTCCAGCTGGAGATCCTGCGCGAAGACCAGGAGCACTCGTTGGACCTGCTGCGCGCCGGCGCCGCCGCTGCCGCCATCACGGAGACGGCCAAGCCAGTGCCCGGCTGCTCGTCCAGCAAGCTGGGCATCATGCGTTATTTTCCGGTGTGCGCTCCGGACTTCACCCACCGCTGGTTTGGGGCCGGGGTGAGCGCCGCGACGCTGGCCGCGGCTCCCGTTGTGGTCTTTGACCGCAAGGACGACTTGCAGGACCGCTGGCTGCGCCGGTTCAACCGCGCACCCCTTCAGCCGCCGCGCCACTATGTGCCGGCCGCCCAGGAGTTTGGCGATGCCATCCGCTGGGGCATGGGCTGGGGCATGATGCCCGAGATCGAAATCGGCGAGGACCTGGAGAGCGGCACGCTCGAGACGCTCGCTCCCCGCGCGCACGTGGACGTCGCCCTCTACTGGCAGCAGTGGCGGCGCGGCTCGGCGGCGCTGACCGGCGTCGCGGGCGCTGTCCGGGAGGCGGCTCGGGTCCTGCGCTGAGGCCGGCCGGCATGTTGGCAGGATCTCCACTAGACGTGACCGATTTTCGCCAGCCGGGAGGATGCGGGAACGGCTAGATTGGCAGCATGGCTACCACCGCCGCATCCGGCCCCACTCCGTCCGCAGGCCCCCACGAAGGGTCTCCGCACGCTGCCCCCACATCTGCCCCGCAACCCGCGCCGACTCCTCGCGGACAGCCGGCCCCGATCAGCAGGCTCGGCATCGCCGCCGTCGTCGTCACCGTGGTCCTGTGGGCCTCGGCCTTCGTGGGCATCCGGGCTGTGGGCCCGAGCTTCTCGCCGGGCTCCCTGACGCTCGGCCGCCTGGCGGTTGCCGCCGTCGTGCTGGGCCTGCTGGTGGTGCCGAAGCTCAAGGGGCTGCCCCGCGGCCGCGAATGGTGGCCCATTCTGGCCTACGGCGTCATGTGGTTCGGAGGCTACAACGTGGCCCTGAACGCCGCCGAGCACATGCTCGACGCCGGCACGGCCGCCCTGCTGATCAACGTCAACCCCATCCTGGTCGCCGTGATGGCCGGCGTGATCCTGAAAGAGGGCTTCCCGCGCTGGCTGATCATCGGCAGCCTGATCGCATTCAGCGGTGTGGCGGTGATTGCGCTTGGTTCCGGCCAGCGGTCGACGGCGGACGTGGCCGGTGTGCTGCTCTGTCTGCTCGCGGCCGGGCTGGCCGCCGTGAGCGTGATCGTCCAAAAGCCGGTGCTCCGCAAGTTCCCGGCCGCCCAGGCCACGTGGTTCGGCATCATGGTGGGCGCGCTCTGCTGCCTGCCCTTCAGCGGCCAGTTGATCACCGAATTGCAGGCCGCTCCCCTGCCGGCCACGCTGGGCCTGGTCTATCTGGGCATCTTCCCCACTGCGATCGCGTTCACCACGTGGGCCTATGCGCTGTCCCTGATTGACGCGGGGCGCCTTGCCGCCACCACCTATCTGGTCCCGGGCACCACAATCCTGATCTCCTGGCTGGTCCTGGGCGAGATTCCGACCATCTGGGGCCTGGTGGGCGGCGTGATCTGCCTTGTGGGCGTGGGGCTGACCCGGCGCCGGTCCCGCTAGAGTTTCCCTATGCCCTCATCCCTCCCGCCCGGCCTGCCGATCGTTCCGAACGGCGGTGACGGCGGTGACGGCGGTGACGGCCCGGCTGACGGACCCTTCCCGATGTCCGAGGCCGATTTCGAGGCCGCGGTCAGTGACGCCCTGGACCGGATCCCGCCGGAGCTGGCGAAGACCATGAACAACGTGGCGATCTTCATCGAGGACGACTACACCCCGCAGCCCGGGGAGGATCCGGACACCGTGTTGCTGGGGCTCTATGAAGGGGTTCCCCTCACCGAGCGGGACTCCTGGTGGGACGCCGGCTCGCTGCCTGACCGGATCACCATCTTCCGCCAGCCCATCCTGGACATCTGCGCCTCCCGGGAGGACGTGATCGAGGAAGTCACCGTGACCGTGGTGCACGAGATCGCCCACCACTTCGGCATCAGCGACGCGCGCCTGCACGAGCTCGGCTGGGGATAGCCTTGTAGGCATGGGACACGACCACAGCCACTCGCACGGCATCACTGGCACTGCCAAGCACCGCAAGCGCCTGGTCGCCGTCCTGGCCATCACGCTCGCCGTCGTGCTCGTACAGACGATTGGCGCCGCGGTCTCCGGATCCCTGGCCCTGCTCGCCGACGCCGGGCACATGCTCTCCGACGCCGCGGGCGTCTTCATCGCCCTGCTGGCCGCGTGGATCGCCACCCGGCCCGCCAGCGATCTGCGCACCTACGGTTACCAGCGCGCCGAGGTCCTGGCGGCCATGGCCAACGCCCTGGTCCTGATTGTCATCTCGGTGGTCATCTTCATCGAGGCCATCCGCCGGCTCGGATCCACCCCGGAGGTCCACACCGACATCATGCTCGCCGCGGCGGTCCTCGGCGCCGTCGCCAACCTGGTATCCCTGCTGATCCTGCGCGGCGCCCAGAAGGAAAGCCTGAACGTCCGCGGCGCCTACCTGGAGGTCCTGGGAGATCTGCTGGGGTCCTTCGCCGTCATTGCGGCGGCGGTGGTCATCATGGTCACCGGGTACCAGGCGGCCGACACCATTGCGTCGATCCTCATCGCCCTCATGATCCTGCCCCGGGCCTGGCACCTGCTGCGCGACGTCGTGGACGTGCTCCTCGAGGCCACGCCCAAGGGCGTGGACGTTCAGATGATCCGCGAGCACATCCTCGCGGTGGACGGGGTGGTGTCCGTCCACGACATCCACATCTGGACCATTACCTCCGGCGTCCCCGTCTTCTCGGCCCACGTGGTGGTGGAAGACGGGGCACTTGGTGCCCGGGGCGCGGACCGGGTCCTGGACAAACTCACCAGCTGCCTGGGCTCCCACTTCGACACCGAACACTGCACGTTCCAGCTCGAGCCCGCCACGCATTCGGAGCACGAGGCCCACCAGCACGCCTGACCCGGCAACAGCGTGCGGCCGCGCCCGGGCGACGGGCGGCGTGCCGCTGGCCGCGTGCGGCCGCGGCCGGGAGTGCCCTGGATGGGGCAGTTGCGGGCTGCTAGCGAGACACACCCGTCGCGTGCGTGGCCAAATGACACCAGTGTTGTTTATGTTATTCATGTGACTCGTGTTGCTAAAGTGATCTTTGGCACGTAGCCTCATGCCTGCTGGGTGATCCGCAGAGGGGCTTACACGCGCCAAATCCGACCTCGCTCATTTCAGCCTGAAACTTCGCGAGGTTTGCCCATGAGTTGGACCGGTTCCGGTCGCAAGACGGCTGTGCTCTGCACCGCCGTGGTCCTCCTTGGAACGCTCGCGCTCCCGGCCCAGGCCGCACCCCTGACTTTTGCACTGACTTCTGCACTGAGTTCTGCGCCGGGGCGCATACCGCTGACGGCAGCAGGCCGGGTTCCGGCATCGCCGGAGATCCCCTCACCGGAAGATATCGCAGCCGCCAAGTCCAGTGAAAGCGCGACGGCGGCGGAGGTCACCAGGATCGACGGGCTTCTGGCCGACGCGTCGGCCGGCCAGGAAGCCAGCCTCGCCGCATCCCTGCAAGCAAACAACGCGTACGGCGAGGCCCTCGTGGAGCTGTCAACGCGCCGCGACGCGGCGGTTGTGGCGGCCGCCAGGGCTGCCGCCGCCGAAGCGGAACAGGCCAAGGCCCGCAAACAGCTTGGCCAACTGGCCGGCGATCTGTACCGCAACGGCGGGCTGAACCCCGCCCTCAGCAGCTTCGTCAGCGGCACCGGACAGGCCCTCGAGGACGCCGCCACGCTGGAGGCTCTCACCGCCGGACGCGCGCGGGCTTTCGAGTCCGCGGAAACCGCTGCCGCTGCCGCGCGGTCGCTGACCGAAGCCGCAGCGGACGCCAACCGCGCCGCCGACGAGGCCGCCGCGACCGCGGAGGACCGCAAGCTCGACGCCGACCGTGCCACCGCGGCCCAGCGCCAGGCCGTGGCCGATGCCAAGACGCAGCGCAGCGCGCTCTTGGACCAGCTGGCAAGCCTGAGAAACACCACGGCGGCGCTGGAATCGGCCCGGGTGGACGCCCTCGACCGCCAGCGCCAGCAGGATCGGCTGGCAGCACTGACCGCGGCGGCCGGCCCCGCGCCGCAGCCTGGCACGGGCTCACAGCCTGCCCCGGCACCGGGACGGGACGATTCGGCCGCACAGCAGCCGGCAGCTCCGTCACCGGCTGCTGCTCCGGCATCCGCCCCCGCTCAATCGCCGGCACCGGCACCGGCGCCGTTCCGGCACCGTCTCCGGCACCCGCGTCCGCGCATCCCGCGCCTGCACCTGAGCCGGCGCCCGCACCTGAGCCGGCACCTGTTCCCGTTCCGGTTCCGGCACCTGTTCCGGTACCGGTACCGGCGCCCGTGCCTGCGCCGATTTCCGGCGGGTCCAACCGGACCGCGATTTCAGTTGCGCTCGGCAAGACCGGATCGCCGTTCTTCTACCAGTACGGCGGAACCGGGACCTATGGTTTTGACTGCTCGGGCCTGGTGCAGAATGCGTTCGCCGCGGCCGGCAAATACCTGCCCCGCACCGCCTCCCAGCAGTTCGCCCAGGCACCTGTCCATGTCCCGCTCTCCCAGGCACGTCCTGGCGATTTGCTCGTCTGGGGTTCGTCCCCGGGCTTCTACCACGTGGCCATCTACCTCGGCGGCGGCCGCGTGGTCCAGGCACTCAACCCCGACGCCGGCATCACTGTGACCGATGTTGCCACCATGTCCGGGATGCAGCTGTACGGCTACGCGGCCCGTTACTGAGACAGAGTTTGCTGAGACCCGGTTCCGGAGGTCCGGTTCCGCAGCGGCCCCCGTCCTGGGCGGACCGTCCGGCGGCTAGGAGAGCACGTCCTTGGTGATGAACCTGCCGTAGGCCAGTGCGCCGAAGACGGCGATGTAGCCGCCCTGCAGGAGGGCGTTGACGGCAAACGAGTCCCAGGACACCGGCTGGCGGAGCAGATCGCCAAAGTCCAGCCAGTAGTGGCTGAACAGCCAGGGATGCAGCCACCCAAGTTGCGGCAGCGCGTCCAGGACCTGCGCGACGACCGAGAGCACCACGGTGGCGGCCATGGCCCCCACCGGAACGTCGGTCAGGGTCGAGATGAACAGGCCGATCGCCGACAACCCAAGCAGCGAAACCGCCAGATAGGCGGCGATCAGCAGGAGCCGGACGATTGCCTCTCCGGTGCCGATCGTGTCGCCGGAAAGCAAGGTCACCGGCCCCACCGGGAAGAGCGCCGCGCCGATTCCGGCCCCGGTCAGGGCTACCACGAGCGGGGCAACGACCACGAACAGAGCCGTCCCGGCGTATTTGACGATCAGCAGACGGATCCGCCCGGCCGGAGCCACGAGCAGGTAGCGCAGGGTGCCCTGCCCGGCCTCGCCGGCGATCGTGTCTCCGGCCACGACGCCGACGGTTAGCGGCAGGAACAGCGGAACGGAGACCACCATGGCCGTGACGCCCACGAACAGTCCATTCTGGGCGATCCGGTCCAGGAAGGCGGGCCCGCGGCCCGGCGGCACGGCCGAGGAGACCCGCACCGCCAGAGCGATCAGGACGGGGATGGCCGCCAGCGCGCACAACATGGCCCACGTTCTGCGGCGGCGGAACAGCACGCCGAGCTCGGACGCCAGCAGTCCTCCGGTCAGGGATCCGCGCCGGACCGATGGGCCGCCTACCCCGACGTCGCCGCCTGCGCCGCGGCCGCTCCACTGTGGCCGCCGGGCGCTCCGCTGCGGCCGCCGGCCGGGCCGCCTGTTGGGGCGACTGACGGATCGCCCAAAGGTGAGCTGTTACTGGACAACGTCGAACCCCTCCCCCGTCAACGCCACAAAGCGGTCCTCAAGGCTGGCTTGCTCGGTTGCGAAGCCGCGGACGCGGACCCCCGCCGCCACGAGGGCAGCCACCACGGCTTCCGGCTCCACGGCTTGAGCCGATCCTGCGTCTTCCCGGGCTGCCGCGGCTTGCGGAGCCGCAGGCAATGACGCGAACAGGGCCGCGTCCGTCCCGGAGCCGGTGGCAACCGAACCAGCGCCCCCGGAAGCACGGCCGTCGGCACTCAACGTCGCGGTCAGGCCCAGGCCGGTCAGCACTTGCGCGGCGGTTCCCGGATCCGGGGTCAGCACGCGGATCCTTGCCTGGCCCGCCCCGCGCAGTTCCGCCAGGGTTCCCTGCGCCACAAGCCGGCCCGCGCTCATGATGGCCGCATGCGTGCAGATCTGCTCGACCTCGGCCAGCAGATGGCTGGAGACGAACACCGTAGCGCCGTCCGCCGCGAGCGAGCGCACCAGGTTCCGCACCTCCCGGGTGCCCTGGGGATCCAGTCCGTTGGTGGGCTCGTCCAGCACCAGGAGTTCCCGCGGAGCCAGCAGGGCGTTGGCGATCCCCAGCCGCTGCTTCATGCCCAGCGAATAGGCCCGGACCACCTTGTCCGCGGCGTGCGTCAGACCCACCCGTTCCAGGGCCGACTGGACACGGGCACGCCGCGTCGCGGCGGAACCGTAGGGGTCCGCGGCGTCCATGCGGCGCAGATTGGCGGCGCCAGAGAGGAACGGGTAGAACGCCGGCCCCTCGACCAGTGCCCCGACCCGGGGAAGCACGTCATTCAGTTTCCGGGGCATCTCCTCGCCCAGGACCCGCATGGAGCCGCCGGTGGCCGCGGCCAGGCCGAGCAGGAGCCTGATGGTGGTGGTCTTCCCCGAGCCGTTCGGGCCCAGGAAACCGAAGACCGCGCCTTTCGGCACGGCCAGATCGACGCCGTCGACAGCCAACTGCTGGCCGAAACGTTTGGTCAGGCCCCTGGTCTCAATGCACAACTCGGTGCTCAGCCCGGCGCCAGGCCCGGCGGCGCTCACGCGGCGGTCACCGGACGTCCGCCGGATGCCGGGCCCGTAATCACTTCTGCGCGGCAGCGGCCTGGAGCCGCTCCAATGGCACGGAGCCGGCCAAGACCCGTCCGTCGTCGAGCACCAACACGTTCACCAGCGCAGTGGACAGGAGCCTGCCGCCCTGGACCGGAACGGTGGTCTGTTGGAGCAGGGCCGTGGTATCCGAGGCCGGGTTGGCCGATCCCGCCGGGAATTCGACTACCGAGTCCCAGCCGGAGCCGGTGACGGCCGGTTTGCGGGTGCTGTCCTTGGCTGCCGGGGCTGTAGCCTTCCCGGCATCTTTCCCGTGCTTGCCCTCCGGTACTGGGATCTCCTCGACGGTGGCGCCCGGGGGCGGACTGAACGTGAAGACCGACGCGTCGGGGGCCCCAAGGGTCAGGCTCGTGTAGGCGACGCGGAAGGCGGGATCCGACTGTCCGCGCGCCTTGATCTCGACGCCCAGCGGGAGCCCGGTCTGGCCGTCAACGGCTACAGCGATGGACCCCACCAGAGTCGCATCGGATTTCGGCGTGAGCACCAGGTTGTAGGCGGACCTGCCTGCTACCTGGACCTCGGCGCCCACCCGCACGTCAGTGCTGGGGTCGATTTTGGCCAACAGCATGGCGGCGAGCTGGTCCGGGGTGGCCGTGGACGTCTCTGCCGTAGCTGTGATGGTCGGCGGCGTGGGCCGGGAGCTGGACGTGGGAGGCGGTGTTGTCCTTGGAGTTGTAGAACCAAAGCTCGTTGCCATGGCGGACGGCGTTGCGTTCGGCCAGCCGGTCCATCACCTGGATGCGGGCGTTGTCCGGGCCGTCGCGGTACACCCGCGCGGTGTGCGGACCTGTCAGCAGTTCGAGCCAGGCGGTGCGTGACGAGTCCGATCCGGCACCGGCCTTGGGGAGCTCGGGAAGACCGAGCTCAGAGGACTGTTCCAGGGTTCCGGAGAGGGCAGGCTCGCGGTGCTGGGCGATGAACTGCAGCACCTGTTCCGGCGTCTTGGGCGGCAGGGGATCCCCGGCGCTGGCGGGCAGGGATCCGGCCAGCGCGCCGGCGGCAATGACGGCAGGAACGGCGACGGCGGGCAGCCAGCGCAGCCACTTGCGCGTCATCGTGACCGCGCCCCTGGAAGAGATGATCCAAATGTCTGTGTCTGGGGAATGCGTGTCTGGGGAATGCGTGCCTGAGGAATGCGCGCTTCAGTGCAGCTCATAGGTCAACAGTACGCCTGGCCCCGGCCGCCGGGTTGTCCTACTTCAGCACATTGATGGTGAGTTCCACTGCGCCCAGCAGGAACGCGAGCACAGAGGTGCCCAGGCCCGCCACGAGCAGCAGCCCGGGATGGGCGAGGCCCACCACCACCCGCCTCAGCCGCGGCCTGTCCCGCAGGAACTTCTTGGGCACGGTGCCCGGTTCCGGCGTTTGCTTCCAGCCCCGGAGCCGCCGCAGGAACCAGGCGCAGCGGATGATGAAGACAAGCCACAACACGGAGACCACCAGCGGGATCGCGGCCAGCAGGAGGTTGAAGCCCACCGCGGTGACCTCGCGTTCGGATGCACCGACGAGTGCCTGAAGGGTGGTTGAGATCGAGGCGCTCATGACCACGGACACGCCCCACACGAGGAACGCGGCGATCAGGGCAAGGAAGCGGACGAAGAAGTGGCCCAGGACCGAGTCCCGGCGCGGTTTCAGGTAGCGGCGCGGGGTGGCGTGCAGAAGGGCGAGGCTTGCCAGCAGCGTCGGCAGGGCGGCCATGCCGACCAGCACATACCAGGACCAGCCGGCCAGATCCAGGAATTCATCGGCCATGATCAGTACTGCCCAGAACCCGGCCCACCCCCAGCCGGCCGTGAGCGGACGCTCCACGAGCCACGCCGGCAGCCACGCGTCCGGATCCGCGGGGGCGCCGGCCGCAGGAGCGCCGGAGCCGGGGTTTTCGGGCGGCCGGGTATCCGGTGCCGGGGTGCCCGCGGCGGGTATTCCGGTGGTCCCGGGCTCCTGGCCTTGGGAACCGCGCACTTCGCTCATGGCCCCACTGTAGCGAGCCGGCCGCCCGCGCCCTCGTGTGGCACCGGCGGCCGCCGCGGGCCGGCGCTGTTTGGCCGGCGCTACTTTGCCGGTGTCACGGTGCCGGCGGCGCCGTCGACCGTAAGGTTGTCCCCCGTCGCGATCCTCGCCGTCGCGTCGGGAACCCCCACCACTGCGGGGATCCCGTATTCCCGTGCGACGACGGCGCCGTGGGAGTTGGGCCCGCCCATTTCCATCACGAGGCCGCCGGCCGTCAGGAACAACGGCGTCCAGCCGGGATCCGTGGACGGCGCCACGAGGATCTCGCCCGGTTCCAGGTGTGCGCCCTGGGGGTCCAGGATCACGCGGGCACTGGCCGTGACGGTGCCCGCCGAGGCCGGCGTCCCGGAGAGCTGCCCCGCGCTGCCGTCAGCGCCCGCCGGGCCCCGGCCGCCGGCGCCGGTCTGCACAGCGCCGGGCTGCCCGGCGCCGGGCTGCCCTGCGCCGGTCTGCACAGCCTCGGGCTCAGTGCCGTCCGAGAGCAGCACGCGGGGAATGTGCCGGCGGCCCAGTTCAGCCACGTACGCCTCCCGGCGCTGTTCCACAATCCCTTGCAGCGCGGCGCCGCCCAGCCCCCTGTGCGCCTCGGCCAGGTCAATGAAGAAAATATCGTCCGCCGCATCGAGGGTCCCGGCCGCGGCGAGTTCGGCCCCCACGGCCGTAAGCTGCTGCCGGACGGCGCCGAGCGCTTCCACGAGGTGGTACTTGGGCAGTTCACGCAACCCGGCGAACATTCGGGTCCGTCGCAGCGCGGCCCGCACCAGTGCACCGCGCAGGCGGCTGCGCTGCCCCGCCGCGGCCACAAGCCGCCCTATTTGCGCCTCAGCCTCGCGGGCCGCCTTGCCGAACTGCCGGTCCGGGGCGAGCGCCGGGTCATCCACGCGCAGATAGTTGGCCAGTACACCGAGGATATGGGTCGGGTCGTCAGACCAGCGGGGCATTCCGACGTCGATCTCCGCCACGGCGCGGTGCCCGTACCGGCTCAAGAAGTCCGACAGCCCGGATTGCACGACGCCGGGAAGGTCCGCTGCCCGGTAACGCCGGGCTATTTCGGGCAAGGCGGCTTCCCCGAACACCGCCGCCGACGCCGGGTCGTTGCGGATGGCGGTGGCCAGCGACCAGAGGTCCAGATCCATTTCGGTGGTCACGTTGTTGGGCAGGCCCCGCAGGACTTCCTGCAGCACACCGTTCCCCGGGTTCCCCGCGAGTTTTCCGGCCACGGCGAGCAAGGCGAACCCCAAGGCCGGCAGCGGCAGGATGGCGGGAACGACGGGAAAGACGTGCCGGCCAAGGATCCGCTCAATGTGGTCGAGGCGCTGCGCGGCGGTGGCGCCGGCGGGCACCGCGAGTCCGGCCCGGAGCTGTTCGCCCACGCGCCCGGCCCGGCGCAGCGCCTCCTCGGGCCGGATGAGGGCGCGGATCAGGGTCTCCGGGACTCTCGCCCGCGCCGCCACCGGGGCGACGTGGCGCAGGAGCCGCCACGGCGATTTTATGGTGACGGAGAACCGCGGATCGGTGAACAGGTTGCGCAACACGGCCGCCGAGCGCGCCTCCATGATGTCGAATACCCGGGGGACGATGGCGCGCCCGGTCTTGCTCCGGAGCACGGGCGTGAGATCGAAGAAGATGCGCTGTCCGGCCTCCGCGTACGGTGCGGGCCCGTCACGGGGCACCGGCACCGGGAAATGCGCCGCCCCCGCGACAGAGGACGCAATCAGCCGGATACATGCCAGGCCCATCGGCGTCAGCGGCCGGGTCAGCCCCTGGGCCAGGCTGAAGCACATGTAGACGCGCGGCGCCGGCCCGGATGGGGGCCTTGCCGGCAACGGATACAGCGTGGTGATGGGCCTGGACTGCGTCAGCCACACGGCTCCGTCCTGGCCGATGGCCCATTCAAGGTCCTGCGGCGAGCCGAAGTGCACTTCCGCGCGGCGGCCCAGGCGCTCCAGCGCGGCCAGCTGGGCATCGTCCAGGCTGGGCGTCAAACCTGCGCCCGGTTGCGCCACCCGCTCGGTTCCGCCGCCGGGCAGGGGACGGATGAGCATGCCCTTGTCCCCAAGTCGCCGCTCGAGGATCCGTCCCGTGGCGCTGTCGAGCACGAAGTGGTCCGGGTTGACGGCCCCGGACACCACGGCCTCGCCCAGCCCCGGGCTGGCGTCGATGACGGCCTCGTGCCGGCGGCCGGTCACGGGGTTGGCCGTGAACAGCACGCCGGCCACGGCCGCGTCCACCATGCGCTGGACGACCACTGCGAGGGACACCGCGGAGGGCTCGATTCCCTGCACCGCCCGGTACGTCACCGCGCGGTCTGTCCACAGCGAGGCCCAGCACCGGCGGACGGCAGCCAGCACGGCATCCGCGCCGACCACGTTCAGGAACGTGTCCTGCTGGCCGGCGAAGCTGGCGAACGGCAGGTCTTCGGCGGTCGCGGAGGACCTCACGGCGACCGCGGCATCCGCACCCAGCCCTGCATATGCGGCGCGCACGGCGGCGTCGATGCCGGCGGGGACGTCGGCGTCGAGCACCAGCGCGCGGGCCTTCGCGGCAAGCGACGCCAGCCCTGCCAGGTCATCCGGGGAGGTCGCGGCGAGGGCACGGTGCACGTCCGCCAGCGCCGGGGATGCCGTGGCGTCCAGGTAGGCGCGGGTGGTCAGGCAGAAACCGGCGGGAACCGGAAGGCTGGCCCGTGCCAGCTCGCCCAGGTTGGCTGCCTTGCCGCCGACCTTGGCCAGCATGTCCTGGCCAAGGCGTTCAAGGGCCAGGACCGGCCCGGCCTCGGCGGGGTCCGGCGTCCCGGGGTGGTGCTGCATCCGCAAACCGTCCTTCCGACGCCGGACCCGTGGCCTCGGGACCTTAGGAGTCGCCGAGCATTGGGCCGAAGCTGGCCCTGTCCGCGAGCCTCGGGTCGTCGCGGTCCGGCACCACCATGACGGGCCCCTTGGCGTGGTGGAGGACGCCGTCGGACGTGGAGCCCAGCAGCATTCCGGCGAACCCGCCGCGCCCGCGCGTGCCGACCACCACGAGTTCCACGTGCCGGCTTGCGTCGACGAGGATGTCGACGGGAGAGCCGTCCACGAGCTGTGTCTCCACCTGCAGGGCGGGGAAGTGGCTCCGCAGCCAGGCCACGCCGGCGTCGAGCTGGACCTTGATGTCGGCGAACAAGGCATCGCGGTCCATCGGGGTGGGCACCCATGCCAGCGAGCCGGTGTACTGCGGCACGGCGCACACCACCCGCAGCCGGGCGGAGAGCCGTTCGGTCTGGGCCGCCGCCTCCAGGACCGCAACGCGGGCCTGCTCCGAGCCGTCGACGCCTACCACCACGACGTTCTCGATCGGCTGGTGGCCCAGCTTCGCCCGTTCGGCCAGGACGTGCTTGTCGTCAGTGGTTTCGCCCAAGCGGTCCGCGCAGATCAGCGGCACAGTGACGGTGGGGCACTTCGCGTGGGCGGGCAGCGCGCTGCTGACGGAGCCGAGCAGCCGGCCCACGAAGCCGCCGCGGCCGCGGGTTCCGAAGACCAGAAGCTCCGCGGTTTCGCTGATTTCCAGCAGCACGCCGGACGCGTCCCCGTTTTCGACTGAGGCGTCGACGTCGATGTTATAAACCGCGACCTTGTCGAGGGCGTTCTTGAGAATGGCTTCCGCGCCCTCACGGATCACAGAGTCGTCCACCGTGGCGTAGCCGCCGTCGAGCCCGGAAGCGGCGAAGATCGGCACCGAATAGGCGGTCACGATGTGCAGCGGGCGGCGACGGCGCTCAGCCTCGCGAGCTGCCCACACAAGGGCGCAGTGGCTGTGGTCCGAGCCATCCACTCCCACAACGATTCCCCGGGGAGGCGCCGGTTCGCCGCCGGCCTCCCATGCCGGGTCCGGATGCACCTGTTCACGGCCCATTGGGTCCGCCTCCTCGCGATTCTTGCCTGATGTTGCGGCTATTCTGCCAGAAGTACCGCCGCCCGGCGTCCACCGGCGAGGCGACCCGGAATCTGCGTGCAGGAACCCCTGATTTTTCTCACTATTCTCGGTTAATTGCGAACATTCAAGACGGCGGCCGGGCGTCCCTGGCGGGCCGCGGCCGAAGGATTTACGCAGAGTTAACACGCCGTTTCGCGGCCCGGATTCCCGGGCTTTCGGGATGGTTTCCGCAGGGTCCCGTGCAAGAAAACCGCCGAAATGCGGGACTACAGCCAATGTCCTACCTCCTCTATCCACGGGCGGGAAACTTAGGTATCCTTCGAGGCATTGCTGAACCGAGACTGGCGTTTCAGAAAGCAACCGCTGAGGTTGCCGAACCAGGCCTAGGTTGGAGTCCCGGGTTTCCCCGCGACTGGCACCATTTCAAGGAGGTACCCTGCAGTGTCGAGCATGCCTTTGTACGGCGGGATCGAGCGGACCACCGCCGTAGTCATCGGGACGGGGCTCTCCGGCCTGGCTGTGGCCAGCGAGCTCCAACGCCGCGGTGTTGCGTCCATCATTGTGGACGGGCTCGACCTCTTGGGTGCCGGCCATCCGGCCAACACCTCCTCGCTCCAGCGCTGCGACGCGGCGGACGCCGCCAGCCTGCGGGAGCGCAACGAAATCCTGCGACACCTGCGCAACTACGCCGCAAGCCACAAGCTCGACGTGCGGAACAACATCCGGGCCCTGCAGCTGGACCTCCTTGAGGCCGGCACGGACGGATCACCCACCGAGAAGTGGGCCGTCCAGACCCCGGGCGGCGTGCTCCTGGCCGATCATCTTGTCCTGACGCGCTGCGCCCACAGCCAACTGCGCCGCATGCTCTCGGAGCTAGGCATGGCAGCCGGACAGAACCTCATGGCGGCGATGCATGCCCTCGGGATGTACCTCGTGGGAGTGGGCGAGCTCATTACCCCGACGCCCAAGGAAGTCCTACGCCAGGCCAAGGTGGTGGGGCAGGCGATCTCCGCCAAGGTCTACCCCAACGGCGTCCCCACGCTGCTGCCTGGCGGTTTTGCCCTGGCTGCTCCCGCTTAGCCGGAGCCGGCCTGCCCGCAGGTCACACGGTTTCCGGACTGCGGGTCAGCCTTCGGTGTTGGTTCAGCTTTCGGTCTCGCTGCCCTCGTCCGGCGTGAGGCGGCGTTTGGCCATCAGGCCCAGGGCAACCAGGATGCCGACCCCCACGGCGACGAAGACCATGACGCTCCAGGGAAACTGCTGCGACCCAACCGGCTCAGGGGCGGGCGCCGGCGTCGTGCCCGGCTGGGCGGTGCCCATCGTGGGGACCGCGGCAGCCGCCGTCGTGCCTGCTGCAGCCGCGGTCGCGGTGAAGGAGAAGCTGCCTTCGATCGGGTGGCCGTCGGAACTGGCCACCCGCCAGTGCACGGTGTACAGCCCTGCCGGGGCGCCGGACTTCAGCTTCTGCGCAGCAACGTTGTCCACGATCTGCACGGGGCCGTCCGCCCAGTTGGCACCCGCGGCGTCGTTGACCAGGATCTGCGACCCCAGGGCGAGCGGATTGTGGTTGAAAGTCACCGAGACCTGCGCGGGCGGTGCCGCGACAGATGCTCCGGCAGCCGGGCTGGTGGACTCCGCGGTATCGTGCGCCGACGCCGGGCTCACGGCGCCCAGCAGGACGGCCACGAGAACGACGGTGCCCAGCAGGACACTGCGAAGCTGGCGGATAAGGCGCATGGGCAGGCTACTCCTAGTGTTGGCTTCCTTACAGACTAGGCGAAATCGCGGGGTTGGCCGTCGGGCTCCCAATAGGATTTAGGCAACACCCATCACCCCCGGAGGACTAATGCAAGGACTAATGCTCAGGCAGAGCTCTGCCCTCGACCGGTATTTCAAGATATCCGAGCGGGGGTCGAACATCTCGCGCGAGATCCGCGGAGGGTTCGCCACGTTCTTCGCCATGAGCTACATCGTGGTGCTGAATCCGCTGATCCTCTCGGGGCCGGACTCCACGGGTGCGACCCTGGGCTTCCCCGCCGTCGCCGCCGTCACCGCCTTCGTGGCCGGCATCCTCACGATCCTCATGGGCGCGTGGGCCAAGCATCCCTTCGCGATGGCAACCGGGCTCGGCGTCAACGCATTCGTCGCAGTCACCGTGGCCACGAACCCAGGACTGTCCTGGCCGGACATGATGGGCCTGGTGATGCTTTCGGGCATCACCATGCTGATCCTGGTCCTCACCGGTTTCCGGACGGCTGTGTTCAAGGCCGTTCCCGAGGGGCTGAAGACCGCGATCGTGGTGGGCATCGGCCTGTTCATCGCCCTGATCGGTCTCGTCAACGCCGGCTTCGTGCGCCGCATCCCCGATGTCGCCGGCACCACCGTTCCGGTCGGCCTGGGCTTCGACGGCAAGCTCCTGGGCTGGCCCACCTTCGTGTTCGTCTTCGGCCTGGTCCTGACCATCGCGCTGGTGGTCCGCAAGGTCAAGGGCGCCATCCTGATCGGCATCGTCGCCTCGACCATCCTGTCCGTGATCCTGGAATCCATCCTGCACATCGGGCCCAGCTTTGACGGCAAGAACCACAACCCGCAGGGCTGGTCCCTCGTGGCCCCGCAATTCTCCGAGTGGGCGGCCCCGGACCTGTCCCTGCTCGGGCAGGCCAACCCGTTTGGCGCCTTTGAGCACCTCGGCTTCGTCGCGGCAACCTTGCTGGCGTTCGTGATCCTGCTCAGCATCTTCTTCGACGCCATGGGCACGATGGTGGGCCTGTCCACCGAGGCCGGCACCATCGACAAGGACGGCAACATCCCCAACGTCGACCGCGTGCTGCAGGTGGACGCCCTGGGCGCGATCATCGGCGGCGGCGCCTCTGTCTCCTCGAACCAGATCTACGTCGAATCCGGTGCCGGCATCGGCGAAGGCGCACGCACCGGCCTGGCGTCCGTCGTGACCGGCCTGCTGTTCCTCGTGGCCATGTTCTTCACCCCGCTGATCAACCTCGTGCCGTTCGAGGCCGTGGCCCCCGCGCTCGTGATCGTCGGCTTCATGATGGTCTCGCAGGTGGGCAAGATCGACTGGCAGGACTGGGGCATCGCGATCCCGGCCTTCCTGACGTTCACCCTCATGCCGTTCACCTACTCGATCGCCAACGGCCTGGGCGCGGGCTTCATCACCTTCGTGCTGATCCGCCTGTTCGAGGGCCGGGCCCGTGAGGTGCACCCGCTCATGTGGGCTGTGGCGGCCGCGTTCCTGCTGTTCTTCGCGATCGGCCCGATCGAGGCCGCCCTCGGGATGCACTAGGGTTTCCGCCTTCGCGTCCGCCGAGACGGCACTTCACGGCAGTGTTTCCCGAAAACATTGCCGTGAACTGCCGTCTCGGCGGTGTTTAAGGGGGGTTTCCGGGATTCCAGACAGTCCGACGGCGGCGCTGCTGGTTTTCCGGCCCGGGCTGCGGTGAGCTAGGGGCATGGTTTCTCCCGCGCTCCCCGTTGATGTCCCGCCGCAGCCCTGGACCGGCCGGTTCGACGGCGACGGCGCGGAGCACCGGCGCTGGTGGCAGGCAGTGACTGCCTACACGCCCCGCACGGTTCCGGCGGCTTCCGCTGGTCCGCGCCCCGCCGTCATCCTCGGCTTCGGCAGCGACGCCGGAGTGCGGCGCAACAAGGGACGGACCGGCGCCGCGGCCGCCCCCGCCGCCATCCGGGCCGCGCTCGGCCCGCTCGCGTTCCACCTGGCGCGGGGCGTGCACGACGCCGGTGACGTCACAGTGGCCGGGGACGCGCTGGAGGGAGGGCAGGCACGTGCCGGGCTCGCCATCACCAGGCTGCTCGACGCCGGCCAGCTTCCCGTGGTGTTGGGCGGCGGGCACGAGACCGCCTTTGCCAGCTACCTCGGAGTGGCCGGGTCCGTGGCCGTGCGCGAGGGCCTGACGGTCGGCGTGCTGAACCTCGACGCGCACTTCGACCTCCGCGACGAGCCCGTGCCCAGCTCCGGCACCCCGTTCCTGCAGATGGCCCGCGCGGAAGCCGCCGCCGGCCGCGAACTGCGCTACGCCGTCGTCGGAATTTCCGAGCCGAACAACACCCGGGCGCTGTTCGGGACGGCGGAGGAGCTCGGCGTGGACTACCTGCTGGACGAGGACTGCTCGGCGGAGGCCGCGCAGGCGTTTGTGGCGGCGTTCCTGGCGCAGGTGGACGCGCTGTACCTGACGATCGACCTGGACGTGCTGCCGGCCTCGGTGGCCCCGGGGGTGAGCGCGCCGGCCGCGTATGGTGTGCCGCTGCCGGTGATCAGCGCAGTGTGCCGGCAGGTGGCCGCGAGCGGGAAGTTACTGCACGTGGATGTCGCCGAGCTGAACCCGGAGTTTGATATCGACGGCCGCACCGCCAAGGTGGCCGCGCGGCTGGTCAATGCGCTGCTGGGGTAGGCGGGGTCCGGAGGCGTCGCTCCGGCCCCGCGGGGATGGACTGCCTGCCCCGCGCCAGCCATCATAAAAGCAGGCGCGAGGTTTCGGCGACCGCAGCAGCACGGCCTCTCCTTGCGCGATGGAGGCGCAGCGCAATGTCCCCAAGATCCGGCCCTTCCGACGCCCAGGACACGTTCCTGACGGACTACTACGAGCATGTGGCCGACGACGACATCCGGAACTACACTGCTGAATCGCTCCGGAACCGTGCGGAATACCATCGTTCTCTGGCCGCAACCCGGGGCCCGGGCCAGTCCGTCATCGGAGTGCTGAGTGAACCCGACGCCAGCGTCGTGGCAATCGTGGCTGAGGACATGCCGTATCTGCTTCCCTCCATCACGGCGGCACTCGCCCGTGACCATACCGCCATACGCTTGCTGGTCCACCCCGCCTTCACCGTTGCCAGGGCCAGCAGGACCAACGAGCTCGTGGACATCCAGCCGGTACCGCTGCGCACTGCTTTGCCGGTGGGGAACGAGCCTTCCGCAATGCCGTCGCCGCCTGAATCCAATGGAGATTTACCCCGCACGGAGGCCTGGATCGCCGTCGAAATCGCCAGACTGCCGGATCAGGCCAGCGCCGATCGGCTCATTCTCAATCTCCAGGCGGTCCTTGCCGATGTTCGGGCGGCCGCCGAGGATTCCGCAGCCATCCATCGGCACGTGGCCGCGGAAGTTGCCGCCCTGGATGCCAATGCCGCTGCGGGTGCAGCGGACGCAACAGCGCAGGAGTCCAAGGACTTGCTGCGCTGGCTGGACGACGGCAATTTTGTGTTTCTCGGGTACCGCGGGTATGACATAGCCGATGACGACGGGCTGCCGGTCCTCGCGGCGCGGCCGGGGCCCGGCCTCGGGCTCCTCCGGCACCGGGAGCAGAGCCGGCCCTTGCGAGGTTCCGCCATGCCGGGGGCCCGGGGTCCGGCCCTGGCCCTCACGAAAGCAGGCATCCGTTCCACAGTCCTCCGGGACGCCTACTTGGACGAAGTCAGCCTCCTGAGGTTTGACATGGCCGGCAACCCTACCGGGGAGGTGTGCTTTGTTGGCCTCTTCGCCCCCAGCGCTGCAAACCGGTCCGTGCTCAAGATCCCGGTCATCAGGGACAAGGTGGATACGGTACTGGACCGCTCCGGATTCCCTCCCGGGTCCCATGCCGGCAAGGAACTGCTGGCCGCCATCGAGGCCTATCCGCGTGACGAGCTCTTCCACATCGACGCAAACGAGCTGGCCAACCATGCCCGCGAAATCCTGCGCCTCCAGGAACGTCACAGCACCCGGCTGTTCCTCAGGCCCGATTCCTATGGACGCTTCATGTCCGCGTTGGTATTCCTTCCCCGCCGCCGCTACAGCACGGCGGTCAGGCTGAACATCGAGCGGGAACTGCGGGAGTCGTTCAACTCGAAAGCCGTCGAGTTCGAACTTCGTCTCAGCGAGTCGGCCATGGCCCGCGTGTTTTTCCGGATCCTGCTTCCGGGCGGAGGACGGGCCGCCGTCGACGCCTCAGCGCTGGAGCTGCGCATCATTGCTGCCACGAGGTCATGGGCCGAGGGCTTGGACGAGGCCCTGCAACACAGATTCCCCGCTGGCGACGCCGCCCGGCTGTCCGTGCAGTGGGCCCAGGCGTTTCCGGCAAGCTACAAGGCTGACTACGAGGCGGAGGATGCCGTCGAGGACATTATCAAATTCGAAAGCCTTGACGGGCCGAACGGCAGGAACCGCGATGACCCGCTGCTTTCTGTCTACGCACGCCCGGGGACTCCAGTACTGGCCGAGGACGCCCGGATCCGCCTCTATCTGACACGGCCGAAGAGCCTGACGCAGATTCTGCCGTTCTTCCACAACCTGGGGCTCGAGGTGCTCGACCAACGGCCCTACGACGTCCGGCGTGCCGACGGCCACACCTTCTTCCTGTACGACCTAGGGCTGAAATACCCCTCCGGAGTGGACCCCCTGGGCACCAGCGAGCTGCTTGCCGACTCGTTTTGCGCCGCCATGAGAGGAGACATCGAGTCCGACACCTTTGACGCCCTGGTCATCAGGGAAGGAATCGGATGGCGCCAGACATCCATCCTGCGCGGCTATGCGAAATACCTGCAGCAGCTGGGAACCACCAACTCCTACGGCTTCATGGCGGACACGCTGCGGGCGAATGTCCAGGCCACGCGCGCACTCCTTGCACTGTTCGAGGCAAAGTTTGATCCGGATCTCGACCCGCCAACCCGCCTCAGTGAGATGGACTCCGCCAGAAGTGAGCTGTCGGCTGCCATTGACGCCGTACCGGTCCTGGACGCCGACCGTCTGCTGCGTTCCTTCGCGAGCCTTGTCGAGGCCACGCTGCGCACCAATTACTTCCTGAACAAGCCCTACCTCAGCTTCAAACTCAACCTCTCGGGCGTGCCCGCCGCACCTGCCCCACGGCCAAAATACGAAATCTGGGTCTATTCGCCCCGGGTTGAAGGGGTGCATCTGCGCTTTGGCGCCCTGGCCCGCGGCGGGCTTCGCTGGTCCGACCGCCGGGAGGACTTCCGGACGGAGATCCTGGGGCTCGTGAAAGCGCAGACCGTCAAGAACGCTGTGATCGTGCCAACAGGTGCCAAGGGTGGTTTCTATCCGAAGCGGCTGCCTGACGCCGCCACAGACCGGGCGGCCTGGCTGGCGGAGGGTCAGGAGAGCTACCGGATCTTCATCCGCGGCATGCTGGACATCACCGACAATCTGCTCACGTCCCTCGACGGCGCCCACGGGTCCACCGAGCTGGTTGTGCCGCCCGAGCGGGTGGTCCGGCACGATGGCGATGACTACTACCTGGTTGTTGCCGCCGACAAGGGGACGGCCGCGTTCTCGGACATCGCCAATGCCTTGGCCATCGAATACGGGTTCTGGCTCGGCGATGCCTTCGCCTCCGGCGGCTCGGTGGGCTATGACCACAAGCAGATGGGCATCACGGCACGCGGGGCCTGGGAGTCGGTCCGGCACCATTTCAGCGAGCTGCTCATCGACTCCACGGCCGAGGACTTCACGGTAGTGGGCATTGGCGACATGAGCGGTGACGTGTTCGGCAACGGAATGCTGCTTTCCCGCCACATCCTGCTGGTGGCGGCGTTCGACCACCGGCACATCTTCCTCGATCCAACCCCCGATCCGGCCGCCTCCTATGCGGAGCGGCAGCGGCTGTTCGGGCTTCCCCGTTCCTCCTGGGCCGACTACGACGTCTCGAAAATCAGCGCTGGCGGCGGCGTGTTCTCCCGGCTGGAGAAGTCGATCGAGATCACCGAAGCCGTGCGCCTTGCGCTGGGGCTGGAGCCGGGAACGACGGCGATGAGCCCGCCGGAGCTGCTCAAGGCCGTCCTTCTGGCCCCTGTGGACCTGCTCTACAACGGAGGCATCGGCACATACGTCAAGGCCTCCACCGAGACCCACGCGGACGTGGGAGACAAGGCCAACGATCCCATCCGTGTCAACGCCAATCAGCTGAGGACCAGAATCATCGCCGAGGGCGGCAACCTTGGCATCACCCAGCGGGGCAGGATAGAGGCCGCACTGGGTGGGGTCCTGCTGAACACCGATGCGATCGACAACTCCGCCGGCGTGGACTGTTCGGACCACGAAGTGAACATCAAGATCTTCCTCGACCGGATGATCGCCGCGGGAAGGATGTCCTCGGCGGAAAGGACGGGCTTCCTGCAGTCCCTTCAGGAGGAAGTCGGACGCTTGGTCTTGAAAACCAATGTGGATCAGAACGTGCTCCTCCTCAACGACCGCCAACTGGTGCTTCAGTGGAGCCCGAGCTTTGAGCGCACCATGGACTGGCTGGAGTCCGTGACGGACCTGGACAGGAACCTTGAATGCCTGCCCAGCACAGAGCAACTGCACACCCGTCTGCAGACCGGCGCAGGCCTGACATCTCCGGAGCTCTCCGTGCTGGCCGCGTATGCCAAGATCGAGCTGGCCAGGGAACTCACCCTAAGCGGACTGGCCGATGACCCTTGGTTCTCCCGGACGCTGCACGACTACTTTCCGCGCCAGCTATCGGAGCGGTTCGGGGAGGAGCTGTCCACGCATCCGCTGCGGCGGCAGATCGTAGCCACTGTCATTGCCAACGACATGATCAATCTGGGGGGCATTGCCTTCGCCTTCCGGGCAATGGAGGAGACCACGGTATCGGCGGCCGCCGTGGCCCGCGGGTTCGTCGTCATGCGCAAAATCTGGGACTTTGACTCAATCACCGAGGCCCTCGCACAGCTGCCGGCAAGCATCCCCAGCGAGCACGGGTGTGCGGTGGCACTCGACATGCGCCGCACGCTGGACCGCTCGACACGGTGGTATGTCAACCACGATTTCCGGGACAAGCCAATCGCCGATGCACTGGCCCGGCTCGAGCCCCCCATGTCGCTTCTGCGCCCAAAGTTCAGCAGCTACCTTCACGGCGTGAATCTGCAGCATGCGGTGATCCGACTGGCCCACACCGACGCCGTCGGCCTGCCCCATGAATTGGGCGTGCGCGCCTCCGAGATCCTGGTCAACTACGGTCTTCTGGACATCTCCGCCATATCGGAAGAACTCCAAGAGCCCGTGGACACCGTGGCCGAAGTGTACTTTGCCGTCTTCGAGCGGATCTCTGCGGTCCCCATCCTTGAACACATCACGGCGTTGCCGCGGGAAACGCACTGGGAGGCCCTCGCGCGGGCGGCGCTTCGGGACGACTTGTATTTGGTCCTTGCAGGCATGACGAAGGCTGTTGTGCGGAATACTCCACGCCCCTCCGCCCCGGGAGCCGATCCAGTGGAGCGCATCGTCGCCTGGGAGCGCGAAAACATCGAACAACTCGGCAGAATCCAGGAAACCATCAAGGAGGCCATCAAGCCGGGCCCGGTGGACATCGCAGCATTGTCCGTTGCGGTCAAGCTGTTGCGGGCCGTAGTCAGCCGCTAGTCAGCACCGCACAGCTCCCGGATCTCCCGAAGTCCGTCCGCCACAGACAAAACCGGGCCCCGTTCGCGAAACCGCACCACCATGGTGCGGAACGGCGAACGAGCCCCGGTTTCCTGCTGAAGTGTTGAAGCTACGCCCGGCGGACCTGCACGCCGTCGGACTGCAGGAAAAGCTGCGTCTCGGACGGCCCGGCGGGGACCAACCAGAGCACATTTCCGCTCAGTGAGACTTCTTCGACCTCACCGGCTGCAATGACCTGTGCGTGCTTCACGATTTCGACGCGTTCGCCGACCCGGAGGCCGCTCCAGTCGGAAACCGTGGCTGCGGATGCAAGGCGCCTGGACAGTACCGTGCCGCGTGCTTTCATAGAACTTTTACCCCTTTGTATGTGTTCTTTGCCACAACTTCATTGGTGTGACTTTCCATTTGTACTACAGTTCCCGGGTCCCCGCCTTCCGTGTTGCCAAAGATTTCGGGGACACCGGGAATTGTTCAGCTGCCGTGCACTTTGTTTTTTCTCAGGCGAGATTCCCGACGGCGGATTCGGCGGCCGCCCGGACCTTGCCCGACGCCACCAGGACGTCCGCTGCTTCAAGCTCCGGTGAGAGGAACCTGTCAGTGCCCGGACCGTCGACGACGTCGCGCAGCGCAGCGATCACGGCTGCGCCTGCAGGACCCGGAGTGAGTTCGCCGCCTGAGAGCTGCGTGCGGATGTCTAGTGCCCGGGCAGAGGTCACCAGTTCGATCGCCAGGACGCGGCGCAGGTTTTCCACGGCGCGGCGGAGCTTGCGGGCCGCGTGCCAGCCCATGGAAACGTGGTCCTCCTGCATCGCGGAGCTCGGGATCGAGTCCACCGACGCGGGGACGGCCAGGCGCTTGTTGTCCGAAACCAGCCCGGCCTGCGTGTACTGGGCGATCATGAGGCCCGAGTCGACGCCGGGGTCAGCGGCCAGGAAGGCCGGCAGCCCGTGCGAGCGGGCCGGGTCCAGCATCCGGTCGGTCCGGCGCTCGGCGATGGAGCTGAGGTCCGCGACGGCGATCGCGAGGAAGTCCAGCACGTAGGCCACCGGGGCGCCGTGGAAGTTGCCGTTGGAGCTGACCCGGCCGTCGGGCAGGACCACCGGGTTGTCGATCGCGGCGGCCAGTTCGCGGGAGGCGACCAGGGCGGCATGGTCCACGGTGTCGCGGACGGCGCCGGCCACCTGGGGTGCGCAGCGCAGCGAGTAGGCGTCCTGGACCTTGGTGTCGTTGATCCGGTGCGAGGCCACGATCGGCGAATTGGACAGGACCCGGAGCATGTTGTCCGCGGCGGCGGCCTGGCCCGGGTGCGGGCGGAGCGCTGCGTGCAGCTCGGGCAGGAACACCTGGTCCGTGCCGAGCAGCGCCTCGACGCTCAGCGCGGCGGTAATATCCGCCGTCGTGAGCAGCTGGCGGATGTCCGCGATGGCCATCAGCAGCATGCCCAGCATGCCCTCGGTGCCGTTGACGAGGGCCAGGCCCTCCTTTTCGGCGAGGGTGACGGGTTCGATCCCGTGTTCGGCGAGGAGCTCGGCGACGGTGCGGCCGCCCTCGGTGCTGTCTTTTCCTCCATAGAGTTTGCCGTCGGGGCCGGTCGCTTCGCCTTCGCCCATCAGGACCAGGGCGCAGTGGGACAGCGGCGCGAGGTCACCCGAGCAGCCGAGGGAGCCGAATTCGCGGACCACGGGGGTGATGCCGGCGTTGAGCACGTCCACCATGGTCTGCAGCACCACCGGGCGGACCCCGGTCCGGCCGGAGGCCAGGGTCTTGGCGCGCAGGAACATGATGCCGCGGACCACCTCGCGTTCCACGGCCGGGCCCATGCCGGCGGCGTGGCTGCGGATCAGGGATTTCTGCAGCTGGGTGCGCAGCTCGTTGGGGATGTGCCGGTTAGCCAGCGCCCCGAAACCGGTGGAGATGCCGTAGGCGGGGACCGCGCTGTGGGCGAGGTCGTCGATGTGGGCGCGGACCTTGGCGACGGCGTCGAGCGCGTCCTGGGCGATGGTCACGTGGGCGTCGTGGCGTGCGACCGCGACGACGTCCTCGGGGGTCACGCCGCTGGAGCCGAGGGTGACGGTGAGCGGTGAGTGGGTGGTGATGGTCATGATTCCTACTTCTGTGGGGCTACGCGAGTGGGCCTCGTGGGGATCGATTGCTCCGCAAGTGCCCTTTTGGTGGCTCAAAACGGCAGTTACGGAGCAATCGATGTGCGGTTGGGACCTTGGTCAGCGGGTTTCGGACGCTGTTTCTTGCATGGGGATGCGGACGCCGCGTTCCTTGGCGACCTCGACGGCGCGGTCGTAGCCGGCGTCGGCGTGGCGGATGACGCCCATGCCGGGGTCGTTGGTGAGGAGGCGTTCGAGTTTCTGCGCCGCGAGGTCGGTGCCGTCGGCGACGGAGACCTGACCGGCGTGGATGGAGCGGCCAATGCCGACGCCGCCGCCGTGGTGGAGGGAGACCCAGGTGGCGCCGGAGGCGGTGTTGAGCAGGGCGTTGAGCAGCGGCCAGTCGGCGATCGCGTCCGAGCCGTCGGCCATGGCCTCGGTTTCGCGGTACGGGGAGGCCACGGAGCCGGAGTCGAGGTGGTCGCGGCCGATCACGATGGGCGCCTTGACCTTGCCCTCCTTGACGAGCTGGTTGAACAGCAGGCCGGCCTTGGCGCGTTCGCCGTAGCCCAGCCAGCAGATGCGGGCCGGCAGGCCCTCGAACTCGACCCGCTCGGCGGCGGCGTCGATCCAGCGGTGCAGGTGCTTGTTCTCGGGGAAGAGGTTTTTTATGGCGGCATCCGTGACCGCGATGTCCTCGGGGTCACCGGAGAGGGCAACCCAGCGGAACGGGCCCAGGCCCTCGCAGAACAGCGGCCGGATGTAGGCCGGGACGAAGCCGGGGAATTCGAAGGCGCGGTTGTAGCCGCCTTTGCGGGCCTCGTCGCGGATGGAGTTGCCGTAGTCGAAGACCTCGGCGCCGGCGTCCTGGAACTCGACCATGGCCTGGACGTGTTTGGCCATCGAGGCCTGGGCCTTCTTGGTGAAGCCTTCGGGATCGGCGGCGGCCTCGCGGTGCCATTCGTCGACCGTGATGCCCTCGGGCAGGTAGCTCAGGGGGTCGTGCGCGGAGGTCTGGTCCGTGACGATGTCCACGGTGAGCTCGCCGGCGTTGTGGCGGCGCAGGATCTCCGGGAAGACCTCGGCGGCGTTGCCGACGTAGCCCACGGACCAGCCGCGGCGCTCTTCCTTGGCCGCCAGGACCTTGGCGATCGCGGTGTCAAGGTCCGTTTCGACCTCGTCGAGGTAGCGCTTGCCGGCCCGGCGGCGGAGGTGGCTTTCGTCGACGTCGACAATCAGGCAGGCGCCGTCGTTCAGGGTGACGGCGAGCGGCTGGGCGCCGCCCATGCCGCCGCAGCCGCCGGTGAGGGTCAGGGTGCCGGCGAGCGTGCCGTTCTCGTCCCCGGTGAGCTTGCGGGCGATTGCCGCGAAGGTCTCGAAGGTGCCCTGCAGGATGCCCTGGGTGCCGATGTAGATCCAGGACCCGGCGGTCATCTGGCCGTACATCATCAGGCCCTCGGCCTCGAGCCGGCGGAACTCGGGCCAGTTGGCCCAGTCGCCGACGAGGTTGGAGTTGGCCAGCAGCACGCGCGGCGCCCATTCATTGGTGCGGAAAACGCCCACCGGCTTGCCGGACTGGACCAGGAGGGTCTCGTCGTTTTCCATGGTTTCCAGGGTGCGGGTGATGGCGTCGAACGCGGCCCAGGACCGGACGGCGCGGCCAGTGCCGCCGTAGACCACGAGGTCATCGGGGCGCTCGGCGACCTCGGGGTCGAGGTTGTTCATGAGCATGCGCAGCGGGGCTTCCGTCTGCCAGCTCTTGGCGGTGAGCTCGGTGCCGCGGGCTGCTTTGACCGGGCGGGCACCGGTGGTGAAATCGGCGGGTGCCATGAGGGTCTCCTTTGTTGCTGGATGTGTTGCTGGATGGTGTCTGTGCTGGGTGTTGTCTGTGTTGGGGCGAATCGAGAGGAATGAGGTTCTGTATCAACTAAAGCCCCTTCACGGCCGTGGAAACAGGCCCATCGCGGGGGTGCTGTCCGGGATTCCAGACCCTCCCCTCCCCCGTTGCGCTATCACTTCCGGTTGCTAAAACACGGGCGAATGGGAGCCCTAAGTGATAGCGCAACCGGAGGTGGGGGTGGGGGTGGGTGGGCAGCGCGTCAGGCGGGGCGGCCGTGGATCCGGACCGAGAGCTCGTCGGCGACCTTCTGGACCCGGGCGGCCAGGACCGGCCACTGGT
The DNA here is from genome assembly GCA_963722145.1 of uncultured Actinomycetota bacterium. Lineage (GTDB taxonomy): Bacteria > Actinomycetota > Actinomycetes > Actinomycetales > Micrococcaceae > Arthrobacter. The sequence goes on along the minus strand of CAVRLW010000018.1, from coordinate 174,218 downwards.
CCGGAGGCAGCTTGTCCTCGAGGAAGGTCACGGCGACGGCGGCGGTGGGCCACCCCACGTGGTCGGTCACGGCGGCGGCGATCGAGCCGAAACCCGGGGTCACCTCGCCGTGTTCGGTGGCGTAGCCGCGCTGCCGGACTTGGTCCAGGTGGGAGGACAGCGCGGAGTACTTCATGATGGGCGATGCGGTTTCGTGCCGGGCCGTGAAGGCGGCAGCATTCGGGTACAGCGCCCGCACCTGGGACTTCGGCAGCGCGGCCAGGATGGCCCGCCCACTGGCGGTGAGATGGCTGGGCAGCCGGACGCCGACGTCGGTCACCAGCGACGGCCGGTTTTTGGCCCGCTCCTCCACGATGTAGAGCACGTCGCGGCCGTGCAGCACTGCGAGGTGGGCGCTTTCGCCGATCACGTCCACGAGCGAGGCGAGCAACGGCCGGCCCAGCCTGGACAGTGGCTCCTGTCGGGAATAGGCCGAGCTGAGTTCGAAGGCGCTGATGCCCAGCCCGTAGCGCTGCTCCTCGTGCAGATGGAGCACGAAGCCATTCGCTTCCATCACTCCGAGCAGGTGGTAGACGCTGGAGCGCGGCAGGCCCAATGCGGTGGCAATGTTCGACGCCGCCATTGGTCCGCGCCGGGAGGCCAGCAGCTTGAGGATGCGCAGGGTGTTCTCTGCGGCCGGCACCTTCGACGCCACCTTGGCGCCGGCGGTCCTGTGGGCGGACTTGGGCGCAGGCGTGCCGGCGGCGGCGCCGGCCGCGGGAGCGGGCGAATCCGATGCCGCGGGTTGGTGGGTCAGGGTGGTGCTGCTGGCTGGCATGGGTCCTCTTCAAGATCGAGTGGTGTCCGGTATCCCGTACTTAAGAATGCCCCCGCCAGGCGGGTTGCGGTAGGCCATCCCGCCCCACCGATGTCTGGAATTCCGGACACCTACGAGGCCGACGTCGGACTTCTCCTAAGGCGACTTCCGAGGCGAGGCAGCAAGCCGCGCGTGCCCGTGGCTGGCGCAGGGGACTTTCAGTCAAATGACAGTGGGGCAATAAATCCAAACAAGTCTCCGTCGGGTGTTCCTTTTGGCCCTTCCCCAGAGCCAAAATTCCGGATTACCGTTGAGTCGGCACCACGGCCCGCGGAACCACGGGCGTCAGGACCGGGATCAGGCGAACGGGCATCGAGGGAGTATCGGCGATGGGCTTTACGCAGCGGCTTGAGGACACTGGCGGCGACGACGTCGCGACCACGGGAGGCAAGGGCGCCAACCTGGAGAGCTCCCCCGTGCCGGCTTCCCCGTCCCGCCCGGATTCGTCATCCTCACTGGTAGCGGCCGGTCCGGCACCCCTACGGCTCCGAATCAGTTTCAGCGACGGTTTAGAGACTAGGACCAGGAAGTGACTATGAGTGTTCAACACGAATCCGGTCGTAATGGAGAGGCCACGCTGCGGCGGCACGTCCTTCCGACGGAACTGGGCTCCTGCACGGTGCGGGTCCAGCAGGGCACCGGAAGCCGGTGTCCCGCGCCCGGCACAGCGGATGTCTACCTTCACGGCGCCGCGGGATCCTGGACTTCCTTCCCGCCGTTACTTTCCGGGGCGCCGGCCCATGACGGGGTGCTGATTGATCTCCCGGGCTGGGGCGAATCCACAAAGGGTGCCCGGCTGGAGCATTTCAGCATCGAGGCGATGGCACAGGGTGTCACCGAAGTTTTGAACTCGCTCGGCTACCGGCGGTGGAACCTGGTGGGCCACTCCATGGGAGGCTTCCTGGCACTGCACATTGCCGCAGCCTGGCCGGAGCGGACCGCCAGCGTTGCCACCATTTCGGCCACCACATTCGGCGTGTCCGAGGCGGCCCGGCGGCCTCTACACAGCCTGTCAAGCTTCCCGGCGTTTGTCGGCTTGCTGCTGCTCATGCGCTCCATGGCGGCCCTGGGCCCGGCGGGGCCGGCGCTGGTCCGTGCAGTCGGCAGCACACCCGTGACGGGACTGGTGTTGTCCCCGTTCTTCGCAGAACCCGCAACCATCCCTGCGGGGGTGCTCCGCGGGCTCGGCGACGACGCCCGGCCGGCCAGCTTCTCCGCGGCAGCCCGGGCCGCGGCGCACTACGACTTTGGCCAGTGGCGCGGCATCCGCTGCCCCGTACTCGCGACGCGCGGGGACAGCGATGTGTTCACGCCTGCGTCTGACCTGAACCGGCTAGCCGAAATAGTCCCGCACGCCCGGCTAGTCACGATCCCGCGTTGCGGCCACTTCGCCAATATCGAGCGGCCCGAGTACCTGCAACGGCTGCTCGATGACCTGCGGTCGCCATGAAGTCTCCGCTGGCGATGGGCGCTCTGGTCCCGGGAGGGTTCCCCGGAGGAAGGTAGTGCAAGCATGGTTCGAGCGTTGTCGGGCAGGGTCGCCCTCGTCGCCGGGGCCACCCGCGGCGCGGGCCGCGGCACCGCCGTCGCCCTCGGCGAGGCAGGAGCGGTGGTGTACTGCACCGGCCGCACCACCTCCCGCCACCGCTCCGACTACAACCGGCCCGAGACAATCGAGGAGACGTCCGATCTAGTCAGTGCCGCGGGCGGCACGGGCATCGCCGTCGCGGTGGATCACCGCCAGGCTGCCGAGGTGGAGGCCCTCGTACGGCGGATCGATGCCGAGCAGGGCCGTCTGGACATCCTTGTGAACGACATCTGGGGCGGCGAGGACTTCATTGAATGGAACACCCCGCTCTGGGCCCACGATCTCAATGCCGGGCTGCAGATGCTCCACCTTGGCATCGACACCCACCTCATTACGAGCCACTTCGCGCTCCCGCTGCTCACCCGCCGTCCCGGCGGCCTGGTGGTGGAGATGACCGACGGCACCCGCGAATACAATGCAGAGCACTACCGGGTCTCTGTGTTTTACGACCTCGTCAAGACCGCGGTGCTGCGCCTGGCGTTCAGCCAGGCCGAAGAGCTGAAGTCATCCGGATGCACGGCGCTGGCCCTGACGCCCGGCTGGATGCGCTCCGAGATGATGCTCGAACACTTTGGCGTCACCGAGGCGAACTGGCGGGAGGCCGCCAGCACGCAACCGCACTTCGCCGCGATCTCGGAAAGCCCCCTGTTCGTCGGGCGTGCGGTCGCTGCCCTGGCGGCGGACCCCCACGTGCTCAGCCGCACGGGCGGCTCGTATTCCTCCGGCGCGCTGGCGCGCGAGTACGGCTTCACCGACGCCGACGGCTCGCAGCCGGACTGCTGGAGGTACCTCGTGGAAGTCCAGGAGGCGGGACTCGACGCCGATGCCTCCGGTTACCGCTGACCGCGCGCCCCGGCGGAAGGACTACGATCTGGAGCATGAAGCAGACGTGGGAGCCATCCCAGGACGGCGTCCTGGTTCTTCCGTCCGGCCGGAGCGTCCGCGGCCGCGGGCTGCACTACGCGCTGCCCGAGGGCCCGCTTCCTGAATTCGGCCTGTATCTGCTGGGCAAACAGCCGCCCCGGGTGGAGTGGGAGTCCAGATGGCTGCTCTGGCCCGACCTGCGGCTGCCGGCCGACCAGCAAGACGCCCTCGACGCATTCCGGGAGGCCTGGCGCCGGGCCGAGGCCGAGCGGGTTGAAGTGGCCTGCTGGCGCGGCATCGGCAGGACCGGAACCGCACTGGCCTGCATCGCCATCCTGGATGGAGTCCCGCCCGCCCAGGCGGTGTCCTACATCCGGCGCAAGTACCGGCGCCGGACGGTGGAGACTCCGGGGCAGCGGCGGTACGTCGCCCGCTTTCACGCGGAAACGCCGTAGGCAGAGGCCAAGCGGCAGCCTCAAACGGTGACGACGGCCTTCCCGCGGAGGTGGCCGTCGCGCAGGTCCCGGATTGCCGCCGGCGCGTCCGCCAGGGCGTAGCACTGGCCGATGACCGGGGTCACCGCGCCCGCCTCGATGAGCCCGGTCAAGAACCGGAGGTCCTCTGCGCGCTCTGCGGCCATGACGCCCGTGAGCCGCTGGCCGACAAACACGGAGAGTAGTGCCGCGCCGAGCGAGCGTCCAATTCCACCGGTCAGCCGCCCTCCGCCTTCCCCGCCGACGATCGCGAGCGTTCCCTTCGGCGCGAGCGCCCGCCGGAGGACGGTGACCGGGCGGTTGCCGGCGGTGTCGACAATGAGGTCAAACTGCCTGGCCCCGTCCGCGAAGTCGTCATGCTTGTAGTCGATGACGTGGTCTGCGCCGATCGAGCGGACCAGATCGGTCTTCGCAGTACTGCACACTCCCGTCACCTGTGCCCCGAACGCCTTGCCGAGCTGCACCGCGTACGCGCCGACACCGCCGGCCGCGCCGATGACGAGGACCTCCTGCCCGGACTGGACCCTGCCGGCGTCCCGGAGCGCTTGGAGGGCCGTGACGGCTGAGATCGGGACGGCGGCGGCCTGCTCGAAGCTGAGATTCTTCGGCTTCAGGGCGAGCCGGCCTTCCTTGGCGCACGCGTATTCGGCGAAGGAACCCTCGCAGGTGCCGTACACCTCATCCCCCGCGCGAAAGCCGACGACGTTCCGGCCGACAGCCTCCACCCGGCCCGCCACGGCCCGGCCCCGGATGCGGGTCTTCGGCTTCCTGAGCCCGTAGCCGACCGCGCGGGTCAGGTACGGAAGACCCGTCATGAGGTGCCAGACGCCCTGGTCGACGCCGGCGGCCCGGACCTTGATCAGCACGTCATCGTCGCCGGGCACGGGGGCTTCGACCTCGCGCAACTCCAGCACCTCAACGGAACCGTAAACATCCTGAACGATCGCTTTCATGGTGCTTCTCCTTCAAAGTTGGGGTACTGGAAGACGTCATCGAGCGGAACTTTGAGAGCGTGGGCAATCTGGAACGCCAGCTCAAGCGACGGCGAGTAGCGGCCCTGTTCGATCGCGATGACCGTCTGGCGGGTCACGCCGATACGTTCGGCGAGCTCCGCCTGGGTCAGCTCGCCGTTTTCGAAGCGCAGGCGCCGGATGGAGTTCGTAACCCGGGTCGGCTTCACCACGGCTGGAAGCCTTTGCGGTAGGCGACCACCTTGGCCACGGACCCCAGGATCGCCGAGAGGACGAAGGCCAGATAGATGACGTTGGCGATCCAGAAGTGGTCGAGCTCGGCCATGGCCAGGAGGAGCGCCGCCACGGCACCGACCACGAGGAAGGACTGGCCGATGTACTCGCCGAAGCGGTAGATCTCCTTGTCTCGCTGGTCCTTCATGCCGGCGTCCTTGGCGGACAGGGCCCGGATCACCAGGTGGAGCACGATCGAAAGGCCGATCGAGGCGCCGACCGTCCAGAGCAGCGGCGCCACGTACGGCACCTCCGTGAGCGGCATGGTGCCGGCCAGACCACCAACGACGGCGAGGTACACGGCGTAGGTTGTGGCCGCAAGCACCCCCATGATCCAGGCACTCTTCTCTTCAAAGGACATCTGCCGCTCCCGCGCAACCAATCGACTGCAATACCAAACCGGATGTAAAACAAAGCTGACATCCCAAAAGTAAAGAAAATTTGACATGGTGTCAAGAGTTTTCGACTCAGTGCCGGCTTGGGTTCGACGGCGGCGGCAACCGGCGCCGCCCGTGGCGCGGCTGCCGCACAGTCTGAAATCAAAGACACGAAGTTCCCGTGAGACTCATCACAGCAAGGCCGGACATGGTCTGCTGGATAGCGATCCCCCTCCCAATGACGAGAAGGTATTCGCATGCAACAAGCCCAAACCGCCACGAAGCCGGCACCTGACGAAGCCGGGACTGGCAGCGCCGTCACCGCCGTCGGCGCCGCCGTCGACTCCGTACTCAGCAGGGGACTCAACGTCCGCCACATCCGCTTCATGGCACTGGGTTCGGCGATCGGCACGGGGCTGTTCTACGGCTCCGCCTCTGCCATCCAGAAGGCTGGGCCGGCCGTGTTGCTCGCCTACATGATCGGCGGCGCCGCTGTCTTCATGGTGATGCGCGCCCTGGGTGAAATGGCCGTGCGGCATCCGGTGTCCGGGTCCTTCGGCCAGTACGCGAGCCGCTACCTGGGCCCGCTGGCCGGGTTCGTGACCGGCTGGACCTATGTCTTCGAGATGGCAATCGTGGCCATCGCGGATGTCACGGCCTTCAGCATCTACATGGGATTCTGGTTCCCCGGCGTGGAGCGCTGGGTCTGGATCCTGGCCATCATCTTCTTCCTAGCGGCCCTCAACCTGCTCAGCGTCAAGGTGTTCGGCGAGCTGGAATTCTGGTTCTCCCTCATCAAGGTGGTGGCCATCATCGCCATGATCGCAGGCGGGGCGGCGATCATCGTCTTCGGCTTCCAGGCCGGCGGCGCCACCGTGGCGCCCGGGCTCGGCAACCTGGTGGACCACGGGGGCCTGTTCCCCAACGGGTTCGAAGGGCTCCTCGCCTCCTTCGCAGTCGTGATGTTCGCGTTTGGCGGCGTGGAGACCCTCGGCATCACCGCCGGCGAAGCCGCCGACCCGAAAAAGGTTATCCCCAAGGCCGTCAACACCGTTCCCGTGCGGGTCCTGCTGTTCTATGTGCTGACCCTCGGCGTGCTGATGAGCCTGTTCCCGTGGAACGAAATTGGCAGCAACGGCAGCCCCTTCGTGCAGATCTTCAGCGGCCTGGGCATCCCGGCCGCGCCCCACATCCTCAACGCCGTGGTGATCACGGCGGCGCTCTCGGCCGTCAACAGCGACATCTTCGGAGCCGGCCGGATCCTCTTCGGCCTTTCCCGGCAGGGCCACGCACCGGCGAGCTTCGGCAAGGTCTCCCGTCACGGGGTGCCGTGGATGACCGTGGTGATGATGACCGGCATCCTGCTGGTGGGAGTGGTCCTGAACGCCGTGATCCCGGAGGACGTCTTCCTGCTGATCGCCTCAATCGCGACCTTCGCCACCGTCTGGGTCTGGGTCATGATCCTGGCCTCCCATGTCGCCATGAAACGCGAGATCGCCCGCAAGGGACTGCCGGCATCGGAGTTCCCCTCCCCGTTGTGGCCCGCCGCGTCCGTGCTGACCATCGCGTTCATGGCCCTCGTGATCGTGATTCTGGGCGCCTTCGAGGACACCCGCGTGGCGCTGTACGTGGGCGCCGTCTGGCTCGGCTTCCTGGTACTCGCCTACCGGCTCTGGGTCCGCGGCCACGGCCGGGCGCGGGCGGAACTCGCCGACGAAACGGCCCAGCTCCCGCAGGTTCCCGCCGGGCGGTAACGGCGCCTCACCCTCCGGCAGGGCTCCCGGGAGCGCCCCGGCGGGGTTAAGATCAGGCATGGTTCCCGTCGCCAACCTTCTGGCCTTTGCCCTCGCCTCCCTCGTGCTCATCGCCGTCCCGGGGCCCAGCGTGCTGTTCGTGATCGGACGGACCCTGGCCCTGGGACGCAGGGGTGGCCTGTTGAGCGTTCTGGGGAACGCGGCCGGCGAGGTGGTGCAGATCGCCGCCGTGGCCCTGGGCGTGGGAGTGGTGCTGGCCCAGTCCGTGGTGTTGTTCAGCGTGGTGAAGTTCGCCGGCGCCGCCTACCTTGTCTACCTCGGGATCCAGGCCATCCGGCACCGCGGCGGCGGGCCGGCGACGGCGTCCTCCTCGAACCCGTCCTCGACCGCCCGCGTACTCCGGGAGGGCTTCATCGTGGGCGCGACCAACCCTAAGTCGATTGTGTTCTTCGTGGCCGTGCTTCCGCAGTTCGTGGACTATTCCGCCGGCGCGATTCCGGTGCAGCTCGGAATCTTGGGGGCCGTCTTCCTGCTGATTGCCCTGGTCTCAGACAGTACGTGGTCCCTCGTGGCCGGCACGGCCCGGCACTGGTTTGCCCGCTCGCCCCGGCGGATCGCCGCGCTCAGCGCCACCGGCGGCGTGATGATGATCGGGCTCGGCGGCACACTCGCGTTCGTGGGCAACTCCGCGGAGTTCCAGCCGGGGAACCAGCCCGCAACTGGACCGGGCAACTGACCGGCAAAACGGGCCGGCCGGCTACCGCGCGGACCAGCCGCCGTCCATCGTGTAGCTGGCGCCGGTGACCATGCCGGCGTCGTCGGATGCCAGCCATGCCACCAGGGACGCCACTTCCTCGGGCTCCACGAGCCGCTTCACCGCCGATTCGGTCAGCATGATCTTGGCGAGCACCTCGGACTCCGGGATGCCATGCACTTTGGCCTGGTCCGCGATCTGCGCCTCGACCAGGGGCGTCCGGACGTAGCCGGGGTTGATGCAGTTGGAGGTGACTCCGTGCGCCCCGCCTTCGAGTGCCGTCACTTTGCTCAGGCCCTCCAGTCCGTGCTTGGCCGAAACGTAGGCGCTCTTGAACGGCGAGGCCCGCAGCCCGTGTACGGAGGACAGGTTGATGATCCGGCCGAAGTTGTTGGCGTACATGTGCGGCAACGCCGCCCGGATCAGCAGGAACGGCGCCTCAAGCATGAGGGTGATAATGCGGCGGAAGTCGGCCGGGTCGAAGTCCTCGATGGGGCTGATGCGCTGGATTCCGGCGTTGTTCACCAGGATGTCGCAGTCCAGGCTGAGCGTCTGGAGGGATTCAACGTCAAGTAAGTTGACGGCCCACACGGTCCCGCCGACCTCGTCGGCGAGCGCTGCGGCGGTGGACTCGTCCACGTCCGCGATCACCACTTTGGCCCCGCGTGCGGCCAGGGCGCGGACGCTGGCTGCGCCGATCCCGCCGGCGCCGCCGGTGACCAGGGCCTTGCGTCCGCTCAGCGTGCTTTCCATGCCTCGGCCTTCCCCTCGGATGCGGGTGCTACGCGGGTTATGGCAGAGCGTTCGCTTACCCTCATTCAATTCTCCTTAGTGTCCACGGTGACACGCGCTGTGACGCACAGCACTGAAACGGCTCCATTGAGTATTGCCGCACATTCACGGCGATTCAATGGCCAAACCGGCACCCGGTGTGTGCAGAATTGCAGATATGAACGCCAATCCCGATGACCTGCTGGTCCTGCTCGCGGTGTCCCGTTCGGCAAAATTTACGACGGCGGCCCAGACTCTCGGACTGAACCACACCACCGTCTCCCGGCGGATCGCTGCCCTGGAGAAGGCGCTGGGCGGCCGCGTCCTCTCGCGCGCGTCCGGCGGCTGGGAGCTCACCGAGCTCGGTGCCGAGGCCGTGCGGGTGGCCGAGCAGGTCGAGAGTGCAGTGCGCGCCCTGGAGCAGCCCGGCCACACGCCGGACCCCATCACCGGCGTCGTCCGGATGACCGCGACGGACGGCTTCAGCGCCTACATCGCCGCCCCGGCCGTGGCCCGGCTCCGCCGCAACCATCCCGGCCTCAGCGTCGAGATCATCACGGTGACGCGCCGGGCGCTCCAGCAGCGTTCCGGCCTGGACATCGAGGTGGTGGTCGGCGAGCCGCAGGTGCACCGGGCAGAGGCCGCGCAGCTCGGCGAGTACATGCTGGGGATGTATGCCTCCCGCGGCTACCTGGCCGAGTACGGCACCCCGGCCACGGTGGAGGAACTGACGGCGCACTCGCTGGTCTATTTCGTCGATTCGATGCTGCAGGTGGACGATCTGGACGCCCCGCGGCGGCTGGTGCCCACAATGCGGGACGGGCTGAGCTCCACCAACGTCTTTGTCCACGTGGAGGCCACCCGCGCCGGGGCCGGGATCGGGTTCCTGCCCTGCTTCGCGGCCGACCTGCATCCGGACCTCGTCCGGCTCCTGCCGGAGGAATTCGCGGAGATGCTCCCCTACTGGATGGTGCTCCGGCCCGATTCGATGCGCAGGCCGGCAGTGGCGGCCCTCGTGCAGGCACTGCGGGAACAGACCGCGGCGCACCGCGATGCCCTGCTGGGGCGGGGAGCAACCAAATCGGTTGCTCCGTAGGCGCCTTTATGGTGCCGCAAAAGGGCCGTTACGGAGCAGTCGGCGATTCAGCCGGGGACTCGGCCGGCGACTCGGCCGGGGTGGAACCGGCCGGGTCGTGGCGGACGGCGGCGCCGCCCGCGAACGCCCGCACCTTCGCGTCGTTCCAGATGTGGGCCGGCACCGCACCTCCGAGCAGGCGGCGCGCGAGGCCGGGATCGTCGTCGAACGGGTGGTCGCTGCCGGCCATGATCATGTTGCCGTAGCGCCGGCCCTTGAGCATGGCCGGATCCGCGATTATCACGGTGTGGGCAAAGGAGTCCGCGATGGTGGCGGCGTCTTCGCGGGCATTCTTGAGGTCCGGGGCGTCGCCGGAGTTCACCACATATATTCCGCCGGGCGCCAGGACGCGCTTGGCGTGCTCGGTGAATTCCACGGTGGTCAGCGGCCGCGGGGTCAGCGAGCCGGCGAAGACGTCGCGGATGATCAGGTCCCGGGTCTGCGGGGTCAGGCTCTCGGTGACTTCCCGGGCCTCTCCCACGCGCAGGCGCAGCAGCGGGGCCTTCGGCAGGTCAAACCAGCCCCGGACGTAGTCGGCGAGCTTGCCGTCCAGCTCCACGACGACCTGGCGGGCGTCCGGATAGGCGGTGTGGAAATAGCGGGCCAGTGAGCATGCTCCCCCGCCGAGGTGCAGGGCGCGCAGCTTGGGTTTGGAATCGCGCGGCCAGCGCGACTCCACAAGGGCGGCGATCCAGCGCATGTACTCGAAGTCCAGGAACAACGGGTCAGCGAGGTCAATGTGCGAGCTCATGACCCCGTTGATGCGCAGGAGCCAGCCGGTTGAGTTGTCCTGGTCCGGGATCAGCTCGCAGTCCCCGGTGTCGATGTAATACACCCCGGCCACAGGACCGGACGGTCGGGAACCCTTGGGCACTTCCACCACGCCTGGCTCGGCGGTTCCGGCGCCCCGCCCCCTGCCCCGCTTGGCCATCAGCTATCCCCCGCATTGTGCATGTTTCAACCCTAGTTCACCGGCAGAGGTGCCCCCGGACCCCGTTCCCCGGCTGGAAGGGCCCGCGCCGCCGGGCGTAGGCAGTCCGCGGGACCAAAGCCCCTACCGATTCCCGGGCCGCAGGGTTCTACTGGGGCTGCACATACTGCCGGGCGAAGGGGTGCGTCCGCCGAGCCGGGAGGAAAAATGTCGGCACCCTTAGGGCAGCAGGGCAGCATCGTGGCGGTCGGCTACGGCGGGTCCGAGGCCGCCCAACTCGCCGTTCGCTGGGCCGCCGGCTACGCGGCCGCAGCCGGGCTGAACCTCCGCGTGGTCCATGCCTGGGTGTGGCCGGTCTTCACCAAGAATCTGGGCCCCGTCAAAGGCGTGGCCGGCAGCGGGCTGCGGCACTCCGCGGAAGCCCTCCTCGCCGAGGGCGTTGAACTGGGCCGCGCCGCCGCCCTCGAAGCGGCCGGAGCCGCGCCGCCCGGAGTCGCACCGTACGAAAATGCACCGTACGAAAATGCACCCGGCCAAAAGTCACCCAGCGACGCAGCGCCCCCTGAGGCGTCCGGTGAAGCGGCCGGAGTCGCGCCGCCCGGCGTCGCACGTGCCGTTCCCGACACGGCCGTTCCCGAAAATGCGCCGGAACACCCGGGCCCCGCCGTCGACGGCGTCATGGGGGCCGGGCTCCCGGCACCGGTGCTGCGCGTAGCCGCCCGGGACGCACGGCTGCTGGTAGTCGGCAGCCGGGGCCTTGGCGCCGTCCTGGGCCCGGTGGCCGGCTCGGTCTGCATTGATCTGGCTGGCTCGGCACCCTGCCCAGTGATGGTGATCCGGCGCCCGCGCCGCCCGAATCACCCAGTCGTGGTGGGAGTCGATGCCTCGCCACACAGCCCAGCCATCGTGGCCGAGGCCATTCGGCTGGCCGAAGTCCTTGGCGCACCGCTGCACCTCGTCCATGTGGATCCGCCGCGGGGCGGGGCGAGGGAGGAGCACGGCCGCCATACCAGGCTTGTCGGCCAGGAACTGCTGGACAACGCCGTCGCCGAGGCCCGCGGGCTGGCATCCGGGCTGGAGATTTCCGGGGCCCTGCGCGAGGGCCATGGCGCCCGGGAGCTTCTCGCCGCCGCGGACGACGCCGACGTCCTGGTGCTCGGGGCTCACAACCCCTCGGCAGGACCGGGCAACACAGTCTCCGCCGTGCTGCACAAGGCGCGCTGCAACGTGCTGGTCACCCGCTAGCTGCCGCGAACGTAACCGATTCGGACCTGCAGCTGCTGCAGAGAAGGAGGCCCCGGTGCGAGCCTGGCGCGTTGGACTTCCGGGGCCCATGTCCAGCGGGCCCCTCGTGGCCGGCGACTGCCCGGATCCGGTGCCGGGACGCGGAGAGGTCCTGTTGAAGGTGCGGGTCTGCGGCGTGTGCCGCACGGACTTGCACCTGGCCGAGGGCGACCTCACGCCGCGGCATCCCGGGATCATCCCGGGCCACGAGGTGGTGGGTGAGGTGATCGGGCAAGGCCCGGGGGCAGCCAGGTTCGGTCTCGGCGAGCGGGTAGGGGTTCCCTGGCTGGGCAGCACCTGCGGCGCCTGCCGGTTCTGCCTGCGCGGCCAGGAAAATCTCTGCCTTTCGCCCACTTTTACCGGCTGGGACCGCGACGGCGGGTACGCCGAACTCATCACGGTGGCCGAGAACTTCGCCTACCGGATCCCGGACACGTTTAGCGACGAGGAGGCCGCGCCGCTCCTGTGTGCAGGGATCATCGGCTACCGTGCCCTGAGCCGGGCGGAGCTGCCGATCGGCGGCCGGCTGGGCATCTATGGCTTCGGCGGGTCCGCGCATCTGGCCGCCCAGATCGCCTTCTACCGGGGTGCCCGCGTGTACGTCATGACCCGGTCTGCGGAGGCGCGCAAGCTGGCCCTGCATCTGGGCGCCACGTTCGCCGGCGGGGCCGAAGAGCAGCCGCCGGATCCCCTCGATGCCGCGATCCTCTTTGCCCCCGCAGGCGGGCTGGTGCCAGTCGCGCTCCGCGCCCTGGACCGCGGCGGAACGCTCGCCGTCGCGGGTATCCACCTGAGCGACATTCCGCCCCTGCACTACACCGACGAGCTCTTCCAGGAGCGCCAGCTGCGCAGCGTCACGGCCAACACCAGGGCCGACGGCGAGGAGTTCTTCCGGATCGCCGCCGAGATCCCGCTCCGTCCCACCACCGTGGCCTATCCGTTCTCGGCCGCGGACCAGGCCCTGCGGGACCTGGCCGAGGACCGGATCACGGGAGCGGCCGTGCTGCACATGGACTCGGCCTAGGCCCCGCCGCCCCGTAGACAACGCCCGCCGCCGTCGAAATCGCCGGAAAGGTGCGGGTTCGCCGGGACGTTACGGCGATGTGGCCGGTATCCGGCGAACCCGAGGCTGCGAGGACACAGGCTGCGGGACAGAGGCTGCGGGGACGGAGGCTGCGGGGACACTTGCGTCAGTCGCCGGCGGCGCGGATCCCGAACTCGCTCTTCAGCCGCACGCGGGCACCGCGCTCAACCAGTGTGGGTATGTAAGTCCTGATCCGGCCTGCGTTCAGGGCGTCGAATTCCTCGCCGACAATTCCGGCGATATGCATCCTCGGAACGTGCGGAAACCGGGCGGCCAGGCGGTCGACAACCTGATCAATGCTGGCTTCCTTCGCATCGTCCGTCACTCCTTCAGTGTGGAGCGGCCGGGTCCCGGCGTCAATGAATCCTCAGCTGGCAGGCGGCGGGAGCAGGTGGCCCAGGCTCCGCAGGTACGTGCCAAAGCCGAGCGGTGCCCGGGCGTGGATCCGGCCGGAAGTCACGACCCGGGTGCTGTCTGTCGCCGTGACCGTAAAGGCGCGGCTTCGGAGGCTGTGCACCAGGGTCCGGTCTTCTTCGGACGTGATCCGCGCGAACCCTCCGGCCGCCAGATAGGCGGAAGCCCGGACCCCGAAATTCGCGCCGTAGATGTGGGGATGGTCCTCGTGGAAGGGGTGGCGTTCGCGCCAGCGCCGGAGCAGTTCCGGGTCCATCCCGGCCGGGTCCGGCTCCACGGAACCAAGCACGGCGTCGGCCCCGGCTTCGGCGAATTCAAGCTGGCGCACCAGCCAGTTCTCCGGCACCCGGGAATCGGCGTCGGTGTTGGCCAGCCAGGTCCGGCCGGCCCAGGGCTGCGGCGTCCAACGCTCGCCGGGCGGCCGCCGCCGGGGCACGCCGATGCCCGAGGCCCGGACGCCCGCGGCCCTGCTGGCGCCGGCGCTGCGGTAGCTGACCTCCAGGGCGCTGAAACGCGGGTCCGCGGCAGCGTAGCCGGCCGTGATGGCGGCGGAGCCGTCCGTGCAACTATCCAGCACCACCGTCACCCGGGTGTCGACGTCGGGCCGGACCTTTTGCAGGGCGTCCGCGGACCGCTGAACGGCCTGCAGCGCCTGCTTAAGGTGGTCTTCTTCGTCGTGTGCGGGCATGACGACGGCGACCAGTTCGATGCGGTGCCCGCGCGGCAACGGCAACGCCGCCATCTGGCTCACCGCCTCCGTTCGGGGGCGCCTTCGGGGGCGCCCCGGTCCAGTGCGGCGTCCGGTGCAGCGTCCGGTGCAAGGAACACCTCGAGGACGAAGTCGCGCTCCTGGTAGATCCCGCCGCCGGTCCAGCCCAAGTGCCGCCGCGCCGCGGCGTGGACCGAGTCGCCGTCGAGCTCCCAGCCGGAGACGGGGTGCCGCCAGTGGCACAGCGCGAGGGTCCCACCAGGCATGAGCGAGCCCTCAATCCGGTCGAACAGTCCGGCGAGCTCTGCCGGCGAGAGGTAGTAACCCACCTCTGAAACCACAATCAGATCGAACGATCCGTCCGGCCATTCGTTCGGGACTGTCAGGTGGTGCGTCCTTGCCGCGGGCAGGTGGGCGAGCCGCCTGGCGGCGCGGTCCAGGGCCGTGCCGCTGGCGTCAACGGCGAGGAAACTTCCGCACCGCGCCGCGAGCTCCACGCTCAGGGTCCCGATCGAGCAGCCGATCTCCAGCCCGGCCGTGTAGCTGCTGCCGGGCAGCGCGGCGAGCGTGAGGAAACGCTTGCGCTGCTCGTACCAGCTCGAGGTGTATCGCCAGGGATCCTCGTCCCGGGCGTGGACCGCATCGAAGAGGCGCTCCGCATCGCCCGCGGCGTAGGGCCGTGCGGACCCGCCGTCGGCCGGGGCGCCCGCCGGGTGCCAGGCAAACGTCTCCCAGGACCGCTCGAAGTGCGCCAGGAAGCCCGGGGGCAGGAGCACCTCGTCGCCCGGCAGACCGGAGAGCGGCCGCACCTGGGACGTGTGGGCCGCCATGGCGGCAGCCTTGGCCCGCAGCTCCGCCGGGCGCAGCGGCAGGCGGAACCAGCCGCGCCACGCCCCGCCGGCCAGGTCATCCGGTCCGTCTGGTGCCGCCCACAACCAGTACCAGATGGGGTATTCGAGCAGGGCGTAGCCCGCCGCGGCGCTGAGCTCGGCGGCAACGGACCCGAGGACGTCGTGGTCGGTGTGTCCATCGGAGCGGTAGGGCGCCACGAGAACCACCTCACCGGCGGCGCGCCCGCACCCGGCCGACGCTTCGCGGACCGCGGCACGGATCTGCTCCCGGTGCCCGGCGAGCTGTCCGTCTGGCAGGCCCAGGCACTGCCACTCCGGGTCCCCGGCCCCGCTGCCGGCCCCGGACCCGAAAAGTCGTTTCAGGGCGTCGCCGAACTCCTGCAACCGGACCGCGGCGAGCTGTTCCGGCGTCGTCGTTGGCGAGCCGGGGTGCGATCCTTCCCCCGCCGTGCACAGCAGCACGCGGACCGTGGCGCCGACGGCGTGCAGCCGGGCCAGCAGTCCGCCGGCCCCGAGCGATTCGTCGTCCGGGTGCGCGGCCAGGACGATGAAGGCCCGGCCGGCAAGCCCCGCGTCATCCAGCGGCAGTTCCGGCAGCCCGGCCGCACGGCTGCCGGCCCACGCCGCCTCGCTGGTCCCGGCGTCGTTGTGGGTGAAATTCACCATGGGTTGCTTCCTGTCAGCGTCAGGGTGCCCAGCTGCGCGTCGTCGCGCATGGCGTGGTGCTGGCGGATGTACAGGGCGAGATCGGCCATCCTTTTTCCGTAGCGCTCATCGAAGGCGAGCGGGGCCGGCCCCAGGTTTTGGCTTACGAGCGTCTGGACGCGTTCGACGGCGGCGGCCACGCTTCCGCGCACGCGCAGGGCTTCCTTCCACGCGCCGCGGTCCGAGAGCTCGCCAGCATCAATCCTCGCGGCCGTTGCGGCAAGGTAGGCGGTCAGGGCGGCTAGCGTCCGGTCAATCTCGCCGAGGTGGGCCAGTGCAATCTGGTCCGGCTCCCGTCCGCCGTCGGCCGCTTGCTGCAGGGAGGCGGTGAAGCTGCGTGCCACGGCGACGGCGCCGCCCAGCCAGCAGGCGGCCACGCCCATGCCGCCCCAGGCGAAGCCCGGGCGCTGGTAGTACCAGCCGGCGCCGCCGAGGGGCACGGCGGGGACGGCCTCGAAGTGGACGGTGCCGCTGGGAATCTCGCGCAGCCCCCGGCTGGTCCACCCCGGATTCGCGAAGCCCACGCCGTGCGCGTGGAGGTCCACGGCGAAGGCGGCCCGGCCGCCGTCCTCCAGGTGGGCCGTCAGCACGGCGTGGTCCAGCTGCGCGGCGAGCGAGCACCAGGGCTTGGACCCCTGGAGGATCCACCCCCCGGCGGACTCCCTGGCCTCAAGCCGCAGGCCGGGCGCCTCGGCGGCAAACACGCCCCACGTCCCCTCGAAATCGACGCCGTCGGGATCCGGGAAGTTCCCGCCGTCCTGAGCCGCCTTGTCTGCGGCCTGGGCGAGGATCGCCACGGCGTCCAGGTGCGGTTCCAGCACGCGTCCGGCAGCGACGTCGACGGCGGTCACGGAGGCCAGAATCTCCCACAGGAACGCGGTCCGGCCGTTCCCGGGCTTTGGCGCCGTGGCCGCTGCCGCCTTTGCCAGGTCCAGCAGCGCCGGGACATCGCCGACGGCGGCGTGCGCCTCGGACAGCAGGGGGCTGATCGCGGCAAGGTCTGCGGCCGCGGAGCTGATCCTGACAGGTAGGGCGTGGTGGGAGGTGGGAATCCCGTTCATTTCGACTGCCTGTGTTCCTTCGGGCTGGGCGGATTCGGGCTGGGCGATTCGGGCTGTGCGGAAGGCGTGGGCTGGCTAGGTGGCCGGAGTCCTGCGCGTCCGCGGCCGCGCCGCCATCGCTGGCGCCGTCGACAAGCAATCTAAGCATACTTAGCACTTGATGCTGGCCGGCCGCACCCAGGCGGCTGCCCCTGGCGCTCGTGCGCCGAGCGGACAATCTGTTGCGCCTACCGGACGATCGCGAGGGCGAAGCCGTCCCAGCCTTTCGAACCCACGGTCTGCATGACCGTGCCGTCCAGCCGCGGGTCATCGCCCAGCATCTGGAGCATACTGATGATTCCGGGGGCGTTCACCGGGTCCATCGACGCGTCCAGCACGGCTCCTTCCCACACGACGTTGTCCACCACGATCGTGGTGCCGGGCCGGCCAAGCCGGACGGCCCAGTCCAGGTACTGGGGGTTGTTTTCCTTGTCGGCATCGATGAACACGAAATCGAAGGGCGGGCCTGTCTCGCTTTCCAACTCCCGCAGGGTGTCCAGCGCCGCGCCGACGCGGATGTCCACCTTGTGGCCCAGGCCGGCGTCGTCAATGTTCGCGCGCGCAACGCGGGCGTGCAGGGGGAGGTACTCGCAGGTGACGAGCCGGCCGTCGTCGGGAAGTCCCTGGGCCATCCAGATGGTGCTGAAGCCGGCCAGCGTGCCGATCTCCAGGACGCGGCGGGCACCGGAGACCTGGACCAGCAATTTCAGGAGTTTGCCGGCGTTGGGCGCCACTTCGATGGGCGGCATGCCTGCCTCAAGGGCGGTGGTCACGGCGCGCTTGAGCGCACTGTCCGGGCGGACCACTGCGTCGGAGAGGAAGTTCTCGACGGCCACCCAGCCGGGGGTGGACTGATGCTCGATCATGTCCCCAGTGTTCCAGCCGACCGCGCCGGGCGGTAGCCTCCGGGTGGGGGTTTCTGCCGGGTTTCTGCCGGGTTTCGTCCGGTTTTCGGCGTGCGGCCCGGCGTTAGGTTCCCGGCCGGGCTGGAATTTGCGGCCCAGTCCCGTCGGCGCCCTGCCCGGCCCTGCCTGCCCGTCGATGGCGTTTTCAAGCCGCTCCACCTTGCCGGTCAGCTCGCCGCTGTAGCCCGGCCGGATGTCCGCCTTGAGGACCAGCGAGACGCGGGAACCGTAAGCGCCCACGGCGTCCGTTGCCCGTTTGACGACGTCCATGACCTCGTCCCACTCCCCCTCGATCTCGGTGAACATGGAACTCGTCCGGTTTGGCAGGCCGGACTCCCGGACGATCCGCACCGCGGCCGCGACGGCGTCGTGGACCGACGCGTCGCCGGGCGCCTGCCCTTTGGCAGGGTCACCGGAGGGTGCAACGGAGAATGCGACCAGCATGTGGTGGTTCCCTTCACTCAGTCCGGGCAGCGGGGCGAAATTTCCAGGCTGTCCCACACTAGTCTTTCACGCGATTCCGGCACGTCGGCGTCCGGGCGTACCTCCGAAACCGTCACATTAATCACTACCGGCCGGTAACAGGTTCGCGCACCCCTCGCGTTGCTAACCTAGGCAAATGAACCGGGCAGTAGACCGCAGGCCGCTCCGCGCAGATGCCGCGCGCAACGTGGACAAAATCATCGCCGCGGCCCGGCAGTGCTTCCGCGAGCACGGCCCCGAAGTGCCGCTGCAGACCATTGCCGTCACCGCCGGAGTGGGTCCGGCAACCCTCTTCCGGAATTTCGCCGACAAGGAAGAACTGGTGCTCGCTGCCCTGAACCGGCAGCTCCGGCTGCAGGTGGATCCGGCCATCGATGAGGCCCTGGCCGACCCGGACGCCGCAGCCGGACTCTTCCGGGTCATCGATGCCACGATGCGCGTCGCCAGCGAAGAGGCCAATCTCCTGGGAGCTGTCGCCGGCCGGCGCGGGCTGCTGACCGGCATCACGGGCGGCCTGATCGAGTCCATCGCCGTGCTGCTGGGCCGGGGCCAAGGCCAGGGCTCCCTGCGCAGCGATATTTCCATGACGGACATGATCCGCCTGCTGGCCATGCTGATCGGCGTAGTGGACACCATGGAGCCGGGCTCTGACGCGTGGCGGCGGCCGGTGGCGCTGGTTGAGGATGCCATCCGGACCGAGCGGCCGGACCGGGCGTTGCCGCCGCAAGCCCCGCTGCCGGGCACCGCATTCGACGCCGTTCTCGGCTAGCCTGCGTTCTCGGCTATCCTGCTTCTCGGCCAGCCGGTGCGCTCCAGCCGGCGCTAGTCCTCGGCCGGCTTGTCTTTGGCTTCGAGGAGGTGCTGCTGCAGCTTCTCTTCGGCTTCCCGGCGGCGGCGGGACATTTCGCGCATTTCCCTGGTGGACTCAGTCCCCCCAGAAACGAACGGCTCGTGCTGCTTAGGGCGCTGCTCCTTGCGCGGCTCCGCGGCTTCCTGCTCCGCAGCCGGCTGGTTCGCAGCCTCCTGCTCGCCGTCGTGATCGCTCATGTTCGAATGCTCCCATGCGATCCCGGCGTCAAGTAGGGACTAAAGACCATTCCGGCCACGCCCGCGGTCGGGTCGCGGAGCAGCGCTGGCGGGCGTCCCACAGCCGGGTCAGTCCCAGCCCAGCAGCCGGAGCCCGGCGGCGGCGGCCGCGCCGGCGATCACCACCACCAGGAACGGTGCCCGGAACCACAAGGCGATGCCCGCCGCCGCCAATGCGCCCAACCGCGCGTCCAGGACGAGTGACTGGCCCGAGGCGACGGCGTTGACCACCGTCAGTGACGCCAGCAGCCCGATCGTCATGGTCCCGGCAATCCTGGACATCCGCGGGTTGCGGAGGAGGCTGGCCGGTACCAGGTAGCCGAGCAGTTTCCAGGCGTAGGCGAGCAGGCAGGAGAGCAGCAGCCACATCCAGAGGTTCATGCGTCATCTCCCCTGCGGTCGCCGCGGTGCTCGCCGGGAGGGTCGTGGTCGTGGTCGTGGTGGTGGTGCACGTGGCTCTGCGCGTACGGATCGACGTCTGGTTCCAGGCCCTCGTCGCGGCGGCCGTGGCTGAACCAGCCGATTCCGGCGGCGACGACGGCGGCGACCAGGATCGGCACTCCCGGGGGCACGAACGGCACGGCCAGCACGGTGGCCAGCGCACAGACAACCGCGATGGCCACAGGTTCCCTGCCTTTCAGGCGCGGCCAGAGCAGGCCCAGGAAGGCCGCCACGGCGGCGCCGTCGAGCCCCCACTGTTTGGGATCCCCGAGTGCCCCGCCGGCCATCGCGCCGAGGGCAGTGAACAGGTTCCAGAGGACGAACACGCCGATGCCGGCGGTCCAGAAGCCGCGCTTCTGCTCGTCCGGGTCCGTCTGCCCCGTGCTCGTGGCGGTCGACTCGTCGATCGTCAGCTGGGCAGCGGCAAACCTACGCCACCCGCGCGGCTGCAGCAGGGCGTTGATCTGCATGCCATAGATGCCGTTGCGCATGCCCAGCAGCGTCGCGGCGCCCATCGCGGCGACGCCGGACCCGCCTCCGGCCACCACACCGATGAAGGCGAACTGCGAGCCGCCACTGAAGAGCAGCAGGCTCAGGGCCATGGTCTGCCAGAAATCCAGGCCCGAGGTGACGGACAGCGCGCCGAAGGAGACGCCGTAGAGACCGGTGGCAATGCTGATCGACAATCCGATCCGCACCGCCGGCGACTGCAGGATTTTCACAGGCGCCGGTTCCGCCGCGTCAGAGTCCAGGCCCACGCGATGAGCGGCGCCTGGAGCGGGAGCCGCAAGGTATGCGCGCGGCGCCCACGCGGCGTGCCCTCCGGCCCGTAGGCGCTGCGCAGGGCGTCTACGTGGCCGGAAAGGAACGCGGCGAACAGTGCCGTGACGCAGCCAGCGGCGGCCCTCCGGGTGGCCGGGATCAGGAGCCCGACGGCGGCGGCGGCCTCCAGCAGCCCGCTCGCTGCCACCCATTCCTCACGGGACAGGACGGCCAGGGCGCTGTTCGGCTGCTCGCCGGAGTCGTCCCGGCAGAGGACATCGGGAACCACCGGGTGGAAAAATTCGGGGTCGCGGAAGTGCTTGGCGGCGCTGGTGAACAGCAGCGCGCTCATCGCTGCCGCGGACAGCGTCTGGAGGTCCGGGCCGGACCAGCGAAATGGCATGCAACCACTCAACCACAGCGGCCACGCCGGCCGTAATCCGCCGGGGAGCGCAAAGGATTCCGACTGGAACCACCCAAGAGCCGCAGGGCGGCCGGGCCGTTAGCGGAGGGGCCGGCTGTCCGCCATCAGCTGGGACAGGACCTGGGCCGGCCAGTTTGTGGTGATCTCGTGGATCCCGAGTTCCCGGCACCGTTCGACGTCGTCCTCGGCGTCGACCGTCCACACCCGGAACCGGAGTCCCGCGGCCAGCCAGCGCTGAACGGTCAGGGCGTGCGCGCGGACGTACCGGATGCCGGGGCCGGCAATGCCCGCCTGAGCCGAATCCAGGATCCGTTCGCCCTCAGCCTGGGCGGCCTTCATCATGTTGGCCAGGGCCCCGCCGGTCAGGGCGCCGAGGCCCAGTTCCACCCTGATGCCCGCCACGTTCACGTCGTCCACGAGTTGGCAGACGGCCCCTGCCGGCACGGACTCCAAAAGGTGTTTTACGGAGTCGGGGCTAAAGCTCATGAAGGAAACCATGATGTTGTCCAGCATCGACGTCCTCGGATCCCAGCCCTCGTTCCTCAGGACCTCGAGGGTCCGGTCCTCGAGTCCGAGCTGGTACGGGCTCGGGTGTTTGAACTCAATCGCCAGGCCGATCCCGCGGCCCGCCCCGCGCAGGATGTCGAGCAGTTCCGGCAGCGTCAGGAACTGCTCGGACTTGGCGCCGTAGGCATCCGGGATCCGGGCTCCCTTCCATGAGGAGAAGTCCAGCGGCCGGAGCTCTTCCAGGGTCCGGTCGGCCACCTGGCCGGTGCCGTCCGAGGTGCGGTCCAGGGTGGCATCGTGGAGGAGCACTACGTGCTGGTCCCGGGTCAGGTGGACATCGCATTCCACGCCGTCGGCTCCGTCGGCGATTGCTTGCAGGTACGCGGCCCGGGTGTGCTCGGCGAAAGCCCCGCTGGAGCCACGGTGGGCATAGACCAGAGGACGGGCGGCGGCGGACTCGTCAGTCGTCATGGTGCCACGTTAGCGGACGGCCCGTTTCCGTGGCGGGACTAGGCTGGGCTCATGCACGTGAATACTGAGCCAACTTCCTTTACCGGTGCCGCGGAACGTCCGGGCGGCGTTCGGCCGGACGGTCCCCCCGGACAGCGTTCCGCTGCCTCCAGCGACGCCGAGAAGGCCGCGGCGCTGCGCCGGATGAAGCTCCTGGCCCTCGCGCTCCTGATCGTCATGGCCGTGATCTTCGTCGTCGCGTTCGCCCTGCAGAAGCAGTATCCGTGGCTCGAATACGTCCGCGCCGCGGCCGAGGGCGGCATGGTGGGGGCCCTCGCGGACTGGTTCGCCGTCACGGCCCTGTTCAAATACCCCATGGGAATCAAGATCCCGCACACCGCGATCATCCCCCGCCGCAAGGACCAGATCGGCGCCTCGCTGGGCGAATTCGTGGAGACCAATTTCCTCTCCGAACAGGTGGTCCAGGAAAAGCTGGCGTCCGCGGATATTGCGCGCAAGGTCGGCGCCTGGCTCTCCAGCCCAGGCGGCCCGGACCGCGTCGCTAAGGAGGGTGCCGCCGTCATCCGCGGCGCGTTCAAGGTCCTCAACGACGACGACGTCCAGGCTGTGATCGAGTCCATGGTCCGCAAGCATCTGCTCACCCCGCCGTGGGGACCGCCGGTGGGCAGGCTCGCCGAGCGGATCTTCGACGACGGCCACCACCATGCACTGGTCGACCTGCTCGTGGACCGCACCGTGGACTGGGTGCGGGACAACCAGGAGACGGTCAATAGGCTGGTCACCGACCGTTCCCCGACGTGGGTGCCGTCGTTCGTGGACGGGCTCGTGGGCGACAAGGTGTACGTGGAGATCCTGAAGTTTACCCGCGCCGTGCAGTCCAATCCGCAGCACCAGGTCCGCCAGTCGATTGACAAGTACCTCAAGGAACTCGCGCAGGACCTGCAGCATGACCCTGTCATGATCGCCCGTGCCGAGGGCATCAAGGCGCAGGTGCTTGGCGACCCCGAGGTCCGCGAGCTCGCCTCCCGCACCTGGGACACCATCAAGACGGCCCTGCTTACCGCGGTCGACGACCCGCACAGCGAACTGACCGTCAAATTCAAGGCAGCCGTGCATGACTTCGGCACCCGGCTGCTGGTCGATCCCGAGCTCGCCGGCAAGGTGAACGCCTGGATCGGCGACGCCGCGGGCTACCTCGTGAAGACATACCGCTCGGACATCGCGGCGGTCATCACGGACACTGTGGCCCGCTGGGATGCCGAGGAAACCTCCCAGAAGATCGAGCTGCAGGTGGGCAGGGACCTGCAGTTCATCCGGATCAACGGCACGGTGGTGGGCGCCCTGGCCGGGCTGGCCATCTTCACGCTGGCGAGCATGCTGTTCGGCTAGCCACCGTCTGATACGCGGCGGCTGCCAGGTCGGGGCGTCAGGTCGGGGCGTCAGGTCAGGGCATCGGGTCAGGGCCGCCGGTCAGGCGAAACTCTCCAGCTCCACGCCGGCGGCCTCCAGCCCGGCCCGCACGGCGGCGGCCACGCTGACGGAGCCGGGGGTGTCCCCGTACAGGCAGAGCGACTGGGGCTCGATCCGGAGCATGGTGCCATCCACGGCCTCGACTTCGCCCTTCGTGGCGAGCCTGACCGCCCGCTCGGCGACCTGTCCGGCGTCGAGCAGCACAGCCCCTTCCTCCGTGCGCGGCACCAGGGTGCCGTCAGGGAAGTAGGCACGGTCGGCGAAGGCTTCGGAGAAGACGGGGTGCCCGGCGTCCCGGGCGATTTCCAGCAAGGCGGAGCCGGGGAAACCCAGGACGGGCAGCCCGGGGTCGTAGGCCTGGATGGCGGCGATCACTGCGGAGGCCTGCTCGGCGTCGCGCACGGTGCGGTCGTAGAGCGCCCCGTGCAGCTTGACGTAGTCCACCGAGGCGCCCACGGCATGGGCAACGCCGTCGAGCGCTCCGAGCTGGTACAGCACCGCGCCGAACAGGTCATCAAAGGTCATGTCCAGCGAGCGCAGGCCGAAGCCAGCCAGATCCGGGTAGCCAAGGTGTGCGCCGACGTTGACGTCGAGCTCGTAGGCCGCCCGGCAGGTGTCCAGCATTGTCACGGGGTCGCCGGCGTGCATCCCGCAGGCCACACTGGCGCTCGTGACGAGCGGAAGCATCGCGGCATCGTCACCTTTGGCCCAGGTCCCGAAGGACTCCCCCAGGTCAGCGTTCAGATCCAAAACGTGCCGCCGTCCTTCGTTGTCTTCGGGGCGCCGCTGTCTGGTGGCGCGTCCAGGGCCGACTCCGGCGCAGAATCGTACAGCGCTGCCGGCCCGGTGGTTCCCGCAAGGGCCTGCAGTTCTCCCGGGATAGTGTCCGGCATGGGACCGAACGCTTCCCTGGCGTTAGCGACGACGGCGCGGCCCATCAGCCGGTTGCCGACGCCGCCTACGACGGCGCCGATGCCGAAGGGCAGGGCGCGGCCCAACAGGGCTGAGCCCTGGGTCTTGACCAGGGAGCGCAGGAACATTGTCTGGATCTTGGCCCGCACCGTACCGAAGCCGGCGAGGGGGACGCGGCGGGTGAAGGCCGCGGTCCAGGCCTGGGTGGGCCCCTTGCCCCGGCCAGCCGCTTGTCCGCTCAACGAGCTCAGCAGCTCGGTGCCTTCCTCGCCCAGCATGATCGCCATGACCAGGGTGCTGGCCCTGTCCGGATCCACCATCCGCACGCCGTGCAGTTCAGCCAGCGACGTGGAGAACAGTGCGGTGGCTTCGAGGAACCCCACGGCCGCGGCGGCCGAAAGACCGAGTGCGGCCGCAGTTCCGACGCCGGGAATCACGGCCGCGCCGCCGACCAGCGCCCCGCCGCCGGTGACGGCCAGCAGGTAGTCGCGCTCCAGGATGGCGGCGAGCTGAGCCGCCGTGGCATGCGGGTGCCTGCGCTGGAGCCTGCGGATATTTGCCAGCACCAGCGGCCGCTGGACTTCAACCGCCCGCAGGAGCACCTTGTGGAGGCCGGGCCGGGGCTGGCCGGCGGCGTCGAACATCGCACTGTGGGCTGTTTGCTGGGCAACCTTCATTGCCGGGTTGCTGCGCTTGGCCATGATCGCCTCTCATCGGAACCAGAAAAGTAAGTTCACTTAACATTAGGGCACGGCCGGGCAGACCGGGTTCCCGCTTGACCACGGCCGGTCTCGAGCCCGGCCGCGTGGACGCGTGGCCGACTACTAGACTGGGCCCATGCCCGCCCTGCGAGCCCTCCGCCCCTTCGTGCACCGGGAGTACCGCGTGCTGATCACGGCGCTGGCCATCTCCATCTTCGGTTCCGGGATGTGGGCCGTTGCGATGGTCTACGAGGTGATCCACCTGGGCGGCGGTCCGCTGGAGCTATCGCTCGTGGCCGCGGCGGGCAGCATCGGGCTCGTGGCGTTTCTGCTCGCCGGCGGAATCGCCGCCGACCGTGTCCCCCAGCGGCTGCTGATCATCGCGGTCGAGGGCGCCAACCTCGCCGTCATCGCCAGCATCAGCGGACTGGCCCTGGCGGGCTGGCTGCAGCTCTGGCACCTGGCCCTGGGGGCCTTCGTGCTCGGCGTCGGGGCTGCGTTCTTCTTCCCGGCCTATTCCGCGATCCTGCCGCGGATCCTGCCGCCCGAGGACCTACTGGCCGCCAACGGCCTGGAAGGGACCATGCGGCCGATCCTGCAGCAGGCCGCCGGGCCGGCCGTTGCCGGCATCCTGGTGGCGGCCCTGTCCCCCTCGTACGCCGTCACCGGTGTGGCGGTCTGCCACCTGCTGGCCTTTTCAACCCTGTTCCTCCTCCACCGCCAGCCCCCGGCAGGGGCGCCGGGCGCCGCGGGCAGCGGGGCCCACGATTCTGGCCACAGGCGGGCCAAGACGTCCTTGCGCCACGACCTCCGCGAGGGCGTCAGCTACACCGTCCGCACGCCCTGGCTGCTGTGGACCCTGCTCTGGGCCTGCATTTCAGTGCTGTTCCTCATCGGCCCCATCGAGGTCCTCATCCCGTTCGTGGTGCGGGACCAACTCGGCGGGGACGCGCGCACGTTCGGCTTCCTGCTCGCCATCATGGGCGTCGGCGGCGCCGCAGCCTCGCTGGCCACGGCCTCTTTTCCCCTCCCCCGCCGCTACCTCACCGTGATGATGGCGGCCTGGGGAGTGGGAAGCCTGCCGATCGCCGCCATCGGATTCATGGACAGTTTCTGGGCCGTGGCAGCAGCCCTGTTCGTCTTCGGCGCCACCGGCAGCGTGGGCATGGTGATCTGGGGAACCTTGCTCCAGCGCAGGGTGCCGCCGCATCTGCTGGGCCGCGTCTCGAGCCTGGACTTCTTCGTGTCTCTTGCCCTCATGCCGGTCTCCATGGCACTCGCCGGACCGGCAGCCGAGGTGTTGCCGCTGTGGCTGATCTTCCTCGTAGCCGGGACCGTGTGTCCGGTGATGGCCGTCGTCGCGATGGTAATAGCCCGGATGCCGGCCGATGAACTGGCCCATCCGCTCGCCCGTGCTGCCGAAGAATCCGGTGGTGCCGAAGAGCCCGCCGGCAACGGCGGCGGGGGAGCCGGCCGAGGACGGCCTGGCGCCTTAGACTGCGGCGCGCACCACCGGGATCGACGCCGTCGGGAGGCCGCTGGGAAAGATGGTCGGCTCCGGGGCCGTGACGGGCGCCAGCGGGACCCGGACCGGGTCGCCGTCGACGGTGAGCAGTTCCCCGCGCACGTCGATCTCCAGCGGGACGCCTTCACGGACCGTCAGGCTGATCGAATCCTGTTCCAGCACGACGTGCAGGAGCCGGCCCTGGATCTTCAGGTGGAAGTCGAGCCCGTCCCATTCGGCGGGCAGCCGCGGATCGAAGTACGGCACCGCGCCCTGGTCCCGCAGACCGGCGAAGCCGCTGACCAGCGAGCTCCACACCCCGCCTGTGGAGGCGATGTGGACGCCGTCGATCGTGTTGCCGTGGGTGTCGTCGAGGTCGATGAACAGGGCATGGGTGAAGTGGTCCAGCGCAGCCTTGCCGTAGCCGACCTCGGCCGCCATGATGCCCTGCACGCAGGCGGACAGCGTGGAGTCACCGGTGGTGATGGGATCGTAGAAGTCGAACGCGCGGCGCTTTTCCTCGGCGGTGAAGTCCTGCCACTGCAGGAACATGGCCAGCACGGTGTCGGCCTGCTTCAGGACCTGGTGCCGGTAGATCACCAGCGGGTGGAAGTGCAGCAGCAGCGGGTACTTGGACCGGGGCGTGGTCCAGTCCCACGGTTCCAGGGTCATGAAGTCGTTGTCCTGGGAGTGGACCTGGAGATCTTCGTCGTAGGGCAGCTGCATGCGGTTGGCGGCCTGCTCCCAGAGCTCGCGTTCGGCCTCGTTGATCTCCGGGTGGTCGAGGGCCGCGGCGGTGCGCAGGTTGAAGCGCGCCATGACGTTTGTGTACAGGTTGTCGTTGACGACGGCGGTGTACTCGTCGGGGCCGGTGACGCCGTGGATGTGGAAGAGCCCGTCCTTGCCAAAGAAGCCCAGCGAAACCCACATCCGGGCGGTTTCGATCAGCAGCTCGGAGCCCTGGGTGTCCTGGAATTCGGTATCCCCGCTGGCCCAGATGTACCGGTTGGTCGCGAAGGCGATCGCGGCGGCGATGTGGAACTGCGCGGTGCCGGCCGCGTAGTAGGCGCTGGCCTCGAGTCCGTTGATGGTGCGCCAAGGGAAGAGGGCGCCGTCCACGCTGAGCTCCTTGGCGCGGATCTTCGCCTCGGGCAGGAGGTTGTGGCGGAATTCCAGGACCTGGCGGGCGTTGGCCGGGTTCGTGTAGGTCAGGTAGGGCAGCAAATACACTTCCTGGTCCCAGAAGTAGTGGCCGTCGTAGCCGGAGCCGGACACGCCCTTGGCCGGGATGCCGGCCACATCGGCGCAGGCGGTGGCCTGCGCGAGCTGGAAGAGGTTCCAGCGGACGCCCTGCTGGAGCTCGGTCTGGCCCGCCACCACGATGTCGCTGGTGCTCCAGTAGCCGCGGTAGTAGTTCTCGCTCTGGGCGAAGATCTCGCTGACCGGCAACAAGGCCGCTTCGGCGTCGTCGGCCAAGTCCGCCGAGGCCTGGCCCACGGCGTAGCTGACGCTCTTCTCCAGCACGAACGGTGCGTCCGCGCTGACGGCGAGCACGTAGCGGACGCTGCTGTCGTCCTGGTCCACCAGGGTGTCGAAGGGCTGGACCCCGGCCGAGGTCCAGTGCTCCACGGCCATTCCGAGTCGCTGCTCGGATTCCGCAGCTTCCCACGCGAGGCGCAGGGAGCCGTCGCCGCCTTCGAGGCGCACCGGAAGCAGCACGCGTCCGGCGTGGCGGCCGGCACGGCGCGGGTCATGGGCTGAGTGATCGTCTACCGGCTGGTCCTGGCGGTTGATGACGGAGGACGTGACGTCCGCGGAGATATCCCGGTCGGCTGCCACTTCGAGGCTGATGCCGAGCGCGCCGCGGGATTCGTAGCCGACGGCGCGGCACTCAGTGGTTGTCACGGTCGCGCCGGAGCGGCACTGCCAGGTGATCCGGCACTCGTAGATACCGGTGGCGAAATCCACCGAGCGGCGGTAGTCCAGCACCGTGGACTCCTCCAGGCTCAACGGCTCGCCGTCGATGATGACGGTGAAGTTGTTGGCATCCGGGACGTAGAGGATCCGTTGGCCGGTGCGGGCGAAGCCGTAGGCATTTTCCGCGTGCTTGATGTCCCACGTCTCGTGGAAGCCGTTGATGAAGCTGCCGGGAAGTTCGGCGTCAGCGGCGCCCCAGTGCGCGCCACGGATGCCCAGATGCCCGTTGCCGAGGCTGAACAGGGTCTCCAAGGTGCCGGCATTGCCGGGGAGGTGGACAGTCTCGACCAGCTGCCAGGGATCGTTGGGGAACCGGGCGCGGTCCGAGGTGATGAGAGCCATGGTTTAGGGGTTCCTTCGGCGGGAGTGGGCAGTGAGCTGGGCAGTGCGGGTGGGGTGGGGCGCCGGGCTAGAGCAGTTCGGCGAGGTCGTTGACCACTACGGTGGCCCCGGCGTCGAGCAGGGTCTGCCGGCCGGCTCCGCGGTCGACGCCGATCACCGAGCGGAAGTCTCCCGCGCTGCCGGCCTGGACGCCGGAGACGGCGTCCTCTACCACGACGCAGTCCTGGCTCGGCAGATCCAGCAGCCGCGCGGCGTATTCGTAGGTGGCCGGGCTGGGCTTGCCGGGGAGCCCCTGGGTGACGGCGACCACACCGTCGACCACCACGGGAAAGTAATTGGAGAGCCCGGCAGCCTTGAGCACGGCCGGTGCGTTGCGGGAGGAGGAGACGACGGCGAGCTTGAGTCCGCGGGCCAGCGCGGCGTCGACAAGCCGGACGGAGCCCTCGTAGGGCTCGACTCCGCCGGCCTCGACGATGTCGTTGAAGACCTTGTTCTTGCGGTTGCCCAGCCCATGGACTGTGTCATGCGCGGGCGCGTCGTCCGCCGGGCCCTCGGGCAGCACAATCCCGCGTGAGGCCAGGAAGTCCCGGACGCCGTCGAACCGCGGCTTGCCGTCGATGTGGTCGAAGTAGTCGCTCTCACGGTACGGCGCAGCGTCGGGGACCGAGGCCAGGAAGCCGTCGAAGAGCTGCTTCCAGGCCTGCTCGTGCACCACCGCGGTGGGCGTCAGGACGCCGTCGAGGTCAAAAAGGATTGCGGATGCGCCGGAGAGTGCACCGGCGAGGCCGGAGGTGTCGGGAACTACAGTCATGAGTCAAGGTCCTTTCAGACAACGGGCAGGCAAGACGTTTTGGTCAAAGTGATGGTCTAAGCAGTCAGTTGAGGGCAGTCGGTATTGTTTCCGGCGCGACGGCGGCTCTGGCGTTCGCTGCTCTGTTTGGGGACGTTCCGGTGGCGGTCGCCGCCCGGATCAGCGGCGGCGCGTGCTCATGCGCTCCACCAGTTTGGTGTCCAACAAGTGGTCCGACGGCGGACTGGCAAGCGGTGGATTGGGAAGTCCCGAGCGATGAAGTATTTCAATCAACAGGTTGGCCGCCAAGGCGCCTTGGTCGGCCACTGGCTGGGCAATGGTGGTCAGGCCTAGGAACCAACTCATCTGATGATCGTCTATTCCTATGATGGACACGTTTTCCGGCGCTGACAAACCGAACTCCCGCATTGCCATGAGCGCGCCGAAGGCTGTCTCGTCGCAACCGGCGAAGATCGCGGACGGCAATCTGCGGTTTTCCACAAGCTCCACCATGGCCAGGCGCCCGCCTTCGATGCTGGAACCGGCGTCGAGCACGAGGTCCGGATCGACCTCGAGGCCGTGGCCGGCCAGGGCCTGCTCGAAGCCCCGCCGCCGCTCGCTGGCGGTCACCAGGGAGGGCGCACCGGTTTCGCTGCCGGCGAGGATGGCAAGGTCCCGGTGGCCCAGTTCCAGCAGGTGGTTCGTGGCGGCGCGGGCGGCTTCGGCGTTGTCGATGCCCACGTTGTCCCACGGCACGCCGTGCATTCCGACGCTGGTCACAGCGAGGCCCGATCCTGCGAGCGCAGCTATTTCGGCCTCGTCGAGGGCGATGTTGAGCAGCAGCACGCCGTCAACGCGCTGCGCCAGGCCCTCGAGGTCGCCGAAGAGTTTCTGCTGCACGCTGGGCCGGTTCCGGAGGCTGATCAGGACGGTGTCATAGCCACTGTCGGCGAAGACTTCCTCGGCCGCTTCCACCGCCCGGGCAAAGAACCATGCCGTGGCAGTCGGGGCGATGATGGCCACGGAACCGGTGTTGCCGCCGGCCAGCCGGGATGCTGCCGACGAGGCCTTGTAGCCCAGCTGGGCCACCGCGTCACCGACCCTTGCCTGGGCTTGTGCGGAGACGTTGGGAAGCTGCCGGAGCGCGCGGGAGACGGTGCAGATGGAGAGCCCGGAGAGCGCGGCGACGTCCTGGATTCTCACACGCGGGGTCTTGGCCTGCGGCACGGGCTCAGCCCTTTCTCCCCCCGAAGTAGTGGGCCCGGTGTTCATGGCCGAGGTCGATTGTAAGCGCTTACAAATTTGGCATGCAAGTGGATGGTCAGCGGCCCCTTTAGCGCAGGACGTAGTGCCGCAGGAAGGCGCTGACGTCCACGAGTTCGGCCTTCGAAATCGAATGTCCCATGCCGGGGTAGGTCCGGGCCGTGAGCTGCGTGTTTCGGTGCAGCCACTCCTCGGTGTGTTCGGTGGCGGCGTCGTTAATCACGACGTCGGCCCGGTCCCTGCCCCAAAAGAACGGCGGCCGGGAGCTGAAGGATTCGCTCATGGTCAAGAGTTCGTTGTCCAGGACAAAACCCGAGAGCCCGACCACAGCGCGGAACTGTTCCGGCCGGAGCCGCAGAAGCGTGCTGGCCATGGCCATCCCCTGCGAAAATCCGAACAGGCTGACGCTGCTGTGCCGGGACTTGACGGACTCGATCCAGGCGAAGACCGCGTTCGTGGACGCGATGACGTCGGCAAAGTCGTGGGTGAGGAAGTAGTCCAGCAGGAACCAGCCGTGGTGGTCTCCGATGTCCTTGGGCCCGCGCAGTGCGGCGCAAGTGAATTCCGGCGGCAGGGAACCGAACAGCTTGGACATCCGGGACTCGTCCGTGCCGTAGCCGTGCATCATCACCAGCAGCGGCGTGCCGCCGCGTTCGTGTTCGGGTTTTGACCAGACAACCGTCTCCATGGGCTCAGCCTATCCAGCGCGGCCGCGTCCTCCCCGCAGCATCTTGGCCCAGGATCCTTGGCAGGCCCCGAACTCTGCCGCGAATGTGGCCTTCCGGCCCCGGATCCGCGGCGCGGCCGTCCGAAAAGAGGGGCGGATGGCAGGAACCCGCGCGGAAATATCCCGGCCGGACCGAGGGCACTTCATTGAAACAGCAGGGGCGGGGTTGTAGCGTGACGCTGGACAGCATGCTTAGCATCACCAATCCGTCCCCCGGGACACCAAGGAGCACGTCATGAGAATCGGTTCCGCAATCTTCCTCATTGCCATCGGCGCCATCCTTGCCTGGGCGGTTGCCCCGGGGCTGATCCCCAACGTGAACCAGACCATGATCGGCTACATCCTGATGGCGGTCGGCGTTGTTGGGCTCATCGCGTCCCTGGTCCTCGCCTCCCCCGGACGCGGCCGCTCGCGCCGGGTCAGCGAAAGCCGCACGGTTGTGGACCCCAACACCGGCGAGACCATCACCCGCAATGAGAGCCGCGACGCAAGCCTCTGAGTTCCGCCCGCGCCCCCTTCGCAGCGTGGAATCCAACGACCCGGAAGCCGGGCCGGGCCATGAGGTCAGGCCCGGCTTCCGCCATTTAAGCCGCACACATGCACTCGCGGCACATGCCCAGCCCCCGGAGCGAGCCATGGACATGCTCCCAATATGCCCACTCCCCGGCTCGAACACTGGGCATGTCCCCCCGGCGCCGGACCCAGTTTTCTGTGTTCGTGTGGTTTTTCATTGACAAACCAACAAGAACGAAGATAAAGTCAAACAATTCCACTTCATGTGTGATGGGAGTCACCGGAGCGGCAAGAGCGGATTCCGCGGTCCCAAAGCCCGGCAAGAACAAGAACCAAGTCAGACGCAGTACGCAATGGAGGGTAAGTGTTCGCCGAAGAACGCCAGCAGCTGATCGTGGGGCTCATCTACGCCAGCGGCCGGGCCAGCGTCACGGACCTGGCCGAACGCTTCAGCATCACCACCGAAACTGTCCGCCGGGACCTCGCCGCCCTCGAAGCCGCCGGCAGCGTCCGCCGGGTACACGGCGGCGCTGTTTCCCCGGACCGCTTCAGCACCACGGAGGAAAGCATCCTCGAGCGGACCGTCCAGCGGCAGCCCGAGAAGATCCGCATCGCCGAGGCCGCCCTGGCCCTGATGCCCCCGGGCCTCACCGGCAGCATCCTCATAGACGCCGGGTCCACCACAGAGGCCCTCGCCGAACTCCTGTCCGCCCGGACCACCGCAGCCGCCGCATCTGGCAGCCTGCCCGAACCCGGGTCCGACGCCGAACTCGTCGTCATCACCCACTCCCTGCCCATCGCGTCCAGGCTGTCCGGCGAACCCGGCATCGCCCTGCATCTGCTCGGCGGCAAAGTCCGGGGCCTGACCCAGGCCGCCGTCGGCCAGTCCACGGTGGAGGCCGCGCGCCGGATCCGCCCGGACATCGCCTTCATCGGCACCAACGGCATCCATGCAGCCTTCGGGCTGAGCACCCCCGATCCTGAAGAAGCCGCTGTCAAGGCTGCCTTCGTCCAATCAGCGCGCCGCATTGTGGTGCTGGCTGATTCCTCCAAGCTGGGCGCCGAGACGCTCGTCCAGTTCGCCTCCTTGAAAGATCTGGACACCGTGATCACAGACACGCAACCCAGCCGGGAACTCGCCGACGCCCTTGCGGAAGCCGGAGTGGAGGTGGTGGTCGCGTGATTGTCACCCTCACCGCCAACCCCAGCCTGGACCGCACCGTGGCTCTGCCCGGCCCCCTCCTTCGCGGGGAAGTACAGCGGGCCATCTCCGTCCGCCAGGAATCCGGAGGCAAGGGAGTCAACGTCTCCCGAGCCCTCGTCGCCTCGGGGCTCAAGACAATCGCTGTCCTCCCCGGCGCCGAGGCCGACCCTGTCCTCACCGGCCTGCGGGAGACCGATGTCCCGTTCGCGGCCCTCCCGATTGGCGAGCCGCTGCGCAGCAATGTCGCCCTCACCGAGCCCGGCGGCGTCACCACCAAGATCAATGAACCCGGACCGGTCCTCAGCGCGGATCAGCAGGAGGCCCTGATCAGCCTGCTGCTGGACCACGCCCGCGGCGCCGCCTGGGTAGTCTTGGCCGGCTCGCTCCCGCCCGGGGTTCCAGCCGACTTCTACGCGACCGTCACCCGGCGGCTGCGTTCCCTGTTCGACGGCGAGGCCGCACCTCGGGTCGCCGTCGACTCGTCCGGCGAACCCCTCGCCGCAGCGGTCTCCGGCGACACCTCGGGAAAACCGGACCTCTTGAAGCCCAACGCCGAGGAACTGGTGGAACTGGCTGCCGCAGCCGGTTTTGCCACGAACAAATCCGCCGAGGAGCTCGAAGCGGACCCGGAGGCTGCAGCAGCGGCCGCCTCCGCCGTCGTGCGCTCCGGAGTGGGTGCCGTACTGGCCACCCTCGGCTCCAAGGGCGCCGTTCTTGTGACGGCCGACGGCGCGTGGCTGGCCACGCACCCGCCGGTCACCGCGGTCAGCACTGTCGGCGCCGGCGATTCATCGCTGGCCGGATACCTGCTCGCATCCAGCCAGGGCGCCGCCCCGGTCGATTGCCTCCGTCAGGCGGTGGCCCATGGTGCCGCCGCCGCTTCCCTGCCTGGCTCCACTGTCCCGGCAGTCAACCAAACCACCCCTGATGCCGTAACCATCACGGCCCTCCGGAAGGATTGACAGTGACACAGCTCATTACTACCGAACTGGTCGAGCTCGACCAGAATCTGGGCAGCTCGCCCGAGGACGTGATCCGGCATCTGGCAGGCAGAGTTGCAGACACCGGACGCGCCACCGAGGCCGAAGGCCTCTTCACCGACGCCTTTGCCCGGGAATCCAAGACAGCCACGGGCGTCCCGGGCGGCATCGCGATCCCGCACTGCCGCTCGACGGCGGTCACCGAACCCACCCTGGCGATGGCGCGGCTGTCCCAGCCGGTCGACTTCGGCGCCAAGGACGGCCCCGCGGACATCATCTTCTTCATCGCCGCTCCTGAAGGCGCGGACCAGGAGCACTTGAAGCTGCTTTCGAAGCTGGCGCGGTCACTGATCAAAAAGGACTTCACGGCCAGCCTGCGCGCCGCGACCTCCCAGACGGAGATTGTCGAGCTCGTCGAGGCCGCCCTGGCGGACAAACCGGCCGCCCACGCCCCTGCCGGAGCGACCGACGCCGCTTCCCCGGCCGCCGCCCCGGCCGCCGCCGCGGGCGTCACCGCTGACGCCGGTGAAGGTGCCGGCGCCGGCGCCGCGAAGGCCAAGGGACCCAAGCGCCTCGTCGCCGTCACGGCCTGCCCCACCGGCATCGCCCACACCTACATGGCCGCCGACTCGCTCGTTGCCGCGGCCAAGGAGGTCGGCGTGGACCTGCAGGTGGAAACCCAGGGATCCTCCGGCGCCAAAGCACTTGACCCCGCCGTGATCGCCGCCGCCGATGCCGTGATCTTCGCCGTGGACGTCGATGTGCGCGGCAAGGAGCGCTTCGCCGGCATGCCGGTCATCAACGCGCCGGTCAAGCGCGGCATCGACGAGCCGGACAAGATGGTCGCGGAGGCCCTCGCCGCCGCGGACAACCCGCATGCCCGCCGCGTGCCCCACTTCGGCGCTGAGGAACAGGCCGAGCTGGAGGCCGAGGAAAAGGGCGAGCACTTTGGCACGAAGCTGAAGAAGGCCCTCCTGACCGGTGTCAGCTACATGATCCCGTTCGTGGCTGGCGGCGGTCTCCTGATCGCCCTCGGCTTCCTCCTGGGCGGCTACGACATCACGGCCTTCGCTGACAAGATCCTCGCGGAGAACAGCCTCTTCAACCTGCCCACCGAATATCCGGAACTGGCCTGGGGTCCGCTGGGGGCGTACCTGGGTGCCGTGCTCTTCAAGATTGGCGCCCTGTCCCTCGGCTTCCTCGTGCCCGCACTGGCCGGCTATATCGCCTACGCCATCGCGGACCGGCCGGGCATTGCCCCGGGCTTCGTTGCCGGCGCCACCGCCGTCTTCATGGGCGCAGGCTTCCTCGGCGGCATCGTGGGCGGCCTGATCGCCGGCTACGTGGCGCATGCGATCGGCAAGCTCAACGTGGCCCGGTGGCTGCGCGGCCTGATGCCGGTGGTTGTTATCCCGCTCATTGCGTCGCTCGTGGCGTCCGGCCTGCTGTTCGTGTTCCTCGGCAGCTACATCGCCGCCGTCACCGTCGGGCTGAACAACTGGCTGTCCGGCCTGACCGGCGCCAGCGCCATCGCCCTGGGTGTCATCCTGGGCCTGATGATGTGCTTCGACCTCGGCGGTCCCGTCAACAAGGTTGCCTACTCCTTCGCCGTGGCCGGCCTGGGCGCAGCCTCCATCACCAACCAGGCCCCGTGGCAGATCATGGCGGCCGTGATGGCCGCCGGCATGGTCCCGCCGCTGGCCATGGCACTGGCTGCGACAGTGCTGAACAAGAAGCTCTTCAGCCTGGCGGAACAGGAAAACGGCAAGGCCGCATGGCTGCTGGGAGCCTCCTTCATCACCGAAGGCGCCATTCCCTTCGCCGCCGCGGACCCGCTGCGGGTCATCCCCGCCAGCATGCTCGGCGGCGCCGTAACCGGTGCAATCTCGATGGCGGCAGGCGTGGGGTCGAAGGCCCCGCACGGCGGAATCTTCGTCTTCTTCGCGATCGATCCCTTCCTGTGGTTCGTCGTCGCCATTGCGGCCGGTACGGTCGTGAGTGCCTTCGCCGTGATTGCGCTCAAGCGCTGGGCAGTCAAGAAGCCGGTTGATACGGTGGAAACTGTTCCCGTAGCCGCCTGAACCAGTCCAGGACGATTTTTCCAAGCAGATACTCACAGCTGATAAACACTCAAGCTGAATTCAAGGAGCA
Source organism: uncultured Actinomycetota bacterium (assembly GCA_963722145.1). GTDB lineage: Bacteria > Actinomycetota > Actinomycetes > Actinomycetales > Micrococcaceae > Arthrobacter. The sequence continues at coordinate 137,690 of CAVRLW010000018.1, read as the reverse complement.
GAAATGACCGAACGTAACGCCACCATTGCCAGCCGCGTTGGGCTGCATGCCCGTCCGGCCGCCATCTTCGCCGAGGCTGCAGGCGAGTTCGACAACCTCGACATCACGATTGCCCGCCTGGGTGAGCCGGAGGACGAGGCCATGGACGCAGCCAGCATCCTGTCGCTGATGAGCCTGGGCGCCTCCCACGGCGAGGTTGTGGTGTTGCGTGCCGAGGGCGAAGGCGCCGACGCGGCACTGGAGCGCCTCGTGCAGATCCTTGAAACGGATCACGACGCCGAATAGCCCCACCTTCCGGCCCCGCGCCGGAACACCGGCAGCTTCAGTTGGCCCGGCCGACCCCAATGAGGGGCCGGCCGGGCCTTTGCGTTCCCGGGCTGGCCGGGCCGGCCGTACGGAATCAGGCTTTTTGTCAGTGAACTTAGTAAATGCTTGTCACCGCCCGGCGGCGCGGCTAGTTTGGAATCCCCGGCGGCACCGTCCGCGGGCCGCCCAGGTGATTCCCGGCCGAAGGAGATGATCGCGCAGCCATGCCAACGAAGAAGGGCGAGCCCCGCGGCTCAGAGAGCCCCAGCATCAAGGACCCCGAGCTCTACGAGAAGCTGCTTGAGGACGGCGCCTCCAAGCAAAAAGCCGCCAGGATCTCGAACGCCGCCGCAAAGCGGGGCCGTTCCTCAGTCGGCCGCAAGGGCGGCAAGGCCGGAGACTATGAGGACTGGACGGTGCCCCAGCTGAAGGAACGCGCCAAGGAGATCGGCCTCAAGGGATACTCGGCCAAGAGGAAGAGCGAGCTCATCTCCGCCCTGCGGAACTCCTGATCAGGGTGGGCGACGCCGCCAGCCGGCATCCAGGCTCAGGCACCCTTTTGGGCCGTCTTCGCGGCCGTCGCTTTGGAAGCAGCCGCAGTCTTGGAAGAACCTGCCCTGGTGGACGCCGTCTTGGTGGCAGTGGACTTGGCGGCAGTGGACTTGGACGCCGTCGTCTTGGCGGCCGCCTTCGGGGCGGCCTTGGCCGCAGATCCGGAGGTTTTGGCCGCAGTCTCCGCGGCCCCTCCCCCGCCGCCGCGCTTCTTCTCGATGCTGCGCTTGAGGGCTTCCATCAGGTCGATCACTTCGCCCTCGCCTGCCTCGGCCGGAGCGCCGAAGGTCTCCTCGGTGTCCAGCGACTCCCCCTTGTCCAGCTTCGCCTCGATCAGCTGGCGCAATTGCTCCTGGTATTCGTCCGTGAATTGGTCCGGCTCAAAGTCGGAGGCCATCGATTCCACCAGGGCGGCGGACATCTCGCGTTCCTGCGCCGAGATCCGGATGGGGGTCTCGAGCGCGGGAAAGCTGGCCTCGCGGACTTCGTCGGCCCACAACAGCGACTGCAACACCAGGACGTCGTCGCGAATCCTCAGCGCGCCAAGCCGGGTCTTGTCCCGGAGCGCGAACTGCACAACTGCCACCCGGTCCGTGTCCTCCAGGGCGCGCCGCAGCAGCACGTAGGCCTTGGGCGACTTGGAGTCGGGTTCGAGGTAGTAGCTTTTTTCAAACATCATGGGGTCGAGTTGGTCGGCCGGAACGAACTGGACCACTTCGATTTCGTGACTGTTTTCCGCCGGGATGGACTTGAGTTCCTCGCGGGTCAGGACCACCGTGCGGCCATCGTCTTCATAGGCTTTGTCGATGTCCTCGTATTCGATGATCTTGCTGCAGACCTCACAACGGCGCTGGTAGCGGATCCGGCCGCCGTCGGCGTTGTGGACCTGGTGGAGGCTGATGTCGTGGTCCTCGGTGGCGCTGTAGACCTTGACCGGCACGTTGACCAGCCCGAACGCTATTGCGCCTTTCCAGATGGCTCTCATGGATCAAGTGAACATCACAGTTGCGCGGAGGTGAAGGGTTTTGCCCAACGGTAAAGAGCGCGTCCGGGTGGACGGACGCGAACTGGTCCTCACCAACCTGGAAAAAATCATGTATCCGGAGACGGGCACCACCAAGGCCGACGTCCTGGCCTACTACGCCGCCGTCGCTCCGGTGCTGATTCCCGCCGCCCGCAACCGGCCGGCCACCCGGAAGCGCTGGGTCCACGGCGTCGGGACAGCCGACGCCCCAGGAGAGATGTTCTTCCAGAAGAACCTGGACCATTCGACGCCCGGCTGGGTGCCCCGCGCCGCCATCACGCACAAGGACCGGGCCATCCAATATCCCCTGGTCAATGACCCCGCCACCCTCACCTGGCTGGCCCAGATCGCAGCCCTGGAGATCCACGTGCCGCAGTGGCGGGTGGACTCCCACGGCAACGCGTTGCCGCCCGACCGGCTGGTGCTGGACCTGGACCCCGGCGAGGGTGCGGGACTGGCGGAGTGCGTGGAGGTGGCCCGGCTGGCCCGCACCATCCTGCAGGACGTGGGCCTGGACCCCGTGCCCGTGACGAGCGGCAGCAAGGGCATCCACCTCTACGCGGCGCTGGACGGGTCCCAGAGCTCGGACCAGATTTCCGAATTCGCGCACGAACTGGCCCGCTCGCTCGAGGCAGACCACCCGGATCTGGCCGTCAGCGACATGAAGAAGACCCTGCGCACGGGCAAGGTGCTCGTGGACTGGAGCCAGAACAACGCCGCCAAGACCACCATCGTGCCGTACTCGCTGCGCGGCCGGCTCCGGCCTACGGTGGCCGCACCGCGCACGTGGCGGGAACTCAGCTCCCCTTCGCTGCACCACCTGGACTTCCAGGAGGTGATGAAGCGCGTCGCAGCCGGCAAGGATCCGTTCGCTCCGGTCTCCGGCGGGCGGCACGACGCCGGAGCCGCTGCAGCCCACGCAGCGGACCACCAGGCGGACCACCGGGCGGACCACCTGGCGGACCACGTGCCCGGGGGGTGGGCTGAAACGTCTCCCGAGCAAGCCGGCGACGGCGGCGACACCGACCCCCGGCTGGAAGAGTACCGCACCAAACGGGACAAGGCAGGCACACCCGAACCCTTCACCGCGGAACAGCACCACGCCGAAAACGACGGCGGGACGCGGCAGGAGAAGTTCGTCATCCAGGAGCACCACGCCAGGCGGCTGCACTACGACTTCCGGCTGGAACGCGACGGTGTGCTGGTGTCCTGGGCACTGCCCCGGGGCGTGCCCACCAGCAAGGCAAAAAACAACCTCGCGGTCCAGACCGAAGACCACCCGATGGACTACGCCGACTTCGAGGGTGACATTCCCCAGGGCCAGTACGGCGCGGGGACAGTCAGCATCTGGGACCGCGGGTACTACGAATGCGAAAAGTGGATCGCCGGCAAGGAAGTCATTGCCACCCTGACCGGAGCAGAGGGCGGCGGCCTCGGCGGGACCCGCAGGTTCGCCCTGATCCACACCGGCCAGGCCAACGACCAATGGCTCATCCACCTGATGGACCCACTGGACACGGCGAAGGGCCACTCTGGCGCGAAACATGCGTCCGGTACAACGGCCGCCACTGACGGGGACGGCGGCCACGGCGAGGGCGACCAAGTCGAGAGCGAGGGCGACGAGGGCGAGGACCGAGCGGAAACCGGCACGGGCCCCGAACCGGCCCCCGACCCTTCCGCGTTCAGCCCCATGCTGGCCACGTCCGGGACCCTGGCGGATCTTCCGGACATGGGCTGGCAGTTCGAGCTCAAGTGGGACGGCGTGCGGGCCCTGGTCATCGGCGACGCCACGAAGATCCGGCTCATCAGCCGGAACGGCATCGACATGTCCGTGAGCTACCCCGAACTCACGGACCGGTCCCGCTGGCCGGAACAGGGCTTCGTCGCCGACGGCGAGATCATCGCCGTCGGGCGCTCAGGCCGGCCCGACTTCGGCCTGCTCCAGGGCCGCATGAAACTCAGCAAGGCCGCCGATGTCGCCAGGGCGCAGCAGTCGACGCCTGTGCGGCTGATGCTGTTCGATCTGCTCTTCGACGCCGGCCAGGACCTGCGGCGCCAGCCGCTGAGTGAGCGCCGCCGACGGCTGGAGCAGTTCTTCCACCCTTCCGCTGCCCCGGTGGAACTCTCCGGTGTGATCGACGGCGACGCCGCGCACATCCTGGAAAGCGTCGCCGAGCTGGGGCTGGAGGGTGTCATGGCCAAGCGCACTGACGGGCGCTACGTCGGCCAGCGCAGCCGGTCCTGGCTCAAGCTCAAGATTGAGCGGACCCAGGAGGTGGTGGTGGGCGGCTGGCGGCCCGGGAAGGGCGGACGCGGGGAGTCCGTGGGATCGCTGCTACTGGGGATTCCGGACGGTTCGAAACTACGGTACGTGGGGCGGGTAGGCAGCGGCTTCAGCACCCGTGAACTCAAGGAACTCCGGCAACAGCTCGACGCCCTCCCCCGGAAGACCTCCCCGTTCCGGGACGTGCCCGACGCTGACGCCGCAGACGCCAACTGGGTGAGCGCAAAACTCGTCGGCGAGGTCACTTTCGGGGAATGGACCGGCAGCGGGAAGCTCCGGCACCCGGTGTGGCGCGGCTGGCGTCTGGATAAGACGCCAGCCGACGTCGTGGTCGACCCTGCCCAGGGCCCCTAGTGTGAGGGGGCTAGTCGTGGTGAGGCATCTGCGGACGGCTTTGCCGGTGGATGGCCGCGGCGGACACCTGCTGGCCCGGCCGCCCACGGGCGGCATCGCGGTCCTTGGGATGACGCTGCTTGCCACTACCGTCCGGCCATTGCTGTCCCTGCGCCGCCGGGGGAACGTGAGGCTGGGCCTCGGGACCGGGGGCCTCGGCCATGGATTGCGCCAGATGGCTCGCGACCTCGGGCTGGATTTCTTCTCCGAATTGATGATCCGCCATTGATCTTCCTTTCCGCTGTAATAACCGCTGTGAAATGAAGTGTCCATCAATCGTAGGACTGCACGGATGAGATGTCTGTAGCGGCTGTGGTGGCCCTCTCCTTTGTCCCGAATCCCGCCCAAAAACCAGCGTTCGCGGGGGCCGGTGCGGAATATTTTGGCCGCGGCGCCGCAGGGATCGCCGGTTCCCAGTAACCGCGCGGCGAAACGGGGCAAAAGAAATTGGTGGATTGGCCCCAAATACCACCCGAAATGAGGGATGATACGCCACCGAACTCGGAAACTCCATAGAAATCCCCTAAAATTGAAAGCCTGCCCAGAGCGGGGCAGCTACAAGTCGCAAGCAAATGATCTCCCTAGGAGCTTCCCAAATGCCCACAGACCGAAGCACGACCGACTCTTCAGCAGGCGTTATCAACGCCAGCGGAACCAACCAAGGCGCACCCAAGGGTGTGAAGAAACCGAAGCTACGTCGCCGTCGACTCCGCGAGTCCGACGTCAACGTTGTCAACCAGCCGATGCTCAAGAAGGCACTCGGCGGCACCATCGTGGGTAACACCATGGAGTGGTACGACGTCGGCGTGTTCGGCTACCTGATCACCACCATGGGACCGGTGTTCCTGCCGGAGGCGGACAAGTCCGTCCAGACCCTGTTCCTGCTGGGAACCTTCGCCGCCACCTTCATCGCCCGCCCCCTCGGCGGAGTCGTGTTCGGCTGGCTCGGCGACAAGATCGGCCGCCAGAAGGTCCTCGCGACCACGCTGATGATCATGGCCGCCAGCACCTTCGCCGTCGGGCTCCTGCCCGGCTACGCACAGATCGGCATTTGGGCAGCAGCGCTCCTGGTTCTCCTCAAGCTCGTCCAGGGCTTCTCCACCGGCGGCGAATACGCCGGCGCCACCACGTTTGTCAGCGAGTACGCTCCGGACAAACGCCGCGGCTTCTTCGCCAGCTTCCTGGACATGGGCAGCTACCTCGGCTTCGCCATGGGTGCCGCCCTCGTCTCCGTACTGCAGCTGACTCTCGGGCAGGGCGCAATGGAAGAGTGGGGCTGGCGGATCCCGTTCCTGATTGCAGGCCCGCTGGGTCTGATCGCCATCTACTTCCGGAACAAGATTGAGGAATCCCCGCAGTTCCAGGCGACCCTGGACGCCCAGGAAGAATCCGCCAAGGATGCAACCGCCTCGGACACCGCAGCCTCCAAGGGCCCGGTGGGCATCGTGAAGGCCTACTGGCGTTCGCTGATCGTTGCCATGATCCTGGTGGCAGCCGCAAACACTGCCGGCTATGCCCTGACGTCCTACATGCCGACCTACCTCACGGAGTCCAAGGGGTACGATCCCGTTCACGGCACGCTGCTGACCATCCCCGTACTGGTCATCATGAGCCTCTGCATCCCGCTGACCGGCAAGCTCTCTGACCGGATCGGCCGCCGCCCCGTGCTTTGGATCGGCGCCATCAGCACAGTCGTCCTGGCCACCCCCGCGTTCCTCCTGATCGGCATCGGCGAAGTCTGGTCCACGCTGGCCGGCCTTTCCCTGATTGCTTTCCCGGTGACGTTCTACGTGGCCAACCTGGCCTCGGCCCTGCCGGCCCAGTTCCCGACCGCAAGCCGCTACGGCGCCATGGGCATCGCGTACAACTTCTCGGTGGCCATCTTCGGCGGCACCACGCCGTTCATCGTTGCCGCCCTGATCACCGCCACCGGCAACGACATGATGCCGGCCTACTACCTGATGGCCACCTCGGCGATCGGCGCAGTAGCGATCTACTTCCTCAAGGAATCCGCCCAGATGCCGCTGCCCGGCTCCATGCCGAGCGTAGACACCCAGGCTGAGGCCCGCGAACTGGTCGCGACGCAGGACGAGAACCCGCTGATCGACCTTGAGCACATGGACATGCCCATGGACGCACCGACCGCAGATTCCACCGCAGGGCGCGGGGAAACCGAGAAAGTCCCGACCCCAGCCTGAGACTGCCGGTCCGACCGGACCCGGCAGCCGTAGCCCAGGCTACGTAGCTGACAGCCCCGCCCTTTGAGGCCTGTTCCGGATGCTTACCCGTTGGGGAAGCATCCGGGCAGGCCTTAGGCGTGTCCGCACCACTATCAGCCCCGGGAAACCCGGGAAACCCGAAGAAAACAGAGAAACAGCGACAACGGAGAGGCAGTTTGTGATGTCCCTGCTGCACCACATCCGTTCGCTGCACAGTCTGGCCCCGGCCAACAAAGACCACGTGTCGGCTTGGCGGATGGCGATCAGCGTTGCCGTTCCGTCCCTGGCGCTCTTGGCGGCAGGGCGACCCGAGCTGACCGGGTACGCCGTTTTCGGCGCGCTGACCGGCATGTACGGCCGCACCGAGCCTCATCAGCTCCGGCTCCGCCATCAAGGCCAGGCGGCCGTCCTCCTGCTCGCCGGTGTGGGAGTCGGCGTCTTCCTCTCTGTCCATCACATTCACTCGTGGGCCCTGGTGATCGTGGAGGCCGCGTTTGCCGGCGTGGGGTCGCTGTTCACGGACAGGGCCGCCCTGAAACCGGCCGGCCCCTTCTTCGGGATCCTGGCCCTGGGCGCGTGCGCGTCTGTTCCCGCTGGCGTCCCCTGGCACGCCGCCGTCCTCATCGCCGCGGGATCGGCCGCGTTCGCGATAGTCATCGGCTTTGGCGGCTGGTTCCGGGCCCGCACCTGGCAGCGCGGGTGGCGGCGGGACGTCACGGCGCCGCGCGGCGCAGGCAGCAGCCGGGCGGTGTGGCTGCATGCCGCCCGCTACGTGAGCGCCGTCGGCGCCGCCGGGACGATTGGGGTCCTCAGTGGAAGCGGCCACCCGCATTGGGCCATGGCCGCGGCGGCGGTGCCGCTTGCCGGCGCGGATCTGCCCAGCAGCGTGTACCGCGGCGTCCACCGGATTGTCGGCACGCTCCTGGGCCTGGTGGTGGTTGCCGCCATCCTGTTCCCGTGGCCTGGGTCGCCGCTGCTGGCCTTCCCCGGCCTCGAGGCCGCCGTCCTGGTGTGCCTGGTGATCGTCCTGCAGTTCAGCACCGAGCTTTTCATGGCCCGGCATTACGGCCTCGCCATGGTCTCCTTCACCCCGGTGATCCTGCTGATCGGGCAGCTTGCGGCGCCGGCCGACCCCGGCGTCCTCATAGCCGAACGGGCCGTCGAGACGGCGGTGGGCGCCGCCGTCGGGATCCTCGTGGTGCTGCTGATCCGGCGCAGGCGCCTGATTGTCCCCTGAAGGATGAGCTAGCCCCTGATGTACCCGACGACGTCGACGACGGCCTGGACACTGCCGGTGGAAGTGTTCTGTATGGTTACCTTCCCGTCCGCGCCGATCGGGACGATGGCGAAGTTGGCCATGGTCTGGCCCTTGCCGTAGTTGAGGCTGGACGTTTCGGGCTCCGTCTGTCCGGCCGGGTACGCAGTTACGAAGCCGAAGGACTTCGCTTCCGTCACTGTCAGGTTGACCATGGCCGCCCGCGCGTCGCTGGGGATGCCTTGGGCCCCGGCTAGCCTGACGCTGACTTCGCCGCCGGCCCGCACCGGCCCCTGGCTTTTCCGGGTGTCAAGGAAACGTTTCGGGGTAATCGTTTGCAGAGTGCCGCGCGCTGTGGCGTCGCCTGCGAGGAAGTAGCCCATGACGTCGACTATCACCCCCACATGCGTCGGTGAGGTATTGGCGATGCTGATTTCCCCGTCGGCCCCAACCGGCACGACGGCAAGGTTGTGGTTGTCGCCCCTGGCGGCGTCGTAGTTGACCGTGGACGTGCCCGGCCGCGCCGTTCCGCTGGCGAACGCGGTGAGATACCCGTAGGTGCTTGAAGTACCGTTCTTCGACGTCCGCGCGGCAGTCAGGTTGACCACCACAGCGCTGACACGCGCCGGAACATCGAACCTCCCGGCCACTTGGATGTCACGGCGCTCGCCCCCCGAAAGGCCATCCGTGCCCCGGAAGTCGGCCATCCGTTGTGGTGGCATCGCCGCGAATGCCCCAGGATCGAGCGGCATCCCGCCCGTGAAGTAGCCTGCGACGTCGGCCACCATGTGGGCTGATCCGCTGCCGATAACGTTTCGAAGCGCTATTTTGCCGTCCCGCACGCCAACCACGACATAGTTGGGGATGGTTTGCCCCGCCGAGTAGTTGACGTTGGAGGTACCCGTGAAGCGGTCACCGGAGGCTGTGGCCGAGACGAATCCGGCGGCCGCTGGCTCAGTGACTGTCAGGTTCAGGGCGACCGCACTGATGTCGGCTGGTATTCCCGCGATGCCCCCAACCTGCACCAGACGGCTGGTCTCGTCTGGCAGCGGAAACGCAGTCTTCCGTGTGTCCAGGATCCGCGCCGGTTTGATGGCTGTGAATTTTCCGGCCGCTGCCGACGACCTCGAGGCGGCGAACGACAGCACGCCCACGTTGACGGACTGCCCGTTGCGGATGGAGATCTTTTGTGCGCGGGCCAGCTCCCTGACGTTTCCGGAATAGAGGGGGCTGGGATCAAACGCGGACTCAGGGTAGTGCAGGAACGGTATCCGCAGGGTGTAGTCCCCGTCAGGAAGCCCTGCCAAGCTGAAGTGGCCGTGTTCGTCACTAGACGCGTACCGCGCCGCAATAGCTGCCGAAGAGGGCTCAGCGTTCACCGTCGCAAAGCCATACTCTTCCCCCTGGGTCCCGAGAATCGTTCCGGTGATTTCTCCACCGCCGAACATCCGCGCGTTGATATCGGCAGTGGTCTTGTCTGCTTCGACAACCACATCCGCACCTGCTGACTGGCCCAGGTTCTCAGGGATCTGCGGATAGAACTGCGGCATGAGCCTTGTTGTCGCGCTGAGTGCGGTAAAGAGGATCTTGTAGGTCCCAGGGTTCAGTCCCTTCAGGGCGTACCTGCCAGCTTTGTCGGGGACTCCTGACTTGACCTGGCGTCCGGATGGCTCTCTTACAGAGACGGAAAGCCCGTCCTCGGGTGAAGCGCCTGAAATGATTCCCGTGATGGAACCAGCACGCTGAATTTGGAGTTTGAGGCCCGTCCGCTGCTCTCCCTCTGCGACAACCACGCTTTCTCCCGCAGCCAGGTCTCCGGCCGCCGGGTACCATGTCGAGGCCACGGCAGAGGCCTCTGAATCGGGTCCGAATCTGATCTTTACGGCACCGGCCGGAAACGCTGGCACGGCGAACGCGCCGTCTTTGCCGAAGGGGGCTCCGGCGAGCTTCCTGCCGTCCGGGGAGTGGACCGACACCGAGCCTGCTTCAGAAACGCTGCCGGCAGGAAAGATGACGGTTCCCCGCAGGGTTGCCGGTCTCCGGAGCCTAATGTCCAGACCTTCTGCTCTGCTACCTGCAGCGAGATTGAGCTGACGTGCCGCGGCTTTGTCGCTACCTCCGCCAAGCCATGCTTCCCCCAGGCCCGTCACTCCAGGCAGAACCCTCAGCGTGTAAGTGTTTGTTCCGAGTCCGCTGATGCGGTAACTCCCGTCCGCCGCGGCGGGAACTGTCCGTGGAGTCATCGTCATTGTGCGCGCGGAACCGACGGTCAGCGAATAGTCCGCAGCAACAGACAAGTTGCGCGCATCGATCCCCGGCGGAACGGTGAGCCTGCCTGAAACGGTTGCTCCCGGAACCATCCGGATGTCCGCGTTGTCCAGATCTGCATAATTGACGATCAGGATCTTGGCATCCTCGTGACGGGAGGTGTTGCCGTACCAGGTATCGGCCAGCCCGGTTTCTCCGGCCAAGACCAAGACCCTGACTAATTCAAGGCCGCTATGGGCAATGCGGTATCGGCCCTGTGAGTCGACTGGAACTGGATCGAGGTGACCCGAACTTTCCTGCGGGTACAGCTGCACTTTCAGCTTGTCGAGCCGGGTACCCGGCGGCGCCGATAGGACGCCTTGGACATAGTGAACCGCCGGATTGTCCGCCCCGGCGGAGCCTCCGGCGGACGCCAGAAGCGCCAGTAGGACCCCCACTGCCATGGCGGTTCCACGTCGAAATACGGTCCGCAGCGTCATGCTGCCGCCTTCCTAAAACGGCGGCATCGGCCGCTCTCCCCCGTGAGCTGCCTGCTGCAACTCGGGACAGTCTAGGTCCGGGGCGGCAGGCTGTAAACGATTCTTGAGGGCCGATTTACAGCCGCAGTGGCTGTGTCTTCCCAGCGGCAGCCCGCGGGCGAGCCCTGAAGCCTACTTGGCGCGCCGCGGCGGCCCGGCGACGAGCCGCGACGGCAGCACCCGCGAAACCGATGTCAGGACCTTGTAGCGCTTGCTAGGGATCGAGACGGCCTTGCCTTTGGCGTTGTCCGCCAGGCCCTCGCTGACCACTTGCCGGGCCTCCAGCCACATCCAGCGCGGGGTCACCGTCTTGTCCATCCCCATCCGGTCGTGGAACTCGGTGTGGGTGAAGCCGGGGCACACGGCGGTGACCTTCACCCCGCGCGCCGCGTAGGCCATGTTGGCCGAACGCGAGAAACTCAGCAGCCAGGCTTTCGCTGCAGAGTACGTCCCGCGGGGCAGGAAGGCCGCTACGCTGGCGACGTTAATGATCCTGCCGGATTGGCGGGCCAGCATGCCTTGGAGTGCGGCATGGGTGAGCTCCATGGCGGTTTCGACGTGGAGTTTCAGGTGCTTCTTCTCCTCGGCAATGTCGTTGTCCTCGAAGGACTGCAGCAAGCCGATTCCCGCATTGTTCACCAGGATCTCCACCGGCCGGGCGGGATCGGTGAGACGGGCGACGACGGCGGCAATCCCGGCGTCGTCGGTCAGGTCGGCGGAGATCGTCTCCGCCGCGGCCCCGTAGCTGTTCTCCAGCTCCGCCGCGGTGGCCGCGAGGCGGCCGGCGTCGCGGGCCACGAGCACCAGGCGGTGGCCCTGTTCGGCCAGCTGGCGGGCGAACTCGGCGCCGAGGCCTGCCGTTGCGCCCGTAATGAGAGCGGTGGTGCCCGGCGTGGACGCTGTTTGTGGGTTCATAGCGACAGCCTAACGGTGTACCGGCTCAGGCCAAGGCCGTGTCCGGCGCCAGTTCGTCCTCCGCCGGGCCGTCGCCGTCCGCCAGGTGGCGGTTCTGAAGCTCTTCGGCCGCGAGCTCGTACCAGGTGTGCGCTCCGTACGAAGGGCTGCTGGTGTCGAGGTGGCGGTACAGGGCGTCGGCGAGCCGGCACAGCGCGGCGTCGGACAGGGCCCGGACCGTGGCCACAGGATCGAGGGTGTCCTCGAAGTACTCCGAAAGCACCAACCCGTCGATCGTGCCAAAGTCACTGACGCTGCCGGTTTCCGCGGCCAGCGGACTATTGGCTGCCCCCAGCCCGGAGTCCAGCCCGGTCTCGAATCCGGCGTCGACTCGTGTCTGGAGGCCGGCGTCGAGTCCGCCGAGGACTTCGGCGTCGGCGCCGACGTGCAGGAGGCAGATAGGCAGCTCAGCAGGTTCGTCGAGGGTGAGGCGGAACGGCACAGCCGCTCCGGAGTCCCCGGCGTCCGGGGTCGGCAAGTGTCCGGCCTCCGCTAGCCGACGAAGGTCCAGCAGCACTTCCGGGTCCAGATGGGACGTGCCATGGAGGTCGATGACCACTTCAGCCCCCGCAGCGAGGCGGCAGGCGCGACGCACGATGTGCATGAGGGCAGCCGAATCCGACGGGGCAACGCAGCCGGAAATTTCGAGCGTGACATTGGCGGGATCGACGTCCATACGAACGAACACTCGCAGTTTATGGTTCATGGGGTTCTCCAAAGGGACCTGTCCAAGAGCCAACTGCATAACTCTGCTCAAACTTTACGAGGTTGTTCTCCGGCTCACAAGCGGGGCGGACGCCCGTGCCGAACCGGGCCTGCCGGGTCAGGCGCTCAGGCCCCTTCAGGTACCCGTTCCGGCCAGTCCACGTACTGGTGGTACGACTCATGTTTGCGCAGGTAGCGGTACATGAACGGGCAATTCGGGATGATCCGCTTGCCGGATGCAACCACGTCATCGAGGGCGAAGTGCGCCAGCACCTTGGCGAGCCCCTGGCCCTGGAACTGCTCTGCCGTATCCGTGTGGATGAAGTCGATATGGCCCGGCCTGTCGATGAACCGCACCTGGACGGCCAGCTTCCCGCCGACACGGAGTTCATAGCGGTGCAGCTCGTCGTTCCGGATGGTGGAGACGTCAGGGGTGAAGGTGTCTTCCGTGGTTGCCGAGTTCTCCGTCATGATTCGACATTGGCACTTAATGGCGGGCGTGGCAATGGCGGTTCAGATCCGCCCTGCCGCTCGGGCGGCGTTGTAAGCCGAACCGGAATCCGTCCCAGGAGTACGACGGCGAGCGCGAAGCAGGCGGCACCCCCGCCGAGGAGCCCCAGCGTGAGCCCGTTGAGCGCCGCGTTGATTGCCGGGACAAAAACGGCGACGGCGGCCAGCAGCACGGCGGCCGCCGGGCGGCTCTGCGACGGGCCGGACGCCGTCGGCCGCTCCTCCAGCCTGCCAAACAGCGCCAGTATGGGCAGCAAGAGCGCGACGACGGCCAACAGCACCAGGGGCCGCCCCCACCACCAGGCTGCGCTCCCACCGGCCGGCTGGGGAAAATCCGTCAGCAGCAGCAGCCCGGACATCGCCGCCAGCAGGGGCAGATGCCACAAATAGACGGTCATGGACCGCTGGCCGGCCATGCCCATCATCCGCCGCACCCCGGCCAGGGACCCGATCCGGGACAACCCCGGCCGGAAGAGCTGGAGGGCGGCGGCCTGCGAGATGCCCAGGAGCAGCAGCGTCACGTTGGGCGGGTTGAGGTTCACCAGCATGTTCCCGGAGTACAGCCCCAGCAGGACCACCAGCCCCAGCAGCATGTTGCTTGCTGCCATGATGCCAACGTGCGCCGGCCGGCCCGGCAGCAGCCGCGGGCCGTCTGCCACGATGAATCCGAGCTGCTGCACGGCGCACCACAGGAACACCATGTTCAGGTAGGCCAGCGGCGGCAGCACTCCCCGCAGGCAATCGACCGTCACCACCAGGGAGGTGAGCCCGGCGAGGGTCAGCCACGGCGCGCGGGCGTGGAGGACCGCCAGCCAGGGAAGGTTGAGTTGCGCGGCGAGGTACGCGGCCAGGAACCACAGCGGCATTCCGGCTCCGCTGGTGAGCAGCTCGATGACCTGCGGGTCAACCCCGGCCAGGCGGGCCGCCGACAGGGCGATGAACATGATGGCCAGCAGGACGGCGGCCGGACGGATCAGGCGCAGCAGCCGGCCCTGCATGAAATCAAAGACGCTGCCGCCCCTGGCGCGGAGCCGCCGCCAGGACTGCAGACCGGTGATCCCGCCGGCCACGAAGAACAGCGGCATGATCTGGAAGACCCACACTACGGGCTCAAACCAGTGCTGGTTGCCCAGGATGTTTTCGGTGGTCACGGTGCCGTCCGGGTGCAGTACGGGGCTGACCATCATCGTGTGCGCGACCACCACCAATGCCAGGCAGAAGAACCGGACAAGGTCGATCACCGGGTCGCGGTCCGGCATCGGGGCCGGGCCGCCGGCTGACCGCTGCTGTGGAACCATGGCGCCCCCTGGGAAGGCCGGCTGTGTTGCACCATTGTCGGCCTTGGGACGCCCCGGCGGCCAGAGCAGAATGGCCCAGGTCCGCGCCGGTGTTCAGGCGGTGAGCAGCCCCAGCATGCCGAAAGAGGCCAGGACCATGGTTCGATCCTGGCCTCCCGTTCCGCCGGCGCCGTCAGCGGGAGAGCGTGGCCAGGGCGGTTGCGGCGAACGCCTTGGCCGAAGCATCCCAGTGTCCCAGCAGTGCCTGGAGGTTCTCGCCGTCGGCCCGGTGGGCCGTTGTCTCTTCCTCAAGGACCGTCAGGACGCCGGTGCGCAGCTCGGTGTTGAAGTTGACCTTGCCCACGTTCATGGCCGCGGCCTTGACCAGTTCCTCGGCCGGGATGCCCGAGGCGCCGTGCAGGACCAGCGGAATCCGGGTCCGCACGGCGATGTCCTGCAGCACGTCCCAGCGCAGCCGGGGCTCCCCCTTGTACTTGCCATGGACATTGCCCACGGCTACGGCGAGCAGCTGCGCCCCGGTGCGGGCCACGAAGTCCTCCACCTGGGCGGAGTCCGTGAGGCCGGCCGGTTCGTCCAACACGTCGTTGCCTGCGGAGTCGGTCCCGAAGGCCCTGTCCTCGTCGCCGGCGAGTCCTCCGAGTTCTGCTTCAATTACGACGTCGGCTCTGCCCTGCGCCGCCAAGGCCGCCCGGACGCCCTGGACCAGGGCGATGTTCTCCTCGTACGGCAGCGAGGACCCGTCAACCAGCACCGAGTCGGCGCCGGCGGTGACGGCGTCGGCGATCACCTGCGGGTCGGTGGCGTGATCGAGCTGCACGGCGATCGGAACGCCGGCGGCGTCGGCGAGTCCGCGGAGGGCGGCGATCAGCCGCAGCCCGTTGGGCGTGGCCGCGGTCTTCGGCGCGACCAGCAGAATGGCGCCCCGGCCGGCTTCCTCGGCCGCCGCCACAACGGCGAGCGCGGTGGTGAAGTCGTAGCAGGTGAATGCCGGTACGGCCGAGCCGTGCTGCAGGGCGCCGGTGACCAGGGTGTCGAGTTGGGTACGCATCAGGCGCTCAGGCCTCCCACCAGGATCCAGGCGACGAACGTCAGCGCGAAGCCGGCGAGCCCGAGAATAGTCGTCAGCACAGTCCAGGTCCTGAGCCCGTCGGAGACGGTCAGGCCGTAGTAGCGCACGACGGTCCAGAATCCGGCGTCGGTCACGTGGGACAGGCCGAGGGCGCCGAAGCCGATGGCGATCACGATCACGGCGATCTGGGCCGGCGAGTAGCCGCCGCCGGCAACGGCGGAGGTCAGCAAGCCGGTGGTGGTGACGATTGCAACAGTGGCTGAGCCCTGGGCGGCGCGGAGGGCAAGGGAAATGACGAAACCAAGAACGATGACCGGCAGGCCCAGCTGGTCCAGCGTCTGGGACAGGGCTGCACCGATACCGGAGGTCCGCAGGACCTCGCCGAACACACCGCCGGCCGCGACGACCATGAGGATGGACGCGATGGGAGGCAGCGCGCCTTCGAAGATTTCGCCGGTTTCCTTCAGTGACCAGTTGCGGCGGACGGCCAACAGGAAGAAGGAGAGTGCCACGGCCATCAGCAGGGCGAAGAACGGGTTGCCGATGAAGGCGGCCAGGCCGTACCAGCCGTTGTCCTTGGGAATGGTGAGCGTGCCCAGGGTGCCGATCAGGATCTGCACGATCGGGGCAGCGATGAGGAAGATGATCAGGGCCGGACGCGGCGGGGCAACGGCGAGGGCACCTGGACCGTCGTGGCCGACGCGCACCAGGGACTCTGTTCCGTACTCGTCCACCTGGGCTTTGACGGCGGGCAGCAGCTCGTAGTCCCTGCTGTTCATGATGCTGGCAACCCAGTAGGACAGGAAGCCGAGCGGGATGCAGATGAGCAGCGAGATGAGGGTGATCAGTCCGATGTCGGCGCCGAACACCCCGGCACCGGCCACGATGCCCGGGTGCGGAGGGACAGCGACGTGAATGGACAGCATGATGCCGGCCATGGGGAGGCCGAACTTGACCGGGTGCACGTTGGCGATCTTCGCGAAGGCGTAGACGATCGGTACGAGCACGATGATGCCCACCTCGAAGAACACCGGGATGGCCACGAGGAAGCCAACCGCGGTGAGGGCCACGGCCACCCTCCGGGCGCCGAGCTTAGCGGTGAAGTGCGCCGCGAGGGACTGCACACCGCCGGAGACCTCGATCATCCGGCCCAGTATGGCGCCGAGGGCGATCAGGAGGGCGACCTTGCCCATGGTTCCCCCCACCCCGTTGGCCACCACGGTGAAGACGTCCTTGAGCGGGATCTGGGCGGCCACGGCCACCAGGATGCTCACGGTCAGCAGCGCCACGAAGGCCTGGATCTTGAAGCGGATGATCATGAGTAGAAGCAGGGCTACGCCGGCGGCGGCGATGGTCAGCAGCAGCGGAGTTCCCAGCTCCACGGCGGGCTTGATGACGGGCGCGTCGGCCGCGCGCACCATCAGGGAATTGAGCAGGGGGGTCATGAAGAGGTGTCTCCTTTGACAGGAAAGTCGTCCGACGATTCAACCGCGAGGTAAAAGTGGCGGATCAGTGGCGGGGAGGGGCCCGGCGACGGCGGAGGGGGGACCGCCGTCGTCGGGGGTGCGGTGGCCGGTTAGGCGGTGCGCTTGGCGGGGGCGATGACCTTGATGACGGCGGAGTCGTCGGCGGCGGCGAGTCCCTGGGCCTGGCCGAGGAGGTAGAGCTGCTCCGCGGCGGCGGCCACCGGGGTGGCGAGGCCGGCCGCGCGGGTGGCCTTGCCGACGATCCCCATGTCCTTGACGAAGATGTCCAGGCGGCTGAGGACCTCGGCACCGTTTTCCGTGTAGGCCTCGAGGATCCGGGGGCCGCGGTTGGAGAGCATGAAGGAGCCCGCCGCGCCGGCTTCGAGGGCGGCGAGGGTCTTGGCTTGGTCCAGGCCGAGGGCGTCGGCCAGGGCCATTGCCTCGGCGGCGGCGGCGATGTGGATGCCGCAGAGCAGCTGGTTGACGGTCTTGAGGGCCTGGCCGTCGCCGGGCTTGTCGCCGACCACAGTCAGGGTGGAGGCCAGAAGTTCAAGGGCCGGGCGGGCCTTTTCCTGGGCCTCGGGCGATGCGCCCACCACGATCAGCAGGTCGCCTTCGCCGGCACGCTTGGGGCCGCCGGAAAGCGGGGCATCAACCAGCTCGACGCCGTATGCGGCCAGGCGGTCCACCGTGGCCGGGATGGCTTCTGTGCCCACGGTGCTGCCCAGGATCACGACGGAGCCCGGCTTGAGCACGGAGGCCACGCCGTTCTCGCCGAAGAGGACATCGTTGAGCTGCTCGCCGTTGCGCACTGCCAGCAGCAGCGCGTCGGCGCCTTTCGAGGCTTCCCGGGCGGAGGCGAACGTGCGGATGCCGGCCTCTTCAGCCAGCTTCAGGCGCGGCTCGGCGATGTCGAAGCCGTGGACGGTGAGCTGGCTTGCCAGGCGCGTTGCCATGGGCAGGCCCATAGCGCCAAGGCCCAGGACGGTGATGGTGTAGTTGCTGGTCATGGTGTTCTCCGTTGAAGGCGTGTGTTTGGGCAGGCAGTGGTGAATCAGAAGGTGTTGCTGAGCTTGCGCGTGACATCGGCGAGGGACTGGTCATCTCCCACGTTGCCGGCGAAGACGATGTACGGGATGCCCTTGGCCGGGCCGTCCACCGGCTCCCAGAGGCTGACAATGCCCGGCAGCATGGGTCCGCGGACGATCCCGTGCCGGATCTCCAGCCCGTGTGCGGCGACGTCCGAGGACGTGATACCGCCCTTGGCGATGACGAACCGCGGCGGGAAGGTCTTCAGCGTGCGGTTCACAACGGCGACGACGGCGGCGGAGACCGTGCGCGCGATCCGCAGGCTTTCCGCGGCGTCGTCGGTCTTGATGAGCAGGCGGCTGGTGTGGACGATCACGTCGCCACCGTGCAGGGCATCGACGACCGTGTCAACGGTTTCGTCCAGGTACTCCCCCGCGTTGTCGCCGAGCAGTTTCTCGACGTCGATCTCCACGATCCGTGCCGCGCTGTGCTGCTCGGTGAGGACCTTGAGCTGACGGGTCGTGACGCCGACGTGCGAGCCGACGACGATCAGGCCGCCCGCCTCCGACGGGGTGTTGCCTGCGTAGGCTTCCTCGCCGCTGAGCTCGGAACGGATCTCCTGGCCGATCCGTGCCCGGACGAACGGCGGGCCGACGCGGTAGAGGAGCTTC
Source organism: uncultured Actinomycetota bacterium (assembly GCA_963722145.1). Lineage (GTDB taxonomy): Bacteria > Actinomycetota > Actinomycetes > Actinomycetales > Micrococcaceae > Arthrobacter. Next base: position 119,169 of record CAVRLW010000018.1, on the reverse strand, counting down.
TTGCCGCGGCGTTCTGCTTCTTCCAGGCCCAGGGACAGGGCGCGCAGATCGTTTTCGGTGACAATATCCGCCACGATCGGAGTGGAGTCCGTGGCGGCGTCGATGGCATCGGCAATGGCCTTGGCGGAGATGTTCGGATCGGTGGAGGCCCGGATGATGTTCAGGTCCAGCACGATCACCGAGTCTGCGGGGAACCGGCCCTGGGACTTTTCCTCCACGTACTTGGCCATCTCGGAGTTGGCGAACCCGAAGCTGGCGTCCTTGGCGAATTCCGTCTCCGCCACGGGGGTGAGCTTGCCGGCGTCGTCGCCGGTGCCGCGCATGTAGTGCACGCCGCCGATGGTGACGCGGCCGGCGTCGGGGAACGCGGGAACGATCACGACGCCGTCTGTCGTCTCGCCGTTGACGGCGGTGACGGTGGCGGCGATGACGTCCGGTTCAAGCGGGTAGTGGCCGCGGAGGGTGGAGTCGCTGCGGCTGACAAAGCTGAGCCGCAGAGCGGGGTCGGCGGATGCGGCAGCCGCGAGGGCGTTCCGGACGATCTCCTCGTTGCGGGCAGCCGCCTCGGCAGGGTCAAGGCTGCGGGTGTTGGTCAGGACGTAGACCGCGCGCTGGCGCTGGCCGTTGACTTCGTAGCCGAACGCCCAGGCGAAGTCCGCCACTTCCCAGCGGGTGAGGACCGGCAGGTTCGCCACGGACTGCGTGCCGGTGGGGTCGTCGTCGAGCACTACCAGGATACGGGGGGATGCCTCGGAGGAGGCAGCCACGCTGTCTGCCACTAGCCGGGCGGGGATCTGTACTTCCGCGGGGAAAGCGGCCAGCACGTCTGCTTCGAGGGGCACTATGCACTCCATTGTGTGGGGATCAATCGGTGGAAACCTGCGGCTCTAAGGGAACTACAGAAAAGGCCAGATGTAAGATGTCAGACATCTTACATCGAGTGTTAGTGTGGCATATGGCACAACGACGCGCAAGTAGACTTGGCCATCAGAAGCACGCCATGAGACAAACATAAGGCAAATGCCGGGTCGCTGGACGGGGAGAATTGGCTAGGAAATCGCTGGTCGGCGTAGTGGCCGATGAACTGCTGGACCGGATCATTGCCGGCGAGTTTCCGCCCGGCGCAAGCGTCCCCGGCGAACTTGAGCTCAGCTCCCGCCACGAGGTCAGCCGAATGACCGTGCGCGAGGCCATGAAGACCCTTGAAGCCCAGCGGATTCTCAGCGTGGAACGGGGCCGCGGCACGTTCGTGAACCCGGTCAACCGTTGGGGCTCCCTGGACGCCGTGCTGCGGGCGGCCTCGGAGGGCAAGAACGACGCCTCGGCAGCCATCCAGCTCATTGAGCTGCGCCGGATGCTGGAGACGGGCGCCTGCGAGCTGGCCGCCGGACGCATGGCGGATGCCGACCTCCAGGCACTCCGCGCACACGTCGAAAGGATGCGGCTGGCGCACGAGAACAACGATCTTGCGGCGTTCGTCGAGGCTGACCTCGCCTTCCATGACCTGATCCTGCAGGCGTCCGAAAACGTGTTCGTCGCCGTGTTGTTCGAACCCTTGCACCGCGTGCTGGAAAAGCGCCGGACGGAGACGTCCAAAGTGCCGGAGATCCAGGAGCACGCCATCGGTCACCACCAGAGCATCGCGGATGCCCTGGCCTCCCGCGACCCGCACCGCGCCCGCGACGCCATGGACGCCCACATGCAGCAGACCCTCGACGACCTGAAGACGTTCGTGCTGGCCGAAGGCTCCGCCTGACGCGAAAGCGGCTCACTCAGGCGCGTTCAGGCCGCCGCGCTTCGCCGGATGCGCCGCTCAGGCGAGCGAGAGGAAGAGCTTCTCGAGTTCGGCCCGGTCCAGGCTGGGGTCTTCCTGCCGCATGCAGTGCTGCAGGCCCGTGGCGATGATGGAGAATCCTGCCTTGTCAAGGGCGCTCGAGACGGCAGCCAACTGGGTCACGACGCTCTTGCAGTCACGGCCCTCCTCGATCATCCTGGTGACTGCCGCCAGCTGCCCCTGGGCGCGGCGAAGCCGGTTGATGACAGGCTTCATGTCGGTGGGATCGAGTTCCATTGGTTCCTCCGGTTCGATGCGTCAGGGTCCCCATTATACCCCCCTGAGTATTTTGGACCCCGGGGCGGCGGACGGCGTGGGGGCGGGTCCGAACCCCTCTACGATGCCTCGCTAGGGGCATAAGTACCTAGCGCGGCATGGAATATTGGCGTATTGCTGGTGATGTGAACGCCGCCAGGTTCCTCGAGCCGGACGCCGGCCATACCGGCGTCAACGTCCCCGCCGCGGGGCCGTGGCGTTCAGGGGATCGGAGCTCCGCACGAGGGCATTCCGGAGCCCGGCGTTCACGGCCCTGGAGCCGGTACGTCGCCTTGGGCGACTCGTTCACGGCAGGCGTCGGCGACCCGGAACCGCTGAGCCCCGGCGGCATGCGGGGGTGGGCGGACCGCATTGCCGAGGAACTCGGCGAGGGACGCGGAGAGTTCGGGTACGCAAACCTTGCCATCAGCGGCCTGGTTCTGCGCGAAATCCTCGACCAGCAGCTCGGACCGGCCCTGAACTTGAAGCCGGACCTCGTCACCCTCTCGGCCGGCGGGAACGATCTCGTGTTCCATCGCGGCGATCCGGACCGGATGGCCGCCGCCCTCGACGACGCCGTGGCAGCGCTCTCGGCCACCGGGGCCACAGTGGTCCTGTTTACCGGGCCGGACTGGGGCGAGACCGCCGTGTTCGGACACATCCGCGGGAAGGTCGCGGTCTTCAACGAACATATCCGGGTCATCGCCGCCCGGCACGATGTCGTCATCGCTGATTTGTGGGCACTGCGGCAACTGAGCGATCCCCGGATGTGGGATCCGGACCGCCTACACTTTTCGCCGCTCGGACACCACACCATAGCGGCCATGGTCCTGGACACGCTCAACGTGCCACACCGGCTTCGGCCGCTGGAGCCCAAGCCGATGCCGCCGGGCAACTGGCGGGAAGCCTGGGCCGGTGACCTGGCCTGGGTGGCGCACTACATGCTGCCCTGGATGGTGAGCCGGATCAGGCCGCGGGCAGACGCCCTGCCCCGGCAGGCCAAACGCCCGCTGCCGGGACCGCCTCCCGGGGTCCCCGACTCCGGGCACAAACCCCTAGTCCGGCCGGGTTCAGTCGGCTAGTCTGCAGGAACGGCCCACAGCCGGGCATCGATGGCGATCACGAGGAGCGAAGTTGTCTAATCACACTTACAGCATTTCTGAAATTGTCGGAACCTCGAACGAGGGCGTCGATGCGGCCGTCCGGAACGGCATCGCCGAGGCCGCCAAGACCCTCCGGAACCTTGACTGGTTCGAAGTCAAGGAGATCCGCGGCCACCTTGAAAACGGGCAGGTCGCCGACTGGCAGGTCACCATCAAGCTCGGGTTCCGCCTGGAGCGCTGACGCCAGCCTCCGGAGCGGAGGCGGCACGCACCGGCCTGCTTTCGGAGATAACCCGCAATGTGTCAGGGCGGAGGGGGTCAGGACGGAGAGGAACGCTTCATGCGCTACACGCATCTTGGCCGTTCCGGCCTGACGGTCTCTCGCCTTTGCCTGGGGACCATGAACTTTGGCCCGCAGACCGAAGAGACGCAGGCCTTCGCCATCCTGGACACCGCGCAGGCCGCAGGCATCAATTTCGTCGATACCGCCAACGTGTACGGCGGCTCGAGCCACCGCGGCTGGACGGAGGAAATACTCGGCCGCTGGTTCGCCCAGGGAGGCGAGCGCCGTGAGCGCACGGTGCTCGCCACCAAGCTGTTCGGCACCATGACGGACCGGCCCAACGAGTCCAAACTCTCGGCGCTGCACATCCGGCGGGCGCTCGATGCCAGCCTGAAACGGCTGCAGACGGACTACATCGATCTCTACCAGTTCCATCATGTGGACCGGAACACGCCCTGGGAGGAGATCTGGCAGGCCATCGAGGTCGCCGTCCAGCAAGGCAAGATCCTGTACTCCGGCAGCAGTAACTTCGCCGGATGGCACATCGCCCGCGCCCAGGAAACCGCCGCCCGCCGCAACTACAACGGGCTCGTCAGCGAGCAGTCGATCTACAACCTGCTGACCCGGGGCGTGGAACTGGAAGTCATCCCTGCGGCCCAGCAGTACGGCCTTGGGATCCTGCCGTGGTCGCCGCTGCACGGCGGCCTGCTGGGCGGGGTGCTGAAAAATGAGGGCGACGGCGTCCGCCGCATCGCGGGCCGCGCCCTCGAGGCGCTCAAGTCGCACCAGAAACAGATCCGGCGATACGAGGACTTCGCCGCCGAACTGGGTCAGGACCCGGCGGACGTGGCGCTCGCGTGGCTGCTCCACCAGCCTGCAGTCACCGCTCCGATCATTGGCCCGCGCACCCTCGAGCAGCTCGAGGCATCCATCAGGGCGCACAAATTGAAGCTCGACGCCGACGCACTCAAGCGCCTCGATGAGATTTTCCCGGGCCACCGCACGGCACCGGAAGACTACGCGTGGTAGGTCCCGGCCGGCGTCGGGCATCTCAACGAGCAACCGAACAGCGAACTTTTAAACGGCGAACTACTAAACAAAAGACAATTTAACAACGCCCGAACGCGGCGTGAACTCCCGTGAATCGCCCGGCCACAGTTGGCTGTTTTGGCACCCCGCCGCTCAAACCCACAGGGAGCCGGGTGGCTCTTTGATACTAAGCATGATTAGTATTGAGGCAGAAGGATGAAGCGCACCCGGCGATCCGGGTGCCTCCTCTATGAAAGAAGAAGGAACGAAAAAATGGGTTTTCTCGCATTTCTGATTCTGGGCCTCATCGCCGGAGCAATCGCTAAGGCCATCCTCCCGGGACGTCAGGGCGGTGGCATCATCATCACTCTGATCCTCGGCGTCGTCGGCGCCCTCCTGGGCGGATTCATCGGCAGCGCACTGTTCGGCGTGGGCATCAACGAGTTCTTCTCGCTGTCCACCTGGCTGCTTGCCATCGGCGGTGCGATCATCGTACTGCTCGTTTACGGAATGATCAGCAAGCGCTCAGCCCGCTAATACGCGGCTGACCGGAAACCGGTCCTGGGATTTTCCCAGGGCCGGTTTTTTCCATTATTCTTACGGCCACGGCGGCCCAAGGCGCATTGGGTTCCAGCCCCGCCGCCGTTGCTCAAAATCGACTAGTTTTGCGTACGTCAAAGAACAGGAGCACAGCATGAAAGGCAAACTTCTTTTCGGCATCGGAGCGGCAGCAGGATATGTCCTGGGATCAAGGTCCGGCCGCGCCGCCTATGACAAGCTCAAGGCCCGGAGCGCAGAACTGTGGCAAAGCAAGCCGGTCCAGGACAAGGTGGCCGCGGCAGCCGAAACGCTCAAGGACAAAGCCCCCGAGGTCACCGGGCAGCTCGGCGAAGCCGCCCGCCGCGCGGGTACTGTCATCAGCTCCGCCGTTCACCGCGATGCCGGACACGGGAGCACCTCCGCGGCCACGCCCGGAACGGTCACGCCCGGAACAGCCACGCCCGGAACGCCCGTATCCGCGGCCACGCAGGGAACAGCCACGACCGGAACGCCCGTGTCCGCGGCCCGCGATGTCGAATCCGACCCGGCGCGCACTGACCAGGACGGACAGGACTGGTCGGACGAGGGCGGCGCCACCCCGGCCGGCCCCGCCACCAACGTGGACGCGGACAAACTACCCTAGGGGCTCCCTGCACCTCGTTAGCCGCCCGCGGGTAGCTAGCGTCCGCCGGAAGGCACCAGTGCGCCGGCCACCACCGTAGCCCCCAGCTCCTCCGCGCGCAGCACCCGGGCCGCCAGTCCGTGCCTGCGAAAAATTCCGGCGGTCTGTGCGGCCTGCCGGCGGCTGGTCTCCATCAGCACGTGGCCGCCGGGCACCAGCCACTCGCGCGCCCCGGCGGCCACCCGCCGCTGTACCTCCAGCCCGTCGGCGCCGCCGTCGAGGCAGGCGCGCGGCTCATGCACGCGCGCCTCCTGCGGCATGGTTTCAATGTCCGCCGAGGGAACGTAGGGGGCATTGACGGCCAACAACCGGACGCGGCCCCGAAGTCCCGCCGGGAGCGGAGCATAGAGATCGCCTTCGTGGACCTCCCCGCCCAGCGGGAGGACGTTGGTGCGCGCACACGCCACGGCGGTGGGGTCGATATCCGCGCAGTGGAGTTCGGCGGGGCCGGCGAGCGCGGCAAGAGCCGCGCCGACGGCACCGGACCCGCAGCAGAGATCGACAACGACAGGTGCCGGGCGGCCAGCACCCGGCACCATGCGCCAGGCGTCCAGCAGCGCAGCGGCCTGCCGGACGAGGAATTCCGTCCGCCGCCGCGGCACGAAGACTCCGGCATCGACCGCGATGCGCAGTCCGCAGAATTCGGCCCAGCCGAGAATGTGTTCAAGGGGCAAGCCGGCAGCCCTCCGGCTGGCCATTCCCTCGAGCGCCTCCGGCGTCGGGGCTGCCTCGATCAGCAGGCGGGCTTCGTCCTCGGCAAACACGCAGCCGGCTGCGCGGAGCCTGGCCGTCAGGGTCTCGTGCGGGGAAAGATGGCGGATTACTGGCATGGGAGCGCCTTTCGGTCTGGTGTCAGACGCCCTCACCGTGAGCTGGCCGCAGCCGGCACTGCTGGGAGGGCGCCCTTTCTGGACTTGCGTGAACGGGACCCACCTCCTCTGCTGCAGTTGCTCGGACTCCCCCATGCTACCGAAGCGCAAGGTCCCGGGGTGTTTGGTCGCCCGGTGATTGCTCCGGCATTTCGTGACGGTTGTTTGCGACCGATATTTGCTGAGGTGCCGCGGCTTGGCGGGGCCGGCTGGCAGGATGTCAGCATGGACTCCATCGCTGCACACGACCTCATCTGGACCGGCTCCTACACGGCAGACTCTGGCGGCGCCGGCACGGGGATCGGCGCGGTTACCGCGGCGGCCGACGGCACCCTGCGCTGGCTCGGTGTCGCGGCGGCGGCCGACTCTCCGTCCTTCCTGGCCGCCCACCCCTCACTTCCTGTGGTCTACGCCGTGGCTGAGCAGGCCAGGACCGTCCGGGCCTACCGCCGGGCCGGTGCGTTTAGCCTGGAGCCCGCGGGCCCCGCATGGCCTGCTGGTGACGCGGCCTGCCATGTCGCCGTCGAGCCCTCCGGCCGCTTCCTCGTGGTCTGCTGCTGGGGCGACGGCCAGGTGCTGTTCTACGAACTCGACGGCGACGGCGGCATCACGGCCCGGACCGCCGCCGCCGAATCCCGTGACCCCTACGGTGACGCTCCCGACGACGACGCTCCCGAACCACAGGAGCGGCCCAGCCGCGCCCATGCCGCGCTCATGCTGGCCGACGGCAGGGTGATGACCACCGATCTCGGCCACGACCTCCTGCGGATCTGGAATGTCCGCCCCGGACCGGGGCCGGGGCCGGTTCTGGAGCCGGTACTGGATCATGAGGTGGTCCTGCCGCGGGGCAGCGGCCCCAGGCACCTGGTCCAGCACCCGGGCGGCAATGTCTTTGTCGCGACCGAGTACTCAATTGAGGTAGCCGTGGCCGGGCTGTCGCCGGACTCCGGGGACTTCCGGCTCGGTTTCGTCGGCCCTGCCACTGCCGGCGGGGCGCTGCCGGGAGATTCGGCTGCCGAGATCGCGTTGGCGGCCGGCGGTGGACACGCCTATGTTGGCGTCCGCGGCTCGAACCGGGTCAGCGTGCTGGAGGTGGAGGCCGGAGGCGCGGTGCTGCGTCCGGTGGCCGATGTCCCCAGCGGCGGCGACTGGCCCCGGCACCACCTGGTCCGCGATGGGTTGCTGCACGTCGCCCACGAACGCTCCGGCGACGTCGTGACGTTTGCCCTGGACCCGGAATCAGGGCTGCCGGGCGTCCCCGTGGACCGGCTGCACGTGGCCTCCCCTACTGCACTGGTGCCGGCCCAGCCCCGGCCCTCAACGCGGGATTGAGGGACCGGCGCCCGCTTGACCCTGTTCGACACTGTCCAGCTGGCGTCCGACTGGAAACCACAGGGGCAGCGCCAACTAGTTAAACGAGCTAGTTGCGCGGCTCGTCGCTAATGGCCGCGCCCATCCTGCGCAGAAACGTAATGACCACCCGGGCGTCCTCGGCGCTCATGGACTCCGCCACCTCCATCATCCTCCGGTGCATGTGGCCGAGCGTGGCGCGTACTTCGGAATCCGTCGCGACAGTCGGCACGATCACAAGCGAGCGCCGGTCAGTCGGGTGCGGCTCGCGCCGGACGTGTCCGCTGGCCACCAGCCGGTCGATCAGCGACGTGGTGGAAGCGGTGGTGATGCCCAGGACGCGGCTAAGATCCTTCGGACCCACCTGCTCGCCGGTCGCCGCGGCATGCAGCAGGTAGCGCAAAGCCAGCAGGTCCGTCTCGCCCATTCCCATCGAATCGCGGGTGGACCGCCGGGTCGCCACCTCCGAAATCCGGTAATCGCGGAGGGCCTGCAGGATGGCCGCAGGGGGGTCCAGGCTGTCATCGGGGCCATACCAATATCCGGAGGCGCCGTGGGAGTCCATTCGCCAAGCCTAGCGGAACTGGTAACTAGCCAGCCGTACAATCCAGGCGGCCGCAGTCACAGCGCCCCGCGGCACCAAGGCCCCGGAGCTGCAGGCCACGGGCGACAGGCCCCGGGCCCACGGCGGGCACAAAAATCCCCGGCCTCCTGTTGCCAGGAAACCGGGGATTTGCCACTCTTCGCTAAAAGAGTGGGCCCTGTGGGGATCGAACCCACGACCCACGGATTAAAAGTCCGATGCTCTACCAACTGAGCTAAAGGCCCCAGCCGATAGCACCGAACCAGCGGATAAATCCGCTGCTGTGGTGCGTTTCAGCCCAGTCCATTTCTGGACGTTTAATACTGTACCCCAGACCTGGGCCGGCTTTTTCACATTGCCCGGACCGGCGTCGTTGGCCCCTGGCGTCACCGGCAGCAGCGCCGGCCGATCCTCGATTCCCTTGCGGCACAGGAGTAGCGTGGGGGCATGAGCGAGCAAGCAGGATCAAGCGCCCCCGGCCCGCGGCACCACAAGCCGAAACCCTTCGCGCCGATCGACTTTGAGCCCTTCGCTGGCGGGGCCGATCCCGCCCGCGTCTCGGAGGCGGCCCATCTGGCCGCGCAGGCGCTGGTGCGACGCGGCCGGGACAGCGATGACCCCAAAGTCACCAAGCGGCTCGTGAAGCTGGCCGATGAGCAGGGCCTGGAGGCGATCGCCGAAATGTGGGCCGAAAGCCCTGCCCGATCCCTCCCCGGCGCCTTGTGGCGCCTGTACGCCCTGCGGGCCGCCACCATCCAGGATCCCGAGCGGATTTCCGTTTACTTCAAGGCGGGCAAGGACACGGCCCAGGTTTCGCATGTGGTGGCCGGCGCCGCAGAACCACCAGGTGCGGATGAGATGAAGTCCATGGCGGATGCAATCCTCTCCGGGGCGTTCGACGGCGAATTCGACGTCGCGCTGGAGCGTTCTGCCGCCTTCTGCCGTGTGGTGGCCCTGGGCCAGGCGACGCTTGCCGACAACGCCGAGCACAGCAACGCGAGCCACGCCAGCAAGCTCACCCGCAACTCGCATCTTCTGGTCAAGACGGCCGAGGACCTCGAGCACGCTGCCAATGCGTGGCGGCTGGGCGAACTGGACTAAGGGGCCAGCCGGCCGGGGCGGCGGCGCCAGAATGACGGGCTGGCACTACCCGGACACGCACGGCAGGGGCCGGCTGTCAATGTTGACTTGATAGAACCTACGTAGAAAACTGAAATCGGTGCCGAACCGCGAAACCCCCGGGCTTCAACATTTAGCCGCCTAGAGCGGCCTACCGCCGAGAGGCGTATCCGGTTCGGCACCATTTTCTTGCCATTCTTTAGTTGCCTTCTAACTGCCCTCCTGCCTGCGCCGTCATATGCCGCGTCCGGCCGGTCCGGGCCGGACTCGGACGGTAAAGTAATGCGCATGCGCTGGTCTCCGTCAAGTCACACATCCGGCCGACTCCACTACCCGCGAACCTCTCCCCAGAAGACCGGTGACACCACGTGAAGCTGCGCCTGTTCCCGCAGGAGTCCGCCGGACTGAACCTGCTCTCCCAAATGGCACGCCAGATCGTGCTTGCGACTGGAACACTCTCGGAGATCCTCGGCGCCCCGGCCAGTGAGCACGCCCGGCTCGTGGAAGACATGCACAACCACGAGGCCAAATCGGCGGAGCTGCACTTTGCCCTCCTGACCCACATGCGGACCAGCTTCGTAAACCCGCTGCCCCGCGAGGACATGTACACGCTGTCCCGCTTCCTCAACGAGGCCATGGAGAAGCTCGACGCCGCCGGCGAGCTCGTGTCCCTCTACAAGCTCGAACGGCTGCCCAAACGCGCCGCGGACCAGCTGGAAATCATCAGCCGCCAGGCCGAACTCACGGTCGAGGCGATGCGGAAGCTGAACAATCTGGACGACCTTGAGGACTACTGGATCGAGATCCTGCGCCTGGCCAAACGTGCCGAACGCACGCACCGGGTCTGGGTCGCGGACATGCTCCACGAGATGAAGGCCATGCAGTACGCGCGCAACCGCGACGTCGCGAACCAGCTCGTGGAAGTCACGAAGGACATGCGCCGGATCGCCACGCAGGTGGGCAGCATCATCGTCAAGGAATCCTGACGTGATGTTGTTCTTCCTTGCCCTGGTGCTGGTCTGCGCCGGGGCCTTCGCGTTTCTCAACGGCTTCAGGGACGCGTCCTCGTCGGTGGCCTTGGCCGTGCGGACGCGGGCGCTGACCCCAACGGTGGCGGTGCTGCTGGCAAGCCTGTTCAACTTCATCGGCGCCGGGCTCAGCGCCGCGCTGACGCTGGCGGTGAGCCAGGCGTGGTTGTCGCTGCCGCCGGGCACGAACGGCCTCACGATCCTGCTGGCCGGGCTGCTGAGCGCCATCCTCTGGGGCCTGTACATGTGGTGGCGCGGCATCCCGGCCTCCTCCACGCACGCCCTGGTCGGCGGCCTGGCCGGGGCGGGGGTCGCGAGCGTCGCCGTCGGCGGTAACCCCGTTACCGGCGTTGACGCCTCGCTCCTGTCCCAGGTGGTGCTCCCGCTCCTGGTCTCACCCGTGATCGCCTATGTCGGAGCCTACCTGCTGGTCTGGCCTGCCAGCTGGGCCGCGCGTTATACGGCGCCCAACGTCGTCAACACCCGCTCCCGGCGGGCCCAGGCCATAGCTGCCGGCGCCGTCGCCTTCGGCCACGGGCTGCAGGACGGCCAGCGCACCAGCGCGGTGGTGATCCTGGCGCTGCTGGCGGCCGGACTCTCCGACGGCGGTTCCGTGCCGTTGTGGGTGGCCCTGCTGACGGCCATCATGCTGTCGGCGGGAACCCTGGCAGGCGGCTGGCGGATTTCCTACACCATCGGCTACCGGCTGACCAGGATCGACCCCCTGCGCGGATTCGTCGCGCAGATGTACAGCGCGGTGATGCTACTCGTGGGCGCGATCGGGCTGCACTGGCCCGTCTCCACCACCAACACGGCGACGGCGGCAACCCTTGGGGCCGGCGCCAACCAGAGCTTCCCAGGCACCAACCGCCGGCTGGTGATCCGCATCCTGGCTTTCTGGGTCCTGACCCCGGCCGCTACTGCCGCCGCCGCGTTCATCCTTCAGCTGGCGCTTTCGCCGGTGGCCGGCCTGTAAGGGCGTTGCGGGTTTATCCGAAGCGGCCGGAGACGTAGTCCTCGGTGGCCTTCTCGGTCGGGTTGCTGAAGATCGTCGGGGTGTCGCCGAACTCGATCAGCTTGCCCGGCTTGCCGGTACCGGCAATGTTGAAGAAGGCCGTCTTGTCCGACACGCGGGCCGCTTGCTGCATGTTGTGGGTCACGATCACCACCGTGTACTGGTCCTTGAGCTCGTTGATGAGGTCCTCAATGGCCAGCGTCGAGATCGGGTCCAAGGCGGAGCAGGGCTCGTCCATGAGGATCACTTGGGGCTCCACGGCAATAGCGCGGGCAATGCACAGGCGCTGCTGCTGGCCACCGGACAGTCCCGAGCCGGGCTTGGCCAGACGGTCCTTGACCTCGTTCCACAGGTTCGCCCCTTGCAGGGAACGCTCCACCAGGACATCGGCCTCGCCCTTGGAGATCTTTGTGTTGTTCAGCTTCACGCCGGCCAGCACGTTATCCCGGATGGACATGGTGGGGAACGGGTTGGGACGCTGGAACACCATGCCGATCTGGGAACGGACTGTAACCGGGTCTACGCCGGGGCCGTACAGGTTGTCACCATCCAGCAGCACCTCGCCTTCAACCCTCGCCCCGGGGATGACCTCGTGCATGCGGTTCAGGGTGCGCAGGAAGGTTGACTTTCCGCAGCCCGAGGGGCCGATGAAGGCCGTGACGGACTTGGCCTCGATGTTGATGTTGACGCCTTCGACAGCCAGGAATTTGCTGTAGTAGACGTTCAGGTCCTTGACGTCGATGCGCTTAGACATGGTGTTCCTTCACTTGCTGGACGTATTTGCGGCGGGCTCGGCGGTGGCCTAGCGGCCTGTCTTAGGGGCGAACATGCGGGCAATCAGGCGGGCGCCAAGATTGAGCAGCATCACCAGGATGATGAGTATCAGGGCCGCGCCCCAGGCCCGCTGGGAGGACGGATCCGGGTTGGACGGTGAGGTGGGGTTCAGGATCTGCGTATAGATGAACGTCGGCAGCGAGGCCATCCAGCCGCTGAATACGTTGGCGTTGATGGTGGTAGCGAATCCGGCGGTGACCAGAATCGGCGCGGTTTCGCCGATCACGCGGGCGATCGCAAGGGTGATGCCGGACGCGATGCCGGAGATCGCCGTCGGAAGGACCACCTTGAGGATGGTCCGCCACTTGCGGACGCCGAGGGCGTAGGCGGCCTCGCGGAGTTCGTTGGGCACGATCTTGAGCATTTCCTCGCTGGAGCGGACCACCACCGGGATCATCAGCACCGAGAGTGCGACGGCGGCAACGGCGCCCGTCTTGGTGCCCGGGCCGACCAACGCGAAGAAGGCGGCGGCGGCGAACAGGCCCGCGACAATCGAGGGAATGCCAGTCATGACATCCACGAAGAAGGTGATGGCCCGGGCCAGTGCGCGGTCCTCGCCGTATTCCACGAGGTAAATCGCGGTCAGCAGGCCCACGGGGACCGAGATGAGAGTGGCGAGCACCGTGATCAGCAGTGTGCCCATGAGCGCGTGGTAGATGCCGCCCAGCAAGGGGGCGCCTTCCTCGACGGTCTTGTTATCGAAGGCGCCGGTCACGCCGTTCATGGACGTGGTGAGGAATCCGGGGTCCAGGAGTCCGGGGAGCCCGTTGACCAGCACGGTCCAGATCACCGAGAACAGAGGCAGCAGGGCAACCAGGAAGGCGCCCACCACCAGGCAGGTGGCCAACTTGTCCTTGGCCTTTCGGGCGCCTTCCACAACCAGGCTCCAGCCCACCAGGCCGGCGGAAAAGAGGATGCCGGAAACGATCGCCCAGCCGAAGGCATTGAAGCCGATCAGCGCCAGGATCGCGGCGCCGAGGACCAGGGCAACGGCCAGGACAATGTACGGCGCGGCCTTGGGCAGCTGGCCCTTGGTCAGAGCCGAGCGCTTGCGTACCGGGGTGAGAGTGGAGGTCATTTAGTTGGCTCCCGAGAATTCTTTGTGCCGGGCGATGATCCCGCGGGCGATCATGTTCACGCCGAGTGTGATGACGAACAGCACCAGGCCAGCGGCGATCAGCGTGCTGACCTTGAGTCCGCTGGCCTCGGGGAAGTTCAGGGCGATTTCGGCGGCGATGGTCTGGTTGCCGCTCTGGATCAGGCTGGCCGTCAGGGCACCGGAGGACAGTACCAGGGCCACCGCCATGGTCTCGCCGAGGGCACGGCCGAGTCCCAGCATCACGGCGCTGATGATTCCGGGCCGGCCGAACGGCAGCACGGTCATCCGGATCATTTCCCAGCGGGTGGCGCCTAGCGCCAGCGCGGCCTCTTCGTGCAGCTTGGGGGTCTGCAGGAAGATTTCGCGGCTCAGAGAGGTGATGATCGGCAGGACCATGACGGCCAGCACGATCCCGGCCGTGAGGATGGTCTTTCCGGTGGCGGAGGCGGGACCTTGGAAGATCGGCAGCCAGCCCATGTTGTTGGCCAGCCAGTTGTAGGCCGGGGAGATTTCCTTGGCGAGGAACGCGACACCCCAGGCGCCATAGACCACGGACGGGATCGCGGCGAGCAGGTCAATCACGTAGCCCAGGCCGGAGGCGAGTTCGCGCGGTGCGAAGTGAGAAATGAACAGCGCGACGCCGATCGCGATGGGCGTCGCGATCACCAGTGCGATCACCGAGGCGATGAGGGTGCCGATGACGAGCGGCCAGATGTAGGTGAAGAATCCTTCGCCGCCCTGGATCTCGTCCGACGGAGCCACGAGGGCCGGGAACGCCTGGATGACCAGAAACAGTGCCACGCCGAAGAGCACGACAAGGATCAGACACCCTGCCGCCAAGGCGGCTGCGGAAAAGACTTTGTCACCGGCGTGGCCTGCGCCCCGGGACTTGGTCAGGGAGGTGGTGGTCACTTCACGGTCCTTCGGTTTGGATGGGGATCCGGGTGCCGGCTGCGGAGGCCTCCGCGGCCGGCGTCCGGCAAATCATGGTGTTTGGAACAAACGCGTCGGTTCCCTGCTCCATGGCGGCCGCCGGTGACGGCCGCCATGATGCAGGGAACCTTGGTCAGGCTCGTGTTTCCACTATGCCTCGCGGTGCAGCGTATCCCTAGGCCTTGGCCTTGACGGTTTCGACGGCAGCGATTGCCTTGTCCTGGAGGGTCTTGGACAGCGGCGCGGACTTCGCGGCGTCGGCGGCGGCCTGCTGGCCCGCGTCCGAGGCTGCGTACTTGACAAAGGCCTTGACCAGATCAGCGGTGGCCTGCGTGTCGTAGGTCGAGCAGACGATGTGGTAGGACACCAGGACGATCGGGTAGGCGCCCGCGACGGTGGTGGTGCGGTCCAGCTTGATGGCGAGGTCGTTGGCGTTGCGGCCTTCAACCGGCTGGCCTGCGTCGACTGCCTTGGCAGCAGCGTCGGCGGAGATCTTCGTGAAGGAGTCTCCGACCTTGATCTGCGCCGTGCCGAGCTTGCCGCTGACAGCGGAGTCGTCGGCGTAGGTGACCGCACCGGGGGTGTCGGTGACGGTCTTGACGACGCCAGAGGTGCCCTTGGCGTTCTCGCCCGCCAGGCTCGCGGGCCAGATGCCGGCTGCCTTGTCGGTCCAAACCTCGGGGGCGACGGCGGACAGGTAGTCCGTGAAGTTCGAGGTGGTGCCGGAGTCATCCGAGCGGCTCACCGGGGTGACCTTGAGGTCCGGCAGCTTGGCTTCCGGGTTCATGGCCGCGATGGCGGGGTCGTTCCAATTGGCGACCTCGCCGCGGAAGATCTTGGCAACGGTGGGAGCGTCGAGCTTCAGGTCCGTGATGCCCGGCAGGTTGAACGCCACGGCGATCGGGGAGATGTAGACGGGGATGTCCAGGGCGCCGTCGGGGCCGCACTTGTCCTTGGAGCTGGCGAGCTCTTCATCCTTGAGGTAGGCATCGGAGCCGGCGAACTGGGCCGAGCCGTCGAGGATCGCCTTGCGTCCGGCGCCGGAACCGTCCGGGGAGTACTGCACAGTGGCACCCGGGTTCGCGGTAGCGAAGTTGGTCTTCCAGACATCCATGGCCGCGCCCTGGGCGGAAGAGCCGATGCCGGTCAGGGTGCCGGTGACCTGGGGGCCCGAGGCGGACGGCGCCGCGGTCTGGGCCGTGTTGGTTGCGTTGTCCGAACCGCAAGCGGTCAGCGCGAGTGCGCCGGCGGCGATAACAGCGATAGCCGCGTTGCGGCCGAAGCGGAGTGCCTTCACTTAGATATACCCCTTTCAGGGCTATGCGTGCCGGGCCGGAGATGGCCAGCAGGGATGCGTACGGTTTGTACCTTTACCGACCGTAGGGGGCCCAGGTGAAGAGAATTGCGGACCAAAGTGAACAGCCGGTTAACGACGGCGGGCTATTGGCTTACATCTGCCGGGCAGCCATTGTGTTCTGTACGTCACAGTCGTATCTGCTTCAGTGTGATGGCGGTGCCCGGCCGGCTGTTTTGCCCGGGCTGTGTCCTGCCGTGAACGGCCTGCCGTGATCGGCCTGCCGTGATCGGCCGCCCCGGGGCAGCAAATAGACTGGAGGACATGGCCTCCGCGACTGGACTCTCCGCAAGCGCACGATTCCTGCGGGTCCGGGTCCGCACCGGCTTTATCCGGAGCCGGAACTCCCTGGTCCCGGCCATCCAGATGACCACCTGCGCCGTCGGCGCCTACGCGTTCGCCGAATACGTCCTGGGCCATTCCGGGCCGTTGTTTGCGGCCACGTCATCCCTCATTGCCCTCGGTTTTTCCCGCGACCCCAGGCTGCGCCGCGTCATCGAGGTGGGCTTGGGCTGCACGATCGGAATCGTGGTCGGGGACGTGCTGCTGCACTGGCTGGGCTCCGGGATCTGGCAGGCCGCCGTCGTTCTCCTGCTTTCCATCCTGCTGGCCAGGTTCTTGGACAGCGGGACGATCTTCACCACCCAGATGGGTCTGCAGTCGGTGCTGGTGGTTCTCCTGCCCGCGCCGGCCGGGGGGCCGTTCACCCGCAGCATCGATGCCGTGGTGGGCGGGGTGTTCGCGCTCTTGATGACCATCCTCGTTCCCAAGGACCCCCGGCGTGAACCCCGCAGTGACGTCAAGAAGCTCCTGCACGAGCTCGCCGAGGTGCTGCGGGAATGCGCGTCTGCGCTGAGCTACAGCGACTCCACCCAGGCCTGGCACGCCCTCATCCGGGGGCGGAACTGCCAGCCCCTCGTCGACGCCATGCGCCAGTCGCTGCGCGCCTCCGCCGAAGTGGCCACCCTGGCACCCTTCTACCGGCGGCACCGGGAGGAGCTGGACCAGCTGGAGCAGTCGCTGGACTACATCGACCTCGCGCTGCGCAACAGCCGGGTCTTTGCGCGCCGCCTGACCAGCGCCATCAACCATGCGGCGCTCTCGGACGAGGCCACCCAGAACATCGCCGAGGTCCTGCAGGAGACGGCCGCCGCCGTCGACGACCTCTCGCTCGGCCTGGCGGAAGTCCACGACGGCGCCCGGCGCGCCCACCTGCGCACGGCCCGGTCCGAGCTGCGGGAGGTCGCCGTCCGCCTGCACCCGCGGATGCTGGACGTCCAGTTGCTCGAGGGCGAAACGGTGGTCATGCTGTTCCGCCCGCTCATGGTGGACCTGCTCGAGGCCGCCGGCGTGGATTCCAAAGAAGCCCGGGACATTCTTCCCCCGCTTTAGCTCCTGCTGTAGTTGCCGACGGAGCGCGGCTGACCCCGCCGGCGCCCTTGGTTGTCGCTGGCCCCCGATAGTGTGGACCAATGGCTACGAAGACTTCCCGGGGGCCGAAGGCACCGGGCTACAAATGCGCCGAATGCGGCTGGACGACCGCCAAGTGGGTGGGCCGCTGCGGCGAGTGCCAGGCCTGGGGCAGCGTGGAGGAGACCGGCACCGCCGTCGCCCGGACGACGGCGGCCACAACGGTCCTTGAACCGGCACGCCGGATCGCCGACGTCGACGCCACTACTGCCGCTTTCCTGCCCACCGGCGTGGACGAACTCGACCGCGTGCTCGGCGGCGGGCTGGTGCCCGGCGCCGTCATCCTCCTGGCCGGCGAACCCGGGGTGGGCAAGTCCACGCTGCTGCTGGACGTCGCGGCCAAGTTCGCCCGCACCGCGCAGGACGTCCTCTACATCACCGGCGAGGAGTCCGCTGCCCAGGTCAAGCTCCGCGCGGACCGGATCGACGCCGTGGCCGAATCCTTGTATCTGTCAGCCGAAACGGACCTGGGGCAGGCCCTGGGGCAAGTGGAAAAGCTGGAACCGCGGCTGCTGGTGGTGGACTCCGTGCAGACGCTCAGCAGCGCCGATGTCGAGGGCAGCGCCGGAGGAGTGTCACAGGTGCGCGAGGTCGCGGCCTCCCTGATCGCCGCCGCCAAGCGCCGCAACATGACCACGCTGCTGGTCGGGCACGTGACCAAAGACGGCTCAATCGCCGGGCCCCGGCTGCTGGAACACCTCGTGGACGTTGTCTGCCAGTTCGAGGGCGAACGGCACTCGCGGCTGCGGCTGCTGCGCGCGGTCAAAAACCGCTACGGACCTACCGACGACGTCGGCTGCTTCGATTTGAACGAGGACGGCATCGAGGGACTCGCCGATCCCAGCGGACTGTTCGTCTCGCGGACCAAGGAGCCCGTTTCGGGAACCTGCATCACGGTCACGCTGGAGGGCCGCCGGCCGCTGCTGGCCGAGGTCCAGGCGCTGCTTGCCGAGAGTGCCAGCTCCCAGCCCCGCCGCGCCACCAGCGGACTGGACAGCTCGCGGGTGGCGATGCTGCTGGCCGTGCTGCAGCAGCGCGCCGGCTGCCTGCTGCACAAGGACGACTCCTATGTGGCAACGGTCGGCGGGGTCAAGCTCAGCGAACCCGCCACGGACCTTGCCGTGGCCCTGGCGGTGGCTTCCGCCAAGGCCAGGAAGCCGCTCCCCCAGCGGCTCATAGCCTTCGGCGAGGTGGGCCTGGCCGGCGAGGTCCGCCCAGTGCCCGGCATTAACCAGCGCATCCAGGAGGCGCACCGGCTCGGCTTCACCCATGCCGTGGTGCCGGCCAGCCCTAACGGGCACGGCCCGGTTCCCGCTGGCTTCTCGGTTCGCGAGGTGGGCCACCTGGCCGAGGCGCTGGGACTTCTGATCAGCTGACGCGGCAGAGGACGACCCTCTTGCAAGAAATACCCCCTGGGGGTATCTTGAGCGTAGCCGCAGATGACTGAACATCCTTCAGGAGCACGCACCATGGAACACCGGCACAGCAACCCAGGCACGGACCAGGGCATCCGGAATCAAAGCCCGCACGGCAACCATGCAGTGAACCCGGCCGTCCCCGCCCCCGCAGGCTCCGCCGGGGACGACCACACCGTGCACAGCCACGGCCAGCATGCCGGGCACAGCGTCGCGATGTTCAGGGACAGGTTCTGGCTGACACTGGTCCTGGCCGTGCCGGTGGTGTTCTTCAGCCCCATGTTCGCGGGGCTCCTGGGCTACGAGCCTCCCGCCTTTCCCGGCTCAGCCTGGATCCCGCCGGTGTTCGGCACGGCGATCTTCCTCTACGGCGGCCGGCCGTTCCTCAAGGGCGGGCTCAATGAACTGAGGATGCGCAAACCGGGAATGATGCTACTGATTGCCATGGCCATCAGCGTCGCCTTTGTTGCCTCCTGGGTGACCAGCCTGGGCATCGGCGGTTTCGACCTCGACTTCTGGTGGGAGCTGGCACTGCTGGTCCCCATCATGCTGCTGGGCCACTGGATCGAGATGCGCGCCCTCGGCTCGGCCCGGGGCGCCCTGGACGCCCTGGCGGCGCTGCTGCCCGACGAAGCGGAACGTGTTACCGCCGCCGGCACCGAGACTGTCAGCCTCTCCGAACTCCGCGCCGGAGACACCATCCTGGTCCGCACCGGCGGCCGGATGCCGGCCGACGGCACCGTCAGCGCCGGCCAGGCCGAATTTGACGAATCCATGATCACGGGCGAATCAAAGACCGTCCTGCGGACCCCGGGCGATCCCGTGGTGGCCGGCACCATCGCCACGGACAACTCCGTGCGGGTCCGGGTGTCAGCCATCGGCGAGGACACCGCCCTCGCCGGGATCCGGCGCCTCGTGGCCGAGGCGCAGGCATCCTCCTCCCGGGCCCAGGCCCTGGCCGACCGGGCTGCGGCGTTCCTCTTCTACTTCGCCGCCGGCACCGGCGGCCTGACTTTCATCTTCTGGACCCTGTTGGGCAGCGTAACCGACGCCGTCACCCGCACGGTTACGGTCCTCGTGATCGCCTGCCCCCACGCGCTCGGCCTTGCCATCCCGCTGGTCATCGCCATCTCCACTGAGAGGGCGGCCCGGGCGGGCGTCCTGATCAAGAACCGGATGGCGCTGGAGCGCATGCGGACAGTCGACGTCGTACTGTTCGACAAGACCGGAACCCTGACAAGGGGTGAGCCGGAGCTCAAGGATGTCGCCGCCGTCGCAGGCACGGGCACTTCCACCGGCCAAGACGCCGCGCAGAATACAGTGCTGGGACTCGCGGCCGCCGTGGAGGCGGACAGCGAACATCCCCTGGCCCGCTCGATCGTTGCCGCCGCCCGGGAACGGGGAGTGAAGGTTCCGACGGCGGACGGGTTCACCTCGCTGACCGGCCGCGGAGTCCGCGCCATGATCGATGGCCGCACGGTCCAGGTCGGCGGCCCGGCCCTGCTCCGGGAGCTGGGGCTGCAGGAACCTCGGGCTTTGGCCGCCACCACCGCCGCCTGGCAGGAGCGCGGCGCCGCCGTACTCCACGTCGTGGACGGCGGCACGGTCCTGGGCGCTGTCAGCCTCGAGGATGCTGTCCGGCCCGAGTCCCGCCAGGCCGTCCGGGCCCTCCAGGCGCGCGGCATCAAGGTGGCCATGGTCACCGGCGACGCCCGGCAGGTGGCGCACGCCGTCGCCGCCGAGCTCGCCATCGATGAAGTGTTCGCCGAGGTCCTCCCCGCCGACAAGGACAAGAAGGTGGCGGAACTGCAGGGCCGCGGACTGAAAGTGGCCATGGTGGGCGACGGCGTCAACGACTCCCCCGCGCTGGCACGGGCGGAGGTGGGGATCGCGATTGGCGGCGGCACCGATGTGGCAGTGGAAACCGCCGGCGTGGTCCTGGCCGGCAACGATCCGCGGGCCGTGCTGTCGATGCTGGATCTGTCCAAGGCGAGCTACCGGAAGATGTGGCAAAACCTCGTGTGGGCCACCGGATACAACATCATCTCGGTGCCGCTGGCGGCCGGGGTCCTCGCCTTCGCGGGGATTGTCCTCTCCCCCGCCGCGGGCGCCGTGATGATGTCGGCGTCGACCATTGTGGTTGCCCTGAACGCCCAGCTGCTGCGCAGGCTCAAGCTCAACCCGGCCGCGGTCGGCTGACGGTGTCCGCTGACCGAAAGGTGGCCCCCATGCCGGAAACCAGACGCCGCGACTCATCATTCGGGAGATCCTATGCCCGAGTGGGTCCGCGGATGGACGCCCGCGGGGCAACGGAGCACCGCCGGCGGCTCGTGGAAGCGGCGCACGGCGTCGTCATCGAAATCGGGGCGGGATACGGGGCCACCTTCCCCTTCTACCCTTCCACGGTGTCCGGTGTGCTGGCCCTCGAACCGGACCCCACGCTCCGGGGGCTGGCCCTCACCGCCGCCCGGACGGCACCGGTGCCTGTCACCGTGAAAGATGGCGTGGCGGAAGCGCTGCCGGCGTCGGACGCCTCGGTGGACGTCGTCGTCTCCAGTTTGGTGCTCTGCAGCGTGGCGGACCAGTCCTTGGTGCTGGCCGAGGTGGTCCGGGTCCTGCGCCCCGGCGGCTTGCTGCTGTTCTATGAACACGTCCGCTCCGCACACCGGGTGCTCGCGGCCGCCGAAGACCTGCTCACCCCGCTGTGGAGCCGGGTGGCGGGCGGATGCCACCCGAACCGTGACACCGCCGCCATGATCGCCGGGGCCGGCCTCACCGTGCGAAACCTCGAGCGTTTCGGCTTTTCGGTCCTCCCCGGCAACCCGCGGCTGGCCCACGTCCTTGGCGTGGCGAGCAAGCCCTGAGCCCCTCGGCAAGCAAAGCCGCGCACGACGGAGAGGGGCGCCTGCCGCAATGGCAGACGCCCCTCTGGACTCTCATTCAATCCCAATCAAACCCGGCCGGTGAGCCCTGGAAGTTGGGTCTGGAAGTTGGGCCGGGTTTGGCTAGGCCTTCTTGGGCGGCAGTGCCAGCTTGAAGATCTTGGCCCACGTGGAACCGACCTGCTTCAGCAGCGGGCCCGTGGTGTACGGCAGTCCGTAGCGCTTGCAGATTTCCTGCACCTTCGGCGCCACCTCCGCATAGCGGTTCGAGGGCAGGTCCGGGAACAGGTGGTGCTCAATCTGGTGCGAGAGGTTGCCGGTCATGAGGTGCATAAACTTGGAGCCGGAGATGTTGGCGGAGCCAATCATCTGCCGCACATACCAGTCGCCGCGGGTCTCGCCTTCGACCATTTCTTCGGTGAAGGTGTCAGTGCCCTCGGGGAAGTGGCCGCAGAAGATCACCGCGTGCGCCCACACGTTGCGGACGGCGTTGGCGGTCAGGGTGCCGTAGAGGGCCTGCTTGCCGGAACCGGTCAGCATTGCGACGGCGGGCGTGGCGGCGTAGTCCTTGGTGAACTGCGTCAGGGCCTTGCGGCCGAGGGCCTTCAGGTCCTTGTTCAGGGCTTCCTTCGACTTCCGGCCCTCCTTGTAATCCACCAGTTCGAGGTCGTAGATCGCGATGCCCCACTCGAAGACCGGTGCCAGCAGCGCGTTGTAGAGCGGGTTGCCGAGGTTGAACGGCTTCCATTCCTGGTCCGGATCCATCCGCAGCAGGTTGTATCCGATGTCGTTGTCCTTGCCGACCACGTTTGTCCAGCGGTGGTGGAGATCGTTGTGGGTGTGCTGCCAGGAGCGCGCGGGCGTGACGAAGTCCCATTCCCAGGTGGTGGAGTGGATGTCCGGATCCCGCATCCAGTCCCACTGGCCGTGCAGGATGTTGTGCCCGAGTTCCATGTTTTCGAGGATCTTGCCGAAGCTCAGCAGTGCGGTGCCGGCGATCCAGGCGGGCTTGTTCTTGCTGACCAGCAGCAGAGCACGGCCGGAGAGCTCCAGACCGCGTTGGATCTTGATCATGCGGCGGATGTAGGCGGCGTCGGAGGACCCGCGCTTGGCGAGGATGTCGTCCTTGATGGCGTCGAGTTCGCGGCCCAGCTCCGCCACCTGCTCGTCGGAGAGGTGGGCGGCCGCGGGGGGACGCAGCAGCGGGCTGCCGGTCTCGGCGAGGGCGCCGGGCCGCGTCTTCGCGACCGTGACGACCTTTGCTGCGGCGGCGCCGTCGGTGGAGCCGCCGGCTGACCCGTCTTCGAAAGGCTTGTCGGCGTCGGAAAGGTCCGGTTTGTTGGAAACAATCGTCATGCGGTGATACTCCTCAGAGGTCGAGGTTAACGGGGCCGGCGGCTGCCGACACGCACGTCTGGATTAGTTGGCCCGGCTCGCCGTGCACTTCGTTTGTGCGAAGGTCGCGGACGTGGCCGGCTCGCAGCGGGATGAGGCAGCTGTGGCAGATGCCCATGCGGCAGCCGCTGGGCATCAGGATGCCTGCATCCTCGCCGACATCGAGCAGCGGGGTGTCGCCGTCGGCCTCGACCTCGCGGTCGGAGGCCTCGAAGGTGACCAGTCCGCCGTCGTGCCCGGCACCGCCGGCGAGGCTGGTGCTGAAGCGCTCGATGGTCAAGGTGGCCGCCTGAGCTGCCGCGGCCTGCTGGGCGTCCTCGGCTTCGGCTTCCCACAGCGCCTCGGCGTCGTTGAGGAAGCCTTCCGGGCCGCATGCGTAGGCGGCGCGCTGGCGCCAGTCCGGGCACAGCCGGTCCAGGTCGGTGGCAGAGGTGAAGTCCAGCCGTCCTTGCTCTCCGGTGAACCAGTGCGTGACGCGCAAGTTGGGGAACTGGTCGGCGAGCTCGGCGAGTTCTTCACGGAAGATGATGTCCGCGGCGGTGCGGGCGGTGTGGATCAGCACGACGTCGGAGTCGGGGCGGTGCGGGACGAGCGTGCGGATCATCGACATCACCGGCGTAATTCCGCTGCCGGCTGTGAGCATGAGCAGCGGGCGCGGGTGTTCGGGCAGGACGAAGTCGCCCTGCGGAGGCGCCAGGAACAGGACGTCGCCGGGTTTGGTGCCGCGCACGAGGGCCCCGGAGACGGCACCCATGTCGGTGACGGTGATTGCCGGATCCTGTCCGGCGGGGGCGCTGAGCGAATAGGACCGCCAGTGGCGGACGCCGTCGAGCTCGACGCCAATACGGGCCCACTGGCCGGCAAGATGCGCTTGCCAGCCGCGGCCGGGACGGAAGAAAATGGTGGCGGAATCGGCCGTTTCTGGAACCACCTTGGTGACCACACCGCGCAATTGGCGGGCGGAAAACACAGGATTGAACAGCGACAGAATGTCTTCTGGAGCTAGGGGGGTGGTCAGTAGAGATGCGGCGCGCGCCAGCTTACGGAGCCGGATCATTCATCAAGCTTATGTCAGATTGCGCCATACTTCTTCACCCAAGGCATACGATCGACTCGAGAAAACTATCCCGCCGCAACAACTCATCGGATTGTCCCCATGAACGCATCCCCTGCCCGGGAGCCCGCAGGCCCCGCCCCCGCCTACGATCCCCCATGGCTGGCACTGCCGCGGGAGGTCAGCGACATGCTGCGTCCCAGGATGCCCGGCATAGTAGAAGCCATCATCGAGGCCGTGCCGCAGCTCGTCCCGGCGTACGCCAGGCCGATTGAGGGGCGCTTCGGCAGAGGCCTGAGGAGGGGCGTGGCCGCGGCGCTGGACCGGTTCCTGCAACTGCCCGGGACCCGGCTGCCGGCGTTGTCCGAGGAAAGCCGGGAGCTGGTGGCCGGGCTGGGCAGCGGCGAGTTCCGGCAGGGGCGGAGCATGGACGCGCTCCTGAGCGCCTACCGGATGGGTGCACGCGTGACCTTCCGGGAGATGTCCAAGGTCTCAGTGGAACACCATCTGGGCCAGGGCGTCGTGGTGGATCTGGGCGAATCGATCCTCGCGTACATCGATGAGCTGTCGGCGGTCAGTGCCGAGGCGTACGCCTTTGAACAGTCCGAACGCGCCGGAGCGGTCGACCGGCGACGCACCGGACTGCTGGACCTGCTCCTGCTCGGCCAGGCAGACGAGGCGGCCCTGCGCCAGACGGCGGCGATGGCGGACTGGTCCCTGCCCCAGCGCATGGCGGTGGTGACGCTTCCGCTGGACCGGGCGGCCGGCCTGCGGCTGCGCCTCGGCCCCGGCACCCTTGTGATTGAACGTGAGACCGACGTCGTTGCCCTGGTTCCGGCGCGGAATTCGCGGTCCGCCCGGGAGGACCTGGACCGTGCCCTGAAGGGGCGCGGTGCTTCCGTGGGGCCGTCCGGCGGCTGGGAGAAGGTTCCGGATTCGCTGCGGCTGGCCGTGCTGGCGGCCGCGGCGCTGCCTCCGCGCGAAGGGCCGGACGATCCCCCGATCTGGGCCGACGAGCACCTGGCGCAGGTGATTCTCGGAGCGGAACCCTCGGCCATCACCGAACTGGCCACCCGCCGGCTCGCGCCGCTGGAAGGGCTCCGGCCCGCGCAACGCGAGCGGCTCGCCGAAACCCTGCTCTCCTGGCTGCGCCACTGGGGCCAGCGGGCACCGGTGGCCGCCGAGCTCGGGATCCACCCGCAGACCGTGGGCTATCGGGCCGCGCAGCTGCGCGAGCTCTTCGGCGACGCCCTCGAGGACCCAACGGCGCGCTTCGAACTCGAACTGGCCCTGCACGCCGGCCGGCGGTAGGCGCCTCAGATTACCCGGCGAGCGCCCGGCGGCTGTGGAGCCGCAGCTCCAGATCGTGCATCACGAGCGCCGCCAGATCCTCCAGCGCAGCAGTGTCCTCATCGCTGAACTCGCGGGGCTCACGGTCCAGAATGCACAAGGTGCCCAGGTTGTAGCCGTCCGGAGTGCGCAGCGGCACGCCGGCATAGAACTGCAGGCCGAACTCGCCGGACACAAGGGGGTTGGCCAGCGTCCGGGGATCATTGACGGCGTCCCGGACAATCCAGGCATCGCCTTGCAGGACGGCGGAGGCGCACAACCCCGGGTCCCGGCCGATTTCCGTGACGTCCGTGCCGTGGTGGGATCTAAACCAGATGCGGTCATGGTCCACAACGCTGATAATCGCCACGGGCACCGAGAACATGCGTGCGGCCAGCGCCGCGATCCGGTCGAAGGCGCCATCCGCGGGAGTGTCGAGGATCCCGTACCGCTCGACCGCCTGCATGCGCCCGTCTTCGTCGGTCAGCAGCGCGGCCGCGTCCCGGCGGTGGCGTCCCGCGCCGTTGATGACTTCCTGGCGCAGGGCCAGGGACACTTCCCGGGCCGGCGGGCGGGCCGCCGGGTCCCTGTCCAGCATGGAGGTCAGCAGGGCCGCCCACAGGGGCGCGAGCTCTTCGGGGATGGCCGGGTCGTGGAGCAGTCGGGCCAGGGCTGACTGGACCGGCGCGCCGGGGTACGCCATTTTCCCGGTCAGGCCTTCCAGCAGCACCAGTCCCAGCGAATAAACGTCGCTGGCGGGGCCGGCCGGTTCGCCGGCGGCCTGTTCGGGGCTGAGGTACGCAGGGGTGCCGGAGCTGTCGTCGGGGTCGCCGAAGTGGCCCTCGCGGATGGTGATCGCGACGCCGAAGTCGCTGAGTTTGGCGCGCGGGCGCCGGTCCTCGACGCTGTAGTCCACGAGCAGGATGTTGGCCGGCTTGACGTCCCGGTGGATGATGCCGTGGTGGTGGATATGTGCCAGCCCGTCGGCGAGATCGTGTCCGATCAGGGCCATGTGGGCGGCCGAGAGCGGGCCCTCGGCCGAGCGGCGACGGAGGTCGGGGCCGCGGACGAGTTCCATCACCAGATAGCTGAGCCGGCGGTTCGGGTCGCTCAGGTCCGTCCCGGCATCGAAGAGGGTCACCAGGGCATGGTGGGCCATCCCAGCCAGGATCCGCACTTCGTCTCTTTGCCTGCGGGCGTGCTCATCTTCCACAGCGTTTTCGTACACACCCTCGCGGAAGAGCTTGATTGCCACTTCGCGTCCCAGGGTCTCGTCCGTGGCACGGTACACGCTCGATTGGCTGCCCCGGCCAATGAGTTCTTCGATCCGGTAGCGTCCGCTGAGCAGGGATCCGGGGTCCATGGTTGTCAAAAGGTGTACGTGGTCCGTCTAATGGGGCCGCCGCTGGAATCGGGCGGATCAGTCTAAAGCCGGAAAGCTGACCGGCACCCGCATAATAAGCAAGCTTACTTATGATAACGCGGAAACCGGATTCCGGAAGACGTCCCAGAGGTCTTTCTGTCCGGCGCCTGCGCTATTTTGCGGGGTTGTGGGTCCCGATAGGTACCAGGGTGAGGTCAGGGTGGTTCTTTTCGATTCGGCGCAAGGCCCAGACGTCGTTGAACAGGGCCAGGTATTCCCCGTCGGAGCGCAAGAGGACTTCGGCGCCGGGGACGTTGGCCAGCGCCGGCATGGCGTCGGCGGTCGAGATCCGGGCCATGGAATATGGGAGTCGTTCCAGCCGCATCGGGGCGCTGAAGTCGTGCGCCATGCGGTCTTCAACCACTTCGAACTGCATGGGGCCGACGGCGGCAAGTACGGGCGCCTGGTCACCGCGGATGTCGGAGCGGAGCACCTGGATAACGCCCTCGTGCTCGAGTTGTTCGATGCCGCGGCGGAACTGCTTGAACCGGCTCGGATCCTTGGAGCGCGCCACCTGGAAGTGTTCCGGGGCGAACAGCGGGATCGCGGGGAACTCCACCGGCTGGTCCAGGAACAGGCTGTCCCCCACGCGGAGGGAGGAGGCGTTCACGAGGCCAACCACATCGCCGGGGAATGCCTCGTCGATCACCTCGCGTTCGCGGCCGAAGACCTGCTGGGCGTACTTGGTGGCGAAGGATTTCCCTGTCCGAGTCTGCGTGACCACCATGCCGCGCTCGAACATGCCGGAGCAGACACGGATGAAGGCAACGTGGTCACGGTGGGCCTTGTTCATGCCGGCCTGGACCTTGAAGACGAATCCGGCGAACGGGGCATCGACCGGGCGGGGCTCACCCTCGACGTCGGGCCGCGGGGCAGCGGGCGGGGCGAAGTCCACGAGGGCGTCGAGGATCTCCTTTACGCCGAAGTTCAGCGCGGCAGAACTGAAGAGGACCGGCGTCGCCTTGCCGGAGTGGAAGGCCTCGACGTCGAATGCCAGGTTGGATTCGATGACCAGCCCTGCCTCGTCCACGGCGTTGGACCAGTCCTCGCCCTGGCTGGCGGCGGCCTCGTCCGGGGTGAAGTATTCGGTGAGGGCGATGTTGGCGCCGGAGTTGTTGCGCTTGAACTGCGCGAAGCGGTCATTGCGCAGGTCCCAGACGCCGCGGAAGTCGCCGGAGATGCCCACGGCCCAGGTCAGCGGCATGGGCTGCAGGCCGGTGCGCTCGGTGATCTCGTCCATGAGTGCCAGTGCGTCCAGGCCGGGCCGGTCCCATTTGTTGATGACCGTGATGATGGGCAGGTTGCGCTGCTTGCAGACCTCGAAGAGCTTCATCGTCTGGGTTTCTAGGCCCTTCGCGGCGTCGACCAGCATGACGGCGCAGTCCACGGCCGCGAGCACACGGTAAGTGTCCTCGGAGAAGTCCGCGTGGCCCGGGGTGTCCAGGAGGTTGATGACGGTGTCCCGATAGCCGAACTGCAGCGCCGCGGAGCTGATGGAGATGCCGCGGTCCTTCTCCATCTGCATCCAGTCCGAGACCGTCTCCTTGCGGTTGGCCTTGCCGCTGGAGGCGCCGGCAGTGCCGATCACCTTTGCGTGCAGCGCGAGGGCCTCCGTCAGGGTTGATTTGCCGGCGTCGGGGTGCGAAATGACCGCGAAAGTCCGGCGCCGGGCCGCCTGCTTGTGAATCTCCTGGACTCGGGCGGGGCTGAGGACTTCTTGAGACACGATGCTACTTTCGCTGCGGCTGTGGACGGGTCACGGCGCGGAGAGCCCGCGGTACACCCAAGGATCCAAGTTTATCGCAGGCCGCGGACCGCGCACGAAGCGGCGGCCATTCGGCGCCAAAATGCCCTCCCGGACGGAACCCGGGACAGCCGTTCCGGAGGCTCCCGGCGGCGCGTTGCAATGGACCACTTTAAGGCTTGCCTGTGCGGAAGTGCCCGTGCTTTACCCCTATCATGGGGAGAGCGGGGAACTGAGTACTTTTGATCCTGCCGGGGGACCCTGGAAACCGGCGCACTTGCAGGCTCTCGCCTGCACCTTTGAAGGGAAATCTATGGCTCGGAGCCCTGAAGATGCGCTCAAGGCGACCCTGGCCAGGGTGGCACCGGGTACCGCCCTCCGCGACGGCCTGGAACGCATTCTCCGCGGACGGACCGGGGCGTTGATCGTGCTGGGCATCGACAGAACCATCGAGTCCATCTGTTCGGGCGGCTTCGAGATCGGCATCGATTTCTCCCCCACCCGGCTGCGGGAACTGGCCAAGATGGACGGTGCAATCGTCTGCGACAAGGATGCCAGCAACATCCTGCGCGCGGCGGTCCAGCTCGTCCCGGACTCGAGCATCGAAACGCAGGAATCGGGCACCAGGCACCGGACCGCGGAACGCGTTGCCATCCAGACGGGCGTCCCCGTCATTTCGGTCAGCCAGTCAATGCAGATCATCGCGCTGTACGTGCACGGGCTGCGCCACGTCCTGGAAGGCTCCGAGAAAGTCCTGGCCCGCGCCAACCAGGCCCTCGCAACCCTGGAGCGCTACCGCTCGCGCCTGGACCAGGTCACCAGCTCGCTCTCCGCCCTGGAAATCGAGGCCATGGTGACGGTCCGTGACGTCGCGGTGACACTTCAGCGCCAGGAAATGGTGCGCAGGATCTCCGAGGAAATCTCCCAGTACGTCCTGGAACTGGGCGAGGACGGCCGCCTGCTCTCACTGCAGCTGGACGAGCTCACCGTGGGCCGCGGCCCGGGCAGCGACGTCATCATCCGCGATTACTCCGGCCCGGCCGCAACCGCGGAGGACATCGACAAGGCGGTCAAGGCCCTCGTCAGCCTGGGCCCAACGGAGCTGATCGACCTGGGTAAGATCTCCGGGATCGTCGGCTTCGCCGGCGGCGAGGCCAACCTCGACGCCGTCGTGCAGCCGCGCGGCTACCGCCTGCTCTCCGGCCTCAAGGCCGTGCCGAAGGCCGTCGCCGACCGGCTGGTCGACCACTTTGGCGGCCTGCAGTTCCTGATGGCGGCAACTATCGATGACCTCATGACCGTGGACGGGATCGGCGACCAGCGCGCCAGGACCGTCCGGGAAGGCCTGAGCCGCATGGCCGAGGCCAGCCTGCTGGACCGGTTCCTCTGACCCCCTCCACTACCCCTCCAACAAAACCCTCCAACACCCGTCGATTGCTCCGTAGGTGCCCTTTTGGGCGCCCAAAAGGGCACCTACGGAGCAACCGACGATAGGGTTCCCTGGCCGAGCCTGCGAGGCGAGGGGCCGGCGGGGAACAGTCGACGGGGTTATCGGGGTTAGTTGAGTTGGAACACGGCCTTCGGGCTGGTCTTGCTCGCCAGCCGGGCGGTGAAGACATAGTAGGCGCCGCCGGCTCCGGGCTTGGCCTCGACGGGTTCGCAGCCCTGCACCGTGCGGTTGCGCTTCCACGGGAAGTTCGCGGTCTCGCTCTTGCCCGGAGCAATGGTCTTCATCAGGTCCGTGCTCTCCGTCTGGCAGTCTTTGGAGGAGAAGATCCGGTCCGAGCCGCTGGTGATCATGTACTCCATTTGCGATGTCCCGATGTTGACCTCGCATGGCACTTTGTTGTTGTTGGTCACCGTGAGGCTTAGCAGCGGCTTCTCACCGGCGGCATAGTCCTGTTTGTCGGTGGCAGCCGTGACGGTCACCAGATTCTGCTCGCAGCCATCGCCCGATGTGGCCGTGGGTGAGGCCGAAGGATCCCCCGACGCCGTGGGGCTCCCCGACGCGGACGCAGTCGGCCGGCTCGCCGGCGCCGCTCCGGCCCCGGACGGCTTGCCGCCGCCCTGGCCCCCATTCAAGGCACTCGAGACGGCGACAAAGCCGCCGAAGGCCACGGCGATGACGAGCAGCAGGACCACGCCGGCAAACAGCCGGCGACGGCGGTAGACCCGGCGGAGCGGGGGCCGTCCGGATTTCCGCCCGGATTGTCCCGGATGCGAACCTTTCGGCCGCGATCCGCCCGTTCCTGAACTGCCTTGCCTGACCATTCTTCTAGCCTAGAGAACCGCGCGGGCTATGGCGCCCGACCACGCCGCGGGACCTGCCGCCGTCCCGATCCGTTACCCGGATCTACTACGCTGAATGGATCGAAACTCTAACCCCGCCGCCCCCAGTATCCGCCGCGGCACAGCGGGAACCCCTGCCTGCCGGGCCGCGCGCCCGCGCCGCGGATCTCCCCGCCCTCCATGCCGCCCTGGATGACTGGTTCGCGTCCAATGCCCGGGAACTGCCCTGGCGGGCCGCGGAGTGCACGCCCTGGGGTGTGCTGGTCAGCGAGGTCATGCTCCAGCAGACGCCTGTGGTCCGGGTCCTGCCGGTCTGGCAGGAGTGGCTGCGCCGCTGGCCGGAGCCAACCGATCTGGCCGGCGAGCCTGCCGGGGAAGCCGTCCGGTCCTGGGGCCGGCTGGGGTATCCCCGGCGCGCCCTGCGCCTGCATGCGGCCGCCGTCGCCATCAGGGACAGCCACGGCGGCGCCGTTCCCGGCGCCTATGCCGAGCTCCTGGATCTCCCCGGCGTGGGCAGCTACACGGCCGCGGCCGTCGCGGCGTTCGCCTACGGACGCCGCGAAACTGTGGTGGACACCAACATCCGCCGGGTCCACGCGCGGCTTCTCTCCGGCTCGGCCCTGCCCTCGCAGGCACTGACCGCGGCCGAAATGCGGCTGGCGGAGTCCCTGCTCCCCGACGACGCCGGCGCCTCGGTGCGCTGGAACGCCTCCGTCATGGAACTCGGCGCGCTGGTCTGCACGGCGCGGGCCCCCAAGTGCGGCCAGTGCCCTGTCCGGGAGTCCTGCGCCTGGCTGGCGGCCGGCGAGCCGCCGCCGACGTACACGCCCAAGGGACAGGCCTGGCACGGCACGGACCGGCAGGTGCGCGGCGCCGTGATGGCCGTGCTGCGGGTAGCCGAGGACCCCGTGGCGCCGGTGCTGTTCCACGAGGCCCCGGCGGACCTGGGCTTCGAACCGCAGGGAATCGGGATCCCGCTCGCGGCCCTGCACCGGCTCCACGCGGCTCCAGAGCAACTGGAACGGGCGCTGGCCGGGCTGCTGGGCGACGGTCTCGCGGAACTGCACCGGGGCGGCTTCCGGCTCCCGGGCTGAGGATCTACGCTGGAGCATGCGCAAGCTGGCGGCCGCGGCCGCTCTGGCCCTCACGGCCATCCTGATAACCTCGTGCCGGCCGGAGGCCGCCTGCCCGGCCATCGGCCAGGCGCCCGTTGTGTCGTTCACCGTGGCCCGGGAGTACGCCCCGTCAGTGCGGACCATCCACCTTCGGGCCTGCCAGGACGGCGACTGCAAGGAAGCGGACCTGGAACTGGTGCCCGGGAGCACGGCTGTAGACCAGGGCTGCGAACCCGGTCCCTACGGCGGCGACGGCGTCTGCTCGGCCACTTCCTCGCCCGACGGCACCCTGACCGGCATGCTGATGATGGAAACGCTGACCGCCAGCCGCATCGAAGTGACGGCCACCGGCACGGATACCGCCGGGAACCCGCTGCCGGCACGGACCGCGGCCTTCACGCCCCGCGCGGCGCAGCCGTTTGGAGAGCAGTGCGGAACCTTCGTCACGGCGGGAGTGGTGCTCGACGCGGCCGGCCTTCGGCAGGCACCCTAGCCCTGGCCGCACTGCCCACCCGCACGGGCCGCCCGGCCTGCACGGGGCTCGGCCGATGACCCAGCCCCGCCTACGGTTCCCCGAATCCCGAGCCGACCAGGCGCTCCAGGTAGCCGACAGCCTTGGCGGCGTCCGGTCCGCTGGCCTCCACATGCAGGACGGTTCCCTTGCCGGCGGCAAGCATCATAAGTTCCGTCATGGACGCGCCATCGGCGCCGTTGACGGTCACGTCGGCGTCCATGGCGGACAGGCCGCCGGCGATCTTCGCTGCCGGCCGGGCATGCATGCCGGCCTGGTTGACGAGCTCGAAGTCCCCCGTGGCGTCCGGCGGCTGCTGGTGCACATGCTCGGCCTCCGCCGGGTGGGCCGGGGGCCGGTAGACGGCCTCGGCAGCGTCCTTCACTGCCGCCGCTTCGGCCCCCGCCTGGGCAGCCACCGCGGCCGCCACCAGTCCTTCGACCAGGGGCGCGTCCGCGAGCAGCACCGATCCTGGATCCGCTGCGAACTCCGCTGCGGACTCGGCCGTCATCACCGCGGATCCGAGGTCGGCGAGCACCACCACCCCGTCACCAGCGGCCTGCTCCAGGGCCGCCATGACCTTCTCCAGGCTCGTGCCGATGCGGCCGTCGTCGGTGCCACCGGCGGGGAGGATCAGGACGTCGGGGGCCATCTGGGCGGCGAGCTCGGCGGCGCCGTCCGCTATCTTGGCGCTGTGCGAGACCACCACCAGCCGGACTGTCATTCGGTCGCTCCGGCCGCGGCGCGCAGGATCAGCGCGCTGGAGACCGCTCCCGGGTCGCGGTGGCCGATGCTGCGCTCCCCCAAGTAGCTGGCACGGCCCTTGCGGGCGAGCATCGGATCCGTGGACACGGCGCCGGCCTCGGCCGCCTCCGCCGCGGCAAGCAGCACCTTGCGGACGTCGCCGTCGCCAGCCGCGGCAGCCGCCGCGGCTGCCTCGATCGCGGGCGTCCATGCGTCCACCATGGTCTTGTCCCCGGGCTCGGCCTTTCCACGGACCACGATCCCGTCGCGGGCGGCCTGCAGCGCGGCAGCCAGGGTGGCGGCGTCGACGTCGGAGGTGTCACCGAGTGCCGTGGCGGCCCGCAGAAACGCAGTGCCATAAAGCGGGCCGGCCGCCCCGCCAACCTTGGACATCAGCGTCATGGCCGTCAATTTCAGGGCCGCGCCCGGCGTTTCCGGCGGCGCCTCGGCAAGTTTGTCCATCACGGCCTTGAAACCGCGGTCCATGTTCTCGCCGTGGTCGGAGTCCCCGATGGGCCGGTCCAGCTCGATCAGCTCCACCCGGTGCTCCGCCATGGCCTGCGCCGAGAGCGTCAACCAGCGTACGGCCCAGCCGACGTCCACCCCCACGGTCAGACGCCCCAGCGAAGGGCCGGAGTGTGCACGGGAGCGTCCCAGAGCGACGTCATTTCGTCATCGAGGCGCAGGACAGTGATGGAGCAGCCCTGCATTTCCAGGGACGTAATGTAGTTGCCCACGAGGGAGCGTGCCACGATGACGCCCTGCTCGGCCAGTTTCTGCGCGGCCCTCCGATACACGATGTACAGCTCGCTCGCCGGGGTGCCGCCCATGCCGTTGACGAACAGGAGCACCTGGTCCCCGGAGCTAAGTCCGAGGTCGCTGACCACCGGGTCCAGGAGGCGGTCGGTGATGCCGTCGGCGTTTTCCATCGGAATCTTGTGCCGTCCCGGTTCGCCGTGGATGCCGATTCCGATCTCGATCTCGTTTTCCTCGAGCTCAAAACTGGGGACTCCGGCATGCGGAACGGTGCAGGCGGACAATGCCACGCCCATGCTGCGGACGTTCTGGTTGACGCGGTCGCCGATCGCGGCGACGGCGTCCAGGTTGTCGCCGCGCTCGGCGGCCGCGCCGGCGATCTTCTCGACCAGCACCGTTCCGCCGACGCCACGGCGGCCGGCCGTGTACAGCGAATCCTGCACGGCGACGTCGTCGTTGACCAGGACGGTGCGGACCTCGACGCCTTCTGCCTGCGCGAGTTCGGCGGCGGTTTCGAAGTTCAGGACGTCGCCGGTGTAGTTCTTCACGATGTGTACGACGCCGGCGCCGGAGTTCACGGCCAGCGTGGCCGGCAGGATCTGGTCCGGGGTGGGCGAGGTGAACACCGCGCCCGGAACGGCGGCGTCGAGCATGCCCACGCCCACGTACCCGCCGTGCAGCGGCTCATGTCCGCTGCCGCCGCCGGAGACGAGTCCGACTTTCCCCGCCACGGGAGCGTCCTTGCGCACGATGTACTTCGGGTCCGGAAAGACGGTCACGAGGTCGGCATGTGCAAGCCCGAACCCTTCCACTGACTCGTCGACCACGGCTTTGGGATCATTGATGAGTTTCTTCATGGCGGTGCTCCCTGGATGGTGTCCTGGCTGCTTGCTTAGACCCTACTACCGGGGCACGGCCGGCGGTAGGCTCCCAGTTCCGTCGGCCCGGGGACTCCTGGCGGGCTGCGAATCCCGGACCGGCGGGGTTGTTGCGGTGCGTTCCTGTCCCTCTGGATGATTCAGGCTTGTTTGTCGGCCCACGCCGGGAAGTGCGGCCAGGCGTCGACGCCCAGCCATGAGAATGGCGGCGCAGCAACCCGGCCCTTGCGGGCGCGGGACGTGGCCGGAGGTCCTGCGGCGGAAGCCGGGCCAGCCGTCTGTCCCGTCACGGGAGCACCCGGGTCGGGCGAGGAGCGGTTCGTGGGTTCGGGCGGTGGCGCTTCCAGCGGCTGGACCGGCGGCACTGCCGGAGCGCTGGCGATTGTCCTGTGGAAAGCGGAGAAATCGGGAAAAATCACGTCATTATGCAATTTTTTGCCTCCGAAAGAATGGCAGCCCACCCCCGGACCGGGATCAGTTTATCCATCAAATTTATTGAAGGGAAGCCCGGCGGACGCCGAGTTTCTGGCGGCGCCCGGTGCTGCCCGGGAGCACGCCGGAAGAACCCCCGGGATCGGGCACTGCCGGCGGGCTACAGCTCCTTGATCATCCTCGTGTTGCCCAGCGTGTTCGGCTTGACCCGCGCCAGATCCAGGAACTCGGCCACGCCTTCGTCATGCGAACGCAGGAGCTCGGAATACACCACGGGGTCGACGGCGGTCTGGTCAGCCATGACTTCAAAGCCGTGCTTCTTGAAGAAATCCACTTCGAACGTCAGGCAGAAGACTCGCGAGACTCCCAGCGCGCGGGCATCCTCCAGCAGGCGCTCCACCAGCGCGTGGCCCACGCCCTTGCCGCGCCAGGCATCCGAGGCCGCGAGGGTGCGCACCTCGGCCAGGTCCTCCCACATGACGTGCAGCGCTCCGCAGCCGATCACCTCGCCGTCTTCCGATTCGGCGATCCGGAATTCCTGCAGGCTTTCGTAGTAGGCCACGGTTTCTTTGGCCATGAGGATCCGCTGGTCAGCCAAGGGCGCCACGAGCGTCTTGATGGCGCCGACGTCGTCGGTGCGGGCGGGGCGGATGCGGATCGTCTCGGTCGCGGTCTCAGTCACGGTCTCGGTCACAGCCCAATCTTACGGGTGTTCCCGGGTCCGGCCGGCTCGCGGCCGGACCCGGGGACGGGGTGTCAGAGACCCAGCTCGTCGGGGACGGGAATGTCCTTGTCCAGCAGGTTCCTGGCCAGGAAGTGCTCAACCACGCCGTACCAGACCTTGGCATGCTGCGGCTGCAGGATCCAGTGGTTCTCGTCCGGGAAGTACAGGAAACGGTGGTCCGTTTCGCCGTTCCCGTCGGCCGCCAGCTGTGACTTGGCGAGCAGTTCGTACCAGAGCCGGAGACCCTCGCCGATCGGCACGCGGTAGTCCTTGTCGCCATGAATGACCAGCATGGGAGTCCGGATGTTTTCCACGTGCAGATGCGGGGAGTTCTCCAGAGCCATCTCCGCCGTCATCTCCTTGAGCCAGTACTGCGCGGCGTCCGTGGTGGGACCGAACTGGTCGAGGGCCCAGAGGCTGGCGTGGGTGACGATTGCCTTGAAGCGGTCCGTGTGCCCGGCCACCCAGTTGGCCATGTACCCGCCGAAGGAGCCGCCCATCGCGGCCGTGCGCGTCTCGTCGATGTCCGGGCGCTGCACGACGGCGTCGGTGATGGCCATCAGGTCGGTGAACGGAGCTTTGCCCCATTCGCCCCAGCCGCGCTGGATGTGCTCCTGGCCGTAGCCGGTGGAGAGGGCAGGATCCGGGCAGCAGCACGGCGTAACCGCGGGCCACCAGCAGCCACGGGTTCCAGCGCCAGGTCCAGGCGTTCCAGGATCCCAGCGGGCCGCCGTGGATCCAGAGCAGCAGCGGGGCCGGGCTGGCGGCGGACGCGCCCTCGGGCAGGGCCAGGTACGCGGGCACGCGGGCGCCGTCGGCCGCCGTCGTCTCCACGCGCTCCAGCGTCCCCTTGAAGTGCGGGCGCTCCGCCGGCGCGGGCAGGCGGACGACGCCGCCGGCGGCGAGGTCGATCCGCACAGGTTCGGCGGGGAATTCGTAGGAGCTGCGCAGGGCGTAGGCGCTGCGTCCGTCCGGCGCAACCACGACGTCGGTGTACGCGGCGGCGTCCTGCGTCAGCCGGGTGCACGCGGCCGGCCTCGCCCGGGTCCCCGGCCACACTGATCCGGAACACCGGCGATGCGCCGTCCTCGTCGGCGGTGACCAGCAGGGCCGATCCGTCCGGCAGCCACGCCGCGGGGCTGGGCCCAGCGGTCCCAGTCATGGGCGAGCGGCGTCAGAGCGCTCTCGCCTGCTGCCGGACCGGCGACATCGAGGAGGTGCAGCTTGACCTGCGGGGCCGCCAGCGGCGTGGTGTCGCTTTCACTGACCACCACCAGGCTCCGGCCGTCCGGGCTGACCGGGCCCGGGAAGTAGCTCATGCCTTCCGTGTCCAGCAGGACCGTCCTGGTGCCGGTGGCGACGTCGATGGCGACCAGCACGGAACGCTGAATCGGCATTGGCGAGGGGCTTGGCGAAGCTGCTGTAGATGGTCGCGCCGTCCGGGCTGACCACCGATTCGGCGTCCCGGAGCCGCGGTGCCGGCGTCGGGAGTCAGGTTGCGGAGCTTCAGCGGCGGCGCGGCGTCGACGGTGGTCGGCTTTCCGGCCTCCTTCTCCTCGCCCGGATTCGACGGCGAACAGCCGCGGCTGCGCCGGACCCAGGTCCGCGTCCCAGTAGCGGACGGGGTAGCCGCTGTGCAGGATGGCCGCGACCTTGTTGTCCTTGCGCGCCTTGCGGCGTTCTTCGTCGTTGTCCTCGTCCGTGGAGCCGGCCAGGACCGAGGCCGTGACCACCAGCGTGTCGGCGTCCCTGGCGGCCATGGACCCCGCCGATGCCGCCGGCGCGGGACAGGACCACGCGGGCCTCGCCGCCGTCGGACGGGCAGGAGCCAGAGGGCGTTGACGGGGTCGGCCTCGGGGCTCTCCGGATCGGGGCGGGCCGAGGTGAAGTAGAGGTCGCCGTTGGCGGCGAACACGGCCCCGGCCTCCCCCTTGGCGCTGCGGGTGATCCGGCGGGCCTGCTTGACCCCGCCGGGATCCACCTCCCACAGCGCGGTGCAGTATTCGGTGCCCTTGCGCGTTGAGCGTCGCCACGGTGGTGACCAGCCTGCGCGCCGTCCGGGCTCAGCGCCAAACCGCTCACTCGGGAATGGCGAGGTAGTGGTCCAGATCATGGAAGGGGGTCTCGGGTTGTTCGCTCAGGATCTCTGAGTCCTTGGCAGCCATGCACCGATTCAACACCGTCTGTGGCATCGATCACAGCAAGTTCACTAAGAGTGAAACACTGCTTTCAGATCCGGCGGGTGGCCGAGCTGGACAGCGGGCGGCAAAGCAAAAGGCCCCGCCGTCCGTTTCGGGACAGCGGGGCCTTGCTCTTGATGCCTAGGCGCTCGGAGCGATCTCCGGGATGCGCGGCTTGGCGTTGCCGGCGAAGGTGAACTTCGCGTCGTCGCCTTCGCCGTCCACATCCACCACCACGATGTCGCCGGCGTGCAGTTCGCCGAAGAGGATCTTCTCGGAGAGCTGGTCCTCGATCTCGCGCTGGATGGTGCGGCGCAGCGGCCGGGCACCCATGGCGGGATCGTAGCCGCGGGTCGCCAGGAGCACCTTGGCCGCGGGCGTGAGCTCGATGCCCATGTCCTTGTCCTTGAGGCGCTTCTCGAGGCGGCCAACGAACATGTCCACGATCTCGATGATCTCGTCCTGGGTCAGCTGCGGGAAGACCACAACGTCGTCAACACGGTTCAGGAACTCGGGGCGGAAGTGCTGCTTGAGCTCCTCCGTGACCCGGGCCCGCATCCGGTTGTAACCGGTCTGCGTGTCCGTGCCGGACTGGAAGCCGGTGGCAACGCTCTTGGAGATGTCCCGGGTGCCGAGGTTCGTGGTCATGATGATCACGGTGTTCTTGAAGTCCACCACGCGGCCCTGGGAGTCGGTCAGGCGGCCGTCTTCCAGGATCTGCAGCAGCGAGTTGAAGAGATCGGCGTGCGCCTTCTCCACTTCGTCGAACAGGACCACGGAGAACGGACGACGGCGGACCTTCTCGGTCAGCTGTCCGCCTTCCTCGTAGCCCACGTAGCCCGGAGGGGCACCGAAGAGCCGCGACACCGTGTGCTTCTCCGAGTACTCGGACATGTCCAGGGTGATCAGCGCGTCTTCTTCGCCGAACAGGAACTCGGCGAGGGCCTTGGCCAGCTCGGTCTTGCCGACGCCGGTGGGGCCGGCGAAGATGAACGAGCCGCCCGGACGCTTCGGGTCCTTGAGGCCTGCACGGGTGCGGCGGATCGCCTGGGACAGGGCCCTGATGGCCTCGTCCTGGCCGACCACGCGCTTGTGCAGCTCGTCTTCCATCTTCAGCAGGCGCGAGGACTCTTCCTCGGTCAGCTTGAAGACCGGGATGCCGGTGGAGTTCGCCAGCACCTCGGCGATGAGGTCCTCATCAACTTCGGAGATGTCGTCCATGCCGCCGGTCTTCCACTGGCGTTCCTTCTCGGCCCGCTCGGCAATGAGCTTCTGCTCCTTGTCGCGCAGCGAGGCGGCGCCTTCGAAGTCCTGCGCGTCAATCGCGGATTCCTTCTCCAGCTTCATGGCGGCGATCTTCTCGTCCATGACCTTGAGCTCCGGCGGGGCGGTCATGCGGCGGATGCGCAGCCGCGCGCCGGCCTCATCGATCAGGTCGATCGCCTTGTCCGGCAGGAACCGGTCCGAGATGTAGCGCTCGGAGAGGCTCGCCGCCGAGGCGAGGGCGCCGTCGGTGATGGTGACGCGGTGGTGTGCCTCGTACCGGTCGCGGAGGCCCTTGAGGATCTCGATCGCGTGCGCAACAGAGGGTTCCTTGACCTGGATCGGCTGGAAGCGGCGCTCCAGCGCGGCATCCTTCTCGATGTGCTTGCGGTATTCGTCCAGCGTGGTGGCACCGATGGTCTGGAGTTCGCCGCGGGCCAGCATGGGCTTCAGGATCGAGGCCGCATCGATGGCGCCTTCGGCGGCACCGGCACCCACCAGGGTGTGGATCTCATCGATGAACAGGATGATGTCGCCGCGGGTGCGGATCTCCTTGAGGACCTTCTTGAGGCGCTCTTCGAAGTCGCCGCGGTAGCGGGAGCCGGCCACGAGGGACCCGAGGTCCAGGGTGTACAGCTGCTTGTCCTTGATGGTCTCCGGGACATCCCCACGGACGATCGCCTGGGCCAGGCCCTCGACGACGGCGGTCTTGCCGACGCCGGGCTCGCCGATCAGCACGGGGTTGTTCTTGGTGCGGCGGGAAAGGACCTGCATGACGCGTTCCATTTCCTGCTCGCGGCCGATCACGGGGTCCAGTTTGTTCTCGCGCGCAGCCTGGGTCAGGTTGCGGCCGAACTGGTCCAGGACGACGGAACCGGCGGGGGTACCCTCGGCCTGACCGGGGCCGACGCCGGCGCCCGTGGTTTCCTTGCCCTGGTAGCCCGAGAGCAGCTGGATGACCTGCTGGCGGACCCGGTTCAGGTCGGCGCCGAGCTTGACGAGCACCTGGGCAGCAACGCCCTCACCCTCCCGGATGAGGCCGAGCAGGATGTGCTCGGTACCGATGTAGTTGTGGCCCAGCTGCAGGGCCTCGCGAAGCGAGAGCTCCAGGACCTTCTTGGCGCGAGGGGTAAAGGGGATGTGGCCGGAGGGCGCCTGCTGGCCCTGGCCGATGATCTCCTGCACCTGCTCGCGGACGCCGTCGAGCGAAATGCTCAAGGACTCAAGAGCTTTGGCGGCAACGCCTTCACCCTCATGGATCAGACCCAAGAGGATGTGTTCGGTACCAATGTAATTGTGGTTCAGCATGCGTGCCTCTTCTTGGGCAAGCACAACTACGCGACGGGCACGGTCCGTAAATCGCTCAAACATTTCGCCACACTCCTAGCTACGACGTACTTTGATGCTACGTGGCCGGGTTCCAGATTTGGGGCTTGTTCGCCACAGGGGAAACCGGAGGGTTGCGCATCTTGCCCCGGACCCCTCCTCCGGTAGGGGCGGGAAGGTGCCGGATCGCTTCCGGACGGGCGCAACCGGACAGGGCCGGACGGGCGCAACCGGACGGGCCGGACGGGC
Organism: uncultured Actinomycetota bacterium; assembly: GCA_963722145.1. Lineage (GTDB taxonomy): Bacteria > Actinomycetota > Actinomycetes > Actinomycetales > Micrococcaceae > Arthrobacter. Next base: position 78,080 of record CAVRLW010000018.1, on the reverse strand, counting down.
GCAACCGGCCCTTCCGGGCGGACCTCGGCGGGTCCGGCGGAGCCGGCCGGCGCCTCCGCGGGGCCGGCCGGGCGTACCGCCGTTGGCATGGCAATGCCCCCGCCAGATAACGGGGGCATTGGCAATTGACCGAGTCCTGATTGCGACTTGATTGCGCCTTGATGAGACTTGAATGCCACTTGATCCTGGGCCTTGATACTGCGCCCTGACGCGGGGTCCCGGCTAGGAATTAGCCTTTTGGTAGGCTTCTTGAATTTCAGCCTGGATACGTCCGCGGCTGTTTACCGCATAGCCGTTGTCCCGTGCCCACTGACGGATCTGGGCAGAGTCCTGATTCCGTCCGCTGGAAATTTTCGTGCGCGTGGCGCGTCCGCTTGACGTCTTGCGCGCGTGCGCCACAAATCGCTCCACTGCCGAGCGAAGTTCTGAAGCATTGCTTGACGACAGGTCTATTTCGTAGCTCACGCCGTCAAGGCCGAACCGGACAGTTTCGTCCGCGGATCCCCCATCCAGATCATCAACGAGGATGATTTTTACTTTCTGTGCCATAAAGGACTCTCTTTCCAAAGAACGAGCGTTAAGAAAAGCAGGATGTATCTGGAATAAGTATCCTCCGCGTTACAGCAGGGAGTCAAAGCGCAAAACTCTGTTCAAAGGAAAACCACAGGCGGCAATAGGGGACTATTACATCTTTCCCGGGTTATTAGCTCCCCAGAGTCCCGGAATCCTGCTCCCGGTTTGAGCTCCGCGCGAGTTTCCGCTTCAGCATGGGCGCGGGCTTCTGCCTGCCGCTCTGATTTGTCGGCATTGAATATGGATTTCATGGCAAACCAGAAAAGCAGGCCCACCACGATGGGGGGCAGCAATACGGCGATATAGTCCATGCTCAGTGTCCTTCGGGCTTCAACAGGGGGAAGAGGATCGTTTCGCGGATGCCGACGCCGGTGAAGAGCATCACGAGGCGGTCGATGCCCAGGCCGATCCCGCCCATGGGCGGCGCGCCGTACTCGAGCGCGCGGAGGAAGTCTTCGTCCAGCTGCATTGCCTCTACGTCACCGGCGGCGGAGCGGCGGGACTGTTCGGTGAGGCGTTCGCGCTGGATCACCGGGTCGATCAGTTCGGAGAACGCCGTGCCCCGCTCCATGCCGCCGATGATGAGGTCCCAGGCTTCGATCAGGCGGCCGTCTTCGCGGTGCTGGCGGGCCAGCGGCTGGGCGGACGGCGGATAGTCGTAGACGAAAGTGGGGTTGAGCAAAGTGGGCTCCACCAGTTCGCCGAAGAGTTCGACGACGAGCTTCTCGGCCTCCCAGCCGGCGTCGACCTTGACCTCGTGCTTGGCGGCCAGCTCCAACAGCTCGGCAACCGGGGTGTCGGGAGTCACTTCCTGGCCAACGAATTCGGACAGTCCCGGATAGACCGGCAGCCAGGCCCAGTCGCCGTCGAGGTTGATTTCCCCGGCTTCGGTCTGCAGCACGCGGCCCACACCGGCGGCGTCGGCGGCGTCAAGGATGATCTCCTTGATCCGGTCGGCCATGACGAACTGGTCCGCCCAAGCCTCGTAGGACTCCAGGGTGGTGAACTCGGGGCTGTGCGTGGAGTCCACTCCTTCGTTGCGGAAGACCCGGCCCATGTCGTAGACACGGTCGATCCCGCCGACCACCGTGCGCTTGAGGTAGAGCTCGGTAGCGATGCGCAGCGTCATTTTCTGGTCGAAGGCGTTCATGTGCGTCTCGAAGGGACGGGCCGTGGCGCCGCCGTGAACCAGCTGCAGCATGGGGGTTTCCACCTCGACGTAGCCCTGGCGGTGCAGGGTTTCGCGGATGGAGCGGGTGATCGCGGCGCGGGTGTAAACCATCTCGCGGGCTTCGTCGCGGACAATGAGGTCCACGTAGCGCTGGCGGACACGCGTTTCTTCGTTCAGCCCGGCGTGCAGCACGGGCAGCGGGCGCAGCGCCTTCGAGGCCATGGCCCAGGAATCCGCCATGACGGACAGCTCCCCGCGGCGTGAGGAGATGACCTCACCCTTGACGAAGACGTGATCGCCGAGGTCCACGAGGGACTTCCACTCAGCGAGCGCCTCCTCACCGATGTTGGCCAGGCTCAGCATGACCTGCAGCCGCACGGCCTTGCCGTCCACACCGCCCTCCTGGAGGGTGGCGAAGCAGAGCTTGCCCGTATTGCGAATGAAGACAATGCGGCCGGTCACGCCGACGACGTCGCCGGTGGTTTCATCGGCCTGCAGGTACGCGTATTTCTCGCGGATTTCCGTGAGCGAGTGTGTGCGTTCGACACCCACCGGATATGCCTCGACGCCACGTTCAATCAGCTTGGCGCGCTTCTCCATGCGGATGCGGGTCTGCTCGCTGGCATCGTGCGGCTCGGCGGCGGTGTTCGGGGCGGGGGTGTTTTGGGAAGTCACAATCCCCAAGTTTACCGTCGATTTGCGCCCGGGCAGGTTCCGGGCAGGTTCTGCCCGGGCGCAGCCCGGCAGACGGGGTGCGGGAATAGACTCGGGGCTGTGGAGGCATGGACTGTGGGGACCGACGACGGCGAGGGGCACCTCGCGCTGCACACAATCCGTCCGCCGGCGCGTGCGCCGGGCGGACCGGCCGCATCCGGCCCCGCCGCGGCGGCCCAGCCGCAAAAACTGCGCGGTGAAGGATCCGGCGTCGTCATCGTGCACGGGACACTGATCACCGACACGCTCTACCGGCCGTTTGCCCGGAAACTCGTCCGGCTGTTGGGCAGGCCAGTGCACTGCTACAACCGGCGCGGGCGCGCCGCTTCCTCGCCCCAGCCCGCGGACTATTCTGCCGCCACCGAGGTGGCCGACCTGGCCACCGTGCTCCGCGAGACCGGCGCCAGCGACGTCGTGGCCCACAGTTATGGCGGGTTTGTGGCCCTGCAGGCCGCCCGTAGCCTGCCGATCCGACGGATGGTGACCTACGACGCGGCCGTCAGCCTCTCCGGGAACCTCAACCAGCGCTGGCGCCCGGAGCTTGAACGATCCGTGGCCGCCGGGCAGCTTGACGAGGCCTGGGCGCATTTGGTGCAGGGCCTGGAGACGGCGGGGCCGGTGTCCCGGCTGCCCCTGGGCGCGCTGCGCATGCTGAGCATTCTCTCTGCCCGGACCAACCTGGGGGCCGAAATGCGGGAACTGCTGCCCACGGCTGTTGCAGAGATGCGGGCCGTGCTGGCCGCCGACGCCGAACTCGCCGATTTTGCCGCCATCACCACCCCCACGCTCATGCTCAGTGGCGGCTGGAGCCCTGCCTACTTCGCCGAGACGGCCCGCCAGCTCGCCGACGCTGTCCCGGCGCTCAGCTTCGCTGTGGTTCCCGGGCAACTGCACGAAGGCCCCATCCGGCCGGGAAACCGGCTGGCCCTCCGGACGGCACGGTTCCTCCTCGGCGGGACCGGCGCTCTGACCCCGCCGCCCGGCAGCCTGGCCGGAAGTCTGGCGGCCGGGGGCATGTCCGGCATCGCCGGACGCGTGCCTGCCCGGTGGCGGCGGATTGGGCCCGGCCGCTAACCGCGGGCTGACCACAGCGAAGCGACCGAACGCTAGAATCGGGGGCGACCCTTTCGAAAGGACCCCCTTGGCCAAGCTCTATTTCCGCTACGGCGCCATGAACTCCGGCAAATCTACGGGGCTGCTGCAGGCGGCGTTCAACTATGAGGAACGCGGGCAGCGGGTTCTGCTGGCCAAGCCGGACGTGGACACCAAGGGCGACTCCGACGTTGTGTCCCGCCTGGGCATGACCCGTTCGGTGGACTTCCTGATCCCCGCCGGCGCGTCGGCCCGCGAGCTTTTCACCGCCCAGGCCCACGGGGACGATCCCGACGCCCTGCTCCAGCACGTGGACACCCCGCCGGTGGCCTGCCTGCTCGTTGACGAGGCCCAGTTCCTGGAACCGGAGCAGGTGGACGATCTCTTCCGCATCGCGGTCCTGGACAACGTCCCCGTCCTCGCCTACGGCATCCGCACCGACTTCCGGACCCGCGCATTCCCCGGTTCCCTTCGGCTCCTGGAGATCGCGCACACCCTCGAAGAGCTCAAGACCATCTGCCGCTGCGGACGGAAGGCCATCTTCAACACGCGCCGGATCGGGGACCAGGTGGTCTTCGACGGGAATCAGGTCGCGATCGACGGCCAGGACGTCTGGTACGAGTCGCTCTGCGGCGCCTGCTACCTCGAGGTCTCCGGGGGCCGGCTGGGCAACTAGCTGCACTGCGCCGGGCAGGGCCGAGACGAATTGAACCGCGCCCTACGGAACTGCGGCTTACTGCACAGGGGCGCGGGCTCGGCTAGGCTCGGAGCATGACCCGCGACAACATCAGAACCCCCGACGGCGGAACGATCGAGCTTTTCAGCACGGGCGCCGAGCTCGCCTCGGCGGGTTCGGGCATCGTCGTCGTGCCGGCCTCGATGGTGACGGCCGCCGATTACACGCGTTTCGCGCAGAAACTCAGCGCGTCACTGGGCCGGCCGGTGCACACCTTCAACCGTCGCGGCCGCGGCTCGTCCTCCCCGCAGCCGGAGGACTACACCCTGGATGTGGACATCCACGATCTCGACGCCGTCATGAAGCACACGTCCAGCACGGACGTCTTCGGCCACAGCTTCGGCGGGGCGGTGGCCCTACACGCGGCCCGTACCCTGCCGGTGGAACGGCTGGCCGTGTACGACCCCGCCGTGTCCGTCAACCACAGCGTCACGGCGGACTGGACGCCCGAATACGAGCGGGCGACCGCAGCCGGCGACGACGACCGCGCCCTCGCCGTCCTGCTCAAAGGCCTGGAGACCGGCAGCGCCCTGTCCCGGATGCCGCTGTCCATGCTGACGCTGGCGAACAAGCTTTCGGCCGGCACCCCGATCGGCAAGCAGCTGCGCGACCTCATGCAGACCGGTGTCCGCGAGATCAAGGCGATCATCGCCGCGGACATGCCGGCCGAACCGTTCCTGGAACTGCCGCTGGAGACGCTGATCATCGTGGGCGAAAAGAGCCCGGCATACTTCGGCGTGGCCTGCGCCCAGATCCACGATGTCCTCTCCGGCTCCAGCTATACGATCCTGCCGGGCATGGGCCACGACGGTGTCAACAAGGCGCCGGACAAGCTGGTCGCCGAGCTCAGCGCGTTTTACGCGGGCTGACGCGCTACCAAAAACGCGAAACAAAGCGGGGTCGCTTCGCCCATCTGTCCCTAGGGACATCGGCGCGAAGCGACCCCGCTTTGTTTGGTGGTGTGTGCTTTAGTGTGCGGGCTGTGCCACGCCTGCGGTCTTGCGCATCATGGCGGACAGCACGACGGCGGCGAGGGCTATGACGGCCGCCGTCAGGAATGCCGCATGCATGCCGGCCACCATCCCCGAGGACTCCGCCACGAAAGCGTAGATCGAGACCAGCAGCGCCGTCCCGGCGGCGCCCGCCACCTGCTGCAGCGTGCTCATGATGGCCGAGCCGTGGGAGTACAGGTGCGGCGGCAGCGGGTTCAGGCCCGTCGTGAAGGCGGGGGTGAACAGCAGTGCCAGGCCCAGGCTCAGCGCCACGTGCAGGGCAATGATCCACCCCACCGGCGATGCCGGCGTCCAGCATGGAGAACTGCCAGAGGGACAGCACCATCATGACCGAGCCCGTCACTGTCAGCGGCAGCGGCCCGACCCTGTCGAAAACGCGGCCGATGAAGGGCCCCAGCAGGCCCATGGCGAGGCCGCCCGGAAGCAGCACCAGTCCGGTCTCGAGTGACTTCAGGCCGCGGATCTCCTGCAGGTACAACGGCAGCAGGATCACCGCGCCGAACAACGCGATCATGGCCACGACGAGCAAGAGGACGGACACCGTGAACATCCGGAACGTTAAAGGCGCGCAGGTCCAGCAAGGGGCTGTCGCTCTTCTGCAGCTGCAGCTGGCGCAGGACGAACGTCGCCAGCGCCGCCACGCCGACCGCCAGGGCCAGCACGGCGGGGGTGCGGGAGCCGGCGTCGCCGCCGCCGATCTGGCTCAGCCCGTACACCAGGCCGCCGAAGGCGGGAACCGTCAGCACGACGGAGAGGGCATCCAGCCGGGTCTTCTCGGATTTGCCGATGTTGGTCAGGTATTTTGCCCCGATGGCCAGTGCGGCGAGGGCGATGGGCAGCACGAACACGAACATGAACCGCCACGAGAAATGCTCGAGAATCAGTCCGGAAACCGTGGGGCCCATTGCCGGCGCAACCGAAATGGCGATGCTGACGTTACCCATGACGGCGCCGCGGCGTTCCAGCGGCACGAGCGTGAGGATGGTGGTCATCAGGAGCGGCAGCATGATGGCGGTGCCGCCGGCCTGGACGATGCGGGCCAGCAGCAGGACTTCGAAGCCCGGCGCGACGGCGGCCAGCAGCGTACCGCCGGAGAACAGCCCCATGGCCAGCATGAACACCGCACGGGTGGACAGCCGCTGCAGGATGAACCCCGTGGTGGGAATCACGACTGCCATGGTCAGCATGAAGCCGGTGGACAGCCACTGCACGGTAGGCGCATCGATGTTCAGATCCACCATCAGCCGCTGCAGGGCCACGTTCATGATGGTCTCATTGAGGATCACGACGAACGTGGCCACCAGTAGCGTGACGATGATGGTCACGGACTCCCGGGACATCTTCGCCGCGCGGTCAGCGCGGCCGGCGTTGCCGGGGATGGTGGGGGCAGCGCCCGGTGCGGGATCGCCAGAGGCGTTGGAAGAGACGTCTGTTGACATGGGAATTCCCTCAGGGAGTTTGGTGGGCCCGGCGAGCGTCAGCGCTGCTGCTGGTTCCAACAGTCTAAGGCCCGGGCGCATTCCCGTCGCCAGAAAGCAACGCGGGAAAGCAACGCGGGTCAGTAACGCGGGTCAGGTACGGCCCATTGAGCATGGGCCGAACCTTAGCCTGCGCTGGTTCAGGAGTTCAGGGGCGCGTTGTCGATGAGGCGGACGGGACCGACCTTGGCGGCGATGATCGCCAGCCCCTCGCCGCGGAACGGGGTGTCCCTGCAGTTCTCCGCAAGGGGCTCGAGGGTGCGCGGATCCACCACCTCGAAATAGTCCAGCTCCACGAGCGGCTGGGACCGGACCAGGGCCTGCGCGGATTCGACGTCCAGCGGCTCATGCGCGTTGGCGCGTTCCTCGATGAGCCGCAGCGCACGGGAGAGCACCAGGGCGGCCTCGCGCTGTTCCTCGGAGAGGAACCGGTTGCGGCTGGACAGTGCCAGGCCGTCGGCCGAGCGCACAATGGGCACGGGCACGATCTCCACGGGGAAATTCAGGTCCGCCACCATGCGCTGGACCAGCGCCAGCTGCTGCGCATCCTTCTGGCCGAAATAGGCGCGGTACGTCGGGCTGGCCACCGCCCGGCAGTCCGGTCGCCCGGGATGCCGTAGTGCAGCAGTTTCGCGACGACGGTCAGCGCGCCGTCGAAGTGGCCGGGCCGGGACGCGCCCTCCCACTTCTCTCCCAGCGGTCCCGCCGTGACCCGCACAAGTGGTGCCCCGCCGGGGTAGACCTCCTCGACGCTCGGCGCGAACGCCAAGTCCACGCCCTCGGCGTCGAGCAGCGCGAGGTCGGCCTCCAGCGTCCGGGGGTAGCGTTCCAGATCCGTGGCCTCGCCGAACTGCAGCGGGTTGACGAAGATGCTGGCCACCACGACGTCGTTTTGGGCGACGGCCGTGCGGGCCAGCTGGGCATGCCCCGCATGCAGGGCGCCCATGGTGGGCACGAGCCCTTGGGACGTGCCGCCCTTCCGCGCCAGCAGCCGCGCGCTTGCGGCGCGGAGCTGGGCAGCCGTGGTGACGAGTTGGATTGCCATGTCAGGGTCCTTCCGGGGCCGTCCGTCCCGTCCTGGCCGGGGCCGCCGAGCGCCTGTTCGATGCCGTCGAGTTGTTCCGGCTTCAGGAGCCCGCGGCTTCCTGCCCGGCGGGCTGTCGCCCTGGCCATGGCCAGGTACGCCTCAAGAATATCGCCGGCTGAGCCGCCGTCGTACTCGCGAAGGGCGCCGGCGTGCGCGGCAACCGTACCGGTGTCGCCGCGGGCCACGGGCCCGGTCAGGGCCGATTCGCCGGAGGCGAGCGCGTTCTCGAGGGTAGCGCGCAGCAGCGGACCCAGCATCCGGTCCGGGGCGTCGACGCCGACGTCGCGGAGCAGCTGCGAGGCCTGCGCCACGAGCGTGACCAGGTGGTTCGAACCGTGCGCGAGGGCAGCGTGGTACAGGACGCGGTCGGCCTCGGCGATCGCGACGGGCTCGGCACCCATTTCCACGACGAGCGCCTGGGCGATCGGCAGCATCGCGGCGTCGGCTGTGACGCCAAAGGTGCAGTCCAGGAGCCTGGTGAGGTCCAGGCTCATGCCCGTGAACGTCATGGCCGGGTGCAGCGCGAGCGGCACGGCGCCGGCGGCTCGGACCGGGTGCAGGATCCCGACGCCGAAGCGCCCGGAGGTGTGCGCCACGAGCTGGCCGGCCTGCCAGGCACCGAGCTTGGCCAGGCCTTCCACGAGCGGGCCCAGGGCATCGTCCGGGACGGCGAGCAGGACCAGTTCGGCGCGCTCCACGATGTCCTGCACGTCCAGGATCGGGACGCCCGGCAGGAGTGTCTCGGCGCGTTCCCGGCTGGCGTCCGAAACGGCGGACGCCCCGATGACGGCGTGCTCGGCTCCGCGCAGCGCCGCACCGAGGACGGCACCGACCTTCCCTGCGCCAATGATTCCGATGCCGAGGCGTCCTGGTTTAGCCATGATGCGGGCCTTCCTGTGGGTCGTCTGCCGGTGGGCGGCAGGCCCGGCCGCCGGCTCCATCCAGTGCTCGCTCTTCTGGAGCTTGCGCGCTGCGCGGGCACGGGCGGACTGGGCATCCAGCAGTGCGCGGGCTTCGTCGAGGCCGGCCTGGATGAGCCGCGGGGCCACCGGGCCCGCCGTGGTGTGCAGGACCAGGTCCGCCACCCGGAATCTCCGGGCGAGCGGGCCCTGCTGCAGCGCCATGGACTGGGTCCGCTGGTGCGGCACCACCACGAAGTTCCGCCACCACCTGCCCGATCTCAGGAGCAGGGCGGTCTCCGTTGCGGTGAAGCCGTTGCGCCGCCAGCCCAGCGGCGCCAGGAACCGGGCCCGGCGCGGGCTGGTGACGAAGCCGCCGTCGGTGTCCTGCCGCGCCTCCGCTGCCCGGAGTTCCGCCGGATATCCGCGATGACCGGTGATCCCTGCCGTGAACACCCCCACCGGATCCTGGGTTCCGGGATCCGGCAGCACCAGGGAGAGCATCTTCAGGACGTCGGCGAGGGATCCCACCGGAAGCAGCGTGGTCCGGGCCGATCCTTCGCCGTGCACGTCGGCCAGTCCGTAGCCGGCCACGTTGACCTGGATCCGGTACCAGCCGAAAATCCGCCACAGCGGCGGCTGGCTGACTTTCAGCGCCTGGATCCTGCCCGGCGGCACGGTCTGCGCCTGCGTGTCCAGCAGGCCGTAGCGCAGCCGGATGCCGTCCGGGGAAACGGCGGCCGTGAAGTTGTAGCCCTTGTTGAATGAGGACCAATAGGAGGCGACGAGGCCGATCGCGGCAGGGATCAGGAAGACCGCGAAGTTCCGGTTTTCAGTGAAGGCGGAGAGCAGTACGGAGGCGATGCCGCCGGCCAAGATCGCGACGCTTTGTTCGCTCAGGAGCAGCGAGCCCACCAGGCGCGGCGGCGGCACGGTCAGCACTGCCCTGTTCCGGGGCCTCCACGGCGGCGGTCGCCAGCTCTCCGGACTCCGGGTCTCCCGGCTCCGGCGACGGCGTCCCACCTGCGGCACCGGAGGCGCGGGCCAGGATTGTCGCGCGGAGCTGTCGGGCCTCGTCCGCGCGCAGGTACGCCAGGCGCACAGCGGATTCGCCGGCGTCGGCGACTTCGAACCTGAGTTCCGCCAGTCCGAAGATCCGCGCCAGCAGGGGCTGCACGATGTCGATTGCCTGCACCCGGTCCAGCCTGGCCTGCCGCTGCTGCCTGAACAGGAAACCGGTGTTGACGCGCACGTAACCGCCCGCCACCTGATAGCGGGTGAAGTACCAGCTCAGGACGTAGCCGAGAACGGTCAGCAGCAGCAGGGCGCTGCCGCCGAGCAGCAGCCACGGCGCCCGTCCGGCCAACCGCTCGTCAAAGAGCGGGCCGCCCTGCAGCAGACGTTCGAAACTGTCGCGTCCAAAGAAGAACAACAGTGCAGCCAGCGCCACCCAGCCGCGGACAAAGGGCGAGGCCGGGTGCACCCGCAACCAGCCGGCGCCGCCATTTCCTTCGTTACCGGTTCCGTCGGCACCGGCGCGTCCGGCACGCTCCGGTGTCAGCGCCATCCCGTCACGGCTCTTCCCGTCACAGCCCGGCCAGCCGGGCTTCGCCGCGGGCGGACAGTTGTTCGCGGAGCCGGGCCCCTTCGCTGGCGGGCAGGCCGGGGATCTCGGCGCTGGTCGCGGCGGAGGCGGTGTGAAGCTTCAGGGTGCACAGGTCCAGCGGACGCTCGACGGGGCCCACCGAGATGTCCACGTACTGCATCCGCCCGTAAGGGACCACGAGGGTGCGTTGGAAGAAGATGCCCCGCCGGATCAGGAGGTCGTCCTCGCGCTCGGCGTAGCCGATCGAGCGCACCTGCCGGGGAATCAACACGAGCCGCCACAACGCCAGAAGCAGCGCGACGGCGGGAATGGCGACGCCCAGCCAGACCGGCGGCCAGGCCCACACTCCGGTCAGCACCAGGATCAGGGGAAGCGACAGCAGGGACACGGCGATCAGGTTTCCCAGCGCCCACCCAACGAGGCGCACCGTGACGTACTTTGGTGACACCCTGCGCCAGTCGATGCCCGGAGGATCAATCGCTTCGGTACGCATATTCGCCTTCCGCCGAGGGCTTGCTGCGCTTCCCCTGCACGCCGGGCCGGGATTCGGCGTCGCCGTCCTCGGGCGGGATGCGGCAGAACCGCTCGACGACGAGCCCCACGATCACCATGATCAGCCCGCCGCCGGCCATTGCCAGGGCCTGCCAGGTGAGGTCCTGGTTACTGCGCAGGTTCCACAGCCGCAGTTGCTCCACCACGATTCCCACGTGCCAGCCCAGCAGGACCGTGCCGGTGTAGGCGCAGGCCTGGGCGAGGACGAGGGTCCAGGCCGCCAGGATGGGGTTGAGGATTTTCTTCTTCTTGCCGTTGCGCCACCGGAGCACGCGGATGCCCAGCACCAGGGTGAGGGCCACGATCACGCCCATGGTCAGCAGGCCCGTCAGCGGTAGCACCGGGGTGGCCAGGCCGTAGCGGCCGGAGAGCATGGTGGCGAACCAGCCGGCCACGGCCAGGACCACGCAAATGGCCAGCAGGAGCAGGGGGCTGGTCAGCTTCACGGCCGCTCCGCCGCGCTGGACACGCCGGTGCCCTCCGTGGCTGTGACATCCGCTGCGGCGGTGGTCTGGAAGCCGTCAAACGTGGCAAGGTCGCCGAAATCGGCGGCTTTCGCGGCGAGGTCGCCCACGCGTTCGCCGTTGAGCTCCGCCGCGGGATCGATCAGCGACCACGGATAGAGCACGAACGCCCGGACGGCGGCGCGGGGGTGGGGCAGGGTGAGCTCGGGGTCGGAGCTGACCACGTCCCCGTAGGTAATGATGTCCACGTCCAGGGTCCGCGGCCCCCACCGGACCTCGCGCACGCGCAAATGCTTCTGCTCCACAGCGTGGCAGTGCTCCAGCAGTTCGCGCGGTGGCAGGGACGTCTCGACGGCAATCACCATGTTCAGGAAGTCAGGCTGGCCCGGTGGGCCACCCACGGCCTTCGTCTGGACGATCGGCGAGATGGCCAGCAGGCGGACCTCCGGCGGGTCGACGAGGTCTGCGACGGCGGCGGACAGGGTGTCGCTGCGCTCCCCCAGGTTGCTACCGAGCGCGATCACGGCGCGGGTGTAGAGCCGGCTCACGGTCGCCTCCGGTGCACACTGACGGAGACGTCGCCGAAGTCGACTTCGATCGGGGCCTTGGGCTTGTGCACGGTGATGTCCACGGCGGCCACTGGGAATTTCTGCAGGACGTCATCGGCAATCCGCACGGCGAGGGCCTCGATCAGGTTCAGCGGCTCACCGGTGATCCAGTCCCGGATGCAGTTGGCCACTTCGCCATAGTGCGCGGTGTCCACGACGTCGTCGGAAGCTGCGGCCTTGCTGAAGTCCAGGTGCAGCACGGCGTCAACAACGAACGGCTGCCCGTCGCGGCGCTCGAAATCGAACACACCGTGATGGCCGACGGCGGTGACGCCGCTCAGCGTGATCTGGTCCATGGCGCCGGCCGGATCAGTTGGTGCCGGCGTCGGCGGAAGCTGCCGTTGCCGGACGCGTCGGGGGTACCATGCGGGCGGCGACCTTGACGGCGTCGAGGCTCGCGCCGACGTCGTGCACGCGCACAGCCCAGGCGCCGCGGTAGGCGCTGATGGCGGTCACGGCGGCGGTGGCGGCGTCGCGTTCAACCGGCTGGGCGGCCTTGCCGGCCACGGTCAGGAGGCTGCCGAGGAAGCGCTTGCGTGAGCCGGCGACGAGGACCTTGTGGCCCATGGCCTGCAGGACATCCAGGTGCTGCAGGAGCTCCCAGTTCTGGACGTCGTTCTTGGCGAATCCCAGTCCCGGGTCCACGATGATCTGCTCCGGCGCGACGCCCGCGGCGTAGAGCTTGTCGCGGACACCGGCGAGTTCCGTCACGACTTCCCCGGCGACGTCACGGTAGTCCGTCAGGGCATGTCATGGTGCTGGCGTCGCCGCGGCGGTGCGTCAGGATGTAGGGCGACTTTGGTGCGGGCGGCCAGTTCCGCCATTTCCGGTTCCATGGTCAGGCCCGAAACGTCGTTGATGATCGCGGCGCCGGCTTTCAGGGCCGCAGCAGCCGTCACGGCATGGGTGGTGTCGATGCTGACCAGGGCGCCGGCTTTGACCAGGGCCTCGATGACCGGCAATACCCGGCGCTGTTCCTCCTCAACGCCGACTGCCGTGGCACCTGGGCGGGTGGATTCGCCGCCGACGTCGACGATGTCCGCCCCGGCGTAAAACATCCGGAGACCGGCCGCGATCGCAGTGTCCGGCGTCGGGTGCGCTCCGCCGTCGCTGAAGGAGTCAGGGGTGACGTTGAGGATTCCCATCACGAGTGTCCGGTCCGTGGGCAGGTCCTGGAACTTCGCCGCCGGGCGCGGTTTGCGCAGGATGGGCAGGGGCGAGGTGGCGGGGCCGGTCCCCGGGGCTGCAGCTAGGGAGTCCATAGTCTGTGTTCTTACCTTCCGAGTATGAGGCTCATGGCTTCGGCACGGGTGGCCGGGTCATGCAGTTGCCCGCGCACTGCGCTGGTGACGGTCTTGGCGCCGGGCTTGCGGATTCCCCGCATGGACATGCACAGGTGTTCACATTCGACGACGACGATCGCGCCGCGCGGTTTGAGGTGCGTGACGAGGGCCTCGACGATCTGGGTGGTCAGGCGTTCCTGGACCTGCGGGCGCTTCGCGAACATGTCCACGAGCCGGGCCAGCTTGCTCAGGCCCGTGACCTTGCCGTCGTGGGACGGGATGTAACCCACATGCGCCACCCCGTGGAACGGCACCAGGTGGTGCTCGCAGGTGGAGTAGAACGGGATGTCCTTGACCAGCACGAGTTCCTCGTGGTCCAGGTCGAAGGTGGTGGCCAGGATCTCGGACGGGTCGTGGTGCAGGCCGGCAAACATTTCCGTATAGGCCTTGGCCACCCGCTTCGGGGTGTCCAGGAGCCCGCTGCGATCCGGGTCCTCGCCGATGGCCAGCAGGATTTCCCGCACGGCGGCTTCGATCCTGGGGCGGTCCACCTTGGTCTTTGAATGCGAAGATTCCCCGTCCCCCGCCGAAGCAGCGGGGGCGGGAACGTCGTCGTCGAAGTTAGAAGTCACAGAAGAAGCCTAGCCGGGATGACCATCAGTCCCGATATCTGTTGCACCGCCCTGGAAGGACTCCTGTCCGGCAACGCCCTGGGCGTGCGGGGGCTGGGCATCCAGGGGCTCTTCGAGCCGGGCCTGGGTGGCTTCCTCCTGCGCTTCACGCTCCGCCTTTTCGCGGCGCGACTCCACCGGGCCGGCGGACTGGAGCGTGCGGGTCTCCTTGGAGAGCCAGACTTCGCGGAAGTCGCGCTTGCGGATGTTGGTGAAAACTTGCGCGATTTCGGCCTGGTTCAGCGTCTCGCGTTCGAGCAGTTCCAGCGCCAGCTCGTCCAGGACGTCCCGGTTCTCGGTCAGGATGGCGTAGGCCTCATCATGCGCGCCGTCGATCAGGCGGCGCACCTCCTCGTCGACGATGTAGGCGATCTGGTCCGAGTAGTTGCGCTCGTGGCCGGCATCGCGGCCAAGGAACGGCTCGCCGCCGCCCTGGCCGAGGCGCACGGACCCGACCCTTTCGCTCATGCCGAACTCGGTGACCATCTTCCGGGCGATCCCGGTGGCCTTCTCGATGTCATTGGACGCACCCGTGGACGGATCGTGGAAGACCAGTTCCTCGGCGACGCGCCCGCCCATGGCGTAGGCCATCTGGTCGAGCAGCTCGTTGCGGGTGATGGAGTACTTGTCGTTTTCCGGTACCACCATGGTGTAGCCCAGGGCACGGCCGCGGGGCAGGATGGTGATCTTGGTGACCGGGGCGGAGTTCCGCAGGGCCGCCGCGACCAGGGCGTGGCCGCCCTCGTGGTACGCGGTGACTTTGCGTTCGTGTTCCTTCATGACCCGGCTGCGCTTCTGCGGGCCGGCCATGACGCGGTCGATCGCCTCGTCGAGGGCGCGGTCATCGATCAGGTTCGCGTTGGAGCGGGCCGTCAGCAGGGCGGCCTCGTTCAGGACGTTGGCCAGGTCCGCGCCCGTGTAGCCGGGGGTCTTCTTGGCAACAGCCTTGAGGTCGACGCCGGAAGCCATCGGCTTGCCCTTGGCGTGCACCTGCAGGATCTGGTCGCGGCCGATCAAATCGGGGGCCTCGACCGAGATCTGCCGGTCGAACCGGCCCGGACGCAGCAGTGCGGGGTCCAGGACGTCGGGGCGGTTGGTGGCCGCAATCAGGATGACGTTGGTCTTGACGTCGAAGCCGTCCATTTCCACCAGCAGCTGGTTCAGGGTCTGCTCGCGCTCGTCATTGCCGCCGCCGATTCCGGCGCCGCGGTGCCGGCCGACGGCGTCGATCTCATCGACGAAGATGATTGCCGGCGCGTTGGACTTGGCCTGCTCGAAGAGGTCGCGGACGCGGGAGGCACCCACGCCGACGAACATTTCCACGAAGTCGGAACCGGAGATGGAGAAGAAGGGAACTCCGGCCTCGCCGGCAACCGCGCGGGCCAGGAGGGTCTTGCCGGTGCCCGGAGGGCCGTAGAGCAGCACACCCTTGGGGATCTTGGCGCCGACGGCCTGGAACTTGGCCGGCTCCTGCAGGAATTCCTTGATTTCCTCGAGTTCCTCGACGGCCTCATCGGCGCCGGCAACATCGCTGAAGGTCACCTGGGGCATGTCCTTGTTGACCAACTTGGCCTTGGACTTGCCGAACTGCATGACCTTGGACCCGCCGCCCTGCATCCGGGAGAGCAGGAACCAGAACAGGACGCCGAGCAGCAGCACGGGTACCAGCAGGGAGAAGAGACCGGAGAACCAGTTGTTTTCGATCGGCTGGTCGGTGAAGCCGCCGGACGGCTTGGAGTCCGTGACCGCCTTGACGACGTCCTGGGCGCGGGCGTTGACGAAGTAGAACTGGACGTTCTTGCCCTTGTCCTGCCCGTCGACCTGCAGGTTGTCCTTCAGGACCAGGTCCACGCGGTTCTCGGCGTCGAAAATCTTGGCCTGTTCAACCTGGCCGCCGGCTGTCAGCAGTTCCAGGCCCTTGTCCGTGTCGATCCGGCTCGCGCCGCCCGGCGCCAGCGTGGCAAATGCCAGCAGCAGCATGGCCACCACGACGACAATCCAGATGCCGGGGCCCTTGAAGAAACTCTTAGCTTTCATCTGTTCGGGGCTGGCCCCGTCCCTCCTGGTAGTGCTGCACGGCGACCGTTCTGCGCGCGTGTGGTGCTGCGTCAGGTTCTAGCTATACACCGTCGCACTAACTCACGCACGGCAAAGGGCAAAAGTTCCCTGTGGGCGTAGCGGGGCTTCCCTGTGGGCGTAGCGGGGCCGGGCCTCCGGCCGCCCGGGTCCCGGGCGGGGCGCCTCTGCGTGGACGATCTACTCGTAGACGTGCGGGGCCAGGGTGCCGACGAAGTCCAGGTTGCGGTACTTCTCGGCGTAGTCCAGGCCGTAGCCCACGACGAACTCGTTGGGAATGTCGTAGCCGACGTACTTGACGTCGATCTTGACCTTGGCGGCCGTCGGCTTGCGGAAGGCGGTGCAGATTTCCACCGACGCGGTGCCGCGGGATTCCAGGTTCGTCTTGAGCCAGGAAAGCGTGAGGCCGGAATCGATGATGTCCTCGACGATCAGGACGTCTTTGCCCATGAGGTCGGTATCGAGGTCCTTCAGGATCCGGACCACACCTGAGGACTGCGTGCCGGAGCCGTACGAGGAGACGGCCATCCAGTCCATGGAGACGTGGCTGTGCAGTGCACGGGCCAAATCTGCCATGACCATGACGGCGCCCTTGAGCACGCCGACGATCAGGAGGTCGCGACCCTCGTAGTCCTTGTCGATCTGCGCCGCGAGTTCGGTGATCCGTTGCTGGATCTGTTCCTTGGTGTAGAGAACGTGTTTGAGGTCTGCCTGGACGTCGTTTGAATCCACCAATGGCTCCTGTGTAGATGCGGGGTGCGACTAATTTCGGGGCGGCTGTTGAGGCCGGAATACAAGCTTCCCACAGCGGGCGGCTTCGCGGGGAACACCGGCGGCAGCGGAGGGCTCCGCAGCAAGGAGCTGCGCGAGCGAGAGCCGGTAGACGCTGACCGCGCCGGGGAGCTCCACCGGACCCGCCGATCCCTGCCGGCGCAGCAGCGCTTCGGCCGCGAGCAGGCGCTGGTAGCTGGGCTGCTGACCTCCGACGGCAGCGGCGGCCTTGGCGATCACCCGGAACCTCACGGCCGGGGCAAGATCCCGCAGCTCGGCCTCCGGGAGGCTGATCTCCTCCCCGGTCTGCTGGCGCAGCCGCTCGAAGGTGTCATTCGCTACGTCCTCCAAGTAATCGGCGTCGAGCTGCAGGATCGCGGCCGTGCGGGCGAGGGATTCGGCCACGCCGGGGCCGAGCTTGTCCTCGAGCAGGGGCAGCACTTCAACCCGCGTCCGGGAACGCGCGTACACGGGATCCGTGTTGGACGGGTCGTGCCAGGGCTCCAGGGCCTCCACCCGGCAGATCTCCAGGGTGTCCGCACGCCGCAGGCCCAGGAACGGGCGCAGCAGCCGCCCCCGGGAGGGCCGCATCCCGGCGAGGGACCGGGTGCCCGACCCCCTCGCCAGGCCGAGCAGCACCTGCTCGGCCTGGTCATCGAGGGTGTGGCCGAGCAGGATCGCGCCCGCCCCTGCCTCGTCCGCTGCGGCCTCGAGGGCCGCATGGCGGGCGTCCCGGGCAGCCGCCTCGGGGCCCACGCCGGTGGAGGCGACGTCGACAGTCCTGATCTGCACGGGCGAGAGTCCGAGGTCCTCGAGGATCCGGGCGGTGGTTGCGGCGACTGCCGCCGAGCCCGGCTGCAGCTGGTGGTCCACCACGACGGCGCCAACGGACACCGGGTGGCCGTCCACATGGCCGCGGCGGGCGAAGTAGGCGGCGACCGCGGCGAGAGCCAGCGAGTCCGGACCGCCGCTGCAGGCAACCAGGACGCGGTCCGGGTAGCCGGCCCCGGCAAGGGCGTCCTGCAGCATTTTTCGCGCCGTGCCGAGCACTGGCGCGAGGCGGCCGGGCCGGCGTCGTCCGCTGGAAACCGAGGTGGAACCGGCGCCGTTGCGGGCAGTCATGGCGGCTTAGAGGCCCATCCGGTCGAGCCAGAGCCTGGAGTCGTGGATCTCGGGTTCGCTGGGGAGATTTTCAGCGGACTCCCAGACTTTGTTGAATCCCGCCATGCCGGCGGCGTCCACCACTTCCCGGACGAACTTGGCGCCGTCACTGTACTGGCGCATCTTGGCATCGAGGCCGAGCAGGTTGCGGATGAATTTCTCGATCATGCCGCGGTCCTGGCCGCGGGCGTTGAAACGCTGCCGGATGGTCTTCACCGAGGGGACGATGCTGGCGTCCACGGCGTCCATGACGACGTTGGCGTGGCCCTCGAGCAGGCTCATGAGGGCAGTCAGGCGGGACAGGGCCGCCTTTTCCTCCGGGTTTTGGAGCAGGTCCAGGATGGCGCCGCGTCCGGGCGCTGCACCGGGTGCCGTGCGGTCCTTCAGCGACTTCGCGGCGGCGGAGGCCCGCTCCATCACGGAATCGACGTTGCCGAGCAGCAGCCCGCTGAGGTTTTCGATCTCCTGGAGCATGTGGTGCCGCAGCCAAGGGGCGGCGGCGAACTGCACCCGGTGGGTCTGTTCGTGGAGGCAGACCCAGAGGCGGAAGTCCGCGGGCTCGACGTTGAGTTCACGTTCCACGGAGATGATGTTCGGCGCTACGAGCAGCAGGCGCCCGGACGCGGGGGCCGTGGAGTTTTCCGCCAATGCGGAGAAGGGATCGTATTGGCCCAGGACTTTGCTGGAAAGGAAGGCCAGAATAGCGCCGAGCTGGCTGCCGGTGATGGCCGCGCTGACGCCGGCAGCTCCGGGGCTGAGGGATCCGCGGCCTTCCAGGAGCTTTTCCATGGCGGGCTTGAGCATGACGGCGAAGCTCTGCGTGTTGGCCTTGGACCAAGAGGCCCTGTCCACCACGAGGACCTCGGAGTCGCGCAGGTCCCGGGCGGCATCAAGGCCGGTGATGTCATGGACGTGCGGCACGGAAAGGTCCGCCATGAGCCGCAGGTTTTCGACGGCGGCGCCGATCTCGGCGGCGCCCAGGACAGGGCCCGCCGGGGTCAGGCGGGCTGCCGTGGACGCGGCGAGCTCCCAGTTGATGAGACCTTGGGCCTGAACCGTTGTGTTTGTTGATGGATCGCGTGATGTCTCGCTTGCAGAGGACTCCATGGGATCCATCAGATCACAGGGGCACGACAATCCGCCTTAATTTTCGCTGACCGGCGAACCAACCGGGCCCACGTCCCAGCCTGGCAACGGGTTTCGGGCGGCCCGCCGGCCGTCAGCGGCAGCCGCAGCCGGCGAGGACAGAGGCGGAGCGGTCCAGCGCGGCCTTGTTCGCGGCGCCGGGAGTCAACCCGTTCCCGACGAAGGAAAAGACCAGGAGCCGGCCGTCGGCGTCGACGACGTACCCGCTGAGAGCTATGACCGTGTTCAGCGTGCCCGTCTTGGCGCGGACCAGTCCGGCGCCCGCGGCCGAAGCCGCGTCCGTGTACCGGCCCCCCAGGGTGCCGGTGAGCCCGGCGACCGGGAACCCGGCGAGCGCGGCGCGCAGCCGGGTGTCTGTCCCCGAGGTCATGGCCCGGACCACGTCCGTGAGCTGCCGGGCCGAGACCCGGTTGGCCAGGGCAAGGCCGGAGACGTCCGCGGCCCGTAGGGCGTCAGTGGGAATGCCCATGTCCTGGACCTGCGCCAGCACGGCGGCAATGGCGTCGTCGCTGCTGCCGGGCCGGCCGGAGCCCAGGGCGGTCATCCGTCCCGTCACCTCGGCGAGGTAGTTGTCCGAGGTCTGCAGCATAAAGTCCACCTGCTGCCCCACCGTGGCGGACTGGACCTCGGCCAGGACCTTGGCGGGTGCGCCCTCCGGTGCGTCGCCGGGCTGGACCCGGGCGACCCCGGGTGCCACCGACAGCCCCGCGTCCGCCGCGGCCGCGGTGAGCCGGGCGGCGAAGGCCTCTGCGGCCGTCATGGCGGCGTCCTGCGGGCGGGGTCCGGTGGTCTTGGCGGGATCGAACCTGGCGGAGTTCAGCGCCAGCGGGTACAGCGGGGCCATCTCCCCGGCGGCGACGTCCTCGGGGCTCCACGCCGGGTTGAGCGAGGGGCCGCTGAAGAGGGAGTCATCCAGCAGGACGTTCACGGGGCCGGTCACGCCGCCGGCCTTGAGGGCATCGACCGTGGCCTCGGCGAGCGTGGCGAGCCCGGCGCGGCCCAGCACGGCCCCGGGGGCGGATTCTCCGGCGCCCAGGAGGACGTCGCCCCCGCCGGTCAGGACCACCGAGCCGGGGGTGGGCCCTGCCACCACCCGGGTGCTGAAGCGGCGGTCCGGGCCCAGGACGCGCAGGGCCGCGCCGGCTGTGAGGAGTTTCATGTTCGACGCCGGAATGCGGGCCTCGTCGGCCGCGCGGTCAAAGAGCACCTGACCCGTGGCGGCGTCCTGGACGATCCCGGTGAAGGTGCCGGCGCCGTCGGGCTTAAGGGTCCCGTTGAGCTGCGCCGCGAGGGGCGCGCCGGCTGGGACTGGCGCGGTGTCGCTGAGGGGTCCGATTCCACCGGCACCGCTGCCGGGAACGCTCAGCGTGGCGGGGATCTGCTGCCACGGCGGGGCAGCCTGCGAGGCGTCGGAGGGCCGGTCCGGGCCGAGGAATGCCGGGGCGATGGCGAGGCCGGCGGGCAGTGCCACCGCCACCACCAGGAGGGTCTGGAGCAGCAATGCGGGGACCCCGCGAAGCCTGCCGGGCGCCGGTTCGGTGCCCGCGCGGCTGGTTCTCGGTTTCATGCTGCTGCTGGTCCTTAGTCCTGAAATGTCCCCACTAGTTCCTGAAACCAGCGCCTCTCGCTATATCCTCAATAGTAGTCGGCGGCACCGACAGCCCTTATGCACGTGCCGCGCACCCCCTGAATTCGTCAAGGAGCATTCCATGAAGCATGACGTGACCATCGAGATCCCCAAGGGATCGCGCGTCAAGTACGAAGTCGACCACGAGACCGGCCGCGTCCGCCTGGACCGCGTCCTGTTCACGTCGATGCAGTACCCCACGCACTACGGTTTCTTCGAGAACACCCTGGGTGAGGATGGAGATCCGCTGGACGCGCTGGTGCTCCTGCAGGACTTCGACCTCTACCCCGGCGTGATCGTCGAGTCCCGCCCGATCGGCGTGTTCAACATGACCGACGACGGCGGCGGCGACGCCAAGATCCTGTGCGTCCCGACCGATGCCCGGTTCGACCACATCAAAGAGATCGGCGATGTCAGCGAGTTCCTGATCAAGGAAATCGAGCACTTCTTTACCCGCTACAAGGACCTGGAGCCGGGCAAGTGGGTCAAGGCCGAAGGCTGGGGCGACCGCGCCGCCGCCGAAGCCGAACTGGCCGCATCCATCAAGC
This sequence comes from uncultured Actinomycetota bacterium, assembly GCA_963722145.1. Taxonomy (GTDB): domain Bacteria; phylum Actinomycetota; class Actinomycetes; order Actinomycetales; family Micrococcaceae; genus Arthrobacter. The sequence continues at coordinate 56,804 of CAVRLW010000018.1, read as the reverse complement.
GCTACGTTCCGGCAGCCGGCCACTGACCGTTCCTGCACTCCAACGCGGGGTCACTTACCGCCCATCCGGTCCTCCGGATCGGGCGGTAAGTGACCCGCCGTCGTTTCTTCGAATCTCCGCGTTTTTTCGATTGGCGTTTTTTCGGTTGGTGTTTTTTCGGCTGGCGGGAGCCCTGCGATGAGGACCCTCGGCGTCGACCTCGCGGCAGCCGAAAAGAAGACGGCTGCGGCCGTCATCGAGTGGGCCGACGGCGCGGCTCGCCTGGCGCAGTTGTCTCTGGGCGTGGGGGACGAGGAGATCGTTCGCCTGTTCGGCGCGAGCGACATGACGGGGATCGACTCCCCGTTGGGCTGGCCGGACGCGTTTCTGCCCTTTATCGCCGGGCACCTGAACTTCGACGCCCATCCGGTGCTGGACCATGACGGGATCGAGGGCCGCCGGCTGCTGGCCTACCGGGACACAGACAGGTTCGTCACCGGCCAAACCGGCCTGATCCCGCTCAGCGTCTCCGCGGACCGGCTGGCCCACCCGGCGATGCGTTGCGCCGTCATCCAGGCAAAGATCGCCAGGGAGTACGGGCCGCAGGCCAGGGACGGCAGCGGCCGGCTTGCCGAGGTGTACCCGGCGGCTTCGCTGAAATTGTGGGGCCTGCCGACCCGCGGCTACAAGGGGCGGGGCACAACGGAAACGGAGCGGCTGGCAGTGGCCCTGGACGCGCTGTCGAGGGCCGCGCCGTGGCTGGACCTGGCCGGACATGATGGCCGGCTGGCCGCCTCCGATGACATGTTCGACGCCCTTATCGCCTCCCTGACCGCGCGGGCAGTCGCCGTCGGCAGGACGCTGCGCCCCGACGACGGACATCCCGGGGCTGCCCTGACCGAGGGCTGGATCCACCTGCCACGGGGCGGGCTGCGAGAGCTCTCGGGCTAGCCCCGACGCGGGGCTACTCAATTCGCAGCGACCAGTTGCTGATCTCCGCCGGGTCCTCGCCGTGCTCCCGGGTGTGGTCCCGGGCGCGCATGCGGCTGTCCTGCAGGGACTGGCGCAGCAGCGAGTGCTTCTCGGACAACCCGGGAACCCTGTCGATCGCATCAATTGCCAGCTGGAACCTGTCGATCCCGTTCAGCATGGCCATGTCGAACGGGGTCGTGGTGGTGCCTTCCTCCTTGTAGCCGCGCACATGCAGGCCCTCCCGGTTGGAGCGCCGATAGGTGAGCCGGTGGATCAGCGCGGGATAGCCGTGGTAGGCGAAGATCACCGGTTTGTCCGCCGTGAAGATGCCGTCGAAGTCCCGGGACGTCAGCCCGTGCGGGTGCTCGCTGGCGTCCTGGAGCCGCATGAGGTCCACCACGTTGACCACCCGCACTTTCAGCCCGGGCGCCCCCCGCTTCAGGAGCTCGGCCGCGGCGACGGTTTCGACAGTGGGGACATCACCGGCGCAGGCCAGGACGACGTCGGGCTCCTCACCGCTGACCTCGGAACCGGCGAACTCCCAGATGCCCAGGCCCCGGCGGCAATGGTGCGAGGCCGCGTCCGGCCCGAGCCACGTTGGTGAGGGCTGCTTTCCGCTGACCACGATGTTGATGTAGTCGCGGGAGTCCAGGCAGTGCTCCATCACAGCCAGCAGCGTGTTGGCATCCGGCGGCAGGTAAACCCGGATGATCTCGGCCTTCTTGTTGACGGCGTGGTCGATGAAGCCGGGGTCCTGGTGCGAAAAGCCGTTATGGTCCTGCTGCCACACATGGGAGGACAACAGGTAGTTCAGTGAGGCCACCGGCTGGCGCCACGGCAACTGCCGGTGGACCTTGAGCCATTTGGCGTGCTGGTTGAACATCGAATCGACAATGTGGATGAACGCCTCATAGCAGTTGAACACCCCGTGCCGGCCGGTCAGCAGATACCCCTCCAGCCAGCCCTGGCAGAGGTGTTCGCTCAGGACCTCCATCACCCGCCCGGCGCGGGCAATATGCTCATCCAGCGCATCGATCCTGTACTGCCAGACCTTGTCGGTAACCTCGTAGACGTCCTGCAGCCGGTTCGACGCGGTCTCGTCGGGGCCGAAGAGCCGGAAGGTGTTCGGGTTCAGGGCAATAACGTCCCGCAGCCAGGGGCCGAGCGTCGTCATGGGACCGATCCGTTCGACGCCGGGTTCGGCGACGTTGACGGCGTGCCGGCCGTAGTCCGGCAGGTTGAGCGGACGCAGCAGGAGTCCGCCATTGGCATAGGGAGTTGCGCTCATCCGCAGCGGACCGGCAGGGGCGTTCCCGGCCGTCTCCGGCAGCAGGCGTCCGCGGTCGTCGAAGAGTTCCTCCGGCCGATAGGACTCGAGCCACTGTTGCAGCTGGCTCAGGTGGTCGGGGTTGGTGCGGACCTCGCTCAGCGGAACCTGGTGGCTGCGCCAGGTTCCCTCCACCTGCTTCCCGTCCACCTTTTTGGGCCCGGTCCAGCCCTTGGGCGAACGCAGCACGATCATCGGCCACTGCGGAGCGCCGTCCTGTGCAGCGCCGTCCTGAGCAGCGCCGTCCTGTGCAGCGCCGTCCTGCGGCGTCCGGCCGCTGCGGTGATCCTCCTGGATGGTCCGGATCTGGGCCAGGCAGGCGTCCAGTGCGGCCGCGAAATCCCGGTGGGCCGCGGCTGTGTCCGCCGGATCGGACACGGTGACGAAATGCGGGACGTGCCCGTAGCCGCGCAGCAGCTGATCGAGCTGGGCCTCGGGCATGCGGGCCAAAATTGTGGGGTTGGCGATCTTGTAGCCGTTCAGGTGCAGGATGGGCAGCACCGCGCCGTCGGCCGCCGGGTCCAGGAAGTTGTGCGAATGCCAGCTCGCGGCCAGCGGCCCGGTCTCGGCCTCGCCGTCGCCGATGACGACGGCAGTGATCAGGTCCGGATTGTCGAAAACGGACCCGTAAGCGTGTGCCAGTGAGTAGCCGAGCTCACCGCCTTCGCTGATCGATCCGGGGGTCTCCGGGGCGGCGTGGCTTGGGATGCCCCCCGGGTAGGAGAACTGGCGGAACAGCTCGGCCAGGCCTGCTTCGTCATCGCCGACGTGGCCGTAAATCTCCGAATACGTGCCCTCAAGCCAGGCGTTGGCCACCAATGCGGGGCCGCCGTGGCCGGGACCCGCGACGAACAGCATCTGCTGGCCGTCCCGGCGGATCGCCCGGTTCAAGTGGGCATAGACGAAATTCAGTCCGGGCGTGGTCCCCCAGTGGCCAAGGAGCCGGGACTTTGTGTGTTCCGCGCTGAGGGGTTCGCGCAACAGAGGATTGGACCGGAGGTAGATCTGCCCCACTGAGACATAGTTTGCCGCCCGCCACCAGCGGTCCACCAGGTCCATGGCTGTTCTGTCCAGGATGGGGCTGTCCATGGCCGCGCTGTCCAGGGTCTCCGTGCGGGTGGTTCCATTCAGGTCACTGCCCATGTCACTGCTCACTGGGGGTCCTCGCTTCGCTTGGTCCTGCCTCGGCACATTTCGTCCATCGCAACACGTCCTGCGGACGGGACACAACCCACGTCCACCGGCGCCGCCGGCAACTTGCCCCCCAAGTGCCAGCAGGTAGTGTGTCATCAGAATGTTCACGCTGACCATCAATCAAACCGACAGCCGGCGCGACGGCGACCGCGTGCCGCAGCTCCTCAAGGACCTGCGGCACATTCCGGCGCGCCTCGATTTCGACCGTTCCGTGGAGGACGAGGTCCAGGGGATCCTGGACTGTCCGCATCAGGCGGTTGAAGCGGCCATGATCGCCTTGCGCAGCGGCAGCTGGTACGTCGGCATTGGCGTGGGGCCGGTCAATGAACCCCTGCCGAACCAGATCAAGGACGCTTCCGGACACGGGCTGATCTATGCCCGGCGCGCCGTGGATCGCCTCCGGAACGGCAAGGACCGCGTTCGGGTGGCGGTGGAGGGCCCGCTGGCCGATATTGCGGCAGAGGCCGAGGCAGTCCTGCGCCTCCTGGGCCACATCGTGCACGACCGGAGCCACGCGGAATGGCGGGTGCTGGACTTGCTCACTCCGGGGGTGCGGGGTCAGCAGAAGGCGGTCGCAGAGGAACTCGGGATCACTACGCAGGCCGTGAGCAAAGCCGTGGCCCGGTCCCAGTGGAACGAAGAACACGCGGCCCGTCCCGCTGCGGCACGGCTCCTGAGCCTCATCCTGGACGTCCGCTAGCCGGCCCAGTCCCTCCCCTGGAAACCGCCGTGGCCCGCGGCGCTTAGAGGAGGCTGCGAAGCACGTGCGCGGCGCCGTCGTCGTAGACCGATTTCGTCACTTCATCTGCGGCGGCAATCACTTCAACGGGGGCCTGGCCCATGGCCACGCCGCGGCGCGCCCAGGTCAGCATCTCAATGTCGTTGCGGCCGTCGCCGACGGCGACAGTGCGGTGGGCTTCAATGCTGAGCCGGTCGCGGAGCTGCTCCAGCGCGCTGGCCTTCGTGACACCGGCGGCGGCAATGTCCAGCCACGCCGTCCAGCCCACCGAATACGTTACGCCCGCGAGCCCGATGTGGCGGATCGCGGTATTGAACTCTTCGGGCGTGTTCTCCGTGCTGAAGACCACCACGCGCACGGCGGTTGCCTCAAGCATGGTCTGGAAGTCGACGCCGACCGCTTCGACGCCGAAGCTGGCGTCCTGGAAGCGTTCGGTGGACAGGAAGTTGCCGTCCTCGTCCTCGAGCGCGTACTTGGCCGAGGGCAGCCGCTTGCGCAGGGCGCGAAGCACCGGCCCGGGGTCAAACGTTGCCTTGTGGAGGATTTCGTAGCCGTCCGGCAGCCCGGAGTCCACGCGCAGGATCACACCGCCGTTGGAGCACACGGCGTAGCCGTTGTCGATCCCGATGTGTTCAATCACGGGCAACGTGGCGTTGAGGGAGCGGCCGGTGGCGATCATGACGTGGTGGCCGGCGGCCACCACGGCCTGGGCGGCCTCGCGGACAGGAACCGACATGTGCCCGTCGTGGTCCACGAGGGTGCCATCGACGTCCAGGGCGATCAGCAGCTTTTCGCCGGCGCCGTTCCGGGCGCTTCTGTCCCGGACTGTCGTGCTCGGGGCTGCCGTGCTCTGGTCTGCCGTGCTCTGGTCTGTCGTGTTCTGGTCTGTCGTGTTCTGGTGTGTCGTGCGCCGGTCATCGTTGCCGGCGACTGAGGATTCAGTCATGGTTGTCATCTCACAAGTAGAGCAGACACCCCCGACAGCCGCTAGGACACACGCCACAGTAGGGCGTGAACTTGAGGTAAACACCCACAAATTGTCCCCAGTGTGAATGTTTACCCGGCGGCCACCGGAGGCCTGGCTGGGGGTTAGGGACCGGGGATTAGAGGACGGGGAAGACCGTCATGCCGCCGAGGTACTTCTGCAGGGCGGCGGGGACATTGACGGAGCCGTCGGGGTTCTGGTGGTGCTCCAGGATGGCGACGATCCAGCGGGTGGTGGCCAGGGTGCCGTTGAGCGTGGCCACGGCCCGCGTGCCCTTGGACGCACCTTCCTCATTCACAACCCGCTCCCGGATGTTCAGGCGGCGCGCCTGGAACGTGGTGCAGTTCGAGGTCGAGGTCAGCTCCCGGTACGCGCCCTGGGTGGGGACCCAGGCCTCACAGTCGAACTTCCGGGCCGCCGAATTGCCCAGATCACCGGCGGCGGTGTCAATGACGCGGTACGGGATCTCGCACTTGGCCAGCATCTCCTCTTCCCACGCCAGGAGGCGGGCGTGCTCGGCGGCTGCATTATCAACCGTGGTGTAGATGAACATCTCCACCTTGTTGAACTGGTGGACCCGGATGATGCCGCGGGTGTCCTTGCCGTGCGAGCCTGCCTCGCGGCGGTAGCACGAACTCTGGCCCGCATAGCGGATGGGACCGCCCGAAAGGTCCAGGATCTCGTCGGCGTGGTAGCCGGCGAGGGCCACTTCCGAGGTGCCCACCAAATACAGGTCGTCTTCGGCGAGACGGTAGATCTCGGCGTCGTGCTTGACGTCAAAGCCGGTGCCCTGCATGGTTTCCGGGCGGACCAGGGTGGGCGTGATCATGGGGACGAACCCGGCGTCGATCGCCTGCTCCATGGCCATCTGGAGCAGCGCCATTTCCAGCCTGGCGCCGACGCCGCGGAGGAAGTAGAAGCGGGAACCGGAAACCTTCGCCCCGCGTTCCATGTCGATGGCCCCGATCAGCTCGCCGATCTCCAGGTGGTCCTTCGGCTCGAAGTCGGGGAATTCGCGCGGCGTGCCCACCGTCTTGAGCACAATGTAGTCGTCCTCGCCGCCGGCCGGGACGCCGTCTTCGATCAGGTTGGGGATGGCGCGGAGCAGTTCCTCCTGGGCCGTCTGGGCGAGATCCGCCTCGGCCGATGCACTCTTGACGGAGGCAGCCAGAACCTTCAGCTCGGCAAGGAGGGCCTGCTTTTCCTCGCCCTTGGCCTGAGCGACCTTCTTGCCGTACGCATTCTGTTCGGCCCGGAGATTCTCGAACCGGATCAGCGCCGCGCGCCTGGCCGAGTCCGCAGCGATGATCTCGTCCACCACGGATTCGTCGGCGCCGCGGGCGCGCTGGCTGGTACGGAACTTGTCCGGATATTCGCTGAGGTCTTTTACGTCGATCACCAGACAAGAGTATCCAATCCGGTCACCGTTGCCGGGCAAGCCTGTCAGGGGTGCTGTGGGGATACTGTTGGATCACAATGCGCGACTGGCTGCTCTACCTCGTCATCGCTGGGGTCCTGGTCTTTGCCGCCTCCAGCTGGTGGGGGGTGCGCCGGCTCAAGGCCAAGCACACCCGCAGTGCGGTGTGGGAGGAAACCCACAGCCCTGGCCTGGGCCATCAGAAGGTTGCCGTGGTCCTGAACCCCATCAAGGGGAGGTCGGCCGAGGTCCGGGGCCTGGTTGAAGCCGCGTGCGCGGAGGCCGGCTGGCCGGCGCCCCGCATCTTTGAAACCACCGCGGAGGACCCCGGTTTCTCGCAGGCGCGGGCGGCGGTGGCCTACGGGGCCGACGTCGTCCTGGCCGGCGGCGGCGACGGTACCGTGCGCGTGGTGGCCGAGGTCCTTGCCGGGACGGACACCGCGATGGGGCTGATCCCGCTGGGCACCGGCAACCTCCTGGCCCGCAACGTGCACCTGGAGGTGAACGACCTCCCCGGCAACGTGCAGGCGGCTTTGTTCGGGCACCAGCGGTTTATCGATACGGCGCGGATCACCCTGGAGAATTCACGCACCGGGGAATCCGCGCAGCACACGTTTCTGGTGATTGCGGGCATCGGCATGGACGCCGAAGTGGTCAGTGACACCATTGACGGCCTGAAAAAGGCGGTGGGCTGGCTGGCCTACGCGGAGGCCGGGGCCCGGCACTTTGCGGGGCGCCGCAAGAAGGTCTCGATAGCGCTGGATGACCAACCTGAGCAGGCCCGGAAGATCCGCAGCGTCTTGTTCGCGAATTGCGGACTGATCCCCGGGGGAATCGACTTCATCCCGCAGGCCATGATCGATGACGGGATGCTGGACATCGTGGTGATGAGCCCGCGCAGCGCAATCGGCTGGCTGTCCATGTACACAAAGATCGTTTTGAAGCACAAGAAGGACTTGCCGGTCATGACGTATTACCGCTCCGGCAAGATCACCATCCGGTGTCCCGAACCTATGCCCACCCAGGTCGACGGCGATCCTTCCGGCGAGGCCACCATGGTCATTGTTGAGGTGGACCCGGGATCCCTGCTGGTCCGGGTCAAGGACGGTACCGAAGGCGGCTAGGCCGACGGCGACTGGAGCGAGGACTAGGCGCTGGTGGCCTTCTTCGCCTCTGCCGCCTTTTTCGCCTCTGCAGCAGCCTTGGCGGCCCGGGCTTCGGACTGCTCCCGGATCATTGCCTGCTCCTCTTCGAAGCGCAGGCGGTCCGCGCGGTCAGCGTCGTCTCCGTCCCAGTCCTGGTTGTCAGCTGTCGGCTTGGGATTGACGATCATTCCCTGGCCGTCATTTTCTGTGCTGGTGCCTGACATGACCCGCTCCTCCCGTAGGGGACTTCCCCAATGTGGATCAGGCAAGCATACGCACAGTTGGGAGGGGGTGGAAGTGCGCCATATGGCATTTGCCTACGCTCTGGGCGAAGCCCCCGGCGTATATTCCGCCTCAACAGTTGCGCCGCCCAGTATGTCTTTTACCCACGCATGCGCTGCGCGGAATGCCTGGTCCGAGGTATGCGGCGCAACGTCGGTCCGGTGGCCGTCGGCACGCTGGTAGGACCCGAGGAAGCGGGTGGACGGGCTGATCCGGTGCAGACCCGCCAGGGCGTCGGCCACCCGGGCGTCTGCCACGTGGCCGTCGGCATCAATGCTGAAAAAGTAATGGCCCAGGTACTGCCCGGTCGGCCGGGATTCGATCCGACTCAGGTTCACGCCGCGGGTGGCGAACTGGTCCAGGATCTCCATCAGCGCACCGGGCCGGTCCTCGGGCAGCGGCACCACCACGGTGGTCTTATCCGCGCCCGTGGGGGCAGGCAGGTCGCCTGGGCGGCCCACGAGCACGAACCGGGTGACCGCGCCGGGGTTGTCACCGATGTTTTCGGCAAGCACATTCAGGCCGGGCTGTTCGGTGGCCACGATCGGGGCGCAGATCGCGGCGTCGTAGTGCGCGCCGTCGCCGTCGAGCAAGCCCATGGCGGCAGCGGCGGTTGACGACCCGGGAATATATTCCACATTGGGAATATTCGCGTCCACCCAGAGCCTGCACTGGGCCCAGGCATGGCCGTGCGTGGAGACGCGCCGGATGTCCCCGATGGCGACGCCAGGCCTGGCCACCAGGACAAAGCTGATGGGCACCAGGGCCTCCCGGAGGATCCTGAGTTCCTGGCCGGTGGCGATGGCATCGAGGGTAGCCGTGACGCCACCCTCGACCGAGTTTTCGATCGGCACCATGGCCGCATCGGCGGAGCCGTCCCGCACCTTGTCCAGCGCCGTGTTCACATTCGAGGACGGGATGCGGATGGCCTGCGCCGCGTCCGGGACCTGCATGAGGGCCGCCTCGGTGAAGGTGCCCTCTGGTCCAAGGAATGTGTAGGTGACGGTTGGTGCGGGCATCAGTGCTTCCTTCTTCAGTTACAGGACGACGGGTTTGAGGCCGTTGTCGGACACCAACGGCATCCCGGACTCGACCCACTGGTCCATGCCGCCGGCCACATTCACTGCGGAATAACCCATTCCGACCAGCCACTGCGTGGCCCGGTAGGAACGGCCGCCGGTGCGGCAAATCAGATAGAGGTCCTCGTCCGGGTCAAGCTCCTCGATCCGGGCCGGCAGCTGGTCCATGGGAATGTGCAGGGCATCCTCGGCGTGGCCCGCAACCCATTCATAGTCCTCGCGGACGTCCACGATCTTGGCACCATCGGGGATGCCAGACACGCTTACGGTCTGGAAGTCGCTCATGTTCACCCTTTCCGCAGAATTCAAGCTCCGATCCCAGCGTATCCCCCGCCGCTGGCAGCGCGCCCCCGCTGGCGGCAGGTTACGCTTCTGGAGACCGCAAAGGAGACCTCATGGCTGCCGATCACCCCGTGGAGCGGCCCGTCCGCGGCCCCCGCCACGGGACATGCCCTCCCCTCGCCGCGAGCGCTGGGCATGATGCCATTGTGTCCTTCCGCAGGCTCCAAAAATGGGCATGTCCCGCGGGGATGCGGGTCGAGCGGGCCAGGGTACGGCTGGAGTCCCTCCTCCTTGGCTGAAATCCACCAACTCTCCGCCGTCGAGCTCCGCGATGCGCTCCGTTCCGGCGAGCTGTCCGCCAGGCAGGCCGCCGGTCATTTCCTGGACCGCATCGAAGCCCAAAATCCGCACCTCGGGGCCTTCATCACCGTCACTGCGGAACAGGCGCAGAAGGACGCCGAGGCAGCGGACCGGCTCCACACCCTCCGGAGGAGAAACGGCGACGCTTTGCCCCCACTGCATGGAATACCGGTCGCCTTCAAGGACCTGACGGATGTGGCAGGGGTCGTCACCACGCATGGAAGCGCCGCCCTGGAGCGCAAACCGGCGCTGGCCGACGGCGCGCTCCCCGTCGCGCTCAAGACTGCCGGGGTCGTCTCGCTGGGCAAGACGCAGGTCCCGGAGTTCGGCCTGACGGCGTACAGCGAGAACCGCGTCGCTCCGCCGTCGCGTAATCCGCATGCGCTCAGCCGCAGTTCGGGCGGCTCCTCAGGCGGCAGCGCTGCCGCCGTGGCCGCGGGGCTGTTGCCGTTTGCCCCCGGGTCCGACGGCGGCGGTTCCGTGCGGATCCCGGCGGCGGCCTGCGGGCTGGTCGGGCTGAAGCCCGGACGTGGGCTCGTGCCGGCCGGGGAAAGCTCTGGCGATCCCGCTCAGCTCGTGGTTGCCGGACCGCTGGCCCGCTCCGCCGCCGATGCCGCCCTGCTGCTCGATGCCCTGGTGCCCGGTGCATCCCCGCGCGGTGCAGGCCACCAAGGTGCGGACAGGCCGGTTGCGGCGGGCCCGGCGGACGCCAGCTACCTCGAACTGACCGCCAGGGAGCCGCGCCGGCTGCGGATCGGGATAAGCCTCGACAGCCCGTGGCAATCGACTTTCCCTTTCACCCCGGACCGTGAGGCGCACGACGCCCTGGCCGACGGCGTCTCGCGGCTGGAGGCGGCGGGCCATGAGACCTCGGAAGCCGCGATTCGCTATGACAATCGCTACCCGGACGCCTTCACCACAGCCTGGACCGCCGGCATTGGCAGCGCGCGAATCACACCCCAGCGCGAGGCGCTGCTGACGCCGCTCACCAGGACGTTCCGCCGGCGCGCCCAGCAGCGCAGCGCGGCCAAACTCAACGAATCCGTTGGGTTCCTCCGGCAGTTCCAGCGGGACACGATCGCCCAGTACGCCCAATGGGACCTCATAGTGACGCCGGCCCTGGCGCAGACACCCCGCCCGGTGGGCTGGTTCACGGGCGCGACCCACGGCGGGGGCTACTGGCCGGCCGCGGAATGGGCGGGCGACGCCGACGACGACTACCGCAAACAGTGCGAATACGCTCCATGGTCGTCCATGGTGAACGTCTGCGGGCTGCCGGCCATCAGTATCCCGGTGCACTGGACCGGCGGCGCCACGGGTTCCGGCCTGCCGATGGGCATCCAGCTGATCGGGCCCATGGGCTCCGAGGGGCTGCTGCTGCAGGTGGCCGCCCAACTGGGGTTCTAGGCAAGGACCGCCACCCGCCGGGGACATGCCCACGCCCCGCGCCGAGCACGGGACATGTCCGGAACCATGGCGTCCATCTCCACCGTTGAGGACATGCCCATTCGTCGATCCGGCCCGCGACCCGGGCCGCCCGGCGAATATGTCCCGCGCGTCCCGTCAAGAACCGGACATGTCCAGCGGTCCCACCACCTGTGTGGAATCATGTCCAATTCCGCCAGGGGGACATGTCCAGTCCCGGGCCGCAAAAGGGGGCATGACCAACGCAGGCGCCAAGCTCAGGGCATGTTCGGCGCTCACAAGGGACATGTCCACTGCTAGCGTCGACGGACGGGCAGAATGCCATCATGTCCACGCGCGAGCCAAGAAGGGACATGTCCAGTGCTCATCGGGGACATGCCCACCCCTTGCCGCGACCGCTGGACACAATGCCACTATGTCCAGGCGCGGGCGCCAAAAATGGGCATGTCCCGCGGCGGGGTGCAGGAAGCCAGCCGATCCACCCCACCGTTCCGCGACGGACCCTGGCCCTACCCGCGGAAGTAGCCCGCGACGTCGGCGATGATCTGCACGGATCCGCTCGACGTATTCGTAATCTTGACGTTGCCGTCCGGTCCCACCGGAACCACGGCCAAGTTGGCGATCGTCTGTCCGCGCAGGTAGAACAGGCTCGAGGCGTTCGGGGTGGGCGACCCCGAGCCGTACGCCGTGAGGAACCCGCTGGACTTGGCCTCGGTGGTCGTCAGGTTGACCACCACAGCGGCCACGGTGGTCGGGATTCCCTTGACGCCTCGCACGTGGAACGTCAGCGACTTTCCCGCCGCAACGGGGCCGGAGGAGTCCCGCGTGTCCAGGAACCGTGTGGGGTTCATTGCGCGGAGGGCGCCGGCCTGGGCTGGTTTGCCGGGCAGGAAATACCCCGCGACGTCAGCAACGATCTCCGCCGACCCGGACGAGGTGTTCGCCACCGTCACTTTCCCGTCAGTCCCGACGGGGACCACGACGAGGTTGGGCACGGTCTGACCCGCCGAGTAGTTGATATTGGACGCCTTCGGCTTCGAGGAACCCGCAGGGTACGCGTCAGGAAACCGAAGCTCTTCGTCTGGGTCGCCGTGAGATTCAGGACCACCGCCGAGGCGGTCGTTGGGATCCCCAGCTTGCCGCCGGCCTTGAAGGAGACCGACTTACCGCCGGAAACGGGTCCGGAGGTCAGCCGCGTGTCCAACAGCCGGGTGGGCGCCACGGAACGGAACGTCCCCTGCGAGGTCGGCTTGCCTTCGTGGTAATAGGCGGACACCTCTGCGGTCAGATGCGCGGACCCGGACGACGTGTTGGTGAGCGTCAGCCGGCCGTCCGCGCCCACTGGCACCATGGCGAGGTTGGACACGGTCTGCCCGGCAACGTAGTTCAGGTTCGAGGTGCCCGGCTTGTCGGTCCCGGAGGCATGGGCAGTGATGACGCCGTACGACGTCGGCGAGGTGACCGTCAGGTTCACGACGACCGCAGACGCATCGGCCGGGACGCCCCGGACGCCGGCTACGCGGAAAGATACCGACTTCCCTGCAGCCACCCGGCCCGGCCAAATCTTGGTGTCCAGGAATCGCGTGGGGTCCATGGCGATGGCCCGGCCCGCACAATTCGGCACTGCCAGACCCGGAGTGGCGATGCCGGACGCTTGAGTGTTCGCGATCGCCTGTCGAAACGCGGACAGGTATGCCTTCCCCAGGTATTCGACGCCGAGCCGGGAGAAGTGAGTCATGTCCCCCGGGTTCAGGGCGCAGGCCAGGGAGGGCGCGAAGCCGGTGTAGGCGACGCGGCCTGGAGTTTGGTAGTGGCTCTTGTCCACGTTGCCCCTGCCCGGAACGGTTGCGATGCTTTCCGGCGACATGCGTCCGACCACAAAGGGCAGTTTCGGCGCAGACAGCCGGTCGCGGAAGAAGGCAATGAGCTGGTCCAGCCTCGCGCTGTAGATGGAGGTGGTTGAGGCGGAGTTGCTCTCGCCCTGGTGCCAGAGGATGCCCTTGAGGCTCACGGTGTAGCCGGCCGCTTTCGCCGCCGCGATGCCGCTCAACGTCTGCTTGACGGCGAGCGTCGGCAGATCGTACTCCGGGGCGGAAGCCTCGCCGACGGACCAGGTCAAGGTCCCCGGCAATCTGGTGAATGCGGTGTCGCCGTGCGCCGCGGGGATGATGAGCACTCCGACGTCGGGGGGCTGGGTCTTCAAATACTCCCGGGCCATCGTCATCGCGGGGGAAATGCCGCTGGGCGTGTCGTGCATGTCCAGCGGGACGGAGGCAGGACGGAACGTGCGGGTATTGGCTCCGTACTCGAAGATCCGCGGGTTCGGCGCCGTGTCTGCCGTGCCAAAGATGGGAACGCCCCGCCCGGACATGTTCGACTGCCCGGCGGCGAGAAAGACGTGAAGGGTGGTGACTTCCGTTGCGGCCTGCGCCGGCGCAAGGCCCGCGATCATCAGGGCAGTAACCGTCAGGCCGATCAGGAGGCGGTGAAGCCGCCGGCCGTGGGCCCAAGTCGCGGACCTTCCTGACGGGCCCGGGGCCCAACGCCACCGGAGTGGCCGCGCAACAGAGGCCGTTGTTGAGGAAGGCAATGCCCTCTCCGTCGGCCTTGCCGAGTTCGGGGGACGACAAAGCTTGCCCCAACCAGCCATGTTTCCCACTTTGACGCAGCCACCTTGAGGTTTTCTTGCCCGCGGGACCTGCCCGCCGCCCTCCGCGGGGACCTGCCCGCGGCCCTCCGAAAAACGCCCTGCGGCCCTCCGGCCAGCGTCCGCGCGGCCGCCGTCGGGAAGCGCCCAAATGGACGCTGGCAGCGGCCGGCGGCTATCGTTCACTCAAACCCGACCAGGCCGCGAAAGAGGATCAATGAAGATCACCGGTGCAGTACTTGAGGAAATCGGCCGCCCCCGCCCCTTCGCGGAATCCAGGCCAATCAGCATCTCCGAGCTGGAACTCGCGGCTCCCGGGCCCACCGAGATCCTCGTCCGGATGGAGGCCGCCGGGATCTGCCACTCGGACCTGAGCGTTGTCGACGGCAACCGCGTCCGGCCGGTGCCCATGCTGCTGGGCCACGAAGCCGCCGGCCGCATCGTGACGGTCGGTTCCGGCGTCACGGACCTGCAGCCCGGCCAGCGCGTGGTCATGTCCTTCCTGCCCCGCTGCGAGAGCTGCGCGAACTGTGCCGAGGACGGCCGGCTGCCCTGCACGGCAGGCTCAAAGAGCAACAACGACGGAACGCTGCTGCACGGATCCAGGCACCTGAGCCGCGACGGCGAGCCCGTCCACCACCATCTGGGTGTCTCCGGCTTCGCCACCCACGCCGTCGTGGACCGCGCTTCCGCCGTGCCGGTGGACGACGACATTCCCGCTGACATTGCGGCCGTCCTGGGCTGCGCCGTGCTGACCGGCGGCGGCGCCGTGCTCAACGCGGCCCGGCCCCGCCCGGAGGACAGCATCATGATCGTCGGCCTCGGCGGGGTGGGCATGGCGGCGCTCATCACAGCCGTCTCGCAAGGAATCTCTCGGATTGTCGCCGTGGACACGCTGGAGCAGAAACTCGATCACGCCCGCCGCCTCGGCGCCCACGAAACGTACACCCCGCAGCAGGTCCTCGACGCCGGGGTCAAAGCCAGGTATGTGATCGAGTGCGCGGGAAATCCGCGCGCGTTCGAAACCGCGTTCGCCGCCACCTCCCCCGGCGGCACCACCGTCACGGCCGGGCTGCCCTCCCCCGATGCCCGCGCCCAGCTGGCGCCGCTGACCGTCACCGCCGAAGCCAGGACGATTGTGGGCAGCTACCTTGGTTCCGCTGTCCCGTCTCGGGATATCCCGAAATACGCCCAGCTGTGGCGGGACGGAAAGCTGCCCGTCGAGGAGCTGATCTCGGACCGCATCGCCCTGGCAGACATCAACCGGGCCATGGACCAGTTGGCAGACGGCCACGCCATCCGGCAGATCATCATGTTCGACGCCGGCGACCCTGCAGGGAATCCCGCCTGACGGCCACTTGAGGGGGCCGCCCGGCGTCCGGTCGGCGAGACCGCCTGACAGCCATTTGCCGGGCCCGCCGAAGCCCGCTGGCACGGTGGCTTTCGGCGCGTCGGGCACGGCCCCGAAGCCGGGGAAAAACCCGGCGAAACACCGTCCGGGCTGCTTGCACCGGGCCTGCGCGAATGTGACAATCGCGCTTCACAATGTCAGCATTAAGTAAATGAGCACAACTCATTTATCCAATCGCCCCGCTACAACGCCGGGCGATACCTCGTTTTTTGGCCACCCAAAGATGCTGGCCAGCCTCTTCTCCGTAGAAATGTGGGAGCGCTTCTCCTTCTACGGAATGCAGGGAATCCTGCTCTACTACATGTACTTCTCGGCTGAGAAGGGCGGCCTCGGAATTGAGCAGGGCATGGCCGCCGGCCTCGTCGGCGCCTATGGCGGCGGCGTCTACCTCTCCACCATCCTGGGCGCGTGGCTCGCGGACCGGCTCTTCGGTTCCGAGCGTGTGCTGTTCGGCTCCGCCATCATGATCATGGGCGGCCACGTCGCCCTGGCACTCGTGCCCGGCGTCCCCGGCCTGATCGCCGGGCTGGTGCTGGTGGGCGTCGGCTCCGGCGGGCTGAAGGCCAACGCCACCGCCCTCGTCGGCAGCCTCTACGGCGAGAAGGACGAACGCCGCGACGCCGGGTTCTCCATCTTCTACATGGGCATCAACGCCGGCGCACTGATCGGTCCCCTCGTCACCGGCTGGTTGCAGGAAAGCCAGGGCTTCCATTGGGGCTTCGGCGCCGCCGCCGTCGGCATGGCCGTGGGCCTGGTGGTGTACGCCCGGGGACGCAGCAAGCTCCCCGCCCAGAGCCACCGGGTTGCGCACCCCCTCCCGGACGGGCAGCGCAACAAGTACGGCCTGATCTTCCTAGGGCTCGCCGCGGTCATCGCGGTGCTGCTCCTCACGGGCACCGTCAACGCCGAGAATCTGGCCACGTCCATGGCCTACGCCGCAATCGGCGTGTCCGTGCTGTACTTCGCCCTGATCTTCAGCAGCAAGAAGGTCACAGCCACCGAGCGCGGACGGGTAGCGGCGTTCATCCCGCTGTACGTCGCCTCCGCCGCGTTCTGGGCCCTGTTCCAGCAGCAGTTCACTTTCATTGCCGTGTACTCGGAGGAGAAGCTGGACCGGAACCTCTTCGGCTGGGAAATGCCCGCCGCCTGGGTCCAGTCCATCAACCCGGTGTTCATCATCATCTTCGCCGGGATCATGGCGGCCCTCTGGACCCGGCTCGGCCGCAAGCAGCCGGGTTCGGCGCTGAAGTTCTCCATCGGCCTGTTCGTGATGGGCCTGGCCTTCCTGGCGTTCATTCCGCTCTCCGGCGACGGGAAGACTCCGCTGCTGGCATTGGCCGGAATCCTGCTGCTGTTCACCCTGGCGGAACTGTTCCTGTCCCCCATCGGGCTCTCCGTCACCACCAAGCTGGCGCCGAAGGCCTTCCACACCCAGATGGTTGCGTTGTTCTTCCTGTCGGTGTCCCTGGGCACCACGCTGGCCGGCATCCTGTCCGGCCTGTACAACCCGGACGACGAGCTGCCGTACTTCATCGGCGTGGGCGGAACCGCCATCCTGCTGGCCGTGGGCCTCGCGGTGGCCTCCCCGGCGATCAAGAAGCTCATGGGCGGCGTACGCTGACCCGATGAACCCCGCACATCGCATTCCGGTTGCTTCGCGCGTCTACACCCCCGCCCCCGGCGAGGCGTCCGACGTCGAAAGCATGCCGGCGGGCGATGTCACCGAGGGTGTGGTGCGGGTTGGCGGAACCATCCGCCGCCCGCACCAGCCACAATCCTTCGCTGTCGCCGAGTACCTTGACTGGCTGGACGACGCCGGCTTTGAGGGTTCCCCGCGCTTCCTCGGCCGCGACGCACAGGGCCGGGACGTCCTGACCTTCGTGCCGGGGCAGTGCGCCGGGGCGACGCCGGAAGCCTGGGTGCAGTCCGAGGACCTATTGGCCTCCGTCGCCCGCCTGGTGCGGCGCCTGCACACGGCGTCAGCGGGCTTCGTGCCGCAGGCCCACGCATTCCCGCCCCGGCCGGTCCGGCCGAACCCCTCCGATGCCGCCGGGATCATCTGCCATCTGGACGTGACACCCCAAAACGTGGTGGTCCGGGACGGCCTGGCCGCGGGACTGGTGGATTTCGACCTCGCCGGGCCCGCCACGGCACACCACGATTCGCTCAATACCGCCATGCACTGGGTACCGCTCCGCGACCCGTCAGACGCGTGGCCGGGCTGGGAAGACCAGGACCCGTTCCACCGGCTGCGCGTCTTCGCCGACGCCTATGGCTGGACCGAGGATGAGCGACGCCGGGTGCCCGGCGCCGGGGTCGAGGCCGCGGCGCTCAGCTACGAACGGATGCGGCACAACGCCGGTGCCCTGGGCGGCGGCTGGGCGCGGATGTGGCAGGACGGCGTGGGCGGCCAAATCAACCGCCGGCGCGCCTGGCTTGAGGCCAATGCCGGACCGCTGGTGGCTGCGCTGACACGCTGAGCCGGCCTGTCCCCCAGCCGCAGGGCAGGTCTAGACGCCGTATCCGCTAGTGCGCGCGGTGCCGATGACCAGCCCGAAAATGACCAGCACCAGGATGGTGACGGCGATGCCCACGTAACCCATCACGAGACCGGCGATCGCCATGCCCCGGCCGGCCGGTTCGCGCCGCAGGGCCAGGTGCCCCAGGATGACGGCGGCCAGCTGCGGGAGCAGGAAGAACCCAAATCCCACCAGCGCGGCGATGCCGCAGCACATGCTGGCGATGCTCAGACTCTTGGGCGCCGCCGGCGCGCCGTAGTACGCGGGCTGGCCGTAGGCGTTGGGGCTGCCGGGCTGAGCGTACGGCGACGGTTGGCCATACGGCGGCGCCGGCTGGCCGTAGGCCGCTTGGCCGTAGGCCGGCTGGCCGGACGCATATGGCGTCCGGCCGGACTCGCCGTAAGCCGAAGGGTACGGGCTTGAGAACTGGCCCTGGTCAGGTGCACTCTGGCCGGGCTGCTGCTGGCCCGTGTAGGGCTGCTGCGGGGATTGAGGCTGCGCGAACTGCTGCGTCGCCGATTGTCCTTGGTCCTGGCTGGCGGGCCGTGCCTGCTCTGCCGGAACGTCCGGTTGGTGGTCCGGGAGGCGCAGGGTCGGCTGGTAACCCTCCGGGGTCTCGTCTTTGCCTTGTTTTGGCTGGTCAGTCATGGCTTGTCCCCTCAAGAAGTCTCTGGATCCAGAGTACCGCCGCAGGGTTGTCTTGGGACCGGGCCGATCGGCGGGTTTTCTTTCGTCATAGGAACGGCATTGACGCGAAACCGTGTTGCACCCCCTCCTCGTCTGGCATGCTGGTGCCATGGCTAGCCGCGCGGGCACAGTTGCCCAACCCCAAGACCTTGTTGACCTCACTGCGCTTTTGGATGCGTACTACGACGTTTCGCCGGACCTCACGGACCCGGGCCAGCGGGTGGCCTTCGGCACCTCAGGGCACCGGGGATCGAGCCTGAAGGCGTCCTTCAATGAACCCCACATCCTCGCCATCACGCAGGCGATCGTGGAATACCGGGCGGGCCAGGGCATCACCGGCCCCCTTTACATGGCGAAGGACACCCATGGCCTGAGCGAGCCCGCACAAAACTCCGCCCTTGAGGTGCTGGCGGCCAACGGCGTGCACGTGCTCATCGACGCCCGCCACGGCTACACGCCCACCCCTGCCCTGAGCCACGCCATCCTGACGCACAACCGGAACGCCGCTCCGGGCGCGCCGCAGGCCGACGGCATCGTGGTGACCCCCAGCCACAACCCTCCGGGAGATGGCGGGTTCAAGTACAACCCCCCGCACGGCGGCCCCGCGGACACCGACGCCACCGGCTGGATCGCCAACCGCGCCAACGAGCTCCTCGAAAACGGCCTGCGCGGCGTCAAGCGGATCCCGGTGGCCGACGCCCTCGCCGCCGGGACCACCGGCAAGTTCGACTTCCTCAGCAGCTACGTCGACGACCTCCCCTCCGTGCTGGACCTGAATGCGATCCGCGAGGCTGGCGTCCGGATCGGCGCCGACCCCATGGGCGGCGCGTCAGTGGACTACTGGGGCGAGATCGGCGAGCGCCACCACCTGAACCTCACCGTGGTCAACCCCACCGTCGACCCGCAGTGGGCCTTCATGACCCTCGACTGGGACGAGAAGATCCGGATGGATTGCTCCTCGCCGTCGGCGATGGCCTCCCTGATCAACCGCATGTCCGACGGCGCCAAGTTCGACGTCGCCACCGGCAACGACGCGGACGCCGACCGCCACGGGATCGTTACCCCGGACGGCGGGCTGATGAACCCGAACCACTACCTCGCCGTCGCCATCGATTACCTGTACCGGCACCGGACCGGCTGGAACCCGGAGTCAGTGATCGGCAAAACCCTGGTTTCCTCCTCGATCATCGACCGCGTAGCTGAGAGCCTGGGCCGCAAGCTCGTCGAGGTTCCAGTGGGCTTCAAGTGGTTCGTCCCCGGGCTGCTGTCCGGAGAAGGCGCTTTCGGCGGCGAGGAATCCGCCGGTGCCTCCTTTAACAAGATGGACGGCAGTGTCTGGACCACCGACAAGGACGGCATCCTGCTGGCCCTGCTGGCCTCGGAGATCACGGCGGTGACGGGCAAGTCGCCGTCGCAGCTGTACAAGGGCCTCACCGACCAGTTCGGCGACCCGGTCTACGCCCGGATCGACGCAGCGGCCACCCGGGAGCAGAAGGCAGCCCTCGGCAAGCTCTCGCCGTCGGACGTCACCGCGACCGAACTGGCCGGCGAAACGATCACGGCCAAACTGACCGAGGCGCCGGGCAACGGCGCCGCGATTGGCGGCCTCAAGGTGGTCACCGAAAACGCCTGGTTCGCGGCCCGGCCCTCCGGCACGGAAGACGTCTACAAGATCTACGCCGAGTCCTTCAAGGGCGCCGAGCACCTCAAGCAGGTCCAGGCCGAAGCGAAGGCCCTGGTGGACGGGGTTATTTCGTAGTTCCGCCGCCGGTGGCCAATTCGGCGCGGTCCCTGCCAAGCGTCTTTGCCTGGTAGAGGGCCGCGTCGGCCAAGACCACTGCAGCGTCAAGGCCGCCCGGTCCGGAGCCGGTGGACGCGATGCCGTAGCTCACGGTGGGCAGCCGGGGAACGACTGCCGAGCCGGTTTGATGGAGCCGGACGCTGATGTCGCCCGCGATTTCCTGGGCCCGGTCCGGCGTGACGCCCGGCAGCAGGACGATGAATTCTTCGCCGCCGTAGCGGCCCACGAGGTCCGTGGAGCGGACGGTACCCGCGCAGGCCCGGGCAAACGCCTGCAGGGCGGAGTCCCCTGCCGAGTGGCCGAACTGGTCGTTGATCGACTTGAAGTGGTCCAGGTCCGCCAGGATGAGCGACGCCGTGGTGCCGGTCCGGCGCAGGCGGCGCAGTTCGTTTTCCGCGAGATCCAGGAACGCCGAGCGGTTGAGCAGGCCCGTGAGGCCGTCCACAGTGGCACGTGCCCGAAGATCCCGGGTCTGTTGTTCGTAGCTCAGCTCGGCCATGGTGAAGGAAGCAACCACGAGCGTGATGATCGACAAGACCGTCATGGGGGCGGAACCGAAAACTGACGTGAAAACCTCACCGTCCGGCCCCTTCGTCAGATAGGCGAAGAGGCGGCCCAGGTAGAAACCGGCCAGGAGCCCGGCGCCCACGGCGAGGGGACGGTGGACGCGCGAGTAGTCGCGCTCGAGCAGGAACAGCTCCCGGGCCCCCATGCCGATCAGCAAGGCCATGAATCCCAGGTACACCGGGCCTCCCGCCCAGATGTTGGTGGCCGGGTGGTCAAGAACCGAAGCGACGGCCGTGGCAGCAGGGCCGGCCGCGAGGTGCCAGGGCCGGGGTGAGGGCGCCCGCAGCGACCGTCCGCCGGCCCAGATGCTGGCGGCACCGGCAACCAGCAGGACGTTGCCGGCAGGAATGGCCCAGGCCTGGTGCACCGTACCGTCCAGCAGGTACGCGGCGTTGCCGACCAGGAACAGCAGGAGGGCCATGCACCACCAGCCGCTGTAGGGCGACCGGGTGCGCCGGAACGTGATGAAGTAGAAAAGCATGAGCAGTGTGAGGTCGACGAGCGCCAGGGCGACCCGCAGCGTCGCGGTGTCAAGCATCATTTAGTGGGCCCCCCGGTCCGCCGTGATTTGCCCGAAAATACGTCACCTCGTGGTCAGATAGTCGTCGAATAATCGTCGAAACCGTCAAATAACCATCAAATAACCGTCGAAGTTGACCCCAGTATGGCACCCGGCCCGCAGGAATCCACCGCCGCAGTCCCGGATATGACGTTCAGGCTCTCCCAAGAGGGCCGTTCCGGGCTTACGCCGGGCTCTCGGTCCACAACTTCAGGATCCGGCGGGTGGCGTGCCCGCCGTCGGGCGCCATGTCCACGAGCGCTATACGGTCAAGCGCGAAAGTGTCGCCCTGCTGGAGCCGTTTGTCGCCGTGGTGCGAGACATGCGGCCGGTACCCTTCCAGGGTGTAGGCGGGCGTGGAGATCCTACCGGGCAGCTGCTCCACGATCCGGACCAGCTCGTTGTGGAGGAACTGCAGCTGTTGGCTGGGTTCAATCAGGTTGACCGGGATTGACCCTGCCCGCCCGAACCCTGCTTCGCCGCCTACGCTCATTCGACAGCCCAGGGCAGCGGCCACCGGGCCCGCCATGAGGGTGGCGATGTGTTCGGCGAGTGGGTCGCCCGGGGCCGGCGGCGTGCCTGGTTCGGGTTCCGAGCCGGCTTCCCGGCGGGGTTCGACGGCGTCGGACTTCGCAACGTCGAACTCAACCACGTCGAACTCAACCACGTCGAACTTCACCAGAGTGAGGTGCAGCGGCCAGTCATCACGGGGGAACTCGAGCCCCTCGGCTACCGGTTCCACGAAGGCCACCGCGATCAGGTTCCGCATGGAAAAAGTGTGCCACGCCGCGGCGCCCGCGGGCCGGGCGGGAGCCGCAAACGCACTGTGCCAGCAGCGAAGGCACGGACTAAAATGGAAGTGGCCTTGGATGTGGGCCTTGCGCTGAACCGCAGAATCGCATCCCGCGTGCCTCCGGCCTGTCCCCCATGGTGCCGGAGGCACCTCCGCGGGTGGACAGTGCCGGAGGCACCTCCGCGGGTGGACAGTGCCGGAGGCACCTCCGCGGGTGGACAGTGCCGGGAACCGTTAGACCGTGCGGACAACGTCCTCGTACGCGAATTTCGGCTTGGCTGCGCCCCACGCGTCTTCCCCGGGCTGGCCGATGTTGACCACCAGGAAACTCTTCTGGCTCCCTCCGGGGAAGAACGCGGCGTCGATCTTGGCGAAGTCGGCACCCGTCATGGGACCGGCTGCGAGGCCCAGGGAACGGACAGCGAGGATGAAGTAGCCGGCCTGCAGGTGGGCATTGTTGTTGCCGGTGGCCGCGGCAAGGTCCGGCGCGGCGTCATACATGGCCTTGGGGGCGTTGTAGCCGGGAAGGAACGTGTCCCACTGTTCCTGCCAGGCTGTGTCGTAGCTCAGGACCGCGACTAGCGGTGCCGAGGCCGTCTTGGCGCGGTTTCCGGCGGACAGCGCATCCACGAGCGTGGCCCGGGCTTCGTCGGAGCGCACGTAGGTGACGCGCAGCGGCTGGGAGTTGAAGGCGGTGGGGCCGAACTTGGTCAGTTCATAGATGGCGCGGGCCTGCTCGTCAGTGACGTCGCCGGTAAAGACGTTCGCGGTGCGGGCTTCGGCAAAGATGGCGTCGACGGCAGCTGCCTCGATTACTGCTTCATCGTGGGCGATTGTCATTGGCATCCCTTTCGCTGTGCCGGCGCACTCTTGGGCGGCCGGCTTCTCCTGCTATCCATAGGAGCAACTTCAACGGGCGGCGCCTGCTTCCCGCTGCGTCCTGTGACGTCGGGCACACACCTCTCCGGCCCGGAGGGAACGGCCGGTAAAACCCTGCGCGGTAAAGTTGCTCGGGAAGATTCCTTCCCCGCCCGCCCCACATTCTCTGAAAGGCCCCCGGCATGAGCATGCTCGGCACCAAATGGAAGCTCCACGGCAACGGCAAGTCCGTCCGGCCCGGTGAGGTCGTCAGGCCGGACGAGCGGCTCACCTGGCCCCTGACGGTGGGGATCGGGATGCAGCACGTTGTGGCCATGTTCGGTGCCACCTTCCTGGTCCCGATCATCACGGGCATGCCGCCGGCCACCACCCTGTTCTTCTCCGGCATCGGCACCCTGCTGTTCCTAGTGATCACGCAGGGACGGGTGCCGAGCTACCTCGGTTCCAGCTTCGCCTTCATCGCCCCGATCATGGCCTCCCAGCAGCAGTTCGGCATTCCCGGGGCGCTGGGCGGGGTGGTGCTGGCCGGCGCGACCCTCGCCGTCGTCGGTGCCGTGGTGCAGAAGTTCGGCGCCGGCTGGATCAACCGGGTCATGCCGCCGATCGTGACCGGCGCGATCGTGGCGCTGATCGGCCTAAACCTGGCGCCCGCGGCGAAAGCCAACTTCGACCAGGCCCCCGTCACCGCCTTCATCACCTTGGCCGTCATCATCGTGGTCAGCGTGCTGTTCCGCGGCATGCTGGGCCGGCTGAGCATCCTGGTGGGCGTTCTGGTGGGCTACCTTGTTGCGATGATCCGGGGCGAGGTGGACTTCTCCAAGATGGACAGCGCTGCGTGGGTGGGCCTGCCGCACTTCCAGACCCCCGAATTCAACCTCGGCGTCGTGGGCCTCTTCGTGCCGGTCGTACTGGTGCTGGTGGCAGAGAACATCGGCCACGTGAAGTCCGTGTCGGCCATGACAGGGCAGAACCTCGACGGCGTCTCCGGCCGGGCACTGCTGGCCGACGGCGCCGCCACTGTGCTGGCCGGTGTTGGCGGCGGGTCCGGGACCACCACGTACGCCGAGAACATCGGCGTCATGGCTGCCACCAAGGTGTATTCGACGGCGGCCTACTGGGTGGCCGGCGGCTTCGCGGTGATCCTGAGCTTCTCGCCGAAATTCGGCGAACTCATCGCCACCGTCCCCGCCGGCGTCCTGGGCGGCGCGGCCACGATGCTCTACGGCATGATCGGCGTCTTGGGCGTGAAAATCTGGGTTCAGAGCAAGGTGAACTTCTCCAACTCGATCAACCTGACCACGGCCGCCGTCGCCCTCATCGTCGGGATTGCCGACTACACCTGGACTATCGGCGACCTGAAGTTCACCGGCATCGCGCTGGGCTCGGCCGCGGCCCTGGTGATCTACCACGGCATGAAGGCGATCGCGAAGGCCCGCGGCACGGTGGCGGAGCCGGAAACCGAAGATCCCTCGCCGGCTGCGGCCTCGACCGCCGCGGTCAAGGCAGCCGTCAAACGCACCCCCAAGAAGCGCCGCTAGCGGGCATTGCCCCACAGGCGACGAAGGCCGGACTCCGCCCCTCAGGGCAGGAGACCGGCCTTTTTCGCTGTCCGGTTCCCTCATTGGGCCGGCAGCGGCGGGCCTAGCCGGCGTCGAAGGTGTCCTTGTCATCGTCGCGGTCCTTCGGCGACTTGCTGTCCGGCAGGTCCGTCCCGGAGCCGTCCGGCAGCCCCGCGGCATCCTGCCCGGACTCGGAGGAGAAGGGTCGCCCGGCGTCGGGCTCTTCGGTGTTGGTCTCGTCCATTTCGGCCTCAGAGGACGGCGCGGCAGCCTCGGAATTCTCTGAGGCGTCGGCGTCGAAGCCGGGCGTTGTGGTGGCGTTTTCTGAACTCATTTGTTCCTCCGTTCCTCCGAAGCGTCCTGCTCCGGGCTCTCCTGCACTGTCTTGGTCTTCGGCACCGAACTGGCTGAGGTCCGGGGCTCCGGCCGGATACGTCTCGCCATCGGCGCTGTCCTGGTTCAGCCCCGCAGCGTCGAAGGCCTCTTCCTCGCGGGGCTGGGCGAAGTTCTTCGCGTCGCCCTTCTTCGCGTCGCCGCCGGGCATTTCCTGCTCGGCGGTCGGCGTGCCGTAGCCCCCCGCTTCTTCGGTGACGGTCTTGGGATCCTGCTGGTTTTCAGTCATGTCATTCCTCCTGGTACTGGAAAGGGGACTAGCTGGAATTGAGCGGGTTCAAATGCTGGCTCAGAGGCCTTTGCCTCCGGTGACCGGAAGGACGGCTCCGGAAATGTAGGAACCGTGGTCGGAGGCGAGAAGCACATAAGCAGCCGCGAGCTCCGCCGGCTGACCTGCCCGCTGCAGGGGTGTGTCCTGGCCAAAGGAAGGCAACTTCTCCGGCCACTCGGTGGCCGGAATCAGCGGCGTCCAGATCGGGCCAGGGGCCACGGCGTTGACCCTGATCCCCTTTGGCCCGAGCTCCTGCGCCAGCGCCTTGGTGAACGCCACCTGCGCCGCCTTTGTCATGGCGTAGTCGATGAGTTGCGGGGACGGGTTGAAGGCCTGGATCGACGCGGTGGTGATGATGGAGGCGCCCGCCTTCAGGTGCGGAACGGCGGATCGGGCGGTCCAGAGCAGGGAGTAAAGATTGGTTTTGAAAACGCGGTCGAACTCTTCGGTGGGAAGTGACTCCAGGCTTTCACGGTTCTTCTGGTAGGCCGCATTGAGCACCAGGACGTCGAGGCCCCCGAATTCGTCCAGCGTCGCCTTCACGATGTTCGCCGCGAAGTCCTCGCTGCGGCCGTCACCGGGAAGCAGCAGGGCCTTGCGGCCGGCCTTCCGGATCCACTCGGCGGTGTCCTGCGCGTCTTCCTCTTCCTCCGGCAGGTAGGAAATGGCGACGTCGGCCCCCTCACGGGCGAAGGCGATCGCCACCGCTTTGCCGATTCCGGAGTCGCCGCCCGTGATGAGGGCGGCTTTGCCGCTCAGTGCGCCGCTGCCGCGGTAGCTGTCCTCGCCGTGGTCCGGTTTGGGCTCCATCGGCGAGGTGAGGCCGGGCTGTTTTTGGACCTGTTCCGGGAATGGGCCGGAATGGTAGCCGGCGCGGGGATCGCGCGGCTGGTCCTGCTGCTTGGGCTGGTCCTGCTTGTCGGGGACGCCGTCGGAGGCGCTGGCTGGCCGGCTGCTTGCGTCACTCATAGTCCACCTACCAATGTGTCGGTTTCCAGGGATGCGCCTCGGGCCAGTGCGACCAGACCCTCAGAGAACATCCAGCGAAGTAAACAGTCTTACCCTAACCGCAAAGTCGTCAGCAAACTTACTAACGACTTGTATTTAGGCAACTCTCGAGCCTAGGTTGAGGGTGGGCCGCATGCTGCGGCCGGTTCACCATGGTTTCAGGATTGCGCGGAGGAGTAACGATGACAGGCCCAGTGGCGCCGAAGGACGACGGCAGGGACGAATCGCTCGCTGAGCGGATGGATCGCAACTGGGCGGAGCTCGTGCAGGAACTGCGAGTACTCCAGACCGGTGTCCAGATTCTCGCCGGCTTCCTCCTGACGCTGCCATTCCAGTCCCGCTTTGAAACTCTGGATGACTACCAGACCTGGCTGTACCTCGCCAACGTGGTGGTGGCCGCCCTCACCACGGCCACGATCCTGCTGCCCGTCAGCGTGCACCGCCGGCTTTTCCAGCAAGGTCTAAAGACCACGCTGGTGAGCAGCGCCGATACCATCGCGAAAATCGCATTGGCCGGCGTCGCGTTGCTGAGCGTGGGTACCACCTCCCTCGTCTTCGACGTCACTGCAGGCCGGACGGCGGGCGTGATCGCCGGCGTCGGGCTGCTGGCCGTGTTGGTGCTGCTGCTGGTAGTGGTCCCTGCCGGCCTCCACCGCAAGGGCCGCGAGGAGGAGTCGCAATGACGGACGTTTCACATGAGCGGCGCACCGCAGGCACGGGAGGAACCATGGGCAGGCGGGTCAAGGAACACGGACTCCTGCTGGCCAATATCGGCCTGTTCGTCATCTTTTTCGGCGGCATGATCCTCAGCGGAGCCAACACCTACAGCGACGAGCAGTTGGCCCACGGCGAACCGGCCGTGACCGTGCTGCAGTACCTCGGCACCGGGTCCTTCCTGGAAGCAACGTTCGAGAACTGGGAGTCGGAATTCCTGCAGATGGGCATGTACGTCATCCTGACCGTCTTCCTGTTCCAGAAGGGGTCCTCGGAGTCCAAGCCGATGGGCCGCACCGCCCCGCAGGACGAGGACCCCAGGCACGCAAAGCTCAAGGCATCCAGTCCGTGGCCCGTGCGGCGCGGCGGCTGGGTGCTCAAGCTCTACGAACACTCGCTCTCGATCATGTTCTTCCTGCTGTTCCTGGCGTCCTTCATCCTGCACGCGGTTGGGGGCACGGACGACTACAACAGTGACCAAGAGGCGCACGGACAGCCCACCGTGACGGTGTTGGACTATCTGGCGACGAGTCGGTTCTGGTTCGAGTCCTTCCAGAACTGGCAAAGCGAGTTCCTCGCCGTGGCGGTCCTGGTGGGCGCCTCGGTCTACCTCCGTGAGAAGGGCTCCCCCGAGTCCAAACCTGTGGCCGAACCGCACTACGAGACCGGCGCCTGAACGGCAAGGTGGTCGGCGCGGCGGCCACCTTGCCCAACAGGAGCGCTAGGCGCCTTCGAGGACCTGGCTGGTGACCCACGTAAGGTACTTGGCGGCGTTTGCGACGGCGTCCGCCGGGCTGCCGGCGACGTCCAGCAGCTGCGCCGCGGCGACCACGCCGTGCCGGGCGAGGTCCTCCGGGGTGACGAGGATCCGGCCGGCCACCACGATCACCGGGATGCCGAGGGCCTGGGCGGCATCGGCGAGGGCGATGGGCGCCTTGCCCGTCAGCGATTGGCTGTCCATGGAGCCCTCTCCGGTAATGACCAAATCAGCCACCGCGAGTTTCGCTGCAAGCCCGGTGAGGCCGGCCACCAGCTCGAAGCCGCCCTCCAGGGCGGCGGTGCTGAAGGCCAGGAACGACGCCGGGAAGCCGCCGGCCGCCCCTGCGCCGGGCACATTGACGTCCCGGCCCGTCGACTCGCGCAGGACCGAGGCCCAGTTGCGCAGGCCGGCGTCGAGCAGCTCCATCGCATCGGCGTCGGCACCTTTTTGCGGACCGAAGATGTACGCCGCCCCGTCGCTGCCGTACAGCGGGTTTTGGACGTCGACGGCGATCCTGAACTTCACCTCGGCCAGCCGCGGATCGAGGCCACTGATATCCACGGACGCGATATCCGCGAGCGATCCGCCGCCAAGGGGCACCACGTTGCCGGCGGCGTCCAACGGTTTGAGTCCGAGGGCCCGGAGGGCGCCGCTGCCGCCGTCGCTCATGGCCGAACCGCCCACGCCCAGCACGATTTCCGTGGCACCGGCGTCCAGCGCGGCGGCGATCAGCTGGCCGCAGCCATAGCTGTGGGCGCGCAGCGAGTTGGCCGGTGTGGGCTCCATGTGTGCCAGCCCGGAGGCCTGCGCCGTTTCAATCACCGCGGTGGCCCCGCCGAAGGCGTCCGCGCGGATAGCCCACGCCGCACCGATCGGGGCCAGGATGGGGCCGACGACTGCGTTGAGCCGTTCCTCGTAGCCGGCCGCGACGGCCGCCTCGAGGGTCCCTTCGCCGCCGTCGGCCACCGGAAACTGGACGGCTTCGGCGTCGGGGTAGACGCGCAGGGCGCCTTCGGCAATGGCGGCGGCGGCTTCGACGGCGGTGAGGGAGCCTTTGAACTTGTCCGGGGCGATCAGGATGCGCATGGCTCTATCCTGCCAGTCCGGCCCGGCCGCTGCGCCAACAAGGCGTGCTGAGACGGCGCGGTGTTTAGCTCCAGGTCCCGCGCTCCTGGAGGACCGCCTTGAGCAGGTCCGCGCGGTCCGTGACAATCCCGTCGACGCCAAGGTCCAGCAGCCGGTGCATTTCGGCGGGCTCGTTGACTGTCCACACATGGACCTGCAGGCCGTGCCGGTGTGCCCGCCGGATGAAGCCGGGCGTCACCACGGGCACGGCGCCGGGACAAATCCGCGCCACCGGGAGTAACGTGGCTGGCACACACATTCCGGCCGGGGCCGGGCCGGCACATGGCGGCGCCGGAAACCAGCGGACAGGGGGAACGGTGAGCGAGAACGGACACATCCGCAGCGTCCCGGGCATGACTGAGCTGCTGCTGGTACGCCACGGTGAGAGCGAAGGCAACGTTGCCGCCACGCTGGCTCAACAGGCCGGCGCGCACGTCATCGATGTCCCCGCCAGGGATGCGGATGTCGGGTTGTCGGTCACGGGGCGGGAACAGGCGCTGGCCCTGGGCAGGCTGCTCGCGGGGTACCCGGCCGCCCGGCGCACTACAGTGTGGTCCTCGCCCTACCTCCGCGCACGGCAGACCGCAGAATTCGCTGTCCAGACCGGCGGATGGCAAACGGCAGTTCTGATCGACGAGCGGCTGCGCGACCGCGAGCTCGGCATCTTGGACATGCTCACCACGGCAGGGGTGGAAGCCCGCCTTCCCGAGGAGGCCGGGCGGCGGCGATGGCTCGGCAAATTCTACTATCGGCCCCCGGGCGGCGAGTCCTGGGCGGATGTGGTGTTGCGGCTCCGCTCACTGCTCGCCGACCTCGACAACAGGCATCCCGGTGAGGGCGTCTTGCTCGTCTGCCACGACGCCGTGATCCTGCTCATCCGCTACATCCTGGAGGGGCTCTCGGAGCAGCAGCTGTTGGACATCGCGGCCACGTCCACCATCCTCAATGCCTCCGTCAGCCGCTTCATCCGGCCCGACGGCAGGGGGGAATGGCTGCTGGAGACTTTCAATATGGCCGACCACCTCATGAGCGAAGGCGTCCCGGTAACCCAGCACTCGGGAGACGCCGATGTCCACCCCCGCTAGGTCCCGCCAGGCCAAGCCATCTCAGGCCGAGGCCGTCACCCCGACGTTGCTGCGTACCTGGCCGCTTCCGGACGGCGGCTCGGGGAAGGATGACCGCGGCTCCGTGCTGGTCATCGGCGGTGCGCGGAAGACCCCCGGAGCGGCATTGCTGGCTGGCGTCGCTGCCCTCCGCGCGGGTGCGGGCCGGCTGACCCTGGCCGTGGCGGATTCCGTGGCAGTATCGCTCGCGATCGCCCTGCCCGAAGCTGGCGTCCTTGGACTGCCGGAAACAACGGCCGGGACCGTGGTTGGTTCCGCCGCCGGGTCCCTGGCCGCCGAACTGGAAACCGCAGACGCCGTCCTGGTGGGGCCCGGCCTGGACGACAAGGACCAAACCACGGCGCTGCTGCGCGAACTCCTCAAAGCCACCCCGGGCAACCAGCCGTGCTTTGTCCTGGATGCCTTTGCCCTGGCCAGCCTGCCGGACCTCGAAGACGAACTGGCTCCGTGGGCCGGCCGGCTGATCCTAACCCCGAACATCACGGAGGCGGGCATCCTGCTCGGGCGGGATGTCGAGGACCTGCACCGCCAACTCCCTGAGGTGGCCGACAAATATCAGGCCGTGGTCTCCTGCCAGGGGGTGATCGCAGAACCCCGCAGCAGCGGCAGGGCTGCTGCGTCTGGGCCCGGCCTGTGGGAGATCACCACCGGGCACAGCGGACTGGGCACCTCGGGCAGCGGAGATGTCCTCTCCGGCGCCATCACCGGCCTCCGCGCCAGGGGAACGGGCAACGCGCAGGCTGCCTGCTGGGGAACGCATCTGCATGCTGCAGCCGGAGACCGACTCGCGAGTCGGCTGGGCGGCTTGGGCTACCTCGCCCGGGAGCTCAACGAGGAACTGCCGCCACTCATGATGGAACTTTCCGCCTGAGCGCCGGGGATCCTCCGTTTAAGACCAGGTCCCGCGCTCCTGGAGGACCGCCTTGAGCAGGTCCGCGCGGTCCGTGACAATCCCGTCGACGCCAAGGTCCAGCAGCCGGTGCATTTCGGCGGGCTCGTTGACTGTCCACACATGGACCTGCAGGCCGTGCCGGTGTGCCCGCCGGATGAAGCCGGACGTCACCACGGGCACGGCGCCGTAGCGGACCGGGACCTGCAGGGCATGGACTCCGCGCAGTGCCCGGCGCGCCACGAGGGACATCAGTTGCGTCGGCAGCACGGGGCCCAGCAGGACGAACACGGCATTGGACACGATGCCGGCCGAGCTCGCGGCGGGACGGCTCAGCTGCTTCAGCACCGCGCGGCGCCGCCGGTCCGAGAAACTGGCCACCAGCACGCGGTCGTGCAGTCCGTGGCGTTCGATCGCGGAGGCCAGGGTGCGCACCGAATTCCAGTCCTTGACGTCGACGTTGAGCCGGACGTCCGGGAAGGCCGCGACGAGCTCCTCGAACCGCGGGATCGGTTCGGTTCCGCCGATCCTGGCCAAATCCACGGTCGCGGCCGGAAGGTCCGCGATCCGGCCCCGCCCCTCCGTGATCCGGTCCAGGGCTTTGTCGTGGAAGACCAACAACACGCCGTCGGCCGTTGTGTGCACATCCGTCTCCAGATGCCGGAACCCGAGGTCGACGGCGGCGCGGAACGCGGCCATCGAGTTCTCCAGCCCGTCCAGCGAGAAGCCCCTGTGGGCCATCGCCAGGGGCGCCCGGACGGCACCGGCGGTCCGGTCGACGGCGTCATCCGGACCGCCGTCGTGATTGCCGCGAGGGGCAAAGTAGGGGTGCGGGTCAGTCACTCCTGAAGCGTACCCGAGGCTTGATCTGCCGGCACGGGAGCCGTGGGCGGGGACGGGCTTTAGCGGGACGGCTTGTCAGGCGTCGTGCTGGCGGATTTCGACGTCGTCGCTGCAGTGCAGCAGCGTGCGGCCGCGGCCGCCGTCGAGGTCCACCCAGACCATGCTGTGGTCCGCCGTCACGGCGTCCACGAGGCCGCCCGTTTCGAAGCCCGGGCCCAGCCGGACGCTGACGCGGTCGCCCTGGCGCAGTTGCGTCCAGTTCCGGTCCGGCTCCACCGGGTGCAGGGGTTGTTCGTCCGTGTTGTTGATCCGGTACCTGGCCATGATGTCCCCACTATCAGTCATACGATCTGTCGCGAGCTCCCAGCCTAGGAGGCCAAGGTGAACGCCAGTTGACCGTTCGCTGGGAATCCGGTGTCCGTGTGGACCCCGGCCGGTGTGGACCGCGACGCGGGCGGGCAGTCGGTGCCGGGTGGCCTTAGGGCAGCCGCACGCCGAGTTCGGCGAGCTTGGCCTCGAGGATCTGGGCGACGCCGTCGTCGTCGAAGTGCGGGGCCTGCTGGCCGGCGGCCCGGATCGCTTCCGGGTGCCCGCTGGCCATCGCGTAGCCGTGCCCGGCCCAGCGAAGCATCTCGATGTCGTTGGGCATGTCCCCGAAGGCCACCACGTCCGCGGCGCCGATCTCGAGGGACGCGGCATATTCAGCCAGGGTCACGGCCTTGTTCACGCCGGGCAGGGACAGCTCCAGCAGGGCCATGTTCGGCGCCGAGTGCGTCGCGGCGGCCAGATGGGCGACGGCGGGCGTCACCTCGGCCAGGAACTCGTCGGCGGTGCCTTCCCGGACAATGGCCAGGAACTTCGCAATGGAGTCCCCCTCGGCGAGGGTGGTGTGCAGCGGGGCCGGGGTGAATTCCGCGAGCAGTTCGCTCGAGCCGTTTTCGATAAAGCCCGGTTCCAGGTGGAAGCCGGTCAGGGTTTCAGCGGCAAACAGCGCGGACGGGCGCAACCGCTTGATGATGCGGCGGATCTCGAACATGGCATCGAGGTCCAATGTCCGCGCCGAGAGCATCCGGTCTGCCTCGAGGTCCCACACGACGGCGCCGTTGGAGCAGATCACCGTTCCGGTGTGCCCCAACTGGTCCTGCAGGGGATGGAGCCAGCGCGGCGGCCGGCCCGTGACGAACACCAGTTCCAGCCCGGCGTCGCGGCAGGCGTGGAACGCGCGGACGGTCCGGTCGCTGATTTTGCCGTCATGGCCGAGGATCGTTCCGTCAATGTCACTTGCTACCAGCCGCATAGTGCCAGTCTACGTGCGCCCGGACGGTCGGCCCTCGCGGCGGCCGGCGCCGAGACCGCCGGACCGCGTCGGGTTCGCCGGACAATCCCGGCGAACTGGAGCGTTTCCGGCGAGCTCGACGGCGTTCAGCGGCGTTCGAAGATGCCGGTGAGCGTGCCCCGGCCCAGGGTGTGCCGCGACAGCTTCGCTTCGAGGCTGCCGGGAGCGGTGTGCTCGTTCAGTCCAGACGGTGCGAGGTCGAGCGCGTGGACGGTGATGACGTACCTGTGCGGCCCGTGCCCGGGAGGCGGCGCGGCGCCCAAGTAGCCGTGGAAGCCGCCGTCGTTCCTTAACTGGATGGCACCCGCGGGAAGGAGCTTGCCGCTCTCGGCGCCCGCCCCTGCCGGCAGCGACGTGACGTCGGCGGGGATGTCCAGCACGGCCCAGTGCCAGAAGCCGCCGCGCCCCGGGGCGTCGGGGTCGAACATGGTGACTGCATAGCCCTTGGTGCCGGCCGGGGCGCCGCTCCAGCTCAGCTGCGGGGATTCGTCCTGGCCGCCGGCGCGCATTTTGCCGCTGCGCTGGGCAGGGGGGAGCGTCTGGCCCTCCGCGAAGGTTTCACTACGGACAGGGAACACCGGAAATTCGTGGCGTGTCATGGCTGCCTTTCACTCACTGCAGGGGCTGGGCCCCCATTTCCATCCGTGCCAACTCCGCGCGCGTTGGCGGGTTGGCGCCGGCGCGGGACACGGTGACCGCCGCTGCCCGGGAGGCGTGGGCGAGGAGATCGCGGAGGGTTTCGGCGGAGAGTTCGCGCAGGGCCTCGCGGTTTTGTGCCCCGTCCAGGCCCAGGTCCACCACTCCGGACAGCAGCGCGGCCATGAACGAATCCCCCGCGCCGACGGTGTCCGCGACGCTGATTTCGGGAGCGGGAAACTGCGCCACACCTGCGGCGTTGATGCCCCAGGGCCCCTTGCCGCCGCGGGTCACCACCACCATGGCCGGCCCTTCAGAGCCGCCGAGCGCCAGCCACCGGCGGGCCGAATCCAACGGGTCAACACCGGGG
This sequence comes from uncultured Actinomycetota bacterium, assembly GCA_963722145.1. GTDB lineage: Bacteria > Actinomycetota > Actinomycetes > Actinomycetales > Micrococcaceae > Arthrobacter. Next base: position 22,727 of record CAVRLW010000018.1, on the reverse strand, counting down.
TAGAGCCATTCGAGGTCCTCGTCGGAGGCTTTCACCACGTCAGCGAGCGTCACGAACTTTTCGGCCTGCCCGCGGGCGTAGTCCACGTCCGGGATGATGCTGGGGCGGCAATTGGGGTCAAAGCTGATGGTGGCGGACGGGTGGGCGCGCTCGACGGCGGCCAGCACCTCGCCGGCGCCGGGCGCCAGCATTGTGGCGATGGAACCGGTGTGCAGCAGCGTGGTTCCCTGGAGCAGGAACGGCAGGCGCGCCGCGACCCCGTGAAGCTCCCAGGCGAGGTCGAAGGTGTAGGTGGCGGCACCGGCGTCGTCGATCAGGGCGGCGGCCACGCTGGTGGGCAGCTCGTCGGGCCCCACCGGAAGCAGCACGGAGCTCGACTTCAGGTGCGCGGCCAGGGCCTCGCCATAGGCATCGCGGCCGTAGCGGCCGATGAACTGGACAGGATGGTCCAGCCGCGCCAGCCCCACCGCCACGTTGAGGGGGCTGCCGCCGACATGGGCCTGGACGCCGGAGGACCGCTGGACTACATCAACCAGCCCCTCGCCAATAACTGTGAGCATGACCATACTCTGCCAGAGAATCCGCTCGGGCGCCGTGTGTTGCGCTCACCGCCCGCATCCGCCTGCTTCCCGCGCTCAGGCCGCGGTCGTGTCCAGCGCGATCCCGGCGGAGGAGGCGTCGGCGAACCTGGCGTCAATGTGGACCACGTCCCGGCCTGCCCGCTGGAGGAGGCTGGCGGCGATCCCGGCACGGTACCCGGAACCGCAGTGCACCCAGAGCTTCCCGGCAGGGATCTCCCCGAGGCGCAGCAACAGCTCGTGCACGGGCAGGTTGACCGCGCCCACCACCCGGGCGACGGCGAACTCGTCGGCCCGGCGCACGTCCAGGACGGTGTCCTGAGGCGCCCGGCCGGCGAGCACGCCGTCCCAGCCCACGCGCGGGTAGGAGGCGAGGCCGGCCTGCGGTGCCAGGGCGTGCGGCTCGGAACCGAGCGCGGCGTCCGGGGATTCGATGCCGATCCGGGAAAGGTCGCGGATGGCGCGCTCAATGTCTTCCCGCGAGCCCACCAGAGTCAGCGGTTCGCCCCACGGCAGCACCCAGCCGAGATAGGTGGTGAAACTGGAGCCGGAGCCATACTCGAAACTGACGCTGCCCCTGAGGTGGCTGCTGGCGAACGCCACGCGCCGCCGCACGTCCACCACCCACTCGCCGTCGTCCAATCGCCGGGTGAGCTCGGCGGCATCGAGCGATTCGGGAACGGCCAGTTCAGCGGGGCCCGGGCCCCGAACGTTGGCCGGACTCATGTGGGCGTAGTACGAGGGGTAGTCCGTGAGGTTGGCGATGAGCTGGCGGACGAAGTGGTCCTCGTCAGGGTCCGTCAGGGCGTGGTTGGCGGCGAGCTGCTCGCCGATGGTGGAGGACCGGGCGCCGGTGGCGGGTCCGGAGGAGCAGAACGAGCCGAATCCGTGGGTCGGGAACAGTGCGGCGTCCTGGCCGGCCTCGGCGGCGAGGCGCCGGGCCGAGGCGTACTGGTCGTGGGTCAAGCCGATCGTGTCCGCCTCGGCAACGAGGTCGGTGCGGCCCACCGAGCCGTACAGCAGGCTGCCGCCGGAGAAGACGGCCCGCTTCCCGCCGTCGTCCACGATGAATGACATGTGGGTGTGCGTGTGGCCGGGCGTGGCGACGGCCTTGACCGTCAGCGAGCCCACCTGGACCGTTTCGCCGTCCGTGACGGGCGTGCGCTCGAAGGCGACGGAATCAGCGGCGTTCACGAGGTAGCTGGCGCCGTGGGCGCGGGCCAGGATCAGCCCGCCGGTGATGTAGTCATTGTGCAAGTGGGTCTCGGCCACGTGCGTGATGGCCACGCCGGCGTCGCGGGCGGCCGCCTCGATCCGGTCAGTGTCACGCTGGGGGTCGATCGCCAGCGCCACGGAGCCGTCGTGGACCAGGTAGCTGCGGTCCCCGAGCTGCGGGGTCTCGATGACAATGACTTCCATGGTCCCTCCGATAAGGTCCCTCCGGTAAGGTCAGCCCCGGTTGACCGGGTGCCCCTCATCCTGCCACTGCATGATCCCGCCGCTGACGTTGACGGCGTCGTACCCCTGGTCCTCCAGGTAGGTGGTGGCCTGGGCGCTGCGGCCCCCGGCGGCGCACATGACGTAGATGGTTCCGCTGGCCGGAACCTCGTCGAGGGACTGGACGAACCGCGAGAGCGGGATGCTCCTGGCGCCAGGAACGCGGACGGCGGCGTATTCGTCTTCCTCGCGGACATCGACGATTTCGGTGGCGTCGCCCAGGGCGGCCAGGTCCTTGACGGAGATACTCTTCATGCCTGTTCCTTTCGCGGGCGCCGGACGGCCCGGCGCGCGTATTCCAGCTAGACAATGATACCCCTTGGGGTATCGTGCACGCTCCGGCCGGCACCGCCTGCCGCACCCCCAAATCTAGCCCGTCTACCTAATCTGTCCAGCTAATCTGCGGGGCTCCAGCTAGCCTGCGGGACGGTCTTGCTGGTAGACGTCCGGGATGCCGTCGTGGTCCGAGTCGACCTTTTCTTCCTCCTCCTCCCGCCGGTACTGCTTATTGCGGGCCCGCAGCACAGCGGTCGCGAGGAGTGCGGCGAGAAGCGAGGCGGCGAGGATCCCCACCTTCGCGTGGTCGTCGTGGACGGTGCCTTGGCCGAAGCTCAGTTCGGCCACGAGCAGCGACACCGTGAATCCGATGCCGGCAAGGATGGACAGCCCGAAGACGTCGATCCACTTGAAGGAACGGTCCAGCCGGGCCCGCGTGGCCTTGGTGATCAGCCACGTGGTGCCGAGGATCCCGGCCGGTTTTCCGAGGACGAGGGCCAGGACGACGCCCACGGCCACAGGGTCCGTCAGGGCGGAACCGAGGCCCTGCCAGCCGCCGATGGCCACCCCGGCGGAAAAGAACGCGAAGACCGGAACCGCGAATCCGGCCGAGATCGGGCGGAACCGGTGTTCAAAGATCTCCGCGAGGCCCGGTCCTGTCTCAGGCCCGCCACTGGCCTGGGAACGGATCACGGGGACGGCAAATCCGAGCAGGACCCCGGCCACAGTGGCGTGGATGCCTGAGGCGTGGACCAGAGCCCACGTGGCGGCGCCGAGCGGCAGCAGGATCACCCAGGCGGCCAGCGCGTGCACGCCGAAGAACCGTCGGTATTTCTGGACCAGGACCGTATACAAGCCCAGCGGGAGCAGGGCCAGCAGGAGCGGCACGGGATGGAGCTCGCTCGTGTAGAAGATCGCGATGATGGTGATGGCCAGAAGGTCGTCCACGACGGCGAGAGTTAGCAGGAAGATCCGCAGCGCGCTGGGAAGGTGGGAACCGATGATCGCCAGCACCGCGAGCGCGAAAGCGATGTCAGTGGCGGTGGGGATCGCCCAGCCCTGCAGGGTCTCGGGGCTGGCGAGGTTGACTGCCGCATAGATGAGCGCGGGTACGGCCACGCCGCCCACGGCAGCGGCCACCGGAACCACGGATTTGTTCAGTTGGCGCAGGTCGCCAGCGACAAACTCGCGCTTGAGTTCGAGCCCGACCAGGAAGAAGAAAATGGCCAGCAGGCCATCGGCGGCCCATGCTCCCAGGCTCAGGTCCAGATGCCAAGGCTTGTAGCCGATCGTGAAGTCGCGCAGCGCGAAGTAGCTTTCCGAGGCCGGGGAGTTGGCCCAGATCAAGGCCACCGCCGCCGCGGCGACCAGCAGCGCGCCGCCTACGGTTTCCTTGCGGAGGATTTCGCCGATCCGCAGGGCCTCGGCGTAGCTGCCCCGGCCGAAAACGGTGAGCCGGGGCGGGGTGGGTGTAGGTGGCAGTGCGCTCATGGAGTCCTCAAAGTGGGGTCGACGGAACTATGCCGACCAGACTTCCCGGCGCACCTTGGTCCAGTCTATTCGCTTTCGCCGTCCGCAGTTTGTTTGTCGGGTCGCCATTCCGGACGCCGGACACCTGACCGGAGGCCTGACCCGTAGCCAGCGCCCGGCGGCGATGACCTTCCGGTTGCCGGTCGGCCGCCGGATTTCAGACGAGCAGCTGCTGGACGAGTTCACGGCACTTCCGGTAGGCGGGCGCCTTCGGATCGATGAGCGCAAAGTGGTCGCCCGGGACCTTCAGCAGTTGGATCGGCGCGCCGGCCGCCTTGGCTGCTCCGGCGTAGGTTTCGGACTGGCTGACCGGCACGCTGTCATCCTCCGTGCCGTGAACCGCATAGACGGGCACGGCCAGCGGCACCGCGCACATGGGATCCGCAAATTTATGCCGTTTGGGATATTTCTCCGACGAGCCGCCCAGGAAGTTGCTGACGGCGCCGTTGCTGAGGTTGAGCCGCTCGGCGGCCGCGAGGTTGAGCACCCCTGACTGGCTGACGACGCCGGTCAGCTGCACCGCGCCGTCGTCGTCGCCGCGACGCGTCAACTGGCGGTCCGCTTCCGGGGCCCCGAGCCCGGCGAGCCGGCTGCGTCCCGCCGCCCAGACGGCGAGGTGGCCGCCGGCCGAATGGCCCAGGGCCACCACACGGTCCAGCCCGAGCCCGTGCTCGTCGGCGAGCTCACCGAGCTTGTCGATTCCGGCCAGGACGTCGGCAAACGTGTTGGGCCAGCCTCCGCCGTTGCCGGCACGCCGGTACTCCAAATTCCAGGCTGCCATGCCGTGCGCGGCGAGGTCCTTGGCAAGGGGCTCGCCAAGTTCAGCGCCGTACTGCGAACGCCAGTACCCGCCATGGATCACCACCACCACACCCTTGGGCGCAGCCACTTCCGGAAGGAAGAGCTCACCCCACTGGCTGGGGTCCTCGCCATATTGGTACTTCTGCCTCTTCACAGCGTCCTCCTTGGGGCCCGGTGAACAGGCGGCGGAGACTGCCCCCAGAGTCACCGCCGCTGCGGCAGCGATCATAGCCCGCCGCCGCATTTCAGCCATGTGCAGAGCCTACCTTGGGCGCCAAGCGGCCCCGCGCAGGACGGGCCCCGCACGCCGCCCTTGCACACGGTCCGATGGCGGCGGCTGCGGGAGAGCCTGCAGGCCGGTGTCGTCCGTGCGCCGTAAGCTGGATCCATGGCGAGCAACTGGGACCGTTTGGACCTGAGCCTGCGCGATTCCGTGCAGGAGAACGTGGAACTGTACGAGCGGGTCAGGCCTGCCCTGAAGCTGGTCACCCGGGAGGTCCTGCTCACGCTGCGGACCATGCTCAAGGACACCGAGGTCACGCCGTTGTTCGTCACCGGCCGCACCAAGACCGTTGAATCCTTCCGCGAGAAGATCTCCCGCACGGAAGAACCGCTGGAGCCGGGCGGGCCGCCTGTGCTGAAGTTCCCGGACCCGTTCCGGACCCTGAACGACATGGTGGGCATCCGCGTGATCACCAAGCTGCCGGCGGAAAACGCGGTGGTGGCCAATCTGATCAAGCGCCAGCGCCAGCTCTTTGACTGCCGCGGGGACCGCGAAAAGGACATCGGCTCGATCGAGTCCGGCACCTACGGCTACTCCAGCCGTCACCTGATCCTGCGGACCATCCAGAACGAGGCAGTCAAGGACTATCAGCTAGGCCTTCAACCCGGACGTCCCGCCGAACGGCAGCTACTTCTTCGAGTGCCAGATCCGCACCGTGTTCGCCCACGCCTGGAGCGAGATCGAGCACGACATCCGATTCAAGGCCGAGGACCCCCGGGCCTGGACCCCGCACTTCGACCGCCAGTTCACCGCCACGGCCGCCATGCTGGAGACCGTGGAGAGCGCGTTCTCGGACCTGCACGAGCGCTACGAGGAGGTCCGCAGTTACTGGGATATGGACGGCGAGGGCGCCGCGCAGCTGACGCCCAACCGGATCCGCGACGTCTGGCGGACCCTGCTGCCGCACGTGGACCGGAAGGTCGACGACGACTGGGGCTGGGCCGCGGAGCTCATGGCCGCCCACGGCCTCAACCAGACCATGCAGCTCGCCGAGCTGCTCAGCGCCAACCGGATCACCGAGGTCCGCAAGGCGCTTGGACCACCGCTACTCCCCCGGCCCGGACCGGCTGCTCGATGACCTGCTGCTGTGGCAGTACGGCACCGAACACATCGAGCTCACCGCCGAGCCGGCCGACGCCGTCCCGCACCCCCGGCGCGACAGCCTCCTGCGGCGGCTCAAGCAGATCGAGCGGTACCGGCTCACCCAGGGCTAGGGTTAGCGGCTCCGGCCCTGCCTCGGCCTGCCCTACTCCTGCCCGCCTGCCTGCGCGCCTCCCCTGCCCGCGATTCTCCCCACCTTTGAAACCCCGACGCCGGGACTCGCCGGCCGTCCGGCCCGACACGCCGGGCGCCGACTTCAAAGGTGGGGAAATTCGGCGGCGCCGAGGTGCTCCGGGTCAGGCGAACCGCGCCAGCGGGTTCCGCAGCCGGCCGGCCATCTGCAGTCCGCCGGACGGGTCGGCCAGGTCCAGCATCTGCTGGTTGTTGCGCAGCTGCAGCCGGTTCAGGCAGGACAGCGGGAAGTCCCCGGCGAACAGGTCGTGCCGGGCAAACTGCTCCGCGAGCTCGGGATGCTCACCCTGGTAGCTCCCGGATGGACGGCCGCGGCAGTGCGCCAGAATTCCTCGCCGCTGAGCTTGCCGTCTTCCTCCAGCAACGCGCTGAGGAACCGGAAGATGCAGTCGAAGACGTCCGTGAAGATGGCCAGGACCTTCTCCTCGTCCGGGATCTCGACCTTGATCCGTGCCACGTCTTCGGGCAGCTCCAGCCGGTCACCCATCACCACGATCTCCTCGGCAATGTCCTTCATGACGGCACTGACCGGGACACCGTTCTCCAGGATCAGGATGACGTTTTCCCCGTGCGGCATGAACGCGAGTTCGTAGGCATAGAGGCAGTGAACCAGCGGGACCAGATAGGCCTCGAAGTAGCGGCGCAGCCACTCCGCGGGCGCCAGGCCAGAACGCTCCATCAGCGCGGAAACCATCGGCTTTCCCGCGCCGTCAACGTGCAGCAGGGACGCCATGGTGGCCAGCTGCTGGCCGTCCTCCAGCAGCGGCAACGGGCTTTCCCGCCACAGCGCGGACAGCATTTTCCGGTACGGTGACTCCTTCGCCGCAGCGGCCTCGTAGTAGCCGTTGTGATAGCCGATCGCGGCGACTTCGCGGATGAGTCCCAGTCCGCGCTTGCGCAGGGCGGCGTCGCCGAGGATCAGTTCACGGAGCCAGTCATTGATGGCAGGGGTGGCTTTCATGTACTGCGGCGACAGTCCCCGCATGAAGCCCATGTTCAGCACCGACATGGCCGTCTTGACGTAGCACTTCTGCGGCGAAACCGTGTTGAAGAACGTCCGGATGGACTGCTGGGCCTGGTAGTCGTCCGCCCCGGTCCCGAGATGGACGATGTGCTGCTGCGCTATTTCGGCGGCAAACGTCACGGTGAGCTTGTTGTCCCATTGCCACGGGTGCACCGGCATCAGGAAATACTCCGCCGGATCCAGGCCCTGGGCGCGCGAGCTCGGCGTCAAAGTGCGCGACGGCGGACGTCCCCAGTTCGGCGTCGAGGTGGTTCCGGTAGCCGAGCCCCTCGACGGAGGTGAAGACGGCCTTGTTCCGGTGCGCCGCGATCCATTCGAGCTGCACGGCGGCGCCGGCCTCGGGGGCGAAGGCGTGGTAGTCCGCGATTCCGAAGCCCAGCCGCCCGTTGTTGGCCACGAAGCCGGGATGGCCCTCGGTCATGCTCCGTTCGATGGCTTGGAAGTCCAGCGGCGGGGTCGGCGCCGCCGGTCACGCCTGCCGCCAGTTCAGCGGAGGAAGGCTGGCCCCTCCACTGCTTGTACGCGTGGCTGGCGAGCGTGCTGCTGATTTCCTCAAGGTAGACCGGAAGCATCTCCTCGCGGATCCCGAGCGTGTTCCGGAACTCGGTAATGAAGCGCAGGGCATCGAGTTCCGGCCCCTCCCCCGCGGGACATGCCCATTCTTCAGCCCCTGGCGTGGGCATGTCGGGATATGCCCCCGCTTCGAGGCGGCGGATGGACATGTCCGCGATGGACCAGTGGTCGAGCTCCAGTTTCCGGGCCGCAAAACGGTACTCCACGGGGCCGTCGTCGCTGGTGACGCGGTAGTCGGCGGTTCCCGGGCGCCGGCATCAGTGCTCACGAGTTCGGGCGTGAGGATCCGTTCGTGCGAGAACTCGGCGAGCGCCTTGCGGATCAGGTGCCGGTTGGCGGCTGCCCAGCGTTCCGGGGTCAGGTGGGCGGTGCCGGTGTGGCGTTGGCGGCGGCCCGCCGTTCCGGCGAGAGGTGGTTTGCGGTGCTGCCGGCAGCCAGGACGGATTCAAGTTCAGCGGTGGTCACAGTGTTGCTCCCTGGTGGATCGGGGATGAATGAAGGGCTGGGCGTGCGGAATGGAATGCTTCCCGCGTGCAGAAGCTGAGGAGGGCCTGCTTGTCCGGAAGGGTCACCTCGCCGGCTGGCTGGAAGCCCAGCCGCGCGTTCAGGACGTGGATCTTGTGGTTCCGGGCGTCGGGCTCAACCACCACGCGCTCCACCTTGTCCTTGGCGAAGAGCCGGTCCAGGACCGTTTCCATCGCCGCGGCGGTGTAGCCGGTGCGCGGCGGGCCGGCCGGCGGCCCGACCAGAAGGTGCATCCCGATGTCTCCGGGCTGCACGGCGTACACGCCGGCCAGCGGTGACAGCGACGGAAGGTACTCCTCCATCAGGAAGGCGGGAACGCCGCCGTCGAGCCCCAGCAGCGCATGGTGGTGCCCGCTGGACTGGATCCTGGAGTATTCCTCCACAACATCCTCCACGGTGGCGGACTGCATCCCCCAGAAGGAGGCATAGGGCCGGGTGACCCAGCTGTGGAGGAGTGGTGCGTCGGCTTCCGGGTCGAAGCAGCGGAACGAGAAACTCATGCGCGCACCCCCGCCGGCTCGCGGACAGCAGCCTGCCGGCCGCCGCCCTGGAACCCGGCAGGCTCCTGCGTTCCGAACTGCTGGAAGGCGATGCTTTGTTCCACGGGATAGACCTCGCGGCCGCAGATCTCGCGCAGGATGCAGGAGTTGCGGTAGGCGGCCATGCCGAGGTCCGGCGTGACGAAGCCGTGGGTGTGGAGCTCGGCGTTCTGGACGAAGATCTCGCCGGGTTCGACGCCGGTGCTGTAGTTGCGCTCGACGGCAAACCTGCCGCGGCTGTCCCGGGCGATGCGGTCCTGCACCCCGGCCAGGAACTCGCGGCTCGCGGTAGCCGTATCCGGTGGCGAGCACCACGGCGTCGGTGTCCAGCGAGTAGTCGGCGCCCTGCTCCTCGTGCCGCAGCTGCAGGGTGTGCGAACCCGCCGCCGGGTCCCAGGACGCACCGGTAAGCGCCGAGTGCGTCAGCAGCCGGGTATCGACCATGCCGGAGAGGCTCTTGGCGTAGAGGAGGTCGTAGATGGCATCGACGAGCTCGGAGTTGATGCCCTTGTACAGGTTCTTCTGGCTCTTGATGAGGCCGTCGCGCTGATCCTGCGGGAGCGCGTGGAAATAGTCCACGTACTCCGGCGACGTCATCTCCAGCGTGAGCTTGGTGTACTCGAGCGGGAAGAACCGGCCGGAGCGGGTGACCCAGTTCAGCTGGTACCCGTGGACGTCGATCTCCTGCAGCAGTTCGTAGTAGATCTCCGCGGCGCTCTGGCCGCTGCCCACGATCGTGATGCTCCGCTGCTTCTGCAGTTCACTCTTCCTCGACAGGTACTCGGCGTTGTGGAGGACCAGCCCGCCGCCGTCCACAATCGCCGTCGCAGGCCGCCGGAACGTGGGGCGAGGTGCCGGTGCCCAGCACCAGCCGCCGCGCGTGCAGCACCTCGGGACCTCCGGGACCTTCCACGGCGAGCCGGTACACGCCGTCGTCGTAACTGATCTCCCGGACGTCCGTGCCGAACCGGACCGAATCCAGCTGGCCGGCCACCCACTGGCAGTACTGGTTGTACTCGGCGCGCAGCGGGTAGAAGTTTTCCCGGATGTAGAAGCGGTACAGCCGTCCGGTCTGCTTCAGGAAGTTCAGGAACGAGTACGGCGACGTCGGGTCCGCCAGGGTCACGAGGTCGGCCATGAAGGGGACCTGCAGGTGCGCCGGCTCCAGCATCATGCCCGGATGCCAGTCGAAGGATTCCCGGCGCTCCAGGAACACTCCGTCCAGCCCCTCGACGGGCTCGCTCAGGGCCGCGAGGCCCAGGTTGAAGGGCCCGACGCCGACGGCGGCGAAGTCGTGGACGCGCGGCGTCGGGCTCGGGTTCCCGGCGTTCATGCGGACACCGCCGCAGTCTGCAAGCAGCGATGCCCCGGTGCGTCCGGAGCAGGTCGATGATGCCGCGGATGTCCTCCACGCTTGCCTCGGCGTTCAGGAGGGTGAACTTCAGGTAGTGCCTGCCCGCCACTGTGGTCCCGGCCACCACGGCCTCGCCGGAGGCGAAGACGGCGGAGCGGATGTCCTGGTTGACCCTGTCCGCGGCGTCCTGGGACAACCGGGGGCCGTCCGGCTGGACCGGACGGTAGCGGAACACCAGCGTGCTCAGCTGCGGCGCGGCGGCGAGCTCAAAGTCGGGATCCGCGGCCAGGACCTCACCCACGCTCGACGCCAGGTCAATGGCCTCGTCGAAAAGCGCCCCGACCGCCTCGGCGCCCATGATCCGCAGCGTCAGCCAGAGCTTCAGGGCATCGAAGCGCCGGGTGGTCTGAATGCTCTTGTCCACCTGGTTGGGCCGGTCGACGGCGGCGGCCGGGTTCAGGTAGTCGGCGTGGTAGGTCACGTGCCGGAGCGTGGCCGCGTCCCGGACCAGCAGGGCGCTCGAGCTGACCGGCTGGAAGAAGGTCTTGTGGAAGTCGACTGTGACCGAATCTGCCCGGTGGATCCCGTCGAGCAGGTGCCGGTGCCGCCCGGAGACCATGAGCCCGCCGCCGTACGCTGCGTCGACGTGCAACCACGCGCCATGTTCGCGGGCCGCAGCGGAAAGCTCGGCGAGGGGGTCAATCGCCCCGAAGTCAGTGGTGCCGGCCGTGGCCACCACTGCCATGGGCATGAGTCCGGCGCTCCGGGCGCGGGACAGCGCGTCCGCCAGCTTCGCCGGGTCCATCCGGTGGTCTGCCCCGCAGGGCACGGACACGACGGCGTCGTACCCGAGCCCCAGCATTGACGCCGACTTCCGGATGCTGAAGTGGCTGTCCGCCGAGGTGAAGATCCGCAGCTTTTCCAGGAGGGACGGCAGCCGGAGCCCGTCATTCTCCGGGTCCAGCTTCAGCCATTCCACCGCCTGGTTCCTGGCCAGCAGCAAGGCCTGGAAATTGGACTGGCTCCCGCCCGAGGTGAAGACGCCGTCGGCCGCGTCGCCCAGTTGGAGCTGCCCGGCGGCCCACGAGATGAGCTTCCGCTCGATCATGGTGGCGCCCGCACTCTGGTCCCAGGTGTCCAGGGAGGAATTCACGGCAGACAGGACGGCCTCGGCAACGAGGGCCGGGATCACGACGGGGCAGTTCAGGTGCGCCGCGTATTTGGCGTCATGGAAATAGACGGCGTCGCGCAGGTAGACGCCCTCCAACTCCTCGAGGGCAGCAGCGGTATCCGCCAGCGGGTGCCGAGGTCCACGCCGTCGACCCGGCTCTTCAGTTCGCCGGGCGTGGCGCCGGTAAACGGCCGCGTGCACCGGGAGACTTTGGCGGCGACCGCCGTCACTCCTTGGAGCACTTGTGCGGTGTAGCCGTCGGCATTGCGGGCATTGAAGAGGTAGGCGGTGGGGTCTTTCACGGCCCCGGCCGGGGAACCGTGCCCGGTCTCGGTGCCGGCCGGCACGGGGTGAACATCCACGGGGGTAACGGGCGCCACAGAGGGATCCTTTGTTTGACGTTAGACAGCATCGACTTAGCTAACCCTTACTTAGGTAAGCCTTAACGTCAAACTAATGTGACTTAATTCCCGTGGAAGTAGGTGGTAATCCTTTGTTCGATGGAGGCGGACGCCGCGTGCGGCGGCTTATTTGTGGGCGTAGGTGAGGCAATCAGCGTTGTCGACCCCGGGGCCCACGTGGACTTCGGTCGCCTTGCACATCAGGTGCTCGTTGTGGGTGCACTCAGTACGCTGGCAGGCGCCGACATCTGCCAGCACCTTGGGGAGTCCTCCGTGCACACCGATGTCGATGAAGGTCGCGCAGGAGGCATGATCTTCAGCGCCGCCGACGGTAATGGCGGCCGCGTTGCAGTGGGAGTGGTCATTGAACGAGCAATTGCTCACGCTGCAGTCGGCTACGTGCGTCGTCATTGGATATTCCTCCATGCTCCGGCCACCCCGGCTGGGCGGGCCCTTGTGTCCACGCTAGGCCGCACCACGGCAAACAAAAAGACCCAATCGTGTGACCTAATTTCAGGGCACCAGCCGTGGGCTGCCCCGGCTAGTGCCCCGCGCCGAGCTTTCCGGCCAGGCGTTCGCGCATCAAGACGCTGGCATCGTTCAGGCCAACGACGTCGACGCTTTTGCCGTGCTGCCGGTACTTCGCCGTGACGGCATCCAAAGCAGCGACCGTGGAGGCGTCCCATAGGTGGGAATCGCGCATGTCGATGATCACGCGTTCCGGGTCCAGGGCGTACTCAAACTGCGTGTACAGGTCGTTCGAGGAGGCGAAGAACAGCTCGCCGTCCACCCGATACGTCGCCCGCAGGCCGCCGTCGTCCTCCGTCACGGAGCGCTCCACGGTGACGAAGTGTGCCACGCGTCTGGCGAACAGGACCATCGCTACCAGCACGCCGGCTCCGACGCCGATCGCCAGGTTATGGGTTGCGACCGTGACGGCCACCGTGGCCGCCATGACCGCGGTTTCGCTCTTGGGCAGCGCCCTGAGGGTGGCGGGCGCGATGCTGTGCCAGTCAAACGTGGCAACGGAGACGAAGATCATGATGGCCACGAGCGCGGCCATCGGGATGAGGGACACGATGTCGCCGAGGGCCACCACGAGGATGAGCAGGAAGACGCCGGCCAGGAAGGTGGAGATGCGGGTGCGGGCGCCGGAAGCTTTGACGTTGATCATGGTCTGGCCGATCATGGCGCAGCCGCCCATGCCGCCGAAGAGGCCCGTGACAATGTTCGCGACACCCTGCCCCCAGGCCTCACGGGTCTTGGATGAGCGAGTGTCCGTGACGTCATCCACGAGCTTCGCGGTCATGAGGGATTCGAGCAGCCCCACGAAGGCCATGGCCAGGGCAAACGGGAAGATGACCTGCAGGGTTTCGAACGTGTTCGGCACGTTGGGAAGCAGCAGGGACGGGAGCGAGTCCGGCAGTGCGCCTTTGTCCCCCACGGTCGGGACAGCGACGGCGGCCGTCACCGTGATGAGCGTCAGGACCACAATGGCCACGAGCGGCGCGGGGACAGCTTTGGTGAGCCGGGGCACGCCGAACACGATCAGCAGGCCCAAAGCGGTGAGCGGGTAGACCAGCCAGGGCACGCCGATCAGCTCGGGCACCTGCGACATAAACATCAGGATGGCCAGGGCGTTGACAAAGCCCACCATGACCGAGCGCGGGATGAAGCGCAGCAGTTTGGCCACGCCGGATAGACCCAGGATGATCTGGAACATGCCGGCCAGGAGCACAGCCGCCACCAGGTAATCCAGGCCGTGCGACTTCACCAGCGGGGCGGTCACGAGGGCGACGGCGCCGGTGGCCGCGGAAATCATCGCCGGACGGCCGCCGACGAAGGCGATCGTCACCGCCATCGTGAAGGACGCGAAGAGCCCGATTCTCGGGTCCACCCCGGCGATGATGGAGAAGGCGAGCGCCTCGGGAATCAGGGCCAGGGCGACGACGACTCCGCCCAGGACCTCGGTCTTGAGCCGGCGCGGGGACCTCAGCGCGCCCAGGACCGATTGCCGTTGGTCGGGAGTGAGGGCTGGAGCCTCCGCGTTGCTACTGGTGGCCATCGCTGGTTCCGTTCGTGGTCAAGAAGGCGCAACGGCCTCCGGATTTCAAAGAATGTGCAGAGTTCAGGGCATGTGGGCGCTGCGTCGCGCCGGAGGGGTGGGGAGTTCGCCGTTTAGGGCTCACCCACCCAATGAACCCTACCCGTCCGGTCCCTCCCTGCAACGGCGCCAAAAAATCTGACATATTTGTCTGACAGGTGGTCACGAAGTGGTCAGTCCGTGGACGCCGGTGGCACCATTCTTGGATGCTTGAGGCAACTAAGACTCCGAATACCGCCCCGGACGCGAGCGCCGCCGACGTCCCGGCCAATCCCGCCCTCGCCGCCGAGGCAAAGATCGCCCGCATTGCGGTGACGGTCTTCCCGATCCTCGTCGTGGTGGCCGGGCTCGCCGGCTTCCTGTTCCCCGGGGCGTTCAAACCCCTCGCGCCCAGCGTGCCGTTCCTGCTGGGCATCATCATGTTCTGCATGGGCCTGACGCTGACCCCGCCCGATTTCGCCTCGGTGGCCAAGCGTCCCTGGGCGGTGGCCCTGGGAATCGTGGCGCACTACGTCATCATGCCGGGGGCCGGCTGGCTGATCGCCGTCGCCCTCCACCTGGAGCCGGAGCTTGCGGTGGGCCTGATCCTGGTGGGCTGCGCGCCGTCGGGCACCGCCTCCAACGTGATGGCGTTCCTCGCCAAGGGCGACGTCGCCCTGTCCGTGGCCGTCGCTTCCGTCTCCACCCTGATCGCCCCGATCGTGACGCCGCTGCTGGTGCTGTTCCTGGCTGGCTCGTACCTGAGCATCGACGCCGGCAGCATGGTCCAGGACATCGTCAAGACCGTCCTCCTGCCCGTCATTGCCGGCCTGCTGGCCCGCCTCTTCCTCCGCAAACTCGTGGCCAGGGTCCTGCCGGCGCTGCCGTGGGCCTCCGCCGTCGTGATTTCCCTGATCGTGGCGATCGTGGTGGCCGGCAGCGCCAGCAAGATCGTCGCCGCCGGTGGCATCGTGTTCCTCGCTGTCGTGCTGCACAACGGCTTCGGACTGGGCCTGGGCTACCTGGCCGGCAAGCTGGGGCGGCTGGATGACAAGGCGCGCAGGGCCCTCGCCTTTGAGGTCGGGATGCAGAATTCCGGCCTGGCCGCCACCCTCGCCACGGCGCACTTCGGCGCGCTGGCCGCGCTGCCCTCCGCCGTCTTCTCCCTGTGGCACAACATCTCCGGCGCGATCGTGGCCGCATGGCTGGCCCGGCGCCCCATCCGGGAGGACGCCGCGCGGGAGGATGCAGCATCTGAAGCCGCCGCGCTGAAAGCCTAAGCGGGGACTTAGCTCCGCAGCCGTCCGAGCAGCAGAGTGACGGCCCGTTCGGCCAGGAGTTGCGGGGTGTCCGTCCCGGCGGGGACCACATCGTATCCGCCCTGAACAGCGAGGCTGCCGGCCCCGGCGTCGTCCGAAATGAGCACCTGGGCCACGCCGCGGCCGGCGAGCTCCGCAATGGCCACGGAATCGTCGCACGTCTCAAGCGCGCAGGTGTGGATCACGCCGTCGGCACCGCCGGAGAGCATGAACTGCCGCCAGCTCCCGCCGAGCAGGACGACCGCCTGGTAGCCGTGCCCGGGCAGGATTCTGGCCAGTACCGTGGCGATGGCCCTATCCCGCGGCTGTTCGAGGTCCGCGACAGCCACGGCCACCAGCCCCGTCCGGCCGCGCCGCATTCCCCGGGCAGCACCGTTGGCCACATAGCCGAGTTCGCGGACCGCGGAGTGCACCCGGTCCTGGGTGGCCTGGCTGATCCGGGTGGTGCCGCCGGAGCGGCCGGAGAGCACGTAGGAAACTGTGGTCAGGGACACCCCGGCCGTCTCCGCGACGTCGCGGATGGTGGGCTTGGATCCATGCCGCACGAATTGCTCCCGGGTACTTCGGCGCCGCGAATCCGCGGCGGCTGAGGCGATACTGGCACGGCGCGGATCTCGCGCCGGCCTGTTGTGCACTCTATCGCCGGGATGGGCCCCTGCGTGACCCGGCGGGCAGGTCCTTGGTGAATGCCAGCGGTCCGATGGTTTCCGGGTCCGCGGAGAGGTCGAACTGGGCCTCGTAGCCGGTTTTCAGGTAGAGGTGTTTCGCCTCCGGCTGGCGGGGACCGGTGGTCAGGTAGACCTTCCGGTAGCCGCGGCGGGCGGCCAGCGCCTCCAGTTCGGCCAGGACAAAACGGGCCAGGCCCCGGCGGCGGTGTGCCGAATGCGTCCAGATCCGCTTGAACTCGGCGTGTCTGGGGGCCGTGCCGGCGGAACGCGCCGCCCGCCACGGATTCGCCGTTCTCGCGCACAATCAACAGCGCCCCGCCCGGCGCGGCGAATTCCTCGGCCGGGTAGCGGTTGAGTTCCTCGGCGGCTGCTCCCCGGCCAAAGAGGTTGCCGTAGCGGGTGTCATATTCGAGCGCGAGCTCGTCCAGGAGCGGGCGGACCCTGGGATCGCTCATGGGGAGGTTGAGGACCGTCAGGTTGGACGACTCCACGGGACGGGTGCGCACGGGCGGGGTGTGTAGTGGCGGCGGGGTCTGCAGTGGTGGCGGGGTCATGACGGGTCCTTTCCGCCGGCGACGGCCTGCGGCACCGCCTGGCCGTTGTTGTTCGCGTGGCCGTTGTTGGGGTTGGCCAGCAGGTTCAGGACGCGCCGGGCCAGGGCGTCGTTTTCGCGGAACGGCGCGGCGTTGCTGCCGGGCCGGGCGAAGGCGCCCGCGCCCCAGCCGGAGGTACCGGGCCCGACGCCGAACAGCCGGCTCGCGCCGCTCCCCCACCGGACTGATCAGCTCATTGTGGGCGGACACCAGGAGCCGTCCCGGTCGCATGCGTGCCGTCCGCGGTCAGGAGCTGCTGCTCGGTGCCGAGCCCGGAGGTGTGCAGCTGGCGCAGCAGCGGGTTCGCGGAGCGGGCCACCGAAGGCGCCGGAAGCCGGGCCTCGATCAGCGCCGCCGCTGACACGGCGACCCCGGCCTGGGCCGAGCGGGCGACGAACCGGCCGGAGTACTCGTCCGCCTCGATCTCCAGCCCCGGGCCAATGAACTGCAGCAGCCCGGCCCGGTGGATCGCGAGCATCTCCCGCAGCCTGCGCGGCGGCGGCCCGGAATCGACGAAGCTAAAGAACCCGTGCCACCAGCCCTGGACAGTCGCGCTGCGACCGCGCGTTCAGGCGCTCGGACGGCACCAGCCGGCCCAGCTCCATGTAGAACTTGAGCAGGGAAGTGAAGAGGGCCAGGGTCTCCGAATGGTCCGGCCCGGTGCGCAGCTCAAGGTCGCTGCTCGATGTACGCTGCCACCGCTGCCTGGACGTCCTCATGGCCGGCGAAAACGCGGCCCGCGAACGGATGGTCCAGCTGTTCGAAGTCCAGGTGCAGCCCTGCGTCCGGGACGGACTCGGCGACCAGCCGCTGCGCGGTCCGGGCTGTACCAGTCGGCGGCGGCGAACGCTCGGCGAATTCCTGCCAGCCAATCCTGACCCGCTCCGGGTAGCCGGTGAACAGCTCGCGGTAATACGCCGTAGCCGGCATCCTTGGCGATCAGGGGCCAGAGCTGGGCGCGGAAATCCAGCTCGCCGTGCGCTTCCAGCAGCGCCGTCGACGGCCTCCGCGGTGAAGAACGCCGGCTCCCCGGCGGGTTCGCCGCGCAGGGTGGACGTAAATCTTGGAGTGGTAGGGCACGCCGCGCCGGGAACCTGCCCAGATCCGCGGCTCGGCACCGGAGGGCAGGTACGCGCAGGCCGCCGTCGGGCAGCTCCTCGAACGTGCCGCCCCGGCCCTCCATCAGCAGGACCAGCAGGTCCACGAACGCCAGGCCCATGCCGGAGACAATCACGTCCTGGCCGGCGGCGAGCGGTGAATAGTCGACGTCGGTGGTGTAGCTGGGCGCCGCGTGGAACCCGCCGTGCCGGGCGGCAAAACCGGCCCACGCGGCAGACTCCGGGTCCGGCAGCGAGTCCGTGTGCCCCACGGAGGCGACCACGACGTCGGCGCGCAGCGCCGCGCCGCCGGCCAGCCGCACGAGGTACCCTGCCGGGCCGTCGGTGCGCCTGCTGCCTGCCGCTGGCCGTTTCACGCTGCACGGTTCGACGGCCGACGCCGTGTCCTGGTGGACGGTGACGGTGGCGTCCGGTCCGAGCGCGGCGACGGAGCGGCGGAAGAACCATTCCAGGTAGTGGCTCTGGAGCTGCCGGGTGGGGAAGGTGGCGCCGGTGAGGGCGGCCAGCTGGCGCCGGAGTTCCGCCGGGAGCTCCGGGACGTCCGCGATGGAGCCGTCCAGGACCCCGGCGGCCCAGTCGGCCAGGCCCGGGCCCTCGACGGCCGGCCCCTCGCACTGCGACCGAGGTATCGGTAAACATCGTGACGTCCGCCGCGGCCGAATTGAGCATCAGCCCGGGATGCTGCTCGTAGCGCCAGATCCTGCCGGCGCCCGGGTCGTGCGGCTCCACTACGTGGATCTTGAGCGCGCCGTCGAACAGTTCCGGCCGGTTGGCGGCGAGGCGTTCCAGGAGCCCGGCCGCCCGCGGACCGCCGCCGACAAAGACCACGGATGGGGCATTCGCTGGCATGGCGGCTCCTGTCGGGACGGCATCTCCGGGCTGCAGGGCCCTCATGCTAGGCAGCCCGAAGGGGCGCGGTCGAGGCGCCGGTCACGGCCGTTCACCCCGCGTCACGGCGCGTCAAAAGGCGCAAAAAACCGACTCATGACGCCGTGCGAAGCCCCGTGAACGAATGCAACTTGCCGCCTTGCCGCGCCTTCTCGGCGCGCCCCTAGATTTGCAGCCAATCCCGACCCCTACGAAGCAACTGGAAGAAGCGAGGTGGCGCATGAGTTCGACAACAACCAAGGTGGCGCAGTCCGCACCTGAGCCGGCGTCCGCCGGCAGCGCGAACGCAACCGACGTCACAGCCGGCCGGACCGCGCACCCGGCCACCCGGCGAACGGCGCTCCGGCGCCGCCGGCGCCGGCCCGGGACGCCGCGGCCCCGCCACCGACTACGCCGACTACCGGCTGGTCCCGGCCCGCGCACCCGTGGCGCTGGGTGGGCACCGCCGTCGTGGCCCTCGGCGTGGCCGGCATCGCCTGGTCGCTGGCCACCAACCCGCGCTGGGAGTGGGGCGTGGTGGCGCAGTGGTTCACCGCGCAGTCGATCGTGAACGGCCTGCTGGAAACCCTGAAGCTGACCGCCATCTCCGGCGCTGCTCGGGTTTGTCCTGGGCTTCATCCTGGCCCTGATGCGGCTGTCCGCGTCCCCGCTGCTGGTCTCCGTGTCCTGGACGTTCTCCTGGATCTTCCGCTCCACTCCGCTGCTGGTGCAGATGCTGCTCTGGTACAACCTGGGCTACCTGTACGAGAAGATCAGCCTCGGCATCCCCTTCACCGACGTCCGGTTCTTCGAAGTGCAGACCACCACACTGATCAGCCAGTTCGCCGCGGCAGTGCTCGGCCTGACCCTGAACCAGGCCGCCTACTCGGCCGAGATCATCCGCGGCGGCATCCTCTCCGTGGACCAGGGCCAGCTCGAGGCCGCAGCCGCCCTGGGCATCCCGGCCTGGCGGCGCTCCACCCGGATCGTCCTGCCGCAGGCCATGCGCGCCATCCTGCCCACGGCCTTCAACGAGATCATCGGCCTGGTCAAGGGCACCTCGATCGTCTACGTCCTGGCCTACTCCGAGCTGTTCTACACCGTCCAGGTCATCTACAACCGGACCCAGCAGGTCCTGCCGCTGCTGCTCGTGGCCACCCTCTGGTACGTCGTGATCACCTCGGTGCTGAGCGTCTTCCAGTACTACATCGAGCGGCACTACTCCAAGGGCGCCGTCCGCACGCTGCCGCTGACGCCGCTGCAGAAGGCCCGCAAATTCCTCGCCACCCACGCCGTGGCACCCGAACCTCAGCAAGGAGCCACCCGATGAGCACCGCATGCCACCAGACATCCCCGCGGCCCGCCGCCGTCAACGGCGCCGAACCCACCCGCGGCCTCGTGGAAATCACCAAGGTCCGGAAATCCTTCGGCGCCACCGAAGTCCTCAAGGGCATCACCCTGACGGTCGAGCCCGGCGGCGTGGCCGTGATCGTCGGCCCGTCCGGTTCCGGCAAGTCCACCCTGCTGCGCACCATCAACCACCTGGAAAAGGTCGACGGCGGCCTCATCGCCATCGACGGGACGCTGGTGGGCTACGAGGTCCGGGGCAGCGGCTCCACGAGCTGCGCGAAAAGGACATCCTGAAGCAGCGCACCGAGATCGGCATGGTGTTCCAGAACTTCAACCTGTTCCCGCACCTGACCGCGCTGGAAAACGTGACCGAAGCGCCCGTCGTGCCGCGCGCCGGGACCGGCCTTCCAAGGCAGAGGCCCGCGACCGCGGCCTGGAACTGCTGGACCGGGTGGGCCTCAAGGACCGCGCCGGCGCCTACCCGCGCCAGCTCTCCGGCGGCCAGCAGCAGCGCGTGGCCATCGCCCGGGCGCTGGCGCTGGACCCCAAAATCCTGCTGTTCGACGAGCCCACCTCCGCCCTGGACCCCGAACTGGTCAACGAGGTCCTGGACGTCATCCGCGAACTCGCCAAGTCCGGCACCACGCTGATCATCGTCACCCACGAGATGGGCTTCGCCCGCGACGTGGCGGACACCGTGGTGTTTATGGACGAGGGCCAGATCGTCGAACAGGGCAGCCCCCAGGAAATTTTCACCAACCCGCAGGAACCACGCACCCGGAGCTTCTTCTCCAAGGTGATCGAACCGGCCTTCAACATCTAAGGAACTCCCCATGGCATCTCTTCGCAGCCCGCAAGCCCGCCGCGCAGGCCGCGCGCGCTCCCTGGCGGCACTGCCCGCCGTCGTCCTGCTCGGCACACTGTCCGGCCGCTGTCCGCCTGCTCCGACCCGGGCGCCTCCGCTTCCGGCCGCGTCCGGCGAAGCCGGCCACGACGGCGGCACGCAACGGCGTCGTCTACAACACCTCCCCGGACCAGCAGCGCATCCGGGCCGGGAAGGACGCGGCGCTCGCCGCCAAGGTCCCGGAGCTGATCGGCAAGGACGGCAAGCTGACCGTGGCCACCACGGCAGGCTCCATCCCGCTGTCCTTCCACGCCACCGACGACAAGACCCCGATCGGCGTCGGAGCTGGACATCGCCCAGCTGGTCGCGGACAAGCTGGGGCTGGAGCTCGACGTCCAGGTGACGTCGTGGGAGAACTGGCCGCTGAAGACCCAGTCCGGCGACTTCGAGGCCGTCTTCTCCAATGTGGGCGTCAACGAGGACCGCGTGAAGCTCTTCGACTTCGCCAGCTACCGGGCCGCGTACATGGGCTTCGAGGCCAAGAAGATCCGCCAGCTACGACATCAAGGGCGCGGACGACATCTCCGGCCTGAAGGTCTCCGTGGGCTCCGGCACCAACCAGGAGAAGATCCTGCTGGCCTGGAACAAGGAGCTGGAGGGCAAGGGCAAGGCCCCGGCCGTCCTGCAGTACTACTCCTCCGACGCGGACACCATCCTGGCGCTGTCCTCCGGCCGGACCGACCTGAACATCGCCCCGTACCCGTCCACCGTGTACCGCGAAAACACCCGCGACGACCTGAAAGTGGTGGGCAAGGTCAACGCCGGCTGGCCGTCCGAAACCCTCGTGGCCGCCACCACGCTCCGGGGCAACGGCCTGGCCCCGGCGATCACGGACGCACTGAACTCGGCCATCAAGGACGGCTCCTACGCCGAGGTCCTGGAACGCTGGGGCCTCTCCGAGGAAGCCCTGCCGGAATCCAAGACCATCACCGAGGCGAACTTCGCGCCGCCAGCCGCAGCGACACAGCTGCAAACAGCGGAAAACACAGTGAAGTTCCAGGTCCTGGACATCATCCCGCACCTGAAGAATCCGGTGACCGGGGAGATCGTCTCCACGGCGGACCGGCTCAACCAGGTGGTGGAGACGGCGCGCCGGGCCGAGGAACTCGGCTTCGACAGCTTCTCGGTGGGGGAGCGCCACGCCGGGGAGTTCATCTCCTCCTCGCCCACCACGGTGCTCGCGGCCATCGCCGCCGTGACCGACCGGATCCGGCTGCAGAGCGGCGTCACCGTGCTGTCCGTGCTGGATCCCGTGCGGGTGGCCGAGGACTACGCCACGATCGACCAGCTGAGCCGCGGCCGGCTGGAACTGGTCATCGGCAAGGGCAACGAGGTGCTGCAGTACCCGCTCTTCGGCCTGGACCTCGCGGACCAGTGGGACCTGCTGGCCGAGAAGTACGGGCTGCTGCGGCGGCTCTGGCGCGAGGAAAACGTCACCTGGTCCGGCCGCTTCCGCGCCGCCGCTGACCGAGCCCACCACCACAACGCCCCGGCCGTTCGCCGGCGCCGCCCCGGATTTGGCACGGGTCTGCTACAACGCCTGACCTCCGCCGCGCTGGCAGCGCAGTGGGGCGACCCGCTGTTCACCGCCAACGCCATCCAGCCGCGGGAAAACTACCAGGTGCTGATCCAGCACTACCGCGAAGAGTACGAACGCCACGGCCACGATCCGAAGCAGCAGTACGTTGGTTCGGGCAGCGGCGCCGGCGGCGTGTTCATCGCCGACACCACCCAGGAGGCCATCCGCCAGTTCGGCCCGGTCTACGAGGCGCTGACGGCAGACCGCAACGTCCCGGGCAACAACTCGCCGTTCCGCGACATCCAGCACGCCGTCGCCGAAGGGCCCGCGCTCGTGGGCAGCCCGGAACAGGTCATCGACAAGATCCTCAGCTACCACTCGCTCTACGGCCACGACCTGCAGTCCATCTCCCTGCCCACCACGCTGCCGTTCGAGCAGCAGCTGGACATCCTGGAGCGGTT
>CAVRLW010000017.1:0-265677 GCA_963722145.1 uncultured Actinomycetota bacterium | reverse complement strand
AAAAAAGTGGCCGCGCGGCACAGACCGTCTGTTCGCGGCTCCGGGCTCTCCCGAGCTGCCCTGGGTGAACTGAGCCCGCACTACCTTCCCTTGGGCTCGGAGTTTTCGCTACCTGGCTTTTCATGTACGGATTCATACCGAGATGCAGGGTCCCATACACCACAGCGCTTGGCGGGTGGGATCTCCCCTGGCTGGCCGGAGGCCTGACCAGCGCTGCCAGCTACGCGCTGCTGGGGCGCCGAGCTCACCTAAGGTCCAGCCCTGACTCGAATCGCACCGAAGAACTGAAGGTGCACAAAGGCTGAGCACGTCCTCAGCCCACTGACAGCAAACGCACGGCCCTGCTGCCCGAATCCGGGGTGCAGGGCCGTACGCATTGGCGTGTTGATCTAGCTGCGGAACACCACCCCGGAACCACCAGTGCGGGGGTGTCCTTCCGGATGGTCTCGCCCCGAAAGAAGCCCGGATGCAGTTTCGCGGTCACGAGCATCACCACGACGCCAAGGGCGAGGATGCCGATGCCCAGGATGAACACCAGGCCCACGCCGAAGACCTCGGAGCCGCTGCCGAATTCCGGGGCCCAGCTGTCCACGGCGGTCTGGAAGAAGACCACTGTGAGGACCAGGCCGCCCAGCGCCGGGAACAGCAGCCGCATGAAGAAGTTGCGGACGCTGGAGAACAGGCTGTGCCGGAAGTACCACGTGCAGGCGAACGCTGTGAGGGCGTAGTAGAAGCAGATCATCAGGCCCAGGGCCATGATGGTGTCGTTGAGGACGTTTTCGCTGACCACTTTCATGACGGCGTAGAAGCCGCCCGACAGCAGGCCCGCAATCAGCGTGGCGTAGCCGGGGGATCCGAAGCGCTTGCTGACTGACGCGAAGCGCGGCGGCAGGGCTCCGTAGTGCCCCATCGCCAGCAGACTGCGGGCGGGGGAGGCCATGGTGGACTGCAACGAGGAGGCGGTGCCCGAGAGCACGGCCATGGACATCAGGATGGCCAGCGGACCCATGACGGGGGAGGCCAGAGCCGCAAAGACGTTCGCCTGGTTGTCCGGGTTGTTCATGCCAATGCCGTCGGCACCGGTGCCTGCCACCATCATGGTGGCCACGATCACGGCGAGGTAGAGGGCCAGGACGGCGACCGCCGTCGTCGTTCCCGCCCGCCCGGCGGTGCCCCTGCCGCCCTTGGTTTCCTCGTTCACGGTGAGGCAGACGTCCCAGCCCCAGTAGACGAAGACGGCCAGTGACATGCCGGCGGTGAACTGCTCGAAACTCTCGATTTTCGCCGGGTTGAACCAGTCCCAGCTGAAGGCGATCGCGGTGTTCGAGTCACCGGAGGCTGCGTGGCCGAGTGCCATGATGATGAAGACGGCCAGGACCAGCACCTGGAAACCGACCATGCTGTACTGCACGAGCTTGGTGGCGTGCAGGCCGCGGTAGCTGACCCAGACGGCGAGTGCCACGAACACCAGGCACGTCACAATGTTCACGGCCGTGTTTGAGGTCAGGTCCGCGAGTTCGGGGTTGTTGAACACCTGGGCCAGGAAGAGATAGAAGAAGTCCACCGCGACGCCGGCCAGATTGGACAGGACGATGATGTTGGCGGCCAGCAGTCCCCAGCCGCCCATCCAGCCGACAAACGGGCCGAACGCCTTCGTGGCCCACGTGAAGGTGGTGCCGCTGTCCGGGGAATCGGCGTTGAGCTCGCGGTAGGCGAACGCCACCAGGATCATCGGGATGAACGCGATGATGAAGATCGCCGGCAGCTGCACGCCCACGGCGCCGACCGCGGGTCCCAGCGAACTGGTGAGGCTGTAGGCGGGCGCCACGGAGGAGATGCCCAGGACGACGACGGCGAGCAGGCCCAGCTGGCCGCCCTTGAGCCCCTTGCCCGTGATGCCGTGCTTCGAGCCGGCGGGATCGACCGCGTCGTGGGCGGTGGTGGTGCCGTCTTCGCGGCCGACAGTTTGACTCATGGCTGACCTGTCTTCTGGGAGGCTGACGGTTGCTGTTGTGTGATGCAGTGGATGCCGCCGCCGCGGGCGAAGAGCTCGCGGGCGTCGATGCCCACCACTTTGCGGCCGGGGTAGGCGTCGCCGAGGATGCGCAGGGCCTTCTCGTCCATCGGGTCGCCGAACGTGCAGGCGATGACACCGCCGTTGACCACCAGATGGTTGATGTAGCTGTAGTCGACGAAGCCTTCCTCGTCCGTCAGGGTTTCCGGGGCGGGGACTTCGATGATGTTCCATTCGCGGCCGGCCGCGTCCCGGGTGGTGGCGAGGTGGCTGATGATGGCCCGGCTGACCCCGAAATCGGGGTGTGCCGGATTCTGCTGGGAATGGACCAGCACGGTGCCCGGGGACGGGATGGCCGCGACGATGTCGACGTGGCCGCGCGTGCCGAACCGCTCCGAATCCCTGGTCAGCCCGCGCGGCAGCCAGACGACGTGGCTCGCGCCCAGGGTCCGGGCCAGTTCGGCCTCGACGTCGGCCTTGCTGAGTCCCGGGTTGCGGCCCGGATCGAGCTGCACAGTCTCGGTGACGAGCACCGTGCCCTCACCGTCGACATGGATGCCGCCGCCCTCATTGACGAGCGGAGAGACGACGTGGCTGGCCCCCGAGCGTGCCGCGACGGCCGCTGCCACGAGCGAGTCCTTGTCCCAGGCGGCCCAGTCCTGGCCGCCCCAGCCGTTGAACACCCAGTCCACGGCACCGAGCCGACCGCCGTCGTCCAGGACGAACGTGGGGCCGATGTCCCGCATCCAGGCGTCGTTCAGTGCGGCGGTGACCACCTCGATATCCGGGTGGAGGTAGGGGGCAGCGGTCTCTACATCGGCCGGCGCCACCAGCATGGTGACCGGTTCAAATTCCACGACGGCGTTCGCGACGGCGGCCCAGACGGAGCGGGCGGCGTGGGCTTCCGCCTCTGTATCGCCCAGGGTGTAGCCGCCGGTGGGGAACGCCATCCAGACACGGTCCTGTGGCGCCGTTTCGGACGGCATCCGCCAGGTGCTCATGCTGTGGCCTTCTGTGCTGTGGCCATCTGGGCGGTGGCCGTCCGCGCGGTGGCCACATACACATTGAGGCCGAGCGGGGCGTCGGGGCGTACCGGTTCGGTCAGCCGCGCGTAGGTGTCCGGGCGGCGCGTGGCCAGGAAGGGGAAGAGCGTGAGCCAGTCCCGGCGCTGGTCGAGGTCCAGGTCCGCGACCATCACCGCGGATTCGTCCCGCGGTGCCTGGGCGAGGATCCGGCCGTAGGGATCGGAGATGAAGGAGGAGCCGTAGAAGTTCAGCGTGCCTTCGCTGCCCCAGCGGTTGGGGACCACCATGAACAGTCCGTTGGCAATGCCGTTGCCCAGAATGACCTGCTGCCACAACGGTTGGGTGTCGAAGTCCGGGTGGTCCGGCTCGGAGCCGATGGCGGTGGGGTAGACGAGGAGTTCTGCCCCGCCGAGGGAGTAAATCCGCGCCAGCTCGGGGAACCATTCATCCCAGCAGGTGGGCATGCCCAACCGTGCGCCGCCGAGTTCGGCGGGAGAATGGACCTCGTAGGCATCGTCGTCGTCCGGGCCCTGGCGGAAGAACTTGTCCTCGTAATAGCCGGCCGTGACAGGGATGTGCAGCTTGTGGGTGCGGCCCAGCAGCTCGCCCTGGGGCGACACCAGGATGGCAGTGTTCAAGCCCAGACCGTCGTCGGAACCGTCCGGATTCTCCACCTTCTGGTACAGCGAGGCGTGGACGCAGAGTCCGTGCCTGCGGGCCGCGTCCGCCGCGAAGCGGAACGTGGGGCCGGTGAACAGGTCCTCGGCGATGTCCGAGGGCCGTGGGCGCCTGGCCCCGCCCCGGGCGGTGTCATTTTCGGGAAGCGTGTCCGCGGGGTAGCGGGACAGTGTGAGCTCGGGCAGGAAGACGACGTCGGCTCCCAGCCGGGCGGCCCGCGCGATGCCTTCGTCCAGTTCGGCGTGCAGGGCCGCGGCGTCAGGCTGCCAGCGGTGCTGCACAACGCCGACCCGCAGCGCCGGACGGCTGGACTGTGTTGTGCCGGACGGCGTTGTGCTGGACGGCGCGGTACGGGACGGCGCGGAACGGGACGGCGCGGTGCGGGCGAGGGAGGGCGGGGTGTCGAGGGACGTGATTTCGATCATGGCTACTCCAGTGAGACGGGGGTCACATAAATGAACGTTGTTCATTTAGTATTGGGGTGTTCGCGATGTGCGGCAAGACCTAATATGAATAAAGTTCATTTATTTATCGGCGCGTGCCTGCGGCGTATCCGGACGCGTGTCCGGACGCCGCCGGACCGGTCGGGGGCTCTCGTGGGCGCGGGCCGTAAGGCCCTAGACCGAGGATTGGACGCGGCAGACTCTGGGCGTATGACTTCAAAGAACCCGGGGGCGGCTCCTGACATCAAGCCCGCCCAACTCAAGGAACAGCCGACGGCAGTCGTGCATGAGACTGTCCCGATGAATGCGCTGCGGGACTTTTTCGGCCGTGCCTTCGGTGCCGTCATGGGTGCGGTGCAGCAGCAGCATGTCCAGCTGGCCGGACCGCCCTTCGCGCTGTACCGAGGCAGGCCGACCGACGTCGTCGATGTCGAGGCAGGGTTCCCGCTCGCCGCACCCTTCACCAACCCGGGCGGCGCGGACACGGCGGTCATCGCCGGAACCCTCCCCGCGGGCCGGGCCTACGAAGCGATGCACATCGGTCCCTACGAATCACTGCAGCAGACCTATGGCGCGATCAT
This sequence comes from uncultured Actinomycetota bacterium, assembly GCA_963722145.1. GTDB lineage: Bacteria > Actinomycetota > Actinomycetes > Actinomycetales > Micrococcaceae > Arthrobacter. The sequence goes on along the minus strand of CAVRLW010000017.1, from coordinate 260,936 downwards.
GGCGCGGATGCAGCAGGATGGCGCGAACCCGGGGGAAGCCATGTGGGAGTACTACCTCACCGATCCCGGCGCCGAACCCGACCCGGCGAACTGGCAGACGTTGGTGGTCTGGCCGGTCGCCTGAACTGCCCATCAGGAGGGCGCGGCAGGGGCTCCGGCCAGGGGTTTCCGCGCCCCGTCCGACTCATTGTGTCTGATTGGCCACACTATTCTTCAACTCCATGCATAATGTCCTAAACTGCTTCACTGAGGTGCCTGAAATGGCGCTGCGCAGCAACGAAAGTGAACCCCGATATGGCTACCGATTACGACGCCCCACGCAAGACAGAAGAAGAATCTCCCGCTGAGTCGCTGGAGGCCCTTCAGGCGTCCCGCGGCGGCGGCGCGCAGACTGCTGTGATCGACGTCGATGAGAATGACACTGCTGAGGGCATCGATCTTCCAGGTGCGGATCTGTCCGGCGAAGAGCTGACGGTCATTGTTGTTCCGGAGCAGTCCGATGAATTCACCTGCTCTTCCTGCTTCCTGGTCCGTCACCGGTCCCAGGTCGCCCTTGAAAAGAACGGCATGAAGTACTGCCGCGACTGCGAAGGCTAAGAACCTTCCTGCGTTCCGGCCGCTATCCGCAGCTGGTGACGCCCCGCAGTTGAAGAAACAGCAAGGCCGCACGAAGCGCTGGACCCGCGAGGGTGCCGGCGCTTCGCCGTTCCTGGCACGGCCCGCGGCTCCGCGCGTTATCCGTTCGTGAAGGAAATTCGCGAGATGCGTCGGTGAAATCCGTCCGTGACCAGTACCGAGTCACTTTAACGGTTGGGCGCCAAAACGTTTGAGGGCCTCGCTCGCTGGTTCGACGCCGCCTACGCTGGAAGCGTCTGACCTGCGCTGACTGTCCAGCCAGCTCATGGGCTCAGGCTGCACCAGGGGGTGGCCGGGTTGAAGAAGACCCAGTTGAAGAAGATTCATGCTCTGCTCGCGGCAGTGCTGATGGCCGTCGGGCTCGGGGTGCTCGCGCCGGCGCCGGCCGCCGCGGAGCCCTACTGCGGACTGGTCTGGGGCTCGCTGATCAAGACTGATCCGGCCATGAGCGGGGCTAAGGTGGTGAACGTCCGGACCGGCCAGCACTACTGTTTCGACCGGCTGGTTATTGACCTCAACGGCCCTGTAGCCGGCTATACCGTCCAATATGTTCCCGAAGTGGTGCAGGACGGGTCCGGTCTGCCGGTTCCGCTGCGCGGCCAGGCGTTCATTCAGCTCACGGTCAACGCCCCTGCGTATGACGACGGCGGCAACTCCACCTACAACCCGGCGAACAAGAAAGAACTCACCGACGTGACTGGCTACCAGACGTTCCGGCAGGTGGCGTGGGCGGGCAGCTTCGAAGGCTACAGCAGCCTCGGCCTGGGCGTCCGTGCGCGGCTGCCCTTCCGGGTCCTGACGGTGCCCGGACCGGACGCCGGGTCGCGACTTGTCGTGGATGTAGCCCACTTCTGGTGAGGCTGGCCTTTCTGGTGAGGCTGGTGGCGCAGAGCCGGGCTGCGCGCATTGCCGGGCGGTTTGGCTAGACCAGGCGGGTTGGCTAGAGCGAGTTGAGCTCGGCCCGGAGCGGGAAGTCCCGGCCATCCAGCACGAGCTGGGTGCAGCGTCCCGTGCCGCGGTTGAGAACGATCGGCGCCATGAGATTGACCGTCGTGGAACCGGGGGAGTGGTTGACCACGATCAGCACCTGGGGTGCCTCCCGCTCGTCGAGTTCCAGGGCCTCCAGCGATGCTGCCGGGATCGGCGGAGCGTAGCTCGGCGCAAACACGGCGGCGTCGGCCAGGAACAGCCGCACCGGGCTGGAACCGGCCTCCAGGGCGTACAGTCCGGCAGCGCCCTCGACGCTCCGCAGCACGAAATCGTGCAGATCCTCGAAGCCTGGCATGGGCGCGGTGAAAGTGACGGGCAGGCTGGCGACGGGGGTGTCCATGACCGGGGTGCTCACCGCAGGAAGTCCATCAGGGTGGGCTGAAGCACCCGGGCCGTCGCGGCGAGGGCCACCTGGTAGTTGGTCTCCTGAAGTTTCAGGTCCATGATGACGCTGGCAAGGTCTGCCTTCTCAATGCCCGTCTTCTGTGCGTCCAAGGAGGCCTCCAATTCTGTGTTGACGCTGCTGGCCCGATCCAGCTGCGACTGGCGCGTTCCAATTTCAGAACGGCCGTTGACGATATTCTTGAATGCCGTGTCCACCTGGCCGACGCGGGGCGAAATGTCCGTCCCTGCGCGCAGATCGGCGGCCATCTGGCTCACGATATCGAAGACTGAGCCGGTACCGCTACCGAAGATCGCGGCGCCGTCGGCGTCGACGCGGACAGTTTCGGTGGCGCTGATGCGGCGCTCCACGGGGGTCTTGGGCAGCCCGTCGAGAGCGGGAGGGGTGCCGGTGAAGGCGCTGGCGGCATCCGAGCTGCCGGCAAAGATGTTGCGGCCCAGGTGCTTGCTGTTGGCGATCGAAACAAGGTCCTTGTTCAGGGAATCCAGCTCATTGGCGATGGCGTCCTTGCCAGACTGGGGCAGGGAGCCGTTGCCGGCCAGGACTGTGAGGTCCTTGATCCGGTGCATCACGTTGGTGGCCTGCTCGAGGGCGGAATCCGCCGCCGTGAGCCAGGTGTTGCCGTCGTCGATATTCCGCCCGTACTGGGCGTTGGCGGCGAGGAGGGAGCGGGTTTCGAGGGCCCGCGCGGTGGCGGCGGGATCGTCCGAGGGTCGGGAGATCTTGTTGAGTGAGGTGGCCTTCTCCTGCAGTTCGGCCAGCTTGGACTGCTGGGCCTGCAGCGTCCGCTGGGCGGCCGCGCTCATGGTCAGGTTTGTTACCCGGTTCAGCATGGCTACCTTCCTACCAGTCCGGTGCGGTTGATCAGGACATCAAGGGCCTCGTCGACGGCGGTCATCACGCGTGCCGCCGCCTGGTAGGCGTGCTGGTTGGTGAGCAGGCTGACGTTTTCCTCATCCAAGCTCACTGACGCCTGGGAGGCGCGGCTGGTCAGCGCCGATACCTGCGCCGCTGCGGTGAGGGACTCATGTTGCCGGGCGCCGCGTGACTGCACGCCAATACCGGTCACTATGCCTGACCAGACCTTGTCCGGGGATCCCGCGCCGGTGCCGAGCTGCGAGATCTTGTCCGCAATGCTCGTGTCCAGGGGGCCACCCGTCGACGCCTTGAGGGCGATGTCGGCGGTGTTTGCGGGTCCCTTGATGTTCAGCGCGGCGGGTCCGGCGCCGGCCATGGTGAAGAAACCGACGCCGGTGGCGCCGGTCCCCGTGACACCGGACGCGTGGATGGGGTTCACCGCGGTAGCGAGGGCGGAGGCGAAGCTGTTGTACTTCTCGGCTGCCTCGGCGATGGCGCCGCCGGAGCCGGGAGTGGACGGCGGTGTGGCGGCGGGCGCCAGCACGGACAAGGCGCCAGCGATTTCTCCACCGTCGACCGGAACGGCGACACCGCTCCGGTCTGTCCATTCAAGTTGCACCGGCGTTCCCATCCGGTCCGACGAGGAACCCGAGAGAGCCAGCGTCCGGACGGAGCCGCCGGTGACCAGGGCGTTGCCGCCGACAAGCACGTCGACAGTGCCGTCGGGCTGCTCGCGGACCGTGCCTCCGGCGAGGCTGGCGATCTTGTCCGTGAGCTTGGCCCGGGCGTCGATCAGTTCATTGGCCGATCCGCCGGCGGCGAGGGTGGAACGGATGGTCGTGTTGTAGGAAGCGACCTGGGCGGCGGCCGCGTTGACGGCATCGACACTGTCGGAGGCCTGGGCGCGGGTCCTGCTCCATTGCGCGTCGAGGGCCTGGTAGGCGGAGGAGATCTTGTCCGTCACGGAGGTGGCGGCATTCAGCAGGAGACCTTTTGGGCCGTCCTCCGAGGGCTGGTTGGCGGCGGCTTGCCAGGCGGACCAGAAACCCTGCAGCGCGGTCGAGATGCCGTTCCCGCCGGGCTCATGAAGCACGCCTTCAATGCCCTGCAGAGCCGAGGAACGAATACTCGCGTAGCCGGCCTGGGCTCCGGCGGAGCGGACACTGCCGTCGAGGAAGCTGTTGCCGAGCCGTGCGATGGCGTACACCGAAACACCCTGCCCGGGCTGCAAGGTGCCGCCGCTGAAGAGTCCGCGGGCGGGCGCGGCCAGCGAGGACTGCTCTACGCGCTGACGGGTGTACCCCTCAGTGGCAGCATTGGCGATGTTCTGTCCCGCCACGTTCATGCCCTGCTGGGCGGCGGTCAGCCCACGGTACGCGGTGTTCAGGGCGCCGAAGGTGCTCATGGTCGCTTCCTTAGAATTGCTGGTCGAAGATGCGGGAGCCGGCGGATTCCCCGGTCTTGCCGTGTGCGTCGTAAGTGCCGGTCGCGGCCGCCGGGTTTAGGTCGGCGAGTGACTCCTGGGTGGAGCGGACCGCAGTGCGCAGGTACTGCTCGTTGGAGTCGCGCAGTTCCTTGATCAGTGCCGTTTGGCGGGTCAGGGCCGTCAGGTGCGCGGTGAGGACCTCGGCCCAGGCGCCTTCCGGGGCGGCGGCGGCCAGTTCGGCCAGGGAGGCATCGGTGGGGAGTCCCCAGACCTCGGCCACGACGGCGGCCTCGATGGTGCGGGCCAGACTCGCCTGGGAGAGGTGGCTGAGCACCTGCTCCACTTCCTTGGTCCCGTGGGGCAGCCAGCGGGACTTACCCGAGGTCAGCAAGAGCTGCTCTTCCTCAAGCTTGAAGGTGAGAACGTCCAGGAGTTCACGCTCCCGCCACAGCAGGGCTGAAAGTTCGTGGATGGCCATGGTCCGGACGGCTCCCTCATGTGTGAATGGTGTAGGTGACTGCGGTGGTGCCGAGGCGTCTAGTCATCATGCGGACGATGCGGCCAACAGCTGGGTTCGTAGAAACTATCGGCGGGGCCCGGTGATCCGTTAGCGGAAATAAGACTGATAACACGCGGAATTTAGTGCGAGGGGAAACAAGAAAACAATTTTGGATTTCTCCTTACCTGTGCTTGCCAAGTGGCGATAACTACTTCTGAAGGCCCACGGATGGGCCATCGCTTACAGTCCCACTCACGGAGGAAACATCATGGGCTTCGTTATCAATAACAACCTTGCGGCGAACAACACTTACCGCAGCCTCAACGCTACTCAGAACGACCTCTCCAAGTCCTTGGAGAAGCTGTCCACCGGCCTGCGCATCAACCGCGCCGGCGATGACGCAGCAGGCCTGTCCATCTCTGAGGGCCTGAAGGCACAGGTCACCGGTTCGGCTCAGGCCGCCCGCAACGCCCAGGACGGCATCTCGGTCATTCAGACGACTGAAGGCGCTCTCACTGAAGTTCACTCGATCCTGCAGCGTATGCGTGACCTCGCTGTCCAGGGTTCGAACGACACGAACAACGCTGCGGCCCGAGGCGCTATCAAGAAGGAAGGCGACTCGCTGGGCAAGGAGCTCGACCGCCTCACCCAGGGCACCAACTTCAACGGCATTAACCTGCTGCAGGGCGGCGCCGACCTCAACATCCAGGTCGGAACTGGCGCCACCGCTGACGACACGATCACCATCAAGCTCGGCGACGTGGCAACGGCTGTCGGCGCACTTTCCGACCCGGCAGCTGCCGGTGACTTCCTGGTCGACACGAGCGCCAACGCCAAGTTGACGATCGACGCCATCGACACCGCCATCACCGCCGTTTCGGCTCAGCGTTCGGACTTGGGTGCCACCCAGAACCGCCTGGAACACACGGTCAAGTCGCTGAACGTTGCCGGTGAAAACCTGCAGGCTGCTCAGTCCCGCATCGCTGACGTCGACATGGCGCAGGAAATGGTCAAGTTCACCAAGGCCAACATCCTGTCTCAGGCCGGCACCGCAATGCTGGCCCAGGCAAACCAGTCCAGCCAGGGTGTTCTTTCGCTCCTGCGCTAAACCGGTTTCCGGTGGCTCGGTAGTTTAGAAATAGGACTGCTGCCACCCTGATCGGACGAAGACTTAACCCCGATCAAGTTCCTGCGGAAGGGCCGGACGATGAGAGCAATCCATCGTCCGGCCCTTACGCGCAACATTTGAACTTCCGAATATTTGGCACCAGCAGTCATGTGCGGCAATGAAAGGCAGCGATGGGAATCTCACTCGACGGACTAGCCAGTGGGCTCGACACCACTGCCCTCATCAGTTCCGTGATGCAGGTTGAGGCCATCCCGCAGACGCTGCTGAAGTACAAGTCCCAGGACCTCCAGTCCATGGTGTCCGCGCTGCAGGGCCTCAACAGCAAGGTCGCAGCGCTCGCCACCCAGGCCACCGCCGCAGCCAAACCCGGTGCACTGGACCTCAACGCCGCAACCACCAGCAGCGACAAGGTCACCGCCACCACCACGGCAGCCGCCAAAGCCGGCTCGATCGACTTCCAGGTCACCAAGCTGGCCCAGACCCAGGTCACCGTCACACCGAAAGTGAACGCAGTGGTCGGCTGGCCCTACACCACCATGACCATCAACAGCGGGGGCCAGGCTTTCACGATCGAGCCGCTCTCCAGCAACCTGGACGACGTCGTAGCTTCCGTCAACGCGGCCGGAGCCGGCGTCACTGCCAGCAAGGTCGCGGTCGGCGATGGCGAATACCGCCTGCAGTTCACGGCCACGAAGTCCGGCGAAGCCGGGGCCTTTACCATCAGCGATCCCGGCACTACGTTCACCGACGTCAAGGCTGCGCAGGATGCCGAAATTTCACTCTGGCCCGGCACCGCCGCAGCCCAGGTGGTGAAGTCCTCAACGAACACCTTTACTGACGTCCTCCCCGGCGTATCCATCACCGCCAAAGAAGTGACCGCCGTTCCCGTTACGCTCACCGTGGCCCGCGACGACGCCGGGATCACCAAGCTCGCCTCCGAACTGGTCTCCGCCGTCAACGGCATTTTCTCCTACGTGGCCGGCAAAACCGCCGTCACCAGCACCACCAACACGAGCGGAACATCGACCAGCGCCGGCGTCTTCGCCGGCGACAGCGCGGTGCGCTCCGTGAACCAAAGCATCCTGTCCGCCGCCTCCTTGCCGGTGGGCACTCCGCCTCGGTCGCCGTCGGAAATCGGCATCAGCATCACCAAGACCGGCACTATGGAGTTTGATGAGAAAAAGTTCTCGGCAGCCCTCGCCGCGGACCCCGCCGGCACCGCCGCCAACGTCCAGGAGATCGCCACCCGAATCGCCGCCGCCGCAACCACCGCTTCGGACAAATACGACGGCACCCTGACCCAGAAAATCACCGGCCAGGAATCCGAGGTCCGTGACCTCGCGAACCGCATCAGCGACTGGGACACCCGGCTCGAATCCCGCAAGGCCACGCTACAGCGCACGTACTCCGGCCTTGAGGTAGCTCTCAGCAACATGCAGGCCCAGCAGTCCTGGCTCACAGCCCAGCTCGGCGGCCTTACTTCAGGAAGTGGCTCAGCATGACCACCAATGCCTACGGCAATGGTTACGGCACGGGTGGGTACGGAAGCGCGGCCCAGCGCAACCAGTACCTCGAAGACTCCGTCCTCTCGGCTCCGCCGGCGCGCCTGCTCACCATGCTCTACGACCGCCTCCTGCTGGACCTTGGCCGGGCGGAGACAGCGCAGCAGGCCGCCAATTGGCCCGTCGCCTCGGAAAACCTCCTGCATGCGCAGGCCATCATTGCCGAGCTCGTCTCGTCCTTGAAAACTGATTCCTGGGATGGCGCCGACGGGCTGATCGGCCTTTATAACTACGCCTTCACTGCCTTGGTCAACGCCAATATCCAGCGCGATCCGGTCTTGACCCGCGAAGCAATCGAACTGCTGGAACCCCTGCGCCAGGCCTGGCACGAGGCCGCGGCTGCCGTCCCGGCGCCTGCCGCCTTCTCGGCGGCCGGGGCCTGGAACACCCAGCCCGGAACAGGTGGCGGGAGCCTCGGTTTTGGCTGAGCAGGGTGACGCGGATATCGGCTTAGGGGGAGCCGGCTTCAACCGCACCGAATCAACTCCGACAGAGCCGGGGGCCGCCGACACGGCCCTGGCGGCCTGGATGGCTGTCCTGGATGTGCTCGAAATGGCGGTGCAGGCCGCCGAGCGCACATTGAAAGATCCGCTGGGCCCGTTGTCTTCCGCATCACCAAGCCACGTGGCGCCGCTGCCCGTGGAGCGCTGGACACCGCCCACCCGGCCCGGTCCGCTGCCGCCGGCTGCGCGGCGTCGCGCCGCCGCCCTGGCCGCCGCCCAGGAACGCGTTGCCCACCGGCTCGATGAAGCCCGTATGGACGTGGCCCGCCAGCTCCAGGCGGTGTCCTCGGTGCCCGGCGTGGGCGAGTCTTCGGCCGCCATCTACCTCGACGTCAACGGCTGACACAAACCGGCTCCAAAACATCTGAAATACTCTCTCGTTTTCGCCTAACGCGGCGCTGACCAGTGCCGATAACCACTGTAAGAGCACGGATCGCTCGTTTACCGGCCACGGATCGGCCACCCCCACCTTTCCCAGGCAGGACTCTGTGCTCGAATCCGTGACTTCCGCCGCCTTGGCCAGTGCCATGGACGGGCTGGCATTGCGCCAGCGCACCATCGCGAACAACATCGCGAACGTCAACACGCCGAATTACCACGCGAAGCGAGTCAGCTTCGAGGACGCCCTGGCGGCGTCAGTGAAGTCCGGAGACGGCCGCGTCAGCGCCACCACAGGCACGTCGCTCGAGCCCACGCAGTCCAACGGCAACAACGTCAACCTGGACACCGAGACCCTGTCCAATATCGACACCGTGCTGCGCTTCCAATTCGCCGCCCGCGCTGTCAATACCGAATTCACCGCCGTGCGCTCCGCCTTGAGGACCAGCTGATGACCTTCGACGCAATCGGCATCGCCGGCTCCGCCCTCACCGTCCACCGCAAGTGGCTCGATGCTGTCTCGGACAACCTCGCCAACATGAACAACGCCTCCGCCACCAGCGGCCCTGCCTTCCAGGCCCGGTACGTCGAGGCCGCTGAAGGCTCGGAGGGCTCGGGCGTGTACGTCAAGAGCACCCAGCTCGGCAACGCCGAGGGCAGGATCGTGTACCAGCCGGACCACCCGCTGGCGGACGCAGACGGCAACGTGAAGTACCCGGACATCGACATGGCCGAACAGATGGGTGCGCTCATCATCGCCCAGCGCGGCTACCAGGCCAACGCGCAAGTGGTGGATCGCGCCCGCGAAACTTACATGGCTGCCCTTGAGATTGGACGCTCCTAATGACTGTCGCCCCCATCGCCCCCGTCCAGGGTGTCCTGCCGGCAAACTATGTCACAGGCGCGAGCACCGGAGCGGCCCCCGTTGCCGGCACGGACGGATCCGCCTTTGCGACGTCCCTCACCGGCGCGGTGGACAACCTCCAGCAGCTGCAGTCGACGTCGAACCAGCTGGCTGTCTCCGCCGTGACTGGCAACCTGGACGACATCCACAACGCCACACTTGCCGCTACCCGCGCCCAGGTGACGCTCGAGCTCATGGCCACCGTGCGCAACAAGGGCGTTGACGCGTTCAACGAGATCATGAGGATGCAGGCCTGATGCCTCCGCAAATAACCGCCTACTTCCAGCGCTTCGGCGCGAGCCTGAAGAGCTTCACCGCCGGCCAGCGCACCTTGGCCGTGCTTGGCTCCGCGCTGCTGGTGGTGGGCATTGTGGCCCTGTCCGCCTGGCTCACCCGCCCCGTGCTCACCCCCCTGTTTTCCGGCCTCCAGACCACCGATGCCAACGGCATCGTCGAACAGCTTCGCAAGGACAACGTTCCGTACGAGCTCAGCGACGGCGGATCCACCATCCTGGTGCCGCAGGACAAGGTCTACGACGAGCGTCTCAAGGCCGCGGCCGCGGGCCTGCCGACTGCCGCGGCCACCGGGTACTCCCTGCTGGACAAGATGGGCGTGACGTCCTCGGAGTTCCAGCAGTCCATTACCTACAAGCGCGCCCTCGAAGGCGAACTTGCCAGCACGATCTCCGCCATGGACGGTGTGAAGACCGCCGCCGTCCGGCTCGCCATCCCCGAGAAGACGGTGTTTGTGTCCAAGGCGCCGGACACCACCGCCTCGGTGTTTGTCGAGACCGACGCCGGTGCCACGTTGTCCAGTGACAGGGTGCAGGCGATCGTCCACCTGACCTCCGCCGCCATCGAGAACCTCAAACCGGCCAACGTCTCCGTGGTCGATTCCCAGGGCAACGTGCTCTCCACCGTCGGCGGCGGGACCGCCGGATCTTCCACCAAGCAGGCCAGCGACTACCAGCAGCGCACCTCCGACGCCGTCAGGGCCGTCATGGACCGCGTGGTGGGCCCCGGCAACTCCACCGTCGCCGTCGCCGCCGAGGTGACGGGCGAATCGGCGCAGCAGAAGAGCGAAACCTTCTCCAACGCCGAGGGCGCCCTGCCGCTGAGTGAATCGTCCAAGACCGAAAAATACACGGGAACCGGGGGAGGGGCCGCGGGCGTCCTCGGCCCGGACAACATCGCTGTTCCCGGCGACACGAGTGGTAATGGGAACTTCGATTCCTCCACCGAGACCAAGAACAACGCCGTCAACAAGGTCACCGAGGACCGGGTCATCCCGGCCGGCGCCATCAAGCGGCAGACCATCTCCGTGGCCGTCAGCCAGGCCGCCGCCGGTGGACTGAACCTGGCTTCGCTGACGAACCTCGTCACCGCTGCAGCCGGAGTCGACGCCGCCCGCGGCGATGTGGTCACGGTTGAGGTCGTGCCGTTCAGCACTGCCGCCGCCGACGACGCCGCCAGGGCGCTCGCCGATGCCAAGGCCAACGCCGAGGCCGAAAAGCAGGCCGCCTTCTTCGGAACCCTCGTCACCGCGGGCAGCATCCTGCTCGGCCTGCTGATCCTGGCCCTGGTGGTCACGATCATCCTGCGGCGCCGCCAGAAGCGCGAGCCTGTGGACCTCGGCGAACGACTGGACCTGGAGCTCATGCCGGTGGCCCCGCCGGTTGTGGCCCTTCCGCCCGCGCCGGCGACGTCGGCGATCCCGATCACGGCACTGCCGCCGCTTCCGGGCCCGAGCACCGAACAGCTGGAATCCGAGCGCCGCCGGTTTGAGATCGACAGCATGGTCGCCGCCAACCCGGAGCGGGCTGCCGATTACCTGCGCGGCCTCATGGATGACAGGCAGCCGGTATGAAGCCGGCCGATACGCTCCTGACCGGCACCCAGCGCGCCGCCGTCGTCCTGATGCAGATGAGCCCCGAGAACGCCGCCAAGGTCATGGCCCAGTTCACGGACACCGAGGCGGAGGAGATTGCCGGGGAAATCGTCAAGCTCCGCAAGGTGGACCCGGACGTCGCCGAGCAGATCATGAAGGACTTCCACCAGACGGCGCTGACCAGCCCGCGTCAGGCCCGGGGCGGTCGGGAACTCGCCGAGGGCCTGTTGGAGGCGTCCTTCGGCTCGGAACGGGCCGCCGGACTCATGAACCGCCTGACGGTCAACATGGCCGGGAAGTCCTTTGAGTTTCTCGAAGACATCGAACCCGTGCAGATCCTGGCCCTGATCGACGGCGAACTGCCGCAGACCATCGCCCTGGTCCTCGCCCACCTCAGCCCCCGCAAGGCCTCGGCCGTGATGTCCGGGCTGCCCGGCTCGTTGCGCGCCGACGTCGCCCTCAGCATCGCCACCATGGGATCCGGCGCGCCCGAGGCGATCGGGATCGTCGCGGACACGCTCAAACTCCGCGGCGGCGCTGCCGTGTCGCAGCAGGCCTCGAAGGTGGTGGGCGGCATCCAGCCGCTGCTGGAGATCATCAACCGGACCGACGCCGGCACGGAACGGTCCGTGCTGGACGGCCTGGACCTGCTCGATCCCGACCTCGCGGTGGAGATCCGGGCCCAGATGGTGACGTTCGACGACATCGTGAAACTGGAGCGCCGCGACGTGCAGCTGGTGTTGCGCGGACTCGACGCGGCCGTCCTGGCGATGGCCATGAAGGGTGCCTCCGAGCCGGTCCTGGAAACCATCACCACCAACGTCTCCGGGCGCAACCTCGAAATCCTCGAATCAGAGATCGCCGCCCTGGGGCCGCTGCGTGCCTCGCAGATCGAAGAGGCCCGTGCCGCCGTCGTCCGGTCCATCCGCGAGCTCGAGGCCGAAGGCCAGATCACCATCCAGCGCGGGGACGAGGAAGACTATGTCTACTGACAGCGGCGCTGCCCCTGCCCCGGCGAGGATCGTCTTTCCCTCGCTGCGGGCGAACGGCCCGGCCGCCGAGCAGGCCGGCTACACCGAGGGCCACGCCGCAGGCTACGCCGCCGGTGTGCGCGCCGCCGCGAAGGAACAGCGCCGCTGGCGGGACCGGATGGCCGCCGAACAGGCCGCCTCCCTGGCCGCCGGACAGCAGGACCTGGACCGTGCCGTGCGCGCCCTCGCCGTGGCGCGGACCGACTTCGCGCACCGCAACGTGCAGGCCCTGCAGGACGCCGAAGAAGTCCTGGCCCGCACGGCGCTGGAACTGGCCGAGGCCGTCCTCGGCTACGAACTGGCCGAAGGCACGCGGACCGCACGCGCCGCACTGGCCCGCGCCCTCTCCGGAAACGACGCCGCCACGGTGCTGGCGATCCGGCTCCACCCGGTGGACATCGAGGTCCTCAGCCGGGAAGGGCAGGAACTGCCCGCGGGGCTGCCGCTCATCGCTGACGCCTCCTTGGGCCGAGGCGACGCGAAGGTCGAATACCAGCATGGCTGGTTCGACGCCAGCCTCCGGGGCGCCTTGGGGCGTGCCCGCGCGGCACTGCTGGGCGACGCACTGCTGGGAGACACCGGCCAGGCCGACGCCGATCCTTCCGTCGGCATTGCCCGTAGCGAAGTTTCCGGTGACTTTCCCGGTGGCGCTTACCGGGGCCAGGCATGATCGCCCAGTGGCGCCCGAAGGGTGCAGACTATGCCGCGGCGCTGGCCGCAGCTGCCCCGCAAAGGGTCGGCGTCGTCACCTCGGTCATCGGGCTGGGTCTGGAAGTGTCAGGACTGGACTGCGCGCTGGGCGACCTCGTGACCGTGGGCGAGAACCCTGGCCTTGACGCCGAGGTCGTCGCTGCGTTGGACGGCTCCGTGCGTTGCATGCCGCTGGGCCGGCTGGCCGGCGTGGCTGCCGGTGACCCCGTCCGCGCCAAGGGCAGTGCGGTGCTGGTTCCCACCGGCCGCGGTCTGTTCGGCCGGGTCCTCGACGGACTGGGACGCCCGATCGACGGCAAAGGCCCGCTGCTCAGCGGACCGCGCGTGCCGATCGACAACGAGGCACCGAACGCCATGAAACGCGCCCGCATCGACACCGCGCTGCAGACCGGCGTGCGCGTCCTGGACACCATGACGACGCTTGGCAAAGGCCAGCGCATGGGCCTGTTTGCCGGCTCCGGCGTCGGCAAATCCTCCCTGCTCTCCATGATCGCCCGCGGCACCGACGCCGAGGTCTCGGTGATCGCCCTCGTCGGCGAACGCGGCCGCGAAGTCCGCGAGTTTCTCGAGGACGACCTCGGCGCCGCAGGCCTGGCGCGCTCCGTGGTGGTGGTCGCCACATCCGACGAACCCGCCCTCATGCGCATGCGCGCAGCCTTCATGGCCACCCGAATCGCCGAGTCCTTCCGCGACCAGGGCCAGGATGTGGTTCTCATGATGGACTCCCTTACCCGCGTGGCCATGGCCCAGCGCGAGATCGGACTCTCGGCCGGCGAACCCCCGGCCACCCGCGGCTACCCGCCGTCGACTTTTTCCATCCTGGCGCGGCTGCTGGAGCGCGCCGGCACTGCCGAAACCGGCTCCGTTACCGGCATTTACACCGTGCTGGTGGACGGCGACGACCACAACGAGCCGATCGCCGACGCCGCCCGTTCCATCTTGGACGGCCACGTGGTGCTGGACCGCAAACTTGCCGTCACGGGGCACTTCCCGTCCGTGGACGTCCTCGGATCAGTGTCCCGGGTGGCCAGCAAGGTCAATTCCCGGCTCCACCTCGACGCCGCAGCCACACTCCGCCGCGTCCTCGCGGCCCGCAAGGCGGCGCAGGACCTGATCGACGTCGGCGCCTACCAGACCGGGACCAACCCGCTGGTGGACGCTGCGCTGAACCACGAGCACGACGTCAGCGCTTTCCTCCAGCAGCCGATGGACGAATCCACGGCCCACCCCGAGTCCTGGCAGCTGCTCGGCCACCTCACTTCGATCCTGGGAGCAGCAGCATGAACCGCGAATTCTCTCTGGCCGGCCTCCTGCGCCTGCGCCAGCTCCAGCAGGACCAGGCGGCGACCGGGCTGGCGCGCGCCCGCTCACGTTCCAGCTCCGTCCGGGTCCGCGAAGCCGCCGCCCGCCGAGATCTGGCCGCCACGGATGACGCCATCTCCAGCTCGGCGTCCTTGCGCGCCGTGGCCGCCGCCCGGTCTTCCTCGCACAGCATGCTCGCGGACCTGCAGAATCTCACGCACCTGGCCGAGGCCGACGAAGCCCAGGCCCGCGCCGAGTTCATCGCTGCCCGCACGCGGTCCGTGGGGCTGGAAAAACTGCAAGCCCGCCACGACGCCGAGGTCAACTCCGCGGACCTGCGCGCCGAACAGTCGGTCCTGGACGAGATCGCCTCGACGCTCTGGCACCGCGATGAGCAGCAGGTGAAGCCATGAGCATGACCGAGGCGATCGGCCGGATGCAGGGCATCCAGTCGATGATCGCGGAACTCAGCCGGCCGGCGGCCACGGAAACAACCGCCGCCAAGGCTGCGGTGGCCTCGCTTGCGACCGCTACGGGCGCAGGGGACTCCGCCACGTTCACCCAGGCACTTGCCGCGGCACTGGGCGGGAGCGGGGCAACGGATGTCTCCGCCCTCACGGACAGCCTGGGCCTGGGCGCCTCACTGGGGCTCGGCGGCACGACGGCGGCCGAGACCGCAGCGCTCACCGGCGCCCAGGCAGCGGGAGCCGTACAAACCGGCGGAGCCGCGACGGGCAACGACGTGGTGGCAGTGGCCAAGAAGTACATCGGTGTTCCCTACGTTTGGGGCGGAACCAATCCTGCCACCGGCATGGACTGCTCCGGCTTCACGCAGCGGGTTTTCAAGGACCTCGGTGTGGAGCTTCCCCGCGTGGTGAGCGACCAGATGCGCCAGGGCACCCCGGTGGCCTCCCTCGCCGAGGCAAAACCCGGAGACCTTCTGGTGAGCTTCGGCGGCAACCACATTTCCATCTATCTGGGCAACGGCAAGGCGATCGACGCTCCCGTGCCCGGCAAGACCATCCAGATCCGCGACGCCTGGGAGCAGCAGTCCAACCTGACCTCCATCCGGCGCATCGTTCCCGCAGGGACGGCATCATGAAGGCCGCGGCATCGGCGGATCTTGCGGCTGCGCTGGCAGCGCCGGTCCGGTCAACCCGGCAGGGGACGGAGCCGCGGCCCGGCAACGGGGGCCCGGACGCCGCGTCCTTCGACGCGGTCCTCAACGACGTCCAGGGCGCAGCAGGCAACGGCCCCGCTGCCGAGCCCGACGTCGCCGGCACCCCCATGGGTGACGGCGCCCGCCGTGGGGCCGCTCAGGCACCTGGCCAGTTCACCGGCAGCGCCCCCGACGAGCTGCCCGGCAGTGTCGCCGGCGCCCCCGCCCCCGCCGCCGCGGCGCAGGCTTACGGCCGCTTCGGCGCGGCTGCCGCGCCGGTGGCCGACAATGATGCGACGGCGGCGGCCGGTGCTGCTGCGCCAGCGGCACGGCCAGAGGCTGACTCGCCCAACGCCGGCAGCCCGGACGCCCCACAATTTGGCGCGGCGCAGTTTGCCCCGGCGGAATGTGCCGCGGGGCAGCTTCCCGGGACGCAGTTTTCCGGGACGCAGTTTTCGCTCGGGCAGGTTCCGTCCGCCCAGTTTGTTGCTGCCCAGTTTGTCCCTGCCCCGGTTGGCTCGGCCGGCCAGGCCGAACGGTCAGCGCCGGCCGGTCAGCCTGCACAGGCCGTTGCCCCGACGCCGGACCGCCAAGGATCCGGTGCCTCGGCGCCGGCCTCCGTTTCAGCCGCAACCGCGGCCGTTCTTCCTGCCGGCGTGCAGGCTGCCAAAGCCGAGCCCGTTGTGACTGCGGCACCGGCGACGGCCGCTCCGCTGGTTGAATCCTCGCTGGTTGAAACTTCAGGGGGCCAAGCTGCGCTGAGCGGAAACCGGCCGGCCGCAGCGTCGCTGGCGGCTACCGGTGGGACGACGCCCGGGCTGGCCTCGAGCGCTGCGGGCACGCCATCGCCCTCAGCAGCGAACGGGGTAGCCGGCGCCGCAACTCCGGCAACCACGGTGGCGGCCGGTCCCATTGCCGCCACCGGTTCCCGTGTGGCCGGGCCGGCCGCTCCCGCCCCACAGCACACCGGCGCAGTCCCGTTCGCCGGGTCGTTCACTGTTCCGTTCGCCGGGCCTAAAGCTGCCGCCCAGGCTGCCGCCGCGCCACTTCCGACGCCAGCCGCCGGCCGACCGGTCTCTGCGCAGGTTTCTGCGCCGGCAGCTGCGCCCGTTCAAGTGCCCGTCGCCTTGTCTGCCGCTGCGCTCTCGCCGCCGGCCCCACCTGCCACCGCCTTGGTGGGAACCAGTTCCGTGCCGGGACCTGTCTCCGTACCCGCTGGGTCGCCAGAGGCTGCACCTGCCGGCGCGCCGGCGGCACAGTCCGCGCCGGGACTCTCTGCTGCGCCTGGCGCTGTGTTTGGCGCTGCGCCCCTGATGACTTCGGCCGCCTCCTTGGGGCCGGCGGGCAGCGAGGCGGGCGTCACCGCCGTCGCGCCGTCCGCGCCCGGACAAGCCCCGACAGCCCCGACAGCTCCGACAGCGCCGATCACCCCGGCCGGCAACGCCCAGGCCGGCGGCACCCAGGCCGGCGGCACCCAGACCGGCGCCGCGGCTACAGTAACTGCAGCCGCAAGCGTTCCGGTGCGCTCCGGTGTCCTGGCGGCCCCGGCCCCGGCGCCGGCGGGCAACGCCACGGAGGCGCCGGTAGATCCGGACAGCGGAGGCCCGGCACCGGCGGCCACAGCAGTCCAGCCGCCGCCGGCCGGCGCAACCGTTCCCCAGCCCGCGGCCCAGTCCGCTGCCTTGCCGGCATCCCCGCAGGCTCCCCATGTCCCGGCACCACTCCAGCCTCAACTGGCCAAACCACTCTTCAGCCTTGTGGGGGCGTCCCCTGGCCAGCACATCATGACGCTCAAGATCAGCCCGGAAGATCTCGGCCCGCTGACGGTCCGCGCCCAGATCGACGCCGCGGGTGTCCGGATCGAGCTCTTTGCCCCCGGCGAGGCCGGACGTGAAGCGGTCCGCGGCATACTGCCCGAACTCCGCAAGGAACTCCACGGTGCCGGATTCGGAGCCAGCCTTAGCCTGTCCGATCACAACGGTCCCGGAGGCTCCGCCCAAAACGGGGGTCACAACGGCGCCGGCCAGGACAGGACCGGCACTGGCGGACAATTCGCCGCCGGCCGCGAACCCGGCGGAAACGGTTCCGGTCCCGGCGGCCGCAACGGACCGCCCGAGCCCCGACCCGGACACCGCTGGGACGCCCTGGCCGATGACCAAGCCGTGCGCACCGCCAGGATCTTGAACGGCCCCCAGACCACCCTCGACATTCTTGTCTGACACGAAGGAACGCGACTTATGACGATTCAGCCGATCGCATCCCAGCCGGTAACGGCGGCGGGGGAGGCCGCCCAGGCCTCTGCCGTGCGGACACCCTCGCAGACCATGGATGCCAACGTGTTCATGTCCCTGCTCGTGACGCAGCTCAAGAACCAGAACCCGAGCGCGCCCATGGACACCAATCAGATGATGAGCCAGACCCTCCAGCTCTCCATGATGGAAAAAATGACTGAACTGACCACCAACAGCAAGGAGGGCTTCTCCCTCCAGATGCGGACGGCGGCGGCCCAGTTGATCGGCCAGTCGGTCGGCTACACCCTCGCGGACGGCACTACCGGGACTGGCATCGCCAGCTCCGTCAGCTATGCAGGATCGGTCCCGTCCGTCACGATCGGCGCCCTTTCCGTTCCACTCGACTCCATCACCGGGCTTACTGCTCCGGCCGCTCCCTAACCAGCTCTTCACCCGTAGAAAGGCAGTTCCCATGCTCCGCTCGCTGTACTCCGGAATCTCCGGCCTCCGTGCCCACCAGACCATGCTGGACGTCACCGGCAACAACATCGCCAACGTCAACACCGCCGGCTTCAAGGCTTCCTCCACGCAGTTCCAGGACACCCTGTCCCAGCTGCAGCAGGGCGCCACCGGCCCGCAGGCCGAGACCGGCGGCAGCAACCCCGCCCAGATCGGCCTGGGCGTCCGGGTTGCCGGGGTCACCACCAACTTCTCCCAGGGCTCCTCACAGAGCACCGGCCGCGCCACGGACCTGATGATTTCCGGCGACGGCTTCTTCGTCACCAGCA
Organism: uncultured Actinomycetota bacterium; assembly: GCA_963722145.1. Classification (GTDB taxonomy): domain Bacteria; phylum Actinomycetota; class Actinomycetes; order Actinomycetales; family Micrococcaceae; genus Arthrobacter. The sequence continues at coordinate 242,538 of CAVRLW010000017.1, read as the reverse complement.
AGGGCGGCCAGCAGCTCTTCACCCGGGCAGGCGCGTTCAGCCCCGACTCGGCCAACCAGCTGGTCAGCCCCGACGGCGGCATCCTCCAGGGCTGGACCGCCACCAACGGTGTGATCAACGCGGGCGGCCCCGTGGGCGACATCACGTTGAACCCCAACACCATGGTGGCCAAAGCAACGGACACGGTGACGCTCGACGGGAACCTGCCCAGCGACGTCGCAAACGGCACCAAACTGGACCGCGTCGTCAAGGTCTACGACGCCAACGGGAAGGAAAGCAGCCTGACCTTGACGTTCACCAAAACGGCGGCCGGCTGGGATGCTTCCGGCGACGGCGGAGCAACAACCGCTGGCTCCCTGACCTTCACCAATGGGAAGCTGAACGCTGGCGCCCCCATCGCCGTCAACGGCATCACCATCGACGTCTCCAAGGTCTCCGGCTACGCCACCATGAGTTCGCTGGCCGTCAGCGGCCAGAACGGTGCCGCCGTCGGCAAGCTCGAGTCCTACACACTCGGCAGCGACGGATCCCTGATCGGGTCGTTTAGCAACGGCATCAAGCAGGTCCTGGCCAAAATCGCCCTCGCCAAGTTCACCAACCCGGCCGGCCTGGAGAAGGCCGGCGGCTCCTCCTACGTGGCAACCGGCAACTCCGGGGGCGTGCAGCTCGGTGCTGCGGGCGACCCCGGCATCGGCACCCTGACCGGCGGTTCGCTGGAAATGTCGAACGTTGACCTGTCCCAGGAGTTCACCAACCTGATCGTTGCGCAGCGCGGCTTCCAGGCCAACGCCCGCATCATCACCACCTCTGATGAGGTCCTGCAGGAACTGACCCAGCTCAAGCGCTAACTCCCCGGCGCTCCCCGTTGCCCTATCACCTCTGGCTGTCATTTCCGGCGCCAAAGTCAGCCATAACTGATAGGGCAACGGAGACGGTGCGCTGGCCGTTAGGCAGGTTGCCAGGACACGGGCAGCTGTTTCACGCCGTAGACGATCGTGCTTTCCATACGCTCGAGCTGCGCCTCGGCTTCCACGGCCAGCCCGGGCAACCGGGAGAGCACGGCCTGCAGCGCGATCCTGGCCTCGAGACGGGCCAGGGGAGCGCCGAGGCAGAAGTGGATGCCCTGCCCGAAGGCGAGGTGACGGTTCGGTGAGCGTCCGACGTCGAACACGTCAGGGTGCGGGAACTGCTCCCCGTCACGGTTCGCCGAGCCGATCCAGGCCACGATCGGCGACCCCGCCGGGATCGGCAGGCCGCGCAGCGTCGTGTCGACGGCGGAGATCCGGTACATGGACTGGACGGGGGAGCGGTAGCGCAGCACCTCTTCGATCGCCTGCGGGAGCAGCGCCGGCTCGGCGATCAGGCGCTCAGCCGTGCCCGGCGCTTCCGTGAAGCACAGCACCGCATTGCCGATCAGGTTGGTGGTCGTCTCATTGCCGGCAACGAGCAGCAGGCTGCAGAATCCGAGCAGCTCGATGACGCTGAGCTTCTGCCCGTCGATCTCGGCCGCGAGCAGCCCGCTGATCAGGTCATTGCCCGGCTGGCGCCGCCGCTGTTCGATCATGCCCATGAAGTACTCCGCCATTTCCCGGTGGGCGGCCATATGCCCGGTCTCGTCGGCGCCCGGGCGGGTCTGGCTCACGATCACGTCGGACCACTGCTTGAAACGGTCCCGGTCCTCGGCCGGGATGCCCATCAGCTCCGCGATCACAATCACCGGCAGCGGATAGGCCAGCTGGTCGATCAGGTCCGCGGCGCCGGCACCGGCTACCGGGTCCAGCAACTCGTCGGTGAGTTCCGAGATCCGCGGGCCGAGCGCGTCCACTGACCGCGGCGTGAACGCCTGGGACACCAGGGAACGCAACTGGCGGTGTCTGGGCGGGTCCGTGTTGATCAGGCTGGCGGCGAAGAGTTGGCCTGTTTCGGAGGGGTTGTCCCCGCCGATCCGGGAAGAGAACGTGGCGTGTTCGGACAGGACCCGCTGCACGTCGTCGTAGCGGAACACGTGCCACACCCCGGTCTCCTGATCCTGGAAAACGGGTTCACTGTGCCGCATGGCTTCGTAGCGGGGAAACGGGTTCAACGGCTGCTCCAGAGCCGGAAATGGCACCATGGCTGGCCTTCCTGGTGAGGCGGACGGCGGTCACTTCCTGGCACTGGACCAACTGCAAGGGACGAACTGCAACAGAGCAGGAGTCCAACGGGGCGGGCCGCGGGGCCCCGTCAGCTCCCACCTTAATACCGCGCTACAGCCTTGGCACGGGCAATCTGGCCCACCTCGGCCGCCCTGCGGAACCGGTACGTCACGAAGGCGCCTAACGAAGGGGCCGGTCCTGCCGACAGTACGGAGGAGAACACCCTTCCCCTCACAGAGCAGAATCCGCCCATGATCGTCGTCACACGCCTCAACGGAACGCGCTTCGCGGTCAATCCGGACCTCATTGAACGCATCCACGAGAGCCCGGATACGCATTTGGTGACGCTCGACGGCGCCGCTTACGTGGTGCTGGAAAGCCTCGCCGAAGTGGTCGAGCTCATCGCCGACTACCGGGCGTACATCCTGAGCAAGGCCCGGGACTTTCCGGCCATCACTGGTTATCCACTAAGCCTGGTCCGGTCTGACGATCCGGACGACGACCCCCACGACGACGACGCCGGCCCCACGGCGCCCGCGCAACCAAGAAAGTAACGATGGATCCCGCAACAGTCATCGGACTGCTCCTCGCCTTTGGCTCCCTCATCGTCATGGTGTTGCTGGAAGGCGGCAGCCTCTCCTCGTTGCTGCTGCCCGCGCCCATGATCCTCGTCTTCGGCGCCACCCTGGCCATTGGGCTTGCCGGTAACACGCTCAGGGACGTCGTCCAAGCGTTCAAAGCCGTGCCGGGAATGTTCATCGGGAAAACAGCGAAGCCGCAGGAGAGCATCGACCAGATGGTCAGGTTCGCGGAAAAGGCGCGCAGCGAGGGCCTGCTGTCCCTCGAGGAAGAAGCCGCCAGTGTCAACGATCCATTCCTTGCCCGGGCCCTGCAGAACATTGCCGACGGCACCGACGCCGAAGACCTCCGGATGCAGATGGAGGATGAAATCGACACGAAGGCCCGCAGCGACCACGCCAACTCCAAATTCTTCGCGAGCCTGGGCGGCTACGCCCCCACCGTCGGCATCGTCGGAACTGTTGTCTCCCTGACCCACGTCCTGGAAAACCTGTCCCAGCCGGACGAGCTGGGGCACATGATTGCCGCCGCGTTCGTTGCCACGCTCTGGGGCCTGCTTTCCGCCAACTTCATTTGGCTCCCGTTCAGTTCCCGACTGGCTCGGCTATCCGAACTGGATCTCGAACGCCGGACACTGCTCATGGAAGGGATGCTGGCCGTGCAGGCCGGCGCCCAGCCGTTGTTGCTTGCCGAGAGGCTTCGCTCCATGGTTCCCGAGCACCAGCTCAAGAGCTCCGGCGGCGCCAAGAAGGCCCGTGGCGCGGACAAGTCCGACAGGATGGACGAGGCCGCGTGAGCCCCAGGCGGCGCCCCCGCAAGAAGCCCGAAGAGCACCACGTCGACGAACGCTGGATGGCTTCCTACATGGACATGGTCACGGTGCTCATGTGCCTGTTCATCGTTCTCTACGCCATGTCCACGGTCGACGCGAACAAGTTCGAGAAGCTCCGCAATTCCCTCGCCACGGGCTTTGGAACGGTCGCGAGCGAAACAGTGGACACGGCCGAGGGAACAGTGGTCCCACCCGAACACGTGGACGAGGATCTTGAGGCCTTCGCCGCGGTACATCCGGCGGAATCCGCCGCGGCGACGCCCGACGCCCTCGAAGCGGCCCTCAAGGAAGTGGACCGGCTCAAAGAGCTGCAGAAGAAAATGCAGGCCGGACTGGCGGCAGCCGGGCTGAGCGAAAACGTCGAATTCCAGATTGACCAGCGCGGCCTGACGGTCAAACTCGTCGGATCACAGGCCTTCTTCGAACCCGACCGGCCCGAGCTCACCGCCCGGGCCACCCGTGTGCTGAAGGTCATCTCCCCGGTCCTGAAGCCGGCTGGCATGGAAATCATGGTCGAAGGCCATGCCGCGAACGGCATCACGGCCTACCCCTCCACCTGGGAACTGTCCTCGGCGCGCGCCGTCAACGTCCTGCGGTACATGGTGGACAAGGGCGGCATTGTCCCCGGTAGCATCGGCGCCGTCGCGTTCGGATCTGCGCGCCAGGTCAACGACGACTCCACCCCGGAGCTCATGGAGCGGAACCGCCGGGTGGACATCGTAGTCATTTCCGACAAGCCCGACGTCGTCCGGGCGCTGATCCCGGAAGCATTGAAACAGAGCGAGAAATAGGCGCGTAGTGCCTTCGGGTGTTGCCTGCTGCACCCCCGCTGTATTGCCTTCGGTATTTGCCTTCGGTTTTGCCTGCTGTAATGCCTGCGGTGTTTTGCCTGCTGTAATGCCTGCGGTGTTTTGCCTTCGGCGGACTGCTTACGCCGCGCCTTCCCTTGCCGATAGTGGCAACCGTGAGTGTTCTGGATGAGCGGGAAGTGGCACGGGAGCGGAACGTCAGCGTCTATGACTTCCGCCGTCCCGCGACGCTCGCCCGCGAACACAGCCGGGTGCTGGAACTCGCCTTCGAAACCTTTGCCCGCCAGTGGGGCACCCAGCTCACCGCCAAGGTCCGCGTCAAGTCCGTGGTGCGGCTGGAAGACGTCAGCATGCTCAGCTACGACGAGTACGCCGCCTCGCTGCCCGCCGTCACGGCCATGGTCCTGTGCACCGTCGAGGCCCACGATTCCAAGCTCGTAGTGCAGTTCCCCGGCCCGGCCGCCCTCGGCTGGGTCAACCGCATGCTCGGCGCCTCCAACGATTCGCCCATGCCGGACCGCAAGTTCACCCAGATCGAGCAGGCGCTGATCAAGGGCCTCATGGACGAGGCCCTCGAGGACCTTGGCTACTCCCTGGGCCCGCTGCTCAGCGAGGCCGTCCGGGTGGACACGATCCAGTACAACTCCCAGTTCGCCCAGGCCGCCGCGCCGAGCGAACTGATGATCGTCGCCTCCTTCACCATGAGCGTCGGCGACGTCAACGCCCCCGCCACCCTGGCCGTTCCGGCCGGCATCCTGCTGGGACGGCTCAAGAAGGTGAACCCGACCGACTCCCGCGACGACGCCGCCGCGCGCATCAGCGCCCAGCTGGAGCAGGTGCCGGTGGAACTGTCGGTACGGCTCTCGACGTCGTTCGTTACCCCGAGCCAGGTCCTGGGCCTCGCCGTCGGCGACGTCCTGACCCTGCCGCACCTGGAAAACCGGCCCTTTGACCTCACCCTGGACGGAACCCGGCTGGCCACCGCCGCCCCGGCCCGCAACGGCTCCCGCGCGGCCGCAGTAATTGTCACAATCGAGGAGAACCAACGATGAGCATCACCCTGACCAAGCACGAATTGTCGGCGGAACGGCTCGTCGAGGAGCTGCCGAGCCCGGTGGCCCTGAAGGTTGTCGCGCTGGTGCCTGCCCGGTCCGCGGCGGCCTACGCCCGGCAGGCGGTCACGGCTACCTTCGTCGGCGCGGTGACCGCCGACCTCGCCCTCATGCTCAGCGACCGCACCTTCCTTGACGAGGCCGCCGGGGCAGGTTCCCAGCTCGGGCACGTCTCCGTGACTGACGTGCTGCGCCCCGCGATGGAAAGCGCCAGCTCGGTCTTCGGCGCCGGTGTCCTGTCCGACCTGCGTGAATCCGATGTCTCCGGGCTTCTCTCGGACCCGGACACGGCGGTCTTTGAACTCTCCGACGGCAGCAACGCCGCAGCCTGGTTTGCTGTCCGGCTCCGCGAACACGGCAACAGCCAAGACCGCGCCGGGGACCTGTTCGCCGGCGGCGACACGGTGGCCGGCCGGCTCGGCCGGATCAACAACATTGAAATGGCCCTGACCGTGGAGATCGGACGCACCCGGATGTCGGTCCGGGACGTGCTGTCGCTGGAGCCGGGCAAAATCATCGAACTGGACCGCTCCGCCGGCGCCCCGGCCGACGTCCTGCTCAACGGCCGCCTGATCGCGCACGGCGAAGTTGTGGTCCTGGACCAGGACTACGCGGTACGGATCACCCGGATCCTCGACGTCGCCGAGGGGCTCAGCTGAATGGACGCACTGATCCTCGGGCTACGGGTAGTCGTGGCCCTGGGCGCGGTGCTTGGCCTCATGTGGTTCCTCCAGCGCCGGCTGGGCCAAGGCGCCGGGCGGCGCCGGGCTGACCGCGCCCTGACCATCGTCAGCCGGCAGAGCGTCGGCCAAAAAGCCTCCGTGGTGGTGGTCGACGCCGCCGGGCAGCGCTTCCTCCTGGGCGTCACCGAGCACGCCGTCAACGTCCTGCACACCGGAGACATCCCGCCCGAACCCGAAGAAGTCCCGGTCCCCGGCATCAGCCGCGGCCTCGGGGATTTCGCCCGAATCCTCGCCGAGGCCAGCCCGCTCGCCGGCAACCACTCCAGCAGCCAGCCGGCCGGGCCGGCCAGTGGCGGCGCCGGGGGCCCCGACAACGGATCCAACGGAGACGACGACGCCGCTGCAGACGACGGCCCGGACGGCGTCCGGGACCTGCCGCCGTCGCGCCGCAGCACCCTTCACCGGAGCTCCCATGACCGCGGTCCCGCCGGCCGTGGCAGCGCCAGCGGCGCTTCGGGCCATCCGCCCCTGCACGGCTCCATCCTTGCCGGCTCAACCTGGAAGCAGGCTGCCGCCGCTCTCAGGAGCGGACGCCGCAATTGATCTTCCCGCTCCCCACCCGCATCACCCGCCCGCGAACAGCTGCCGCACGATCCCTCAGGCTCCTGGGCCTGGGGCTCGCCGTCGTGCTGTTTGCCGTTCTCCTGCTGTGGCTCAATGCCCCGGCCGGCCACGCCGCACCCATCGACCCGGTCCCGCCGACACCGCCGACCGACCCTGCCAGTCCCGGCGGCGGCAACGTCAACATCCAGATCAACGGGATGGACGGAAAACCCTCCACCGCAGTCCTGACCCTGATCGGGATCACGCTCCTGACAGTTGCGCCTTCGCTGCTGCTGATGATGACGTCCTTCACCAAGATCTTCGTGGTCCTGGCCATGACCCGCAACGCGCTGTCCCTGCCGTCCATCCCGCCGAACCAGGTCCTGGCCGGGCTGGCCCTGTTCCTTTCGATCTTCGTGATGTGGCCCGTCATCAACGAGATGAATACCCTCGGAATCCAGCCCTACCTCAACGGCACGCTGGACTTCAACGGTGCGGTCAGCGCCGCGTCGGGTCCGCTGCAGCACTTCATGCTCGCCCACACGCGGGAAGAGGACATCGCCCTGATGTCCCGCGCCGCCGGGGCCGAGAACCCGGCCACGCCTGAGGCCGTCCCGCTGCAGACCCTCATCCCGGCGTTCATGATCTCCGAACTCCGTGCTGCGTTCATCATCGGCTTCGTCATCTTCATCCCGTTCCTCGTGATCGACCTCGTGGTGTCCGCGGCCCTGATGTCCATGGGCATGATGATGCTCCCGCCGGTCATGATCTCGCTGCCCTTCAAGATCCTCCTTTTCGTGCTGGTGGACGGCTGGGGCCTGATCATCACGGCACTCGTCCAGAGCTATGCGGGTTCAGGATGAACGCCAACGCGGTCCTGGACATCTGCCTCCAGGCCATGATTGTGGCCGCGAAGCTCTCCGCGCCCGTGCTGGTCACGGCGCTGGTGGTGGGCCTGGCCATCTCCCTGCTGCAGTCCATCACGCAGCTGCAGGAAGCCACCCTGTCCTTCGTGCCGAAGGCGGCCGCGGTGGCCGTGGCCCTGATTGTCTGCGGACACTGGATGATTTCGGAGATGGTCACGTTCACCAACGACCTCTTCGCAAAAATTCCGTCCCTGCTCGGAGGCCTGTGAGGTGGGCATCCCCATCGACCCGACCTGGCTGGAAGTCCTGCTGCTGGCCACGGTCCGGATGACCGCCTTCCTGATCGTGGCCCCGCCCTTCTCGCACCAGGCCTTTCCGGGGCGGGTGAAGGCCATGCTGGGCCTGGGCCTGGGCTTGGCGGTGACGCAGCGCGTGATCGGCGGCTACACGCCCCGCGACACCGCCGCGTTCCTCACTGGAGTGGTCCTGGAGCTCGTCACCGGGCTCATCCTGGGATTCCTGGTCCTGGTGATCTTCTCCGCCATCCAGTCCGCCGGCAGCCTGATCGACCTCTTCAGCGGATTCCAGATGGCGCAGGCCTACGATCCCCAAATGATGGTCAACGGCGCACAGTTCACCCGGCTCCTGCAGATGGCGGCGCTGGCCCTGCTCTTCGCCTCCGACGGCTACCAGCTGGTCATCACGGGCCTCACCGGCAGCTTTGCCGCCCTGCCCCTGGCCGGCGGAATAGACCTGGCCCAGCCGGTGCAGGCCATCATCACGGCAGTGTCCGGCATGTTCCTCGCAGCCGTGCAGATCGCCGGGCCACTCCTGGTGGTCCTGTTCCTTGCCGACGTCGGGCTCGGCCTGCTGACCCGCGTGGCGCCGGCGCTGAACGCCTTTTCACTCGGCTTCCCGCTCAAGATCCTCCTCACCCTGATGCTCGCCGGCTTCATGTTCCTGGCGCTGCCACGGATCGTTTCCAGCCTCGCCGGGCAGGCGGCCAAAGCCGTGCTGGGGGTGGGCTGATGGCGGATTCACAGGAAAAGACCGAGGAAGCCACCGACAAACGGATGCGGGAGGTCCGCTCCAAGGGCCAGCTTTCCCGTTCCCAGGACCTCACCGCATGGCTCGGCGTCGGCGCCGCCGCGCTCATGCTGCCCAGCACCGTGGACCGGGCCGCCAACGCCGCAACGGACCAGCTCTTCACCGTCCGGGGGATCATGTCCGCCCCCGATCCCGGCAAAGCCGTCCGGGCGCTGGAAGACGGGTTCGCGTCCATCGCCGGGATCGTCGGACCCCTGCTGATCGTCGTGTTCCTGGCCGTCCTCGCCGGTTCCGCCCTGCAGGGCGGTGTCCACCTGAAGAAATTCAGGCTCGAATTCGAACACTTCAACCTGCTCGGCGGGATTAAGCGGCTCTTCGGCGCGCAGGCGGTGTGGGGCGGTTTCAAGGCGCTGCTGAAAGCCAGCGTAGTGGGGCTGGTGCTCTACACCGTGGTGCAGGGGCTGGTCCCGGTGCTGCTGACCGCGGGCGGAATGCCGGTCGCCGGCGTGGTGCAGGCCGCAGCCGGCGGCATTTCCGCCCTGGTCCAGTTCGCGGTGGCCGCGGGAATCGTGCTGGCCGCGGCCGACTTCTTCGTCGTGATGCGGCGCAACCGCAAGAAGACCCGGATGTCCAAGAAGGAAGTCCAGGACGAGAACAAGAACAGCGAGGGCGATCCGCTCATCCGGTCCCAGCGCCGGGCGCGCCAGATGGCCATGAGCCGCAACCGCATGATCGCGGCGATCGGGGACGCCGACGTCGTCCTGGTCAACCCCACGCACGTGGCGGTGGCGCTCAAGTACGAGCCCGGCAAGTCCGCGCCCCGCGTGGTGGCCAAGGGCTCCGGTCATGTGGCCGCGAGGATCAGGGAAGAGGCCGAGGAGAAGAACGTGCCCATGGTCCAGGACATCCCGTTGGCCCGGGCCCTCCACGGCGCCTGTGAGCTGGGCGACGAGATCCCGGTGGACTTCTACCGGGCCGTGGCCGGCGTCCTCGCCTTCGTCATGGCGCTCAAGGCCCGGGGTGCCGCCGCCGGGATGCACCGCATGACCAGCGCGGCCGTCACAGTATGAGACACGACAGGCAGCCCGGCGTGAAACACAACAGGGAACACAGCACGGAATACGCGGTGGCGTACGGCATGAAAACTTTGGGAATCAGCGTCTGTGAAAGGACCGCACCATGAACAACAGGCTGAACCGGTTGGTGGTGCCGATCGGCATCGTGGGGATCGTGCTCCTGCTGGTGGTTCCCGTGCCCGCGCCGCTGCTCGACTTCCTCATCGTCTGCAACATCCTGCTGGCACTGCTGGTCCTGCTGACCAGCATGTTCGTCAAGAAGCCGCTGGACTTCTCCGTGTTCCCGTCACTGCTGCTGGTGGCCACGCTGTTCCGGCTCGGCCTCAACGTCGCCTCCACCCGACTGGTCCTGGGCAACGGGTACGCCGGGCAGGTCATTGAAGCCTTCGGCAAGGTGACGGTTGGCGGCTCCATGATCATCGGCGCCGTCGTGTTCCTCATCCTCGTGGTGATCCAGTTCGTCGTGGTCACCAAGGGCGCCGAACGTGTCGCCGAGGTGGGCGCGCGCTTCACCCTCGATGCCATGCCCGGCAAACAGATGGCGATCGACGCCGACCTCAACGCCGGGCTCCTCACCGACACGCAGGCCCGGGAGCGGCGGGCCGAGGTCTCTGCCGAGGCCGACTTCTACGGTGCCATGGACGGCGCCTCGAAGTTCGTCAAGGGCGACGCCATCGCGGGCATCATCATTATCATCATCAACTTCGTCGGCGGCATCGCCATCGGCATGCTGCAGCGCGGCATGGAAATCGGCGATGCCCTGAACACCTACGGCCTGCTGACCATGGGCGACGGGCTCGTCACGCAGATCCCGGCGCTGCTCATGGCCGTCTCCACCGGCATGATCGTGACCCGGTCCAACGCCGAGTCGGACATGGGCCGGACGGCCTCCACACAGCTGCTGCAGTCACCGAACGCGCTCATGATCGCCGGCGTCGCCGCCCTCGCCATGGCCCTGATCCCCGGCATGCCGCCCATCCCGTTCGTCGTCGTGGGCGTTGGCCTGATCATCGCCTCCCGCCGCACCGCGGCAAGCCAGAAGCTCGCGGAGACAGCCCGGGAGGCTGAGTCGACCGCGCTGAACTTCCCGGAAAAGGATCCCAACGAGAAGCTTCTGGAAGACATGCGCATCCACCCCGTGGAGATCCTGCTGGCACCTGACCTGGTGGACATGGTCTCCGGCGCCTCCGATGACCTCCTGGCCCGGGTCCGGTCGCTCCGGCACAAGATCGCCATGGAACTGGGCCTCGTCATCCCGCCGGTGCGCACCCGGGACAGCGTGGACCTGCCGCCCGCCACCTATGCCATCCGGATTGCCGGCGTCGAAGCCGGCCGCGGCACGGCCCCCAGCGGCCAAATGCTCGCCCTGGGCGAGAACCTGGACTCGCTCCCCGGCCCGGCGATGATCGAGCCCGTGTTTGGGCTCGCCGGGAAGTGGATTCCGGGGGAAATGCGCCACAATGCCGAAATGACCGGTGCCACGGTGATCGACCGGGTCTCTGTCCTGGTTACCCACCTTTCCTCGGTCGTGGCGGCGAACGCTGCCCGGCTGCTGTCCCGCGAGGATGTCCGCGTGCTGACCGAGGGCGTGCGCAAGCAAAGCCCCTCCGCCGTCGACGAACTGACCCCCGCCCTGCTTTCCCTCGCCGAGCTGCAGCGCGTCCTCCAGGGTCTGCTGGATGAGCAGGTGCCCATCAACGACCTCGCCCGGATCTATGAGGCCCTCACGCTCCGGGCCAAGATCTCCACGGATCCGGAATCGCTCGTGGAAGCCGCCCGGCAGGCCCTTGGCCCTGCCCTCACGGCCAAGTTCATGGACGGCCCCGTGCTCAACGTCATCATGATCGACCCCGTCCTGGAACAACACATGCTCGAGGACATGCGGCCCGCGGAGGGCGGCAGCCAGATCGTCATGGGTCAGGACAGGCTCGACGCCGTGCTGCGCTCGGTGCGCTCCGCCGTCGACGCCGCGGCCGCCGCCAACCGCCAGGCCGTGCTGGTGTGCGCACCGGCGCTCCGCCCCGCCATCCACCGCCTCATCGGCGCGCAGCCCGGGTCCGTGCCCGTGTTGTCCTACCGCGAGGTGACCTCTGCCAACGTCCGGATCGAAACAGTAGGAGTGGTGCGCCATGCCGAACCGCTATCGGCTTAAGGGTGCCTCGCTCGAGGAAATCCGCCGCAAGGCAGAACAGCTGTACGGTCCCGCGGCCCGGATCGTGTCCGCCGAACGCGTCATCAGCCCCGGAATCGCCGGGCTCTTCGCGCAGGACCGGTACGAGGCCATGATCGAGATCCTGTCCAAGCACGAGGTGGTCACCGGCGAGGTAGTGCCCGACGCCGACATCCTGGCCGGGACCGAGCCGGGCACTGCCGCCAGTGGTCCCTCCGGGGGTCCTCTCGGGGAGACCACTGCCGGGACGGGTTCCGCGGGCAATGCCCCCGGCACCGGGAAGTACGACGCCGGGACGGCTTCTGCCCCTGCCGCCGCCCCGTCCCCCCACCTCCCGTCCCATCACCTTCAGGGCGCCGCCATCGCCGCACTGCTGGAAGAGGCAGACGCCGCTGAGCTGAGCCTGCACCGGCCCGCAGCTGCCGGCGTATCCACCGAGTCGAGGGACTTCGCCGAGATTCTGGAACAGCTCGGCGCCGGGCTCCGGACCCCGGCGGAACCGGCCGCCGCCAGCAACCCCGCCCGCCCCGTCGCTGCTGCCGAACCGGTCTCCGTCGAACCGGGACCGACTGCCGTCAGCAACCCCTCTGCCGAACCGCCGGCGGCCAGCAACGCCGCCCGGCTGGCCTCCGCTGCTGCCCCGGGCGTCCCGGCTCCGCTGACTGGCGCCGGCGATCTCGTGGTCCTGGTCGGGCTGGGGGAGGACGCCATGGACGCCGCCCTGGCCATATCCATGGCGGCCGGCGGTGCCGATGTGCGGACCGCCGGCGAGCTCTCCGCCTACGGCCACCTGCACGTCGACGGGCGCCAAAACGCCACGGCCGCGCGCGCCCACGCCGTGGTGACGGAGCGCACCGTCCTGGTGGCGTTCGGTCTCGGCAAAGCCCGCAACGCCCTGGCCCGGGTGCAGTCCGTGGCGGCGCTCTCCGCCGACCAGGTCTGGGTAGTGGTCGATGCCGGACGCAAGCACGAGGACACGGCGCGCTGGGTCGGCGTGCTGTCCGCCCAGCTCAACGTGACCGCAGTGGCGGTGGTCGGCGCCGCGGAGACCGGGTCACCCGAAAGCGTCAACGGCCTGGGACTGCCCGTGGGCTGGATCGACGGGCGCCCGGCAGGGCCGGATCCGACATGGCAGAACCGGCGGGAATCGTCCGTCGCTCCCCGTGGTGAAGGGTAGATTGAGAGGATGCTGGTACTTACACGCAAGCCGGGCGAACAGATCATGATCGGCGACGGCATCGTCATCACGGTTCTGGAAGGCCGCGGCGACGGTGTTCGGATAGGCATTGAGGCACCCCGCGGTGTGCCCATCCAGCGCCGGGAAGTCATCGAAGCCATCGCGGCGGCAAACCTCGCGGCCGCGGAAGCAGGCCCAGACGCCGAAGACGCGCTCCGCGGGCTCATGCCGCCGCGCGCCACTCCCGCCGAGGGCTGAGGACCCGCACCGGATCAGTCCTGCTCCTCGCCCAGATACTGGGCCAGGAGCGGCTGGGCTGAACGCCGGACCACGGCCAGGGACCTCTCCAGGTTTCCGCCAGTGGTTAGCTGATCCAGCAGTCCGGCCGTGCCCGCCGGACCGGGACGTCCCGGCAGGGGGAGGGACCGCAAGGCCTCCTCGTTCACGCGGGCGGCCTCGCCCAGCCGGACCAGGAGTGCTTTCATGGCATCCAGATGCTCGCGCAGTATCTCGGGCCAGGGCCCGGCCGGTGCGGCCGCTATCAGTTCGACGAGCGTGGTCTGTGCAGGCAGGCCCCATTGGGCCGCCACGGCAGCAGATTCGACACTCCGGGCCAGGGCTTCGAAGCGCAGGCGGTCCAGTACGGTTTCAATCTCTGAGGCCATGAAGTTCAGCCATTCCAGATTCCCGGCCACGACGTGCAGACGCTGCGTTTCCAGCCTGAAAAGGAGCAGCTCCAGATGCCGCCGCTCCTGCCACAGTGCCGCGGAGAGATCACTTGCGCTCATGGGCCCCATTCTCTTTCCGCCCTGTTTCCGCCCTGTGAATCACAGCTTCGGGGCGGTCACCGCATTTTTCCCCAAGCATTTCCCTGAGGGTACACGCAGATCTTGGATCAGGTGATAGGTTTCCTCCATGGGTGCTGCGCCCTACTTGCGAACGTTGACTCCTATGGGGGGAGCGCCGGTCGGTTTTGGGTGCGGCTCTCGGCGTTTTAAGGGTCGAGGACCCTTCGGATCCGGTCTCATGGGGGGACACAGTAGTGAATCGCGTGGAACGCAACGAGATGGTCACGCAGCACCTTCCGCTGGTGGGGTATCTCGTCTCAGATTTGTGCTCGAAAGCGTCACACCTTTCTCGCGATGACTTGGCCTCAGCCGGTGCTATTGCCCTGATCACGTCGGCCGATTCGTTCGACCCGGACCTCGGGGTGCCGTTCGGTGCGTTCGCGCGCCGGCGCATCCTGGGCGCCTTCGCGGACGAGATGCGGGCCAGCGACTGGGCCACCCGCTCCGCCCGCCGGCGGATCAAGGAAACCATGTCCGTGCAGGAAACGCTGGCGTCCGCCCTGGGCCGTACCCCCACAGTGGACGAGATCGCCTCCGCCCTGGGTGTCCAGCAGAGCGTTGTGGAGGCCGCGCTTGCGGATGCCTCGCGCACGCTGACGCCCCTCGATGAGGCTGTGGTGGATACCCTGGCCGCCGAGACGCTCACACCGGAACACTCCGTGCTCGCGGACGAACGGCTCCAGTACCTGCGGGCCGCCGTGAAATCCCTCCCGGAACGGATGCGCTACGTGGTGGAGGAGATCTACTTCGGCGACCGGACGGTCAAAGACCTGGCCGCTGAGCTCGGATCCACGCACGCAGCGGTGTCCCAGCAGCGTTCGGAGGCCATCCGGCTCATGCGGGACGGACTGACTGCCCACTACGCCGACGACCCGGATCAGCCGTTCTTACCCCAGTCCAGGATTACCCCCAGGCGCCGCAACGACTACCTCACCCAGCTCTCCGATGCCACCTCCGGCGGCATCACCCGCGTAGTTTTCCCTCGGGGGCCGATCCTCAACGAGGCCGTCTAAGCCGCCTGGGGACAGTTAGTAAGCCAACTTAGTAAGCTGACCGAGAAATTCCTCCCCGAACCGTCGCGGCCCGTCGTTGCCCTGCGGTAGCGTCGGAAGCATCGGCCGCGGCGTGAGCAAGTAGCGCGCACGGCCCGCACGGTACCGGTTCTATCGAGGAGGATGTATGAAAGCAACACCTACACTTACGGCCAACCTGCAGGCGGTCCTAGTGGACCTGATTGAACTCCACGTTCAGGGCAAGCAGGCGCACTGGAACATCGTTGGGACCAACTTCCGGGACCTTCACCTGCAGCTGGACGAGATCGTCGACGCCGCCCGGGAATTCGCGGACGACCTCGCCGAGCGCATGCGCGCCCTCCACGCCCTGCCGGACGGCCGCAGTTCCACCGTTTCCAAGTCCACGGCACTCGCCGCGTTCCCCGCGGGCCTGATCAACACGAAGGACGCCATCGAACGGATTGTCGCGGCCCTCGAGGCGGCCGTCGGCACGATGCGCAAAGTGCACGATGAAGTGGATGAGGAAGACCCCACCACGGCCGACCTCCTGCACGCGTTCATTGCCAAGCTTGAGCAGTATGCCTGGATGGTGAATGCCGAGACCATGCGGGCCAACGCCAGCGTGACCACTCCGGGCAACAAATAGGGACCGGACCCAACCAGTCCTTCCTTAAGCAACACCAGCGTCCGGCGCCGGGGTATCAACCCGGCGCCGGACGCTGGTGTTTAAGCTATTTGGCCTTCGGCACCGTCCGCAGGACAACGGCGGCGAGGACGCACGCCCCGGACATCAGGACCAGCGCGATTGACGCCGTGACATGGACGCCGGAGTCGAAGGCCGTGCGCGCGGCCGCCGTCACTGCCTCCGCCAGGGGAGCCGGAAGCATCCCGGCCAGCTCCATCGCGCCGGCGAGGGTTTCACCGGCCTGGCTGGTGGCCGCGGCCGGGGCGAGCTCCGACACACCCGCGGGGAGCCGGAGGTTGCCCTGGTAGGAGGCCGTCAGGATCGAGCCGAGGATCGCCGTGCCCAGCAGTGACCCCACTTCATAGCCGGTCTCGGAGATGGCGGCGGCGGCCCCCGACTTCTCGGCAGGCGCCGCGCCCAGGATCAGGTCGTTGGAGATGGTCTCCGCGGCGCCCACGCCCAGGCAAAGAATCATCAGCGCGGCCAGGAGCAGCGACGGGCCGTGGCTGTGATCGCCGAATGCCACCAGGAAATAGCCCGCCGCGCTCAGCAGCAGCCCGCCGGCCACAACAAAGCCGGGCCGCACTTTGCGCACCAGCGGCACCACGAGCAGCCCCGCCACAACTGTGGCGATGAGGGCCGGGACCATGGCCACCCCGGAGGCCGAGGGGGACTGGCCCTCCAGCAGCTGCAGGTGCTGGGCCAGGAACAGAATGAAGCCGTTGAAGGAGAACAGCGCCAGGACATTGGCAATGATGGCCGTACTGAAAATCCGGTTGCCAAAGAGGCTGACATCCAGCATCGGCGCCGTACTGTGGTCTGTCCTGTGGACTGTACTTTGGCCTCTGGCCAAGTTGCGCTGCCGCCGGATGAACACATAGCCCATGAGCACGCCGGCTCCGATGCTCGCGAAGGCCTCAGGTGCGGGCCCGTGGGTGGCGAGGGTCTTGATCCCGTAGACAACGGGCACCATGACGAGCAGGGACAGGACAATGCTGGGCACGTCCACGCGGCCGGGCTTCGGGTCGCGGGATTCCGGTATCAGCGCCGGACCGAGCAGCAGCAGGGGCAGGATGATCGGCACAGCGACCAGCAGGACGGCGCCCCACCAGAAGTGTTCCACCAGCCAGCCGCCGGCAATCGGTCCGAGGGCGGCGCCGCCGGAGAAGCCTGCGGCCCAGATCGCCACGGCCAGCCTGCGCCGGTTGGGCTGCGGAAAGATGTTGCGGATCAGGGAAAGTGTGGACGGCATGAGCATGGCGCCGAAGAGGCCCAGCCCGGCGCGGCCGGCGATCAGCCATTCGGCGCTCGGTGCGAACGCCGTCGCGGCCGAAACCGCGGCAAAGCCCGCGCTGCCCACGAAGAGCAGCCGGCGCCGGCCGATCCTGTCGCCCAAGGAGCCCATCGCGACCAGCAGGCCTGCCAGGACCAGGGGATAGGCGTCGACAATCCAGAGCAGTTCGACGCCGGAAGCGGACAGGCTGGTGGCGATGGCCGGCAGCGCGAACGTCAGGGCGGTGTTGTCCACGGCCACGAGCAGGACGGGGAACATCAGCAGGGCCAGCGCCACCCAGTCGCGCCACGGTGCCCGGGGGCCGGTGGCCGTCGGGGTGCTGGTGGCTGCGGTGATCGATGAGATGCTCATAAGACGTAACTATACCGTCTGGACGGTACAGTTAAGAAATGCGCGGCCGGACAGGCATGATGGGAGGCATGCCCAGGAAACCTGTCGCCCGCGAGGCCGTCCTCGATGCCTTCGAAGCCCTGCTTATCGAAGTCGGTGAACGCGCCGCAACGCTCGACGCCGTCGCGCGCCGAGCCGGCGTCTCCAAGGGTGGCCTGCTGTACCACTTCCCGACCAAGGAAGCGATGATCGCGGTCCTGCTGGAGCGGCTGGACCGGCACCTGGCTGCGGATGTTGCCGCCATGGCGGAGGCCCCCGAAGGGGCGGCGGCGTACTTCATCAAGTCCTCGGTGTGGGCGGACACGCCCATGGACCGGGTCTTCGTTGCGGCCACGCGGCTCGCCGAGGTGGCACACGGGGAGACCCTCCGCCGCTTCGCCGCCGCCCAGGCGAGCTGGCTGGAACTGCTGGCGGCCGACGTCGGACCCGCCATGGCGAAGGCCGTCCTGTATATGGGGGACGGGCTGTACTTCAACGCCATGCTGGGCCGGGGCCCCGGCGGACCGCTTCCGGAGGTAGAGGCGGATGTCGAGAGCCTCCTCGCCGCCGTCGAGAGGCTGCGCCGCTGACACCCAGGCCTGCCCCGCCCCGCCCAACCCTGCCCCGCCCAGGCCGCCGAATTCGCCGGAAGCGCGCGAGTTCGCCGGAAAGTCGCGGCGACCCCGCCCCGGTCCGGCGAAATCGCGTTGGCGGACTCCGCTGGTGGCGGCTCGTCGCCCGTAACCTTGGTCCGCCGCCGGGAGGGAGTTTGCGGACCCGCGCCCGGCATAGGACAATGAGTGCTGTGACTGTTGTCACCCCAACTGAATACGCCTTTGATCTGCGGCGGGAGAGTCCTGCAAGTAGGTACAAGCAGGCGCCGTAGGAGCAAATCCTCCCCAGGAATCTCTCAGGCCCATGTACCGCCGCGGCAAGGCATCTCTGGAAAGTAGCAGGCGTGTCCCGGACACGCTGTGCTCACCGACGGTGCAAGCGGAGCCCTGAAACGCAGGCTGCGCGGAAACTCTCAGGTCCAATACAGAGCGGGGAGGAACCCGAATCAATGTGGCGTACCCTGCGCCGCCTGAGTTATGGAGTTCCTTGTGACTGTTACCCCAGCCTCCACGTCCTTCGTTGACCGGCACATCGGCGCGCGCCGCCAGGCCGACGTCGACGCCATGCTGAAGGCTGTCGGCTACGACACCGTCGACGCCCTGGTGGACACCGCCGTTCCGAAGGACATCCGTCAGGACGCCGACCTCGCGCTCGCCGCAGCCCTCAGCGAAGTGGAAGTCCTCGCCGAACTGCGCAAGCTGGCCGCGAAGAACAAGACCGCCGTGCAGATGATCGGGCAGGGCTACTACGACACCCTCACCCCGCCGGTGATCCGCCGCAACATCCTCGAAGCCCCGGCCTGGTACACCGCGTACACGCCCTACCAGCCGGAGATCTCCCAGGGCCGGCTCGAGGCCCTGCTGAACTTCCAGACCATGGTCCAGGACCTCGTCGGCCTGCCGATCGCCAACGCCTCGCTGCTGGACGAAGCCACCGCCGTCGCCGAGGCCGTGCTGATGATGCGCCGCGCCAACAAGAACAAGACGGCCCACGACGGCAAGACCGTCCTCGACGCCGACTGCCTCCCGCAGACCATCGCGATCGTCAAGGGCCGCGCCGAAGCCCTCGGCTTCGAGGTCGAGGTCGCCGACCTCTCCAAGGGCCTGCCCGAGGGCGTCATCAACGGCGTCGTCCTGCAGCAGCCGGGCGTCTCCGGCCGCGTGTTCGACCACACCGCCGTGATCGCCGACGCCAAGGAACGCGGCGCCCTCGTCACCGTCGCCGCCGACCTCCTCTCCCTCACGCTCATCACCCCCCCGGGCGAGCAGGGCGCGGACATCGCCGTCGGCTCCGCCCAGCGCTTCGGCGTGCCGCTGTTCTTCGGCGGCCCGCACGCCGCCTACATGGCCGTGCAGAAGGGGCTTGAGCGCTCCATGCCCGGCCGCCTCGTGGGTGTCTCCAAAGACAACGCCGGCGTTCCCGCCTACCGCCTGGCCCTGCAGACCCGCGAGCAGCACATCCGCCGTGAGAAGGCCACGTCCAACATCTGCACCGCCCAGGCTCTGCTGGCAATCGTGTCCTCGTTCTACGCCGTCTACCACGGCCCGGACGGGCTGAAGGCAATCGCCCAGTCGGTCCACGTCCACGCCAAGACCATCGCCGCCGGCCTGAAGGCCGCTGGCTTGGACGTGCTGCACACCTCCTTCTTCGACACCATCACCGTCTCCGTGCCGGGCCGGGCAGCAGAGATCATCGCGGCCGCCGAAGCCAAGGGCGTCAATCTGCGCCCCATCGACGCCGACACCGTCGGCATCTCCGCCGATGAGGCCACGACAGTGGCTATCGTCGCCGACGTCATCGCCGCGTTCGGTGCGTCCGTGACCGACAGCTACACCGACAGGTTTCGGCCTGGACCCCGCCGTCGAACGCACCTCCGACTTCCTCCAGCACCCGGTGTTCAACACGCACCGCTCCGAAACCCAGCTGCTGCGCTATATCCGCCGCCTCTCGGACCGCGACCTCGCCCTGGACCGCACCATGATCCCGCTGGGCTCGTGCACCATGAAGCTGAACGCCACGGCCGAGATGGAAGCCATCTCCTGGCCGGAATTCGCCTCCATCCACCCCTTCGCCCCGGAATCCCAGACCGCCGGCTGGCGCGAACTGATCGAGGACCTCGAAGCCCAGCTGACCGAGATCACCGGCTACGACCAGGTCTCCATCCAGCCCAACGCCGGATCCCAGGGCGAGCTCGCCGGCCTGCTAGCGATCCGCGGCTACCACCACTCCCGCGGTGACGAGCAGCGCAACATCTGCCTCATCCCGGCCTCAGCCCACGGCACCAACGCGGCCTCCGCCGTGCTCGCCGGCATGAAGGTCGTCGTCGTGGCCACCGCCTCCGACGGCACGATCGACCACACGGACCTTACCGCCAAGATCGAGGCCAACAAGGACGCGCTGTCCTGCATCATGATCACCTACCCGTCCACCCACGGGGTATACGACGCCGACGTCCGCGAGGTCTGCGACGCGATCCACGCCGCCGGCGGCCAGGTCTACATCGACGGCGCCAACCTCAACGCCCTCGTCGGGCTGGCCCAGCCGGGCATGTTCGGCGGCGACGTCTCGCACCTGAACCTGCACAAGACCTTCTGCATCCCGCACGGCGGCGGCGGACCGGGCGTTGGCCCGGTTGCGGCCAAAGCCCACCTGGCACCGTTCATGCCGGGCAACGCCGCCGACCCGGCCAACGGCGCCGACGGCACGCCGATCTCCGCCTCCCGCTACGGTTCGGCCGGCGTCCTGCCGATCTCCTGGGCCTACGTGAAGCTCATGGGCGGCCGGGGCCTCACCGAGGCCACCAAGTCGGCCCTGCTCGCGGCGAACTACATCGCGTCCCGCCTGAACGACTCCTTCCCGGTGCTCTACACCGGCGAAGGCGGCCTCGTGGCCCACGAGTGCATCCTGGACCTGCGCGAACTCACGGCCAAGACCGGCGTGACCGCCGAGGACGTGGCCAAGCGCCTGATCGACTACGGCTTCCACGCCCCCACGCTCGCGTTCCCGGTGGCCGGCACCCTGATGGTGGAGCCCACCGAATCCGAGGACTTGGGCGAGATCGACCGTTTCATCACGGCCATGATCGCCATCCGCGCCGAAATCGACCAGGTGGCCCACGGCGACTTCACGGTGGAGCACAGCCCGCTGCGCAACGCCCCGCACACCGCCGCTGCCGTCATCAGCACCGACTGGACCCGCGAGTACCCCCGCGAGCAGGCCGTCTTCCCGGTCCACACGCTCAGGCAGGACAAGTACTTCCCGCCGGTCGGCCGGATCGACGGCGCAGCAGGTGACCGCAACCTGATCTGCTCGTGCCCACCCCTCGAAGACTTCGAGGACCACTCCGACGACTCCGCCAACTCCGACTCTAACGACTAGGGACAGCCAACGATGACTGAGAATTACACGGCACTTTACGAAGAGCACAAGAAGCTCGGCGCCTCCTTCACGGACTTCGGCGGCTGGCAGATGCCGCTGAAGTACAGCTCCGAACTCGCCGAGCACCACGCTGTCCGCAAGTCCGCGGGCCTGTTCGACCTCTCGCACATGGGCGAAGTCTGGGTCACCGGCCCGGACGCAGCCGCCTTCCTGGACTATGCCCTCGTGGGCAAGATCTCCGCGATGGCCATTGGCAAGGCCAAGTACTCGCTGATCTGCAACGAGGACGGCGGCATCATCGACGACCTCATCACCTACCGCCGCGGCGAAGAGAAGTTCCTCGTCGTCCCCAACGCGGGCAACGCCAAGGTCGTCGCCGACGCCCTCGTTGGACGGGCTGGTTCCGGCAAAGCAGGGGGATTCGACGTCGCCGTCCAGGACGCGTCCGCAGAGACCTCGCTGATCGCCGTGCAGGGACCCAAGGCCCAGGAGATCCTGCTGCGGCTGGTTCCCGCCGCGCAGCACGAGCTCGTCACCGGCCTCAAGTACTACGCCGCCGTGGACGTCCCGTTCATGTTCGGCGGCGCCAGCCAGGACCTCCTGCTGGCCCGCACGGGCTACACCGGTGAAGACGGCTTCGAGATCTTCGTCGCGAACGACGCCGCCGCCGCCCTTTGGCAGGCGCTTGTCGCCATCGCCGAGGACGGCGAGCTGACCCCCGCCGGGCTTGCGTCCCGCGACTCGCTCCGCCTTGAGGCCGGCATGCCGCTTTACGGCAACGAGCTCTCCCTCGAAGGCGATCCGTTCGCCGCCGGCTTGGGCCCCGTCGTCGCGCTGTCCAAGGAAGGCGACTTCATCGGAAAGGCCGCCCTGGCGGCCAAGAAGGAAGCCGGCGCCGGCGCCACGACCGGCCGCAAGCTCGTCGGGCTCAAGGGCCTTGGACGCCGGGCCGGCCGCGGCCACTACCCGGTCCTCAAGGATGGCAACGTCGTCGGTGAAGTCACCTCCGGCCAGCCCAGCCCGAGCCTCGGCTACCCGGTTGCGATGGCCTACGTCGACGTCGAGCTCACCGAGCCCGGCACCGCCCTGGACATCGACCTCCGCGGCAAGGCCGAGCCCTTCGAAGTGGTCGCACTGCCTTTCTACAAGCGCCAAAAGTAGCCGAAGCTGTCCCGGGGGCTGCGTGACTATGGTCGCGTTAGCCCGTCGGGCCCGACAACCTCTGCATGCTCGGTCGCGAAGACGCCCGCTGGGCGGACGTGACGCTCCCTTAGACGCATGCTGCCGGATGTCGGGCCCGAAGGGGCCCTGCTCACCTCGGGTTCAACTCACCTCCCCTTCCAAGCGTCATTGGGGGCGCCTTCGAAAGCCAAAGTGCTGGGGGATGAGCCGCCTACCGAGGGTCGGCTCTAGAAGATATCGAACGGCCACAGTTTCTTCCCAGAGAACGGGCGGCCCCGAAAACTGAACTGAATAGCGGCGGGTGAGGGGATTCCGGAAGCGTGCGTCCAAGGGAGCGTCGCGTCCGCCCAGCGGGCGCCATCGCGACCGAGCACGCGGAGGAATTGCCTCATCCGCCACCCAACCCAGCCACAATTGTTGCGGCCCCACGACTTTTCAAACGTAAAGGAAAAACACATGGCAAAAGTTGCCCCTGAACTGCAGTACTCCGACGAGCACGAGTGGGTTGCGCGGGACTCCGGCAACGCCGGGTCGAACACAGTGTCCATCGGCATCTCCGCCGTGGCCACGGACGCCCTGGGCGACATCGTCTACGTGGACCTGCCCGAGGTCGGCTCCGCGGTGACCGCGGGGGAGACCTGCGGCGAGGTCGAGTCGACTAAGTCCGTCTCGGACCTCTACGCGCCCGTCACCGGCGAGGTCACCGAAATCAACGACGCCGTTGTTAGTGACCCGGCGCTGATCAACAGCGACCCGTACGGTGCCGGCTGGCTGTTCAAGGTCGCTGTGACCGAAGAAGGCCCGCTGCTCTCGGCAGAGGACTACGCGTCCAAGAACGGTGGCGAGCTGTGAGCGCCGCGATGACCGGCACGGCCTTTGAGCAGGTCGTGTCCGCGAGCCTGGACGCGGACCTGTCCGTGCTGGATCCGGAGATCGCCGCGAGGATCGACGCCGAGCTCACCCGCCAGCGCGAGGGCCTGGAGATGATCGCCTCGGAGAACCACACCGCCAGGGCTGTCATGCAGGCGCAGGGCTCGGTGCTGACCAACAAGTACGCCGAGGGCTATCCGGGGAAGCGCTACTACGGCGGCTGCGAGCACGTTGACGTGGTCGAGCAGCTCGCGATCGACCGGGTCAAGGCCCTGTTCGGCGCCGGGTACGCCAACGTCCAGCCGCACTCCGGCGCGCAGGCCAACGCCTCGGTGATGCACGCCCTGATCCGTCCGGGCGACACCATCATGGGCCTGAACCTGGCGCACGGCGGGCACCTCACGCACGGGATGAAGATCAACTTCTCCGGCCGGCTCTACAACGTCATCCCGTACCAGGTCCGCGAAGAGGACCACCGGATCGACATGGCCGAGGTCGAACGCCTGGCCCGGGAGCACAGGCCGGCCCTGATCGTCGCCGGCTGGTCCGCGTACGCCCGCCAGCTCGACTTCGCCGGGTTCCGCCGGATCGCCGATTCCGTGGGCGCCTACCTCATGGTGGACATGGCCCACTTCGCCGGACTGGTGGCCGCCGGCCTGCACCCGTCCCCGGTGCCGCACGCCCACGTCACCACCTCCACCACGCACAAGACCCTCGCCGGTCCGCGCGGCGGCATCATCCTGACCAACGACGCCGACATCGCCAAGAAGATCAACTCGGCAGTGTTCCCCGGACAGCAGGGCGGCCCGCTGGAACACGTCATCGCCGGCAAGGCCGTGGCCTTCAAGATCGCCGCGTCCCCGGAGTTCAAGGAACGCCAGGAGCGTGTCCTGGCCGGTGCCAGGATCCTGGCCGAGCGTCTGGTCCAGCCGGACGTGACCGCGAAGGGGATCAATGTGATCTCCGGCGGCACCGATGTGCACCTGGTCCTGGTGGACCTGCGCGACTGCGAGCTCAACGGGCAGGAAGCCGAGGACCGCCTGGCGGAAATCGACATCACCGTCAACCGCAACGCCGTCCCGTTCGATCCGCGTCCGCCGATGGTCACCTCCGGGCTGCGCATCGGCACCCCGGCGCTGGCGACCCGCGGCTTCGGCGAGGCGGCCTTCACCGAGGTCGCGGACATCATCGCCGAGGCCCTGACCGCCGACGCCGGCGCGGACCTGTCCGGCCTGCGCTCCCGGGTGGAGGCCCTCGCCGCCGCCCACCCGCTCTACCCCTCGGTTGATAACCTCGCCTAAGCGACGTATGACTGAAGTAAGACACGGCGCCGGGCGGGCCGCGGCCACAAGCCGCCGCCCGGCGTCGTGCATCCGGCGGGACCGCCGCCTACCTGCGGCCGCACCGCCTTCCGGCAAGACCCTCTGCCGGGCCACAGCAAGACCTAGTTAGGAACCGACAATGGCTGTTGGAGTCTTCGACCTCTTTTCCATCGGAATAGGGCCATCCAGCTCGCACACGGTGGGCCCGATGCGGGCCGCGGCCGTCTTCGCCGAAGAACTCAAGTCCCTCGGCAAGCTGGCGGAGGTGGCGTCGCTGCGGGTGGACCTCTACGGCTCCCTCGCCGCCACGGGCCACGGCCACGGCACCATGACCGCCATCCTGCTTGGACTCGAGGGCTTCCATCCCGAGCAGATCCTGCCCGAGGAAGTGGAAGACCGGCTGGCCACGATCGCCGGGACCGGCACCCTGCAGCTGGCCGGATCCCTCGCCCTGCCCTACGGCGTGAAGGACATGGTCCTGCGGCCGCTGACCATCCTGCCCCGGCACACCAACGGAATGACGTTCACGGTCTCCGACGCCGGGGGCGAAACCCTGCACCAGGCCACGTTCTTCTCGGTCGGCGGCGGCTTCATTGTCCGCGAGGGCGAGGAGGACGCGGCGTTGCAGGAACTCGCCGAGTCGAAGAAGGAACTGCCGCTGCCCTTCCGCACGGCGGCCGAACTGCTGGGCCGCTGCCAGTCCAAGGGCCTCTCGATCGGTGAGATCATGCTGGTCAACGAGCGCGCCTCCCGCACCGAGGCCGAGATCCGCGAGGGCCTGCTGCACATCTACTCGGTGATGGAAGGCTGCGTCGAGGTCAGCCTCAAGCGCACCGGGCTGCTGCCCGGCGGGCTCAAGGTCCGCCGCCGGGCGCCCGACTGGCACGAACGGCTCATGAAAGAGGACAAGGACCGGGACCCGAAGTACTGGCAGGAATGGGTCAACCTGATCGCCCTGGCCGTCAACGAGGAAAACGCCTCGGGCGGCCGGGTGGTCACCGCCCCCACCAACGGCGCCGCCGGCATCATCCCGGCCGTGCTCTACTACGCGCTGCATTTCGCCCCCGGCATGGACAAGGCAACCCAGGCCGACCGCGACGAGACGATCGTCAAGTTCCTGCTGACCGCGGCCGCCATCGGCGTGCTCTACAAGGAGCAGGCGTCGATTTCCGGCGCCGAGGTCGGCTGCCAGGGCGAGGTGGGCTCGGCGTCCTCGATGGCCGCCGCCGGCCTGGCCGAAGTCATGGGCGGCACGCCGCAACAGGTGGAGAACGCCGCGGAAATCGCGATGGAGCACAACCTGGGCCTGACCTGCGATCCGATCGGCGGCCTCGTCCAGGTCCCCTGCATCGAACGCAACGCGATCGCCGCGGCCAAGGCCATCAACGCCGCCAAGATGGCGCTCTGGGGCGACGGCACCCACCGGGTCTCCCTCGACGAGGTCATCGTCACCATGCGTGAAACCGGCAAGGACATGAGCTCCAAGTACAAGGAAACCGCGATGGGCGGCCTCGCCGTCAACGTCGTGGAGTGCTAGGGAGCTGATGGACGCCGGCTGGCGCTGATTGGTGCCGCTCGTTGCGCCGGCGCTAATTGTGCAGCGCGGCCCACAGGTTCAGCGAGGATGCGAACACGATCCAGGACAGGTAGGGCAGCATCAGCAGCCCTGCCGTCCGGCTGATCGGACCGAAGAGCACCACCGTCACGGCCACGGCCACAGCCAAGGCCACGATGATCCCGAACGCGATCCACAGCGCCGGCGTCCCGAGCACCGGGTACAGGGCAAAGAAGACCGGCGTCCAGAGCAGATTCAGCACCAGCTGCACGCCATAGGCCGTCAGGGCCGGCTTGGACCCGTCGGCGTGGCTGCGCCAGACCAGCCACGCCGCCACCGCCATGGCGACGTACAGGACCGTCCACACCGCGCCGAAGACCCAGCCGGGCGGAGACCAAGGTGCCGTGTCCGCGGTGGCGTACCAGCCGTTGACGTGGGCGGCCGTGGCCAGGCTGCCGAGCGCCGCAACCAGCGCCGACGCGCCAAGGAACAGAAGCAGGGCCATCACCTGGGAACCGGCGCCGGCGCCTCGTGAGCGGCCGCCGGGCGCCCCGGGACGGCCCTCCAGCGGTTGTTGCTGAGCCTGCATGAGACCAGCGTAACCGTCTGGGCAGGACTGGCGGCAGGGTGCGGACCGATAGACTTGGGGCTGCATGTCCGCATGTCGCCGTAGCTCGTACCGCAATGATTGGATGCCGCACCCTTGCGTGAATTCACTGCCCGCTTTGCCTCTGCCGAAGAAGTCGCCAACTGGGATGCCCACGTCACCGCGAACCCCAATGGCGGCAATCTCCTGCAATCGGAGGCCTTCGCCGAGGTCAAGCAGCACTTCGGCTGGAAGCCCCTCCACCTTGTCTACGAGACGGCCGACTACACCAGCTACAACCTCGTCCTGGAGAAGTCCTTCCCGCTCTTGGGCAAACTCTGGTATCTGATCAAGGGCCCGGATGTGGAGTCCGTTGAGGACATCCCCGGAATCGCCGCGGCCAACGCCGACTTCGTAAAAAGGGCCAAGCTGGGCGTCTTCGCAATCAAGATCGAGCCCGACATCGTGCTGTCCGACGACGCCGTTCGGGTCCTCGAAGGCGCGGGCCTGGTCAAGACCCATAACCTGCAGCCCAACGACTCCACGGCGCTGCTTGATATTGCGCCCGAGGAAAACCAACTGCTGCGCAACCTGCACTCCCGGGGCCGCAACGCCGTGCGTCGCGCCATCCGCGAGGGCGTGGAGGTCCACAACGTCGAGCCCACGGAAGAGAACTTCCGGGCCATGTATGCCCTGATGACCAACACGGTGGAGGCCAAATCCCAGGTCCGGGTGCGCGAGTACGAGTACTACCGCCAGTTCTGGTCCAACTTCCTGGCCCGTGACCAGGGCAGGCTGCTCTTCGTGTACGAAAACGGCGTGCCCTCGGTTGGCGCATTCGTGGTCAACTACGGCCGCAAGGGGACGTACAAGGACGGTGGCTCCCTGCAGAAGCGTGGCCAGTACGGCGACTCGCACCTCGTGCAGTGGACTGCGATCGGCCAGGTCAAGGAACTCGGCTGCACCGAATACGACTTCTGCGGCACGCCGTCGAGCGACAAGCTCAAGGACACGTCGAACCCGTTCCATGGGCTGGGCCTGTTCAAGACCAGCTTCAGCAAGACGGTGACCGACTTTGTCGGCTGCTATGACCAGGTCCTGAGTCCAGTGAAATACAAAGCCTGGATGACGGCGGGGGAGCGCGTGGCACGCCAGCTTTACACCCGGCGCACGGGCCAGCAGTTCTATTAACCATGGTCAATGACAGTCAAGGACAGTGAGGAGGCCGGAATGAACAACGGAAACGACGGCCACCGCAGGCCGCCCACGGACGGACTGCCCCGGACGCAGCCGATGTCGGCCATGCAGGTGCGCCAGAACGCCGCGGCCAAACGGATGCTGCGCCGGCTGGTCCAGGGCGAAAACCCGCCGACGGCGCCGATGAGCATTGTGGACCGGCTCGCCGGCAGCCCTTACGCCAATCCGATGATCCAGGTCGGCGGGGTGGACGCCGCGGCCCGCAAGACCATCGACTTCGCCCTGAAACTGGCCGAATCCATGTTCCGGTACGGGGCAGGCGCCCTCGAAGTTGAAACCAGCATCATCGCAATCACCGCCGCGCTGGGGCTCAAGAACATCGAGGTGGACATCACCAACCAGTCGGTGGCCATCAACTATGCCCCGAGAGACCAGACGCCCATCTCACTGCTGCGCGTCGTGCGGTCCTGGACCAACAACTACGCGGGCCTCTCGCAAGTGCACCAGCTGGTGACGGACATCGTGGCAGGCGGCGTCGGCCGCGAGGAAGCCGCACGCCGGCTCGACGACATTACCCGCAGCCCAAAGCCGTTCCCGCGATGGATGGTCACTGTGGCCTTCGGCGTGTTCTCTGCAGTGTTCGTCGGCGTCCTGGGCGGCGGGTTGGGCGCCTCGATAGTCGCGTTCCTCTCTAACCTGCTAGTTAGCCTGCTGGCCCGCCAGCTGGGCCGCTGGCGTACCCCCGACTTCTTCATCACCGCCTCGTGTTCGTTCCTGGTGACCATCATCGCCCTGCTGTTGTGGCGCTTCGGCACCCCGTTGGGCGTGCAGATTGCCCCCGAGATCGTGGTGGTCGGCGGGATCCTGCTGCTCCTGCCGACAGGACGTCTCGTTTCCTCGGTGCAGGATGCGATCAACGGTTTCCCGGTCACGGCCGCCGGCCGGTTCCTGTCCACCATGCTGACCTTCGGGGCGCTGGTCGCCGGCATTGCCGTGGGCTTCGTCGTGGGAGACATGACCGACATGGAGCCCATCAACGTCACCAAAACATTCCCGCCGGCGTATGACCTGTGGGTGGTCGTTATTTTGATCGCCATCGCCGTGCTGATGATCGGCATCACGGAACAGACCAGCTGGAAGCTGCTGCTGCCGACGGCGGCCGTGGGAGTGGTTGGATACTTTGTCCTCATCGGCGGCGATGCCCTGGGCATCGGCTCCCGCTTCGCCCCGGCTCTCGCCGCTGTGGTGATCGGCCTGCTGGCCCGCGTGGTGGCCCTCCGGATGGGCGCTCCCCAGCTGGTCGTGGCCGTTCCCGCAGCCCTGATCCTGCTCCCCGGCCTCACTATATTCCGGTCCATGTATGTATTGACCATCGAGGAATCGGAGATTCTCATGGGCGCCGGCGGGATGCTCAACGCCGGGGCGATTGTCCTCGGTGTCGCTGCCGGCATCGTGCTCGGTGACACCCTGGCGCGGCCGCTGACGCGGAGCCTGGCGAGCAACGAGCGGCGCAGGGCCCGCCGCCGCTAAGCGGCACGCAGGATCTTGCGCGTTGGAACGGGCGCGCAAGATCTTCCGCCCTTAGATCTTGCGCCGTTAGATCTTGCCTATCGGCAGCTTCTTCTCGGCCTGGAAGTCGTCCTCCACGCGGCCCTTGGCCCAGTAGCCCGAGAGGGAAACCTGGGTCCGCTCCAGCCCGCGCTGCACGTAGAAAACGTCCCTCAGGCCCTTCATGTAGCCCCGCTCGCCGTGGGCAAAGACCTGCACCTGGCCCTCGGGCCACTCGGCGTCGCGCACCGCCGTGACCAGCAGCTCGCTCTCCCCGGCGGGCACGCCGCCGCGCAGCAGCCAGCGCAGTTCGACGCCGGCCGGCCCGGCGATGGCCTGGATGTCGGCGTCACTGTCCACTTCGAGCAGGGCGAGGCCGCGGGCATCGTCCGGCAGGGACTCGATCGCGGCTCCGATGGCCGGCAGCGCGGATTCATCGCCGGCAAACAGGTACCAGTCCGCCGCCGGGTCCGGGTTGTATCCGCCGCCCGGGCCCGTAAACGTCAGGCGTTCGCCGGGCTGGGCCGAGGCCGCCCAGGGCCCAGCGAGGCCCTCGTCGCCGTGGATCACGAAATCGATGGCCAGTTCCTGGGCCGCCAGGTCCACCCAGCGGACCGTGTAGGTCCTGGTGTGCGGCCACTGGCTGCGCGGCATGGCTTCCCTGATGGCCCACAGGTCCAGCGGTTCCGGGTATTCGATGCCGGGCTGCGGGAAGACGATCTTGACGTACCGGTCCACATAATCGTTGTTGACGTACCCGGCGAAACCCGGGCCGCCGGCGATGATCCGGACCATGTGCGGGGAGAGCTGTTCCCTGCGCAGGACCGTCAGGTCGGTCTGGGGGCGCGAGTTCCGGGTGGCGGTAGTGGTGGCGGGGAGGGAGGTCATAAGGTAAGCCTAACTAAGAAACCTGGCCGGGAGCTCCCTGGGGAATCCCATTACGGCAGCGGCGGCAGTTCCCAGTCAACCGTTCCGTTGCCCTGTTCCTGCAGCACGGCGTTGGCCCGGCTGAAGGGCCGGGACCCGAAGAAACCGCGCGAGGCCGAGAGCGGGCTGGGATGGGCGCTGGCGATTACGGCAGCGGATCCCAGCAGCGGCCGCACGGACTCGGCGTCCTTCCCCCACAGGATCACCACCAGGGGAGCATGGCCCGCGCCGGCCGCGGACTCGCGGTCCGCGACGGCCCGGATGGCGGCCGCCGTGACGGCCTCCCAGCCCTTGTTCCGGTGCGAGCCCGCCGCGCCTGCCCGGACACTAAGCACCCTGTTCAGCAGCAGGACGCCCTGCTCTGCCCAGCGGCTAAGGTCCCCGTGGACGCGCGGCGGGAAGCCAAGATCGGCCTGAAGTTCCTTGTAGATGTTCGCCAGGCTGCGGGGGATCGGCCGGGTGGCGCCATCCACGGCGAAGGACAGCCCCACAGCGTGCCCCGGCGTCGGATAGGGGTCCTGGCCCACCACCAGGACCCGGACGCCGGACAGCGGCTGACGGAAAGCCCGCAGCAGGTTTGCGGGCGACGGCAGCACGGCATGCCCGCCGGCCACTTCGTCGGCGAGGAAGGCGAGCGCCTCCCGCAACTGCGCCTCCACAGGCGCCAGCGCCTCCGCCCAGTCCGGAGCGACCAGCTCGCTCAGCGGCCGGCGCGCCAGGTCCGCGAAGCTGAGGCGGTCGGCGGCTTCGGGTGCCAGCTCGAACAGCGCGTCGGAATCTGACTCGGAATGAAGTTCGAAATTGGACACAGCACCCATTCTTCCGCAGGATCCGGCGCGCTCGACGCAGGTTAGGGCACCCCGCCGAATGACAACCCTGTCATTCGCCCGTAGCATGGGAATGACTTTTTACCGGATCCAGCCAGGGAGTGTGTCGTGGCCGAAACAGCGCAAGAGTACGTGCTCGCGGGGGAATCCATAGGAGCTTCCGCGGACCGTGCCGGCCTGGGCGGGGTATCCGCAGATTCTCCGCTGAGCGCCCGTGACCAGCAGATGCTCGCCTTGGAGCGGCAGTGGTGGAAGTACGCGGGGGCCAAGGAACAGGCCATCCGCGAGCTCTTCGATCTGTCCGCCACGCACTACTACCAGATCCTCAATGCCCTCATCGATACCGAGGATGCGCTGGCCCACGATCCCATGCTGGTCAAGAGATTGCGTAGACTACGTACATCACGCCAACGTGCCCGCACTGCCCGTCGTCTGGGAACAGAATCGTAAAGTCGCGTCACGAGCAGCCGGATGCGCACGTCC
The DNA here is from genome assembly GCA_963722145.1 of uncultured Actinomycetota bacterium. Taxonomy (GTDB): domain Bacteria; phylum Actinomycetota; class Actinomycetes; order Actinomycetales; family Micrococcaceae; genus Arthrobacter. The sequence continues at coordinate 210,750 of CAVRLW010000017.1, read as the reverse complement.
TGTTGCGTCCGTTTCCGGCCTCGGGCACCCCGTATGAATTCAGCAAGGACATCGTTTTACCATGACCAAATACGCTCGGGATGAATTTGATCGGGTCCCGGAGACCTCCACGCGGCAGGGTGTCCACCGGGCCGTCGCCGCATCCCGCCGCCGGAGCCTGACGCCCATCTTGGCGGCTGGCTTCGTAGCGCTGGCCATCGGCCTGGTGGCCTTCCTGATCCTGCCGAAGCTCGGATTCTCCGCAGGCCAGGCCGCGGCTGTGTCAGCCGGGGACAGCGCGTCCGCATCGAGCTCAGTGAGCCCCAGCCCCGCGCAGGCGAGCCCGGAGCCGGCCGGCACGGAACCCGCCGCGGCAGCGCCGGCGGCATCTCCTTCAGCGACGCCCAGCCCCACAGTCGCTGGTGTGGACAAGACGCAGCCGGTGACGATCTACAACGGGACCACCACCGCTGGCCTCGCCAGCCGGGTCGGCGGCACCGTCAGCGCCGACGGCTGGATCCTGGGCCAGACAGGCAACTGGGGAGGTGTCCCGCAGCAGACGTCGGTGATTTTCTACAGCGGCGTGGAACAGAAGGGCAATGCGGAGGCACTCGGAACGCTCCTCGGCATCGACACCCTCGTGGACTCCGCCGAGTTCAACTTGCCCCTTGTCGTTGTGCTCGGCCCCGGCTTCCAGTAGTCACGTCCGGTTACGCCTCAATAACTATTAGGCGGCGGCCCTGCCCGCCGCCGGCGTTCCTGGGGGACGCTGTGGGTACAGTATCTGCGGATTTCTCTTCGCAGTCCGCGGCGCACATCGAGGTGGGCCGCACGCAAGCTAGCTGAAAGTGTGGACACCATGGCACTGGGAACCGTCAAGTGGTTCAACGCCGAAAAGGGCTACGGCTTCATCACCGTGGACGGTTCCGAGAACGACGTCTTCGTGCACTGGTCCGCGATCGTCGGGGAAGGCTACCGCGCCCTGGACGAGGGCCAGCGGGTGGAGCTGGAAGTCGGCGAGGGCGAAAAGGGCCCGCAGGCTGAAAGCGTCCGGCCCGCCTAGTGGCACCGGCTGCCGCCAAGAACGCCCCGCGGGAGGCGCCAAGGCGCCTGGGAGGAACTTTGCGGCTGGGCCGCGCCCTGGCGGCGGGCACAGCAGTGGCCCTGGCCCTGACGGGTTGCCTGGGTCCCGCGGGCAGCGCCCGCGTGTCCAGCGCCGACGCAAGCGGTGACGGCACCCTGCGCATCGGCCTGATCCTGGACAACACGGGGCGGCAGAACTTCCTCAACGCCCCCCAGCTCGCGGCGGCCAAACTGGCCGTCAAGGAGGTCAACGCTGCCGGTGGCCACAAAGGCAGACCGGTGGAGCTGCTGCCGGAAACCATCAGCACAGACACCGCCGCACAGGCGAAAGCACTGGTTGCCGCCCAAGCCGACGTCGTGATCGGGCCGACTGATTCCAGCCGTGCCCCTGCCGCAATCGACGTGCTGGCCAACGCCAAAGTAGCGGTTGTCTCGCCAGCCAACTCTGCTGGCGCGCTCAGCAACTACAAGAGCGGCGGCTACTATTTCCGCACCTCGGCGGCCGACATCGCCCAGGCGTCCGTCCTCGCCAAGCTGGCCAAGGACGGTGGTGCCAGGACCCTGGCGGTGCTGCACGAGGAAGGCGACTACGGCACAGACGTCGCCGCCGCCGTCGCCGGTGCGGCGAAACAGTCCGGACTGGAAGTCGTGGCGGACGCCGAGTTCACACCCGGTGCGGCGCAGCAGGGTGTCTCCGCCGTGAAGGCCGCAAATCCCGACGCCGTCGTCCTGGTCTCGCGCGACGGCGCGCAGGGTGCCATCGCCGAACTGAACAATGCTGGCCTTGCCGGCAAGAAACTTGTCCTCAGCGACGCAGCAGTCAGCCGGTATGGCTCCGGTCTGGGCACGCGGGCGCTCGACGGCGCACGCGGGGTCCTGCCCGGCGTGTTCCCCTCCGCCACCTTCCAGACGGACCTCGTTGCCGTTGATCCCGGGCTGAAGGACATGGTGTTTGCCGCCGAGACGTACGACGCCGTCATCCTCGCCGCCGTCGCTGCCGCCGCGGCAGAAGACGACGCCGGAACCTCCCTAGCGGCGTCCCTCGTCGCTGTCTCCGGCGGAACTGCGGCAGCAGGCGGAAATGCCGCGGGTGGCCAGCCAGCCAGCCAGCCGCCCAGCGAGTCGTGCACGAGCTACCAGGACTGCGTCGACGTCCTCCGGGCAGGCAAGCGCCCGGACTATGACGGCCAGTCCGGCCGGATCAACTTTGACTCCCACGGCGACATCACCGAGGCGAACTACATGGTCTACACCTACGGCGAGGACAACCTGCCCACGGTGAGCGGCACGGAGACCGCCAGCAGCAGCGGTGGCTGATCGCTCCTAGCGTATTGTGCCCGCGTGGCGGGCGGTTCGGGCCGGGCACTGCTTGCACTCTCCCCGGGGGAGTGCTAATTATTGATTTAGCACTCCAGCGTACTGACTGCTAACACGACGCCCGGTCCGCCCGGCAGCGAAGTGGGGGCAGCCGGTTCAGGAGCTAAAGGAACACCTTGCTGGGGTGAGATCCCGGACCCAGCGGCATACAGAGGCCGCGGGGTAGGGATCGTCCGTCGCGGGCACCACAGCGAAGGTTCATTCTTAACGACTGTCCCGAAAGGACTACTGCCGTTATGGCCAAGATCATTGCATTTGATGAAGAGGCACGCCGCGGTCTTGAGCGGGGCCTGAACATCCTCGCCGACGCCGTCAAGGTCACCCTCGGCCCGCGGGGACGCAACGTCGTCCTCGAAAAGAAGTGGGGCGCCCCCACGATCACCAACGATGGTGTTTCCATCGCCAAGGAGATCGAGCTGGACGATCCTTACGAGAAGATCGGCGCCGAGCTGGTCAAGGAAGTCGCCAAGAAGACGGATGACGTCGCAGGCGACGGCACCACCACCGCAACTGTGCTGGCACAGGCCCTGGTCAAGGAAGGCCTGCGCAACGTCGCGGCCGGCGCTGACCCGCTGTCCCTCAAGCGCGGCATCGAGAAGGCTGTTGACGCCGTCACCGTCGAGCTCCTGGCCTCCGCCAAGGAAATCGAGACCAAGGAAGAGATCGCCGCCACCGCGTCCATCTCCGCCGGCGACAACGAGATCGGCGCCCTGATCGCCGAAGCCCTCGACAAGGTCGGCAAGGAAGGCGTCATCACGGTCGAGGAGTCGAACACGTTCGGCCTCGAGCTGGAGCTGACCGAAGGCATGCGCTTCGACAAGGGCTACATCTCCGCCTACTTCGTCACCGACGCCGAGCGCCAGGAAACGGTCCTTGAGGATCCGTACATCCTGATCGTCAACTCCAAGATCTCCAACGTCAAGGAACTGGTTGCTGTCCTGGAAAAGGTCATGCAGTCCAACAAGCCGCTGCTGATCATTGCCGAAGACATCGAGGGCGAGGCCCTGGCCACCCTGATCGTCAACAAGATCCGCGGCACCTTCAAGTCCGTTGCCGTCAAGGCTCCGGGCTTCGGCGACCGCCGCAAGGCGCAGCTGGCCGACATCGCCATCCTCACCGGTGGCCAGGTCATCTCCGAGGAAGTCGGCCTCAAGCTTGAGACCGCAGGACTCGAACTCCTTGGCAAGGCCCGCAAGGTTGTTGTCACCAAGGACGAGACCACGATCGTCGAGGGTGCAGGCGACGCCGACCAGATCGCCGGCCGCGTGTCCCAGATCCGCGCCGAGATCGAGAACTCGGATTCCGACTACGACCGCGAGAAGCTGCAGGAGCGCCTGGCCAAGCTGGCCGGCGGCGTTGCAGTCATCAAGGCCGGCGCCGCAACCGAGGTCGAGCTCAAGGAACGCAAGCACCGCATTGAGGACGCTGTCCGCAACGCGAAGGCTGCTGTCGAAGAGGGCATCGTCGCCGGCGGTGGCGTTGCCCTGATCCAGGCCGGCGCCAAGGCATTCGCGAACCTGCAGCTCTCCGGTGACGAGGCAACGGGCGCGAACATCGTCCGCGTTGCCATCGACGCCCCGCTGAAGCAGATCGCTTTCAACGCCGGCCTCGAGCCCGGCGTCGTCGTGGACAAGGTCCGCGGCCTGCCCGCAGGCCACGGCCTCAACGCAGCCACCGGCGAGTACGTCGACCTGCTGGCCGCCGGCATCAACGACCCGGTCAAGGTAACCCGCTCTGCCCTGCAGAACGCGGCTTCCATCGCCGGCCTGTTCCTCACCACCGAGGCCGTTGTAGCCGACAAGCCCGAGAAGGCTGGCGCCCAGATGGGCGGCGGCGACGACATGGGCGGCATGGGCGGCATGGGCGGTTTCTAACCACCCGCGCAAGCCTCCACCGGCTGTTCGACGACGGCGGTCCCACCTTCGGGTGGGGCCGCCGTTGCCGTTTAAGCGCAGTCCCCGCTAAACGCCCTCCCTCAGTTGTTGCGGTGATCCAGCCGAAGCTCCCGCAGTTGTTGCGGTGGGCGTCGGCGGGGTCTGGCAGGATAGGTCAGTGACGATTACAGCAGCGGCCGACGGTTCGGCCTTAGGAAATCCCGGCCCGGCCGGCTGGGCCTGGTACGTGAATGACGACTGCTGGCGGGCCGGTGGATGGCCGCACGGCACGAACAACCAGGGCGAATTGATGGCGGTGCTGGACCTGTTCCGGGCGACGGCACACGTGCCTGGGGAAGACCTGCTGATCCTTTGCGACAGCCAGTACGTCATCAACGCCGTGACCAAGTGGATGCCAGGCTGGAAACGCAAGGGCTGGCGCAAGGCCGACGGCAAGCCGGTGCTGAACGTGGACCTCCTCAAGGACATCGACCAGGCGCTCGTGGGCCGCAAGTACACCTTCGAATGGGTGCGGGGCCATGCAGGGCACGAGCTCAACGAAGCGGCAGACGTCCGCGCCCGGGCAGCGGCGACGGCGTACCAGCAGGGCGTGGCCGTCCGGCAGGGCCCCGGCTTCGGGACTCCGGGTGGCGGGCCGCCGGAGGGCGAGACACAGCAGGGCGGGACGCAGCAGGGCAGGACACAGCAGGGCGGGACGCAGCCGGCGGCCCGGGCGGGCTCCACGATGCCGCCGACCGCCCCGCCGGCGGCCCCAGCACAGACGGCCCCAGCACAGGCCGCAACCCGGCCGCAGGCAGCTCCGGCGCCTTCCGGCCAGCAGGAACTCTTTGGCGTACCGGGGGCCTACGAGGAACCGGACCTCTTTAGCGAACTCGAAGAAGAACCGGCCGTGGCTCTGGCCGAGGCCAGCCCCGAAGCCGTCGTCGAGTCCCTCGAGCGGGAACTGCTCAGCCCGGAGACCCGGGCAGACTTGGGCCGCACAGGCGTCCTGCTCCATCCGGACTTCACCGAGATCGGCAGCTCGGGCCGGATCTGGTCCCGCGACGCCATGATGATGTCACTGGAGGACAACCCGGGCGGACCCGTGGAGCTGGAGCTATTGGGCGCGGACCGGCTGGGGGAGAAGACCATGCTCTTGACCTACCGCAGCCACACCCGCGAGGGATCAGCCCTGCGCAGCTCCCTGTGGGTCCTTGAAGGCGCGCAATGGCGGCTACGCTTCCACCAGGGCACACCCGAGGCCTGACGCCCTGTGAGGCTCACGTGAAGCGCTGAGCATTGCCCAGCTCCGCCTGGGCGTAGGTGGCTGCTGCGGAATTCAGCGCGAGGTTGATAGACGCAAGGGAAGCCTCAACCCTGCTCTGGGTCAGCGTCCACTCGGCGACCAGGCTTTGGAAGTTTGTCGCTGCGGAGCCGCGCCAGCTGCCCTGGAGTTCGTCCAGCCCTCGTTTCATGGCGTGGACGTCCGCGCTGATCCGCTCCACCGTGGCCTGCACGTTGGCGGACTTCAGCTGGAGGAGTTCCGTATCGACGGAGATGATGCTCATGGGATTGCCTCTCGAATGGTCGGGGAGGCAGCCGCGGCCCGGCGGAGCACGGTGAACGTCAGCGGTAGCGGTCCGGGGTGAGAGTCTCTGGTGAGAGCTTGCGGTGAGAGCTTGCTCGGGGGCGGCTGCCTCATCCGGATCTTTCCGGACACCTCGAGCGTAGGCGGGCAGCGCACCGGCCGGACACCGCCGTCGGCTCCTATGTGGACAAATCCGCTGGGGAGAGCTCGGTGGCGTCTTCGTCCAGGAACGGGATGCTGACCACCAGCGTGGCACCGCCGCCGTCGGTCTTCTCGACCCGCACGGACCCGGAATGCGAGCCGACGATGGCGGCCACGATCGCCAGGCCAAGTCCGCTGCCGCCGGTTTCCCTGGTCCGGGAGGTGTCCGCCCGGTAGAAGCGCTCGAAGATCCGCGCCGCTTCTTCATCCGGGACGCCCGGTCCGTGGTCCCGGACCTCGATCACGGACTGCCGTGTTCCGTCCGGTCCAGTCCGGATCCCGACGCCGATTTCGATCGGAGTGCCCTCCGGCGTGTACCGCAGGGCGTTGCCCACGAGGTTGCTCACCACCTGGCGCAGCTTGGCTTCGTCGCCCAGCACCGGGGCGGCGGCGGGGGCTGCCCCGTCAAGCCCGGTGAGCGTGATGGTGCGGCTGCGGTCGCTGGCCTGGGTGTCCACCACCGCGTCGTTGGCCAGCAGCAGCAGATCCGCGGGCTTCTGCTGCAGCGGGCGCTGTTCATCGATCCTTGCCAGCAGCAGCAGGTCTTCCACCATGGCTCCCATGCGCTTGGCTTCGCTCTCGATCCGCCCCATCGCCGTGGCCACGTCTTCCGGGGTGGACAGCGCCCCGTGCCGGTACAGCTCGGAGAACCCGCGAATGGTCACCAGCGGGGTCCGCAGTTCGTGCGAGGCGTCGGCGGCGAAGCGACGCATCCGCGCCTCGGACGCCATCCGGGCGGCGAACGCTGTTTCAATGTGCGCGAGCATGGCATTGAGCGAGCGCCCCAGCCGGCCCACCTCGGTGTCCGGGTTTTCCATTTCCACGCGTCGCGACAGGTCTCCGGCGGCGATCGCGGCCGCCGTCTTCTCCACCCGGGCCAGCGGCCGGAAGGACCGCGAGACGGTCCACGTGGCGATGAAGAAGGCCAGCACGAGCGTCAGCAGGCCCACGCCCACCACCACCAGGGCGGCATGTTCCATCACGGAATCGACGGGGTCCAGCGGCAGCCCGATCACGACGACAGCGCTGCGGCTGGTTGTTGTCCACGACGCTGACCGCCACGACCCTCCAGTTGCCGCCCTCGGAGCCGCGGACCTGGAAGGGCTATCTGCTGGCGTTGCCGGGCCTCGACCGACGGAAAAGGTGCCGATGTCGGGGTGGGAGTCCTTGTCGTCCGCCAAACGCCGCCAGGCGGCATGCCCGGGCTGAAGAGCATCAGCGAGTAGTCGGTGGGAACGTTGGTGTTGGTGTCCTGCAGTTGGCTGAAGGACTGCTCCGGCTCGGCGGATTCGACGGCGGCCCGGAGCTTGTCGTCCACCTGGCCCTGCAGGAAGCTGTGCAGCAGGGTCAGCGTGCCCGCCCCCGTGGCCGTCAGGGCCACGAGCATGAGTGCCATCATGATGGCCACGAGCTGCGACCGCAGTGAGGCCGACTTCCAGCGGTGCAGCAAGGTCAGCGCTTCTCTGCTGTCCGCAGGACGTAGCCGACGCCGCGCTTGGTCTGGATCAGGGCCGGGGCATCGGGATCGATGTCCACTTTGCGGCGCAGGTAGGAGATGTAGGACTCCACGATCGAGGCATCACCGTTGAAGTCGTACTCCCAGACGTGGTCCAGGATCTGGGCCTTGGACAGGACCCGGTTCGGGTTGAGCATCAGGTACCGCAGGAGCTTGAACTCGGTGGGGGACAGCTCGATCACGGTCCCGCCGCGGCGGACCTCGTGGGCGTCGTCGTCGAGCTGGAGGTCATCGACCCGGATCACGGCGTCGTCGTCGATCTGCGGCTGGGTGCGCCGGAGCACCGCGCGGATGCGGGCCACCACCTCGTCGAGGCTGAAGGGCTTGGTGACGTAGTCGTCGCCGCCCACGGTCAGTCCGGTGACCTTGTCCTCGGTGTCGTCCTTGGCCGTGAGGAACAGGACGGGGAAGTGCTTGCCGGCGGCGCGCAGCCGGCGGGTGACGGTGAAGCCGTCCATGTCCGGCAGCATGACGTCCAGGACGGCCAGGTCGGGGGCGTGCGGCTCGGCGGCGGCCAGGGCCTCGCGTCCGTTGCCGGCCGAGACGACTTCAAAACCGGCGAAGCGCAGGGATGTGGACAGCAGCTCGCGGATGTTTGGCTCGTCATCGACGACGAGCAGCTTGGCTTCGGCTCCGTTCTTTTTCATGTTCCCATGATGCTCCCAGACTCTGGGAGTTTTCTGAATGAAAGTTGTGTGTTGCATGCGGCCTAGCCGGCGGTGCCGACGTCCTTGGCGTCCATGATCCGGTAGGCATAGCCCTGCTCGGCGAGGAACCGCTGCCGCTTGGCGGCGAAGTCCTGGTCCAGGGTGTCCCGGGCCACGAGCGAGTAGAAGCGGGCGGCGCGGCCGTCCTTCTTCGGGCGCAGCAGCCGGCCCAGCCGCTGGGCCTCCTCCTGGCGGGAACCGAAGGAGCCGGAGACCTGGATCGCCACCGATGCCTCGGGCAGGTCGATGGAGAAGTTGGCCACCTTGGACACGACGAGGGTCTGCACCTCGCCCGCGCGGAAGGCGTCGAAGAGCCGCTGGCGTTCCTTCACCGAGGTGTCGCCCTTGATCACCGGCGCGTTGCAGGCGCTCGCCGATCTCGTCGAGCTGGTCGATGTACTGCCCGATCACCAGCACCTGCTCGCCCGCGGTGCTCGGCCACGAGCTGCTCCACCACCAGGGTCTTGGTCTCGGAGGTGGCGCACAGCCGGTACTTGTCGGCGTCCTCGGCCATGGCGTAGGCCACGCGTTCGTCGCGCGGCAGGTCCACCCGGACCTCCACGCAGTCCGCCGGGGCGATGTAGCCCTGGGCCTCGATGTCCTTCCACGGCGCGTCGTAGCGCTTCGGCCCGATCAGGCTGAAGACCTCGCCCTCCCGGCCGTCCTCGCGCACCAGCGTGGCCGTGAGGCCCAGCCGGCGGCGGGCCTGCAGGTCCGCCGTCATCCGGAAGATCGGCGCCGGCAGCAGGTGGACCTCGTCGTAGATGATCAGGCCCCAGTCGTTGCCGTCCACGAGCTCCAGGTGCGGGTACAGGCCGCCGCGCTTGGTGGTGAGGACCTGGTACGTGGCGATCGTGACCGGCCGGACTTCCTTGACGGCGCCGGAGTACTCGCCGATCTCGTCCTCGGTCAGCGAGGTCCGCTTGAGCAGCTCGTCCTTCCACTGCCGCGCGGCGACGGTGTTGGTCACCAGGATCAGCGTGGTGGTGGAGCTTGTGGCCATGGCGGCGGCGCCCACCAGGGTCTTGCCCGCGCCGCAGGGCAGCACGACGACGCCGCTGCCGCCGGCCCAGAAGTTCTCCGTCGGCCAGCTGCTGGTACGGGCCGCAGCTTCCAGCCTGATCTCGTCCAGCATGATCGGGATGGGGCGTGCCGTCGACGTAGCCGGCCAGGTCCTCGGCCGGCCAGCCGATCTTGAGCAGCAGCTGCTTGAGCTGGCCGCGCTGGGAGGAATGGACCACCACGGTCTCGCCGTCGATCCGCGGCCCCAGCAGGGGCTGGATCTTCTTGGCACGGCTGACCTCTTCCAGCACCGGGTAGTCGATTGGTCCGCATGACCAGCCCGTGCTGCGGATCCTTTTCCAGCCGGAGCCGGCCGTACCGGGACATGGTCTCTTCGACGTCGATCAGCAGCGAGTGCGGCACCGGGAAACGGGAGTACTTGAGCAGGGTGTCCAGCACCTTCTCGGCGTCCAGCCCGGCCGCCCGGGCATTCCACAGCCCCAGCGGCGTCAGCCGGTAGCTGTGCACGTGCTCCGGCGCCCGCTCCAGCTCGGCGAAGGCGGCGATGGCGTGCCGGGCCTCGGTGGCCTGTTCGTGGTCGACTTCCAGGAGAATGGTCTTGTCACTCTGGACGATCAGCGGGCCGTCATTCACGCTGCGAAAACCTTCACGGATGCAATTCCTCTGTAGCTTCTATGTCGATGATCCGGTGGATGGACAAGCACCCGTTCGATCTCCTTGTCGGGATCGAAGACCCTGCACGCGTCCGCCGGTTCACGGCTACCGGAACAACGGTCTCGCGGCTGGCATTCCCGAGGCTGTCCACCACGTTCATGGTGACCCGCTGCTTGAGCCGGATCGCTTTCCGCAGCGTCTCCAGCCCCAGCTGGGTGGCTTCCTCGCCGCCGCCGGGACAGCCGCCGGACGGTGCCGCCGTTGGCGCCTGGCGGCCGCGGCGCGTGGCTGCGCAGCACGGCGAGCTGGGCGTCGATGTCGGCCTCCGGCGGGGCCGTGCGCGGGGCGGTGTACACCGGGCGGCCGTTCCCTGGACACCGGCGCGGCTGCGGCGCAGCCGGACGACGGCGGAAGCCGGTGTTCCTCGACGGCGGGCGAAAGGCCCAGCCCGCGCAGCACCAGGGCCGTCTGCCGCGGGCGCGGCGTGTGAGATCAGGCACGGTGGGCGCGATGCGCACCAGGCCCAGCGCCGGCGGCGGCGGCGGCTTCGAGCAGCTCCAGCAGGGCCGCCTCGTCCTCGCTTTGGATGAAGCTGGCCGCTGCGCCCACGCGGAGCCTGCAGTGCCGCGCGGCGGTGTCTTCGATGAGGTACTGCAGCGGCTGCGGGATGGCGGTGGCCGAATGCTGGCGGAGGAAGTCCAGCATCGCCGGCGCGTCCTGGCCGGCGTCCAGCGCCCGGCGGACCGACTCGACGGAGAATCGGTAGATGGTGGCCGGTCCCTGCCCTTCGGCGTCGGCCATGGCAGAAGCCGTTCGCTGAGTTCCGGGTCGAGTAGCCCGGCGCCACCGCGGTCAGGTCCGCCTGCAGCAGGACATGGTTGGAGGGCCGCCGGCAGGTGTTCGCCCAGGATGCCCATGGCGTCATCGGGCTGGCCGGTCGCGATCGCTGCGCCCAGTTGGCTGAGCGCCCCGGAGCCGATCAGGCCAGCATCTCTGCCTCCGCGAGGATGCCGCGGACCAGGGAGCTGAAGCGGCGGGCCATGCGCGGGCTGCGTCCACTCGGCACGCTCCAGCACAGCGTCGGCATCCAGGACCGGCGCCGTGCCCGTCGGGCGCCTCGCCTCCAGGGTCGAGTTCCTGGAGTATTTCCAGGATCCGCTTGCGGACCACGGGCGCATCGGCCGCTGCGCCTCGGCAGACAACGCATTGATGGTGGTCCCGGCAGGTGCCGCGGTGGCCGGCCGGCCCGGCAGGGCAGCATTCACCGGCTGGCCCACGAGGGAGGTGCGCGCTCGCTGGCCAGCCAGGCATTGACCAGCCACAGCCACTGTTCCTGCCGGGGCACGCGCCAGCCACTCCAGCTGCGGCGGCTGCACCCAGCGGAACTGTCCACGTCCAGCCGCAGCAGCCCGGCCATGGCGCAGAACTCCAGCAGCACGCCGGCCTCCTGCACGTCGATCCGCAGGGAATCCGCCAGCCGCTTCATCTCGCGGATGCCGACGCCGCCGCTGCGCAGCGTCGTCAGCGGCTGTTCGCGCACGGTGTAGAGCACTTCGCCCACGAGCCGCAGCGTCTCGGCGATAGCGCCCAGCGCGGCGTTCCGGCGCAGCCCTGCGCTGGTGTGGCCCAGCCGGGGGACGGGCGGCACCAGCGAAAAGCTCTCAATGACGAACCCGCCACGGAGCGACACTCCTACGCTGTGCGGCAGTTCGACGTGGGCGGCGTCCAGCGGCACCAGCAGTCCCCGCGCCAGCAGCCAGTCCACGGGGCCGACGTCGGAGCTTTCGTGAAGCACGGAAGCTCGCCGCTGCGCCTGGGGAACGGCCCCCATGGCCCAGTTACCGAACCGGGCCAGCAGGGCGGTGGTCCGGTCCGGTGCGGTGGCCAAAATCTTTCGGAGCGACTCCGGCGTTGCCGTCCAATGCTGCAGTGAAAGGGCCGCTTCCATCGGCGTCGTGGCGGGGGAGACGGGCGCCCCGACGCGGTGCAGTTCGCCCACCACCTGCACTACCCGCTGCGCGAAGGCCGGCTGGAGCCGAACGAGCTCGGTGTAGCTGCGCCCTAGCCCCGCCGGGTAGATGCCGATCACGTCCTTGAGGCTGCCGACCGGGAGGTAGTGACGCTGCTTGGCGGCGGGTGTCACTCCGTGCGGTGGATCGGCGCGGTGGATGAGCGCGAGTTCCTGCAGGGAATGGAGCAGGCGGTCGACGGCGGCCACCGACGCGCCGTTGATCAGTTTCTTGAAGCATCGCCGCGGAGGCGCTGTGTCCCGTATCGGCGTTGGTGCACAAATGCAGGGTTTCCAGGACCTGCATCTGCGGGCGGTTGAGCCGTTCGAGGGCCCGCTGCACGCTGACGCGTCCGCTGGCGCGGGCGGCCAGGGCAGCGAAGTCCGGGACGCCGGGAGAAATCAGGTCCGGCCGCGCGGAGAACAGGGCCCGCAGCGATTCGTCGCTTCGGGCCTGAAGTTCCTTGCTCAGCGCGCGGATGAGGGACATCAGTTCAACGGTACCCTCCGCCGGGCCCGCGCGGGCGGCGCCGTGCGGCCACTCTTTCAACGACCAGCACGAGCATAAGTATGAAGGCCACCGGGAGCCCGTAGAGGGCAGCGGAAGTAACCCAGGCGGGCGCCACGACATGGTTGAAAGCCATGGCCATGACAACGCCGACTGCAGCAAGGGACAGCACGGCAAGGGCGGCCGCCATGATCATGAAGGCCCGCCGGTAACGCATCAGTGTCATGTGGGCAACGCTAACAGTCCCGGATCGCCCGCGCCTCAAGCCCGCTAAAGTGAACCGGGCAGGATAACCTTGGAGATACAGACCAACACGGTCCGGGCAGTCATACCCTGAACCCGCGTATCCATGCGGATGCGGTGACCGCCGGCCGTGTCCCCGCAGAACGAAGAAGGTTGATTACGTGCCTACCGGCAAGGTCAAGTGGTATGACAAGGAAAAAGGCTTCGGGTTCCTCGCAGGCGAGGACGGACAGGAAGTCTTCCTGCCCAAGTCCGCGCTGCCAGAGGGCGTCTCGGAGCTCAAAGCCGGGACGCGCGTTGAATTTGGGGTAGCCGACGGCCGCAAGGGCGCCCAGGCTCTGGGCCTGCGGGTGCTGGATAAGACACCGTCCATCGCCAAGGCGAAGCGGCCCAGTGCCAGGGACCTTGCCCCGCTGGTGCAGGACCTCGTCAGCGTGCTGGACAACCTGTCCGGCACCCTGTCCGCGGGCAAGTACCCGGAAGGCAACAAGGGCAAGGCGATCGCAACTGCCCTTCGCAAGGTTGCCGACGAGCTGGACGTATAAGGCTCTTGATGACTCAGGAACCTGATCAGTTGCCATCTCCGGATGCCGAACCAAATGTGCCTGCCGGATCCACGGTCGGCTCAAAGCAGGGATCCCGTCCGCGCGCCGGCGTGCCCGTCTGGCGTACCGGCAAGCCGGATGCCTTCCTGGCCGCCGCCGTCGACGTTGCCCGGACCGCGGTGGAAAGCATTGCCCCCGCCGAGCAGATCGGCGAGCACATTGGCGCCCGCAGCGAAGGTGACCGCCTGGTGACGCACCTCTTCGAATCCAGGCTGCCCGGATATCTGGGCTGGCAGTGGTACGCCGTGCTGACCCGCAACTCCCGGTCCAAAGTGGTGACGGTCGACGAACTCGGCCTCCTGCCCTCCGAGGATTCCATCCTGGCCCCGGCGTGGGTCCCGTGGGCCGAGCGGGTGCGGCCGGAAGACGAACAGGCTGACGAGCCCGCGGACGAGGCCGCCGGCTCCGAGTCACCGACGGCCGAGGAGCCGACGGCCGAGACGGGCCTCAACGGTGCCGACGGGGAAGACGCCGAGCCGTACGCCGACGCCGATCTGGACGCCGACGCCGATCTGGACGCCGACGCCGAGCAGGACGACGACGCCGAGCAGGACGAGGACGAGCCGGAAGGCTCGGATCAGAACGCCGCCCAGCAGGAGCGCTCCGCAGGCGAGGCCGACTAGCGGTTGGAATCGTCCCGGTGCCGGCCCAAGCGCTCAGCCCGGCCCGCAGCGTGACGCTCGACCCGACGGACCGGCCGGAAACGACGACGGCGCCGCCCCGGCCCTGGATGTTTAGGGGCAGTGGCGACGCCGTCGGACGCTGAGGCTACTTCTTGAGTTCTGCCACGACGAAATCGATGCACTCGAGCAGCGCCGAGACGTCGTCGGGCTCGATCGCCACGAACGTGGCGATGCGCAGCTGGTTTCGGCCCAGCTTGCGGTACGGCTCGGTGTCCACAATCCCGTTGGAGCGGAGGACCTTGGCAATGGCCGCAGCGTCAATCGATTCGTCGAAGTCGATCGTGGCAATCACATTGGAACGGTCTTCGGCCTTGGCCACGAAGGGCGTCGCGTAGCTGGAGGCCTCGGCCCAGCGGTAGATCCGGCCGGCGGAATCCGCGGTCCGGGCCGAAGCGAAGTCCAGGCCGCCGTTGGTGTTGAGCCACTGCACCTGTGCATCCAGGGTGACCAGGGTGGCCAGCGCAGGGGTGTTGTAGGTCTGGTTCAGGCGGGAGTTGTCGATCGCCGTCTGGAGGTCCAGGAAATCGGGGATCCAGCGCTTGCTGGCCTTGATCCGGGCGGCACGCTCGATCGCGGCGGGCGAGAACAGCCCGAGCCACAGGCCGCCGTCGGACGCGAAGTTCTTCTGCGGCGCGAAGTAGTAGACGTCGGACTCCGCCACGTCCACGTCCAGCCCGCCGGCGGCCGAGGTCGCGTCCACCAGCACCAGCGACCCCTCGTCGGCCCCTGCCACACGGCGGACGGGGGCGGCCACGCCGGTCGAAGTCTCGTTCTGCGGCCATGCGTAGACGTCGACGCCGGCCTCCGCCCGGGAGGTGGGACGGGTGCCCGGATCGGCCTTGATGATGGAGGACTCGGCGAGGAATGGGGCCTTGTTGGTAGCGGAGGCGAACTTCGAACCAAACTCGCCGAAGGACAGGTGCTGCGCCTTGTTCTCGACGAGTCCAAAGCTTGCAACGTCCCAGAACGCGGTGGACCCGCCGACGCCGAGCACCACCTCATAGCCTTCGGGCGCGCGGAAGAAGTCGCTGAGGCCGCTGCGTACCGAGCCAACCAGGTTCTTCACAGGCGCCTGGCGGTGCGAGGTCCCCAGCAACTCCGCCGAGGCCGCAAGGGCCTCCATCTGTTCCGGTCGGACCTTGGACGGGCCGGCGCCGAACCGTCCGTCCTTGGGCAGGAGGTTGGCGGGGATCCTGATGCTGGTATCGCTCACAGTGGCTCCAATATATTCGGCTGGTTCGTAGCGTGGCGGGGAGGTGGCCTGACAGGGATGGCTACAACAAACACCCCTTTCATTCTGCCTGACGGCGCCCCGCGATACGGAAATGCACCTGTCATAGTCCGGTCATTGAGACGCCTCGGGAACGCCCGGCCGGCCGCCCGGGAGCGGTCCCCGCCCAATGAGAATTATCCGGAGTAATTCAAAATAGGCTAGGCTGGCAAGTGAACGTACGGCGGTTCTCGCCAGGGCGCGTCCTGCATGCAGCCCGCACGCGGTACGGTGGGAATGACGCAAGAACTGCGCCCGAGGAGCTGAGCTGAATGACGGATCTGATCGATACCACGGAGATGTATCTTCGGACCATTCTGGAACTTGAAGAAGAAAATATTGTTGCCCTCCGCGCACGCATTGCCGAACGACTCCGCCACTCCGGCCCCACTGTTTCCCAGACCATCGGCCGCATGGAGCGCGACGGGCTGGTGGTTGTTTCCGGCGACCGGCATCTTGAATTAACCGAAACCGGACGGAAACGCGCAATCGGCGTCATGCGTAAGCATCGCCTCGCGGAACGCCTGCTCGCCGACGTGATCGGGCTCGACTGGGCCTACGTCCATGAAGAAGCGTGCCGCTGGGAGCACGTCATGAGCGAACGCGTCGAGCGCAGAATTTTCGAGATGCTGACCACCCGACTGTTTCACCCTACGGAAACCCTATTCCGGGGCTTGCGGAGCTCGGCGGCGTGCCCAACGGCCCCCCGCGGACAGGGTCGTGAACTTGCTCGAGGCCATGGCCGGCTACGGTGCGGGTTCGCGCGTCACGGTTAACCGGCTCGCCGAACCGATCCAGGTTGAGCCGGAGCTGCTGGCCCAGCTCGACGAGGGCGGAATCCGGCCTGGTGCGCTGGTTTCGCTGGAGCGGGTGGGGGAGTACATCTCGGTCCGCGTCCCCGATATTGAAGGCGCCCTGGAGCTGCCGCCCGAGGTTGCCGCGCACGTCTTTGTAACGGTCGCCTGACTAGCCACAGCGTAGCCGGTCATGGGACGACCCATAAGTTCTGCACAATTGCGATCACGGATTTATTACCGGGCGGCTTAATCCCCTATAGTTAGTGGCCAGTACCGATACCAAAGCGTTACCTGATCCGAAGCCGAGCCCTGCCAGCGGATCAGTCGCAGAACCACCTACTGGCAGGGGCGGGGGAACCACTTTTGGCTGCTACTTCAGCAGCCTTGGGGTGAAGTCCGTCAGCGGCAAGCAACTTCCACCGAAGGATCCCTTGGGATGCCTCTGTGCCTGGCTGCTTGCAACGGCGGACCGGGTCTTTGATCTCTCTGACCCGAATCCGACAGCTAACTTCGCAGGCTATCCAGAGAGGAACGTTCTTGACCACCCAGACCGCCAGGGGCCGTCGCCGCGCGACCGGACCCGCTCCGGAGCCGCGTCCCGTCGTCGCGCACTATGGCCGAACGCCCCCGCGACGCGCACCGCGATGAACGGCGACACCGGCGCAGTCCGTTCCGTCAGGTAACGGAATTTGCCGCGGCCAGCGGAGTCGGGCAGAAGGCCGGAATCGCACTGGCCGCAACTGGTCTGGTTCTCACCGTGACGGTCCCCGTCACGAGCCCGGTCATGGCCTCCAATACGGACGTATCCGGCGCTCTCTCCGCTGCTGTGCAGCCGGATGTAACTGCCGCTGCGGCCGCGAAAGTCGACTTCAGCCGCACCGCCGTCACCACGAAGGGCGATCCGGACGGGAAGCTCAAGCAGCTGCTGAGCGCCCAGTCTGTGGGCAGCATCACCCGGGCCGCATCGGCAGGAACCCTTGGTACGCCGCTGGACCAGATGGTCACGGCCTCGCCCTACGGCTACCGCGTCAGCCCCATCACCGGAGGCGCGGGAGAGTTCCACCGCGGCCAGGATTTCGCCGCCCAGTGCGGCACGGCGGTCCATGCGGCCGCCAGCGGCACCGTGACCTTCAACGGATGGCATCCCTTCGGCGGTGGCAACCGCGTAGTCATTGACCACGGCAACGGCCTGGAGACCACGTACAACCACCTGTCCTCGGCCTCGGTCAAGGTTGGCCAGAAGGTATCGCGCGGTGACGTCATCGCGATGAGCGGGACCACCGGCGCCTCCACGGGCTGCCACCTCCACTTTGAAGTGATGGTTAACGGCGACGTCGTCGACCCCCTCGGCTGGCTCTAAAAAAGATGATGGGCCGCTCTCAAGTTCTTGTGACACGCCGTGATCTGAATGTGACATTGGGTCCGGACTGCTGTAGGGTTTGAAGCACGCCAACTTTTCCGAAGTTGGCGCTCTTGAGTGGATTGCCTAGCTCTGCCACCGCTCAAGGTCCGTTCGCATTACATCGTCTGGCAGGGGCGGGGGAACCAATTTTGGCCTTCGAAAGAAGGCCTTGGGGTTAAGTCGCAAAGCTTCCCAGGAAGCAGCGCGGCCGGGTGACTCCCATCCGAATCCGACAGCTCACCTCGTAGGCATTGGGAGAGGCTACTTTCGTGTCTTCACGCCACAATTCTGCGCGCATGCGCACCGGCGAGGCTCTTTCGAGCCCGCTCGAATCCACATCACGTGCTGCCCTTGCCGGCGCCCGGATTGGATCACGTTCCGCTGGCTCATTCTCTACCGAGCCCGGACAGCATGCAGTTTCCGCTTTTGGCGCGTCTTCGCAGTACACCCTTCGCTAAGTAACCCATTTCGGGGCGATCCGGCGTACCCCCAAGATGCCGGAGCGTCCTCAGTCCGTGCCCGAAAGCGCGCGGTCCAAGGATCACGAAAGAGAGAACTTAATGACTACTCGTGCAACCGTTGCACGGCACCGCGCCGAGGTCACCAAGACCAACTCGCTGGCTGTTATTGCCAAGGCTGTCGGCGACAACGCCGGCGGCGTGGGCCGTCAGGCCGCGGTCATCGCCGCAGCTTCCGGTCTGGTTCTGACCAGTGGAATCGCAGCCAACGCTGCTGAGACCAATGTTCAGCGCGAATCCACCTCCGCTTCGGCCCTGGAAGTCCAGTCCGCCGCTCCGGCCACCATTTCGGCCGCTTCCACCATCGCGATCTCCTACGAGAAGCCCGCTGTGACCACGTCACCGGCTCCCGTCGTCGAGGCTCCCAAGCCCGTCGTGAAGGTCCAGGACTCCAACGCCTCCCGCGCCGGTGGCACCGAGGCTGGCGTCAGCGGCGGCGCCGCTGCCCAGGCGCCCGCCGGCATCGGAAGCGGCTCCGGCGCGAGCATCGCCGCCGCTGCCTACGCACAGATCGGCGTGGCGCAGGACTGCACCGCCCTTGCCACTAACGCCCTGGCCGCGGCCGGCGTCCACTTCCACGGCTGGCCGGCAGGTTACCTGTCCCTCGGCCGCACCGTGAGCGCCGGCGAGGCACGCCCGGGCGACCTCGCGTACTACCAGAACGGTGGCGTGGGCATGGCTCACATCGCGGTTTACGTCGGCAACGGCATGGCAGTCCACGGCGGCTGGAACGGTGGCACCACCGCGCTGTACAGCGTAAACGTCGGCTCCGGCCCGGTCTTCATCCGCGTCGGCGCCTAGGCAAGACCCCCAGCACTTCAAAAGACCCCCGCCTCTATGGCGGGGGTCTTTTGCGTTGCCGCGCAGTGAACATTCCGTGCTGGGGACTCCGTCGGTGAAAAAATATTCGGTGATCCGGCACTCGAGTGTTTACTCTTGTGTAATCGATCCATAGCCCGACCATGCAGAGGGCAGCCGGCCCTCGTGCCGCTGGCGGGTGCGGCCGTGAAGAGGTATGCGGATGCGCACTCTCGTTCTGAATGCTGGATATGAACCACTGGCGGTAATCACCTTCCGCCGGGCGCTCGTCCTTGTCCTAACCGGAAAGGCCAGCGTGGTGGCCGAAGGGGACGAGCCCGTTGTCGGCCCCCAAGACATTCTGGGCCGCCCGTCCGTGATCTTGCTGAACCGCTACATCCGGCCGAGATACAACACGATGACAGCGGTGAGCCGCCGCGGCGTGCTCCGCCGCGATGCCCACCGCTGCGCCTACTGCGGCAAGGCTGCCCACACCATAGACCACGTCCAGCCAAAATCCCGGGGCGGAGCCGATTCCTGGGAGAACCTCGTGGCGGCGTGCCTGCGGTGCAATAACGCCAAGAGCGACCACACGCCGGCGGAGATGGGCTGGAAGCTCGGTTTTGTTCCGGGCCCGCCAAAGGGCGCCATCTGGCAGATCAAGGAACTCGAGAAGCCGACGCCGGCGTGGGATCCGTTCCTGCTGCCAGAATCAGCTGCCTGAGGTGCTGCTCTGAAACGGATCGGCCCGAACGGCCGCTGGAGTTGCTGACCGGGGCATGTCGCGCCTGATTCGACGGCAGCCGGCGCCGCGCTAGGCTGAAGCGGTGGAGTTCGATGCCATCATTCTCGCCGGGGGACGGTCCGCCCGCCTGGGCGGCGTGCCAAAATCCGGGCTGATCTACGACGGCGCCACCCTCCTTGAGCGGTCACTGAGCGCCGCGGGCGCGGCAGGGCGCACCGTCGTCGTCGGTCCTGACCCCGGGGACCTGCCCGACGGCGTCCTGACCTGCCGGGAAGACCCGCCCTTCGCGGGGCCGGCCGCGGCCATCGCCGCGGGACTGGCCGCGCTGGCCGCCGAGCATGCCAGCCGGCACGAGGCATCCGCGCCGGCACCGTTTACCCTGGTCCTTGCCTGCGACATGCCCCGCTCGGCCGACGCGGTCCGCGCCTTGGCCGATTCGTTGGCCGCGTCTGCTGCAGTTGCGCCGGAACCGGCGGGGGCGACGGCGTCATGGCCGTCTCGGCCGACGGCCGAAAGCAGCCGCTCGCGGGCTTTTATGGCACGGCTGCGCTACAACGCTGTGTTGCGGACGCCGCGTCCCGGGGCGGGCTGGAAAACGCGTCGGTCTTCGCCCTTCTTGCTAGGCTGGACGTGCGGGAAGTTCGCGTTCCCCCCGGTTCCACGGATGACGTCGACACCTGGGATGACGCGTCCGCCTTAGGGGTATCCGGCAGGATTCCAGACCTTGGTCCGGGCTCCGATCCGGAATTCCGCAGCTGAACTCGACCATGGAGGCAAACGGTGAAAAGCCAGGATGAAACGCTGGAAGACTGGTGCCGTGCCCTGCTCCAGGCCCTGGAGCTGGAAGACGTTGAGATTGACGTGAACGAGGTCCTCTCCCTGGCCGGCGTGGCCGCCCACTCGGTGGTGCGCCCGGCGGCGCCGCTGACCACGTTCATTGCCGGCTTTGCCGCCGGTCTGGCCTCCGGCTCCGGGCAGGCCACGGACTCCGTGTCCATGGAGGCCGCGATGTCCGTGGCGCGCCGGCTCGCCACGGACTACGCAGCCGCCGAAGCTTCCGAGGCATGACGGCTGCGGCCCCGGACGGCGCGGACCCGGCGCCCCTGGGGGAGAGGGCCTCGGAGAAGGCCCCACGGCCGGCCCCACGGAACCTCGAGTTCCAGCGGACCAGGACGCTGCCAACGAGGACACAGCGGACCAGGACGCTGCCTACCAGGACACAGCGGGCCAGGACGTTGCCGACGAGGACACTGCGGACCAGGACGCTGCCGACCAGGACACAGCGGGCCAGGACGTTGCCGACGAGGACACTGCGGACCAGGACGCTGCCGGCCAGGACACAGCGGCGGAGCCGCACAGGCACTTGGCCCACACGTGGCAGGAGGCCCGGCAACTCGCGTTCGACTGCGCCACTCCCATCCCGGCCGCGCCCGTCCCGCTCCGGCAGGCGCTGGGCCGGACCTTGGCAGCGGACGTGATTGCCCTGCAGGACATGCCCCACTACGCCTCCTCTGCCATGGACGGCTGGGCCGTCAACGGCAGCGGTCCCTGGATCCTGGCCGAACCCAACCAGCGGCTGGCACCGCATCAGGCCAGTCCGATTGCCACCGGCGGCCTCATCCCGGAAGGGACCAAGGCGGTGCTGCGCAGCGAAAGCGGGATCATCGACGCCGACGAGGACGGACTGCCCGTCCTGAAACTGGGCGGCACCGCGAAACCGGGGGACCCGCGAAACGGGGACCACATCAGGAAAGCGGGGAGGAAGCCGCCGCCGGCGTCGTCCTGATCAAACGCGGCACCGTCCTGAACCCCGCCCACCTGGCCCTCGCCGCGCTGGCCGGAAGCGACACCCTTCCCGTGCTCGGCAAGGCCGTGGTGCGGCTCGTCTTCACCGGCTCGGAGGTCGTGACGTCGGGGATGCCGGCACCCGGGCAGGTCCGCGACACCTTCGGACCCCAACTGGCAGCCGTGGTGGGAATGCTCGGCGGGATCTGCACCGAAGAAGTGAAAATCGGCGACACATACGCCGAATGGCTCGCCGCACTCGAGGACACCGATCCTGCCAGTGAAAACCTGCCTGCCGACGTCGTCATCACCACCGGCGGCACGGGACGCTCCGGAACGGACCACCTCCGGCATTCGGTCGCCGAGCTCGGCGGCCGCCTGCTGATCGACGGGGTTGCCATGCGGCCGGGCCACCCCGCCGTGCTGGCCGAGCTGCCGGACGGCCGGTACATCCTCGGCCTGCCGGGAAACCCGCTCGCGGCCATGATGGCACTGTCCACGATCGGGGCCCCGCTCCTCGCGGCCCTGGGGCACGGAGCCATCCCGCCGCTCAGCGAGGTGCCCTGCGGCTCGACGATTGAGCCCGATCCGGGCCGGACGCGGCTCATGCCCTTCCGGCTGCTCTATGGCATGGCATCGCCGGCGCAGCACACCGGCCCCGGAATGATGCGGGGCCTGGCCGCCGCCGACGGCGTGCTGGTGGTCCCGCCCCATGGCGTGCAGCTGGGGGAACTCGTCCCCGCCTTCACACTCCCGTGGGGTGCGCCGCTGCCTGACTCTTCGGCGGCGCCCGCCGCGCAGAAGCCGGCGGCCAAGCGGACCGCCAGGAAAACCGCGGCAAGCGACGGGCCGGTGGACTGGAGTGCCCTCCTGGGCTGAGCCCGTGGCCCGCTGCGCTGGCTTCGGGATGAGGCACTTACAATGATGGAACCAGCCAAAGAATCAAGACAACCGCGCAACATGTTGCTTAGGAGCACCGGATGGGCCGTGTGACGCAGCGCCGCAAAGTGCACAAGATCGTCCTGGACGGGTCCCCGCAGGCCCTCGAATTCCCGGTCCGGCACCGGGAGGACGTCCTTGCCGTCGAGGAACCGCTGGAAATCCGGCTCGGAAACATGTCGTTTTCCGTCACCATGCGTACGCCGGGCAATGACTTCGACCTCGTCGCAGGGTTCCTCGTCTCAGAGGGGATCATCTGGGCTCCCGAGCAGCTGGTCTCGCTCAGGTTCTGCGCCGGCGAAGACGCCGACGGCGTCCAAACGTTCAACGTCGTGGAGGCCCAACTCCGGCCCGACGTCGTCCGGCCCGAGACCGGACGAAACGTCTTCACCTCCAGCTCCTGCGGCATTTGCGGCACGGACTCAATCGATGCCGTGCGCAAGTCCTCGCACTACAGCCCGGCACAGGACCCGTTGACCGTTCCCGTGGAAACGCTCGCGGCCCTCCCGGATGCCCTCCGGTCCGCCCAAGAGGTCTTTGACGTCACCGGCGGCGTGCACGCCGCCGGCCTCTTCAGGATCTCCGACGACGGCTCGGCCGAGTTGCTGTGCCTGCGGGAAGACGTCGGACGGCACAACGCGGTGGACAAAGTGGTGGGCTGGGCGCTCCGCGAAGGCCTGCTGCCGCTCCGGGGCACCGTGTTGCAGGTGTCCGGCAGGGCATCGTTCGAGCTCGTCCAAAAGGCATCCCTCGCCGGAATCCCGGTCCTCGCCGCTGTCAGTGCCCCCTCCAGCCTCGCCGTAGAGCTGGCCGAGGCCAGCGGGATGACCCTGGTCGGATTCAGCCGCCGGACCAGCCTGAACGTGTATGCCGGGCAGCAGCGTGTCGCGGTTCCGGCCCCCGCGGCCGGCTAGCGGCAACACTTGGCCAACAGGTTCCCAGCGGCGTAAGTTTTATCCATCGATTGGAGCCAATCGGACCGCCAGCGCTGAAGAGGATCACATTGCACGACGACCGCCGTCTTACGGAAGTCCGGCTGGACCGCTTTCTGCGCGACCGCATCGTCCCCGCGGTCTACCCGCGCAGCGTCCCGCTGACACTGAGCAGTTGGGACGCGCCGGACGAACCCGTGCCGGTGCTGGAGGCCCTGCGGCACGAGTTCATGCCGCAGGAACACGGCGCGGCGTGGGGCCGGCCGTGGAGCACCAAGTGGCTCCGGCTCCGGGGTGAAGTGCCGGACGCCTGGGGAACTGCCGCTGGCACCTCGGTGGAAATTCTCGTGGACCTGGGATTCAGCGGCGACCTCCCGGGCTTCCAATGCGAAGGCATCGCCTGGCGGTCCGACGGGACCATCATCAAGGCCATCTCGCCGCGGAACCAGTACATCCCGCTCAAGCTCCTGGGCACCGGCATGGCCGTCGACTTCTACGTCGAAGCCGCAGCCAACCCCGACTTGTCCCAGAACTGGACCTTCGCCGCCACCCCCTACGGCGACAAAGCGACGTCGGGCGGCGAACCGAAATACCGCCTCGGCAGGATCGCCATCGCCGAACGCAACCAGGCGGTCTGGGAACTGCAGCAGGACATCGTCACCCTGGCCGGGCTGATGCACGAGCTGCCCATGGACCTGCCCCGCCGCCACGAAATCCTGCGGGCGCTCGAACGCATGCTGGACATCATGGACCCCGA
This sequence comes from uncultured Actinomycetota bacterium, assembly GCA_963722145.1. Lineage (GTDB taxonomy): Bacteria > Actinomycetota > Actinomycetes > Actinomycetales > Micrococcaceae > Arthrobacter. The sequence goes on along the minus strand of CAVRLW010000017.1, from coordinate 186,758 downwards.
GGACGTTGCCGGCACCGCGGAGGCCGGACGGGCCGCCCTGGCCCTCGTCCTGTCCCGGCCGGCCTACGCCTCGGCGCACCAGCTCGTGGCCACCGGCCACGCCCACATCGATTCGGCCTGGTTGTGGCCCGTTCGGGAAACCATCCGCAAGTGCGCCCGGACGTTCTCCAACGTCGTCGCGCTGATGGACGAGTATCCCGATTTCATCTTTTCGTGTTCGTCGGCCCAGCAGCTCGCGTGGATGAAAGAGTACTATCCGGAGCTCTTCGGCCGCATCCGGGACAAGGTCCGCGCCGGCCGGTTCGTTCCCGTCGGCGGGATGTGGGTCGAATCAGACTCCAACATGCCCGGGGGCGAGGCGATGGCACGGCAGTTTCTCGAGGGCAAGAGCTTTTTCCTGGCCGAGTTCGGGGTGGACTGCCAGGAAGCTTGGCTTCCGGACACGTTCGGGTATTCCGCGGCCCTGCCGCAGATCATCAAGGCCGCCGGCAGCCGCTGGTTCCTGACCCAGAAGATCTCGTGGAACCAAGTGAACAAGATGCCCCACCACACCTTCAACTGGGAGGGAATCGACGGCACGCGGGTGTTCACCCATTTCCCGCCGGTGGACAGCTACAACTCCGATCTCAGCGCCCGGGACCTGGCACACGCAGAGCGGAACTACCGGGACCACGGACGCGGAGGCACCTCGCTTGTTCCGTTCGGATACGGCGACGGCGGCGGTGGGCCAACACGCGAGATGCTGGCCGCGGCGCAACGCACGGCGGACCTGGAAGGGTCCCCGAAGGTGCGGATCGGCTCGGCAGCCAGTTTCTTTGGGCAGGCCCAGGCCGAGTACGAGGCCCTGCCGGTCTGGGTGGGGGAGATGTACCTGGAACTGCACCGCGGTACTTACACCAGCCAGGCCAAGACCAAGCTGGGAAACAGGCGCAGCGAGCACCTTCTCCGGGAGGCCGAGCTCTGGAGTGCCACCGCGGCAGTGCGTGCCGGGTACAGCTACCCTGCTGCGGAGCTCAAGCGCCTCTGGCGGCTGGTCCTGCTGCAGCAGTTTCATGACATCCTGCCGGGGAGTTCCATCGCGTGGGTCCACCAGGACGCCGAACGGAACTACGCCGCCGTCGAACGGGGGCTGGATACGATCATCAAAGCCGCGGCGGCGGCAGCCCTCGGCACCGGCAGCCGGGAATTCCTCCTCAACGCTGCCCCGCACGAGCGCCAGGGCGTGCCTGCCCTGGCCGCTGCCCAGCCGGTCTGGCCCGGGCAGCCGGTAGAGGTCACCGAGGAGGACGGCGGCTACATCCTGGACAACGGCATCATCCGGGCGGTGGTGGATGCCAACGGGCTGCTGGTCTCGCTCACCGACCATGCCGCCGGACGCGAGGCGATTGCTCCCGGCGAGTTCGGCAACCTCTTGGAGCTGCATCGGGACACGCCGAATGAATGGGACGCGTGGGACATCGACGCCTTCTACCGCAGGAACGTCGTCCGTCTGGTTCAGGCGGGTTCGGTGACGCTGGAGCGCGACCCCCGAGGGGAAAGCCCGAACGCCGTCGTGGTGGTGGAGCGGATGGCCGGCTCCTCGCCCGTGACCCAGCGGATAACGCTCGCCGCGGGCGCCGACTCACTCGCGATCACCACACTCGTGGACTGGCAGGAGAGCGAAAAACTGCTCAAGCTGGGCTTTGCCCTGGACGTCAGGGCGGACCGCTCGGCGGCGGAGACGCAGTTTGGGCACATGTTCCGCCCCACCCATGTCAACACGTCCTGGGAGGCCGCGAAATTCGAGATCTGCGCCCACCGCTGGATCCACGTTGCCGAGCCGGGCTACGGGGTGGCCATCTCCAACGCGTCCAGCTACGGCCACGACGTCACCCGCTCTGTCCGGGAGGACGACGGCGGGACCACCACCACAGTGCGGGTCTCGCTCCTGCGGGCACCGAAGTTTCCGGATCCCGGCGCAGACCAGGGCAGGCACGAGCTGCACGTCACGATCCGGCCCGGCGCCACCATCGCGGACGCCGTCGAGGAGGGCTACCGCACGAATCTGGCCCCACGGGTTGTGCAGGGGGCCCACGGGGTGGAACCGCTGGTCACCGCGTCTAACCCGGCCCTCGTCATTGAAGCGGTCAAACTCGCTGAAGACGGCTCCGGCGACGTGGTGATCCGGCTGTACGAATCGCTGGGGGAACGGTCCACAGGCCTCCTGAAGGCCAATTTCCCGGTCCGCGGGCTGCACGCCGTGGATCTGTTGGAACGGCCCGTCGACGCCCCGGGTGTGACGGCAGGCCCTGATTCGGCCGAGCTCACGTTGCGGCCGTTCCAGCTGGTCACTCTGAGGTTTGTGCGCTGACAGGTAGGGCCGTCTGTTACGGCCTCCCCCGCAGGGACAGCCCCGCAGGGACAGCCCCGCGGGGACAGCACCGCAGGGACAACACCGCAGGGACAGCACCGGAGGCGAAAACCGGAAAACACCCTTAAACAGGCTGAGTGGGAGCGGTCCTTGCGGACCGCTACCACTCATCCCCCCAATGGCGCTTGGACGGCTGCCTCTGCTTCGCACGGCTGACTTCCGTACACGAAGCGATTGCCGCTTTCACACATTCATGATTCTGTCAGAGTCTAATGATTTTGTGAATGCCCTATCCCATGTTCTTACGGAATGTTGCGCGAGCGTGACGGGGCCCCTTTGCTGCGAGCGCCGAAAACCAAAACAGACCCAGCCCCAGGACATAGCCCAGGACGGCCAAATAGTTGACCGTCTGCTGGGCGGGGATCCAGGCTTCCGGGGCGAAACAGGCCGGGACGCTGCAGACTGTAAACAGGGCGCCGATGGACATCAGAATTGCCGCGGCGCGCACCATCCGCGGCAACTGGCTCCTGGTGGTGGCCAGCAATGCCGGCAGCAGGGCGAGGGAGACAAAGGCAGGATAGGTGCGCCCTGCCGCGGCGTAGAACGGCGCCAGGGCGGCATTGCGTCCACCGTTGTCCGTGATGTCCAGCATGCCGGCCGAGGACCCCCGGGTGTCCATGAGGAAGAAGGTCACCGCCACGGCGGCAGCGCTGACGGCCAGGGCCCAGCGCCCGGCCGGGCCCGCGATGAGGCGGTAGCCGCGCTCGTCTGCCAGTCCTGTCGCCACGCGCAGGCCGACCAGCAGGACCGCCGCGAACACGAGGAAGCGCAAGATCAGGTGGGTCAGGTTCCGACCGCCCAGCGCCGCGTCGATCGCCTCGTAGGGGCCGGGCACTGAGAGCAGGCTGCACAGGGTTGCCAGCACCAGGATCCAGAAAACGGTCCTGTTGCGCCCGTGGATCGCATCCGGAACGCGGAGGAGGAGCACCACGGAACAGATGATCAGCGTGCCCCACTGGAGGGTTGCAATCATTCCGCGTTCTCCCACGTCACTTGCCTGCTCAGCCCCAAGATGGTCAGGTCATGCCAGCTTGCTTCTTCGGGGCCCGCTTCGCAAGCGTCTTGGCCAACCAGATCAGGGACAGTCCCAGGACCAGGCACAGAACGGCCGAGTAGTTGAAGACGAACCGCATGAATCCGAGGGACGGAGGAATGACCGGGGAGAGCAGGCTCAGGGAGATGGCAACCGTGCCCAGGGCCAGCAACGCCGCGCTGGACCGCACCAGGGCCGGGAGGCCGCTGCACAGGGTCCGCACCATGGCCGGAAACAGGGCCACGGTGATGAACGCCGGATAGAGGCGCCCGGCGGCCCCGTAATACTCCACCAAGGCGGCGTTGCGGCCATCCCTGGCGGACACTGCGACCAGCCCCGCCGAGGAGCCGGCGGTGTCCATCATGAAGAAGACCAGCACCACCACAGTCGTGGCAGCTGCGGCTACCGCAATTCCAACGGGGCCGGTGATGAGCTGCAGGGCGTCGTCCGCGCTGAAGCCCCGGGCCACGCGGACTCCAAGAAAGAAGATGGCCGCGAAAATGACGAAGCGCAGCACCACGTTGGCGATGTTCGTGCCTCCGAGGATCTGGTCCACGGCCAGGTACGGGGCGTCGATGCTGAGCAGGATCGCCAAGGTCATCAGCGCAAAGATGGCAAACAGGGACCGGTTCTCACCGCGGAGGACGCTGGGCACGCGGGCGAGCGTCACGACGCCACACACCGCCAGCGTGGTCCACTGCAGGATCGCGATCATCCGAGGTTCTCCCAAATTTTTTCTGTTTGTGCCTGCTCCTGCTCATGGCGCCGGAGTGATTTTCCGAGCGCCTGAAGGCGTTCCCCGGCCAGGGCGCTAAGTTCTCCGTCGGAGAGGGCATCCAGCGCGGCCTGCTTCGCCCCTGGCGTCCAGCCGGCCTCAGCCTCGGTTATCAAGCCCGTGGCGACGAGTCCGCCCGTGAATCCTACGCCCGCCGCGCGGGCAGTCGCGACCGCCAGCTCGGGGGACAGCCTGTTGGCCGTGAGCTGGGCCGAGTAATTTTGCGGTGCCACGCCGGTGGCAGCTGAAACCCGGTGACGCAACTCACCGTCGTCGACCGCGTCCACCCAGTTCCGGACAGAGGTGGCGTGCGGGGCCGGGCTCAGTGGCGGAGTCATTGAGCTGCCATGATCGCCGTAGCCGCCGTAGGTCGGCGAGGAACGGGAAATGACTGCGCGCAACAGGTCCATGGTGGCAATCTGGCTGACGAGTTCGACCGGAGTCGGCGGCTGCGGCGGGGCGGCCAGTTCCGCATAGTGGTCGAAGGAAGCGAGTTCCGCCAGCGGACTCAAGTCCAGGGCCCGGCTGATGCTGACCACGGTGGTTTCGGCCACTTTTCCGCGCACCAGCTGCTGCGCAAGGGTGGTGCGCTTGATCCCGGAGATCCTGCAGATATCGGCTGTGCTCGCGGACGGGGCAACCCGATGAAGCCAGAGTTGGAACGCCTTTGCGGGTAGTGGCATCTAGGGCTTCCTGCGGAGTCGATGGGCAGTATGGCTACTGGCATGCGGTGGGGCAGCAACGATTGAGGCGGGGGGTGGAAGCGGTGTAACGGTGTGGGCTGGGATTTTACGTGAGGTCCTAATTCAACTATGCTAAATGGTCGAACCCGCTGGTCCGTACACCCCCCAAGTCCGGACCGGCGGGTTCTTCTATGCCCGGCTGGTTTTCGGCCCGCCGGGACGGGCGGGTTCTGCCCGTCGGGGCGGTCCGTTTGGGCCGCAGTGAGAGGATGAACTAATGACTGCAACCCTTGTTGCCAAGGACCTTTCCGGTGGTCACGATCACCGCACACTCTTCTCCAAGCTGTCCCTGACCGTAGCGCCCGGTGACGTCGTCGGCGTCGTCGGTGCCAACGGTGCCGGTAAATCCACCCTGCTGCGCCTGCTGGCCGGAGTCGACGATCCGCAGGAAGGCACGGTGAGCCTGGCCCCAGCCGACGCCTTTGTGGGCTGGCTGCCGCAGGAACACGAACGGATTGCCGGCGAAACGGTCGCAGGCTACATCGCCCGGCGCACCGGCTGCGCGCAGGCGACCCTGGAGATGGAGTCCACCGCAGAGGCGCTGGGCTCCGGCGCTCCCGGCTCCGACGACGCCTACTCCCTGGCCTTCGACCGCTGGATGGCCTCCGGCGCCGCCGACCTGGAGGACCGCATCCCGCCTGTCCTGGCAGACCTTGGCCTCGACGTGGGCCCGGACGCCGAAATGACTGGCCTGTCCGGCGGCCAGGCGGCCCGCGTGGCGCTCGCCGCCCTGCTGCTGAGTCGCTTCGACATCGTGCTCCTGGACGAACCCACCAATGATCTAGACCTCAACGGCCTGGCCAAGCTCGAGGCCTTCGTGCAGGGCCTGCGCGGCGGCGTCGTCCTGGTCTCGCATGACCGCGAGTTCCTGGCGCGGTGCGTCACCACGATCGTGGAACTGGATCTGGCCCAGAACTCAGTGGCGGTGTACGACGGCGGTTACGAGGCCTACCTGGAGGAACGCGCCGTCGCCCGCCGGCACGCCCGGGAACGCTTCGAGGAGTACGCCAACACCAAGGCCGACCTCGTGTCCCGGGCCCGCACGCAGCGCGAATGGAGCTCCCAGGGCGTCCGGAACGCCATGAAGAAAAACCCGGACAATGACAAGATCCGGCGCGCGGCCAGCACCGAGTCCTCGGAGAAGCAGGGCCAGAAGGTCCGGCAGATGGAGTCCCGCATCGCCCGGCTCGAAGAAGTCGAAGAGCCGCGCAAGGAATGGCAGCTGCAGTTCAGCATCGGGGCGGCCCCCCGTTCCAGCGCCGTCGTGGCCACCCTGCGCGACGCCGTCGCGCTGCAGGGTGACTTCACCCTGGGCCCGGTGAACCTGCAGCTGAACGCGGGGGAGCGGATCGGGATCACGGGCCCCAACGGCGCCGGCAAATCCACCCTCCTCCGGCTCCTGCTCGGCGTCCAGCAGCCCGACTCCGGTGACGCCTCCATGGGTGCGTCCGTGGCCGTCGGGGAGATCGACCAGGCGCGCGGCCTGCTGGCCGGGGAACTGAAGCTGGGCGGCGCCGTCGAAGCCGTACTGACGGAGCAGACTCCGGCGGAGGTGCGCACCCTGCTGGCCAAATTCGGCCTCAAAGCCGATCACACCAACCGTTCCGTCGACTCCCTCTCCCCGGGGGAACGGACCCGCGCCGCCCTGGCACTGCTGCAGGCCCGCGGCGTCAACCTGCTGGTGCTGGACGAACCCACCAACCACCTAGACTTGCCCGCCATTGAACAGCTCGAGGAAGCCCTCGACAGCTATGACGGCGCGCTGCTGCTGGTCACCCACGACCGCCGGCTGCTGGAAAACGTTCGCCTTGACGCTCGCTGGAACGTCGAGAGCGGCGTCGTCACCGAGTTGCACGCCGATGCCCCGAAAGGCAGCACCACATGAGCATGGACCGGGTCGCCTGGAGCTCCCTCTACAACATCACCCGCGCCTCCAGCGGGTCCAAGCCCTTCTCAAAGGAGACGCTGAAGCGCGTCTTCAGTTTTGCCCGCCCTCACCGCCGACGGCTGATCGCCTTCGTGCTGCTGTCCATTGTGATGGCCGTCCTGGCTGTCGCCACGCCGGTCCTCGCCGGGCAGGTGGTCGACGAGATCATCGCCCACGCGGATGCCGGAACGGTGATCTGGCTGGCCGTCCTGATCGCCATCGTCGCGGTTGCCGAGGCGGGGCTGGGCCTGGTGACCCGCTGGCTGTCCTCCACCATCGGTGAAGGCGTGATCGTGGACCTGCGCACCAAGGTCTTCGACCACGTCCAGAAGATGCCGATCGCCTTCTTCACCAGGACCCGGACCGGGGCCCTGGTCAGCCGGCTGAACAACGATGTCATTGGCGCACAGTCGGCCTTTGCCGGCACGCTCTCCGGCGTGGTCAGCAATGTCGTGGCCCTGGCTCTGACCCTGGCCGTGATGCTGAACAAATCGTGGCTGGTGACGGTGCTCGCCATGATCCTGCTGCCGATCTTCCTGATCCCGGCCCGCCGAATGGGCTCCAAACTGGCCGATCTGCGGCGCGAAGCCGCCGAACACAACGCCACCATGGGCACCCAGATGACCGAGCGCTTCTCCGCGCCCGGCGCCACCCTGGTCAAGCTCTTCGGCCGCCCCGACGAGGAATCCCGGGAGTTCGCCCTCCGGGCCGGCCGGGTCCGGGACATCGGCGTCCGCACCGCCATGCTGCAGTTCACCTTCGTCACGGCGCTGACGCTGGTCTCGGCCCTGGCCCTGGCGCTGGTCTACGGCCTGGGCGGCTGGCTCGCACTGGCCGGGCAACTGGCCGCGGGCGACGTCGTGGTGCTCGCGCTGCTGCTCACCCGCCTGTACGCACCGCTCACGGCACTTTCGAGCGCACGGGTGGAGGTCATGAGCGCCCTGGTCAGCTTCGAGCGCGTCTTTGAGATCCTGGACCTCAAGCCGCTCATCCAGCAGAAGCCGGACGCGGTGGCCTCGCCGCCGGGTCCGCTCTCGGTGGAGTTCGACAACGTCCGTTTCGCCTACCCCTCGGCGGAGAAGGTCTCGCTGGCCTCGCTGGAGGACGTGCTGACCCTGGACACCCGCGGCGGCGAGGAAGTGCTGCACGGCATCAGCTTCCGGGTGGAGCCCGGGCAGACAGTGGCCCTCGTCGGCTCCTCGGGGGCCGGCAAGTCCACCATCGCACAGCTCCTGTCCCGCCTGTACGACGTCGACTCGGGCGCCATCCGCTTCGGCGGCACCACGCCCGGCACGGACGTGGACGTCCGAGACCTCACGTTCGCCTCGATGCGCGGGACCCTCGGCATGGTGACGCAGGACGGCCACCTGTTCCACGAGAGCATCGCCTCCAACCTGCGCCTTGCCCGCCCGGAGGCCACCGAAGAGCAGATGTGGGATGCGCTGCGGCGTGCCCGGCTCGAAGACATGATCCGGTCCCTGCCCGAGGGCCTGGACACCGTGGTGGGGGAGCGCGGCTACCGGCTCTCCGGCGGCGAGCGGCAACGCCTGACGATCGCCCGCCTGCTCATCGCGCAGCCACGGGTGGTCATCCTCGACGAAGCCACCGCCGCCCTGGACTCCACCAACGAGGCGGCCGTCCAGGAGGCGCTGGGCGCCGCGCTGGAAGGCCGCACCGCCGTCGTGATTGCCCACCGGCTCTCGACGATCCGCGCAGCGGACGCGATCCTGGTGGTGGAGGACGGCTCGATTGTGGAGCGCGGTACGCACAGGGAGCTCCTGGCCGCCGAGGGCCGCTATGCGGAGCTGTACCGGACGCAGTTCTCCGAGGCCAGCGCGGTCGCCGAGGAGGCTGTGCCCGGGTAAGGAGCCGGGGTGGGGCCGGTGTTTCGGCCACGTCTGGAGGCCGCTGCGGTACGGGCCTTAGCCCGCTGGACGGTTTGGCGGACAGTGCGGGCAGCACATGGTCCGTCAGCAGCGGGGCGAGGTCGCCGGGCAGCTCGGCGGCCAGGTCCAGCCAGCGGATCTCGGCGATTTCAGCCGACGGCCGGGCGCTCCACACCCCCGGAGCCGTGAAGACGGTGGCCTCGATCTGCGTGGCCGCCTCGTTGGCGGCATCCGCCAGCCAGCAGCCCAGCAGATCCAGCCGGTCCGGGGCCAGCACGATCCCGACTTCTTCCTGGAGCTCACGCACCGCTGCCTGGGCCGGAGTTTCGCCGGGCTCGGGTTTGCCGCCGGGGTGCATGAACTTGTCCGTGCCCCGTTTCCGGACGGTCAGGAGGCGTCCGGAGCGATCGAAGACGCAGACGGCGGAGACGACGATGCGCGGGTTCACTCTGCCATGCCTGCGTCCGGCGCGGCATCCGGCCGGGCGTCCGGCGACGGGTCTGGCGCGGCGTCCAGACGGTGCAGTACGGACTCCAGCAACTGGTCCTTGGCTGGCCCGGTGACGTCCCAGCGGTAGCCGCATTCGTCCGGCCCGAGGAACGTGTAGGTCACGCTGTACGTGTCAGGGTCGCACCAGTGCACGTCCTGGTTGGCTTGCCCCGCAAAGCCCATGCGGTGGAAGGGGCGGCCGTCCGGGAAGTACACATCCAGGACATCGGGCGTGTCCGCCGGCTGCAACAGATATTCCCGGCTCGCCGGCCCGGTGAACGGCGCGCCGCCCAAGGATGCCCCGGCCAAGGATTCCCACTGCACGGTGCCTTCTTCACGCCACAACAGGCCGCCGTCGTCGTGGGCAGTGAAGCGTACGACGCCGGTGAAGGTTCCGCTGGTCCCGGTGTGGCGGTCCAGCAGTGTGCGGTCGACGGACCAGGAGCCGCGCAGGTAGGCGCGGAGGTCAAAGTCCGGACCCGTGTCCGGGGTTTCGTCCGGGGCAGGAATGTTCAAGTGCCCTCGATTGGAATCGAACCAACGACACCGGCTTTAGGAGAGCCGTGCTCTATCCACTGAGCTACGAGGGCGTGCATCCGCGGGCGGCCAGGGCCGGTCCGGTCGGACACGGATATAAGCATACAAGGTGAGCACGCGTACTACGCTCTTGGCATGACTGCAGGAACCACCGAGCTTTCCGCCGGAGCCCTCTACTACCCGGATGTGGCCGCGACCCGGTTTTACGTCGGAGCGCTGGCGAAGCTGAGCGTGCTGCAGTATTTCGTGGCGGAGTCGGCTGTGATCGGCGCCTGGGCGGGAGAGGAACCATACAGCCGCCGCACGGGCTACATCAGCGACCTCGGGGCCGTGGCGTGCGGGGATTTCGATGGCCGGGACGTCTGCTCGCCGGCGCATCTGCTGATGAACGCGTCCTTTGTGGTCCAAGGCCTTGGCATGATGATCGGTGCGCTCCTGCTCGGCTCGGCGCTCCTGTGCTGTGCCGCGCGGCCCGGCGTGCCCTTCAGGCATGGCCGGGTGACTGGCCAGGCGCCGGGTAGGGGTCCGGCTCGGGCGCGCTGGGGCGCGGGGGTGGTGGCAGCGGGCGCCGCCCGGCTGCTGGCCGGCACCGCCGGGGCAGGAACGATCCTCGTGGGGCTGGTGCCGGAAGACACGGGATCGGCCTGGCACGTGGCCGGCGCCCTGATGTACTTCGCAGCCGGGGCCCTGGCGCTCCTGGTCCTCGGTTGGCTTTGGCTGCGGCAGACGCCGCTCGGGTGGCTCATCCTGGCCTGCGGCGTCGTGTCCATGGCTGCGCTCATTGCGGGCGGGCTGACGGGCATGCACGTGCCGGAACCAGGCACGCTGGAGCGGCTCATGGGCTACCCCATAACGGTTGGCATCGCCGCGGCTGGCCTCGTCATCGCCCAGCGGGTCCAGCACGAACGCACGGTGCGCAAGCGCGCCCGGGCCCAGGCCCGCTGAGGCAGCCGCGCTAGGGTAGGCCCGCCGAAGCGATTTCCGGGGTGTCTGATGACCGGCAACCGTCTGACCTTGCATTATCATGAGGGCACTCACCGGAACATTCCGGTGCGGGCGTGCGGGATTTGCCGTCGGCGCGCGCCAGTATGCCGACTTTGCAGTCTTATGGGGACGAATGCCAGATCAGCTTGTCTTGCCGCGCTTGGATGCGGAGTGCGTGACTACCGAACAAAAGGTTGCGGTCCGGCGCCATCAAGAGTTTGCGGACGTTCCGAATTCAGGTTTCAGGTTTCAGCTTGAGACGTTTTCTTATCTGGTCGTCGTAACATTTCTGACGTTTTCGGCACTAATGCTTCTTTGGGCCCGGCACGGAGGGCATCCGCGTTTCCGCGATCGTTTCAGCTACATCGGGGTCCTCAACTCCGCGGTGGATGTTGTCCACGGAATGGTTAACTGGCTGTATGTCAGTCTCCGGCCCAAGAAAGTGAAGGAGAGCCCTGTGATTGCCAAAACAGCCGAGGAAGTCAACCGGGAAACTATTCTCCATCACGGCGACCGTCGGCTGGACCGCGACCTCCGGGGTTCCATGGACCGCCGCTGTCGAATTGCGGTCCGATGACACTCGACGCCCTGGCTGGGCCTGACGAGCGGCTGCCGGACGAGTTGCACGACGAGTTGCTGTCGGACAAGCTGCCTGACGAGCAGCAGAAGGACAAAGCAGCCGGCGCCATTGGCGTGCGGATGATCGACGGCGGAATCATCGAGGTCCTGCTGCCCGCCAACCAGGAGATCGAGGGTCCGGAGGCGCGCATCGCCGGTGACGCAGTCCGTTCGCTCGCGGCCGGACGACGGATGCCGGTGCTCCTGGTGATCACCGGCGTCGTAGGTGTCAGCGTTGAGGCGCGGCAGGTCTACAGCGGCTCCATCGCAGCGTCGGCGTTCGCCCTGGTAGGCGAGAGCCCGGTGGATCGAGTCATTGCCCACTACCTCCTGCGCTCCAAGAGCGAGACGATCCCCGCTCAGTTCTTTACCTCGGAATCCGCGGCCGTCGAATGGCTAAGGCAGTACACCCGTGAAGAATGAAGCGCCGGACCCCAGACTGCACGCCCTCGTGGAGGGCATTGTGCGGATCGCCGGAGGCGATCTGAGCACCCGGATCCCGCATTCGGGGGCCCGCGACGACGTCGCCGCCGTCATTGCCGGCATCAACCTGATGGCCGATGACCTGCAGACCATCTACCAGGAACTGGAGGAGCGGGTCGAAAGCCGCACGGCCATGCTGCGCGCGGCGCAGGTGGAGCTCGAACGCATGGCGCTGACCGACCCCCTGACCCAACTCTCCAACCGGACGGCACTGAACTCGGTCCTGAGCCATGCCCTGGCGGAGTCCTCGCGTGGCGAGACGCCGCCGGCACTCCTGATTCTCGATCTCGATTCCTTCAAGGGCATTAACGACACCCTGGGGCACAGCGCCGGCGACGACGTCCTGCGGGTCATCGCACGCCGGCTCCAGGACGCAGTCCGCGAAACGGATACCGTGGCGCGCCTTGGCGGCGACGAATTCGCCGTCATGCTGCCGAAGTCCAACCTGGTCCGGGCGCGTAGGGTCGCGAACAGGATCCTCACGGCGCTCAGCGAGAGCCTCGACGTCGGGGACCTGAAAATCACGTGCGGAACCAGCATCGGCCTGCGGATAGCGGAACCCGGCCAGTCCGTGGATGACTTGGTCATGGAGGCCGACACGGCCATGTACGCGGCCAAGGCGCAGCCGCACAGCAGCATCAAAGTCTTCGAACCGGCCCTGTTGTACGCCCGCCGCCTGCAGAGCGTCATGATTACGGAAATGCGCGAAGCCATCCGGCAGGACCAGTTGACCCTGCACTACCAGCCGGTGGTGGACCTCGCGTCGGGCCGGATCGAGGGCGTCGAGGCCCTGGTCCGGTGGAACCACCCGGAGCGTGGTCTCCTCATGCCGGACCAGTTCATTCCCCTGGCCGAGGAAACCGGCATGATCGTTGACCTAGGCCATTGGGTGCTGCGCAATGCGGTACGTCAGTTGCGCAGATGGCAGCTGGAACTGCAGGTGGACAGCACGTTCAACGTCCGCGTCAACATTTCCACCACCGAACTTCAAAATCTCGAACTGATCGAACACGTGCGCGACATCCTCAGGGAAACCGGCGTGGATGCTTCAAACCTGATCGTGGAGCTGACGGAGTCGATGGCCGTCAACGGCGGGGACGTCGACCAGTATTCGCTCAACGGCCTGCGGCGCCTCGGCGTGCAGCTTGAGATCGACGACTTCGGGACCGGCTATTCCTCAATCAGCTACCTGCGCAAGCTGCCGGTGAACGTGGTCAAGATCGACCGGAGCCTGATCAGCGGCCTGGGCACCGACGAGCAACAGCGGGACTTCGTGGCCGCGGTGCTGCACCTCATCCACGCCTGTGGCCTCAAGGCGTTGGCCGAGGGCATCGAGACGCAGGAGCAGGCGGACGTGCTCCGGGAGATGGGCTGCGGCAGCGGGCAGGGCTACTATTTCGGCCGGCCGGCACCGGCGGAGGAAATTGTGGCGTTGATCAACAGGGGTAAATTCGGTTCTTAGGGCTGGGCGTTGATGGTTATTTTCGGAACTTAAGCAGCGACGGCGGGTGTCGGAATTAATTTCCGACACCCGCCGCCTGTCAATGCAGTCTCCGCTACTTCTTTGTGGAGTCCGGCCACCAGCCGATAGCGGCGACTGAGCTCTGTCCCGAGGTGTCAGCTGCAGCAGAAATCGCTGCGGAGGCGGACATGCCCGCGACTGCCAGCGCACCGGCGACGAGGAGTGTTGCGAGGGTCTTCTTCATAAGAACTCCTGATACGTAAGAGGCTGATGTGGCTGTTGTGACTAGCGTTGCAGATTTAGTATAGGGCCAAACGACACGCCGTTGTATAACGATTCGTTCGGCAATGTGCAAAGTCGTGATATTCGCGCGAAGCTGCGGAAGTCCTGAGCGAATATTGTGCAGGTCTTGCTTGCGCGGTTTGTTCGTTTCCGCTCCTTCGGCAACGGATAATTGAGGCATGCAACAAAGCTCCGTTTCACCCTTGTACGCCGCTGCAGAGCTGCAGGCGCGCGAGCACCGGTCCAGCCACGACTTCCGCGAGGCCGCGAATGCCGCGCAGGCGGCGGCGGACATTGCCAGTGCCGAAGGTGATTCGTCTTCGTGGTGGCATATGACGTTGTTCCGGGCCGAGAGCCTCATTGCCGCCGGAGACATTGAAGCCTGCGCGGAGCTTGCCGGCACATTGATTGCTGAACCCCGGGACGGGAACCTGCAGCTCCAGGCCCAGGTTCATATTCTCCTGGCCCTGACCCGCCGGGGCATGGGTCTGCTCGAAGAGGCCGCCGACGAGGCCAGAATTGCAGCGGACCTCATGAACGGCGAAGACGACGTCGAAATCGCCGTCAAGGCCCGGCAGGCGCTCATAGCGGCCCTCGCCGATAGCGGGAGGCTTGACGAAGCATGGGAGGAAAGCCTCATCATGGCCGACGTCATTTCGGGCGAAGTCGATGACCAGTTAGTGGGAAAGGCGTACTGGGTCATCGGAAACGTGGCGTTCCTTTGCAGCAAAGTCGCCGAGGGGCTGCATTACCACGAGCTCGCCGCTGCCACCTTTTCGCCGGCTCGAAACCTCACTGTTTGGGCCAAATTCAACAAGGCCTCCGCGGCCATGCGGCTCGCCGCCGACGTTGCGGACGCGGACACGCTGCGCTGTATTGAACGCGCGGAACTCGCCACCGACGTCATTGGCGGCACGGAGGAAGATCACATATTGCTCAAGCTGAACCGCGGCCACTGGAATTTCCTGGCGGGGGATCAGAAATCGGCGGTCGCTACTCTTGATGACATCTTCCCGGTCCCCGAAAAGACGTCGCCGCAAATACTGGGCGAGGTAAATCTGCTTCTGGGCCGGTCGCATGCCGCTTTGGGAAACGGGGCCGACGCTCGGAAACACTTGCTGGAAGCCGCCGACCATTTTGAGAAGGCAGGAGCCCCGCAACGCGCGGAGCAGGCCCTTAAATTCCTGAACGACGTGCCCTGACGTTGCACTGAAGTGGACATGCCCTCCGATGCCGCTGAGGAGTGGACATAGCGGCGAGATGTCCACTGGCTGGGCCTAAGGCTGGACATGCCCCGTGTTGAGCCGAGGTGGAGGCGCCCTGACCTCTGGCTGACCCTCACACTGACGTGGACATGCCCTCCGATGCCGGCGAGGACTGGACATAACGGCCAGATGTCCACCGGCCGCGACTAAGGCTGGACATGTCCCGTGTTCAAGGCCTGGCGCGAGCGAAGGCTCCAGCCCCCGCGACTAAGGCTGGACATGTCCCGTGTTCAAGGCCTGGCGCGAGCGAAGGCTCCAGCCCCCGCGACTAAGGCTGGACATGTCCCGTGTTCAAGGCCTGGCGCGAGCGAAGGCTCCAGCCCCCGCGACTAAGGCTGGACATGTCCCGCGGTCGGGGAAGCGGCGGCGGCCTTGCGACCGAGGAAGACGGCCGCGCCGCCGGCGACGAGGCTCAGCGCCAGAAGTGCCCAGCCAGCCACGGTGAGCCCGGAGGCCAGGGCGACCTGACCGCCGTCGAGGGTGCCGGCGGACATCATTGCGTCGATCGCAGTGTTGCCCCACAGCCTGACCGCCGCGAAGAGCAGTGGCAGCGACCACAGCGCCCAGCGCAGGGATTTTTGTGCCACATTGGTTCCGATCAGCAGCAGCCAGGTGAAGCCAAAGATCAGCGGGAACAGCATGCCGGCGGTCTTGTGGACGTAGCTCAGCTGGCCCAGGGCGTCAGCGTCCATGGCCGCTCGCAGTTGCTCCACGAACCCCTGGTCAAAGCCGCCGACCAACGAGTCGGGCATTGCCAGGCCGCCCGACAATTGCGTGAGCTGGTTGAGGGCGAGGAGGTGCAGATACCAGAACAGGAACAGGCTGGCCACGACCCCAGCGATCACAATTAGATTGCTGTTGCTCTGTGCCTTCTGCGGTGTCCGGTCGGTGGTCGGATTGATCACAGACGGGAGATGGTGCTGGGGGACCGCCGCGTTAGCGCCGTGCTTTTTGATCCGCTGCGCGGGTGTCTTGGCCATGGCTCCATTATCGCCCGTCCTGCACGCCCGATCTTCACGGCCTTCCCGCGCCGGCTGTTCACTGCCAACGGGCGCCGATAGTCTGGGACGCGTGACCGAACTAGGAAAACACCGGCTTGGCCGGCACAGCACTGCAGAACTCGACCCGTCGCTGGATGACTACCAACTGGCCGAGGCCCTGGTCCGCGAGGCTGGCACGCTGGCACTGTTGATGCGGCAGGCGGGGCTTGAGGGCCGGCAGAAGACGTCGGTCTCGGACGTCGTCACGGCCGCCGACCATGCCGCCGAGTCCTACGTGCTGGAACAGCTTCGCCGCTGCCGGCCCGATGACTCCGTCCTGGGCGAAGAGGGCGCCTCCGTGACGGGCAGTAGCGGCCGGACCTGGGTCATTGATCCCGTCGACGGGACGTTCAACTTCCTGCATGGTTCCACGTACTGGTGCTCGGCCATTGCCCTAAAGGATTCCTCCGGTGCAAGGCTCGGTGCCATCTTCCAGCCGGAGGAGGACAAACTCTGGTTGGGCGGAACGTCCCGGGCGGCAACGCTGAACGGCGAAAAACTGGTCACCTTCCTGCCCAGCGCGTCCGGGGGCCCGGGGCGGTCTGACACGCCGGTGTCTGAACTCGGCGCCGCGACGTACATTCACCCGACGTGGCTTGCCGATCCAATGTGCGCCATGCCTTGGCACGCAGCAGCGACGTCGGCGGCCGCGCTCCGCATGTTCGGGTCCGGTTCCTGCGACCTCGGCAGGGTCGCGGACGGACAGCTCGGCTGCTGGTTCCAGCACAGCTGCCCGGAGTGGGACTGGCTGCCCGGGAAGGCAATCGTGGAGGCGGCTGGCGGAGCGACCGACGTCGTTCGCGTCAACGGACTCGACTGGTTCATCGCGGGAGGCACGACGGCGGTGCGGCAGTTGCGTGCCGCGCTCAGCTCCGCCGCCGTCGGCTAGGTTTCCCGCCCGCAGCACCTGACCGGAGAGCATGCTCATTCCCCAGCGAAGTCTCCGTGGGACATGCCCATTCTTCGCTGCCACGGCTGGGCATAAGGGGACTATGTCCACTGGGCGCGGGCAGCTGTGGACATGCTCGTTCCGCAGCGCCGGGTCCGTGGGACATGCTCATTCCCCAGCGAAGTCTCCGTGGGACATGCCCATTCTTCGCTGCCAGGGCTGGGCATAAGGGGATTATGTCCACTGGGCGCGGGCAGGGGAGGGCATATCCCGAGGGGCGGACGCCGCTGTCAGTGGCACCGCCTAGACTTGTTAACACCATGGATATGTTGTTTGACCCTTACGCCGACGGACCCTTCCAAGCTGCCTCCAGGACGGTGGCAGCCACAAAATCGTCCGCTGGAACAGGCACGGCAGCGGTCGGTTCCGCGCCCGGCTGGGGCCCAAGCAGCGCCGAGGGCCGCCACGACGAGGGCGGCCACGAGGGGGAACGCCCGCCGCTTCCGAACGCCAGCGAACTCCTCGAAGGGCTCAACCCCGAGCAGGAAGAAGCGGTCAAGCACGCCGGCAGTGCCCTGCTGATTGTGGCCGGTGCGGGCTCGGGCAAGACCCGCGTGCTCAGTAACCGGATCGCCTACCTCATCGCCACGCGGCGGGCGCACCACGGCGAGATCCTGGCCATTACCTTCACCAACAAGGCCGCGGCCGAAATGCGGGAACGGATCGAGGCGCTGGTCGGCGGCCGGGCCAAGACCATGTGGATCTCCACCTTCCACTCCTCCTGCGTCCGGATCCTGCGCCGGGAAGCCAAGAATGTCGGGCTCAACTCCAACTTCTCGATCTACGACTCCGCGGACTCGCTGCGCCTGATCACCCTGGTCGCCAAGAACCTGGACCTTGACCCCAAGCGCTTCGCGCCCAAGGCCATCCAGCACAAGATTTCCGCGCTCAAGAACGAGCTGATCGACGCCGACAGCTACTCCTCCAGCGCCAACTACAACGATCCCTTCGAACAGGCCGTGGCCGAGGTCTTCAAGGGTTACACCCAGCGGCTGCGCCAGGCCAACGCGATGGACTTCGATGACCTGATCGCCGAGACCGTCTACATGTTCCGGGCCTTCCCTGCGCTCGCCGACTCCTACCGGCGCCGCTTCCGGCACGTCCTCGTGGACGAATACCAGGACACCAACCACGCCCAGTACGCCCTGGTGCGAGAGATCGTCGGCGAGGGCCCTGATGCCGCCGAGCTCACTGTCGTCGGCGATTCAGACCAGTCCATCTACGCCTTCCGCGGCGCCGACATCCGCAACATCGTGGAGTTCGAGAAGGACTACCCGGACGCCCGCACCATCAAGCTTGAGCAGAACTACCGCTCCACCCAGACCATCCTCAGCGCCGCCAACTCGGTGATCTCGCGCAACCCCAACCGGCCGGAGAAACGGCTGTGGACGGCGGAAGGCGACGGCGAAAAGATCGTCGGCTACGTCGGCGAGAACGAACACGACGAGGCCCAGTTCATCGCGAAGGAAATCGACCGGCTCCAGGACGAGGGCAACCTGCGCCCCGGCGACGTTGCCATTTTCTACCGCACCAACGCCCAGTCCCGCTCGATCGAGGACGTCCTGGTCCGCGTGGGCCTGCCCTACAAGGTAGTCGGCGGCACCCGCTTCTACGAGCGCAAGGAGATCAAGGACGCCCTCGCCTACCTGCGCGTTCTGGTCAACCCGGACGACGACGTCAACCTCCGCCGCATCCTCAACGAACCCAAACGCGGGATCGGCGACCGTGCCGAAGGCGCCGTAGCCTCCCTGGCGCAGCGTGACCGGATCTCCTTCATGGCCGCCGCCAGGCGCGCCGATGAGGCCCCCGGCATGGCCACCCGTTCAGTCAACGCCGTGCTGGGCTTCGTGAAACTCCTCGACGACCTCGCCGAGGTGGCCTCCGGCTCCGGCGCGGCCGCGGCCCTTGAAGCCGTACTTGAACAGACCGGCTACCTCGCCGGGCTGCGGTCCAGCACCGACCCGCAGGACGAATCGCGGGTGGAGAACCTCGCCGAGCTGGTCGCCGTCGTCCGGGAATACGAACGCGACAACCCCGAAGGCTCGCTCGGAGCCTTCCTGGAGCAGGTCTCCCTCGTGGCCGACGCCGACCAGATCCCGGACGCCCCCGGCGGTGACGCCGAAGAGCTGGCGGCGGCCGTCGCCGAAGCCAAGCGGCTCGGCGTCGTCACCCTGATGACGCTGCACACCGCCAAGGGCCTGGAATTCCCGGTCGTGTTCCTGACCGGCATGGAGCACGGGCTGTTCCCGCACCAGCGCTCCGCCACGGATCCCAAGGAACTGGCCGAGGAACGCCGGCTGGCCTACGTGGGCCTGACCCGGGCCCGGAAGCGGCTGTACCTGACCCGCTCCGAGGTCCGCAGCATGTGGGGCCAGAGCCAGTACAACCCGGCGAGCCAGTTCATCGAGGAGATCCCGGCCGAGCTCGTCGAGTGGAAGCGGGAAGGCGCCAGCCGCCAGAGCGGAGGCTGGGGGAGCGGCGCCGCGATCGGTTCCAGCCGCTACGGAGGGTCGTTCTGGGGTGCCGGGACTGCCCGCGGCGCCGGTGCCGGCCCGTCCGCCGGCTTCAACGCCGATGTCCCCGCCGCGGTGGCCAAGAACAGGGTCCAGCCGCAGAAGGAAGTCGTCGCCGTCAGCGTGGGGGACAAGGTGAACCACACCAGCTTCGGCAACGGCACCGTCCTGGCGGTGGAGGGCGCCGGGGACAAGACGGTCGCCAAGGTGAAGTTCGACGTCGGCGAGAAGCGGCTGCTGCTGCGCTACGCGCCGCTTACCAAGCTGGACGCGTAGCTCCGCGTACGTTACGAACGAGCCGCCGCAACCGCCGCGACGCCCTTCAGTGCGCCGTCGGACACCCAAAAATCCCCGTAATCTAGCGGTTTTTCTACGCTCCATAGAATAGTGTCCTTACTCACATAACGGGTACTCTGGGACGGGCTGGTCCGATCGAAGGACTAGAGTTCCCAAAGGAGCATTGCGCCGTGTGGCTCGTTTCCAAGCTTGTCGCAGGGTGCGTTTATTCCGCAGCCCGGTAACCGCGAGTACGTGGGGTCCGGCTGTACAGAAACTACTTCGACGTAGAAGGACACTAAACCGTGGACCTGTTTGAATATCAGGCGCGCGATATGTTCGAGGCGCACGGTGTACCCGTGCTTGCTGGCATCGTGGCGCACACCCCTGAAGAAGCAAAGGCAGCTGCCGAGAAAATCGGCGGCGTAACTGTCGTAAAGGCCCAGGTCAAGGCCGGAGGCCGCGGCAAGGCCGGCGGCGTCAAGGTCGCGAAGACCGCTGACGAAGCGTTTGAACACTCCACCAACATCCTCGGGATGGACATCAAGGGCCACACCGTCCACCGGGTGATGATTGCCCAGGGTGCAGACATCGCCGAGGAATACTACTTCTCCGTCCTTCTGGATCGGGCCAACCGCAACTACCTGGCCATGTGCTCGGTAGAAGGCGGCATGGAAATCGAGCAGCTCGCCGTTGAGCGCCCCGAGGCCCTGGCCAAGATCTCGATCGACCCGGCCGTAGGCATCGACCAGGCCAAGGCCGACGAAATCGTCGCCGCTGCAGGCTTCGCTGAGGAACTGCGTGGCAAGGTCGCCAGCGTAATCCTGAAGCTCTGGGACGTTTTCAAGAAGGAAGACGCCACCCTCGTGGAGGTCAACCCGCTGGTCCTGACCGGCGCCGGTGACATCGTTGCCCTCGACGGCAAGGTCTCCCTCGACGAGAACGCCGACTTCCGCCACCCCAAGCATGCTCACCTTGAAGACAAGGATGCTGCTGACCCCCTCGAGGCCAAGGCCAAGGCGCAGGACCTCAACTACGTCAAGCTGGACGGCGAAGTCGGCATTATCGGTAACGGTGCCGGCCTGGTCATGTCCACCCTCGACGTCGTTGCTTACGCCGGCGAGAGCCACGGCAACGTCAAGCCCGCCAACTTCCTGGACATCGGCGGTGGAGCGTCCGCCGAGGTTATGGCAGCAGGCCTCGACGTCATCCTGGGCGACCCGCAGGTCAAGTCCGTCTTCGTCAACGTCTTCGGCGGCATCACCGCCTGTGACGCCGTCGCCAAGGGCATCGTCGGTGCACTGGCCGAGCTGGGCCACTCCGCGAACAAGCCGCTGGTAGTCCGCCTCGACGGCAACAACGTTGAGGAAGGCCGCCGCATCCTGGCCGAGGCCAACCACCCGCTGGTTACTCTGGCCGCCACCATGGACGAGGGCGCCGACAAGGCTGCCGAGCTCGCCAACGCAGCGAAGTAGAGGGACTCGACTATGTCTATTTATCTGAACAAGGACTCCAAGGTCATCGTCCAGGGCATCACCGGCGGCGAAGGCACCAAACACACCGCCCTGATGCTCAAGGCCGGCACCAAGGTTGTTGGCGGCGTCAACGCCCGCAAGGCCGGCTCCACGGTCCTGCACGGCGACACCGAGATCACCGTCTTCGGCACCGTCAAGGAAGCCATGGCGGAGACCGGCGCCGACGTTTCCATCGTCTTCGTGCCGCCGGCATTCACCAAGGACGCCGTCGTCGAGGCCATCGAGGCCGGCATCGGCCTCGTAGTGGTCATCACCGAAGGCGTGCCGGTCCAGGACTCCGCCGAGTTCTGGGCACTGGCCCAGTCCAAGGTCGACGCCAACGGCAAGCAGATCACCCGGATCATCGGACCGAACTGCCCCGGCATCATCACCCCGGGAGAGGCCCTCGTCGGCATCACCCCGGCCAACATCACGGGCAAGGGCCCCATCGGCCTCGTCTCCAAGTCGGGCACCCTGACTTACCAGATGATGTACGAACTGCGCGACCTCGGCTTCTCCACCGCCATCGGCATCGGCGGCGACCCGGTCATCGGCACCACCCACATCGATGCCCTCGAGGCCTTCGAGGCTGACCCGGAGACCAAGGCGATCGTCATGATCGGCGAAATCGGTGGCGACGCCGAAGAGCGTGCCGCAGACTACATCAAGGCCCACGTCACGAAGCCGGTTGTTGGCTACGTGGCAGGCTTCACCGCTCCGGAAGGCAAGACCATGGGCCACGCAGGCGCCATCGTCTCGGGTTCCGCGGGCACCGCCCAGGCCAAGAAGGAAGCCCTCGAGGCTGCCGGCGTCAAGGTCGGCAAGACGCCGTCCGAGACCGCCAAGCTCCTGCGCGAGGTCTTCGCAACCCTCTAGGGCCGAAGCGCGACAGCAGAAAAGCACCACAGCACCAAACACACGCGGGCTCACCTACGGCCCGTCCCACTCGCTGGGACGGGCCCGAAGTGACCCCGCGTTGTTTGTTTAAGCACGACGGCGGCAGGTCGCCTCCCAGGGGAGGTGTCCTGCCGCCGTCGTGCTTGGCCCGTAACTGACGCCTCGCGTCAGACTTTAGCGCCGGCCAGGAGTTCGTCGAGCCGCTCGTAGCCTTCGGACAGCCCGACTTCCATGCCGGACTGCGCCATGCCGTCGCGGGCCTCCATGCTGGGATAGACCCCGTGGGCCACCAGCCGGGTGCGTCCGCCGCCCAGATCCTCGAAGGTCAGGAACTCGATGCTGACAACGTCCGGGTAGCCATCGAACTCGAAGGTCTGGATGGCGAAGTCGTTTTCCCGGACCGTGTGGAAGACACCGTTGAAGCCATAGGCGGCGCCGTCCGGTCCCGTGTGCGTGTAGCGGTAGCTGCCGCCGGTCCGGAAATCGTAGTGGTCGATGTCCATCTTCAGCCGCCGCGGGCCAAGCCACTGGGCCACGAGTGCGGGCTCCTTGTGCGCCCGGAACACGTCGGCGACGGGAAAATCGAACTCCCGCTCGCAATCGATGAAGGGCAGCCCCTCCGGGACACTGAGTTTCAGGGCGTTGGTCATGATGGTGAGTCCTTTGCCTGTGTGCCGCGTGCCGCGGCGTTTGATTGGAGCACGGCGTCAAGGCTGCGGAACTGCTCCTCGCGGACCAGCCTGTACTGGTCGATCCATGCGGTGAGCGCCTCCAACCGTGCGGGGTTCAGATGGACGGGCCGGCGCTGGGCGTCACGGGTGCGCGTGACCAGCTGCGCCTGCTCGAGGACCTGGATGTGTTTCGAGACCGCCTGTTTGGTGATCGCGAAAGGTTCCGCCAAATCATTCACGGTGGCCGGACCCCGGCTGAGCCGGGAGATGATGCGGCGACGGATCGGGTCGGCGAGGGCAAGGAAGGCCGAGTCGAGCTGTTCGTCGTCGCGTTCGTCCACTGGATGCCCACCTCCCGTCCGATCCGTCGGTGAAACTGCTCATCAACCAGTAGGCAACAGGTATTCAACCACTTCATTGATCAACCTCTAGGTTGTTAACGCTACGCCTGGCTCCCGGCTGGCGCAAGAGCCGTTGCGTGACCCGCGCTGCCGCTGGCCTTGCACCGCCTCTTCGAACTTTGTTAGTATGTCAGGACAAACTAATGAAGGAGTAGCGAGTGCCTCTCGTGCGAATCGACGTCAATCAGGGCCGGACCCCGGAGCAGCTGAACGCTCTCAGCCGGGGAATCCACGACGCCATCGTGGCTGAATATGGGATTCCGGAGCGGGACTACTTCCACGTCCTGAGCGAACATCCCGCGGGGCAGATCCTGGCCCAGGATGCCGGGCTCGGGTTCGAGCGGACGCCCGATGTGGTGATGATCCAGATCTTCACCCAGGCCGGTCGCAGCCAGGAGGCCAAGCAGTCGCTGTTTGCCGCCGTTGCGGCACGGCTGGCCACCATCGGAGTGGCTGGCGAAGATGTCTTCATCGGCTACGTCGAGAACACCGCGGGGGACTGGTCGTTTGGTTTCGGCCGGGCGCAGTACGTCACCGGCGAGCTGGGCGTGCCCAGCAAGTAGCGCGCAGGGCCGCGCGGGCAAGCCGCCAAAACAGCCGCGCTGCAGGGGTTTTCAGACCCTCCGTGTCATGTTGTAAATATGTCAGTACAAACCTTTGACAGTACATAGATTCTAAGGCAAAGTAGTGGTTGTGGCCCGGCTCACGCCGGCCCTAAGCACCGAAGCTCAGGCTGCGCAAAGGTACCGAGTTCACACCAGAAAGGTCCACGATCACCGTGACCCACGAACTGCTCACGATCGGGCGAATCAGTGTTGATATCTACCCGAACGACATCGGGGTGGATCTGGAGGATGTCACGTCCTTCGGAAAGTACCTTGGCGGATCCCCGTCCAACGTAGCGGTCGCCGCTGCCCGCCATGGCCGCCGCACAGCCGTGATCACCCGCACCGGCGACGACGCCTTTGGCAAATACCTGCACCGCGAACTGCACAAGTTCAACGTGGACGACTCCTTCGTCACGGCGGTCAAGGAATGGCCCACCGCGGTCACATTCTGCGCAATCAAGCCGCCGGAGGACTTCCCGCTCTACTTCTACGGACGCTTCCCCACGGCACCGGACCTGCAGATCAAGGCCGAGGAGCTTGACCTGGACGCCGTCAGGGAAGCCGGAATCTTCTGGTCCACCGTCACCGGCCTCTGCCAGGAGCCCAGCCGGAGCGCCCACCTCACGGCCCACGAGGCGCGGCCCCGCACCGGGCTGAAGCCCGGCCAGTTCACCATCCTGGACCTCGATTACCGGCCGATGTTCTGGGCCTCCGAGGAGGAAGCCCGGGAGCAGGTCGCCAAGATCCTGCCGCACGTCACCGTCGCGATTGGCAATGACAAGGAATGCGCCGTCGCCGTCGGTGAGGGCACCCCAGACGAGCAGGCGGACCGGCTGCTCGCGGCCGGCGTCGAAATCGCCGTCGTGAAGCTGGGTCCGGAAGGGGTCATGGCCAAGACCCGCACTGAGCGCGTGGTCTCCGCCCCAGTTCCGGTAGAAACCGTCAACGGACTCGGAGCCGGCGACTCCTTCGGCGGGGCCTTCTGCCACGGGCTGCTCTCCGGCTGGCCGCTGGCCCAGGTCCTCGACTTCGCCAACGCCGCCGGCGCCCTCGTCGCCTCCCGACTCTCCTGCGCCGACGCGATGCCGACCCCCGACGAGGTTACGGGCCTGCTCGTCGAACGCGGCCGCCTGGTACCGGGCACCTACGCCACCGAAGGAGCAGCCCTGTGAGTGTTAACCCAGCCGCAGCCACCCTTACGGTGAGCGATGATCCCCGCCGTTACGAGCACCTGAGCATCATCCGGCTCGAAGACCCGGAAGCGATTGCCCGCGCCGCCAAGGCACGCCGCCGCCACCCCGGCGTCAGGGCCCGCAAGCAAAACTTCATCGTCGCCGCCGACCACCCCGCCCGCGGGTCGCTGGCTGTCGGCAGCGACCCCGTGGCCATGGCCGACCGCCGCCAGCTCCTGGACCGGCTGCAGATTGCCCTGGCCAACCCGGACGTGGACGGTGTCCTGGCCTCACCGGACATCATGGACGATCTGCTCCTGCTCGGCGCGCTCGAAGGCAAGCTGCTCTTCGGCTCGATGAACCGCGGCGGGCTCGCCGGCCTGGTGAACGAATTCGATGACCGCTTTACCGGCCACACCGCGGCCGCGCTCCAGGCCCTGGGCGCTGACGGCGGCAAGATGCTCACCCGCATCTGCCTCGGTGATCCGGATACGGTGGCCACCCTGGAAGCGACCGCGAGGGCCATCGACTCCCTCGCCGAACGCAAGCTGATCGCCATGGTGGAACCGTTCCTCTCCGTCCGCGAGAACGGAAAGGTCCGCAACGACCTCTCCACCAACGCCGTCATCAAGTCAGTCGCGATCGCCGAAGGCCTCGGCGCGAGCAGCGCCTACACCTGGATGAAGCTCCCCGTGGTGGCCGAGATGGAACGCGTCATGGCCTCCACCACCATGCCCACCGTGCTCCTTGGCGGAGACCCGGAAGGCAGCCAGGACGACGTGTTCTCCAGCTGGCAGGCCGCCCTCGCCTTGCCCGGCGTCCAGGGCCTCACCGTCGGCCGGACCCTGCTCTACCCGCACGACGGCGATGTCGCCGGCGCCGTGGCAACCGCTGCCTCGCTGCTGCACCACACCGTTTCAGCCACACCGATCAAGCCACACCGAATCCGCCCACACCGAATCCGCCCGCACCGAAGAAGTATCGGAGTAACTTCCCATGGGAATCAGCACTGCATCAGGAACACGCAGAATGACGGTCGCCCAGGCCGTCGTCGAATACCTGTCCAAGCAGTACACCGTCGATTCGGTCGGCGGCCAGGACTTCCGTGAACGCCTGATTCCGGGCACGTTCGGCATCTTTGGCCACGGCAACGTTGCCGGCGTCGGCCAGGCCCTCAAGCAGTACCAGCAGCTCGATCCGACGATCATGCCGTACTACCAGGGCCGCAACGAGCAGGCCCAGTCGCACCAGGCCGTGGGCTTCGCCCGCCACACCCGGCGCCGCCAGACCTTCGCGATCAGCACCTCGATCGGGCCGGGTTCCTCGAACCTGCTCACCGGTGCGGCGCTGGCCACCACCAACCGGCTGCCGGTCCTGCTGCTGCCGAGTGACACGTTCGCCACGCGCGCCGCTGACCCCGTGCTGCAGCAGCTCGAACAGCCCTACGCCTACGACATCACCGTCAATGATGCCTTCCGGCCATTGTCGAAGTTCTTCGACCGCGTCTCCCGGCCCGAGCAGCTGTTCTCGGCGTTCCACCACGGCCTCCGCGTCTTGACGGACCCGGCCGAGACCGGCGCGGTCACGATCTCGCTGCCGCAGGACGTCCAGGCCGAGGCCTTCGACGTGCCCGAGGAGTTCCTTGCCGAGCGTGAATGGCGGATCCGCCGCCCGGACGCCGACGACGAGGACATCCGCCGCGCCGCCGAGGCCATCCGCGGCGCCAAGCGCCCGCTGATCATTGCCGGCGGCGGTGTGCTCTACGCCTACGCCAACGAGGAACTCGCGAAGTTGGCTGAGCTGACCGGCATCCCGGTGGGGAACACCCAGGCCGGCGTCGGCGTCCTGCCCTGGGACCACAAGTTCTCCCTCGGCGCGATCGGCTCCACCGGCACGACGGCGGCGAACGCCATCGCCGCCGAGGCGGACCTCATCATCGGCATCGGCACCCGCTACGAGGACTTCACCACCGCGTCCCGGACCGCGTTCCAGAACCCGGACGTGAAGTTCATCAACATCAACGTCGCCCCGATCGACGCCTACAAGCACGGCACGTCCCTGCCGATCGTGGCGGACGCCCGCAAGGCCCTCGTGAAGCTGAACCAGGCCCTCGGCGGCTACCGCATCGGCGCGGACCTCGAGCAGCAGATCGCGAACGAGAAGAAGCGCTGGGACGCCACCGTGGACGAGGCGTTCGATACCCGCTTCATGCCGCTGCCGGCGCAGAACGAGATCATCGGCGCCACGAACCGGGCCATGGACGCCCAGGACGTCGTCATCTGCGCCGCCGGCTCACTCCCCGGTGACCTGCACAAGATGTGGCGCGTCCGGGACCCGTTCGGCTACCACGTCGAATACGCCTACTCCTGCATGGGCTACGAGATCCCGGGCGGCCTCGGCGTCAAGCGCGCGGCCCTCGCCGAAGCCGCGAAGGGCGGGGCGCAGCGCGACGTCGTCGTCATGGTGGGGGACGGCTCCTACCTGATGATGCACACCGAACTCGTCACCGCCGTCGCCGAGCGGATCAAGCTGATCGTGGTCCTGATCCAGAACCACGGCTACGCCTCGATCGGCTCGCTCTCCGAGTCCCTCGGCTCCCAGCGCTTCGGCACCCAGTACCGGGCCCTGGACGAGGAGCACCACAGCTTCGACGACGGCGACCGGCTCCCGGTGGACCTGGCCTTGAACGCCGAAAGCCTCGGCGTGAAGGTGATCCGGGTCGAACCGGGGGAGAAGGTCATCGCGGAGCTCGAACAGGCCATCCGCGACGCCAAGGCCGCCCCCGAGCGCGGCGGCCCGATCGTGATCCACGTCGAATCCGACCCGCTGCTGGATGCTCCCAGCTCCGAGTCGTGGTGGGACGTTCCGGTCTCGCAGGTCTCCGAGCTTGAGTCCACGAAACAGGCTTTCCAGGCCTATACCGACCACAAGGGCCGCCAGCGCAAGCTGCTCGGCTGATCCCGGCCCCTGAGCTTCTTCCCAGCACCAAGACTCCAACCCCCAAGGACATTCTGATGAGCACCCCCACCGTCACCACCAAAACCATCCACCACTTCATCAACGGCGCGGAAACCGCAGGCGTGGGCACCCGCACCCAGCCCGTCTACAACCCCGCCACCGGCGCCGTCTCCGCAGAGCTGCGGCTGGCCAACCGGGCGGACCTGGACAACACCGTCGCCGCCGCCCGTGCCGCCGCCGATTCCTGGGGCGACATCTCCCTGGCCAAGCGCACCGCCGTGCTGTTCAAGTTCCGCGAACTCGTCGCCTCGCACGTTGATGAACTCGCCGAGCTGATCACGGCCGAGCACGGCAAGGTCCTCTCCGACGCCAAGGGCGAGATCGGCCGCGGCCTGGAGGTCATCGAGTTCGCCTGCGGCATCCCGCAGCTGCTCAAAGGCGACTACTCGGACCAGGTCTCCACCGGCATCGACGTTTTCTCCTTCCGCGAGCCGCTCGGCGTCGTCGCCGGCATCACCCCCTTCAACTTCCCGGTCATGGTGCCGCTGTGGATGGCCCCGATGGCGATCGCGACCGGCAACGCCTTCATCCTCAAGCCCTCCGAGCGCGATCCCTCCGCCTCCATGCTGCTCGCCAAGCTGTGGAAGGACGCAGGCCTGCCCGACGGCGTCTTCCAGGTCCTCCACGGCGACAAGGAAACGGTCGACGGCCTGCTGACCCACCCGGACGTGGACGGCATCTCCTTCGTCGGCTCCACCCCGATCGCCCGGTACGTCCACGAGACCGCCACCGCCCACGGCAAGCGGGTCCAGGCCCTGGGCGGCGCGAAGAACCACGCGATCATCCTGCCCGACGCCGACCTCGACAACGCCGCCGACCACCTCGCTGCCGCCGCCTTCGGCTCCGCCGGCGAGCGCTGCATGGCCATCTCGGTCGCCGTCGCCGTCGGTGAGGCCGCTGACCTGCTGGTCAAGAAGGTCGAAGAGCGTGCCCTGGCCGTCAAGGTCGACAACGGCACCGCCCTTGGCGCCGACATGGGACCCGTCATCACCCCTGCGTCCAAGGACCGGATCGTGAAGATCGTCACCGAAGCCGAGACCGCCGGCGCCGCCATGGTGGTGGACGGCCGCGACCTCGTGGTCCCCGGCCACGAGGACGGCTTCTGGGTCGGCCCCACCGTCCTGGACCACGTCAAGACCGAAATGACCGCCTACACCGAGGAAATCTTCGGACCGGTCCTCGTTGTGGTCCGCGTGGAGGACCTCGACGCCGGCATCGCCCTGATCAACTCCAACCCCTACGGTAACGGCACCGCGATCTTCACCTCCTCCGGCGCCGCGGCCCGCAAATTCCAGCGCTCGGTCACCGTGGGCATGATCGGCATCAACGTCCCGCTGCCCGTGCCGGTGGCCTACCACTCCTTCGGCGGCTGGAAGGCCTCGCTGTTCGGCGACAAGCACATCTATGGCCCGGAAGGCGTCTCCTTCTACACCCGCGGCAAGGTGGTCACGTCCCGGTGGCCCGAACCCACCCACGCCTCCGGCGCCTCCTACAACTTCCCCTCCAACTAACTCCCGAACTAAATCCCCAACAACCACCATCGGCTGCTCCGTAACCGCCGTTTTGAGCGTCCAAAAGGGCACCTGTGGAGCAATCGATGAGAAGGAATGGACATGGCTGAGAACAAGCTGATCATTGGCACCGCGCCGGACTCCTGGGGGGTCTGGTTCCCGGATGACCCCAAGCAGACCCCGTGGGAACGCTTCCTGGACGAGGTTGCCGAATCCGGCTACAAGTGGATCGAGCTGGGCCCCTATGGCTACCTCCCCACCGATCCGGCACGCCTCGCCGAAGAGCTCAAACAGCGCGACCTCAAGATCTCGGCCGGCACCGTGTTCACCGCATTCCACCGCGGCCTGGACCAGTGGGATACCGCGTGGGAACCGGCCCGCAAGGTTGCCGAACTCACCGCCGCGATGGGCGGGGAACACATGGTGGTCATCCCGGCGATGTGGCGCGACGACGTCACCGGGGAAGCAGTGGAGAGCGGCACACTCAGCGAAAAGGCCTGGAACGACCTCTTCGCCGGCCACAACCGCCTGGGCAAGACGCTGCTGGAGGACTTCGGCCTGAAGCAGCAGTTCCACTCGCACGCGGACTCCCACGTCGGCGCGCAGGAGGACATCGAGACGCTGCTCGCCGCCACGGACGCCAAGTACGTCAACCTCTGCCTGGACACCGGCCACGCCGAATACTGCGGGGCCTCCAGCCTTGAGCTGATCAAGAACTACCCGGACCGGATCGGCTACCTGCACCTGAAGCAGATCAACCCGGACATCCTCAAAAAGGTCAACGCAGAAAACATGACCTGGGCAGCCGCCAACCTTGCCGGCGTCATGACCGAACCGCCGAACGGCCTGCCGGACCTGCGCGCCGTCATCGAGGCCGTGGAGGCGCTGAACCGGCCGATCTTTGGCATTGTGGAGCAGGACATGTACCCCGTGGCCTTCGACGTCCCGATGCCGATCGCCAAGCGCACCCGCAACTACCTGCTCTCCTGCGGCTCCCGCACCGCCGTCAACTAGAACTCGAAGGAAACCACCATGACAAAGATCCTCCGCGTGGCCGTTATCGGCGCCGGCCGTATGGGCGCAGACCACATCCATCGGCTCAACACCCGCATCCACGGCGCGGAAGTCGCCGCCGTCGTCGACGTCGACCTCGCCCGGGCGCAGGCCGCCATCGAAGGCATCCCGGGCGCCGTCGCCCTGGCCGACGCCGAGGAAGCCCTCAACAACGGCGACGTCAACGCCGTGCTGATCGCCACCCCCGGCTTCCTGCACGAGGACATCCTGCTCAAGGCGATCGCCAAGGACATCCCGATCCTCTGCGAGAAGCCGCTCACCCCGGACGCCGGGTCCTCCTGGAAGATTGTCGAGGCCGAGCAGAAGCTTGGCCGCAAGCGCATCCAGGTCGGCTTCATGCGCCGCTTCGACGCCGAATACGCCGCGCTTGGCAAGATCATCCGCGACTCCGAACTCGGCGAGCTGCTCATGCTGCACCACCAGCACCGGAACCCCACCACCCCGGCGGGCTTCACCAACGAGATGCTGATCAACGATTCCGTGGTGCACGAATTCGATGCCATCCGCTACTTCACCGGCGAGGAAATCACGTCCGTCCAGGTCCGCCTCGGCAAGGCCACACGGAACGCTCCCGCCGGGCAGCACGACCCGCAGCACGTGCTGATCGAGACCGCGTCCGGCGTCCTGGCCGACGTCGAGATCTACGTCAACGCGAAGTTCGGCTACGAGGTGGCCACGCAGGCCTCCTTCGAGGACGGCATCGTCAGCATCGGCGGGGACAAAGGCCCGTACACCCGCAGCAACGGCCGCTGGGGCGGCGAGGTCACCCCCGGCTTCGAAGAGCGCTTCGGGGCAGCGTACGACGTCGAAATCCAGTCCTGGGTGGACGCCGCCCTGCGCGATGAGATCGGCGGCCCCACCGCCTGGGACGGCTACGCCACGGCCGCCTGCTGCGAGGCCGGCGTCGAGGCGCAGAAGAACGGCGAAAAGGTCGCCGTGAAGCTCAACGCCAAGCCCGCCCTGTACCGCTAGGAACCCCTGCCGGCCGGCTTCCGCTGCTAGTAACGCAGAGCCGGCCGGCCGCACGCCCGCCAGATCCACAATGGAGTGTTCAACGTGAAAATCGCCCTTGACCCCACCCCGTTCCACCACAGCCACGGACTCCTCGAGTTCCCGCGCGTGGTGGCCGACCTCGGCTACAAGTACATGCAGATGACCCCGCACGCCGATTTCATCCCCTTCTTCAACCACCCGAAGGCCGACGACGAACTCGTGGGCCAGCTGAAGGCGGCCTGCAAGGACGCGGGAATCGAAATCGCGTCGGTGCTGCCCGTGCTGCGCTGGTCGGGGCCGGACGAGGACGCACGCGAGGCCGCCGTCCGCTACTGGAAGCGCGCCATCCAGATCACGGTGGACCTGGGCGTTGGCACCATGAACACCGAGTTCAGCGGCCGGCCGGAGAAGGCCGAGGAATCCGAGCGGGCGTTCTACCGCTCCATGGAGGAACTCCTGCCCATCATCGAGCGGGAGGGGATCGACCTGCTGATCGATCCGCACCCGGACGACTTCGTCGAGGAGGGCCTGGCCGCGATCCGGGTGATCCGCGGGCTGAACTCGAAGAATGTGGGCCTGGTCTACGTGGCCTCACACAGCTTCCACATGAAGAACGCACCGCTGGAGATCATGCGGGCCGCCGGGGACAAGCTGCGCCTGGTCCACGTCGCCGACACGATGGACCACCACGCCTCACACGGGCTGCGATACATCACCAACCCTCCCGGCAACCCCGTCCGGGTGCACCAGCACCTGAAAATCGGCGACGGCGACGTCAACTGGGACGAGTTCTTCGGCGGCCTGCAGGAGATCGGCTTCCTGGACCGTGACGACACGGTGATGGTGTCCAGCGTCTTCGCCGAGGACGACAACGCCGCGGAAGTCTCCCGCTACCAGCTGGAGACCATGCAGCAGCGCGTCGAGAAGGCGAGCCTATGACGGCGCCCGACAAAACGCTCACAAACTCGGCTCCGGCCGCAGCCGACTCCGATTCTGCCGACCACGCAGCCGGGGCCCGGACTGCCGGCGGAGCATCGAATCCCAAGGGGTTCATGCGGCGCGTGGCGCTCTTCTCCACGTTTGGCGGGCTCCTCTTCGGCTATGACACCGGCGTCATCAACGGCGCCCTGCCGTTCATGCAGCGGGACCTCGGCCTCACCCCGCTGACCGAGGGGCTGGTGACCTCCACCCTGCTTTTCGGGGCGGCGTTCGGCGCCATCTCGGCAGGCAGGCTGTCGGACCGCTACGGCCGGCGCAGGACCATTATGGGGCTCGCGATAATCTTTGCCGTGGCCACCATCGCCTGCTCGCTCTCGCCCAGCACCGAGCTGCTCATCGCCTCGCGTACCCTGCTCGGCCTTGCCGTTGGCGGGGCGTCGGTGATCGTTCCGGTCTACCTGGCGGAAATGTCGCCGTCAGCCCAGCGCGGACGAATCGTGACGCAGAACGAACTCATGATTGTCACCGGGCAGTTCCTGGCTTTCACGTTCAACGCCGTGCTGGGCAACGCCTTCCCGGAGGCCTCGCACGTGTGGCGGTGGATGCTGGTCATTGCCACGCTGCCGGCGGTTGTGCTGTGGTTTGGCATGCTGCTGCTGCCGGAAAGCCCGCGCTGGCTGGCGTCGGCCGGCCGCTTCGGGGAAGTCCTGGAGGTGCTGCGCCGGACGCGCGCCGCAGAGGACGTTTCCTCCGAGTTCGATGAGGTCCGGCAGGCCGCCAGGGAAGACTACCAATCCAAGCTGGGCACCTTCCGGGACCTCACGGTGCCGTGGATCCGGCGGATCTTCGTCGTCGGACTGGGCATGGCCGTGATCAACCAGATCAGCGGCGTCAACGCCATCATGTACTACGGCACGTCCATCCTCTCCAGCTCCGGCTTCGGTGACCAGGGCGCCCTGATCGCCAACGTCGTCAACGGCGTGACCTCGGTGGTCGCCGTCGTCGTCGGGATGTCCCTTATGTCGCGCTTGCCCCGGAAATCCATGCTGATTGCTGGCCTGACCGGCACCGCAGGGTCCCTGCTGGCCATCGGCATCATCTCCATGCTCATCCCGGAAGGCACCCTCCGCGGCTACCTGGTGCTGCTGTTCATGGTGACATTCCTCGCCTCGATGCAGTCCTGCATTGGCACCGTGACATGGCTGACCATGGCCGAAATCTTCCCGCTGCATGTCCGCGGCATCGCCATGGGCATCTGCGTCTTCGTGCTGTGGATGATCAACTTCCTGATCGGGTTCTTCTTCCCCCAAATGGTGTCCTGGATTGGTGTCTCGGCGACGTTCTTCATCTTCGTCGGGCTCCAGCTGGCAGCCATCGTCTGGGTCAAGCGCGTGGTTCCGGAGACCCGGGGCAAGAGCCTGGAGGACCTGGAGCACTTCTTCAAGCAAGCGGCCGCCAAGCAGCCCGTCACCGTCTAGCCCTACACGCGCAAAGCCCCGCCCGGGCACCCCCCAACTAGCTCGCAGCAAAGGCCGTTATGAGCCCTTATAACGGCCTTTGCTGCGAGTCAGTTGGTCCTGGGCGGGGTTTCGTTGTCCCCTAGGCCGCGGCGTGCAGCCGGGGGAGGGCGTCCACCAGCGGTGCCAGTTCCGGCACTTCCTGGGCCTCGGCCAGCGCCCGCTCCAGCGTGGCGTCGTGGACCGGCCGGCTCTCCTCGAGCAGCGTGATGCCGCTGGGAGTGAGCTCGGTGTAGATCCCGCGGCGGTCATCCGCGCACAGGATCCGGGTCAGCAGCCCGCGGTCTTCGAGCCTGTTGACCAGGCGGGTGGTGGCGCTCGCGCTCAGCGCGGTGGCGCGGGCCAGCTGCTGCATCCGCATGTGCCAGCCGTCCTGCCGGCTCAGCGCGTCCAGCACGGTGTATTCCACCACGGAGAGCTGCGCCTCGGCCTGCAGGGAACGCTCCAGCTCGGCCTCGATCAGCCCGTGCAGGGCCGCCAGGGTCCGCCAGCCTTGCGCCCGGACCTCCACGGCGTCGTCCTTGATGCCCATCTGGTGAATCCCTTCAGCTCGCGTGCCCGGCGGGGTGCTGTCGGGCACATCAAATAATAGTTGCTTGCGCGCTATATCTGCTTGTGCAACAATAAATAACGCGTCTGCAACTACTAGCTTACGCGCCATACCCCATTCCGTACAGCTTTTGTAAGGAGCACCTCCATGCCTGTTGGCCTGATAGCCCTCGCCCTTGGCGGGTTCGGCATCGGACTCACCGAGTTCGTCATCATGGGCCTGCTGCCACAAGTGGCCGCAGACTTCCGCGTCACCGAGGCGACCGCGGGCTGGCTCATCTCCGGCTACGCGCTCGCCGTCGTGGTCGGGGCGCTTGGCCTCACCGCGGCCGTGACGCGATTCGAACGCAAGCCCGTGCTGGCCGTGCTGATGGTGCTCTTCATCGCCGGAAACCTCGTCTCGGCGCTCGCGCCCGACTACTCGATCATGATGGCCGGCCGCATCATTGCCGCGCTGTCGCACGGCGCGTTCTTCGGCATCGGCGCGGTGGTGGCCGCCAGCATGGTGGCGCCCACCAAGAAGGCCGGTGCGATCGCGATCATGTTCACCGGTCTGACGGCCGCCAACGTGCTCGGTGTCCCGTTCGGCACCATGCTGGGACAGGCCGCGGGCTGGCGCTCCACGTTCTGGGCGATCACAGTCATTGGCGTCCTCGCCCTGGCCGGCATTCTCGCCCTGGTGCCGAGAGACCGGCTCCGGCGAGTCGCCGCAGCCGCAGGCGGTTTGCGTGGCGAGCTCCGCGCCTTCCGGTCCGGGCAGGTCTGGCTCTCCATCCTGGTCACCATCCTCGGCTACGGCGGCATGTTCGGCGCCTTCACCTACATCGCCTTCACCCTCACCGAGGTCACCGGCTTCTCCGCCACCACGGTCCCGTGGCTGCTGATCCTCTTCGGCGTCGGGCTCTTCATCGGCAATACCCTCGGCGGCAAGGCGGCCGACAGAAACGTCGACCGCACCCTGCTCGTAGTGCTCGCCGTCCTGGTGGTGGTGCTCGTGGTCTTCGCCCTGACCGCCGGCAACCAGCCGGTGACCATCGCCTCCATGGTGCTGCTGGGCGGCTTCGGCTTCGCCACGGTTCCCGGGCTGCAGATGCGCGTCATGAAGTACGCCAGCAGCGCCCCCACCCTGGCCTCCGGCGCCAACATCGGCGCCTTCAACGTCGGCAATGCCCTGGGCGCCTGGATGGGCGGCGTCACCATCACCGCCGGCCTCGGCTACACCTCGCCCATCTGGGCCGGCGCCGGGATCACCCTGCTGGGCCTGGCGGTGATGGCGTTCGCTGCGGCCGCCGCCAAGAAGCACGACGCCGATATGCCGGGGACCGGCGGATCAACCGTTCCCGCCGTTGCAGCAGCGGAAACCAGCACAGACCTTCCCGCCACCGAGGCCGCAGCCATTGCACGCTGACCACCTGCCCGCTGACCGGCCGACCACCACAACAACAGGAGACACCATGAACTCAATCCCCCATATCGTCCTCAACAACGGCGTGCGGATGCCACTGCTCGGCTTCGGCGTCTTTCAAATTCCCGACGCCGAGACCACCGAGGCGGTAGCAGCGGCGCTCGCGGCCGGCTACCGGAGCATCGACACGGCTGCCATCTACGGAAACGAGACCGGAACTGGCCGCGCGCTCGCGGAATCCGGGATCGCCCGGGAGGACCTTTTCATCACGTCCAAGCTCTGGATCGACGACCTCGGCTACGAGCCGGCGCTTGCCGCTTTCGACGCGAGCCTGGACAAGCTGGGTCTCGACTATCTGGACCTCTACCTGATCCACTGGCCCGCGCCGGCATCGGACCAGTACGCCGACTCCTGGCTGGCACTTGAGAAACTCCTTGCCGACGGCCGGGTCAGGGCCATCGGCGTCTCCAATTTCCTGCCGGATCACCTGCAGCGGCTCATCGACCTCGGCGGAATGGTGCCGGCCGTCAACCAGGTGGAGCTGCACCCGGCCCTGCAGCAGCACGCCGTGACAGTGTTCAACGCGGCCCACGGCATTGCGACGGAGGCCTGGAGCCCGCTGGCCCAGGGTGCCCTGCTGGCAGATCCGGCCATCAGGGAGATCGCCGCCCGGCACGGCAGGACCCCGGCGCAGGTCATTCTGCGCTGGCACCTGCAGCAGGGACGGATCGTCATCCCGAAGTCAGTGACGCCGGCCAGGATTCGAGAGAACCTGGATGTGTTCGACTTTGATCTCGCCGCGGGCGAACTGGCAGCCGTGAATTCCCTTGAGCGAAACGGACGCACCGGACCACACCCGGCCACGTTTAATGGCTAGCCGTGTCCGCGGCAGCCGGCCTAGCGGGCGAACGGCCTAGCGCCCAATGGCCTAGCGCCCGCATGGCCTAGCGCCCGAATGGCCTAGCGGCCGAACGGCAGCCGCGGGTCCAGGTCCTGGCCCTCCCACGTCTGGCGGATCCAGCCGTGGTGCGGGTCGTCGCTGATGAGCCAGTCGCGGACCGGGCCCGGGCCGGCCATGACGTTGAGGTAGTACATGTCGTAGCCGGGGGCGGCCATGGCGGGACCGTGCCAGCCGTAGGGGACCAGGACGACGTCGCCGGTTCGGACCTCGGCCGCGACGTCGATGGGCCGCTCGTCGGAGGCGTAGACGCGCTGGTAGCCGATGGCGTCGTCGGCGCCCGGGCGCTGGGGCGCCCCGGGCGTCACTCGGGTTTCGAAGTAGTAGATCTCCTCGAGGCTGGTCTCGCCGTCCTTTTCCTCATCGTGCTTGTGCGGGGGATAGGAGGACCAGTTTCCGGCCGGGGTGAGGACCTCGCAGACGATGAAGCGGTCCGCCTCCAGTGCGGCCGGGGTGCCGAAATTGTGGACCTGGCGGGAGCAGTTGCCCGCTCCGCGCAGTTCCACCGGCGTCTCGGCGGCCGTGATGAGGCGGGTCGGGTAGGCGGCTTTGGCCGGGGCGGTGGCTACCGCCACCCGTCCGCCGTCGGCCGAAGTGATGGCCACGGCCTTGCCGGTTCCCGTGTAGAGCACGTCGCTGGGGCCGCTGAAGACGCTGTCCCGGCCGGCCAGTGGATAGTCCTGCCCGTCCACGCGTCGCCACGAAGGAGCCGTTGAGCGGGATCATGATGCGTTCCTCCGCAGCGGCGTCCATTCGACGGCGCCGCCGGCCGCCAGCGTGGCGACCTTCAGCCCGGTGTGTGCCCAGCCGTCCACCTCCAGTCCGGAGTCTGACGTTCCGATGGAGATGTCCCACTTGCCTTCGGCGGCGGTGCCGAGCGGATAGACCCAGTTGGCCATGGAAGCTGCCCTTTCGTTGTCGCGCCGGAGGAAGGCGCGTGTGTGTGCGAGGGGTGGAGCCGGCGGGCGTTCGTTGTTGGGCGCCTACCTCCGAGCCTTATCTCTGGACTCGTACCTTGAGCCCTTACCTTTGGACGAGTGTCATTTCGAAGCTGTAGGAATCCGCCCGGTAGACGTGGTGGCCGGTTTCCACATTGCGGCCGGTGTCGTCCACGGCTGTGCGCTCCATGGTGACCAGGGCGGAGCCGGGAGTGGTTTCGAGCAGCGGCGCCTGGTAGTCGTTGGCCATCATGGCGCCGATCCGCTGCGAGGCCAGGCGGAAGTTCACGCCGCCGTTGCGCAGGATGGCGTAGAGGCCCTGTGAGCCCAGGCTGGCCTCATCGATGGCGGTGATGTCGTCCCGCACCCAGTTCTCCATCAGGGCCAGCGGCTTGCCGCCCACTTTCCGGAGCCTGGTGAAGTGGTAGACCTTGGCGCCGGCCGGAAGGTGCAGTGCCGTGCGGGTTACGGCGTCCGCCTCGTCGTGCGAGAAGCTGAGCACGTCGGTGGTGGGCTTGCTGCCGTTGTTGCTCAGGTCGTCGTAGAGGCTGGAGAGTTCCAGCGGGCGGCGGACCTGGCTGGAGACCACCTGGGTGCCGACGCCGCGCTTGCGGACCAGGAGTCCGGAGCGGACCAGTTCATCCATGGCCTTGCGCATGGTGGGACGGGAAAGGTTCAGCTGGGCGGCCAGGTCGATCTCGTTTTCCAGCCGGCTGCCGGGCTCCAGCAGGCCCGTGTGGATCGCGGCCTCGATGCCCTGCACCACTTGGTGGTACAGCGGCACCGGGGAAGAGCGGTCGATCCGCAGGTTTAGTTGAGTTCGCCACTGGACGTGCTCCCTTGTGCTCCGCGGCGGCCGAGGTGCCGACCGTCCGCGTATGTCAGGCCCATGTTCGCTTGATAGGACATACTGCCTTTTTCTGATAGTAGCAGGGCCGCCTGCAGGCCGCCAAGGGCCGCCCTGAGGGGCGGCGAGGGTAGCGGCTGGGCGGGCAGGTTCGGAATGGTCGGGCCCGTGAATTTGGCGATTCTTTCGTGTTTCTTTACGTCAAAACATCCTAATGTCAGGACAAACTATTGACAACTGTGATTGGAGTCACCATGATCGGTTGTAGATGGCTCATGGACCGACGCGATGAAGCGGCCGGCGTGGCCCGGAATCAAAGGAGATTAATCGTGACCAAGTTCTCGTGGCGGAAGGCGGCCCTCGTGGCGGCCGTTGTACCCATGCTGGCCCTGAGCGCGTGTTCCAGCACCGGCGGCAAGCCCGCAGACGCAGGCAACGCGGCCGGTGGCGGCCAGGTTGCCACTACAGACCGGATCAAGATCGCCTTGATCACCCACGCCGCAGCAGGTGACACCTTCTGGGACATCGTCCGCAAGGGTGCCGAGGAAGCATCGGCGAAGGACAACGTTGAGCTCCTCTACACCTCCGATCCCGAAGCCGGGCGCCAGGCCCAGCTCATCCAGCAGGCCATCGACCAGAAGGTCGACGGCATCGCGGTCACGCTCGCCACAGCCCGATGCCCTCAAAGACGCCCTGAAGAAGGCCACCGACGCCGGCATCCCGATTGTCAGCCTCAACGCCGGCGAGGGTGTCTCGGCACAGTTGGGAGCGTTCACCCACTTCGGTTCCAACGAGCAGCTCGCCGGCGAGGCCGTCGGCACCCGGCTCGCGTCGGAGAACTTCAAGCACCCGATCTGCGTGATCCAGGAGCAGGGCCACGTCGGACTTGAAGCACGGTGCGCCGGCGTCAAGGCGAAGGTGCCTGGAACGGAGATCCTTTACGTCGACGGCAAGGACATGACCTCCGTCCAGTCCACCGCGACGGCCAAGCTCCAGGCTTCCAAGGACGCCGACGTCATCATCGGCCTCGGCGCCCCCATCACACTGACTCTCCTCAAGTCGGTCACCGACGCCGGCAGCTCTGCCAAGGTTGCAAGTTTCGACCTGAACGCGGAACTCGCCCAGAAGATCGTGGATGGTGCAGTTCTGTTCACCGTGGACCAGCAGCCGTGGCTGCAGGGCTACGGCGCCGTTGACGCGCTGTGGCAGAACAAGCGCGGCGGCTTCAGCATCGGCGGCGGCCAGTCGGTCCTCACCGGCCCGACCCTCGTCGACAAGTCAAATGCGGCCGATGTCCTGACCTTCGCCCAGCAGGGTATCCGCTAACAGCCCGCTGGCCGGGCCGGCTGCGGCCGGCCCGGCAGCAAGGAGAATCATCATGACCATCACCCAGACCAAGACAGACGTCAGCGGCGCCCGATGAGCGCGTCGCCAAGCGCAGCCCGTTCCAGAAGCTGCTGGGCCGTCCCGAGGTCGGCGCCCTGGTGGGCGCGATCGTCCTGTTCGTCTTCTTCGCGTTGGTGTCCCCGACGTTTACCCAGCCCGAACGCCCTGGCGACCGTTCTGTACGGCAGCTCCACGATCGGGATCATGGCGGTGGGGGTGTCCCTGCTGATGATCGGCGGGGAGTTCGACCTTTCCACCGGTGTCGCCGTGATCAGCTCGGCGCTGACGGCGTCGATGTTCAGCTGGTACTTCACCACGAACGTGTGGGTCGGCGTCGGCCTGGCCCTGGTGGTGTCGCTGGGCATCGGCTTCATCAACGGCTGGATCCTGATGAAGACCAAGCTGCCCAGCTTCATCGTCACCCTGGCGACGTTCCTGATGCTGACCGGCCTGAACCTGGGCCTGACCCGGCTGATCGGCGGCGGCGTGTCCTCCCCGTCGATCTCCACCATGGATGGCTTCGCTTCCGCCCGGGCGGTGTTCGCCTCCTCGGTCAACATCGGCGGCGTCGACGTCAAGATCACCGTGTTCATCTGGATCGCGCTCGTCGCGGTGGCCACCTGGGTGCTGATGCGCACGAAGGTGGGGAACTGGATCTTCGCCGTCGGCGGGGACGCGAACGCGGCCCGCGCCGTGGGTGTGCCGGTCAAGGCCACCAAGATCGGCCTGTTCATGGCCGTGGGGTTCTGCGCCTGGATCCTGGGCATGCACAACCTCTTCGCCTTCGACACCGTGCAGTCCGGTGAGGGCGTGGGCAACGAGTTCCTCTACATCATCGCCGCGGTGATCGGCGGCTGCCTCCTGACCGGCGGCTACGGCTCGGCGATCGGCGGCGCGATCGGCGCGTTCATCTTCGGCATGGCCAACAAGGGCATCGTCTACGCGCAGTGGAACCCGGACTGGTTCAAGTTCTTCCTGGGCCTGATGCTGCTGCTGGCCACCATCGTCAACCTCATCGTCAAGCGCCGCGCGGAACTGAAGTAAAGGGGCACGAAGAACATGAATGCCAACGAGATCGACCAGCAGACGCTGCTCCAGAACGAAAAAGACCCCCTCACGCACACCCCGGTGCACCTGCTCTCCCTCGAGGGGGTCGGCAAGCACTACGGCAACATCATCGCCCTGTCCGATGTCACCATGGCCGTGGACAACGGCCGCGTCACCTGCGTGCTGGGCGACAACGGCGCGGGCAAGTCCACGCTGATCAAGATCATCGCCGGCCTGCACCAGCACGACGCCGGGGTCCTGAACATCATGGGCGAGGAACGGAAGTTCGATTCGCCCCGGGACGCCCTGGACGTCGGCATCGCCACCGTCTACCAGGACCTCGCGGTGGTGCCCCTGATGCCGATCTGGCGGAACTTCTTCCTCGGCTCGGAGCTGACCTCCGGGTTCGGCCCGTTCAAGAGCAT
Source organism: uncultured Actinomycetota bacterium (assembly GCA_963722145.1). Taxonomy (GTDB): domain Bacteria; phylum Actinomycetota; class Actinomycetes; order Actinomycetales; family Micrococcaceae; genus Arthrobacter. The sequence continues at coordinate 145,216 of CAVRLW010000017.1, read as the reverse complement.
GGACGTCGAGAAGATGAAGGAGATCACGCTCAAGGAACTCGCCGAGATGGGCATCGACCTCCGCGACGTCGAACAGCCCATCGGCCAGCTCTCCGGCGGTGAACGCCAGTGCGTCGCGATCGCCCGGGCCGTGTACTTCGGCGCGAAGGTCCTGATCCTGGACGAGCCCACCGCGGCCCTGGGCGTGAAGCAGTCCGGCGTGGTCCTGCGCTACATCCTGCAGGCCCGCGACCGCGGCCTCGGCGTCATCTTCATCACCCACAACCCGCACCACGCCTTCCCCGTCGGCGACCGGTTCCTGCTGCTCAAACGCGGCAAGTCGATCGGCTACTACGACAAGAAGGACATCACCCTCGACGAACTCACCGCCCAAATGGCCGGCGGCGCCGAACTCGCCGAACTCGCCCACGAACTCGAACAGCTCGGCGGCCACGGCGACGTCGTCAAGGAAGTCCAGGGCGAAGTCGCCGACGTGTCCCAGACAACCGGCAAGACCTACGAGTAACTGCCGTCCCACTTCATGAAAGGACAAGCCTTTGGCTTACCTCAACCGCACCCCGTCCGACGTCGCCCTGCCCGTGCGGATCGGGCTCATCGGCTCGGGCTGGATGGGCGCCTTCCACGCCGAGAGCATCGCCCGCCGGGTCCCCGGCGCCGTCCTTGCCGCCATCGCGGATCCGAACCTTGAGTCCGCCGAGGCCCTGGCCGGCGCCCTGGGCGCCACGAAGGTGACCGCCGACGCCGCCGACCTCCTGGCCGACCCGGAGATTGACGGCGTCGTCATCGCCAGCCCCGCGCGCTTCCACTCCTCCCTGATCGGCCAGGCCGCCGCCGCCGGGAAGCACGTCTTCTGCGAGAAGCCCGCCGGCCTGGGCCTCGGCGGAGCTCGACGCCGCCCTGACCGCCGTCGAAGCCGCCGGCGTGCACTTCCAGATCGGCTTCAACCGCCGGTACGCCGCGGACTTCCAGGCAGCCAAGAAGGACCTCGCCGCCGGAATCGCGGGAGAGCCGCAACTGCTGCGTTCACTGACCCGGGACCCGGGCACCGGAAGCATCGGCCACGCCGCAAGGATCCCGGCATGGACCATCTTCCTCGAAACCCTGATCCACGACTTCGACACCCTGAACTGGTTCAACGAAGGCGCCGAACCCGTGGAGGTCTACGCCGTTGCCGACGCGCTCGTGGAACCGGGACTGCGGGACCAAGGTTTCCTGGACACCGCCGTCGTGACCATCCGCTACAGCAACGGCGCCATCGCCGTCGCCGAGGCAAACTTCAGCGCACTGTACGGCTACGACATCCGCGGGGAAGTCTTCGGCTCCAAGGGCATGGTCCAGGCCGGCCGCGCCAGCGAAACCGCCGCCCGCCGGTTCACCGCCGAGGGGATGTCCGCCGACACCCCACGGCTGAACGTCGAGCTGTTCCGGCAGGCCTACACGGATGAGCTCGTGGACTTCGCCGACGCCGTGCGCGCCCGGCGCGACGCACACCGCGCCGGCGGCGAAGCCCTTCAGCCTCACCCCGGGAGCCAACGACGCCCGGCGCGCGCTGGCTATGGCGCTGGCCTGCATCGAGTCGGTCAAGCAGGGCACCCCGGTGGCCGTCAACGCAGCGGCGGTCCTGTGATGCGGCTCGCCGTGTGCGCGGAGATGGTCTTCACCGACCTGCCGTTCACGGAGCGGGTGCGCCGGATCCACGAGGCCGGCTTCGACGTCGAGCTCTGGGACTCGCGGACCAAAGACATCAGCGGGCTCAAGGCCACCGGTGCGGTGTTTTCCTCCATGACCGGATACACCTCCGGCAGCCTTGTGGATCCGGACACGGCGGACGACGTGGTGCGGACGGCCGAGTCCCTGATTCCCTACCGCCCTGGAGCTTGGCGTCAGCCGGCTGGTGGTCCACCCGGCGGAACTCGTCGACGGCCACGCGGCCCGGCCGGTCTACCGCTCCAGCGGCCACATGTGGACCACCGGCGCCCGGACCCTGGAACGGCTCGGGAAGCTCGGTGCGAAGCACGGGGTGACGTTCTGCCTCGAGAACCTCAACACCGATCCTGGACCACCCCGGCATCCCGCTGGCCCGGGCCAAGGACACCCTGGCGCTGGTGCAGGCCGCCGGGCACCCGAACGCCAGACTCATGCTGGATCTCTACCACGCCCAAATGGGGGAGGGGAACCTGATCGAGCTGGTCCGGAGCGCCCTGCCGTACCTCGGTGAAATCCAGGTGGCGGACGTTCCCGGCCGCTGTGAACCCGGAACCGGCGAAATCAACTACGCGGCCGTCGCCAGGGCGCTCGCGGACGCAGGCTACGAAGGGACTGTGGGCATGGAAGCCTGGGCCAGCGGCGACAGTCATGCGGCCCTGGAGGCCTTCCGTTCAGCGTTCACCGTGCCCGCCAAGGCAGCCGCATGAAGGACGTCGTTCTCGGACTCGTCGGGGTTGGGCGGATCGGCGTCATGCACGCCAACAACATCGCGGCCCTCAACGAGGTCCTGAATCCGCAGGGCATCAACGTCCGGCTCCGGCTCACCGACGTCGCCGAGGAGCATGCCCGGACGGTGGCCTCCGGGCTCGGAGCCGAGTTCCTGCCGTCGGTGGAGGCCCTGCTTGGCTCCGGGCTGGACGGCCTTGTCATCGCCACGGGCACCGGAACCCACCCCGAGCTCATCAAGGCCGGGGTGGACGCCGGGATCCCGGTCTTCTGCGAGAAGCCCGTGGCCCTAAACGTGGCCGACGCCCTGCCGGTGCTCGACTACATCCGGGACCGGCAGGGCGTGGTGCAGATCGGGCATCAGCGCCGGTTCGACGCCGGCTACCTGGAAGCCCGCCGCGCCTACCAGGCCGGCGAGCTGGGCTGGATCCATTCCCTGCGCGCCGTCACCTGTGACATGACGCCGCCGCCGGTCGAGTTCCTGGCCAGCTCCGGCGGGTTGTTCCGGGACTGCTCGGTCCACGATTTCGACATCCTGCGCTGGCTCACCGGCCGGGAAATCGTCGAGGTGTACGCCAAAGGCTCCAACAACGGGGATCCGGCCATTGGCGAGGCCGGCGATGTGGACACGGCCCTGGCGCTGGTGACGTTCGACGACGGCACGGTGGGAACGGTCTCCGCCACCCGCTACAACGGGGCGGGCCACGACGTCCGGCTGGAAATCCAGGGCTCCCGCAGATCGCTGATGGTGGGTCTGGACGACAAGTCGGCGCTGGCCTCCGCCGAAGCCGGGATCACTTTCCCGGCGGGGAAGCCCCACCTGACGTTTGCCGAGCGGTTCGAGGAGGCGTACCGGTCCGAGATGGCCGCCTTCGTCGAACTGATCCTTGGCCGCAGGGAAAACCCCTGCACTCCGGAGGACGCCGTGGCGGCGTCCCGGGTGGCGGATGCCGCGCAGGAATCGCTGGCCACGGGCGTCCCGGTCCGGGTGGCGGTGGGCGTCGCCCGCTGACCCAGGACGTGCCCGGGGCTGTTAACTGGCCCCGTCCGGCCGGACCGGCATCACTGCGGGTAGCAACCCACAGGATCCTACTGAGCCTCATTGGGCGGAGCCGCGGCATGCCTTCCAGTCGACACTTGCCTGATATCAGGCAAGGGTGCTGTGTCAAAGAACTGATATTCCGTTGACGGGACGCGGATTGTTCCGGCAGCCTCCGCTTTTTCCCGGATGAATTCGTGGTCAGCTTGGGAAAGTACAACCTGCCCGTGCGGGTCAATCTCGAGGTCCCCGTCGGTTTCCTTGATCATTTTGACCGACAGGGCATGGGGCAGTACCAGGCATCCTGGATTTTCCAGGAGCCATGTCCGCGTCTCTGAGTCCAACCGGTCCCACTCGTCCTTAAGGCTCATGCCCTGCAGACCGCCTTCCTGTCTGGCCTTTCATGAAGGTGAAGTTCGTCCACATTACGCCAGCCGTTGAGGCAGGCGATAGGGCGTTTATGCCGCACACACGGCTGAAACAGGAGTATTCAGCCGGTGGGGTTGCCCGGGGGGACCTGACGGGGGAGCGGGACGACCAGAACCGGCCGGTGCTGGCGGTGCGTGAGCTCGACCGCGACCGAGCTGACAAGCAGCTGTTCGAGCCGGATCCCCAGATGTCGTTCGCGGGTACCAACGACGATGACGGAGGCGTCCGCAGATTCCGCACACTGGGCCAGTGCCTGGGCCGGTTCTCCCGTGAGCGTCAGGAAGGACCAACGGACTCCGGTGCCATCCAGGATGTTCCCGAGACGTTCCCGGATGCCGGCACTCGTGGCTTCAACGTCATCAACCAGCCGCTGGTCCGGTTCATCGGCAAGATACGTCGTAATGTCCACGTAAGCACAGATCAGCTTGACGTTCAGAGTCAACGCAAGTTCCGCGGCACGGTGCACGACCGCCAGTGGTTGTCCGGGCACGACGCCCGCCAGGACTGCCCCCGTGAGGCGCCGCGGCACAAAGACAGCATCTCCGGCTCCGGTCTGCAATTCCCGGGCGGGCTCATTCATGGCTCATCCATCGCTGTGTGCACCCCGCAATCGTAGATCGGGCGCCGTGGCCGCGGATCATGGCCGGCCAGATCCCGAGGAAACAACCACCGAAGATTGACCCCCGGAGCCTCCGCCGCCACCTCCATCGGAGCACAATTGAGTTATGTGCGGCAGGTATGTGATGTCCAGGGCGACCGGTGATCTTCTGCGTCATTTCGAGGCGAAGGAAGTTGAGGGCAGCCCGCCGCCGCCGAGCTGGAATGTCGCGCCGACCCAGGACGTCCCGATCATCGCCGAGCGGCTGGATGAGGACGCCGTGGAGCGCCGGCTGCTGATCGCCCGCTGGGGGCTCGTCCCGTCCTGGGCGAAGGAGGTGAAGATCGGTTCGAAGCTGATCAACGCCCGCAGCGAGTCCATCCTGGACAAGCCGGCCTTCCGCAAGGCGGCGATCAAGCGCCGCGCCCTCATCCCGGCCGAGGGATATTACGAGTGGGAGAAAACCCCGGACGGGAAGAAGATCCCGCATTACCTGCACTCCGAGAAGAACGAGCTGCTGGCCTTCGCCGGACTCTACGAGTTCTGGCCCGACCCGTCCCTGCCGGAGGATGATCCGCACCGGTGGCTGCTGAGCTGCACCGTGCTGACCACCACGGCTCATGATTCGATGGGCCACGTCCACGACCGCGCGCCCGTCATCGTCCCGCCGGAGATGTTCCACGACTGGCTCAATCCCGGCACCAGGGACAAGACCGAGGTGCAGAAAATCCTGGACGCCATTCCCGAACCGGTCCTGACGCCGACGGTGGTCACGGACCGGGTGAACAGCGTCCGCAACAACGGCCCCGAACTCATCGACCCGGCCCCTGACGCCGCCACCTGACCCGTCAGCCGCCTGCACTGCTTCCCGGCCAGCTTTCCGAGAAGCGTCCGCACGGAGCAACCGGCGAGATCAAGAGACGGAAACCCGGGACCGAAGGCCCGGGTTTCCGTCGTCTGGGTCTAGCCAGGGTCAGTCGCTTGGTCCCAAGGGGCGACTCCGGCACACCTCGACGAAGGCCCGGAACGGCGCGAGCCGCTCCCCGGCCGGGAGTTCCGCGGCCTCGGGGTGCCACTGGACGGAGGCCACCCAGCGCTCCGGATCCTCCAGCGCCTCGACAGTCCCGTCCTCGGCCACGGCCGTCACCCTCAACCCGCCGGCCACCCGGGCCACGGCCTGATGGTGGCCGGAGGCGATCTTCACGCTCACGGCACCGGATCCGTTCCCGTACAGGTGCGGCCACCTTGGAACCGGCCTGGATACCTACCTCGTGCCAGGCCCATGGGCCGTCCCCGTGCGCGGGCGCCGGCTTGCGGTGCACCACCGTGCCCGGCGCCATGTCCTGAATCAGGGTCCCGCCGTAGAGCACGTTGAGCAACTGATGCCCGCGGCAGATGCCGAGCACCGGCAGCCCGGCGTCGATTGAAAGACGTGCCACGGCGAGGTCCAGCGCATCCTGGGCATGGTTGACGTCGTAGCAGAGATCGCCGGGCTCTCGCCGTAGAGTCTGGGGTCGAGGTCGCCTCCGCCGGGAAGAACGACGCCGTCAAGAGACGCCAGCGCGGCGGCTATGCCGCCGTCGTCGGCCCCGCAGCGGTGAGCAGCACCGGTTCGCCGCCGCCCTCACGCAGCAGCTCCACGATGTACTCGAACAATCCGTTGGCTTTTGCCACGCGCGGATCGGGGTCGGAGGAGCTGCTGAGGCGGACGGGAACGCCGATGCGAGGCCGGCCGCCGGGAAGGTTGCGGGAAGTCTGCATGCCTCATTCTGCAACATATCCCGGACTAGGAACGCCCGGGGCCAACTGGGCCTGGCCACGGCTCGACGTGGCCGCGCACCGGACTTGGGTAATGTGGAAGGCAGCACGAAACGCGACTGAAGGTGGGAACTGGGATGGGCCGCAGGACACTGGTCGACGATCTCGTCGACGGCCTGCTGAACGAAATCCTTGACGGAAAGCTCCAGCCCCACAGCACGATTCCGCCGGAAGCAGACATCGCCAAGGCCTACGGCGTCAGCAGGCTGACCGTGCGCGAAGCTCTCAAGGCGCTCCGCGCACAAAACATTCTCTACGTGAAGGCCGGCAGGGGAACCTTCGTCAATCCCACGGACAACTGGACCGGCCTGGATGCCATCTTCAAGGCGGCCTCGCACGGCAGTGCAGCCGAACAGGTCTCGGTGGGACTGATCGAGATGCGCCGCATGGTGGAGACCGGGGCCGCCGCGCTTGCCGCCAAACGCTACACCCCGGAGCACGCCGAGCGAATGCGCCAGTGCATCGAGGACATGAAGCGCTTCCACGAGTCAGGCGACCTGGACCGCTTCGTCGAAGCGGACATCGGCTTCCACGACGCCGTCCTGAGGGCCTCGGGCAACCCGTTCGTCCGTGCCCTGTTCGCCCAGCTGGGCCAGCTGCTGTACATCACCCGACGCGAAACGTCGGCCGTCGGCGTGATCCAGCAGCATGCCATCGATAACCACCAGCGGGTCATGGACAGCATCCTCAGTGGCGACGCCGAGCGCTCGCGGCAGGCGATGGATGAGCACATGGACCAGACGAATGCGGACTATGAACGCTACGTCCGGGGCGCCAAGTCCTGACGTCCGCCCCCGGGCTCTTGACGTAACCCGAATCACATTCTAAGATCTTGCCTAGTTCTTAAGTCAGATGTCTGACATCTGACTCAACAGAATCCTGCAACACACGCTTCCGGGCGGGCAGGATGACCCACCCCAATCCACCGACTTCCTCACCCGGCACAGCCGCAGGGCAGGAAATCACGTTAGAAGGTCGATGATGACTTCATTAGCCCCCAAGTCTTCCGGACTCGGCGAACTGGGCGACCGTACGCTCCGTAAGGTCCGCCGCCGCGTCATGCCCCTGATTGTCCTGCTCTACTTCGTTGCCTACCTGGACCGCAACAACGTCGGCTTCGCCAAGCTCACCATGAGTGAGGACATCGGCCTGAACGCCGCTGCCTACGGCCTTGGCGCTGGCATCTTCTTCCTCGGCTACGCGCTCCTCGAGGTTCCCAGCAACGCCGGCATGTACCGGTTCGGCGCCCGCAAGTGGCTGGCCCGCATCCTCATTACGTGGGGCATCTTCGCCACGGCCATGTGCCTGGTGAATGGCGAAACCACCTACTACATCATCCGGTTCCTGCTCGGTGCCGCCGAGGCCGGGTTCTTCCCGGCGATCCTGTTCTACCTGACGCTGTGGTTCCCCGCCGCGCAGCGCGTGACGGTGCTCGGCATCTTCATCCTCGCCCAGCCCGTCTCCAACGCCCTTGGCGCTCCGGTCTCCGGCCTGCTCCTGCAGATGGACGGCATCATGGGCCTCCAGGGCTGGCAGTGGCTGTACATCATCGAAGGCATCCCGGCGATCCTCCTGGGCCTGCTCACCCCCATCCTCATGACCGACCGCCCGCGTGATGCCAAGTGGCTTAACCCGGACGAGCGCGAATGGCTTGCCTCCACTATGGACAAGGAACTGGCCGTCAAGTCCAGCACCGGCAACCACAACTTCCTGGCCGGTCTGAAGGACAAGCGCACTCTGACCTACTCGGCCCTCTACTTCGGACTGGTCTGCGGCATCTATGGACTTGGCCTGTGGATGCCCACCATTGTCTCCGCCATGGGCAAGTTCTCCACGGCCCAGATCGGCTTCATCGTGCTGATCCCCTACACAATTGCTGCGGTCTTCGTGTACTTCTGGAGCAAGCGCGCGGACCGGACCGGCAAGCGTGCCTGGCACACCGCCGTCAGCATGGTGCTGGCCGGGATGGGCCTGCTGGCCGCAGGTTACCTGCTGCCCGTCAACCCCATCCTCGCGATGATCGGCCTGACGGCCTCGGCCATGGGCATCTACGGCGCGATCGCACCGTTCCTGTCCATGCCCTCTGCAGCACTGACCGGGGCGGCTGCCGCCGCAGGTTTGGCCCTGATCAACTCCCTCGGCAACCTGGGTGGTTTCGTTGCCCCGTACGCCGTCGGACTGCTGAACGACGCCACGGGCAACAACCAGAGCGGCCTGCTGTTCCTGTCGGCCTGCCTGTGCATCACCGCGGTGGCAACATACCTCTACGCCCGTAAGCGCCCCGAAGGCGACGCGGCGCTGGATCCCGCGGTTGCCGCGACGGTCACAGAGACCCCTGACGCCACGGCGCCCGCAAAAATCTCCTGATTTCGAAAACCCTGAAGGAAAAACTCATGACTGCACCCACCTTTCCGTCCGAACGCACCGTTGTCCTGACCGGCGCAGCGTCGGTTCGCGGCATCGGCCGCGCCGCCGCCGACCGTATGGCCAGCGAGGGATGGTCCATCGCCATCCTGGACATCAACGCGGAGGACGCCAAGGCTGCCGCCGCGGAGATCGGCGCCAACCGTGCCGTGAAGGCGATCGGCGTCGGAGCCGACGTGTCGGACGAGGCGTCCGTTGACCGGGCGATCACCGAGATCGAAGCCTCGCTTCCGCCGATCGTTGCCCTCGCCAACCTCGCCGGGATCAGCTCGCCGACGACGTTCATGGAAACCACCGTGGCGGAGTGGGACAAGGTGTTCGCCATCAACATGCGCGGAACCTTCATCGTTTCCCAGCGGGTCCTCAAGGGCATGATCGAGCGCAAGCTCGGGCGCATCGTGAGCATTTCCTCCATTTCCGCCCAGCGCGGCGGCGGCACGTTCTCGAAGGTGGCTTACAGCGCGACCAAGGCCGGAATCCTCGGATTCACTCGTGCCCTGGCCCGTGAAGTCGGCGAGTTCGGGATCACGGTCAACGCGATTGCCCCCGGCCCGATCGACACCGACATCATGGGTGGAACCCTCACCGATGAGCGCAAGGCACAGATGTCCGAGGGCATCATGATGGGCAGGGTGGGCACCCGCGAGGAAGTGGCGGCCTTGATCGCCTTCCTGCTGGGCCAGGACTCGGGCTACATCACCGCCGCCACGTACGACATCAACGGCGGCCTTCAGGTCTCCTAACCTGTACGCACTACCCCCGTTGCCCGCTATCATCTCGGCGGGGCACTTATCCTCAACCGCGCGAATGGCCGCCTAAGAGTGACAGCGCAACGGGGTTCAGTGCCTAGCCGGTCAGAGGTCCTTGCGGCACTGGGCGTGGCCGAGTTCGAAGAGTCCGTTCAGGTCGCCGTCGGCAAGCCCGTCCGGGGCTCCGATCTCCGGGTACATCAGCTGGGCCGGGTCATCGACGTGCTCCAGGCCCATCACATGGCCGAGTTCGTGCAGGATCACGGCCGTGGCATAGGCCGCACCCTCGGCCCGGTCCAGGTCGTCCTCGATTTGCGGGGCATCCAGTTCCAGGCTGCCGGTGACGAAGCTCTTGGGACCGTCGCCGAAACTGAAATGGGTGCTGCCGCCGGTGCCGATCACCGGGCCTTTGAGCTGCGGGGCCTGCTCCGGCGTGGTCCAGGCGATCAGCAGCGGCGCCCATCGGTCCCCGTAGAGATCCTTCTGGTAGGGCGCGCGGGTTGGCGAGGGCGCCTCGGACGTGGGGCCGTCATTGATGAACGTGATCCCGGTGGCCTCCGAGATCGTCCGGATGGAGTCCTCCACGAGCCGCTCGGCACCCTGCGGGGCCAGGGCGGCATTGATGACGTAGTGCAGCGGCCGGCACGGCGAATAACCCACCGGAGCGCCGTCGTCGTTCGTTGCGAGGAACTTGTACGAGGTGTTGGCGGCCTCCGGTTGCCGGGGCGTGCCGAGGGGCTGGTCCTGCTCCTCGAGCCCGGGCGGGGGAGTGTCCGTCCGGTCCCCCAGGGCCGGCACGGCGGGCTGGCCAGGCGACTGGCCGGACCGCGGCGGCGCCGGCAGGTCACGGCCTGCGTTGTTCCCTGCGTTGTTCCCCGTTCCGCGGGTGACCTCGAAGAGGCCCGTGAACCGGGGGTCGCCGTAGACGAGTCCGGCGATGAGGAAGGCCCCGCCGGCGATCACGGCAGCGGCGGCAAGGTTCCGGACAACCCGCAGCGCCGTGGCGGGCCGGCTGTGCCGCGGCCCGCGGTCCCGAAATTCAGGTCCGTCCACTAGCCAACCACGGCGCCAAAGGCCATGCCCAGCAAGTACGTCACGCCGGCGGCGCCCATGCCGATGGCCAGCTGGCGCAGGCCGCGGGTGGCGGGCGACGTGCCGGAGAGCAGGCCCACGACGCCGCCGGTGAGCAGCAGTGCCAAGCCGACGAGGGCCGCGGAGACCACCAGCGCGGCCAGTCCTGTCATGCCCAGCAGGAAGGGAATGATGGGCACGATCGCGCCGGAGGCGAAGAAGCAGAAGCTCGACGCCGCCGCGCCCCACGCGGTGCCGACGGCCTCGTGCTGGTCCCCGCTTTCGGGCAGTTCCGGCCGCAGCGACAGGCTCGGATCGCAGTCGCAGTCGAGCAGGCCCATCCGCTCCGCGACGCGGTGCTCGGCGGCTTCCCGGGACATGCCGCGGGCCAGGTAGACGAGCAGGAGTTCGTTGTGTTCGATATCCAGCAGCGGCGCCGCCGCCAACGTGATCTGGGTGGGGCGGGTCGCGGCGAGGAGCTCCCGCTGCGACCGCACGGAAATGAACTCGCCGGCCCCCATGGACAGTGCGCCGGCCAGCAGCCCGGCGACGCCGCTGAGGAGCACGACCTGGCTTCCCACGCCCGAGGCCGCCATGCCCATGACGAGGGACAGGTTGCTGACCAGCCCGTCGTTGGCGCCGAAGACGGCGGCGCGGAACGTTCCCGCCAGCCGGTTGCGGCCCCGGGTGGCCAGTCCGCGGACCACTTCTTCATGGATCTGCTCGTCGGCGACCATGGCAGGCGTGGCGAACGTTTCAGTGGCGTAGGGCGAGCGGCTCTCCGCCCGCTGGGCCAGGGCCAGGACGAAGACCGAGCCGAAGTGCCGGGCCAAGAAGCCCAGAAACCGGCTCCGCAGCGAGGCATGCCGGTCCCTGCCGGCGTGCTCGCCCAGCAACTGCAGCCAGTGCGCCTCATGGCGTCCCTCGGCCTCGGCCAGCGCCAGCAGGATGGCGCGCTCCTCGCCGGAGCGGTTCTGCGCGAGGTCCCGGTAGACGGCCGCCTCGGCACGCTCATCGGCGAGATACTGGCGCCAGCGTTTGATGTCCGCGGCGCTGGGAGTCGAGTCGGGGGCAGCGGAAGCAGCGGTGCGTGCGGCGGGGCGCGGGTCGGTGTGGCCGCGGCCGAAGGAGGTTTGCGTCGGGTGTTGCTGGGAAGAATCGTTGCGGTCCGATTCGGTGTGCTGAGACACGAAAAACTCCTGGGTTTGGTCGGGCGTGGTCCGGCCCCATTGCGACTCCAGATACCCGCGTATTTCCGCGCATTTCCGGCTGGCCATCCTCAGCCGAAAGTTTAGGGAGGCCGTAACTGCCCTGCTGGGCGGGGCCATCCGCAGCCACTGTCCGGCAGCATTGTGAGCTCTTGACCGTCCGTGTCCGCGGTGTTCGAATGAAACCCAGGGCGGGGTCCTCGGGCCCTGCCGCCACCCCAGCCGCACGGAGGTTGCGCCATGGATAGCACCGCATCACATCCCATCCAGCCGGCCCGGGAGTCCCTCGAGTCCGATCCGGCCTACGACTACGCCGAGGACGCGCCCGTCAGTGATGCCGCGGAGAGCGAGGAAGAGGGGCTTCTCGAAGAGGCCGATCGGCTCGTTCCCCTGGACGCTGAGGACTTCCTGGGCGACGAGAAGCCGGTAGTGCCCCTGGAGGGGGAAGAATTCCTTGAGCCTGAGGAAAATGAATGATCCCTCCAGCGGCATTAAGGCTCGCATTAAAGTTCGACGGCGGTGCCACCCCCTGCAAGGGGAGGCACCGCCGTCGTTTAAGCCGCGGAAAGTAAACCAGCGGAACCTAGCGCGCCGGAACGGTTATCGGTTCGTCCTCGGATGCCTCGCCGGCAACCCGCCGCTTCCAGTTCTTCATCACCGCGGGATCCGTCGGCTTGGTCAGCAGTGACACCGCGATGTAGACGACCGCGGAGGCCGCCAGGCCGAAGTAGATCGGTTCGTTGGCGTAGATGCCGTCCAGCGGTACCTCGGCGTTGATCTCCAGGACGATCATGGTGCCGAGCGTAATGACTGAACCCACCGCCATGGAGGCCGCTGCTGCGTGACCGGTGCCGCGCTTCCAGACCAGGCCGCCGAGGATGGCCACGAGGAGGCCGCCGACCAGAATGTCGTAGGCGATGGTGAGCGCCGCGACGACATCCTTGACGATAATGGCGATGACGATCGCCACGATGCCGAGCCCCAGGACCCACATGCGGTTGGCCCTGACGTCATGCTCCGGGTTGTCCGTGTCGTCGGTGTTGATGTTCTTGCCGAACCAGCTGGCGACGAACGGCAGCACATCGGCGCGGGCCACGGTGGCGGCCGCGATCAAGGCGCCGGAGGCGGTGGACATCATGGCGGCGACGGCCGCGGCGAGCACCAGGCCGCCGATGCCGATCGGCAGGAGCTGCGTGGCGACCTCGGCGTAGACAACGTCCTTGCCAAGGTTGGCGACGTCGATGTCCGGCAGCGCGACGCGGGCGCCGAGACCGATCAGGGCGCCGGCCGCACCGTAGAGAATGCAATAGACGCCGGCCGTGGCGCCGCCCCAGCGGGCAACTGTCGGGGTCTTGGCGGTGAAGACGCGCTGCCAGATGTCCTGACCGATCAGCAGGCCCAGGGTGTAGACGACGAAATAGGTGATGATCGTCTGGACGCCAATGCCGTCGATCTGGAAGAAGCTGGCGTCAACACGGGCACGGATGCCGTCGAGTCCGCCGGCGGCGTTGAGCGTGAACGGCAGCATCAGAACGAAGATACCGACCGTCTTGATGACGAACTGGACTTGGTCCGCCAGGGTGATGGACCACATGCCGCCGATGGTCGAGTAGATCAGCACGATCGAGCCACCGACGGCGATGGCGATGGCGCGGTCCCAGCCGAAGAGCACCACGAAGATGGTGGCGTACGCGCTGGTGGAGGTCGCGCACAGCATCAGCGTGTAGGCGAGCATGACGATGCCCGAGGTCTGCGTGGACTTGCTGCCATAACGCAGGGTCAGCATCTGCGAAACCGTGTAGATCTTGAGCTTCTGGATGGTGGGGGCGAAGAGCAGGCTGAGCAGCAGCACGCCGGCGCCGATCGCCACGACGAGCCACATGCCGGAGATGCCGAACTTGTAGCCAAGGCCCACACCGCCGACGGTGGAGGCGCCGCCAAGCACGACGGCGGCCATGGTGCCGGTGTAGAGGAACGGGCCGAGGCGGCGGCCGGCGACCAGGAAGTCGCTATTGTTCTTGGTGCGGGACTTGCCCCACCAGCCGAACGCCAGCATGGCGGCCAGGTACACCACCACGATTGCGATGTTGACGAAACTTGCGTCCATTAAGGGCTCCTTGGAGCTGATTGGCAGCGGGTGCGGGCATTGCCGGGCCTCAACAATGTGTTCGGCAAGTCTGCTGCTGCGTGAGGTGGTTGGCACGGAGGTCCTCCGTCGGAACCTCCGGTATTGCCTAATAGGCAACACTTGTTGCCAAAAAGCGTACGTTGTGACCCCGGTAACAGTCAAGGCGCAGTGCGTGCCGCCGCACATCCGCGTCACGAAGGCCCGCTCCCGCTAGGATTGCTCCAATGATGGGGCCAAGCGGCCGGCCGTGAAAGGTTCCTAGATGAAGGCACTACCAGTTGAACCGAGCAACGTTCCCGTTGCCATCGGTTCGCGGATCCGCGCCGCCAGGCAGTCCCAGCGGCTCACCATTGAACAGGTCGCCGACGCCACCGGGCTCACCAAGGGATTCCTCAGCCGGGTCGAGCGGGACCTCACCTCGCCCTCGGTTGCCTCCCTGGTGACGCTGTGCCAGGTCCTGTCCATCTCGATCGGCGACCTCTTTGCCGCCCCCGAAACGCACCTCACGAAGCAGAACGAGGGCCCCCGAATCTCCCTCGGCGGCGAGGGGATCGTCGAACGGCTGCTGACCGCGCGCTCCGAGCGCCGCGTCCAGATCATCCAGGCGGTGATCGAGCCGCGCGGGCGCGGCGAGTCCGAACTCTATGCCGTGGACTGCGATGTCGACGTCCTGCATGTGGTCAAGGGAAGCATCCGCCTGATCCTCACCAATGAGGAATTCGAGCTCAGCACAGGGGACACCGTGACGTTCCCGGGCCGGGAACCCCACACCTGGGTCAATCCCACGGACGACGCCGTCGAGGTGCTGTGGGTGCTGGTGCCTGCCGCCAGCCGCTGAGGGCAGAGTCCCAAAAGTGACCACCGCAAACATAACGCCACAAACATAGCCCACCACAAAAGTAAATACTCCGCGCAATCCGGAAATGCACAGGACGAGCGGAAGCCGCTCACGTCAGTTTCAACTGGGGGATTCCATGAACCGCAAGAACGTCTATCTGTCCCTGGCACTCGCCGCCGCGCTCGCGGCTGCCCTGGGCCTTAGCTCCTGCGCCGCGGCGGGCCAGCGTGCCGGCGAGACGGGAAGCGGCCCTGCCAGCGCCGCAACTACCGCCCCGGCGCAGCAGGAATCCAGCCCGGCCGCATCAGCTGCTTCCTCCGCCGCTTCGGCGACCCCCGCACCCACCAGCAGTGCCGCGTCCGGCACTCCCGCCCCGGCCACGCCAACGGCCAGCGCCGTGGCCGGCGTGAAAACCTTCACTTTCCCGGACGGGCATCTGTCCTTTTCCTACCCGAGTGACTGGTCCATTCGGACGGTGGGCTCGCCCGAAAACGTGAGCAAGCAGCAGGGCGTGCAAGCGGTCATCGCCGACGCCACCGGCAACGAACTGGCTTCCATCGTCAGCAGCACCAGCGCCAGCAACGCTTCCGGCCCGGTGGCCCGCACCGTGCTGGACGCCGCTCCGGTGCCGGGGCTGAAGGATGTGGACGGTGAACAGCTGGCCTTCGGCTTCGCGTTTGATTCGTTCGCCGATCAGTCTGATTTCCACATGAGCGTCCGCAAGGAGCGCGACTTCGCGCCCTCGGTCTCTAACTCCGGTTCCGCCTACGTCAGCTTTGCCAACGGCGGAGCCGAAGCCAAGGTGCTCTTCGGCAGCCCGGCGTTCGCCTCGGTCGACGCCGCCAAAGCCTGGATGACCACGGAACAGTACAGCCAGCTCAAGCGCCTGCTGCTCAGCCTCAAGTACAGCTGACATCCGAATTTTGGTGAGACTTACGTCACATTCCGGCAATCTGCCGGAAACGGCAAATTAATGCCCGGAGCCGTCGCGTAACGTGCCAGCAAGAATCGGAAAGCCTTCCCGAAACACGTCGTGGGTAGCGTCATCTGCGGGGGGACGTGCAACAGTCCCAAACGACACATGGTCTCGCCGAATCGGCGCCCTCGGAGCGCCGGCACTCGAGGAAGGCTCCCGCTATGAAGTTCTCTGTGCTTGCAGTAGGAATGGCCGCAGATCCGACGGTCCTTGACCCCGGATCGACCGCGTGGATGCTCACGGCGTCCGCCCTCGTGCTCCTGATGACCCCCGGGCTTGCGTTCTTCTACGGCGGGCTCGTCAGGATGAAGTCCGTCCTCAACATCATGATGATGAGCTTCGGCGCCATGGGCATCGTGGCCGTCGTCTGGGCCCTGTGGGGCTACGGCCTGGCCTTCGGCCCGGATGCGCTGGGCGGCTTCGTCGGGGATCCCTTCACTAATTTCGGTCTGAGCGGGCTGACCACCAGCATCGGCTCCAAGGCCGCAGGCCTGCCGGACATGATCTTCGTCGGCTTCCAGGCCACGTTCGCCATCATCACCGTCGCGCTCATCAGCGGGGCAGTGGCCGAACGCGTCAGGTTCGGACCCTGGCTCCTCTTTGCCGCCCTCTGGGTCACACTCGTCTACGCGCCGATTGCGCACTGGGTCTGGGGCGGCGGCCTCTTCGGGCCCACCGGCATCATCGGCAGCAAGGTCTCGGCCCTCGACTTCGCCGGCGGCACGGTCGTCCACATGAACGCCGGCATAGCCGGACTCATGCTGGCGGTGGTTCTCGGCAAGCGGCTTGGCTTCATGAAAGACCCCAACATCCGCCCGCACAACCTGCCGTTCGTCATGCTCGGCGCAGGGCTGCTCTGGTTCGGCTGGTTCGGCTTCAACGCCGGCTCGGAACTCGCCGCCGACGCCACGGCCGCCCTGGCCTGGACCAACACGCTGCTTGCCACCAGCGCCGCCCTGCTGGGCTGGCTGCTCGTGGAGCGGCTGCGCGACGGGCACGCCACCTCGCTCGGCGCCGCCTCGGGTGCCGTCGCGGGACTCGTGGCCGTCACACCGGCCTGCGGGTTCATCGACCCCGTCGGAGCAATCCTGATCGGCACGATCGCCGGAGCCGTCTGCGCACTCGCCGTCGGGCTGAAGTTCAAGATCGGACTCGACGACTCCCTGGACGTCGTGGCTGTGCACTTCGTCGGCGGCCTGTGGGGGACCCTGGCCCTCGGCTTCTTCGCACTGCCGTCCGCCAAGACCGGCGGCGGCCTCTTCTACGGCGGCGGCCTGGCGCAGTTCTGGCCACAGATTCTCACCGCCCTGATTGTCACGGCATGGAGCGCCGCCATGACCACGCTGATTGGTTTCGCGATCCACAAGACCATCGGCATGCGCGTTTCCGAGGCCGACGAGCTCTCCGGCATCGACGTGACGGAGCACGCCGAAACGGCGTACGAACTCCTCATGGTTGGCGGCAGCTTCCACCCCGGTGACCCGCATGCCAGGACTGATGCAGCCCAGGCCCAGGCCGACGCCAAGGCCCACGCCCAGCCAGAAGGTGAAACCGCCGGTAAGGCCGCCCGCGGCAGGGTGTCGTCATGAAGCTCGTGACGGCCATTGTGCGGCCGGAGCGGGTGGACGCCGTCAGCGCCGCCCTGGAACGGGCCGGAGTCAACGGCCTGACCGTGAGCCAGGCCAGCGGCTACGGCCGGCAGCGGGGCCACACCGAGGTGTACCGGGGTGCCGAGTACAGCTCGGACCTGCTGCCCAAAGTGCGGCTGGAAGTCCTGGTCAACGAGGACGCCCTCGGCGCCGTCATGGCCGCCATTGAAGAGGGCGGGCGCACAGGCCACTTCGGCGACGGCAAGATTTGGATTATTGACGTTCGGGACGCCGTCCGCGTGCGGACGGGGGAGCGGGGCGCCTCGGCCATCGCGTGAGGCCGTTGGTAAAGAGCCGTTAGTAAACAAATGATGCGCAATACGAAACTTCGAGTGTATGATGGCTGTCACAACCGTCGGTCAATCCTCGAAGGAGAGGCTTCTTTTGGAAGAGCTGCGCATCGAGGCCAATGGCAACCTTGGCCCCATCGATTCATCCCGCGTCCCACGCTACGCCGGGGCCGCCACGTACGCCCGCCTGCCGCGCCTGGATCAGGTGGCCAAGGCGGACGTCACGGTGGTCGGCGTACCGTTCGACTCCGGCGTCTCCTACCGCCCCGGCGCCCGCTTCGGGGCCAACCACATCCGCGAGGCCAGCCGCCTGCTGCGGCCGTACAACCCCGCCTGGGACGTCAGCCCCTTCGAGAACATCCAGGTTGCCGACGCCGGCGACATGGCGGTCAACCCGTTCAACATCAACGACGCCATCGAAACCATCCAGCAGAACGCCCTGGACCTGACCGCCTCCGGCAGCAAGCTGCTGACCCTCGGCGGCGACCACACCATCGCCCTGCCGCTGTTGCGCGCCGCCGCCGAGCGCGCCGGAGGCCCCATTGCCATGCTGCACTTCGATGCGCACCTGGACACCTGGGACACTTACTTCGGCGCCGAGTACACCCATGGCACTCCCTTCCGCCGCGCCGTCGAGGAAGGCATCCTGGACACCGAGGCCATCAGCCACATCGGCACCCGCGGCCCGCTCTACGGCAAGAAGGACCTCGACGACGACCACCGCTTCGGCTTCGGCATCGTTACGTCGGCGGATGTCTACTACCAGGGCGTCCTGGAGACGGTGGCCAAGGTCCGGGACCGGATCGGCAACCGCCCGCTCTACATTTCGGTGGACATCGACGTCCTTGACCCCGCGCACGCCCCGGGCACCGGCACGCCGGAGGCCGGCGGCATCACCAGCCGCGAACTGCTGGAAATCATCCGCGGTTTCCGCGGCATGAACCTCGTCGGGGCCGACGTCGTCGAGGTTGCCCCGGCGTACGACCACGCCGAGATCACGGGTGTGGCCGCAAGCCATGTCGCCTACGAACTCGTGACGCTGATGGCGGACCGCGCCGTCGAAGGCGACCGCTTCGGCGCCCCGACCGGCTACGCGGCCCAGGCTCTCGGCCAGGAATCCCGCCGCCGCCGGCTTCGGCTCCGCTGTGGCTTCGCCGGTGGCTTCACGATGACCGGCGTGCGCAACGGCGGAGACCTCGTCGTCGAGACCCTTGAGGCGCTCGGCGCCAAGACGGTCTTCGGCATCCCGGGCCAGCACGCCCTGGGCTTGTTTGATGCGATGGGCCGCGGGAACCTGCACTTTGTCTCCTCCCGGGTCGAGAACAACTCGGCCTTCGCCGCGGACGGGTACTCCCGCGCCACCGGCGAGGTCGGCGTGCTCTTCCTGTCCACCGGCCCGGGCGCGCTGACGTCCCTGGCCGGGCTGCAGGAGGCTTACGCCACCGGCGTGCCCATGGTGGTTGTGGCGAGCCAGATCCCGCTCGAGGGCCTGGGTGCCCGCCGCAAGGGCATGCTGCACCAGCTCGATGACCAGAAGGCCTCGGCCGCGAACGTCACCAAGTCCCAGCGCCTCATCCAGCACGCCTCCGGCATCCCCTCCGCCATCCAGGACGCCTGGACCGAGGCGATCTCCTCGCCGCAGGGCCCCGTCTGGCTGGAAATCCCGCAGAACGTCCTGCTGGACCCCATTATGGTGCCTCCCGTGGAGGACGCCCTCGCCGAAGCGGCCGACAACCCGCCCCGTGTGGAACTGGTCCGCGAGGCCGTCAAATGGCTCTCGACGGCGGAACGTCCCGCCATCATTGCCGGCGGTGGCACCCGCCGCGGCCGGGCCGAAAAGTCGCTGCTCTCCATCGCGGAGAAGCTGCGGGCGCCGGTGATCTGCACTCCCGGCGGCAACGGCGCCTTCCCGTGGAACCATGAGCTCTCGCTGCAGTCCTGGATCGAGGACCAGTACATGACGGAGGTGCTGGAGGACGCCGACGTGCTGATCGTCATCGGCTCCTCCCTGGGCGAGGTCACGTCCAACTACTTCACCTTTGAACCGCGCGGCCGGATCATCCAGATCGACGCCGAGCCCCGGGTCCTGGAGTCCAACCGCCCCGGCTTGGGCATCCGTGCCGACGCCGGCCAGGCACTCGCCGCCCTCGACGCAGCCCTGACCGAACCGCACGGCGAACGCGCCGACTGGCACGGCACCGCTCCCGAGGTGCTGGTCAAGGACACCCTGGCCAAGGTCAAGGCCCGGCTCGAGTCCCAGGACCTCGGCAAGGAACTGAAGTTCATGGCCGACATCCGCGAGGCCGTTCCTGCGGCCATGCAGACGTTCTGGGACATGACCATCTCGGCCTACTGGGGCTGGAGCTGCTGGGATGCCCGCGAGGGCCAGTTCCACTCCGCGCAGGGCGCCGGCGGGCTGGGCTTCGGCTTCCCCGCGGCGATCGGCGGCGCCGTCGGGCTCGAAACCACCGGCACACCCGGCGGCGCATCTGCCGGACACGCCAGAGTGCTGGCCGTCTCCGGCGACGGCTCGGCCATGTACTCCATCTCCGAGCTCGCCACAGCCAAGCAGCACAACGTCCCGGTCACCTGGCTGATTGTGGACGACGGCGGCTACGGCATCCTGCGCGAATACATGGTGGGCGCCTTCGGCAAGGCCACGGCCACCGAGCTCGCCCGGCCCGACTTCGTCAAGCTGGCCGAGGCCTTCGGCGTCCCGGCCGTCAGGGTTGCCCCCGAGGACGTCGGGGACGCCCTGAAGGCGGGCTTCGCCGCGGACGGCCCCAACGTCGTCGTCGTCGAAACCCTGCTCAAGATGTTCGGCCCCACCCACCTGGCCCCTTAGTCGGGCCCGGGCGACACTGCCCTAAGCAACACAGCGCGGACCGGCCGGGTCTGCCCCTCACCGTGAGGGGCAGACCCGGCCGGTCCGCGTTTGTGTTTAAGCGCCGTTTCGGCGGGAGCGCGGAACCTTCCGCGAAAGAGTTAGTTTCCCGAAGTAACCAATTTAAGATATGGTTGCCTTGGGCAAACAAAAGAGGGGTGTCCAACATGTCAGTTGAATCGAACGCTGCAGCCAAACTCGTCTACCAGATCTTCGACCTCCAGCGCGCCGTCCGCTGCGTTGCCGCCGCCAGCCTGCGCGGGCAGGACACCGGAGTGGCGCTGCAGGGCGTTCTTCGCTTTGTGGGGGAGGGCGAATCCCGGGCCACACATCTTGCGGAGCGGCTCGGCGTCAGCGCTCCGGTCCTCAGCCGGCACATCGCCGAACTCGAAGAGCATGGCTATGTGGTCCGCCGGCCGGACCCCGAGGACGGCCGCGCGCAGCTGATCGCACTGTCCGCCACCGGCGCGGAGAAACTGCGCGTCATCGAGGACCAGCGGACGGCCGCCCTCCAGGGCCTGCTGCAGGACTGGAGCCAGGACGACGTCGAACTGACGGCGCGCACCCTCGAAAAACTTGCTGAGTCCCTCAGGACTTCAGCCCGGGCAACGACGGCCGGACCCACGAATACGACCGAAATTGTTGAGGAGTAGATTTATGGCTAGCCACGCTGCCGCCACAGGGCCGGACACTGCGCCGGACATTCCGCCGTTGAACACTGCGCCGTTGAACACTCGCTGAACAGCGCCGTTGAACACAGCCCCGTCGGACCTTCCGCCGAAGGCGCCCCGCGCATCCCAGCCCGCCGCCGAACCTGCGGCGATGACCCACCGCCAGATCATGGAGGCGCTCACCGGGCTGCTGGCGGCGTTCTTCACCGCCATCCTGAGCAGCACGATC
Source organism: uncultured Actinomycetota bacterium (assembly GCA_963722145.1). GTDB lineage: Bacteria > Actinomycetota > Actinomycetes > Actinomycetales > Micrococcaceae > Arthrobacter. The sequence continues at coordinate 123,782 of CAVRLW010000017.1, read as the reverse complement.
GTTGCCAACGCACTGCCCACCATCATGTCCGAGCTCAAGGGCACGCAGACGGACTTCGCCTGGGTGATCACCGCCGCGCTCCTGGCCAACGCGGCCACCACTCCGATCTGGGGCAAGCTGGCGGACCTCTTCAACAAAAAGGTCCTCGTCCAGCTGAGCATCGTGATCTTCGTGGCCGGCTCCGTCATGGCCGGCCTGTCCGAGACCATCCCGCTGCTGCTGACCGCCCGTGTCATCCAGGGCATCGCCATGGGCGGCCTCACCGCCCTGGCCCAGGCCATCATCGGCTCGATGATCCCGCCGCGTGACCGCGGAAAATACTCCGGCTACATGGGCGGCGTCATGGCCGTGGGCACCGCCGGCGGCCCGCTGCTCGGCGGCTTCATTGTCGACAGCCCGCTGGGGTGGCGCTGGACCTTCTTCGTCTGCGTCCCGCTCGCGGTCGTCGCGCTCATCCTGCTGCAGGTCACGCTGAAGATCCAGCACGTCAAACGCCCCGCCAAGATCGACTGGCTCGGCTCCATCCTGTTGACCTCCGGCGTCAGCGTGCTGCTCATCTGGGTCTCCTTCGCCGGCAACCCGGACTACTACGACTGGTGGTCGTGGCAGTCCGTCGCCATGGTGGGCGGCGGCGTCCTGCTCCTGGGCCTGCTGGTGCTGGTGGAATCCCGGGTGGCCCAGCCCATCATCCCGCTCAACATCATCTCGGAGCGGACCACCGCCCTCGCGATCCTCGCCTCAGTGGCGGTCGGCGTGGGCATGTTCGGCTCCTCGACGTTCCTCGGCCAGTACTTCCAGGTGGCACGCGGTGCCACCCCCACCGAAGCCGGGCTGCTGACGCTGCCCATGATCGCGGGCAACCTGATCGGCTCGGTCGCCTCGGGCATGCTGATCAGCCGCACCGGCAAGTGGAAGCGGTACCTGGTGGCCGGCGCCATCCTGCTGATCGGCGGCCTCGGCCTGGCCGGCAGCATGGACCACACCACCGACCTGTGGCTCACAGGTATCTACACGGCCATCCTCGGCGTCGGTCTGGGCCTGCTGATGCAGAACCTCGTGCTCGCCGTCCAGAACACGGTCCAGGCCAAGGACATCGGAACGGCCAGCGCCTCTGTTGCCTTCTTCCGGTCCGTCGGCGGGGCGATCGGCGTCTCGGTCCTCGGTGCCGTGCTGGGCAACCGGGTCAAGGAGCTCGTCGTGGAAGGTCTCGCCGCCGCCGGAATCCAGGTTCCGGCCGGATCGGCGGGTGCAAGCATGGACCTCAAGGACATGCCGGCACCGATCCGCGACATCATGCGGGCCGCCTACGGTGACGCGATCGCCGAGGTTTTCCTGATCTCTGCCATCATCGGCCTCGTGGCGCTGGCTGCCATCTTGTTCATCAAGGAACGCCCGCTGCGCCGCACCGTCGATGTCCGTCCGGAGTCCGCCGAGCACGCCGGCGGCGCCGCCGCTGTGGCTGCTGCTGGCGGTGGGGTGGCCGGTGCACCGGCCGGACCGGCTGTGGGGAACACAGGGAACGACGCCGTCAAGGCGGCTTCGTCCGCCGGCGGAACCGGCATTGTGGACCTGGACCGGGAATTCATCGAGGTGCTCAGCCGGGAGCGCGCCGAATCCCGCTTCCCCGATGCCGCCCGCCGGGATGCTGACCTTGGTTTCAGGGCCGGCCCCGATTCCGGCCGCGAATCCCGTCCGGCGGAGTTTGGGGCGGCGGAGTTCGATGCGGAGCGGGCGGCCGAGCGGGAGGGCGCCCGCCAGCGGGCCCGGACCTTGGTGGCCGACGACCGGCCCGAGGCAGCCGACGTCGTACCCGTGTTGCTGCAGACCCAGCAGTTGCTGGCACAGCAGCAGCTCCAGCTGGCGGACGCGCTGCGCGCCGTGCACGAGCAGGCAGCGGAGCAGCGAGCGATCGCCACGGAACAGGCACGTGTTGCCGAAGAGCTCACGGCCTTGCGCCGGCAGCTTGCCAAGCAGCGCAAGATGCAGCGCGCGGCTGCCGACTACATCGCCACCCACGGCCGGCACCGCACCGAGTAGCGCCCGGCCTGCATCGCCGGATCCCGGAGGCCGCGCGGCCGCCCCAGCGCAGCCCCGCCGCTACCGTCCGCCGGCGGCTATCTTGCGGGGCCCTCTGCGGCCGCGTGATTGGCGTTGCGGCTTTTGCGCGGGCAGGGGCGCGGCAGACGCTAAGTACGCCGTTTGGATGATATTCAGTGTCCCGTGTTCCACCCGGGCGGGGGATTTCGTAGAGTTGGGATGGCTATGGCTGTCGGCCCCTTGGGCTAGTCTCCAATCAGCTTTCCAATGCATTCTGTCTTTACGGTGTTTGTTTCGGTTTTATTCGGTTTTTCCATTAATTCGGTCTTCGTAAGGACTCCGGGGCATGCTCGTTCCCCTCATGCGGCGCTATTCCAAGCCGTATCTGCCATACATCGCGGCTGTGGTCATCTTTCAACTGGCTTCGACCATCGCGGCGTTGTACCTCCCCAGCCTCAATGCCCAGATCATCGATGAGGGCGTATCCCGCGGCGACACCGATTACATCTGGCGCACCGGCGGCGTCATGCTCGGCGTCGCCCTGATCCAGGTGGCCACCGCGATCGCCGGCGTCTACTTCGGTTCGAAGGCGGCGATGGCGTTCGGCCGGGACCTGCGCCGCGGCGTCTTCCGCAAGGTGAGCAGCTTCTCGGCGCGGGACGTCAACCTCTTCGGCGCCCCCACCCTGATCACGCGGGGCACCAACGATGTGCAGCAGGTCCAGATGCTCATGCTCATGGCGCTGAACTTCATGGTGGCCACGCCCATCATGTGCATCGGCGGGATTTTCATGGCCCTGCGCGAGGACCTCAACCTGTCCTGGCTCGTCTGGGTTTCTGTGCCCCTGCTCGTAGTCGTGGTCGGCTACCTCGTGGTCCGCCTCATGCCGCTCTTCCGCTCCATGCAGGAGAAGATCGACCGGCTCAACGGTGTCCTCCGCGAGCAGATCATCGGCATCCGCGTGGTCCGCGCCTTCGTGCGCGAACCCCACGAGGCCGAGCGCTTCGGCGCGGCCAACAAGGACCTCACCGACGTCTCGTTGAAGATCGGTTCCTTGTTCGTGCTGATGTTCCCGGCCATCGGCATGATCCTGCACGTCTCCACGGCCGCCGTGCTGTGGTTCGGCGGCCAGCGCGTCGATGCCGGCGAGATGCAGGTCGGCTCGCTGACGGCCTTCCTGCAGTACCTCCTGCAGATCCTCATGGCCGTCATGATGGGCACCTTCATGGCCATGATGATTCCCCGTGCCTCGGTCTGCGCCGACCGCATCGGTGAAGTGCTCGACGTCGAACCCTCCATCCACGAATCGCTCACCCCGGTGGCGCCGGCCGCAAGGGCCGGCCGCGTCGAGTTCCGGAACGTGACCTTTGCCTACCCCGGCGCCGAGGCGCCCGTACTGAGCAACATCAGCTTTACGGCAGAGCCCGGCCAGACGGTGGCGATCATCGGCTCCACAGGCGCCGGCAAGTCGAGCCTGCTGGCCTTGCTGCCGCGGCTCTACGACGCCGAGTCGGGCGAGGTCCTGCTCGACGGCGTCCCTGTCACCCAGCTGGACCGGGCCGAGATCACCCAGCGCGTGGCCATGGTGCCGCAACGGCCCTACCTGTTCTCCGGAACCATTGAGCACAACCTGCGTTTCGGCAAGCCCGACGCCACGGACACGGACCTGTGGAAGGCCCTGACCGTCGCCCAGGCCGCAGACTTCGTGCGCGAAAAGAAGGGCGGCCTCGGCATCCCGGATCGCCCAGGGCGGCACCAACGTCTCCGGCGGCCAGCGGCAGCGTCTGTGCATCGCCCGCGCCCTGGTCACCGAACCCAAGGTCTTCCTGTTCGACGACTCTTTCTCCGCCCTTGACGTCGCCACCGACGCCCGGCTCCGCCGGGCGCTCAAGGCCAAGACGGCCGACGCCACGGTGATCATCGTCGGCCAGCGCGTGTCCACCATTGCCGATGCGGACCAGATCCTCGTGCTGGATAACGGCAGGATCGTGGACCGCGGAACACATGAGGAACTGTTGGAAAGCTCCAGCACCTACCAGGAAATCGTCGAATCCCAGCTGAGCGCAGAGGCAGTGGCATGAGCACCAATGAGAAAGTCTCCACCACTTCGGCCGCCGCGCCGAAGGCCGCAACCGACGCGACTGCAGCCGGAACGGCCGCCACCGACGTGACGGACGACGACTTCGTCGAGGAAGAGTACGACGCCGGGCGAAGCCGACGGCGGCATGTTCGGCGTGCCGGCCAAGAAGGCCCAGCACTTCTGGCCCTCCGCCAAACGGCTCATGGGGCTGCTGAAACCCGAGCGCGCCGGCATCATCGCCGTGCTCGCCATGGTGACGGTCGCCGTCGTCCTCAACGTCATTGCCCCGAGGATCCTGGGCCAGGCAATGGACGTGATCTTCGCGGGAGTGGTCGGCAAGCAGCTCCCGGCCGGGGCCACCAAGGAGCAGTTCATCGAAGGACTGCGCTCCCAGGGCCAGGACAACTTCGCCGACATGCTGGCCAAGATGGACGTAGTCCCGGGCACGGGCATCGATTTCCAGAAGCTCGCCTTCCTCATCAGCGTGGTGCTGGTGATGTACTTCGTCGCCAACATCTTCCTGTGGCTCCAGGGCTACGTCCTCAATATTCTCGTCATGCGCGTGGTCCGCACGCTGCGCGATGACACCGAGAAGAAACTGAACAAGCTGCCGCTGAACTACTTCGATACCCGCCAGCGCGGCGACATCCTCTCCCGCGTCACGAACGACGTCGACAACATCCAGCAGGCGCTCCAGCAGGCCTTCGCGCAGCTCGTGAACTCGGCACTGACGGTCCTCGGGATCGTGATCATGATGTTCATCGTGTCCTGGCAGCTGGCCCTGATCGCACTCGTCGCCCTGCCGCTCTCCGGCGTGGCCGCCGGCATCATCGGCGCCCGCAGCCAGAAGCTCTTCGCCGCACAGTGGAAGAACACCGGTGAGCTCAACGGCCAGATCGAGGAATCGTTCTCCGGCCACGACCTCGTCCGCGTGTTCGGCCGCGACGCCGACATGCTGGCCCGCTTCGACGAGCGCAACGAGGAACTCTACAAGGCCAGCTTCGGGGCCCAGTTCGTCTCCGGCATGATCATGCCGGTCATGCAGTTTGTCTCCTACCTCAGCTACGTGGGGATCGCGGTCGTCGGTGGGCTGCGCGTGGCCTCGGGCGGCATGAGCCTGGGCGACGCCACGGCGTTCATCCAGTACTCGCGGGAGTTCACGCAGCCGCTGGGCCAGATGGCCGGCATGGCCAACATGCTGCAGTCCGGCGTCGCCTCCGCCGAGCGGGTCTTTGAATTCCTCGACGCCGACGAACAGGACGCCGAGACCGCCACCGAGCACCTCCCGGCGAAAACGGACGGACACGTCGATTTCAAGCACGTCACCTTTAGCTACACGCCTGACAGGCCGCTGATCGAGGACCTGTCCTTCACGGCCGAGCCCGGACACACGGTGGCGATCGTGGGTCCGACCGGGGCGGGCAAGACCACGCTGGTCAACCTCGTGATGCGCTTCTACGAACTTAATGCCGGCAGCATCACCCTGGACGGGGTGGACATCACCCGGCTGAGCCGTTCGGAGCTGCGCGCCAAGGTGGGCATGGTGCTCCAGGACGCCTGGCTGTTCGGCGGAACCATCTACGAGAACATCCGCTACGGCAAGCTGGACGCCACCGAGGACCAGATCATGGCGGCGGCCAAGGCCACGTTCGTTGACCGGTTCGTCCGTGCGTTGCCGGACGGCTACAACACGGTCATTGACGAAGAAGGCAACAACGTCAGCGCCGGCGAAAAACAGCTGATCACCATCGCCCGGGCCTTCGTGGCGAACCCGTCGCTGCTGATCCTGGACGAGGCGACGAGTTCTGTGGATACCCGCACCGAAGCCCTGGTCCAGAAGGCCATGGCCGCGTTGCGCACGGAGCGCACCAGCTTCGTCATCGCCCACCGCCTCTCCACCATCCGGGACGCGGACACCATCCTTGTCATGGAGGACGGGCAGATCGTCGAGCAAGGCCGGCACGCCCAACTGCTGGCCATGCAGGGCGCGTACTACCGGCTGTACATGTCCCAGTTCGCCGGCGAGGACGCGGATGCCGCCTTGGCGGATTCCGCGGAGGACACGACGGCGGTGCACAGCTGAGCGCCGCGGCCAGCGCTGCGGCACCCCCAGCCGGGGAGAGCACAGCACCGGGGAGGGCCCAGCCGGGGAGGGCCCCGCAGGGAAGAGTACAGACGCGGAGCCCCGACGCCTCGAGGTGGAGGTGCCGATGCGCTGGAGCGACATGGATGCCTATGGGCATATCAACAACGTCCAGATCGTCCGGATCCTGGAGGAAGCACGGATCGCGGCGTTCGGCCCGCCCCAGGGCGCCGGGCTGCCCGGAACCGAGCCCCTCGTGTCGCTCTTCAACGAAATCCCGGAAGGGACGCTGGCGCTCGTGGTCGAGCACAAAATCAGGTACGTCAGGACGCTGGAGTACCGGAACGTGCCCGCCGTCGTCCAGCTGTGGATCGGGGCGGTCAAGGGCGCCAGCTTCGACATCCACTACCTGGTCCAGGATCCCGTCACGCGGGAGGACTGCGTCCGGGCCACCAGCCATCTGGCATTCGTCAATGAGGCAACCGGCAGGGTGCTGCGGCTGACGCCGGAGCAGAAGGAACGGCTGGCCCCGTACACCCGCGCCCACCCGGTCCCATAGCCTCTACCACTAGCCTCTACCCCGGCGCTGGCACGGCTCCTACAATAAACAACTCCGACGCTCTAAGGAGGCGTGGTCGTTGTGAACATGGGCAAGAACATGCACAGGAAGCACACCCGCAAGAAGAATTGGAACGAACTCTCGCCGATGGCACGGTTCGGGACCATTGTGGCGGCCACCGTTCAGCTGACGCTGCTCGTCGCTGCCCAGCGGGATATCTCGCGGCGGCCGGCCGAGGAGATCCGGGGCAGCAAGGCGCTGTGGCGGTTTGCCACCTTTGTGAACTTCGTCGGCCCGGCAACGTATTTCACCGTCGGTGTGAAGCGGCGTCCCGCCGCGAAACCGGCCCCGCAGGCCGCCCGCGCGAGATTTACTCGACGGTAGCTTTCGGGCGGCGTTAAATGCGCGTGTTCAGTTTAAGCCTGTAAATTGAACGTATGACCCCAACCAAGAAGCCTGCCCTGCACCGTGCCCTCGGTATCTCCAAGGAGATAGAAGACGCGGCGTGGTTTGTGCTGGGCCCGGGGTTGCTCGGCAAGGCGTCCGCCCTGGATGGCCGCACCAAAACCTGGTCCGTCCAGGCTGCCGCGGAGTTGCTGGAACGCCTCGAACGCGGGGTTCCCGATCCCAAAGCGCCGATGATGACCAACCTGCGTCAGAACCTGGAAGATGCCAGCCGCGGGGCGAAGCAACTGGCTGTGGAGTTGCTCTTCCTCCAGTCCCTGCCGCTGGCCCACGAGGTCAAGTCGCTGAAGGTCAAGCGGGCCCGCGTCGCCGAGGCCGCGTCCTGGCTGGAGCCTCCGCTGGAGCTCCCCGACGAGCTCTACGCGGGAATGACGGACCACGGCGTAATCCGGGACCGCACCGCGGAATTCAACTGGACCATCTGGGACCACCTGAAATGGCTCTGCCGCTTCGTGCAGCACGTCGCACAGCGGCCGGCCCACGTCGTCCAGGCTGCCGTCAAGGATCCGCTGGCCTTCCACCGGCTGGTCGCCGGGACCCCGGATGACCAGCCGGCCATCCGCCGCAGCATTGAGTTCCTCGTCTGGCCCAGCTACTTCGAACCCGTTGTGGCAGATGTCGAACGGCAGGAGATCCGCGATGCCTTCGCTTCCCTGGTGGGCGGGGCCAAGGGGGACAGCGACGAGGACATTTCGGCGGACATCCACAGGATCCGCCTGCACCTGGACCAGCAGGCCGGGCAGCGGATCGACTGGTACTCCCGCCAGCTGGTGAGCCAGTGGCGGAAGGTCGGCGACCCCGGCCGCCGCGCCTGGCTCCTGCGCACCCACCACGATAACGCCGAGCTGCTGGGGGAGTGGCGGGACGAGGAAGCGGTGACGCTCGACGTCGAACATCTCCGCCTGCTGGACCCCGGCGTCACCGCCGGGCTGGTCCAGAACGCGGTTGACGAGGACTACAAGCACCTCGGCTACGTGGAGCGCGAGGACACCAAGACCGCCGTCTTCGCCTTCCTGACCGTGATGAAGCCGGGCGACCTCGCACTCTTCCAGAGCTCGGGCAAAGTCCGGATCGGCGTGGTCCTCGGCGAACCGGAGCATGGCAAGGACAACCGCCAGCTCCGCCGCAAGGTCCGCTGGTTCGATGAGGAACACGACGCCACCGGGCTGCCCCGCCACGTGCAGCGCCAGCTGACCACGTCCGGCAACATCGTGGACATCACCCGCGTGATCCAGGCGCTCGAGACCCTCCTGCCGGCAGAAGCGGAAGCCGAGGACGGCGACGGCGCCGAGCCGGATGCCGCCGTCGAACCTGCCTATGACGGGTTCCGGCCGCTGACGCCGGAGTTCGCCGCGTCCCTGCACATGGACCTGGACCCGCTGCAGGAAATCGCCGAACTCCTCGAGGAGAACCGGCAGCTGGTGCTCTACGGCCCGCCCGGAACGGGCAAGACGTACCTTGCTAAGCACCTCGCCGCCGAGCTCGCCGGCGACACCACGGACGAGCGGGTCAAGCTGGTCCAGTTCCACCCGTCGTACGCGTATGAGGACTTCTTCGAGGGGTTCCGTCCGGACAAGACGGACGAGGGCCAGGTGTCCTTCAAGCTCGTGGCAGGTCCGCTGCGCCGGCTCGCCGAGGAAGCTGCCAAGCCCGGAAACGAGAGCAAACCGTACTTCCTGATCATCGACGAGATGAACCGGGCAAACCTCGCCAAGGTGTTCGGCGAGCTGTACTTCCTGCTCGAATACCGCGATGACCGCATCTATCTTCAGTACAGCCCCAACGAGCCGTTCACCCTGCCGGACAACCTCTACATCATCGGCACCATGAACACCGCGGACCGCTCCATCGCCATGATGGACGCGGCCATCCGGCGGCGCTTCTCCTTCATCGAGCTGCATCCGAAGACCGAACCCGTGAAGGGCTCGCTGCTGCGTTTCCTCCAGGCCCGCGACCTGGACACGACGCCGGCCCTGCTGCTTGACGCTTTGAACGACGCGATCGACGAATGGGACCGCGACCTCATGATCGGGCCCTCCTACTTCATGAAGAAGTCCGCGCAGACTCCCAAGGGCCTCCGCAGAATCTGGAAGTACGAGCTCATGCCGCTGCTGGAGGAGCACTATCACGGCCAGCTCAACCGCGCCCAGCTCGAGGAACGGTTCGGACTGGAACAACTCCTGGGCCGCCTGGCGCATGCCTAGGCTGGCCGGGGACGCCGTAGCGCTGGGCCGCAACCCGTCGGACCGCGGCCTGTCCGGGCCGGGCGCCTCCGTGCCCGGTTCGGCCGGGCCGGGCTTATCCGGGCCGGGCTTATCCGGACGCGGCGGCGCGGCGGCGACCTGCCGGCACATTGTCCTCGACGAACTCTCCGCCGGCGTCGTGGAGCGGCTGGATCCGGACACTGCGGCCTACGTCAACGCCAGCGGCCTGGCGAAGGCCTCGCCGATGGGCATGGGCCTGTACCGGATCGAACCCGTGGGGACCGTGGGCTCGGTGCGGACTCCCGCCGTGCAGCTGGAAGTGCGGCCGAAGGGACGGCTCGGGCTGAGCCGGCTCCTGTTCCTGCTCGGCTACGCGGGGGACCAGGGGTTCCGGGACGATTCGGTCGCCGCGGTGGAGCACACCGACCTTTGGAGCGCGCTGGCCGAATCCCTGGCGCAGCTCGCGGACCGGGCGCTGAGCCGCGGCGTGCTGCAGGGGTACCTCATGGTGGAAGAGTCCCTCCGGACCGTCAAGGGCCGGATCCGGATGTCGGACCAGATTTCCCGCCGGCCGGGGATGCTGGTCCCGCTGGAAGTCTCCTATGACGAGTTCACCGAGGACATCGCGGAGAACCGGATTCTGCGCGCCGCGCTGGAGCGGATGTCCCAGGTGCCGCGCGTGCGGCCGGAAGTCCTCAGCCGGCTGCGCCAGCTGAAGGGAAAGCTCGACGCCGTGACGCGCCTGCAGTCCGGCGCGCCGCTGCCGCAGTGGCGGCCCAGCCGGATGAATACCCGCTACCACGCGGCCCTCCGGCTCGCCGAACTGATCCTGCGGAACGCCTCGGCGGAGGCCGGCGACGGCAAGCAGCAGTCGGCGTCGTTCGTGGTGGACATGGCAAAGGTGTTCGAGGACTTCGTGGGGACGGCCTTGCGGGAAGCCATGGCCGCCTACCCCGGAGAAATGCGGTTGCGCTACAACGCACTGCTGAACGAGGCCGTCCGCGACTCGGACCGGATTGTGGTCCAGCCAGGGGCCGTCCACTTCCTCGGCGGCCGGCCCGTGATGGTGTACGACGCCAAGTACAAGGCCGCCGCTGATTTCGGCGCGTCGCTGTCGGGCGACCACTACCGGATGCTGGCCTACTGCACGTCCTTGCGGGTGCCGACGGCGTGGATTATTTACCCGGGGGCAGGGGAGATCAAGCTGCGCCGGATTCTCAATACCGACATCGACATTGTCGAGTTCCCGCTGGATCTGTCCCTGCCGCCGTCGGAAATCCTGGCCTCCGTGGCAGATCTTGCCCAGCAGTCCTGGGGCGAAGTGCTCCGGCAGGCCAGTATCGACAGGTCAACCAGATAAACGGTTCAGCCAGCTAAAATAGGCGGATTCTTCCTGGTCGGCCACTGTCCGCAAGTGTTCCAGGAGCGCCTTTTCCGGCCGGCCCGGGTTGTTCGCGACATGCCAGCGAAGTTTCTCCTGCACTTCAGCATCTTCCGGGTTGGTGCCCGCGAGGACCTCGTCGATGATCGAGGTTGCCTGCCGGCGCAGCGGCTCCAAATCAGGGTTCGCTCCGCGGAACGGGCGGGGCCGCACGGCGCGGTGTCTGGTGTGGCCGAGACGAGGGAACTGAAGAACCGTGGGACTGGAATCGGCTGGCGTAGCAGCCGTGTCGGGCTCGTCGTTGGACATCAGCAAGTGCGGCATCGTGCGCTCTCCCGTGTTTGCAGTACGCAGTGGTACTGACCGAATAATGCCTAAGGCCCCCGGAGTCGAATATTAGCTGAGGCGGTTCAGCCTGCACCGGAAGCGCGCAGCGCGACACGCCGGATTTTTGCTGGTCATCGGACGTCCTCAGGAGGGTTCATCCGATGGCAGGCCGCGTGGCGGCTCTCGAAGGAAGGCGTCCAGCCGGAGCTCCAACGCCGATCGATCCTTCAGTTCGCACTCCCACACCGTGAGCACCTCCCAGCCCTCGCGTTCGAGCTGGAGCCGCTGGGCGGCGTCGCGGTTCCGGGTTCGCGTGCGCTTGGTTTCCCAGAACTCGGCATTTGCTTGGGGTGCATGGAGCCCCACCCGGCAGTCGTGGAAATGCCAGAAGCACCCGTTGACGAAGATGACCTTGTGGCGGCCGGCGAAGACGAGATCGGGGTTGCCCGGAAGTTTGCCGCCACCCGCTCTGCCGTGCAGGCGATAGCGGTAGCCCTTCGCGTGCAGCAACCTGCGGACCAGCATTTCCGGTTTGGTGTTCTTGCCCCGGATCCGGGACATGTTCCAGCTGCGCCGCTCCGGAGTCAGCTTGTCCGCCATCATTTAAGTCTAGGCGGCTGCAATGTCTTGGCTGCTGCTACGTCTTGCCGGCTGCCGCGCAAATGACGGCGCTAAATCTCCCGTTCCGGGTGTTCGCCGAACTGGAAGTGGCGTCCGCTGATCGAGGTCGGCGTAATTTCCACGTAGAAGTCCTTCAACGTGGGAACCCACGGTTTGAGTCCGAGGGCCTCGGCGTCGGCGATATCCGCCGACTGATCGAGCACCCGCGCAGTGCCGCGCAGGACCACAGACCACGCTTCCTCGGACAGGATTCCGTCGGTTTCGAAGAGCACCTTGGAATTGATGGTGAGCTCGGCGAGCTTGTTGCCCGGAGCGGTCCGGAGGAACAATTTCCGTCCGCTGACCGCGTAGTTCACCGGGAAGATGTCGGGTTCTCCGGCGACGGTGACCACGAGTCTGCCGTGCTTCGTGCTGTCAATCAGTTTCCAGGATTGCTCGTCGTCCAGCTTGAGGATGGGATCGTCGTCTTCGTGTTCAAACATCATGGGTTCATTGTTCTGCCCGCGGTTGGGGAATGGCTAGGGGCAAAAGGACTCAAGACGGTGAGCTGCCGGATAGCGGGACCTCCGACGAGCCTGGGAACCCGGCTGTGGATAACTTCGACGTCCAAAATGTGACGTCGGTTACCCTTAAGCATTGCTTGGACTCGCGCGTCTTGATTTCTATCGGGGGAGTAGCTGACCATGACATCTCGCACTTCGCTTTCCGGCCCCTGGCGCGCTTGCGCCGCTGTGTTGGTGTCGATCTCCCTGGTATCGGTCGCAGCGTGCAGCGGGGGAGGCGCACCGCCTCCCGGATCTCCACCTTCTGATTCTCAAAGTCCCGCGGCGTCCAGCCCGAGTCCGACCCCCACGCCTACCGCCAGCTACAAGCCCGGGGACGCAACCGGAAAGGCGCAGAACGTCCCGGTTCCAGTGCTGCCTGACGCCGCGAAGGCGGAGACGAAGGAAGGGCTTGAGGCGTTTGCACGGCATTGGTACACGCTGCTGAATTACGCGTATCGAGACCGGAGATATTCCGGCTGATGGATGAGGTGACCGACTCATCGTGCAGGTCTATGCGCAAAGGTTCGACCGGGATTGTCGAGTGGAACTCCGAAGGTCGATGGATCGCGGGAGGACTAATCCATGCGAAGGGTGTGCCTATACCAACTTCGTTAAGACAGCCCAGGGTGAGCTACCAAGTGACCACGCAGTTGGAGCAATCGGCAGGAACCCTGTATCGAGCCTGACACTAGTGATCGAGAAATCCGTGCCGGCCCCGCAGGTGCTGGCAGATATCATGATAGCTCCGCTTTTCTGACGGACATTGGATGGCGTTGGATGTTGACCGGATCGGTGCATGAATCGGCTCCCGCGTTCAGGACGAAGGCGGTGGGCTTTCGGAACTCATTCGCCGCTGTCATTTCTTCTTTCGCTAGCCATTGGCCCTTCGGCCAGAGCCGACGCATCGGACGTTTTTTGGAACTGAGACCGGCGTCGGTGTCGTGTGGCGGTATGACTCGACGCCGGCGTTTGGGTGGATGCGCCCGGGACTGTTCCGGAGAGCCCATTCCATACAGATTCGAATATCTCTGCCTGATAGATAACAACAACAACTTCGACGTTCCCTGTCTGGCGGCAGCGGTCAGAATGTGATCAAGCGGCGAAGACGGGCGACCCGTGCGTTGGTAACGTGCATAGCTAGTTGTTGCCGGACCCATATGGTCGAGCCGCTCTCGCCTGACCGCTGCGTCTACCTTGAGCAACCCGAGGATGTGCTGGGCCAGATTGCCGCCCAGATTCAGACCAAATTTCAGCAACTACCAATCAACGCCGGCAACAGCGTCATGCAACCGAGTCCGCACACACTCAGGGGTGCCGAGACAAATCTCTACGCGGAAGCCGCCGAACAAACTTTCAGCGTGGACATGCTGGGTCAAGATGTCGCCATCATTGCCAAGCCGGTGCAGTACACGTGGAGCTATGGCGACGGCACGTCGCTGGGCCCGCAAACGGCGGCCGGCGGGCCGCTTCCGCAGGACCGCTGGGGCGAGAAGACCCTCACCAGCCACATCTACGCCCAGACCGGCGACTTCGCTGTAGTTCTGACAACACATTTCCAAGGCACGTACTCGGTGAATGGCGGACCGGCGCTGCCCATTCCCGGCCAAGGCCAATTCAGCTCGGCGCCGCAGACCGTCAGCGTCTGGCGGTCGATCACCAGGAATTACGCGGATACGTGCCTGCAGAACCCTGAGGGCCAAGGGTGCCCCGGCGTCGCTCCGCCTCCGCCGTAATGCCTCCTGCGGCTAGGCCCGCAACTCGCGGTCCACCCGTGCCATCCGGGCGCTCACTAGCTGGCAACGGGGATCGTCCGGCCCGGTCAGTGCCGTAGCGGCTGCCGCAGTTGCCGTATCGGAGGACCCCATGTCGCTCGTGCACCACTGCAGCATCAGCCTGGCATCACCGCTGGAGCGTACGGACGCCCCCACGGCCGTGTTGAGCTCGTCGCGCATGAACCCGATCGCGAGATTGACCGAACGCGTGAGGAGTCTTGCCGGGTAAGCCGCGAATGCCTCGGCAACACGGCCGTCCCTCAGGTGGGCTGCCACAACCGAGGCGTCCGTCACGACGTCAACGGTTGACGAGAATCGGTAGGGGTTCGCCTCCAGGACATCGCCCAGGATGCTGCGTATCCGGTGCATCTCGGTCCGGATCGCCGCGCCGGTGCCGGCGTCGCCATGGATCTCGCAGGCCAGTTCATCGGCACTCCAGCCCTGGTCACGGGAGGCCAGCAGGGCCAGGATCTCGGCACGGCGGAGTGTCAGGGGGCGACTGATGCCGCCATCGACGGCCGCGGACGGCGCGTCCCCCAAGAGCCGCAGCAGGAGCTGTGCCCGGCTGCCGCCGTCGCGCGTTGTCCGCTCATTGCGTCGTGCCGGCTGCCCTGAACGCCCGACGCCGGCGTCGGGAACTGGAGCCGATTTCAGCAGCTCCTCCGCAAGCCGCACGCCGCAACGCACCAGCCGCAGGCTGTCCGGCGTGACCGACTCGAACGGGCCGGAGACGTCGAGGACGCCGACGATTTCGCCGGTCAAAGGATCGCGAATCGGAGAGGCCGTGCAGGCCCAATCATGATGGGTCCGCACGAGGTGCTCGGCCGAGAAGAGCTGCGCCGGGGCGCCGGTCACCAAGGCTTCGCTGATGGCGTTGGTTCCCACCCCTGCCTCGGACCAGTCGGCACCCTCCACGAACTCCAGAGAGTCCGCAAGCCGCAGCGCTTGTTTGCTGCCAACGCGCCACAGCACTTCGCCTTCGCGGTCAGTCACAATCAGCAAATGGCGCCCCGTCGCGGTCTCATCGGCCAGCAACTGTGACAGGGCAGGCATGACCGCAGCCAGCCGATGGCCGGCGCTGAGTGAGCGTGCCTCGGAGACTTCATGCCGGTGCAATGGACGGTGCTGGTCCGGATTGATGCCCAACGCCAGGGAACGCTGCCAGGACTTGATGAGCGACGGCGACAGGTGGGAATCCGGAACGCCGGACATGGTGGTCTCGTGCGCCGCGCGGAGCATTCGGGCGTACTCCGCCGGCGCGGAAAACCTGAGGTCTGAGGGATGCGTGATGGAGCCATTGCCCTGCCGCATCCTCATACTCCCAACTCGCCCTCGAATCGTCGCACCCGGCTGGTTCCCTGTCGCCGTCGGTCACCACGCGTGCCGACCGACAGCTTGAGAGCCCCGTGTAACCCGATTGTAACCCCCTGCGAACTTTACTTGTGATACGGGTCACTGCGTGGTCTAGGCATCACGCAACGGAAGCTACCCACTGTCAGCAACGGAAAGAGGAATCATGCCTGAGACACCAAACGGCGTCGTCGGGGCGTGGTTGGCGCAGTTCGATGAGGCACTGCGCGGCCACAACACGGACGCCGCACTTGAACTTTTCGACGACGATTCGTACTGGCGCGACTTCGTCTCCTTCACCTGGAACCTCAAGACCCTTGAGGGCAAGGAAGACATCCGACGCATGCTCGACGCGACCCTGGATGACGTGCAGCCAAGCAACTGGGCCCTCGCCGAGGACGCCACCGGCGACGCCGCCAACGCCGAGGCCTGGGTGAACTTCGAGACCGCCCAGGCCCGGGGCTACGCGCATTTGCGCCTCCGGAACGGCAAATGCTGGACCCTGCTCACCACCATGCAGGAGCTCAAGGGCTTTGAGGAAAAGAAGGGACCCAACCGGCCAAAGGGCGTCGCCCATGAAATCACCAAGGGCCGCAAATCCTGGTTGGAACTGAAGGAGGAGCAGGAGGCGCGCCTCGGCTACGAAGATCAGCCCTACACGGTCATCATCGGCGGCGGCCAGGGCGGGATCGGGCTGGGGGCACGGCTTCGCAGGCTCGGAGTGCCCACCATCATCATCGAGAAGAACGAGCGCCCGGGTGACTCATGGCGCAACCGCTACAAGTCCCTCCACCTGCACGATCCGGTCTGGTACGACCACCTGCCCTACATGAAGTTCCCGGACGACTGGCCGGTTTTCGCGGCCAAGGACAAGATCGGCGACTGGTTGGAAAACTACACGCGGATCATGGAACTGAACTACTGGTCCAAGACCGAGTGCACCAACGCCCGCTTCGATGAATCCTCGGGGGAGTGGGTGGTGGAGGTGATGCGCGACGGCGAGCCGGTCACCCTGCGCCCGAAGCAGTTCGTCTTCGCCCTGGGCGTTTCGGGGTACCCCAGCGTCCCCACGTTCGACGGCGCCGAGTCCTTCCTGGGGGAGCAGTACCACTCGTCCAAGCACCCGGGCGGCGGCGACTGGACCGGCAAGAAGGCCGTGGTCATCGGCTCCAACAATTCCGCGCACGATATCTGCGCCGACCTCTGGGAACACGGGGCCGACGTCACCATGGTCCAGCGGTCCTCGACCCATATTGCCCGCAGCGAATCCCTCATGGACCTAGCTCTCGGCGATCTGTACTCCGAAAAAGCGCTGGCCAACGGCGTCACCACGGAGAAAGCCGATCTTCTTTTTGCCTCGTTGCCGTACCGGATCCTGCCGGAAGCCCAGATCCCTGTTTATGCGGAGATGGCCCGGCGGGACGCGGATTTCTACTCCCAGCTCGAGGCTGCCGGGCTTTGACCTGGACTTCGGCGTTGACGGCTCCGGCCTGTTCCTGAAGTACCTGAGGCGCGGTTCCGGCTACTACATCGACGTCGGTGCGTCCCAGCTGATCATCGACGGCCGGGTCAAGCTGGCCAATGGCGAGATCAGCAAGATCACCGGGCAACTCCGTCGTGATGGCCAACGGAACGGAACTGGATGCCGACGTCATCATCTACGCCACCGGTTATGGCTCGATGAACGGCTGGTTGGCGGATTTGGTCTCGCCCGAGGTGGCAGACGCCGTTGGCAAGTGCTGGGGCTTCGGATCGGACACGCCCAAGGATCCGGGGCCGTGGGAGGGGGAACTGCGCAACATGTGGAAGCCCACAAACGTGGAGAACCTTTGGATCCATGGCGGCAATTTGCACCAGAGCCGCCACTACTCCAATTATCTGGCGCTGCAGCTCAAGGCACGGATGGAAGGACTGCCGACGCCGGTCTACGAGCTGCAGCCCACGCACCACACGCGCTGACTCAACAAGGGTCGTGACAATCCCAGGCACGGCCACCAGACTGGGGTTACGGCCCCGCTGTGAACATCCAACCACATTCCGTGGATGCGTCTGATCGCATCGGCGCGTCCACGGCCTGGAATGCGAAGGTGAAACACCATGAAAGCAGCACGATTCCATGCCCGCAAAGATCTCCGGATCGAAGACATTCAAGAGCCGGAGCTGCGTCCGGGAACGGTGAAGATCGCCGTGGCCTGGTGCGGAATCTGCGGCACCGACCTCCATGAATTCCTCGAAGGACCCATTTTCACCCCGCCGCCAGGCCACCCCCACGGGCTTACCCACGAGGCCGCCCCGGTCACCCTGGGGCACGAGTTCTCCGGCACCGTCGAGGAACTCGGGGAAGGCGTCACCGGTCTGGCCGTCGGAGACAGTGTCGTCGTTGAGCCCTACTTCGTCTGTAATGAATGCGGTCCCTGTCTCAGCGGTCACTACAACCTGTGCACCAAGTTGGGCTTCATTGGTTTGGCGGGCGGCGGTGGCGGCTTGAGTGAGAAAATCGTTGTCGACACACGGTGGGTGCACCCTGTCGGCGACATCCCCCTGGACGAGGCCGCACTCATCGAACCCCTCGCGGTGGCGTATCACGCCGTCGGCAGGAGCGGCCTCAAAGCCGGGGACGTCGCCGTCGTCGGGGGTGCCGGACCCATCGGGCTCCTGACCGCCGCGGTCCTCAAAGGCATCGGCATCACCACGATCGTTACTGAGCTATCGGCCGCCCGCAAGGACAAGGCGGCTTCGTCCGGAGTTGCGGATCATGTTCTCGACCCCAGCACCGACGACGTCAAGGCGCGTGTGCTGGAACTGACCGACGGCGCAGGGGCCAATGCGGCGTTTGAATGTGCAGGCGTGAATGCCGTGTTGGACACGATGCTCGACGTCGTGAAGCCCGCCGGCGTCGTCGTCAACGTCTCGATCTGGGGTCACCCGGCCACGGTGGATATGCAGAAAGTGGTGCTGAAGGAAATTGATCTGCGCGGCACCATCGCGTACTGCGGCGATCATGAAGCCGCCATCAAGCTCGTCCAGGAAGGAAAAGTGGACCTGAAACCCTTCATCACCGGCGAGAATCGCCTTGGACGACTTGGTGGACAAGGGCTTCGACACGCTGATCAACCACAACGACACCGCGGTGAAGATCATCGTCCACCCGTAGTGATCCGAGTCTCAGATGGAATAGTTGCAAACGCTGTCGCAGTTGCCGCCAGTGAACCAATTCATTGTGAAAGGAACTGCGCATGCTGTTTTCCCCGATGACCCTCGGCGAGCTGGAACTGCCCAACCGACTCGTGATGGCGCCGCTTACCCGTGTCCGCTCCGGCAACGAAGGAGTCCCGGGCCCGCTGGTGGTTGAGCACTACCGTCAGCGCGCTTCGCTTGGCCTGATCGTCAGTGAGGGCACCTACCCCAGCCGCGCGGGCCGAGGCTTCCCGGGCCAGCCCGGGCTGGTGACCGACGAGCAGCTCGAGGGCTGGGCCAACGTCACGGCCGCCGTTCACGCCGAGGGCGGCAGGATCTTCGCCCAGGTCATGCACGCCGGCCGGGTTACCCACCAGGACACCACCGGCGGCTACGAAGTAGTCGCACCCAGCGCCATCGCCATCGACGGCGAGACCCGCACGTACGAGGGCAAGAAGCCGTTCCCCGTACCGCACGCCCTGACCACCGAGGAACTGCCGGGCATCGTCCAGGAATTCGTGACGGCCTCCCGCAAAGCGGTAGAGGCAGGGTTCGACGGCGTCGAGCTGCACTCGGCCAACGGTTACCTTCTGCACGAATTCCTCACTCCGGCCGCCAACCAGCGCGACGACGTCTACGGCGGCTCCCCGGAGAACCGGGCGCGCTTCGTGATTGAAGTTACCCAGGCCGTGGTCGACGCCATCGGCGCGGACCGTGTCGGCATCCGCATCTCCCCGGAACACAATGTCCAAGGTGCCCTCGAACTCGACGCAGCAGACGTCCGGTCCACCTACGCCCACCTCGTGGACGCTCTGGCTCCGCTGAAGCTGGCGTACCTCAGCATCCTGCACAAGGACCCCACCAGTGAGCTGGTCCAGGACCTGCGCGCACGGTTCAACGGAACGTTCCTGGTCAACACCGGCTTCGGCATCGTCACCACGCGCGACGAGGCGACGGCCCTCGTCGCAGACGGCCACGCTGACGCCGTCGTCGTCGGACGCCCCGCCATCGCCAACCCGGACCTGGTCCGCCGCTGGCGCGAAGGCCTGCCGGTCAACGAGGCGGATCCGGCCACGTTCTACTCCGACGGCGCCGAGGGCTACACGGACTACCCGGCCTACCGGGAAGAACTAGGCAGCGCAGCAGCACCCCCACGGCTGGACATGTCCAGCCGTGGCAACGAAGAGTGGGCAGAACACCGTTCTGCCCACTCTTCGGGTTAAAGAATGGGCATGTCCGGCGTCCTATAGGATCTGAACATGCAACCAGCTTCCTCCGGGAGTCGCCCTGAGGGCCACTACGCGGGCCGACCCGTCAGCCGCCAGGTCCTCGCCGACCACGTCTACGAGGAGCTTCTGGCATCGCTGATGGATGGGCGGCTGGAACCCGGGGCCGCCGTGAGCATCGATGGAACCGCCCGGGAGCTCGATGTTTCCCCCACGCCAGTGCGCGAGGCGCTTGCCCGGCTGGAACACACCGGAATGGTTCGCCGCGTCGCGCTCAAGGGCTACCGGGTGGCGCCGATGTTCACCCAGGAGGACTTCGCCGAGCTCATGGAAGCACGGCTTGCCATCGAACCCGTCAATGCCCGCCTGGCGTGCGCCCGGCAGACGCCGGCAGCACCATGCCGAGCTGGCCACAGGCCGTCGCCGACCTCAAGAAGGCGCCGCGGGGCCCGTCGTTTGCCGAATACCGCGACTATCTGGAAGCCGATGAGCGGTTCCACCGGCTGATCGCGGAACAGACCGGCAACCAGTTCATGGTTGCCGCCTATGCCGCCCTCGGCGGCCAGGTCCAGCGCTTCCGCCTGTTCGGCGGCGTGGGCATCACGGACGCGGAACAGGCGATCGCCGAGCACCAGGCAGTCCTGGATGCGCTGTCCTCCGGTGACCCGGAGACGGCCGCAGCCGCCATGGCCGAGCATGTGCGGAAGGTGCGCGGCCGCGCCATCGCTGACGCTCCCGCAGAATAACGCCCCACGTCGGGCGGCTAAAAGGCTCCCCGCCATCTCCTTTGTGACGCGCTTTTGTGACCCCCTTCACAGCGCATCAAACACCCTATAGGATCTTCGATTGTGACGGCTACGGTGCCGGCATTGGAAGTCACAAGGGAGTGAAGAGTGCAAACAGAGACTTTGGCCGCAGGGCCCAAGGAGTCCGCAACACGCCGCACCATCAAGAATCTGCGGTGGTGGATCCTTGGCTGGGCGCTTGCCGCCGGCATCATCAACTACATGGACCGCAGCGCGATCTCCATCGCCGCGCCGCAACTGATCAAAGAATTCGGCATGACCCGCACGGACATCGGCCTCCTGGGCACCGTGTTCTCCTGGACCTACGCCTTTGCCCAGCTGCCCGCCGGCTGGCTCGTGGACAAGCTTGGCGCCCGCCGGATGTACTTCCTCGCCATCGCGGGCTGGAGCATCGCGACCGCGCTGATGGCCATCGGCGGCAAGATGTGGCAGTTCATCACCTTCCGCTTCCTGCTCGGCGTCACCGAAGCGCCGAACGGACCGGCGTCGGCCAAGCTCACTGCCGACTGGTTCCCCCGCGCCGAGCGCGGACAGGCCACCGCCATCTGGGACAGCGGTTCCAAATGGGGCCCCGCCATCGCCCCGCCCGTCCTGACCGCCATCATGCTCGCCTTCGGCTGGCAGGCCATCTTCCTCTTCCTCGGCGTCGCAGGCCTCGTGCTGGCCCTTGCCTTCTTCATGTACTACCGCTCTCCCGAAGAGCACAAGCGCATCAGCGCCAAGGAACTGGACTACATCGAAAGCCAGCGCGCCACCCAGGTCCTGACGGCCAAGAAGGTCTCCTGGCTGGGCCTCTTCAAGCACCGCCAGATCTGGGGCATGATGGCAGGCTTCTTCTGCGTCATCTGGATCTGGAACATCTTCATCGTCTTCCTCCCGCTCTACCTGCAGGAAGAGCGCGGCGCCAGCATCGCAAACTCCGGCTGGCTGGCTGCAGTCCCGTACCTGGGTGCCGCCATCCTGGGCATCACCGGCGGCTGGGTCATGACCCGCTACTCCAAGAAGGCGGGCCGCGATCCGCTGCTGGCCAAGCGCCACGTCATGTCCGTCGCCGCCGTCGTCGCCGGCATCCTGATCTGCCTCATCCCGTTCGTGGATTCGCTCCCGCTCGCCCTCGCCGTGATGACCGTGGCGCTGGGCTTCGTCGCCACCATGCAGGCAGCGGCCTGGGCCATGCCCGGTGACATCGTGGACAACTCCCAGGTTGCATCCGTCGGCGCCATCCAGAACTTCGGCGGCTACTTCGGCGGCGCCTTCGCCCCGCTGCTGACCGGCGTGATCGCCGACGCCACCGGCTCCTACGCGCCGTCGTTCGTCATCGGCGGCATCATCGCGGCCCTCGCCGCCGTGGCCTACACCGTGCTGGTCCGCGGGCCCATCAGGGACAAGACCCCAGCAACGCAGACAGGAAAGCGAACCGACGCATGAGCACAGCCAAACCAGACGAAGTGAACACGGCGGCCGACCCGACGGCGGCCAGCGCGCGCCCGGCGGGATCGCGCGCTCGCCGTTCACCGTGGCCGTCACGGCCGACGCCGCCCGGCCTGACGGAAGCTCCATTCACGGGGATCTGGGGCTGCGGCGGCTCAGCGAGAACGGCATCAGCTGGAGCGTCCTGCCCAGCTACACGGACCCGGTTCCGCTGGCCGACCTCGCCGGCGTCCAGGCCGTTCTGTCACTGGGCCACATCGCCTTCGATTCACGCACCGTGGACCACGCCCCGGACCTGAGGCTGATCGCCCGCTTCGGGGCCGGCTACGAAACCATCGACCTGGACGCCTGCACCCGCGCCGGCGTCGTCGTCACCAACACCCCGGATGCCATCCGGCGGCCGCTGGCGGTGGCGGGGCTGACCCTGCTCCTGGCGCTCTCGCACAAGCTCCTGGCCAAGGACAGGCTGACCCGGACCTCCGACTGGGCGCAGCGCGAGCACTACCGCGGTGCGCCGCTCGTGGGCCAGACGGTCGGCATCGTGGGCTTCGGCAGCGTGGGCGCCGAGCTCGCCCGGCTGCTGGCCCCGCTCGGGATGAAGGTGGTGGGCAACAACCGCAGCGGCCGCCATGCGGAGGCCGCCGGGCTCGGCGTCGAACTGCTGGGCCTGGACGAGCTGCTGGAGCGCTCGGACTACGTGGTGCTCTGCGCCGCGCTGACCCCGGCGACCGAAAAGCTGATCGATGCCGCCGCCCTGGCCCGGATGAAGCCAAGCGCTTATCTGATCAACATCGGCCGCGGAAAGCTCGTGGACACGGATGCTCTGCGGGACGCCCTGCGGGACGGCCGGATCGCCGGTGCCGGCCTGGATGTCTTTGAGCCGGAACCCCTGCTGCCCGACGATGAGCTGCTTGACCTTCGACAACGTGGTGCTTTCGCCGCATTCGCTGTGCTGGACCGAGGATTTCACCCGTGACGTCGCGGCCAGCGCCATCGCCTCGATCCTGGCGGTCGCGGCAGGGGAGCGCCCCGACAATGTCCTCAATCCGGAGGTCTTCGCACACGCGCCGCCTTCGCCGCGAAACGGGCACTAATCCCGGATGTGACCTTGACAACACTGCGCACGATAGTAAATCCTATAGGAAACAGGATTCCACGAAGGAGTGAACCCATGGCTTACACAGCCGAAAACTGGCCCATCACCGCGGCCCTGCTGCAGTTCCCGGGCACCGACGCCCAGGGAACCCACATCAACGACGCCGACGCCTCCGCCTGGGCCGAGGTCCTCACCGAGGTCAAGGACGCCGGCTTTGCCGACGCGGACCTCACGGACAGCTGGGTCCGCCCCGGCGACCTGAGCTCCGCCCGCCTCGCCGAGTTCAAGCAGACGGCGGACACCGTGGGCATCGGCATCCCGGTCATCTCGGCCATCCGCCGCAGCGTGATCGAGGAAGGCAACTGGGAAGCCAACCTGGCCTACAGCCACCGCACCATCGACGCCGCGGCCGAGCTTGGCTGCGAGGTCGTCTCCTTCGGGCTGCACCAGGCCATCACCGCCGAGCAGCAGAAGCAGCTCTGGTTCTGGACCCTCGAAGGGCACAAGGACCCGGCGGGGGACAAGGAAACCTGGGACAAGGCCGTCAGCCGCCTGCGGGAACTCGGCCGGCACGCGGCCGAGGTCGGCGTCCTGCTCTCGCTCGAAATGTACGAGGACACCTACCTCGGCACCGCCGACCAGTCCGTGCAGCTGGTCCAGGACATCGGCCTGGCCAACGTGGGCCTCAACCCGGACATCGGCAACCTCATCCGGCTGCACCGCCCGATCGAGGACTGGCGCGAGATGGTCGCCAAGACCCTGCCGTACTCCAACTACTGGCACATGAAGAACTACATCCGCGACGAGGACGTCGCCCGCGACACCTACGTCGCGATGCCGGCGCCGATGGAAAGCGGCCTGATCAACTACCGCGAGGCGTTCAAGGTGGCCCTGTCCGTCGGCTTCCAGGGCATCCTCTGCACCGAGCACTACGGCGGCGACGGCCTGTCCGTCACGGCCAGCAACCAGGACTACCTCCGCCGCCACGTCCTGCCCAAGACCGACGGCTACGCGCTCGGCCAGAGCCAGGTCGCCCAGGGCCGGCAGCAGCCCGCAGCCTCGGCACTCAGCAGCGTCTGACCCGGGATGGTGCGGCCGTCAGGCCAATTGGGGGCGGCCGCACCACTCCAGATTCACCCAGCATTACTTCTCCAACACGGATTCAATGAGGAACCATGACCCAGATCTTCGACAATCCCGCTGACTTTGCGGATGAGGCACTGGACGGCTTCGTGGCGGCCAACCGCGGCTACGTGGCCCGCGTCGACGGCGGCGTCGTCCGCTCCACCGAGGTCCCGGCCGGGCAGGTGGCCCTGGTGGTCGGCGGCGGCTCCGGGCACTACCCGGCCTTCGCCGGACTCGTCGGGCCGGGCCTGGCCGCCGGCTCGGCCTGCGGCAACATGTTCGCCTCGCCCGCGGCCGGGCAGGTCTACCGGGTGGCCAAGGCCGCCAACGCCGGCGGCGGCGTGCTGCTGAGCTACGGCAACTACGCCGGCGACGTGCTGCACTTCGGCCAGGCCCAGCTGCGCCTCAACGCCGAAGGCATCGAGACCCGCACGGTCCTGGTCACCGACGACATCGCCAGCGCGCCGCTGGACCAGATCGAGAAGCGCCGCGGCATCGCCGGGGACCTGACGGTCTTCAAGATCGCCGGCGCCGCCGCAGAGGCGGGACTGGGCCTGGACGACGTCGAACGGCTGGCCATCCGGACCAACTACCGCACCCGCTCCCTCGGCGTGGCCTTCGGCGGCTGCACCCTGCCGGGCGCGGACGCGCCGCTGTTCTCGGTCCCGGCGGGGCAGATGTCGCTGGGCCTGGGCATCCACGGCGAACCGGGCATCTCCGACCACCCCATGCCCACCGCCTCCGAACTGGCCGAACTCCTGGTCAGCCGGCTCCTGGCCGACAAGCCGGACGACGCCGGCACCCGCGTGGTCGCCATCGTCAACGGCCTCGGCACGGTCAAGTACGACGAGCTCTTCCTGCTCTTCGGCAAGATCGAAAAGCTCCTCGACGCCGCCGGACTCACCGTGGTGGAGCCCGAATGCGGGGAACTCGTCACCAGCCTGGACATGTCCGGACTCTCCCTGACCCTGCTGTGGCTGGACGAGGAACTCGAGCAGTACTGGGCCGCCCCGGCCGACACCCCCGCGTTCCGCAAGGGCAACCTGGCGCCCGCGCGCCCGCCGCGAACTCGCCGGCCCGGAAGACACCGCAGCCGCGGAACCGAGAAGGCCACCGCGGCGTCCGCGGACCTGGGCCGGCTGGCAGCCGGCGTGCTCGCCCAGGTGCGGGACGTCGTCGTCGAACATGAGGAGGAACTGGGCAACCTGGACGCCATTGCGGGCGACGGCGACCACGGCATCGGCATGCGCCGCGGCGTAGACGCGGCAGTCGCCGCGGGTGAGCAGAACGCGGCGGCCGGAGCCTCGGTCGAACGCGTCCTGACCGAGGCCGGAGAAGCGTGGAGCGAACGCGCCGGCGGAACCTCCGGGGCCCTGTGGGGATCCGCGGTCATCGCCGCCGGCCTGGCGCTGGGCAACCGCGAGTCGTACCGGGCCGCGGACGCGGCCGCCGCCGTCACGGCGTTCGCGGACGCCATCACCGAACTCGGCAAGGCCGAACCGGGGGACAAGACCATGGTGGACGCCCTCCTGCCGTTCCGGGACGCCTTCCTGAAAGCGTCCGACGGCGGCGCCTCCCTGGGCAGCGCCCTCGCCGAGGCCGCAGCCGCGGCAACCGAGGCGGCCCGGCAGACTGCGGACCTTCGCCCCCTCAAGGGCCGGGCCCGCCCCCTGGCGGAAAAGAGCCTGGGCCACCCCGATCCCGGTGCGGTTTCCTTCGGACTGATCACAGAGCGGATCGCCACCTACGTTGAATCCGGCGCCGGCGACTGCGGACGCCGACAATGCTAAGCTGGCCGCAGCGGCCGGAAATGGAGCAACAAATGACTGACACCGCAGGCTGGCGCATCGTCGTCGGCAACGATGAGGCCGGCGTTGAATACAAGAACGCCCTGAAGGCACTGCTGGAAGCGGATCCCCGCGTGGCGTCCGTGCTGGACATCGGCGTCGGCCCCGACGACTCCACCGCCTATCCGCACGTCGCCGTCAACGCGGCCCGCAAAGTCGCCGAGGGCGACGCCGACCGGGCGCTGCTGATCTGCGGCACCGGCCTGGGCGTGGCCATCGCGGCCAACAAGGTCCCCGGCATCCGCGCCGTCACCGCCCACGACAGCTACTCCGTGGAACGGTCGGTCCTGAGCAACAACGCCCAGGTCCTGACCATGGGCCAGCGCGTCATCGGCCTGGAACTGGCCAAGAAGCTCGTCGGCGAATGGCTGAGCCACCGCTTCGATGAAACCTCCTCCTCCGCCGCCAAGGTGGACGCCATCTGCTCGTACGAGCCCGACTACACGAAGGCAGTCTGATCATGACCGAATCAACAGATACCGCAGCCGCCATCAACGCCGCCCGCAAGATCGCCGTCGTCGGCTCCGGGTACATGGGCGGCGGCATCGCCCAGGTCCTGGCGCTCGGCGGGGCCCGGGTTGCGCTGGCGGATGTGTCCGCCGAGGTGGCGCAGAAGAACTACGAGCGGCTCCTGACCGAATCCGATCAGTTCGTCGCCGACGGCCTGTTCCCGGAAGGCGCCACCGCCATCCTGAAGCAGAACCTCTGGGCCGCGAAGGACATCGAGGAAGCCGTGGCTGACGCCGACTTCATCGAAGAAGCCGTCCCCGAGGTCATCGGGATCAAGCACCAGACGCTCGCCCGGATCAGCGCCGCCGCCCGGCCGGACGCCATCATCGGCTCCAACACCTCCACGATCTCCATCGCGGACCTCTCCGAGCCCGTCACGCACCCGGAACGCTTCCTGGGCGTGCACTTCTCCAACCCCTCCCCGTTCATCCCCGGCGTCGAAATCATCCCCCACGCCGGGACCTCCGCGGCCACCGTCGGTACCGTCCGCGACCTCGTGCACGCCGCCAACAAACAGACCGCCGTCGTCAAGGACGTCACCGGGTTCGTGCTCAACCGGCTCCAGTACGCCCTCTTCCACGAGGCCGCGCAGCTGGTGGAACAGGGAATCGCGACCGCGGAAGACGTCGACACCCTGGTCCGGACCACCTTCGGCTTCCGGCTGCCGTTCTTCGGCCCGTTCGCGATCGCCGACATGGCCGGGCTGGATGTCTACAACTTCTGCTACAAGTCGCTCCAGACCGACTTCCCGGAACGCTTCGCGACCCCGAAGATCCTCACCGACCTGGTGGAGGCCGGCAAGCTGGGCACCAAGACCGGGGCAGGGTTCCTGAACGTCCCGGCCGAGCGGACCCCGGAGCTGATCGCCTACCGGAACAAGGCGTACGTGGCCATGCAGAAGCTCATCGACGAACTCGGCCCCGCCCCCATCAACTGAGTCCGTCACTCTTCCTTTCACTTCAGGAGCAACCCCATGAGCACTTTCCCCGCAGAACGCACCGCCATCATTACCGGCGCCGTTTCCGAGCGCGGCATCGGCCGCGGCACCGCGAACTACCTGGCGGCGCAGGGCTGGAACATCGGCATCATCGACCTCGATGACGCGCGCTGCAAGGCCGCCGCCAAGGAACTGGCCGCCGAGCACGGCGTCAAGGCCTTCGGCGCCGGCGCCAACGTGTCCGACGAAGCCTCCGTCCGTGCGGCCATCGACGCAATCGAGGCGGAGCTGCCGCAGATCGTTGCCCTCGCCAACGTCGCCGGCGTCAGCTCGCCGGTTCCCTACCTGGAGCTCGACGCCGCCGAATGGGACCGCGTGCTGAACATCAACCTCAACGGCGTCCACTACGCCACCCGCCGCGTCGCGGAATCCATGGTCAAGAACGGAATCGGGCGGATCGTCAACATCTCCTCGGTCTCCGCGCAGCGCGGCGGCGGCACCTTCTCCAAGACGCCGTATTCGGTGGCGAAGGCCGGAGTGATCGGCCTGACCCGTGCAACGGCCCGCGAACTGGGCGAATACGACATCACGGTCAACGCCATCTCTCCCGGCCCCATCGACACCGACATCATGGGCGGCACCCTCAGTGAGGAACGCAAGGACGAACTCACCAAAGACCTCGTGGTCAACCGCGTTGGCTCCACCCGGGACATCGCAGCCGCCATCGCCTTCCTCATCAGCGAGGACGCCGGGTACATCTCCGGCCAGACGCTGAATGTGGATGGCGGACTCTACATGCACTAAGGAAGAAGCACCGTGGCGCAACACAGCCAGACCCCCACAGCCTCCGGATTCGCATCCTGGAGCAAGGGGCGAAAGATCTATCTCGCCATCGGAATCCTCGCCTCTCTGGCCGGGATCATGATGATGGCTTTCGGCGTCTAGGAAAGATTCCTTGACCGGACCCGGTCTGGCCTGACAAGGCTGGCCGGGTCCGGTCTGTCTGCCCGGCCGTATTCGGCCCGGTCTTGACCGGGTCTGGCCTGGCCGACTCGGACCGGTCTCTCGGATTCGCCGGTCTTGACCGGGTCTGGCCTGTCCTGCCCGGACCCGGCCGCTTCTTGACTAGGCCTTATCCGCTTCGTAACTGATTTACCCCACTGAGTTACACCACTGATTGCTCGACGAGGAGTTTTTTGATGACCGTAACAACAACGTCCACCCGGGACCTACTGGAGACACCGGTCCTTAAATCGGCCATCTCCAAGGCGTCCCGCCGGCTCATGCCCATGCTGGTGATCCTGTATGTGGTCGCCTTCCTGGACCGCACCAACGTGGGCTTCGCCGAAGCCGCCCTCGGCGTGGACAAGGGCATCACCGCCGGCGCCTACGCCCTGGGCGCCGGAATCTTCTTCATCGGCTACGCCCTGTTCGAAATTCCCAGCAATCTGCTGCTGACCAAGTTCGGCGCGAAGGTGTGGCTGGCCCGCATCGCCATCACCTGGGGCATCGTCTCCGCCTGCTTCGCGTTCGTCCAGGGTGAGACCTCGTTCATCATCCTGCGCTTCCTGCTGGGTGTCACCGAGGCCGGGCTGTTCCCCGGCGTCATCATGTTCCTGGCGGCGTGGTTCCCCAACAAGGTCCGCGTCAAGATGTTCGCCATCTTCTACCTGGCCCAGCCGTTCTCGCAGATGATGGGTGCCCCGCTCTCCGGCTGGCTGATCAACATCGGCGACCAGGTCCCCGGCGTCCAGGGCTGGCAGGTCATGTTCTTCGTTGAGGGCATGCTGGCTGTGGTTGCCGGTATCGCGGCGTACTTCTTCCTCATCAACAGCCCGCAGGACGCCAAGTTCCTGAACAAGGACGAGAAGCAGGCACTTCTGGACGTCATGGCGCTGGAAGACACCGTCAAGGAAGAGTCCGGCCCGCGCGGTGTGCTCGCCGCGATGAAGAACGGCAAGGTCTGGTACTTCACCATCATCTACTTCTGCCTCCAGATCGCGGTCTACGGCGTCACGTTCTACCTGCCGCAGCAGGTGGCCCAGCTGACGGGCCAGAAGGTGGGCATCGCCGTCGGCCTGATGGCAGCCATCCCGTGGTTCTTCGGCATCTTCGCCTGCTACTTCATCGGCAAGGCAGCCAACACTGTGGTCCGTCGCCGGGTCTGGGGCACCGGCCTGTTCATCTCCACAGGACTCTGCATCTTTGGCTCAGCGTGGGCGGGTGCCAACCACATTCCGGCACTTGGCATCATCTTCATCACCCTGGCCGTGTGCAGCTTCCTTTCCATCGGCCCCATCGCCTGGTCCTACCCGACGGCGTTCCTCACCGGTACGGCCGCGGCCGCCGGCATCGGCCTGATCAACTCACTCGGCAACCTGGGCGGCTTCGTCGCGCCAATCCTGCGGACCTCGGTCAACCAGATCACTGCGTCCGATACTGGAACCATGGGCGTCTATGCACTGGGCGTGCTCCCGTTCCTGGCAGCAGCGATGATGTTCGCGACGCGCCGCTTCAAGAACAAGGCCGACGAGCTGCTGGAGCAGTAGCCGCCATTCCAGATCAGCCCTCCCGGATTCAGCAGAAAGAACCGAAAAATGCAGCCGACCCCTCGCAACCAAGCCTCCCGCACCCGCATTCTGGTGGGTGTCAGCACCAAGATGTACCTGGGCTACCAGGACAGTCTGGCCTGGCTGGAGCGGCTGCGGCATGAAGTGGACGCCCGTCCGGCCCTTGCGGCCGGGCGGGTTGTCCCGTTTGTCATCCCGTCCTTTCCGGTCCTTCCCGCGGCAGCACGGCTGGTGGCGGGTTCGCCGCTGCTCCTCGGCGCCCAGAATTGCGGCTGGGCCGACGGCCCGTGGACCGGAGAAGTGGCACCATCTATGCTCGCGGAACTCGGTGTCAGCCTCGTGGAAATCGGCCACGCCGAACGCCGTCGCCACTTCGGCGAAGACGATGCCATGGTGGCCCTCAAGACCCGGGCGGCGGACGACGCCGGGCTCACGCCCCTGCTGTGCGTGGGGGAGACCGACCGCGGGGAGCCCGCTGCCGCGGCGGACTTCGTGTTCCGCCAGATCGAGTCTGCCGTCGACGGCGACTGGAACCGTGCCGGCCGCTGGTCGTGGCCTACGAACCGGTCTGGGCCATCGGCGCGGCCGAGCCAGCGGCGGCTGACTACGTGTCCGACGTCGTCGGGAAGCTGCGCGGGCGCCTCGCCGCCGCGGGAGCGGCGGAGGGTGCCCGTCATCTACGGCGGCTCGGCCAAGCCCGGGCTGCTGCCCACCCTCGAGGGTGTCTCGGGACTCTTCCTGGGCCGTTTCGCACACGACCCAGTGAACTTCGGCAGGGTGTTGGATGAAGCACTCCTGCTGGTTGAAGGCTAACCCCCGGCTGGCACCGCCCCGATGGACATGTCCCGCCCCGGTCTTGAGCAGTGGGCGGAACGCGCTGATGCCCTCCGCGGGCCTCCAAAAATGAGCATGTCCCTCGGACTAACCTGCGACGCTCAGGACGCCACCGAATGTTGGCACAGGCCGATGAATCCGCCCAGCTGTTCCATGCCCTCCGGATGGGTGGGCAGGTAGTTTGTCAGCTCCGGCGACCGCACGATCACCGCACGCCACTGGCCGCGGGACACGGCCACGTTGATCCGGTTGCGCGAGAGCAGGAATTCCATGCCCCGCGGCGCCTCGGCCACTGCCGAACAAGCCATGGACACAATGACCACCGCGGCCTCCTGGCCCTGGAACTTGTCCACCGTTCCAACCCGGACACCGGCCAGATCCGCGTCGTCCAAAGCATCGCGGATCACATTGACTTGTGCGTTGTAGGCAGCCACCACCAGGATGTCGGCTACGCCGAGCGGGCGCGTGCCTCCCTCCGCGTGCCAGCTCAGTCCCAGGTGCCGTTGCACCTGACGGACCACTTCTGCGGCCTCCTCGGCTGACGACGTTGCATTGCCGCTGTGCTCCACCATGACGGTCTCGATCCCGGCAGGGACTCCTTGGAGCCGCCGGAGATCCGCCGCCGGGGCCGAGCGCAGCCTGCCCTCATACGACAGATCGGAGACGGCCCGGCACAGCTCCGACGTCATCCGCCACGAGTCGGCCAGGAAATACCCGAGCTCCGGCGGAAGCGTGGCATGACCGGCGGAAACCCAGCCCAGCGCCGACTCGTCCACAGGTTCGGGATGTGCGCCCTGGCTGACCTGCGGCAGCTGTTGAGGATCACCGAGCAGCAGCAACCGGCTGCTGGCCTGGGCCACGGCCAGGGTATTGGCCAGGGAGAACTGGCCCGCCTCGTCGATCACTAGGAGATCCAGCGACCCCGCCGGGACGTTGGCCCCGGTCATCGTCCAGGCCGTACCGCCGACGAGCGCCCCGCCGGGCGAGCCGAGCAGGCGCGCCACATCCTTCGCCGAGCGCTGCTCCCAGGGGAGGGGCTCGGCGTGTTTCACTTCCTTGGCGACCAGGGCGGGATCGACGCCGGCCTTGGTCACCGCGGTTTTCAGCAGGTTCTCCACCACTGCGTGGGACTGGCCGACAACGCCGACCTTCCACCCGCGGGCCACGAGTCGGGCGATGACGTGTGAACCCACATGCGTCTTGCCGGTCCCGGGAGGACCCTGCACGGCCAGGTAGGAGCGGTCCAGGGCCCCGACGGCCTCCGTGATGGCGTCGATGAACCGGTCCGGGCCCTCGCCGGGCGCGGGCAGTGACGCCCCGGAGACCAGCCGCGGCGGAACCCGCCTGACGAGATCCAGGGCCGGATGACGCGGGAACGCGGACGGACTGGCCTGCAACGCCGCGGTGACGTCGCAGGCCAGGGCCGCCAGGGCGTCTTCAATGCTCTTGGTCTGGATGGGTTGGTCCTCGGTCAGCGCGACGGGGACCTGGGAGTAGGGTTCGATGGTCTTTCGGAGCTTGTCGCGGATAACGACGGTGTCCTTGCCGTCCTCATGGCCGAGTTCCAGGACCTCGGTGCCGAACCAGCCGTTGCGCCCGGTCCCGTTGATGCCTGTGCCCTCAAGCCCGGCCGGAAGTGGCGGCTCATACATGCGGAACCATGTGCTGCCCTCTCGAAGGTCCGAGCCGGGACTGACCGTGCCAATCAGTTTCACCCTCCGCTCCGGCAGCCTGACGCCATCCTTCCACCAGTCCTCGAGCACTTCCGCGTCCTGGACGAGGAAGACATTGCGGTCCTGCTGGTGATGCGTGTCCGGGCCGTTTTCGCAGCGGTCGAAGTGCGCCCACCAGAATGCCTTGCGCTCCCGGCGGTGATAGCTGACCGCAGCCGCCAGCATCGAAACCGCTTTCTGGTCATCCTCGGACAGTCCGACGCCGGGACCCGCCAGCACGGTCAGGGCCACTTCGAGCGGATCCAGTTCTGCGGACGCCGGTCCGGAGTCCTCGATGCCGTCGGCAGCCTTGGACGCGGCTGCATCGCCAACGCCGCCAACGCTGCCACCCTCGAAACTGCCGCCGGCGCCGCCGGCAGCAGCCCCGCCGCCGACGCCGCCCACGCCAGCACCTCCGCCAGGGCCGCCGTCCTGGTCGCCCCCACCTGGCTTGATGCCGCGCTCCCGGGCCAGGCCCAACAGCCAGTTCCGGAGCTCCAAGGTGGAGAGACAGTCGTATTCGTTGTAGTCCGAGATCCCGGCGAGGATGGCGGCCGCTTCCTCGGGTCGCTTATTGTCGCGGGCATCGCAGTAATGGGCGTAGGCAACCACCGAGGCGCCGGCGTCCTTCACCTCGCCCGAGCGGAGGTTCGTCCCCATGTAGAGCGGCTCGAGCTTCTTGATGCTGTACGACTTCTCGGAGATTCGGATGCTGTTCCGGACGGTCTGGTACAGGTCCACCAGGAGTCCTTCACGCAGCCACTGGTCGACGGTTTCCTCGCCGGCAACGTGCATCACGGAGAGCTTCCGGAGCGCCGTCTTCTCATAGGCGGCGTAGTGGTAAACGTGCATGTCCGGATAATCCTGGCGGCGCTTCTCGACGTAGTCGAGGAAATCCAGGAAGGCCTGTTTCTCGGCTTCGCGGCTGTGCGCCCAGAACGGCCGGAAAACGCCGGGGACGCCCGGTCCCGTCGGCGCTTCGATGACGCCGAACAGGTACTCCAGCCCCCAGACGCCCGTGGTGCTTTCCTGCCAGAGAGGGTCTCCCTCGAAGTCGAAGAAGATATCTCCCTCGCTGGGCGGCGGCAGCTCGGCCAGCGTGTTTTCCGGCATGACCCCAAAACGGATGCTGTGCTCTTCTCCGTCCTTGAGATATTTCACTTCGCCATCCGCGCTGCCGAGACCGCTCTGCATCCTGGCCTGGTCCTGCAGGCGCATCAACGAGGCGTTGGGATTGACCAGCGTGGCCTCCGCGAGCTCCCGGACCGTACGGATACTGTCGGCGCGGAGCCTCTTCCGCTGGGCCAGGCTCATCCGCGCCACGAGGAGCAGGTCATCGGTGGCCGCGACCTGCTCCTGGCAGTAGTCGCAGCGGCCGCAGGCGGTGATTCCGGCAGCATCCCACTGCACGGTGCCGGGCTGTGCCAAATGGACGGAGGTCAGGGCCAGGAAACGGTCCCGCCGCTCACGGAAGACCGGCAGGATCTCCGAAAGTTTGTGGTGGCTGCGGACGTAGTCGAAGCCGCCACCGGGGAGCGGGACCGTGGCGCCGAGGACCAGGGTCACGGCCGGGTCCGGGGTGATTCCGGCCTTCAGGAGCTGGTCCCCGTAGGCGGCAAGCTGGAGCAGGGCGGTCACCTTGGCGTGCCGGGCCAGCTTGGTGTCGAAGACGGCGTAGCTGCCGTCCGCCTGCCGCACCAGGAAGTCCGAGCGTCCATGGAACTGGCCGTCGAAGAAGGCCGCCTGGAACACTACGTCGGCGCCGGCACGCAGGGCGTCGATGGATTCCCGGTGCTTGGCCTCAAGGGTGGCGCGGTCCATGGTCTCAGCCGGAGCGACGTCGTACACGCCGCGTCCGGTGGCCGGATCCCAGGGGCCGAACTCGTCGACGAATGAGTCCAGCACACGGTGCTCGTGGAGGTCACCCAGCACGGCTGCATGCTTGAGCATCTCATCGTCTTCGAAGGCAGCCCTGGGGGAGCGGCCCAGCTTCTCATCGAGCTTCCGGAGCAGCTGGTACTCGCAGCTGGCCGCCGTGACGAGGTCGCTCGCGGAGAAGACCAGGTCCGGCGCGGTGCCGGCTAGTTCCGGTTCAAGAAAAAACACTGTGCCCCCGATGTTGGTGCGCTGGCCGGAGCGATTCGCCGCCGAAATGGTGCGTGCTACGCCGCGTGGCCGTCTGTATTCAAACTATCAAAGCCCTCTGACAATCCTGCGACAGGAAGCAGGCGCTGCTGGTTCCTGTCGCGGGGTCGGCGTAGGGTCTGAGGACCATGACCGAACAGCAGCCCTATGAGCTGGTACAGCGCTTCGCGCACTTCGAGCTGCGCCGCTATCCCGCGTACGTTGTGGCCGAACTGCAGGTCAACGCGACGTTCGACCGGGCCGGGAATGCAGCCTTTCGGCACCTGTTCAACTACATCAGCGGCAACAACAACGCCCGTCAGAAGCTGGCGATGACGGCCCCGGTGATCCAGGAGCTTGGTCCTTCGCAGAAGCTGGCGATGACCGCCCCGGTGCTCCAGAGCGGTCCGCTGCAGGGCAGCGAAAATCGCGCTGATTTTGTGGTTGCCTTTGTGCTCCCCGCAGGGATGACGGCGGAGACGGCCCCCGTCCCGGCCGACTCGCAGGTGAAGATCCGGACCGTCCCCGGGTCCCTCGCGGCTGTCATGCGGTTCTCCGGGAGCAGCTCGGAAGCGGCCTTTGAACGGCGAAACGCCGGCCTCCAGTCGGCACTGGCGCTCGCCGGGCTGACGCCGGTGGGGCCACCACGGTTCGCCCGCTTTGATCCGCCGTTCAAACCGTGGTTCCTGCGCCGCAACGAGGTTGTGCAAGACGTCCAGGAGCCGCCTCCAGCTTCGGACGAGCCCGGCCGCTGACCAGGGTAGGGCAAAATGGCAGAGTGACCCAACTCCCGCAGCGCCCCGCCAGCTCAGCCTCCGCACCGCCGCACCGGACTCCGTCCGCCACGAACCCTGCCCCGCAGACCCGGACACCCCAGACGCAGGAGTCCGGCATCGCCGCCCAGATCGCCGGCGAGCTCGGCGTGCAGGCCTGGCAGGTGAAGGCCGCCGTCGACCTGCTCGACGCCGGATCCACCGTGCCCTTCATCGCCCGGTACCGCAAGGAAGCCACAGGGACCTTGGACGACACCCAGCTGCGCGATCTGGAGGAGCGGCTCCGGTACCTCCGCGAACTCGAAGACCGGCGCCGGACAATCCTTGAAGCGATAGCCGCGCAGGGTGCGCTGACCCCGGAACTGCAGGCCGCCGTCGTCGGGGCCGACACGAAGTCGCGGCTCGAGGACATCTACCTCCCGTTCAAAACCAAGCGGCGCACCAAGGCCCAGATCGCCCGCGAAGCCGGACTGGAGCCCCTCGCCGACGCGCTGCTCAAGCGCCCCGAGCTGGACCCTGAGCGCGAAGCGGCCAAGTACCTCAACGCCGAACACTCGATCGGGGACGCCGCCGCGGCGCTCGCCGGTGCCCGTTCCATTCTGGTTGAGCGCGTCGCGCAGGATGCCGACCTGGCGGCGACGCTGCGGGAGCGGCTTTGGACGCAGGGCCGGATGGTGTCGCGCGTCAAAAAGGGCAAGGAGGCCGAGGGCCAGAAGTTCAAGGACTACTTCGAGTTCTCCCAGCAGCCGTCCGGGATGCCTTCGCATCGCGTCCTGGCGCTGCTGCGCGGGGAGAAGGATGGGGTGCTGGAGCTCGATCTCGCCGAAGCCGCTCCGGACGACGACGCCGCCCTCACCGCCGCGCGCGGACGGTACGAGGCGGCTGTGGCCAGGTTCCTCGGGGTTGCCGACCGCGGCCGGCCCGCCGACGCCTGGCTGCTGCAGACCGCGCAGCTGGCCTGGCGCTCTCGCGTCCTGGCCCGACTGACAGCAGACCTGCGGAGCCGGATGTTCGCTGCCGCCGAGGATGAGGCCGTGCGGGTGTTCGCCGCCAATCTGCGCGACGTGCTGCTCGCCGCCCCGGCCGGCAACCGCGCCACCCTGGGCTTGGATCCGGGGCTTCGCACCGGCGTGAAGGTCGCGGTAGTCGACGGCACCGGCAAGGTGGTTGCCACGGACACGGTCTACCCGCACGCCCCGGCCCGGAAGTGGGACGAGGCGCTGCGCACCCTTGCCGGCCTGGCCCAGAAGCACGGCGTCGAACTCGTCGCGATCGGCAACGGCACCGCGTCGCGGGAGACTGACAAGCTCGCCGCCGAGCTGTTGAAACAGCTCGCCACGGGGCTCTGCACGACACCTGAACACCAAACCGCAGAAGATCGTGGTGTCCGAGGCCGGAGCCTCGGTCTATTCCGCGTCCGCGCTCGCCGCGGCCGAGCTGCCGGGCATGGACGTGTCCTTGCGCGGCGCCGTCTCGATCGCCCGGCGGCTGCAGGACCCGCTGGCCGAGCTGGTGAAGATCGAGCCGAAGTCGATCGGCGTCGGGCAGTACCAGCACGACGTCACGGCCGCGAAGCTGGACCGCAGCCTCGACGCCGTCGTCGAGGACTGCGTGAACGCGGTAGGGGTGGACGTCAACACCGCCTCGCCGGCGCTGCTGAGCCGGGTGGCCGGCGTCGGGCCGCTGCTGAGCGAGAACATCGTGGCGTACCGGAACGAGCACGGACCGTTCGACAAGCGCAGCGACCTGAAGAAGGTCCCGCGGCTCGGCGCCAAGGCGTTCGAGCAGTGCGCCGGCTTCCTGCGGATCACCGGCGGCGCGGAGCCGCTGGATGCCTCCAGCGTGCACCCGGAGGCCTACCCGGTGGCCCGGAAAATCAAGGCGGCTGCCGGGAAGGCGCCGGCCGCGGGGAGCCATGCCGCGCTGAACCCGCAGGACTTCGTGGACGGCTCCTTCGGCCTGCCCACCGTGCAGGACATCATCGCGGAGCTGGAGAAGCCGGGCCGTGACCCGCGTCCGGCCTTTGCCGCGGCAGCGTTCTCGGAAGGCATCGAGAAGATCTCGGACCTGAGGCCGGGCATGGTGCTGGAGGGAACCGTGACCAACGTGGCGGCGTTCGGCGCGTTCGTCGACGTCGGCGTGCACCAGGACGGGCTGGTGCACGTGTCCGCGCTGGCCAACCGCTTCGTCTCCGATCCCCGCGAGGTGGTCAAATCCGGCCAGGTGGTCCGGGTCAAGGTGCTGGAAGCGGATCCGGAGCGGAAGCGCATCTCGCTGACGCTAAGGCTCGACGACGAACCGGCAGCTTCCGGGGGACCCGTGGCCAGCGGTCGTGCGGCTGGCGGACGTGCGGACTCGCGGCCGGAACGTCCGCGGCAGTCCGCGCCGCAATCGGCGTCGCAGGCACCGTCGAAGCAGCCGTCCGGGAAACCGGCGCCCGACCGGCGGACGCCGGCCAGGCAACCGCAGCAGTCGACGCCCACGCCGTCGCCCGTCAACACGGCGATGGCCGAGGCGCTCCGGAGGGCCGGACTGGGCAAGTAGCTCTCCCCGGGGCGCTGCCCACTGTTGGACCGCGCCTACCGTTCGTCGCGGATTCCCTACCGCTCGGCGCATAACTAGTACGTTTGCTGACGATTTGCACCATGATTGCCGGAGGCAACGGCCCTTTGTCGGAAGCTCGGTCAGAGGCCCTGGCAGAGGGCCGTGGCCGCAAATGTGCTGGACACCGATGTCGTTGACGAGCAGGGGAGCATTCATGGGCTGGCTGGACCGCGAACGAACCATCGCCCCGCCGGGATTCAACCGGTGGCTCGTACCTCCAGCAGCCCTCGCCGTGCATCTGTGCATCGGCCAGGCCTACGCGACGAGCGTTTACAAGACCGCCCTGGTGAAGCACTTCGGCGCCAGCCTGACCGAGATCGGCGTGATCTTCTCCATCGCGATCGTCATGCTGGGCCTCTCGGCCGCCATCATGGGCACCTGGGTGGACAAGAACGGGCCCCGCAAGGCGATGTTCACCTCCGCCGCGTTCTGGGCCAGCGGATTCCTGATCGGCTCCTTGGGCATCTTCAGCGGCCAGCTCTGGCTCGTCTACCTCGGCTACGGCGTCGTCGGCGGCATCGGGCTGGGGATCGGCTACATCTCCCCGGTCTCCACGCTGATCAAATGGTTCCCGGACCGCCCCGGACTGGCCACCGGCATGGCCATCATGGGGTTCGGCGGCGGCGCCCTGATCGCCAGCCCGGTCTCCACGGCCCTGCTCAAAATGTACGATCCCAACTCCGGGGCCAAGGGCTGGGTCGCCAGCGGCGAGTCCGTTGGCAAGCTCTTCCTGACCCTCGCCGTCGTCTATCTGGCCTACATGATGTTCGGCGCCTTCACGATCAAAGTCCCGGCCGAAGGCTGGAAGCCGGCAGGCTTCGACCCGGCTAAGGTCAGGGCTGCCTCGCTGGTCACCACGGAGAACGTCTCCGCCAAGAACGCGGTTAAGACCAGGCAGTTCTGGCTGGTGTGGATCGCCCTATTCTGCAATGTGACGGCGGGCATCGGCATTCTTGAACAGGCCGCGCCGATGATCCAGGACTTCTTCCGCCAGCCGGACGGCACCTCCCTGGCCAGCGCCGCTGTGGCCGCCGGCTTCGTGGGGCTCCTGTCGATCGGCAACATGTCGGGCCGTTTTGCCTGGTCCGCGACCTCCGATGTCACCGGCCGCAAGCGCATCTACATGGTCTTTCTCGGCGTCGGCGCGCGTGCTCTACACCGTGCTGGCGCTGGCTGGCTCAACGACCACCGTCCTCTACGTGGCCCTCGCGTTCGTGATCATCTCCTTCTACGGCGGCGGATTCGCGACCGTCCCCGCCTACCTGCGCGACCTCTTCGGCACTTTCCAGGTCGGCGCCATCCACGGCCGTCTCCTGACGGCCTGGTCCGCGGCCGGCGTCGCCGGGCCGCTGATCGTCAACGCTTTCCTGGACGCGCAGGGCAAACCCGGCGCGCTCAACGCCGCGTCCTACCAGCCCGCTTTGCTGACCATGGTGGGGCTGCTGGTGATCGGTTTCGTGGCGAACCTGCTGGTCACGCCGGTGCAGGCGCGATTCCACGAGCCACGTCCCGGCCGCGTCCGGTCCGAAGAACCTGCCTTGGAGGCCTGAAATGAGTACTGCACGGAGTTCGGTGACACCGTCCACCGGTAAATTGGCCATCGCCTGGGCGCTCGTCGGCGTGCCGCTCGCGTATGGCGTCTACGAGACCCTCACCCGCGTGGCGGCCCTGTTTGGCTGACACCGTGGTTACAGAAGTCTCCGGTGACGGCCCGCTCGCTGCTCGGGTGCCGTTCACCAGGCCGGAGGCGTTCACCACCCGCCCCACGCTGCAAGGCACCTTCGGGATGAGCGCGTCCACGCACTGGCTCTCGACGGCGACTGCCCAGGCGGTCCTGGAGCGCGGCGGCAACGCCTTCGACGCCGCGGTGGCGGGAGCGTTCGTGCTCCATGTGGTGGAGCCGCACCTCAACGGGCCCGGCGGAGACATGACCGGGATCTTTGTCACCGCGGACCGGCCGGACCAGCCGATAGTCCTGATGGGG
The DNA here is from genome assembly GCA_963722145.1 of uncultured Actinomycetota bacterium. Lineage (GTDB taxonomy): Bacteria > Actinomycetota > Actinomycetes > Actinomycetales > Micrococcaceae > Arthrobacter. The sequence goes on along the minus strand of CAVRLW010000017.1, from coordinate 83,602 downwards.
CAGGGTCCGGCGCCGGCCGGGGCCACCGTGGAGCACTACGTTGCCGAAGGCCTGGACCTCGTGCCGGGTTCCGGTGCCCTGGCCGCCGCGGTGCCTGCCGCCGTCGACGCCTGGCTCCTGCTGCTGCGTGACCACGGGACGTGGGAACTGGACGCGGTGCTGGACTTCGCGATCGGCTACGCGCGGGACGGCCACCCGATGCTGGGCCGGGTCGGAACGACCATCGCGGCCGTGTCCGCACTGTTCCAGACGCATTGGCCCACCTCGGCTGAACTGTGGATGCCCGGCGGCAGGATCCCTGCCGAAGGGGAGCTGGTCTGGAACCCGGCCTATGCCCGCACACTGGAACGACTCGTGGAGGCCGGAGTCAAGGCATCTACCCGCGAGGCAGGGATTGACGCGGCCCGGCGCGAGTGGCGCGAGGGGTTCGTGGCCCGCGCCATGGTGGATGCGGTCCAGACCCCGCACCGGCATTCCTCGGGCACGGATCACCGCGGGGTGCTGGCCCTGGCGGATCTGGCGGGGTTTGAAGCCGGGTATGAGGCGGCCGCCACCGTGGAGTTCCGGGGCCACACGATCGCCAAGACCGGACCTTGGGGCCAGGGGCCGGCGCTGCTGCAGACCCTGGCCATCCTGTCCGGCTTCGAGGACCACTACCTTGATCCGTCCACCGAATTGGGGGCGCACACCATCCTGGAAGCGCAGAAGCTCGCCCTCGCAGACCGGGAGGCGTACTACGGCGACACGGATGTCCCGCTGGATTACCTGCTGTCGGAGCAATACTGTGCCGGCCGCCGGGCCTTGATCACGGACCGGGCGTCCCACGACTTCCGGCCCGGCACCGTGCCCGGGCGGGAGCCCTATCTGCCACCGCTGCGCACCGATTACACGCCGCCGGCGCTCGCGGAGAATGCCTCCGCGGCCGGACTCGGCGTCGGCGAGCCCACTGTGACACCCGCGGGGGAGACCCGCGGCGATACGTGCCATATCGACGTCGTGGACCGCTGGGGCAACATGGTCTCGGCCACCCCGTCCGGCGGTGGCTGCAGTCCTCCCCGGCGATCCGGAACTGGGCTTCTGCCTGGGCACCCGGCTGCAAATGACGTGGCTGGAGCCCGGGACACCGTCCACGCTGACGCCCGGGAAACGCCCGCGCACCACATTGACGCCGACCCTCGTGCTGCGCGAAGGCCACGCCGTGACCGCGCTGGGTTCGCCCGGCGGCGACCAGCAGGACCAATGGCAACTGCCGTACCTGCTGCGGACCATCGTGGGCGGCTACTCGCCGCAGCAGGCCATCGATGCGCCGACGTTCCATACGACGTCGATGCCCGGGTCGTTCTGGCCGCGCACCTGGGAGCCCGGCGGCGCCGTCGTCGAGGACCGGCTCGGTGAGGACGTCATCGAAGGCCTTGAGCGGCGGGGGCATGTTGTCACCCGGGCTGGTGACTGGGCGCTGGGGCGGCTGTCCGCCGTCGTGCGGGATCCTGAGACCGGGGTCCTGCAGGCTGCCGCGAATCCGCGCGGTGCGCAGGGGTACGCTGCGGGCCGGTAGGGGGTGGATGCGCCCAGCTGGCCGGAGTGTTCAGCCGATGAACTCGTTGAGTGCGATCACGTTGCCTTCCGGATCTTTCAGGAAGGCCGACTTGGCCTGGCCGAAGTCCATGACGTCGCCGACGACTTTTCCCTCCACGCCCGCGAAGCTGGCGGCGGAAACCGGCTGAAACGCCACACCCCGGGCCTTGAGCGAATCAACGAGCTCCTCGATACCGGTCACCATGAAGCTGATCATCGGGTAGGGCGGTGGAACCCGGTCCGGCATCTCGCTGAGGGCGATGCTGGACCCGCCCGCAGCGCCGAACACCATGGGGTCGTCAGTGGGGCCAGTGAGAAGATCCAGGCCGAGGACGTCACGGTAGAACGTCCGGGCGCGGTCGCCGTCCTGTGCCGGGAGGATCGGATTGACGTAGAAGCGGTTGAGCATGTTCAGCCTCCTCGTTCGCAGTGCGTTCGCGGTGCGTTTGCGGTAGTTAGATCGTGGCAGATTCGGCCGAAGCTTTGGAGGGCCCTTTGGCGGTGGAGTGATCGAGCGGGGCCCACTTGGCCGGGCGGTCCCTTGGTCCGGCGGCCCGAGCCCGTTCGGCCGTCCCGCCACCGCGTGATTCGCCGCCGCCCGGGCAGGTCACGCGGCCGCCCGGGGTCATGCGGCCGTCATGGGTCGTCGGGCCGGAAGTAGTGGTTGCGTCTGGGGCGTTGGCGGGGGTCGAGGTGGGGTGGCGGGATGAACCAGGGGATCCCGGTTTTGAGCCGGATGGTCCAGTGTTCCTTGTGGATCACGTGGTGGTGATGGGAGCAGAGCAGGGTGCCGTTCTCGGTTCCGGTGGTTCCGCCGCGGGACCAGTAGGTGATGTGGTGGGCCTCGCACCAGGGCGCGGGGATGGTGCAGCCGGGGAAGGCGCAGCCCCGGTCCCGGGCGGTGAGGGCCTTGCGGATGTGCGGCGGGAAGACCCGGGAGGCCCGGCCGATGTCCAGAACCTGTCCCCCGCCGCCGAGCAGGACCGGGATGATGTCGGCGTCGCAGGCGATCTTCCGGATCGTGGAGGCGGTGACGGGCCCGGTGAACGGCAGCGTCCCGGTGCCCGTCCCGGGCTGTCCGGTGTTTTCTGAGGCGCCGGTGGTGTCCTGCAGCCGGGTGAGCAGGTCGCGGTAGTCGATGGTGGCCATGATCTGCGGGCGGAGCCCGCCGGCGGCGGGCAGCGTTCCGGCTGTGAGGGCGGCCTTGCAGGCGCCGACCAGGCCGTCGAGCAGCTTCTGCGGCCGGGAGCGGAGGTCCAGGACCGGGAGTGCGGGGTCCTCCGCCGCGGCTGGCCCACCGCCGGGGCCGGGCTGGTCCTCCGGGGCGGCAGCCGGCGCGCCCGCGCCCGCCGGATCGGTGTCGGCAGCACGGGAAACGCAGGCAGAGACCCCGCAGCGGCGGCACTGACGGAACCCTCACCGGAGACGGCGTCTACAGCCCACCCGTCTCCGGCGACCGAACCCTCACCGGCGGCTGTGTCTGCGGTCCACCCGACACCGGAGTCTGTGTCTGCGGCCCAGCCGTCGCCGGCGGCAGTGAATCGGGCGGCAGAACCCTCGGCGACGGCAGTGGTTACGGCGGCGGAACCCTCGCCGGCGTCCGGGCCGCGGTGGTTCCGGGGTTGCCGGTGCGGGGGTTGGTGGCGGTGTTCATGACGGTGAGGAGGTGTTCGAACTGTTCGGTGGTCGCGTAAATCTCGAGGTGGTGCAGGCCGTGGCGCCGGCGGCGGATGAAGGCGCCCTGGAGCTGGCGCAGCAGTTCCTCGGAGGGCTCGGAGCCGTCCTGGTCCAGCGCGTCGGCCCAGCTGCGGGTGACGCGGACGAGGAAGTCGGCGTCGTTCTCCGCGGCCGTGCGGGTCAGGGCGTGCTCCATCCGGGCCGCGGCGTCCGCGCCGCACAGGGGCCTGACCCGGTCGAGTGCGACGGCGATGACCGTCGCGGCCCGGGACGCGACCTCGCCGGACGCGACGGCGGCGGCGAGCTCCCGGTGCACGGGCGGCACCGGCCGGCCGGCGAGTCCGGGCCGGGGCAGCAGGGCCTCGGCGAGGGAGAGCCGGCGCCGGGCCTCCGCGGCGCCGATCCGCAGCCGTGCCCGCAGGAACTCCGCGGTGTTCCGGTACCCGTCATCCGTGATTGACGCCGACCCAGTCGACGCGTCTGCCGCGGCCGGCAGCCGCCGTCTCCCGGCCGGCAGCGCTGACGCCAGTCACCGCGGCCTCGCCTGCTGCGATGGTGCCGGCAGGCTCCGCGGTTCCGGATGCGCCGGTCTGCCATCCGCCGGGGCTCTCGCGCCAGCCCGTGGTCCACGAGGTGACCGCCCCCGCGGCATCTCCGGCGGTGTTAGCGGACTGCTTCCGGGTCCGGTCCACGGCCGCGGCCGCCACCAGCTGCAGATACTCCATGGTGCGCGAGACTTCCTCCATCCGGCCGGCGAAGTCCGACACGGCCTGGAATCCCCACGTTGCCGCGTCCTCCACGGCCGTCGCACTCACTGCTTGCAGCGCGGCCAGGGCATCGTCCACACCGGATTGCTGGGCCGGGTCCGCGCCCCGGTCCGTGTCCCCGCAAGCAATGAAATCCCTGACGGCTTCCATGACTCAACTATCCCAAGGGGGTACGACATTAATAGCCCGCTCGTGGGTGGCGGCCCGCGCGGCCGCCGATCTGCCTGCCATCGGGCACTACTCAGGAGACGAGGTTCAGGACCCGCGGCCGGCCAAACTGCGTGCGGACCCCTGCCGAGAACAGCACGGACTCCGGTGGTCCGGCGACATCGATGCCAGCAGCGCTGACGAGCTCGTCCTGAAGCAGGGTCAGTTGCGCCCGGTACAGCGGCCATGCACTGTGTGCGTTGGGGACGTATAAGGTCCGGTCCTTGAACCGGGTATGCAGACCGAAGCGGGCCGTGAGGTGGATCGACAGCGGGTCGGTAGCCTCGACGTCGAGCTCCGGGACGACTGTGAAGTCGCTCCGGGCGCCGCCCCGGAAACGGCGCACGGAATACCCAGCGGACCCAGCGGACACGGCGCCGTCCATACGCCGATCGGAATCCAATGAATCCCCACCTAGGAAGCTCGTTCGCGACCATACGTAGGGAATTCCGGCTGCCCGCGCGGCAAGCACCACCGCCAAGCGTGAAGCATCCAGGCTGCGGAAAACTACACCTCGGGTGCCGTCTGGCTCCCGGGAGTAGAGGCGCACGTTGATCTCGTTGAAGCTTCCGAAATAGGGGACGCCAGGACCGCGACCAAGCCCGGCACGCTGCATGCGGAAGCCGATCAGCCCCACCCAGGCGGATCCGTCGAAGACGTCCGGCGCGACGCCCGGTGGCATGAACCGCGCCGCCACTGCCTCAGGGATGCGCCAGTGCAGGAAGACGGCGTCCATCCACCGCTGGTCCATGATGATCGGCGCCGGAAGCTCGGGTGCATCCGGCCAAGGATCTACGCCCAATCGGATCAGCTCCCTTCGGTCGGCATGGTGGTCCTTCGTTCGGCGTAGGTCGGCATGGGGGTCCTTCGTTCGGCGTAGGTCGGCATGGTGAGAAGGTTCGGGAGACCGACGAAGGGTCAGTTCAGTGCCCGGGTGCCTTCCGGAAGCGCCCCGCCGGCCAGGAGTTCCGCTGTCGCGTCGGCCAACGCCGTCAGCGCCACGCGCTGGGTCCACGGGCCGTAGGAAATGCGGGCCACGCCAAGTTCCTGCAATTTGGCCGGGGCCAGGGATCCGGGCACGTTGATGACCGACACCTTGTTCCAGCCAATCCCGTCCACCAGTGCAGCGACGGTCGCCTCGTCCAGCCGGCCCGGCACGAACACCGTGGTCGCGCCGACGTCGAGGAAGGCGCGGCCGCGCTCAACGGCATCGGCAAGCACCGCAGAAGGGTCCCGGTCCCTGCCCTTCAGGAAGGCATCGGTGCGGGCGTTGAGGACGAAGTCGACGCCCTCAGCCGCGGCGGCGCGCATTGCAGAGCTCATCTGTTCCACGGCATCGGCGAGCGGGCGCATCTGGTCTTCGATGTTGGCTCCGACCGCGCCGGCGCCAATCGCCTTGCGCACCGTTTCGCCGGGGTTCCCATAGCCCGCCTCGAGATCGGCGCTGACGGGCAGCGAGGTAGCGGCGACAATCAGCCCGACGGCGGCGATCATCTCCTCCACCGGGATGTTCTCGCCGTCTTCGTAGCCGCGGGACGCCGCGATGGAGTGGCTGGCCGTGGCCAGCGCCTTGGTGCCCGGAACGTCGGCAACGACTTTCGCGGTGATCGCGTCCCAGACGTTGATGACCTGGAGGATCTCCGGGGCTTGGTGGAGACGGAGCAGTTCGGCGGCTTTGGACGCAAGAGAACGCGCGTAGTCTGTCATGCCCCGAGCCTAACCGGACGCCTCAACACCAGGAAGGGTTCAGCCGGCCTCCGACGGGGCCGAGGTGCCTTCTCGTTGAGATTGCCAGGGCCAGCGGCCGGTGATTTCCAGCTCGAGCGAGAAGCTCAGGAAGGTCCGGATCAGCACAATAATGGCCAGCACGCCGACGCCCTCGAAGGTCGGTGTGACGGCGACCGAACGGATGATGTCGGCCGCGACCAGCAGCTCCAGGCCGAGGAGGATGGAGCGGCCCAGCAGTTGCCGGTAGGAGCGGTAGACGGAGAGCGGTTCGGAGCCCGGGGGCAGGCGCTTGGGCTGGACTCCCCGCAGCGCCATGGGGATGGACACGACGGCGCCGACCACCATGACGGCCACGCCGGCGAAGTCCATGTAGCCGCCGGCCGTCTCGATAATGTGCTGAAAATCCATTGTTCCCCTCGGAGAAAGTGGCGGTGAGTTTCAAACCTTACGGGTGCCGGACGCCGACGCCGGCGAGAACGGCTCGGTAGCCTTCCCGGAAACTTGGGTACTGAAACTCGAATCCGGTGCTGCGGAGCAACCCGTTGCTAACTCGCTTATTTCCGCCCCGCGACGGCTCGCCGCCCGACGCCGAAACGCCGCCGCCCGACGCCGAAACGCCGCGCCCGTCGTCGAGGCGCCGCCCGACGCCGAACCCCCGCCAGTTGCACTAGCGGACTCCGACGCTGGCCGGGGGAGTCCCAACTCCGCGGCCAGGAAGCCCAGCACCTCGCCCAGCTCGGCCGGTTCGTTGTCCACGCCCAGATAAACGGGCGCGGGAACCGCGTCCATGGTGCACAGCTGGACGATTGCCGCGGCGGCGTCGTCGCGGTGGATACGGTTGGTGAAGCGCGGCGCGGCCGGAATGACAGCGCTTCCGCCGCGCACCTGGTCGATCAGGCGCGTCCGGCCGGGGCCGTAGATCCCGCCGAGCCGCAGCACCACCGGGGTGATGCCGGTGCCGCGCAGGCGGCTGTAGAGGAGTTCCTCCGCTTCGCGGATGATGCGGCCCGAGAACCCGCCGGGTTCCGGCGTCGTGCGTTCATCAGTCCAGCCGCCGCCGGCGTCACCGTAAACGGCGGTCGAGGATACGAACAGGATGCGGCGGACGCTTGCCCCGGACGCCAGGACCGCGTCCAGCACGTTCGACAGCCCGTCGACGTAGGCGGTCCGGTAGGCATCCTCCGTCGAGGAATCTGCGGCAATCGCGACGACGACGGCGGTGGTGTCCGCCGGGATGGGCGGCAGCTCACCGGAGCTCAGGTCAGCGGCGACGCCCTCGATGGCGGCCGGAAGTTTTTCCGGCGACCGGCGCCACCCCACCACGCGGTAGCCTGCCGCCGCGAAACGCAGCCCGGCCTCGGTGCCCAGATCGCCGCAACCGGCCAGCAGAACAGTCATGAGGCCAGTCTGCCAGCCTTCGGGAGATCTTGGCCCCGCTGAAATATCGCGTCCCACGCCGGCCACGCCCGGCGTCGCCCGACTACCGTGCCGGAACCGGGAAGAAAGCCCGCGGATCCTGCATCAGGGCGGGGTAATCGAAGGCGGAGCGGTCCACGATCTCGTCGACCTGGAAGTTGCGGGCGAAGTGCCCATCAACCGTGATCGGACGGCCCACGACCTTGCCGATCGCGAAGGAGCTGCCGCCGTTGACCGGGATGGCAACCACGGAGTTGCCGGGAAGGGTGGTGAACGCCTCTTCCTGCTGCTGGCGCTTGCGGGTGGGCTTCTTGACGAGCTGCTTCGGGGGCAGCTTGCGCACCTTGCCCGGACGGCGTGAGCCTGACTCGGCGTAGACGAACTGGTAGTCGTCGTCCGCCGGGACCTTGCTGCGGCCAACCGGCGGCAGGCTGACAGTCTTCAGCTGCTCGGGCTCGGTGTCGCCGAGCGGCAGGCGCAGGACCCACATGCGCTCCCCGGCGGGATCCTCGGGCACCAGCTCGTGCTTCGGTTCGGGCCAGACGTACTCCAGGTCCGGGTCCGTGCCCGGGAAGACCTGGGTGTAGAACCGCGGATCCTTGGCGATAAGCCGGGACCGGTGGCTGAGGTGGAAATCCGGATTGCCCAGCCACGGCGGCATCGGGATCTTGGCGGCGTAGTCGGGGTGGGCTGCCTGCGGGGCGAACTCCATGATCTTCTCGCGCGTGGTGTCCTCGCCGCCGCGGGCCGTCCATTCATCCACCATGGCCAGGCCGTACATTGTCAGCGCGGGAACGTACCCCATCCACATCCGGACAGCCGGGTGCGACTGCCAGCCGTACTCCGGGATCACCAGCGCACGCAGGATCTGCAGCGCCTCAACGCGCTGCTTGCCGAGCCGCACGCGGTCTAAAGCCGCGGCGCTCTGCTGGAAATCGGGGAAGGGGAGGAAAGTCTGCATTACTCCAGTTTGAGGCCACGGACCAAATGCGCCAATTGCTGGGTGGTGCCGGTGAGCGTGCTCACATGCCGGGACAGGGCAGACAGGGATGCCGGCGAGCGGCTAAAATAACATGAACCACTCCCGCCCGCCCCGGAAGACACGCCCATGACTTTAATAGCAGAGCCACACTCGACCGTAACTGCTGCACCGGAGCCGGCGCCGTTTGTGCCGAAATACGGACAGCTGCTCGCCCCGGAAGCAAACGGCATTTTGGTGCTCGAGGAAGTCATTCTTGACCCGGTGGCAGCCCGCAAGGAACTGCACGGGTTCCGCGCCGCAATGGCATCGTTCGCGCTGACCATGCGGCGGATACTGGCGTTGCGCCTCTTCATCGCCGTTGTGGCGATCGCCAACTTGCCCCTCTTTCTGCTCAACACGGGCTGGTGGATTTACGCAGTCTCACTGGCCCTGGTAGTTGCAGTCCACGCCGCTGTGTCCTGGCTGAACCGCCACGAGCCGCGGATCCTGCAGCGCCGCATGCTCGAACTGCACCTGCACCGTGAACGGAGCGACAACTACCGCAAGGTCCGCGACGCCGTGAAGTACGTCATCGACGCCCCTGCCCGGGTAAATGAAAACCTTTACCTTGAGCTCCTCGCAGCGAAGCGGGTAGCCCTGCACTTGGCCATGGGCACGGTGGCCCTGTTGGACACGAGCGACGACTCCGCGTGGAAACTCCAGATTGTCCGCGAGATCCCGCAGGCCGCCTGAGCCCGCAAGGCTCACGCTAGCGGCACGGCTCGCCTGAGTAGCACGGTCACCCAAGCACCACGACGCCGGAGCGTCCCTTTCGGGATCGCTCCGGCGTCGTGCTGTTAGCGGCATTATGGTTAACGGCGTCGTGCTGTAACAAGCAGCCCTATCCGGGAAGCTGCAGCACCTGGCCCGGGAACACTATGTGGGGGTTGCTGATGGTCGCCGTGTTCGCGTCGGCCAGCGAACGCCAGCCTCCGGAGACGTTGAGCTTCTCGGCGATTGTGCTCAGGGTTTCGCCGCTCCGGATGGTGTAGGTCTGGCCACTGACTGATACCGGTGCAACGTGGCGGGGTGCCGGGACGGCTGCCTTGGGGGCCGCATACCGGGCAGGTACCTTGACCGGGGTGGAAACCGCGGCGGGCTGTCGTGATGTGGTTGCGCTCTGCGGAGCCACGGCGCCGCCGCTCAGGCCCAGTTTCGCGGCGCAGGCTGGCCACGCGCCCCAACCCTGACTGGCCTGCACTTTCTCGGCGACGGCGATCTGCTGCGCCCGACTGGCGTTGGCCGCGGACCCCGTGCCGCCATAGGCCGCCCACGTACTTTGGCTGAATTGCAGGCCACCCGCGTAGCCGTTTCCTGTGTTGGTGTTCCAATTGCCGCTGCTTTCGCACTGGGCAAGCGAATCCCAGACGGACGCAGTGGTGTGTGCCGGGACGGCAGCGTTAGCGGAGGTTGCGGAGAGTGCGACGGCGGCAATCGAAACAGCAGCCAGGGTGATGCCGCGGCGCGCGGCAGTGCCATAGGTGGATTTCTTCATGATGAGATGCTCCTGAGGGCCACCAGCGCTCGGTCCGTCCCCGGACGTTCTCGCGCCACTGCCCGCCCCCCGACAATAGAGGTCATCTGCGGTGTCTACCGGTCGGGCAGTATCTGGTGGTGGTAGCACCGGGCATGCAATGCCCGGTTGCCGGGCACTGCACACTAGGCTAAGCCAGGCCCGGCCCGTTATCAAGACGTTATTTTCGCCGTTTCTGCCGTTATCATCTCGCCGTAGTGTCCCTCGTCGCTGATTCCCGCGAACGTGTTTGCGTGAATCAGCTTCCGAGCATTGTGGCAAGGTACGGAGCCGTCCGGCTCTCCGTGGAACGCGCGACGGCGGCGGGGGTCCCGATCGCCACGATCTGGCCACCGGCGTCGCCACCTGCCGGGCCGAGGTCGATCACCCAGTCCGCTGCGGCCACCACATCCATGTCGTGTTCCACCACAATGACGGTGTTGCCTGCGTCCACGAGCCGGTGCAGCTGGGCCATGAGGAGCTCGACGTCGGCCGGATGCAGCCCGGTGGTGGGCTCGTCCAGCAGGTAGAGGGAGTGGCCCCGCTGGGCGCGCTGCAGTTCGGTGGCGAGTTTGATGCGCTGGGCCTCGCCGCCGGAGAGCTCGGTAGCCGGCTGGCCGAGGCGGAGATAGCCCAGGCCCACCTCGCGCAGCGTTTGCAGGCTGCGCGCCGCTGCCGGCACCCCTTCAAGGAACTCTGCGGCGGCGTTGACCGTCAGGCCCAGCACTTCGGCCACGTTCTTGCCGAGGTACGTCACCTCCAGGGTTTCCGGGTTGTAGCGCGAGCCATGGCACTCGGGGCAGGGACCGTAGCTGCCGGGCAGGAACAGCAGCTCCACGGCGACGAAGCCCTCGCCCTGGCAGGTTTCGCAGCGGCCGCCGGCAACGTTGAAGGAAAAGCGCCCGGCGCCGTAGCCCCGTGCCTTGGCCTCGTCCGTGGCCGCGAATTCCTTGCGGACCGCGTCGAAGAGCCCGGTGTAGGTGGCCAGGTTGGAGCGCGGCGTGCGGCCGATCGGCTTCTGGTCCACCTTGACGAGCCGGTCCAGCTGGTCCAGGCCCGCGACCGGTCCAACACTGACCGGTCCAACATTCAGCGGGCCGGTGGGCTCGCCGGCCTGGGACTCCAGGTCCTCAACAGCCGTGGTGGCCTCCGCGCCGGGTTCCGGGTGCAGCCGGGCGCCGACCACTTCAGCTAGGACCTGGCTGACCAGGGTCGATTTGCCGGAGCCGGAGACGCCCGTGACTGCCGTCAGCACGCCGAGCGGGAAGTCGGCGTCGAGTTCACGCAGGTTGTGGCGGCTGATGTCCCGCAGCTCCAGCCAGCCGGCAGCTTCCCGGCGGCTGGCGCCTGCTGCGGAACCGTCGCCGTCGTCCGTCACACCGGCGCCATCAGGCGAATCATTCGGGAAGAGGAACGGCCGGGTCACGGATGCGTCCACGTCGGCGAGGCCTGCCACGGGTCCGCTGTAGAGCACTTCGCCTCCCCCTTCACCGGCGCGGGGACCCACATCCACCAGCCAGTCCGCACGGCGGACGATGTCCATGTTGTGTTCCACCACGAACACCGAGTTGCCGGAGGATTTGAGCTGGTCCAGGACCGCGAGGAGGGGCTCGGCGTCGGCGGGGTGCAGGCCGGCGGAGGGCTCGTCCAGCACATAGATCACGCCGAACAGACCGGAGCGGAGCTGGGTGGCGATCCGGAGCCGTTGCATTTCGCCGGGGGAGAGCGTGGGCGTGGACCGGCCCAGCGCGAGGTAGCCCAGGCCCAGGTCCAGCAGCACCGTGACGCGCTGCAGGAGGTCGCGGGTGATGGCGACGGCCACCTCGCTGCCCTCGCCGGAGGACTGCTTGCGGGAGGCGGTCCCGGCCTCCGTGAGCTCGGTGGTGGGGCGGAGGATGCCCGCCAGTTCCGTCATGGGGACGGCGTTGAGTTCGGCGATGGTGCGTCCGGCGAAGGTGACGGCGAGTGCGGCAGGGGTCAGGCCGCTGCCGCCACAGACCGGGCACGGGCCGGTTTCCATAAAGCGCAGCACCTTCTCGCGCATGGTGGTGCTCTTGGAATCGGCGAGCGTATGCAGCACGTAGCTCTTGGCGCTCCAGAACCGGCCCTTGTACGGCTTGGCGACGCGGTCGCGCTGGGGCGTCACTTCCACCACGGGCTGTTCCTCGGTGAACAGGATCCAGTCGCGGTCTTGTTTGGGCAGCTTCCTCCAGGGGGTGTCGACGTCGTGGCCAAGGTGGGTCAGGATGTCGCGCAGGTTCTTGCCCTGCCACGCCCCGGGCCAGGCGGCGATGGCGCCGTCGCGGATGCTCAGGGAGGTGTCCGGGACCAGGGAGGACTCGGTGACGGTGTGCGCGATCCCCAGGCCGTGGCATTGCGGGCAGGCGCCGGCTGCCGTATTCGGGGAAAACGCGTCCGAGTCCAACTGCCCGGCGCCGTCGGGATAGCTGCCGGCGCGGGAGAAGAGCATGCGCAGCGAGTTGGACAGCGTAGTGAGCGTGCCCACCGTGGACCGCGAGCTCGGCGTCCCGCGGCGCTGCTGGAGCGCGACGGCGGGCGGCAGCCCAGTGATCATTTCCACCTTGGGGTTGTGCCCCTGCTGGATGAGCCGGCGGGCGTAGGGGGCCACGGATTCGAAGTAGCGGCGCTGTGCCTCGGCATAGATTGTGCCGAAGGCGAGGGAGGACTTGCCGGAGCCGGAGACGCCGGTGAAGGCGACGATCGCATCGCGGGGCACGTCCACGTCCACGTTGCGCAGGTTGTTCTCACGCGCGCCGCGCACACGGACAAAACCGTCCGTCGGATTGCCGGGAACTAGATTTTGAACCAGATCCCGAACAGCCGGGCGCGACAAATCGGAAGCATGCTGTTTACTTTGCATTGGTTCGACTCTATCGGTGATAGACAGCGGGCATATCCTTACCGGATGGATACGAACGACGGCGAGACTCGGTTTACGGAGCAAGACGCGGAAGAACCGGAAGAGCCGGAGGCCGGTGAACCCCTCCCGCTCCCGGTCGCGGAACTGCACCTACACATTGAAGGAACGCTGGAACCGGAGCTGATCTTCGCGCTGGCGGAACGCAACGGAATCGGCCTGCCCTATAAGGACCTGGACGAACTGCGCTCGCGCTACGAGTTCACGGACCTGCAATCCTTTTTGGACCTGTACTACGCCAACATGGCCGTGCTGCAGACGGAGCAGGACTTCGCCGACATGACCCGGGCCTACCTGGCCCGGGCGGCGCTCGCCGGGGTCAGGCACGCCGAGATCATGCTGGACCCGCAGGCCCACCTGTCCCGCGGGATATCGCTGGAGACGTGTGTCAACGGCGTGGCGTCGGTACTGGCTGGATCCCAAGAAGAGTTCGGCATCTCCACGCTCCTGATCGCAGCCTTCCTGCGCGACCTCACCGAGGAATCGGCCCTCGAGGTGCTGGAGAAGCTGCTTGCCATGGACGCCCCGATCGCCGGAATCGGGCTCGATTCCGCCGAGGTGGGCAACCCGCCGGCCAAGTTCGAGCGGCTCTTCGCCCGGGCGAAGGATGCTGGGCTGCACCGGATCGCGCACGCCGGCGAGGAGGGCCCGCCGTCGTACATCATCGATGCGCTGGACATCCTCGAAGTGGAGCGGATCGACCACGGCATCCGGTGCATGGAAGATCCGGAACTCGTGGAGCGGCTGGTGGACGAGCTCATGCCGCTGACCGTGTGCCCGCTGTCCAACGTTCGGCTCCGGGCGGTGGACACCTTGGCTGAGCACCCGCTGCCGGCGATGCTCGCGGCGGGGCTGAACGTCTGCGTGAACTCGGACGATCCTGCGTATTTCGGCGGGTACGTGGACGACAACTTCGCACAGCTGAAATCGGTAATCGGCCTCTCCGAGTTCGACTGCGTCCGGATGGCGGCGAACTCGATCCGTTCGTCCTTTGCGAGCGAGGAACGCAAGGCCGAGCTGCTGGCGGAATTGGCCGCGTCCGGGCACTAGGCAACAAGCAACGCGGGGTCACTTACGGCCCATTCGGGGCCCCGGATGGGCGTAAGTGACCCCGCGTTGGATGTCGAACGGGCGGCTTAGTCGTCGATCGAGTCCATGTGCGGGTACCGCGCTCCGGCTGCCGCCCCGGCCGGAGCCAGTTCGTCCAGACGGGTGAGGTCCTCGGCGGAGAGTTCGACGTCGGCAGCGCCCAGGTTCTCCCGCAGGCGGTCGTGCTTCTTGGTGCCCGGGATGGGAACGATGTGCTCGCCTTGGGCCAGCAGCCAGGCCAGTGCCAGTTGCGCAGGGGTGCAGCCCTTCGCGTCCGCCAACTCCTTGACCCGGTCCACGAGTTGCAGGTTGCGGTCAAAGTTCTCGCCCTGGAATCGCGGGGAGTGCCGGCGGAAATCGTCCGCCGCAAAGTCATTGGGGCTGCGGAACTGGCCGGTCAGGAAGCCGCGGCCCAGCGGGCTGTAGGGGACAAAGCCGATGCCCAGCTCGGCCAGGACCGGGAAGACCTTGGTCTCCGGCTCGCGCTCCCACAGCGAGTATTCGGTCTGCAGGGCGGTGATGGGGTGCACCGCGTGGGCCCGGCGCACGGTGTCGGCGCTGGCCTCGGACAGGCCGAGGTGCCGGACTTTCCCGGCCTGTACCAGCTCAGCCATGGCTCCGACGGTTTCCTCTATCGGGACGGTCTTGTCCACCCGGTGCTGGTAGTACAGGTCGATGTGGTCCACGCCCAGCCGCTGCAGGCTTGCATCGCAGGCGGCGTGCACGTAGTCGGGGGAGCCGTTGATGCCCACCCAGGATCCGTCGGGCCGGCGTTCGTTGCCGAATTTGGTGGCCAGGACGACGTCGTCCCGCCGGCCGGCGATGGCCCGGCCGACAAGCACTTCGTTCGTGAACGGGCCGTACATGTCAGCCGTGTCGAGCAGGCTTCCGCCGGCGTCGAGAAAGGCCTGGATGGTGACGATGGATTCGTTTTCCTCGCCGTGGCCGTAGAACTCGCTCATGCCCATGCAGCCCAAGCCCAGGGCGGAGACGGTGAGCGAACCGAGCGTGCGGGTTTTCATAGATATCTCCTCGATCACAACGGTGGGAGCGGCCTCCGGCGCATGTTCGTGCAGCGGGGCGGGACGCAGTTGGCCGATGGCCACTCTAGGCCTATCGGTCTGGGGACACAACGGAAGCCCGTCGCGTTGGGGCACCAGGCACCAGCAACCGACGCACGCCCGGCTGCCGAGGCGGGTCACCCTTGTCGGGGGATGCGCCGGGTGGTGCCGCGCGGCAGAGTGCAGATATGACGAAGACCGGACAGCGGCGGATGGGCTCGCTGAGCAAGGTGATGCCTGGACTCGACGTCCCCGCCACATATCAGAAGGAATGGTTCGGCAAGGACGTCGTCGCCGGAGTCGTACTGGCGACGTTGCTCGTTCCCCAGGGCATGGCCTATGCGGAGCTGGCAGGACTTCCGGCGATCACCGGGCTGTACACCACCATCCTCTGTCTGTTCGCCTATGCGGTCTTCGGTCCGTCCCGCATTCTGGTGCTGGGACCGGACTCTGCCCTCGGCCCGATGATCGCCGCGACCGTCCTGCCGCTCGTCGCCTCCGACGGTGACCCGCAGAAGGCGGTGGCACTCGCGTCGCTGCTCGCGATCATGGTCGGCCTCATCATGGTCCTCGCGTCCGTGGCCAAGTTTGGCTTCATCGCCGACCTCATCTCCAAACCCACGATGATCGGCTACATGAACGGCCTCGCGATCACCATCCTGGTGGGCCAGCTCCCGAAACTCTTCGGGTTCAAGGTGGACAGCGAAAACTTCATTGGTGACCTGGTCGGTTTCGTCGAGGGCGTGGCCAATGGCGAGACGGTGGTCGCCGCCGCGGCAGTCGGTGTTGCCGGGATTGTGCTGATACTTGCTCTGCAACGGTGGCTGCCCAAGGTCCCTGCGGTGCTCGTCATGGTGGTCCTCGCGATCGCGGCGACTTCGCTGTTTGACCTCGCCAATAAGGGCGTCTCCCTGGTCGGGGAACTCCCGCGAGGTTTCCCGCCGTTCACGATCCCGGACGTGACGTTGCAGGACATCGGGCTGATGTTTGCCGGTGCTCTGGGCATTGCGTTGGTGTCCTTGACAGACACGATTTCGAATTCGACGGCGTTCGCAGCGCGCTCCGGCCAAGAGGTTCATGGCAACCAGGAAATGATCGGCATCGGTGCCGCAAACATTGCCGCGGGCTTCTTCCAAGGCTTCCCCGTGAGCACCAGCGGCTCCCGGACCGCCGTCGCCGAACGTTCCGGCTCCAAGACACAGCTCACAGGTGTGACGGGCGCTGTGCTGGTCCTCCTCATGCTCGTACTGCTTCCCGGGCTGTTCCAGAACCTGCCACAGCCGGCTCTGGCGGCCGTGGTGATCACCGCGTCCGTGTCCCTGGCCGACATTCCCGGAACTGTGCGTCTCTGGCACCAGAGACGCACCGAGTTCTACCTGTCCTTGGCCGCCTTCCTCGGAGTGGCGTTCCTGGGCGTTCTGCCCGGCATCGGCATTGCGGTGGGGCTGTCCATTCTGAACATCTTCCGCCGGGCGTGGTGGCCGTACGAGACCGTGATCGGGCGGGTGCCGGGTTACGAGGGGTTTCACGACATCCGCGTCCACCCGGACGCAAAGCACCTGCCCGGCCTGGTGATCTACCGGTGGGACGCCCCGTTGTTCTTCGCCAACGTCAGGCCGTTCCGCGACAACATCCGGCACTTGGCACTAACGGAACCCAAGCCGCGGTGGATCGTCATCGCGGCCGAACCGATCACGGACGTGGACACCACCGCCGCGGACGTATTGCTCGATCTGGACGTCGAGCTGAACGCGCAGGGTATCTCCCTGGTGTTCGCCGAGCTCAAGCACAGGACCCGGGAGAAGATCGAAAAGTACGGATTGACCCGCGAAATCGAGCCCGAGCATTTCTATCCCACCACCGAAGCAGCTGTAGCTGCCTTCATGGCCCAGACCGGGGCCGAATGGAGCACCGAGGAGTGAGAACTACCTTGGCACAACGGTCCTGGGCCTAGGAACGGCGGCCTAGAAGCGGGCCTAGGAACGGCGGCTTAGGAGCGGGCTTCCTGGCGCTGCTCGGCCGTCGTGCGGGAGCTTCGGGTGATCCACCAGCCTAGGGCGGCCATTGCAAGGCCGATGGGAATCCCGTAGGGCGGCAGGCCCACGTTGAATCCCAACGCCCCGGCGACGACGAACGCCGCACCGGCCCACGCCGGGAACATGTGCGTCCGCCAGCCAACTATGCCGAACACCATCCAGCCGAGCGCAAACAGCACGTAACTGGAGAGCGCGCCGACGACCAGCATCCCGGACCCGCCGGCGAGGATGGCGTCGGGCGCGGTTTCGGCAATCCACGGACCGGCAAACCCGTCGAACCACATGTTGCCCGCCATATCCATAGTGCCGACCAGGGCGGCGCAGAATCCGACGACGCCCAGGGAGCCTGCGCCGTCCGCGTACCTCATGTAGACGGATACCAAGGCGAGCATCAGTCCGATGAAGACCACAAAGTAGAACGCGTTGGCCAGCTGGAACGGAGTCTGGCGCATCATTTCGATTCGCTCGAGGCTGTGGTCGGCCGCGAGCAGGCGCCAGACGTCCTCGGCGGCGAAGGCCAGGCCGGCGATCAGGGCAATGGGCCCGGCATGGGACGGCAGGGGCGAGGACATAATCCCTCCTTAGCGGTGGATTCGATCTGATCCGGAACGGGTCAGCACGGAGTCGACGGCGGATGCCGGTGCCGCGCGCCAGGCACCCCGGTCCAGGAGAACGCAAGTGAGGGCTGCAAGCACCACGACGGCGAAGTAGATGAGTTCCGCCCGGTCAGCGTCGGCACCGGAGAAACCGAAAGATCCCACCGTGAACGTGCCCTGGCTGTTGTGGAAGAGGTACGTGAGCAGCACGCTTCCGCCGGTGCGGTTGAACAGCCACACGTAGAGGAAGGTGATGACGAAAGTGGTGGGCAGTCCGATCAAGCTGAGTTGCCCGAACAGGACCAGCGGAAGGTGCCAGAGGGACACCACAACGCCGAGCAGTGCCGCGGACCGCAGCGGAGTCCACCTGGCCTGGAGCAGGGGCACGGCATAGCCGCGGAAACCCGGCTCCTCTCCCAGGGGGCCGTCCAGCGGATTGACCAGACGCACGGCAAAGACGGCCAGGAGCCCGGACCACGTCACCTCTGCCAGCCCTGGCGCTGGGGCGCCGAGGGCCATGTTCGCGAATCCGGTGAGCAGCGCCATCATTGCCGGGAGGAGGAGGGCCACGGCGTACCAGACCCAGCCCACCCGCCACCGGATCAGCCGCCGGCCCCAGACCCGGAAGCCGGCTCTTCCCTCGGCGAGCCCAATGATGATCAGCGCCGCCACGAGCGGACCGATCGGCAGGAATTCGAATTGCGGCATCAGCCCGGCCGCATAGAGCGGCCAGGAGCACCAGGAAATCGCGAAGGCCAGGGCGAAGAACGCCGGGAGGCGGTGACGCTGCAGCCAGACCTTGAAACGAGGCATGACGGCTCCTGAAGAACAGGGACGAATACGGCTCATTGTCCGCCCGCGGGCGCCCCGAATCCAGCACTGCCGAGTCCAGCACTGCCGAATCAGAGCACTGCCGGAACGGGCATGGCGGCCAAGAGTACTCTGGCGCCAGGCTACTCGCGGGTAGCGGTGAGTTTGTCCCTCGCGCGCTCCGCTCAGCCCTGTCATAGTGGGTCACGACACACAGAGTTAACAGGTTCCGCTCGCAAAAACCATCATTTCCTTGGCAAAATGCAGGTGGATCAATTGCTTCTAAAGGAGACCCATGGGCGCGAACACCGCGGAAAACACCAACCTTCGGCTCAAGGCCGTGCTGGATGTCCTGTCAGAGGAGGTATGGACTGGCGAGAAGTTGAACGCCGGAGCCGTGCTGAGCGAGGCAATCGCACGGGTACCCCTCAACGACCACGAAAGCGAACTCCTCAGCGGCGGCATTCCCCGCGGCCACAAGACGCTGACCACCGCCACGGGCAAGCTGGTCAAGGCCGGCTGGCTGGTCAAGGGCCGCTCCGGCTGGTCCATCACCGACGACGGTCAGCGCGCCACGGTTGCTTTCGCCGAGCCTGCCGCCTTCGCTACAGCGCTCGACGCCGGCACTGCGGTTCCGGCTGGCACGCCGTTGCCGTCTGCTCCCGCAGTCAAGCCGACGAGGGCAGCAAAGCCGTCCGCCAAGGCCGACGAAGCGCCGTCGAAAACAGCCAAGGTTGCCGGCAAGGCCGCCAAGCTCGTCGAGGAAGCCGTGGCCCCGGTGGCCAAGGCTGTGCGGAAGCGCAAGCCCGCTGCCAAGGCCCCGCAGTCAGCAGAAGCTGCGCCAGCCCCAGCAGAACCCGTGGCTGTCAGCGTCGAAACCATCGAGCAGCCGGAAGCCGTCGCGGTTGCCGGTGACTTCAACGTCCTGCTGGGCGCCCCCGCCAACTGGGCACCGCAGTATGACGAAGCCCAGATGGAACTGGACCAGGTGGACCAGCTCTGGAAGATCGCCGCGGACATTCCGGCCGGCTTCTACACCTTCAAGATCGCCCTGAACCGCTCCTGGGACGAAAACTACGGTGCGTTCGGCGTCTTCGACGGCCCCAACCACGAGGTCCACCACGGCGGCGGCCTCCTGGTCATTCAGTACGATCACCGCACCCGGGACATCGTCCTGAAGTAGGCTCCGCCACCCAATCTTGCTGCCGACGCGCAAATGACCCTGCGACCCCCGAATTCCCTGTCGCAGGGTCATTTGCGCGTCGCGGGCGGCTCTGCGCATCCTGAGCCTGCCCGGGGATGCCGGTTCCTGCACGCGGCTACCGGGCGTTGACGCCCTCTAGAACCGGGTCGGGTCCGGCCGCGGCGGCACCGGGCCAGGGTCCGGAATCGGGAGGGGATTAGGCGTCGGGAACGGACCCGGTGCCGGTGACGGCGTCGGCGCGGGTCCGGGTACCGGCTCAGGCCCCGGAACAGGCGGTGGCGTGACCGGGCCGGGTTCCGGCGGGAACGGGTCCCCGGGCTCCGGCGGCGGCGTTGTTGGACCCGGTTCCGGCGGAAATGGATCGGGTTCTGGGGTCGGGGGAATAGTCATGCCTGGCTTCCTTTCTTAGCTGGCGTTCCGGTTACGGGGATCAGGCGCCGCTGCGCCGGCGCAAGACCCGCAGTTCCCAGGGCCGCAGGCGCACCGCGCTGACCCTCACGGCACCCGCGGCTGAGCCGCCCCGCACGGCGCTTGCGGCCGAACCGCCGTCGGCCGAACCGCCGTCGGCCGAACCGCGCGTCGGCCGAACCGGCGTCGGCCGAACCGGCGTCGGACGGGTAGTTGCCCAAAATCAGCTCCGCGTCACCCCAGGCCGCATCCCCGAGCTCCGCGTCGCGCTCCTGGCCGGAAAAGTTGCCGAGGACCAACATCTCGAGAATCTCGGTGCCGTCTGCGGGACTGCCGGGGGAACGGTCATGGGAGCCAGCCAACGCCCGGGTGAACGCGTAAACATGCGGGTCATCCGGCAGCAGCATGGTGAAGTTGCCGTGCGAGACCACCGGCTCGGCATGCCGCAGCGCTATCACCTTGCGGTAGAAACTGAAGACCGAATCCGGATCATCCACCTGGGCGGCGGCGTTGATGTGGTTGGCATTCGGGTTGACCGCGATCCAGGGAGCCCCGGTGGTAAAGCCGGCATGCCGGGAGGCGTCCCACTGGACCGGGGTCCGCGCGTTGTCCCGGTTCAGCGGCGCGAGGGCGGCGAGGACCTCGGCGTCGGTATGGCCGAGGTGCGTGGTGGCTTCGCGGTGGTGGTTGAGGACCTCGATATCGCGGTAATCGCTGATCGCGCCGAACGTCATGTTGGTCATGCCCAGCTCTTCACCCTGGTAGACGTAGGGCGTGCCCCGGTGCAGGTGCAGGATGCCGGCCAGCATCTTGGCGGAGAGCTCGCGGTATTTGCCGTCGTCGCCGAAGCGGGACACGGCGCGGGCCTGATCGTGGTTGCCCCAGTACAGGCTGTTCCAGCCGGTCTCGGCCAGGCCTTCCTGCCAGCGCCCCATGGTCTGCTTCAGCTCGGTGAGCAGGAGCTTCTTGGGCCGCCATTTGTCGCCGTCCTCGTGGTCCAGCGCCACGTGCTCGAACTGGAAGACCATGTCCACCTCGGCCCGGGCGGGGTCCGTGTACAGGATGGCGTCCGCCACGGTCACGCCGGGCATTTCGGCGACGGTGAGCAGTTCGCCCGTGCGGCCGGCGAAGACTTCCCGGTGCATCTCCTGCAGGAACTCGTGCATGCGCGGGCCGTCTATGTAGAACGGGCTGCCGTCGCCAAAGAGCCTGCCGTCGGCAACTGGACCGTCCGGGAGCGAAGTGTCCTTGGAGATGAAGTTGATGACATCCATCCGGAAGCCGTCCACGCCGCGGTCCAGCCACCAGTTCATCATCTCGTAGACCGCTGCCCGGACGTCGGGATTCTCCCAGTTCAGGTCCGGCTGCTTCTTCGAGAAGATGTGCAGGTAGTACTCCCCGGTGGCCTGATCGAACTCCCACGCGGGCCCGGAGAACGCCGAGCCCCAGTTGTTTGGCTCCGCGGCCGTACGCCGTGGGGAGGAACCGGCGTCGACCTCCCGGGGTGACCGCCACCAGTACCAGTCGCGCTTCGGGTTGTCCTTCGAGGACCGGGACTCCACGAACCAGGGGTGTTCGTCCGAGGTGTGGTTGACCACCAGGTCCATCACCAGCTTCATGCCGCGTGCGTGTAGCCCGTCGGTCAGTTCCCGCAGTTCCTCGAGAGTGCCGAAGAGCGGGTCCACGTTCTGGTAGTCGCTGATGTCATAGCCGTTGTCGTCCTGCGGGGAGGTGTAGATCGGGGAGAGCCAGACGACGTCGACCCCCAGCCGCTGGAGGTAATCCAGCTTGCTGATGATGCCGCGGAGGTCGCCAATGCCGTCGCCGTTTGAATCGGCAAAACTGCGCGGATAGATCTGATAGACGACGGCGCGCTGGAACCAATCGCTGGCAGTCGCCTTAGATGTTTCCGCGGGGGCTTGTTCGACCGTCATGGGGGACTCCTCAGCTGGTCCTGCAGAACAATGGGGGCAGCGTTGCTGCTGTCCCGCCAACGTCTGATTATCGACCAGTTGGCGGGGGCTGGGAAGACCCCGCCCCGTCCTGTTGTCCGGTCGGAGCCGCCCGGCCCTGGCTAGTTCTTCGAGGCGATGGCGTTGTCGCGGTCCTCGAAGACGTCGTCGCCGGGACCGGAGAAGGCCTTGGAGCGCTGGATCGCCTCGATGGACCCGGTGAACAGCTGGGAGTCCTGGGGGTCTGCGTGCCTGGGGTGTTCGCCCGTGGCAGCGTCCTTGCCCGGACGCTGGGACCCCGTGCCGGAGTCGGACGCGGCGGATGCGGTGGATCCCGCCAGCGCCGAGGGCACCGATTCGAGGCGAACATGGGGGAGCGCCGTCGGGTGGTCCTGCTGCAGGAACACCACCAGTTCCTCGCGGATCAGGCAGCGGAGGTCGAATAGGGAGGCGCTGTCCGCGGCGCTGACCAGGATGCGCACCCGGACAAAGCCGGCGGTGGCGTCAGTGATCTGCAGGATTCCCACGCGCTGGTCCCACAATGGGGTCTCCGCCAGGACCGTCTTCAGTTCGGCGCGCATCGCCTCTACAGGAGCGCGCCAGTCGAGGTCGAACTCCACGGTGCCCATCACCTCGGACTGCCGCCGGGTCCAGTTCTCGAACGGGGTGGTGGTGAAGTACGTCGAGGGCAGGATCAGCCGGCGGTCGTCCCAGATGTGGACTACCACGTAGGTCAGGGTGATCTCCTCGATCCGGCCCCATTCCTTCTGGACCACCACCACATCGTCCACCCGGATCGCGTCCGTGAAGGCGAGCTGGATGCCGGCGAAGACGTTGACTAGCGAGGTCTGCGCGGCGAGGCCGGCGACAATCGAGATCACGCCCGCGGAGGCGAGGAGCCCCGCGCCGAGGGCCTGGATCGCGGGGAACGTCAGCATCATGCTGCCCAGGGCCACCACCGCGATCAGTGCGACGCCGATCCGCCGGGCCAGGATCACCTGGGTGCGCAGCCGCCGGGCGCGGCGGTTGTCCGCCACATCCACCCGGTACCGGGTCAGCACCATCGCCTCGATGATGAGCAGCATGGCGATGGCCAGCCAGGCCAGGGAGGCGATGAGCGCAAGCAGCAGCACATGGTCCAGGGCCGGCCGCCATGCGAGGTCCCCGGGGGGTGTGGCCAGCGCTGTCCGGACGGCGATCAGGCACAGCGACAGGCGCAACGGCAGCCGGGCCACGCGGGACGTCTCGCGCAGTTCGGGCTTGCTGCGGTTGAGCCGGAGCACAATCTTGCGCACCAGCCAGGACAGGACGAGTCCGGCAACCACGGCGAGGGCCATGGCCAGGAACGGCGTTGCTTGTGTCAGGAAGTCTTGCATTAGTTAAGCTCTAGCAAGCTTCCACGGGCAACTGAAATCGGAGGGATGTCAACGTGGGTCCGGTCACGCCGCAGCAGGCGGAGGCGGGGAGGGCCCGTTCCGGCACAGCCCGTTCTCCACTTGGCCGCCGTCCCCGGGACTTTTGGCTCTTGCTTCTGCGCGCGGACACTGCACAATGGTCGAACCACTTGAATCCCGGGGGAGGCTGACATGCGTCGACTCGCGGCGTTCGGCACGGCAGCATCGGCCGGCTTCTTAGTTGCGGCACTGCTTGGCGCCTGCGGTGCGCCCGCTGGCCCGGGGCCGACGTCGCCGTCGATGCCCTCCGTGCCCCCGCTGACGTCCGCGCCCGGCGCAAGCGATGTTCCGCCGACCGAGGCGCCGTCGACGCCCGCCACGCCCGATCCGACGGCGGCGGACTGGAAAACCGTCAAGACAGCCGACGGGCAGCTGGAGTTCGACCACCCGGCCGAGTGGACCGTGAAGGACCGCGGCGCCGAGGCCGCACCCGGCGGAGTGTTCCTGGAGGTCCTCACCGCGGAAAGTAAGTCGCTGGCCACCTTGCGGACCAACGTGGTCACGGGCTCGGAATGCACGCAACGGATCCCCTACTCAGTGCTCGATCTCGTGCCCGTTCCGGCCTTGGTCCAGCAGGGGGTCACGCCGCACTTCATCTTTGAGTTGCGGCTGTATCCGGCAGAGAAGGACCCCATGAAGGCCAACGTCATGGCCTACGGCATCAGCTCGGCGCCCAAGCCGTCCGGGCCCGATGCCTGTCCGATCTTCCAGTTCTTCACCTGGCCGCCCAGCGGAGCGTCGTTCGGCGGCGTCTACAACCCCTTCGACACCAGCCCGGGCAACGAGCCCCTTGTCGACACCCCGGAGGCCTACATGGAGACCTCCGAATACGAGGACATCAGGAAGATGATCACCTCGCTGCGTCCGGCGGGGCAGTAGGGCCGGCCCGGTTCATGGCGAGGCAGCGGCAGGCTGAGGGGGGAGCATGACGCGGCGACCCACAGGGTTCCCGGCTCCGTCTGTTTATGTTTCAGCGCTGGGCCTCGCAGCCCTGCTGCTGGCCGGCTGCGGCTCGCCGGCGGCGCCGCCCGCGACGTCCGGCGTTGCGACGGCGCCGGACGCAACGTCCGGCGGCCCGCCTGCGGGAGACCCTCAGTCGGGAAACACTGAGTCGGGCCCGCAGGGAACGCAGGGAACCACACCTTCGGGGTCAGCCACGGAAACAGCACCTGGAACGGCGCCGGGGACCACGACGCCGGCAACCTCGACGGCGGTGGCCCCGCCGTCGTCGTCCGGCTGGAAGACGTTCACGACGTCGGACGGGACCCTGAGTTTCGACTACCCGGCCACCTGGGTGATCCGGGACCCGGCGGGGGAGGCGCCGCTGGGCGGTGAGTTCGTGGACGTTGTGAACGCCGCCGGGAAGCAGATGGCCGCGCTGCGCACCAATATTGTCACGGGCGCCGAATGCAGCGAGCAGCAGCCGTATCTGCTCATCGATTCCGAGCCAATGCAGGCCCTCGCCGAACCCGGCGCGGCGGACCAAAATGTGCCGCGCTACGTCTTCGAGGGCCGCGGTGACGCGGCGGCCCCGAAAGCTTCACCGCCCACCTTCGCGTCGTACGGCATCACCATGATGCCGGAGGAGACCGGACCTCTGGCGTGCCCGATGTTCCAGCTCTTCCTCTGGCCGCCCAGCGGCGCGCTGTTCGGCCAGGCCTATGACCCGGCGAACAACACGACGCCGGGGGACCCCGCGCTGCCGTACCTGGAGAAGGCGAAGCTCTACGCCACCACGGCGGAGTACCAGGAAGTCCGGAAGATGATCACGTCACTTCGTCCCGCCGCCCAGGGATCGGGCACGGGCGCCGTAACGGAACCGGCGAAGTAGCCGCAGCGGCAAACTCAGCAAAGGGCCCGACTCAGCAAAGGCACAGTTTCAGCAACCGGCCGCACGGCCGGCTGGCGAAACCAGCTGAGCGCTACACGGCGGGCAGGTGCCGGTGGTGGTGATGGTGGCCCGCCTGCGTCGGCGAGGCGTTCCTGCTGCTGCGTTGCCCGGTCCACGGGTTGCTGCGGGCTTCCCGGATCAGCCCGGTGCCGGCGCACTCGCGCACGGCCATGATGCCGTTCGCCGCCTGGCGTTTGTCGTCGAATGCCTTGGAAATTGCCAACACGGTCCCGTCCGCGGCGAGCAGCCGGAACCGAACGTTGGATTCCGCGTCGGTGAAGATTTCGAATTGTCCAGCCATTATCTTGTCCTTTCGGGCAGTTGTGACTGCCGATGGGGGAAGAGCACTTCGGTGTGCGGTTGCCGGGTCTTCGACAAGCTGTTGCAGTGCTGGAAACCAGCCTTTCGCGGACGTCGGCCGCTCGAAAAGGGGCAAAGGTCCCTTTGTGTCTGGGCGGTGAGACTACGCCTGCATGACCAAACTAGAGGCCGTGGCGGGCGCTACATTGGGAGCATGACTGACAAACACCGTGCGCAGTTTCCTGCTGATTCCGGCGAGCCCGTGCGGCTGAATGCGCGGGTGTCCGGTGTGGTCCAGGCGGTCGGTTTCCGGTACTGGACGGTCCGGAAGGCCGAGGAGTTGGGGCTCAGCGGCACGGTCAGGAACAACATCGACGGCTCCGTGGGCATTGTGGCCGAGGGGCCGCAGTCCGTGGTGCTGGAGCTGCGGCGCTGGTTGCGCTCTTCGGAGGCGCCCGGCCGGGTGGAGGACGTCGAAGAGTCCGTCTCGGCGGCGACGGGGGAGTTCGGCGGATTCCAAGTTGCGTACTAGGGCTGCCGGCGTACTGCGGCAGTCCGGGGCGAAGGACCCTCGGCAGCGGGGGCTGAGGCGAGTACGGTGTGCCCATGCAGAAAATATCGATCGATGCCCTGGCCAGGCAGCAGGTCACGGCTGCCCTCGCGGCAGGGAGCGGACGGGCCGCTGACACGGTGTTTGGCGGGCACGAGAAAGTTCTGCGCCAGACCGTCATGGCGTTCAGGGCCGGGACGCAGCTGAGCGAACACCAGAACCCCGGCGAGGCGACCGTGTTTGTCCTCCGCGGCTGTGTGCGCCTGCGTGCCGGCAACGAATCCTGGCAAGGCAAGACCGGCGATCTGCTGATCGTGCCGGAGGGGCTGCACAGCCTGGAGGCCGAGGAAGACTCGGCGATCCTGATGACCGTGGCCAAGATCAAGACCTGAACCGGCGGCCTGATTCTGTGTTGGCCGCAGCCATTCGAGGCGAAGGAGAGGCCGAAAGTGAATTCCAGGGATGGCAAAGAGCCCCGGCACCTACGCCCTTTGCGTGAAGGGGAGCGCCGGGCGGGGACCGGGATCACGACCGCCGTCGGGGTAACGCAGATCGGGGGCGCGACATGACCGTAATACCGTCCATCGAGGAGGTCCCGGAAACCCGGCGGTGGTGGGCAAGGGGGGCTTACGCCGCGCTCGTCCTCGCCGTGGCGGTCCCGTTGGTGGCTGCGGGATTGGCAGGCACCATTGCGCTGGTCACGACTGGGTTGGGCGCCGTGCTGGTGACCGTGGCTGCGATCTATTGGTTCCTCATCAGCCGCGGTTTCCTGCGCTGGTGTGCGCTGGCGCTGGCGGTGCTCGCACCGCTGGTGGTCCTCGTCCTGTACATCCAAGCGAGCCTGCTCCGGGAAGTCGTGATCTCCATTGCGTTGGCGTTCCTTGCGTTGGTCTGTGCCCGCGCCGCCCTCCGCGAAAGGGGCGAGGGCAAGGCCATGGCCGAGTACCCCGCTCCCACCTGGCGGCATGCCTTCCTGGTGATGAACCCGCGCTCCGGCGGGGGCAAAGTGGTGAAGTTCGACCTCAAGCGGAAGGCCGAGGATCTCGGCGCCGAGGTGGCACTTCTTGAAGGTCCGGGACAGGTGGATGTCGATGCGTTGGCCCGGCAAGCGGTAGCGCGCGGGGCCGATCTGCTCGGCGTCGCCGGCGGTGACGGAACCCAGGCGCTGGTGGCCGGCATTGCGGCCGAGCACAACCTTCCGTTCCTGGTGATCAGCGCCGGCACACGCAACCATTTCGCCCTGGATCTCGGGCTGAACCGGGAAGACCCGACGGGCTGCCTGGACGCCCTCCGGGACGGCGTGGAGCTTCACGTGGACCTCGGGAAAATCAACGGCCGCACCTTCGTCAACAACGCATCGTTCGGCGTGTACGCCGAGGTGGTGCAGAGCCCGGCGTACCGGGACGACAAGGCCGGGACCGTGCTGGAGATGCTCCCGGACCTGATCAAGGGCCATAAGGGTGCGCGGCTTCGAGCCCAGGTGGACGGCGCAACAGTGGACGGCCCGCAGGCCGTGCTGGTGAGCAACGGTCCGTACGGCAGCAACGACCTCGCGGGCCTGGGCCGCCGAACCCGGCTCGACCGCGGCGTTCTCGGCGCAGTGGCGCTCTCCGCAGCCAGCACCCGCGAAGCGGTCGGGCTGCTGCGCCGTGCGACGAAGCGCGGCCTGATCCAACGCGCCGCTTCAGAGGTGGTGGTCGGCGCCGATGTGGCCGAGATCCCCGTCGGAGTGGACGGCGAGGCTCTGCTGATGAGCACGCCGGTGCGGTGCACCATCGAACCCCGCGCACTGAGGGTGGTGGTTCCGCGGAACCGTCCAGGCGTCCCTCCGGCCCAGCCATCCCTGGACCTGGTCCGGCTCCGTGAGTTGGCATGGGGGCGGCATCCGACTGCGCCGACCGCACCGGCGTCGGCCGCTGGATAAGAGAGCCTCAGCAGAGCAAGCCCGAACCGTGTGAGCCGGACGACTAGTTGTGTCTTGCCCACAACTGCAGCCACACGAGCAGGCGCGTTTCGGCGTCGTCGAGGTCTATGCCGAAGAGCGGCTCCACCCGGGACAAACGGTACCGGACCGTGTTGACGTGCACGTCCAGCGACTTGGCGGCATCGATCGCGTTTCCGTCGCAGCTCAGGTAGGCGTAGATGGTCTCCTCGAAGGATTTCTTATGCTGTTCGTCGTAGGCCGCGATGCTGAGCGCGTGCGCTCCGGGCAGCTGGCCGGCGGCGGTCAGCGCCGAGACGTACTGGCGCAGCAGCAGACGCGAGCCGAGGGAGTCGTCGTCGGCCACGATGTCATCGGAATCGGCGGCGATGAGCCCTTCCGCGACGTTGCGGACAAGTTCGGACAGGACCAGTTCCGCGTTGACCCTGGACTCCTCGAGACGGTCGATCGTCGCCGTGACGCCCAGCGCGGCCAGGACCGGGCGTGAGAGAAGCCGGCGCGCATTCTGCACAATTTTCAGAATCGCGTTGCGTTGAAATTGGCGTGACGATTCGGTGGTTTGCGGCAGGACGATGTAAACGATGTTGTCCGAGAGCCCGCAGACGGCCGAGGGCAGCCGGATGGCGCAGGCGGTCCGGATGGTGTCGAAGAGCCGGAGGCGGGACTGCAGCGTTTCGGCCGCTATGGCATCGGACGGCCAGACTCCCAGGGCCGCGACACGGATCGAGGGCGCCGAGATCCCGAGCCTGATGGCCGCCAGTTCGGCACGTTTCGGATCGAACAGCAGCGGCTGGACCAGATCTATCTGGCGTGTCAGGTT
Source organism: uncultured Actinomycetota bacterium (assembly GCA_963722145.1). Lineage (GTDB taxonomy): Bacteria > Actinomycetota > Actinomycetes > Actinomycetales > Micrococcaceae > Arthrobacter. The sequence continues at coordinate 54,647 of CAVRLW010000017.1, read as the reverse complement.
CGAGACGTAGGTGGTCCGTTTGTGCAGGATGTGGAGCGCGGCCACGTTGGCGGCTTCCCGCAGGATCCGGTTGGCGTCCTCGTTGTGGTGGTCAGCCAGTTCAAGGAGCCAGAGCGAGCCCAGGACGGAGTCGCCGGCCCGGATCGCGATGGCCGTGCGCCGGAGCAGGGGATCCTGCGTCGCCACATCCAGCGCATCGGTGGCGGCATGGACCCGGCGGTAATCGTTGTCCGTTTCCACGGAATGCGGCACATGCAGACTCAGGATGGAACTCCTGCGCGTCTCGTCAATGGGCTGGTCCGGGAGGGTCGAATACGCCAGGATCGTCTGCTCGGGATCGGCGATCGCGATGGCACCGCCGGCTTGGGCCGCCACGGTGTTGGCGAGGTCGAACAGGTCCCCGGGGCGGATGTCCACCAGAGTCCGTCCCGATTGCCGGTGCGGGATGACTGCGGCATCCATGATCTCCGCGAGTTGGTTCCACGGCACCGAGTCGGAGGCCCGGAAAAGCGCCATCCCGTTGTCCCGGGCGGCTGCCCGCAAAACTTCGTCCGAGGTGCCGTTGGATTTGTAAACGATCGCCACGTAGCCGGCGCCGCTGAGCTCCCGAACTTTCGCGCCCAGACGTTTTCCGGAAAGGGACAATCCGATGGCCAGGGCAACGGCGCCCGGGAACTTGGTGGGCCGGGCCGTCGAGTCGTAGAGAACAGAGCCGGCGACAATCTGCCGGTCATCGGACGGCATTTCCACGAGGCTGAGAATTTCCGAACCCGCCGAGCGGGCGACGTCCGCCAGGGTTGGCAGGGCATGCCGTTCCGCCGGAAGCGCCGTCATGGGGTCACCACATCGGCTGTTTGGCATTCGCTACTAATGATGTGCCCCTCAATTTGTCGCTATCTCCATAGTGGCGCGGAGTTTCACTTTCTACGCTGAACCATAACGCAGGTCAGCAAACGGAAGGCCGCCATTGAAAATTAGCGAAGCCAAACAGCTCATCCAGGTCAAGGCCCCAGTGATATCCCGCCGACGCCGGGTGCTGGCCAATGCTTTCAATGTGGAGGAGTACCGGCAATCGGCGCGCAAGGTCTTGCCGGCCGGGATTTTCGACTATTTGGACGGGGGATCTGAAGACGAGGTGACGCTCCGCCGCAATCGAGCCGTCTTCGACGCGTGGGCCCTCATGCCCAGCTGGGGCCCGGTTTCCGGCCCGGACACCAGCACCACGTTGCTCGGCAATGAAAGCGCGCTGCCGCTCACGCTGACTCCGACGGGGGCAACCCGGTTGTTCCATCCCGAGGGTGAGCTCGCCGTTGCGGCTGCCGCCAACCGGGCCCGCATCCCGTACGGGCTGGCCGGGCTGAGCACGGTTCCGATGGAAACCATCGCGGAGCGCCATCCGGACCTCGACCGCTGGTTCAATTTTGGGCTCACCTCCGACGCCCAGGCGATGAAGAACAAACTGGCTCGCTGCGAGGCTGCCGGATTCAACACCTTGATTGTCGGCGTCGACACGCGGGCACTGGGCTCCAGGGAACGAGACCTCCACAACGGATTCACCGCCCCTCCCGCGCTCACGCTTTCGACCATCGCGGACATCGCCCGGCGCCCTTCCTGGTGGGTCAACTTCCTGAAATCGGACGGCATCAGTTTTCCGAACCTGGATCCGCAAAGCCCCGCGGCCACTTCCGTGGTCACCCCGACCATGTGGCAGCACATCCTGGGCCACTCGGATGCCAGCAGCGGATGGAAGGAACTCGAGGCCCTGCGGCAGGCCTGGCATGGCAAGATCGTGCTCAAGGGCTGCGTCAACCCGGCCGACGTCGCGAAGGCCTCGGGTATTGGCCTGGATGCCGTGCAGCTGAGCAACCACGGCGGCCGCCAGTTGGACCACATGCTGAGCCCCATGGATGTCCTCCAGGAATCGCGGCAGCGCGTGGGCGATTCGATTGAGATCTATGTGGACTCCGGCATCCGCCGGGGCAGCGACATCCTCAAAGCGCTGGCGTTGGGTGCCGACGCCTGCTCGATCGGCCGGGCCTACCTGTACGGATTGGTGGCGGCAGGCTCGCCGGGCGTCGGGCGCATCATCGACATCTTCGGGGACGAACTGCGGCGTACGATGACGTTGGTAGGTGTTTCCAGCATTTCCGAGTTGAAAGCACGAGGCGGGGAAATTCTGCGGGACATCCGTCGCTCTGGAGAAATCCTTGAAACTACAGCGTCGGGCAACACGATTTGATGACTTCTGAATAAGCAGCCATGCAGTGCCCTCCCGCAGCGTTGCGGGAGGCTAGAGGATCCCTGAACAACTAAGGAAACCATGCGCACCCGATACTTACTCCCCGTCCTCACCATAGCCACGGCGCTCTCGCTTTCCGGTTGCGTCAACAACAGCGAACCGGCGGCCACCGGCGGGGCGTCCGGAACCGCCGACGCCATCGACGTGAAAAAGAATGACTCGATTGCCGCGTCGCTTCCGGAGAAAATCAAGAGTGCTGGCGTACTCAATGTCGGCATGGCTAACAACTACCCGCCCAACGAGTTCAAGGACGATAACGGTGCGCCGGCAGGCTGGTCAGTGGACCTTACCAACGCCTTGGGCCAGGTTATGGGCTTGAAGGTCAATTTCGACATCGGCACCTTCGACAACATTCTTCCGGCGGTGAAGGCCGGAAAGGATGACATGGGCATGTCCTCCTTCACGGACACCCTGGAACGCGAAAAGCAGGTGGATTTCGTGAACTACTACTCCGCCGGCATCCAGTGGGCCTCGCCGAAGGGCAAGACCGTGGACCCCAATAACGCGTGCGGACTCAAAGTCGCTGTCCAGGCAACCACCTATGAGGACACGCACGAAGTGCCCGCAAAGTCGAAGGCCTGCACCGACGCCGGCAAGCCGGCCATCACCATCTTCAAGTACGACGCGCAGGACCAGGCGACCAACGCCCTTGTGGTCGGACAGGTCGACGCCATGAGCGCCGATTCCCCCGTGACTCTCTATGCCATCTCCAAGACCAATGACAAGCTGCAGACCGCCGGCGACGCCTTCGAAGTGGCGCCGTACGGGATCCCTGTGGCCAAGGGCAGTGAATTTACGCCGGTCCTCCAGAAGGCCCTCCAGGCGCTGATCGACGATGGTACCTACAACAAGATCCTGTCCAAGTGGGGCGTGGAAGCCGGCGGAGTCAAGACGGCCGACCTCAACGTGGCAGCCAAAGGGTGATAGCAAATGAGCGAGCCGGAATCCGACCGGATGATTGAGGCGGAACCGAGCAGGACGCCTCGGGCCGGCAGAGGACGGGACGCGGACAACGCGCCGCCGGAGGCGATCGTGGCGATCCCCCTGCGGCACCCGTGGCGGATTCTGATTGCCGTGGTTCTGCTGCTTGGGCTGGCGGTCTTTGTGCTGGACGCGGCCCAACGAGCAGACTACGGCTGGCCCGACGTCGGCAAGTACATCTTCGACCGCCGGATCAGCCAGGCTGCGTGGGTGACGTTGTGGCTGACCATCTACTCGATGATCGGCGCTATCGTCATCGGCCTGCTGCTGGCCATCATGCGCCTCTCGCCGAACCCGGTGCTGAAGAGCATCGCCTGGCTGTATATCTGGATTTTCCGGGGAACTCCCGTCTATGTGCAGCTCGTGTTCTGGGGCATCGTGTCCCTGATCTATCCAGTGTTCACGCTGGGGATTCCGTTCACGACGCCGTGGGTCACCGTCCCGAACGAGATCTTCACAAACCTGTTTATCACCGCCGTGATCGGACTGGCCCTGAATGAAGCCGCCTACATGTCTGAAATCGTGCGCGCCGGGCTGTTGTCCGTGGACGAGGGCCAAGAGGAAGCCTCGACGGCGCTGGCCATGTCCTGGGGGCAGACCATGCGGTACGTCGTGGTGCCGCAGGCCATGAAGATCATCATTCCGCCTACCGGCAACGAAGTGATTTCGATGCTCAAGACCACCTCCCTGGTGGCCGCGATTCCGTTGAGCGTTGACCTTTACGGCGTGTCCCGCGGTATTTCCGCGGTGACGTTCACTCCCGTGCCGCTGCTGATTGTGGCTTCCCTTTGGTACCTGCTTTTCACCTCCGTCCTGATGGTGGGACAACACTTCATTGAAAAGCGGTTCTCGCGCGGAACCGGGCGGGTCAAGACGGGCAAGGAACCGGCAACGCCGGAGGCACCACCCACTGCGGGGCCCGGCGCCCCGGGTGCACCGCTCGGCACAGACTTTGGAGGAAAGGGATGACCGGCATGCCAATGGTGCTTGCGGAGAAGGTTTCCAAGAATTTCGGCACCAACAGGGTCTTGCGCGGCATCAGCCTGGAGGTCGACCCCGGGGAGGTTCTCTGCATCGTGGGGCCCAGCGGTTCGGGTAAGTCGACGTTCCTGCGGTGCATCAACCACCTGGAACGGGTTGATGGCGGCCGGCTTTCGGTCGACGGACAGTTGGTCGGCTACCGTCAAAAAGGAGAAAAGCTCTACGAACTCAAGCTCAAAGAAGCGGCTTTCCAACGCCAGGAAATCGGGATGGTCTTCCAAAGATTCAACCTGTTTCCGCACCTGACGGCGGTGGAGAACATCATCCTGGCCCCCATGCGGGTGAAACGGCTGTCCAAGGCCGCCGCCACCGCACGGGCCAAGGAACTGCTGGAGCGGGTGGGACTGGGGGACAAGGGCGATGCCTATCCGGCGCACCTGTCAGGCGGCCAGCAGCAGCGCGTGGCCATCGCCCGCGCCTTGGCGATGGACCCCAAGCTGATGCTCTTCGACGAGCCGACAAGTGCCTTGGATCCGGAGCTGGTGGGCGAGGTCCTGGACGTCATGAAGGAACTGGCCAAGAGCGGCATGACCATGATCGTGGTGACCCACGAGATGGGATTCGCCCGCGAGGTGGCGGACACCCTGGTCTTCATGGACGAAGGGGTGGTGGTGGAAGCAGGACCGCCCCGCCAGATACTGAGCGATCCCCAGCACGACCGGACCCGGGCGTTCCTTTCCAAGGTCCTCTGACGACGGGAGTTCACTGACGACGGCGCCCCCGGCGCTGGCGTGAACTTATCCGGGCGGGCGTCACGTACGGCAGTCTTTCCGGTCCCGGCCGCGGGGCCTTCCGCGGATTTCCGGGAGATTCCGGGCGCCGGAGGGCCCAAAGTTTGCTCTGCGTGACGCGCCTGGACGGGCGCCGAAAGCTATACTTCGAAGAATCCGAAGTTGGCGCTGCGGTTGCCAGTGCATTCCTGGGAAATGGGGCGAGCATGACGTGGTACCGATCATCCAAGGGCTCTATCCCATCGGCCCGGCAGGCTGCATGGTGACGCGACGGACGTTCTTTTCCGTAGCAGCCGGGGCCGCCGCGGCTTCCGTCGGAGGCATCGTGGTGAAGAACCAGCTAGATGCGCAGTCGCGGCAATCGCGTCTGCACGCGTTGGCCGGAAGGGTCGGCGCCGCGCACGGACCTGGGATGGCCACGGAAGAGAAGTTCCTCAAGCTCGTCCGCTGCGGCACTCGTACACTCCATGTGTCGGGGCAGGGATCCGACAGCAACCCCGGGACTGAGCAGGCCCCGTTCAGGGAGATCAACGCCGCCGTGCATCATGCCTCGCCCGGTGACCTGATCCTGGTGGGGGCCGGCGTATATGGCTACACGGAAGTGTCTGGATTCCATGGATCGCCAGACGCATGGCTCGGGATCATGGCCCGCTCTGATCAGGCGCAAGCTGTCATCTCCGTCCCTCCCCCTACGGACAACTTCCTCAACATCACCAACTCTTCCTACATCGGGTTTTATGGCTTCGATGTCGCTGGTGACCAAAACAATTCGAATACCAACTGCTCTGGGCTTTCCGTTCACGGAGGAAGCCACCATGTTGTCCTGTGGAACAACCACGTTCACGATTTTCCCGGCGGCGGAATCAATTGCTTTGACGCTGACGGCTCCCACGATCTGATCGATATCAGCTACAACAAGATTCACGGAACGTCACGGCACAGTCCGGAGAACACGTCCGGGATCAGCATCTACGCCTCTCAGGACCTCACCCATGGGGAGCTGCTGCCTGGCGGATACGGCTATCGCGTGGTCGGGAACTACATATTTGACGTTGAGTGCCTGGTCGATTTCCGCCGTGGTGGCTTTGACTATGTCACCGACGGCAACGGTATTTCCCTGGACCTGATCGAAAAAACGTACGGATACCGGAAACCGATTCTCGTCGAAAACAACATCATCACTGGCTGTGGAGGGAGGGCTGTTCACGCCTTCGGAACCGTCAACACGGAGGTTGTGAGAAACACGGCCGTCGGAAACATGCGCACCAGGAGCCCTGCCATTTCAGGTGGTGCCGAGATGAATGGAACGGTGGACGAGTCTGTCCGGTTTGTGGGCAACGTTATCTGCCCGTTGAACACCCCCTCCAGCACTGACGCGGTGTCCACCTATGAGGACAACGTAGTCCTGGGCGGCACCCAAGAGGTGCCGCCCAGGAATACCGATTTGCGGGACTGGGGGATGAGCTACTTCGCCGGCCCACTCACCCCGGCCGAGCTCATCGAGGGCACCGACCCGGCAGCGTTCAGGGCCGCGGACTCCTGAGGGCTGCTGCCATCTCGCAGCAGCCCGCGGTTGGCGTCAATCTTCTCCGTGCGCTCCCAAACCAAACCGGTGTCGCGGAGGAACATGGAGAACCCGATAGCGAGGGGAATGGACCACCACAGCCAGAACACCATCAGGAACAAGGGATTCACCCGCAGCAGGTAGCGCAGGCGGTCCCGCTTCTCCGGCAGGACGGGCTTGGTCATCTTCCAGGCGCGGAATTGTCCGTAGCTGATGACCAGGACCGCCAAAATAATGTTCGTCAGGGCCAGAACAATCAAGGGCCCGTCGATGAAGGGAGTTGCCGACGTGAACGCGCCGACAATTGCCCATACTCCGATCACCAAGCCGATGGGGTTCAGTGCCAGCGAAAGGCAGGGGACGAAATTCAGCCGGGCCCGGATCCGCTTGCTGAGGGGCATGCCCATCTGGACCAGCGGCCCACCCAGGGACTGGAAGAAGCCGGCCATCCACCTCTTCCGCTGAGTAATGCCTTGCAGGAAGGTGGCTGGCACTTCCTCGACCAGCGGGGATTCGACAACGCCCAGGCGGTAGCCGTTCGTCCACATCCGCATCCCAATCTCGGGGTCCTCGATTGTGAGCCACGGATGGAAGCCACCCACCTCCAGCAGATCTGCAACCCGGAAGAACAGCCCCTTGCCGAGCACGTAGTAGGGATGCTGCCCATCGGCTGTCATGTGCTTGTACATCGTTGAATCCCAGGCGATGTGGTCCATGGCGAAGAACGCTGAAGCCCAGGAACTCGTCAGGTTGCCGGTGATGTTCGTGAACTGGATGACGTCGTAGTCCTTGATTCCCTGCGCCGCCGTCTCGAAGTAGTCGACAGGAACGATGCTGTCAGCGTCGATGTAGGACAACAGCGCGTCCGGGTGGTGCCCGGCAACGTTGTACATGGCCCAAATCAGCTGCCTGGTTTTCTTGGGCGGCAGGGCTGTGTCCCCGGTCCGCTTGCCGGCATGCCACCAGTAGGCCTTGGGGTTGTTGTCCCAGGAGGAGAAGACCGCCCGCCAAGTGTGGTCGCTGGTCGGCGGGACGGCTTGGATCTCCAGGAAAGGGAATTCTTTTTGAAGCCGCCGCAGCGATGCAATGGTGCCGGCGTCGTCGTGGTTGGGAATGGCAACCACTCTCAGCAGGTTCCGCGGATACGGCGCGCGCGACATTCCGGTGAAGGTGGTCCGCATCGTCGCTTCGAGTTCGTTCAGCACTGGGTAGAACATGATGATGGGCGGCTTTGAGCTCGCCTTGCCGTCCTTGTCGTCCTTTTCGTCCTTGGGGTGTGACGGAATCAGATTGACCTTCTGGGCAAGAAACCAGAGCGTTACCAGCAGGCTGAACAGGAAGAGCACCTGCACGACCGCGAAAGTCGTGAGCATTACCCCGTGCATCAGACGCTCAATCCGCGACGTCGCAGCTCTGCAACTGCTTCATCCTGCTTATCGACCGCCGTCTGGTCCCGCACCCAGTCGACGAGCTCCTTCACACCCTGGGTCCGGAAACGGTACAGGGGCTCAAAGTCCAGCAGCTCCCTGGCCTCCGACGGATCGGCCCAGCAGTGCCGGATGTCGCCGGAACGGAACTGTCCGGTCAACTCAGGCTTAATGTCGACTCCCAGAGTCTCGGCGAGAAGCTCAGCCACTTCCAAGATGCTGATCGGATCACCGATACCGATATTGATGGCCTTCCCGCTGGCACGTGGAGCGGTCAACGCCGCGACGGTGGCCCGGGCGACGTCGGCGACATGGATGAAATCCCTCATCTGCAGGCCGTCTTCATTTACCAACGGCCGTTGCCCGTTGAGAAGGCGGCCACTGAAGATGGCAGCCACGCCGGTGTAGGGGTTCGAGAGTGCCTGCCTGGGGCCGTAGGCGTTGAAGTACCGTACGGCAGTGACATCGATGCCGTACGCCGGGCCGACCGCCAGGCACAGCAGCTCCTGGTCCATTTTGGAAATTGCGTAGACCGACGTTGGAAACAGGGGCTTGGTTTCGGCCGTCGGGACAGGCGTCAGTTCACGGTTACAGCCGGGGCACCTGAGCTCCCAGTCGTGGGCGCGCAGCTGCTCTTCGGTCCGCAACCGCGGGGCCTGCAGACCGTGCTCGCTGCACATGTACGATCCCTCGCCATAGATCGACATCGAGGAAGCGACAACAATTTTCGAAACCTGGTGGGGTTCGTTGGCCAGGACATCCAGCAGGACCGCCGTACCGCCGGTATTTGCCTGCACATACCGTGAAATTTCGTACATGGACTGCCCGACGCCGACTTCCGCCGCCAGGTGCACGATCTGATCCACGCCTTGAAGTGCTTCAATGAGCCGTGGGCGGTCAAACATATCCGCCTGAATGAACCGGACGTCCGCCGGAACGAACTGCGGACCCTTGTCTCCGTGCACTTGCTTGACGAGCTTGTCGAACACGACCACCTCGTGTCCCTGGGACACGAGCAGTTCCACAACGTGGGAGCCGATGAAGCCGGCTCCGCCAGTTACCAGTATTCGCATGATGATTCTCCTTGTTCCGTGAAGTGGGGATTGTCTTGGGGCGTCCGGGCCGCGTCAGCGGGACGGCCGGCCCATGGCCCGGACTGTCCATCCGGCCGAACGCCAATGGTCGATGTCCAGGGTGTTTCTGGCGTCGAGGATGCGGGGTGAGGTGACCAGGCCCAAGAGACGGGCCGGGTCCAGTTGCCGGTACTGGGACCACTCGGTGACGTGGACAGTGAGCTCCGCTCCCTCGAAGGCTTTGTCAGCTTCATGGGTGTAGTTCAGCGTCGGATAGGCGGCACGGGCGTTGTCCACCGCTTCCGGGTCGTGAACGCGGACGTGGGCACCTTGGGCCTGCAGGGCTTTGGCGACCTTCAGTGCCTGGGAATCACGGACGTCGTCGCTGTTGGGTTTGAAGGCGGCGCCCAGTACCGCGACGCGCCTGTTCATGAGCGATCCTCCGAGCATGTCCCGGGCCAGGTCGACGGCGCTCGCCGGACGGCTGATGTTGATGCGATCTATGCTCTTGAGGAAATCGAGGCTCTCGCCCACGCCCAACTCCTCTGCGCGGGCCATGAAGGCCCGGATATCCTTGGGCAGGCAACCGCCGCCAAAGCCCACACCCGGGGCGAGGAACCGGCTGCCGATCCGGGAATCGTGACCCAATGCCGCCGCCAGCGGCATGATGTCAGCGCCGGCGGCCTCACAGATGTCCGCGATGGCGTTGATGAAGGAGATCTTGGTTGCGAGGAAGGCGTTGGCCGAGACCTTGACCAGTTCGGCAGTGGCCAGATCCGTGCTGATGAAGGGCGTACCTGCCGCCAGCACCGGTGCGTACACTTCGCGGAGGATCGATTCGTCGTCGGCGGAGGTTACCCCGATGACCAGCCGATCCGGGTGCAAGGTGTCCTCGACGGCGAACCCCTCCCGGAGGAACTCCGGGTTCCAGGCAACATTTGCCTGAGTCCCTGAGGGAGCCAGCCGAGCGACCATCTCGGACAGTCTGGCGGCCGTTCCTACCGGTACCGTGGACTTTCCGACGAGGAGACTCGGCTTTTTCAGATGGGGAGCCAGCCCTGCCACGACGGCGTCGACGAACTTCATGTCCGCGGCTGTGGAGTTGGGGGACTGCGGAGTCCCGACGCAAATGAAGTGAACGTCGCCAAAGCCGGCGGCCTCCTCCAGAGACGTCGAAAACTTCAGTCTTCCGGCGGCGATGTTCTCCCGCAGCAACTCCTGCAGCCCCGGTTCGTAGAAGGGTGTGAGGCCGCGGGACAGCTGGTCGATCTTGACGGAGTCAACGTCCACGCCCAGCACATCGTGACCGAACGAAGCCATTGCCGGCGGCGTGTACTGCACCCAGGTAACCCGTTCCAATGACGGTAATGCGCATAGTGAAGCTCCTTCTGGCAGGGGTACTCAGCTAGTGAATAGAAATGAAAGCCGCAAACGGCTAGCTCAGGCTGATTTGGCCAGCGCTTCGGAAAGGCCGCCTGAAAGGACGCCGGCGGGCCGGGCGCCTTCAAACTGGGCGCCTGCAACCGTCTCGGCCGCGGCACGCACTTCTAGTGGCTGTGATTGGAAGAAAGAGACCGTGCGGCGCAAGCCAACGCTCGTGGGGACCTGCGGCTTCCAGCCAAGCCGGGTTTCCGCGCGGCTGATGTCTGGCTGGCGGCGGGTGGGATCGTCAACGGGCAGCCGATGGAATTCGATGAAGGACGTGGATCCGGTAATCTCCAGGATCATTTCGGCCAGTTCGAGAACGGTGTGTTCCACGGGATTTCCAAGATTGATGGGTCCGGGTTCGTCGCTCTGGAGCATGGCGGTTATCCCGCGGATCAGGTCATCCACATAGCAGAAACTGCGCGTTTGGGTGCCGTCTCCGTAAATAGTCAACGGTGCACCATTGAGTGCCTGCGTGATGAAGCTGGACACCACGCGGCCGTCGCCAGGGCGCATGCGCGGTCCGAAGGTGTTGAAGATCCGGACGATGCCAACGTTGACGCCGCAGCTGCGCGCATACGCCATGGAGATGGCCTCGGCGAAGCGTTTTGCCTCGTCATAGACGCTGCGCGGGCCAATGGAGTTGACGTTGCCCCAGTATTCTTCTGTTTGCGGGTGCACGGCCGGATCGCCATAGACTTCGCTGGTTGACGCCAGCACAAAGCGTGCGCCCTTTTCCCGGGCCAGGCGCAAGGAGTTTTCCGTTCCGCGGCTTCCCACTGCGAGTGTCTCCAGCGGTAGTCGGTGATAGTCGGGCGGTGAGGCCGGGCTGGCCAGGTGGGCGACGGCGTTCACGGGACCGTCAATTTCTATTCCCGTGCTCACGTCCGCATTGATAAAGGTGAATAGGGGATTGTCCTGGAACTGGTCGATGTTACTGAGTCTTCCGGTCGAAAGATCATCGACGCAAACAACCGTATTTCCAGATTTTAACAGGGCTTCACACAAATGGGACCCTAGAAAACCGGCACCCCCAGTGACGATAACTCGCATGTTAGTTCCCAACCGCAAACGGTTCGAATTGGTGAGCTTCACTTGATGTCGGTTAGAGCTTCCCTGGACGCGGCGGAACTAATTCTTTCGCCGGGTGAAGTGAATCCCTTGCGCAATGCTGCTGGCGCATGACAACCAAGCTGAACGCCATCGAGAAATGAGACCGATCATCCCCAATGCACCGCGGGTCCCGTTATTTCCCGCGATATCCCCAGTAATCTGACAAGGGAGAGCCTATGAACGGGATCACTTCCCAACACGAGTAGGCAGTACCCAAATTTAGGTATGGCAATCCGAGTAACTACGTGGTGACACCAGAACCGAGTACTCACATGGCCGTGGAGGCAGCACTTGGAGCGGGTAGGTGGGTTCCATATTTCGTGTACCTTCGGTGGCCCGCAATCGGCCGGGCGTTCTTGGAGGATGTCATGGCGCCCAGCGTCCTGCAGTTGGCGGCCGTCGTCCGCGGTAGGACAGACTGTTGCCGTGAGCAACTCTCCCCGGGCGGGCCTCGCCGTCGCCGGACTCAGCCTCGGCACGTCGCTGAACCCGTTGAATTCCTCGATGATCGCCGTCGCCCTCGTGGTGCTGCGCGAGGACTTCGGGCTCGACGTCGCCACGGTCACCTGGGTGATCACCGCGTTCTACCTCACCTCCGCGGCCGGCCAGCCGCTGATGGGCCGGCTCGCGGACCGCTTCGGCCCGCGGCGGCTCTTCCTGCTGGGCATGGCCCTGGTGGCGGTGACCTGCGCCCTCGCGCCCTTTGCGCCGAACTTCGCACTGCTCTGCGTCGCGCGGGCCTTCATGGCCCTCGGCACCGCGACCGCGTACCCGAGCGCCGTCGTCATGGTCGCGGCGCTGGCGCGGGAGGCGAACGTGAAGTCCACGCGGCCGCTGGGCCGGATCCAGATGGCGAACACCTCGGCGGCGGCCGTCGGGCCCGTGGTGGGCGGCCTGCTGGTCAGCCTGGTGGGATGGCAGGCGCTGTTCCTGATCAACGTCCCGCTGTCCCTGGTGGCGATCTTCGTGGTCCGGCGCTTTGCCCCGGCGGACGGTGTCCGGGAGCGCGGCCGGGTCTCGGAACTGCTGCGGGACTCGGACCTGCCCGGCATCGGGGCTTTCATCGGTGCCCTGGTGCTGGTGATGATGGCGCTGCTGAATGTGCTGCCCGACTACCGGTGGTGGCTGCTTGGCGGAGGGCTGGTCCTCGCGGCGCTGTTCGCGTGGCGGGAGCTGCGGTTCAGTCCGCCGTTCCTGGACCTGCGGCTGCTGGGCCGGAACCGGCCGCTGCTGCTGGTCTACCTGGGCTTTGCGCTGTTCAACGGCGTCTACTACTTCGCGTTCTTCGGGCTGCCGCAGCTGCTGCAGACCGCCGGCGGCTACGATCCCGGCGTCGTGGGCCTCCTGATGCTGCCGCTCGCCGCGATCTCCGTGGTCGGGACGCCGTTCGCGGTCCGCGCGATCGACAGGTTCGGCGTGCGGCGGGTGCTGATCGCCGGCGTCGTGCTGCTCATGGCGGCGTCGGCGTGCATGTGGCTGCTGACGGTGTCCCTCGCCATCCCGCTGGTGCTCGCGCTGACTGCCCTGCTGGGTGTGCCGTACTGCGTGGTCGCCATTTCCTCGAGCCAGGGCATGTATGTGTCCACCCGGCCGGAGGAACGCGGGGTGGCCGCCGGGATCTTCCAGACCTGCCGCTACCTGGGCGCGATCACGGCCACCGTGCTGATCGGCATCTTCTACGGCAGCGGGGTGACCCAGGCGAACTGGGGGCTGATGGTGTTCGTGATGCTGGGGCTGGGTGCGGTGGTGTTCGTGGTGTCGCTGGCGTGGCGGGAGCGGCGGGCCTGACGTCCGCCGGAAGCCGGCCGGATCTGCGTGGTTCATGGGCATTTTCGATCAATGTCAGGACTCACAGCGCAATGAAGCGGAATCACACAGTAGTTCCGTCAGAATGAATTCGGTTCGTGGATTCTTGGGGGGATGCCGTTTCTTGACGGTGAGCTGCCGCCCGGGTCGCGGGCAGCATCCTCACCTCTCCGAAAGGCACCAGCATGACCCAGCAGCACCACGAGCCGACCAGCGGCGCGGCCGAAGCGGCATCCCACGCTGATAGCGCCGTCCAGACGACGCCGCCGTACGCGCCGGCGGCCCCGGTTCAGTACCCACCGGTCGCCCCTCCGCAGTACCAGGGGCAGTACCCCGCGCAGGATCAGAAGCCCCAGCAGCCTCAGCCGCCGGCTCCGCCGTATCCGGGCCAGCAGTACCAGGGCTACCCGCCCGCGACCCAGCAGCAGTACCAGATGCAGTACCCCCAGACGTCACAGCAGCCTCCGATGCCGAATCCGGCTTACGGCTACCCGCAGCCGAAGTCCAGGCTTGTTGCCGGGCTCCTGGGCATCTTCCTGGGCGGACTGGGCATCCACCGCTTCTACTTGGGCTACACCACCATCGGCATTGTCCAAATTCTCCTTACCGTCTTCATTGGCATCTTCACGTTCGGCCTCGTGGCGCTTTGGGGCTTCGTGGAGGGCATCATGATCTTCGCCGGCGCGTCGTATTTCCGGAATGACGCCAAGGGAATCCCACTGCGCGACTGCACTCCTCAATTTCCACGGACACTGAACACCAACATCCACGACAGGCCCGAGCAGCTCGAGCAGATCAATGCCGGATTGCTGCAGGGCGAAACCGTCTTCGCCGTCTACGACTGCATCGGCGTCGGCACCGGATTCGTCGGCATCACCAACATGCGCGTCATCCTCCAGGACAAGAGTTTTGTGGGGACAAGCTCGCCATCGTTTCGGTGCCGTACATGAACATCCGCTCGGTTCCATGCTGTCCAACAAATCGATGCTCGGCCGCTACGCTTCAACGTCCAGCATTGGCATCGACACAGGTGGCAGCATCAAAGAGGCGGACTTCCGCGGCGACGACAAGGCCAGGCACGCCCACGACCTGATCCTCTGGAACGTACTGCAGACCAGATAAAAAGTGATCGTATGAGGGGCGGCCGGGATCATCCCGGCCGCCCTTCTTCGTCCGCCGAAAGCCCGGCAGCCAGCCTCCCCGACGCAACAGTCCGTAGGCGTCAGCGCTTTGAAACCAGCGACGTCGGGGGCTCAGCGGCGGCAGGAGCTCTGCGTCCGGGTCCGGGCGATCCCGCCCACTGCAGCAACCACCAGGGTGAGCGCGGCAGTCAGCAGGACACCGAGGCCCGCGTGCACATGGAGCAGGGCGGCGCCAGCAGTGGCACCGGCCAGGATGAGGACGACGGCGCCCAGCCTCCTGCCCCAGTGGGCTCCGGTGCCGCCACCCAGGCGCGAATCCGCGGCCAGGCCCGTGAGCGTGGACGTCACCACCACGGTGGTCACGTCCTTGACGCTCAGGTGCCGCGCCGTGGCTGCTTGCAGGCCCATCGCGACGGCCAGGGCCCCCGTAATGATCAGGGTGACGGGGTCGCCGGCACGCGCGGCATGGGCAAACAGCACGACGGCGACGGCAACCATGGTGACGCCGACGGCGGTGAGCAGGGCCGTGGTCCGCCTGCTCCAGCCGGCGGCCTCGGGCTTGAGGACCCGCCCGGCGATGACGGCGCCGAGCACGAACCCGGCCAAGGCTATCGACGGGCCGACGACGGGCAGATCGTCCGCACCGATCAGCGCCATGCCAAGGATCACCACGTTGCCGGTCATGTTGCCGGTGAAGACCCGGTCGAGGCCCAGGTAGCCGACGGCGTCGATGACCCCGGTGGAGAACGTCAGCACGAGCATGAGGAACAAGTGGAGCCGGGCGGGCTCGGCGGACTTGAGGCGGTTAAGCATTCGACGTCTTTCGTTGAGGGAGGAGCGACTCGCTGAGGCGGGTCGCCACGGTGATGAGCTCGGCGTCGCGGTTGGCAGGACCAACGATACTCACGCCGCAGGGAAGGCCGGCATCGGTGCGCAATGGCACGTTCACGGCGGGAAGCCCGGCGATCCCCGCGATGCACGTCAGTTGCATGGTGGACCGGCGTATCCGCTCGATGGCCTCGCCGCCAAGGGCCGCGTCGGCCAGCAGTGGCGCCACCGAGGACGCCGACGGCAGCACCAACAGCGCGCCGCCCACAACGGACCGGATGTGTTGCCGGGCCGCCCGAAGCACATCCCGCGCGGCCTCAGCCTGGTGCCGCTCAATCAGGGAGGCGGTCCTGAACCGGGCGGCCACGTCGGCGCCGAGGGCGCTCCAGTGCCCGCTGATCCACGGACCGTGCTGCTGCCAGGCCTCGTACCCCTGCACGGTCTGGAACGCCGCGAGCCACGCGGGGAGCTCGCTGGTCCGTAACCCGGCCCAGTCCAGGGCTGGGAGGACGGCGGTTCCGGCCCAAGCGTCGAGGGAGTCCTCCACGGCGTGGACGACGTCGGGCTCGGCCAGAGTCAGGAGACCGGGCGCGAACACGGCTCCGGTCAGCGGTGCGGCGGGCTCGTGCTGCGGCAGCAGGACGCTTCCGACGGCGGCCAGCGTCGCGGCGTCGCGGGTCATCCAGCCGACGGTGTCGAAGGACGGCGCCAGCGGAAGCAGGCCCGTGGTGGACACCGCGCCGTGGGTGGTGCGGATGCCGAAGAGGCCCTGGTAGGCGGACGGGACCCGGATGGACCCGCCGGTATCCGTTCCCAGCCCGATGGTGGCCTGGCCCAAAGAGACGGCGCTCGCGGACCCGGACGAGGACCCGCCGCTGATCCGTCCCGGCGCATTCGGGTTGGGCGGGGTGCCGTAGTGCGCGTTCGTGCCGGCCAGGCTGTACGCGAACTCATCGGTGTGGGCGATGCCGGCAACCACAGCGCCGGCCGCCAACAAAGCGGCGGCCGCGGGCGCCGTCGTCGTCTCAGCGGAACTCTGGGCGAGCCATTCCTCATTGCCGGCGCCAACTCGGAAGCCTTCCAGCGCGAACAGGTCTTTGACCGCGACGGACATGCCCGTCAGCGGCCCGGTACCGGTGGCCGGCAGCAGGGGATCGCCGCACTTCGCGCCAGACGGTCGGGTCAGCTGGCGTCGGCGTCGACGTCGGGCACAGTGTCGGGCACAGCTCGGTCACGGGCGGAAGTCCTCGACCCGGATGCGGGCGTGCACGCCCTTGACGACGTCGACCACCTGGGAGATGTTGAAGTCTGTGGCGGCGCTGAGGTAGGCGTAGGCGAGGCTGGCGTCCATGCCGTAGCGGGCCTGGAGCAGGGCGACGGCGGCGCGGACGCAGTTCTGCACGGCGGTGTCGAGGTCCTCGTCCATGCCGGTGGGGACCAGGAACTCCGGGGTCTGCGCCATCGGGCCGGCCAAGATGCCGAAGTTCCGCACGGCCTCGTCCTGCGGCACGACGTCGAACCGGAGCTTGACCCGGAGGGAGGCCTCCATCGCGGTCAGGGAGACTTCGCCGTCGCCCTGGGCGAAGTGGGGATCGCCCACGTAGGCCAGGGCGTCGGCCACCTGGACCGGGAGGTAGAGGGAGCTGCCGGCGGTGAGGAGGTTGATGTCGATGTTGCCGCCGTGGGCGCCGGGCGGGACGGAGTGCGGCCGCCGCGCGCCGTCTACCGCGACCCCCATGATGCCCAGGAACGGCTTGAGCGGAAAATGCACGGAAGGTTCGGCGCCGGGCCGCAGCGGCAGCCAGCCGGACGGTATTCCGTCGTGGGTGTCCCGGACGGTGGCGAAGGCGCTGTAGGTATCCGGGCCGAGCGGGAATTCGCCGCTGAGCGATCCCCGGCCGTGGCGGCTGGAGATCACGCCGTACGGCACCCTCGGGGTGGTTTCCAGCACCGTAATCTTCAGCAGGTCACCGGGCCGGGCGCCCTTGACGGCGATGGGTCCGGTCACGACGTGCGGGCCCAGGCCGCCGGGAAGCCGCTGAATGTCCGAGGCTGCGAGCTCGACGGCGTCCGCCAGCACCTGGTGGCTGCCGACTCCGTGCGATCCGAAGAACGCGAGCGGGTTCCGGCCCTGGTCTTCGAGGATGCCTTCGTGGCTGATGGTGTCGATGGTGACGTCGGCGCCGGGGTCGATGCTGAGGACCGGGCGGTCACCGGCGCAGGGGAGGGCTCCCCAGAGGACGTTTTCCGGGGCGGAGGGTAGGTAGTGGGTTCCGTCCTGGATGCCGTCCCACGGCTGCAGGACTGCGGTGCCGGTGGATGCCGTGGAACGGGGCTGTGCGGAAGCGGACGCCGTGGAAGCGTACGAAGTCGAATTGGCGGCGGGCGGGATGAGGGATGTGGTCACGGTTGGTCTCCGGTCGGGTTATTCGGTGTCAGTGCTGGTGGCCGCGGATGAGGATGGCGACGTCCGCCAGGTGGTCGCGCATGGCGATGCCCGCGCCGGTGGCGTCCCTGGTCTGGATGGCCTCGAGAATGTGGCGGTGGCCGTCAATGGACGTCCGCCTGCCCCAGGCGGTGGAGTGTGAGCGGAGCCGGACATCGCTGGTCCACGAGCTGGTCAGGGTGAGGACCGTGGCCATGAGCTGGTTCCGGGCGGCCTGCGCCAGGAGGGTGTGGAACTGGATATCCAGGCGCAGGGCCTCTTCGGGGGAGAGGTGTTCGTTGGAGGCGTTCAGGACATCCTGGAGCTGGATCAGGTCAGCGGCGCTGGAGCGCAGGGCGGCGAGCTCGGCCACCAGCGGTTCCATCGAGCCGCGCAGTTCCGCCACGTCCTGCTGGGCCTGGTCGACGCCGGCGAGACGGGCATAGAGCTCGCTGACCGGAGCCGGAGGAGCGGCCACGCGGGTTCCCCGGCCGGGGGCCCGTTCCAGCAAATGCTTGCTTTCCAGATCCTGCAGGGCAGAACGCACCGTGCCCCGCGATACCGAGAGCTTGGCCGCCAGTTCACGCTCGGTGGGGAGCTTGTCTCCCGGGAGCAGTCCCCGGGAGGCAATTTCACGTTCGAGGTAGGCGGCCACCTCCGCGCCCATCGGGGCGCTGCGCCGAAGGGTGGGGCGGGGCTCGGTACTCGGGGTCACGGTGCGGCCTTTCAGTGGGAAACGCTGTGGTTCGGGAGATGCTTGGTGCGGAAACACTGTGGTGCGGAAATAGCTGTGGTGCGGAATAGCTGTGGTGCGGGAAAGCGGTCAGGCGGGGGCCGACGTCGGGCGCTACTTGCCGCCCTGAAGGGCGGGTTCGGACTCGACGGCGGAGCTCGACGGCCGGCTCAAGGCACTGCCGCCGGCTGGGTGAAGCAGAAGGCGACCGCACCGATCAGGAGCAGGACGGCGGAGAGGTAGAAGCCGGCTTCCAGTGCGCCGGTGGCGTCGGCGAGGGCGCCGGTGATGTAGGGGGCGAAGATGGAGGACAGCATCCCGGCGAAGTTGAAGTAGCCGTAGGCGCGGGAGTACATGGAGCGCGGCGTGTTTTCGGCGAGGAAGGCGATCAGGATCGGGTCGAGGGCGAGTTTGCCGACCAGCCCGTACACCACCAGGCCCACGATCATGAGGGAGTATTCGCCGGTCAACGGGACCAGGATCTGGCATGCTCCGCCGAGCACGGCGAGCAGAACGATCAGCGGGCGCGTGTTGCTCAGGCGCCGGGCCAGCATGCTCAGCAGGATGGCGCCGGGGATGGAGGCCCAGGGGACCAGGGAGGCGATGATGCCGGTCTGGGAGGGGGCCACGTCTCGGGCCTGCTGGAGGTAGGTGGGCAGCCAGGTCAGCATCGAGAAGAAGCCGTAGAGGGAGCAGAAGATCAGCACGTAGGTGAGGATGTGGTTGCGGGTGAAGAGCGCCTTGTTCGATTCCTTGGCGGCCGGGGCCGCGCCGTTCAGTTCCGACTCGGCGGTCTTGGCCGCCTGGGCCTTGTGTTCCGCGTCGATCGGGGCGAGGAAGTAGTTGATCAGGAAGGCGACAGCAAGGTGGCTGCGCCGAAGACGATGAACGATACGTGCCACGGCAGGCCGAGCGTGAAGGTGAAGTAGCTGGAACCGATGAAGCCGAGCGAGATGCCCACGGCCATGCCGCTGTTGATGAGGGCGGCGGAGACCCCGCGCCATTTGTCGGAGATGTAGCTGGAGGAGATGCCGTAGACCGGGCTGTAGAAGGTTCCTTCGCCGATCCCGGTGAAGGCGCGCATCAGCAGGAAGATCATGAAGCCGGGGGCGAAGCCGCTGAGGATGGTGCCGATGCCGAAGACCACGTAGCCGGCGACCACCACCTTGACGCGGCCGATCCGGTCCGCGAGGTAGCCGGTGGGGATCTGCATCAGGGCGTAGGTCAGGAAGAACACGGTGGACATCAGGCCGAGCTGGCCCTTGTTCAGTCCCCACTGCTCCTGGATGACGCTCATCACCGGGGAGAGGATGTTGCGGTCCGCGTACATGAAGACCCAGCCCAGGGAGAACAGGACGGTGACGGCGACCGGGCCGGGGCGCTTGCCGCTGACGGGCAGCAGCCGACGGCGGGCGGCGGGCGGGGTGGCTCCCGACCCCGCCGGCATGACACCGGCGGTGGCCGGCTTTTCTGCGGTGGAAACGTTCAAGGGATGCTCCTGGAGGCTCTTGGCTGATTGGTTCATTGGTCGAACCAAGTACCAAGCTAGGGCGTCAGCAGGGGCAAAAACCCTTGATTTTCCGGGGGTTAGGAGCATTTAACGGGTGCGAAACGGGGTTTAACCTGGCGGTTACACGGCCGATTTTTGGCCGACTCACTGGACCATTTATGAGTCGTTTCCGTTGCGCGCGGGAGGGATGTGACGCGTGGCGAGAGCGGATGCACGAGCCGTTGATGTGCCATGGCCGGAGTGGGAAACTTGGGCTGCGGTCTCATCCACTATTAAGGAGTCGGAAATGGCTGACGGGACTGGAATGATCAAGCGGTTCTACACAGAGGTGATTGGGGACGGAAATCTCGCCCTCATCGACGAACTGGTCAGTGATGACTTCGTCGATCACGACCCCCTACCCGGACAATCGCCCGCCAAGGACGGGGTCGCGTTCTTCGTCAACACGATGCGGGCGGCATTCCCGGATCTCAGGGCCAAGACCACCGAACCGGCGCTGGTAGATGGAAATCTGGAGGCGCAATACGTGGTCCTGACCGGAACGCATCAGGGAGAACTGATGGGCGTCGCGCCCACCGGTCGCAGCGTCGAATTCAGCGGCGTCGACATCATCCGGATCGACGGCGGCAAGGTAGTCGAGCATTGGGGAGCCACGGACACCATGACCCTCATGCAGCAGATCGGCGCTGTACCGAAGTAAAGCGCAGCACCAAAAGCAGCACCAAAATAGGCCGCAACGACGGGCCATTCCTGGACGGAAGGGCCCCTGCCGTGATGATTTGGCCCGTCGTTGCCCTGCCGGAAACACCGGGAGCAGAGGCATCTTGACACGCTCTGAGTGCCTGTTCCTAAACTCCGTAGTGGCAGGCGCTTAGCCTAGGCCGAAACCTCACCGGGTGCCGCGCCTAGCGGCCTGGCGGCACTTCGGCAGCTTGCGGGGATCGGGGGGGCTGTGGGTTTTATGGACTACCAGGTGAGGCGTGCTGACGACATGGGCTGGCGATTGGGTTCCGCGCGGTCCACAGCGCAGTCCACAGCAGCAGGGGCAAGCAGCGGCGCGTCGTGGCTGATGGACGACAGCTGCACGTAGCTGAGCCGGGCGAACTGGCTGTGGTCGCAGCCCAGGACAGACGCGTCCGTAGGGACCTGCAGTTCGTACGGTGTTCCGCCGTCGACAAGGACGATTCTGTGGTGGCCCAGAGCCGTGAGGTGGTCCACGGCCATCCGGATGCCGGCATGGTGGTCGCTGCTGACGGAGTCCACTAGCTCATCGACTTCGTCGCGGAGAAGGCTTACCACCGGCGCCTGGCGGTCATATCGCGCCAGGTCCTGGCTTCATCGGCCGACAGACCGAGGACTGAATTGCTTTCGGGGTCACCGCCCAGGTGCGGATGCGATCGGTTCACATTCATAGGCAGAGTCGCTGGCTGGAACGAAGCTATGACTGCAAAGATCACCCTGCATGACGTCGGCGTCTCAGTTCCTTGGTCAAAGGGAGTAGCCGCCCCTATGGTCACGCAGGAAAGTAGGGGCTGCGGATCCCGCAACCCCCACCCTTAAAAACTACTGCCTGGTGCGTGCCCTAACGGCATCGCCTTCACGCGGAACCCGGGCGCCGCCGTGGTTACTTCAGCACGCTGGCTGGCTGGTCCCAGGCGTCACCAGCGGTGTGCTACATCGATCACCAGCCGAGACCCGTTGCCCGGGCCGGCCAGCGTGAATACCCGGAACGGCAGCCGTGCGCGGACGCCCAGCCCGATCTGCGTTACATACTCGTAGGTGCCGGCGAAGGCCACCTGGCGGAGGGTCTGGAAGCCGGCAACGTTCACCGCTTCGTCCCTGTTCGCCGGGGTGTAGGTCGGGTTGTAGTTCTGGTCATGGGCCGGTGCCATGACTGCCACATCGATGAACGCGCCGCCCCGCAGCGGAAGGGTAAAGCCGGACCCGTCCTGTGTCACGGCCCTGACATAGCGGACGGTGTATCTGGGGACCTCGCCGTTGACGTCCACCACCAGGCGGTCGAAGCAGGCGTGGCGGCCGGAGCGGATATTGGTGATCGGATCCTGGCTTGGACCCAACGCCAGCGTGGCGGTCGACTTGGCCAGCGAACCCCAAATGATTCCGCAGAAGGGGGCCGCCGAGGCGGTGCCGGGCACAACGATTCCCAGTCCTGCGATCAGCGCCAGGACCGCCAATAAGGCACGTACCTTCGCCGTCATGCGCCGGCGCTTTGGTCGCGCGGCATTCGGCAGCGTTTGGGACATGGTCCCGCGGGCGAGGATCCCGTTTCCGGCTCCGGAATGCTTGGGCAGCCGTCCCCACGGTGCCCGGAAGTTGATGCTCATTTACATCCTGTTTGCTCAAGGGATTGCGAGTGAAGACGTCCACTGGACGTGATGGCCTCGTTGCCATGTAGTGGGATGGCGCCCCCGCTCCCGTTCGCGGTGCGGTGTGATGCGTTCAGTTTGTGCTCCCAGACGACGGCAAACAAGCAAGTTTCGGAGACGATGATGAAACGGTTCTGCATCAATTCACGAGTTTTCAACCCCTGATTATGGGCGATGAACCACGGATCGTGTGCCGGGGAGATCTACGCGGCCGGTGCCTCTGCCTCCGTTTCCATCCGGGTCAAACAAACGACGGCGTCTACGGCTGCTCCTGATGGGCGGACCGTCAGCAGATGCGGATTTCCGCCCCCGCCAAGAGCCTTTACCCAAACGTGTGGCGCCCGGAGACGAACTGTAGTGCGGCGTGGCGGCTTTTAATGAGGCGGAACTCCTTAGTCGCGCACCACCCACGCGGCGTTGTTCGGCTCGCAGTGGCGTGAATCATGGCCGGCCCTAACGCGGGTCCTTCACCTTGGTGTTGCCAAACTGACTCGAGAAGATCACAGTGAAGTACGTCACATCGAGGCCGGGAGTCCGGCCGCGGCTCTCAGGAGCCGTGTACCCGCTGTGGAGGTCAACCATGAGCACCACGTCCGACAAAGTCTTCGATGTAACTCCCGAAGGTGACGAACCCACGCTCAAGCGGGTCCTCGGACCCAAGCTCCTGCTCCTGTTCATCGTCGGTGACATCCTCGGCGCCGGCGTCTACGCCGTCACCGGAACCATGGCCGGCACGGTGGGGGGCATCGTCTGGCTGCCGTTCCTGCTCGCTTTCGTCGTCGCGACCCTGACCGCATTCTCCTACCTGGAGCTGGTCACCCAATACCCCCAGGCAGCCGGCGCGGCGCTCTACACTCACAAGGCGTTCGGGATCCACTTCGTCACCTTCCTGGTCGCGTTCGCCGTCGTCTGCTCCGGCGTCACCAGCGCCTCCACCTCCGCGAACGTCCTTGCCCAGAACCTCTTTGGAGGCCTGGTGATCAACGGCTGGATGGACATGCCCGGACGGGAGATGATCACCGCGGTTGCGTTGGGCTTTATGCTGCTGCTGGCGGCTATCAACCTGCGCGGCGTGGGGGAGAGCGTGAAGTTCAACGTTGTGCTCACCCTGGTCGAGATGATCGCCCTGTGCATCGTGATCGGGGTCGGCTTCTACGTGATGGCACAAGGGACAGGGAATCCCGCAGAGATCCTGGTTTTCACCGACAACCAGGACAAGGGCCTGTTCCTGGCGGTCACGGCGGCCACGTCCATCGCGTTCTTTGCGATGGTCGGCTTTGAGGACTCCGTAAACATGGTCGAGGAAACGCAGAACCCCGAGCGGATCTTCCCGCGGACCATGCTGACCGGTCTCGGCGTCGCCGTGCTCCTTTACATGCTGGTGGCCGTTTCCGTGGTCAGCGTGCTCACGCCCACCGAACTCGAGGGGATCAGGGAGGCCGAAGGCGCCGCGCTCCTCGAGGTGGTGCACAAGGGCTCTCCGGACTTCCCGATCGACAGGGTCTTTCCGTTCCTCGCGGTCTTCGCCGTGGCCAACACCGCGTTGATCAACATGTTGATGGCCAGCCGCCTGATCTACGGCATGGCCCGCCAGGATGTCCTGCCGCGGCCGCTCGGGAAGGTTCTGCCGGGACGCCGCACGCCGTGGGCCGGGATCCTGTTTTCCACCGTCCTTGCGCTGGGGCTGATCTGGTACGTCACCAGCGACCCGAAGAGTAACGTCGTCGCGAACCTCTCCGGCACCACGGCGTTCCTGCTGCTGTGCGTGTTCACCGTGGTGAACGTGGCTTGCCTGGTACTCCGTCGCAAGAGGGATCCCAACCGCAAGGTGTTCTTCACCTCGCCCGGGCAGCTGCCGCTCGTCGCGGCCCTGCTGTGCGCCTTCCTCGCCGGACCATGGGTGGGACGTAACATCATCCAGTACCAGATCGCCGGGGGACTGATGGCGATCGGCGTGGTGCTGTGGTTCATCACCTGGTTGATCAACAAGAGGACCAACACTCAGGAGGGCGAACCGGTCGGCATCCAGAACATCGGCAAGGACGACCAGATCCCGCCGCTGCCACCCGGCCACTGACCGCGTGGCGCGGGACCGACGTCGGCGTCGTTAGGTCAGGCGGCCTGCGCCGGCGAGACGTCAACGAGTTGGACCGTCACGCCGGATTGCCTGTGGCCGAGGCCGTGTTCGAACCGGGCCGCATCAACGTGATTGATCCGAAACTGCTCTCGCATGACCTGCCGTGGGGTGTGGAATCCGCCGAGGCCGGCAACGCCGCCTACCACTACATCCGGATCGCCTGCGAGCTCGGGATGAAGGGGGAGGTGCAGGGGATCTGCACCGCGCCGCTGAAAAAGGCCGCGCTGCACAAGGCCGGACACGTCTATCCGGGCCACACGGAGCTGCTGGCGCATTTCATGGGGATTGAGGAAGTGTCCATGATGCTCTCCACGCCCAAGGTCAAGGTCATCCACGTCACCACGCACATCGGCCTGATCGATGCGATCAACAAGATCGAGCCCGGCCTGGTGGAACGCACCGTGCGCCGCGGGTACAGCGCTATGCAGCGCGCCGGCATCGCCAACCCCAAGATCGGCGTCTGCGCCATCAACCCGCACGCGGGGGAGAACGGCCTGTTCGGCTACGGCGAGGAAGCGGAGAAGATCACCCCGGCCATCGAGAAGCTGCAGGCCGACGGCATCGACGCCCGCGGCCCGCTCCCGGCCGACACCGCGTTCTTCCTTGCCGGCCGCGGCGACTTCGACCTCATCGTCGCGATGTACCACGACCAGGGCCACGGCCCCGTGAAGGTCCTCGGCATCGAGGCCGGCGTCAACATCACCGTGGGTCTGCCCGTGATCCGCACCTCCGTGGACCACGGCACGGCCTTCGACATCGCGGGCAAGGGCATCGTGGACGTGCGCAGCATGATCGAGGCCCTCCGCCAGGCGGGGGAAATGTCCCCGAGCCCGGTGCTGCAGGCGTAGCCGCGCCCTAACAACAACGCGGTGTCACTTACGGCCCAGTCGGAGGCCTTTGTGGGCGTCCTACGGCCCGGGTGCAAGAATGTCCGCGTGCACATATTCCTGGAGACAGAGCGGCTGTTGCTGCGGCAGTTCGATTTCCACGACTCAGACCTGCTCGTGGAGTTGGACGGCGATCCGCGCGTGATGCGGTACATCACGGGCGGCGCCCCGACGTCTCGAGACGAGGTTGAAGGCGAGTACCTTCCCGCATTCCTCGGCTACTACCGGCAATTCCCCGGCTACGGTTTCTGGGCCGCGCTCGAGAAGACAACCAATGACTTCCTCGGCTGGTTCCACTACCGGCCCGCCCCCGGTGATCCAATAGATCAGCCTGAACTGGGCTACCGGTTGCGCTGTGCCGCTTGGGGAAAGGGGTACGCCACCGAGGGTTCCCGTGCGCTGATCACCAAGGGTTTTACCGAGTTCGAAGTGCGACGGGTCGTTGCTTCGACCATGGCAGTGAACACAGCCTCGCGACGGGTGATGGAGAAATCCGGGATGCGTCTAGTGCGTACGTTCGTCGCTGACTGGCCAGTGTCCATTCCTGGCGATGAACACGGCGATGTCGAGTACGCGATCTCCCGAACGGAATGGGAGCTAGACCGGACTCAATCGCCATAACGGAGATTCCACAATGGTGCGGGCGGTCTGTTCATCCCCGAGGATCCGGAAGTGCCCGGCCGCTTCGAGCCGGAAGACGGCCGGTCTCACTGCGCGGTGCGCGTGCAGCTACGCGGCCAGGGCCGCTCCGAAGAGGCGTTCGGCCAAACGAAGCAAGTGTACGGGTGCATCTGCATCCCAGCCGTTGGTCCCGTTGCCGAGGAAGACGGCGGTCCCCCCGACTGCCGCCTCAAGCGGGAAACCCGCTTCCCGGATCAGCACTTCGGCTCGCAGGTTGAGAGGTAGCGGAATAGCCTCCGCCTCGTCATTCAGATAAACGAGCCAATCCATATAACTGATTGCTTTAACATTTCCCTCCACCAGGACCTGTCTAGACACCAAATCGTGGTCGATGTCTTCGAGGCGAATAGGGCTACTAAGGCGATGCGGGATAACCAGGGCGGCGCAGATCGTTCCCATGATTGGTCCTTTCCCTCAGGGACAAATTCGGTTTAAAATGTGAAATCGCTTCATTAAATTACAACTGAGACGGCATTGGGCAGTGATGAACTCCTAGTAATTGTCACGCAACGTAAATCCTTAGTCGCGGTCGGGACTGACCCCTTTCCTCGGTGTTCGCGAGACACGTTCGCCGGCCGTCACCCCCGGCAGGTCAGCCGTTAGAGCGAAACGGCCGACCGGCACGGGCGCCTTCGGAGGCGGACCTCTCCGTCCTCGGATTCCAGCATTACCGGCAACGGCATCCAGCACTTGGTGACACCAAAGCCTTCACTGGGACGTTTAGCGGTGATTCTTGCGCGGCTTCTGGAAAAGTGTCTCGCGGCTTTCAGTCTTGGCTCTTTTGTCGGCTCTCTTCTCAAGAAGCGACTTCCCGGGCTTTTTTCCGGTGATTTTCTTGATGCTTTTTCCTGCCATGGAGTATCGGCCTTTCTTAACTCTGACTACACATCACCATACCCACTTTAAATTTAAATGCCAGTCGGTCTATTTGCGCGCAGTCGTGGATTTCCCTGGGGGCGAACATTTTGTTGTTCTTTGCCGCTCTCCGGCTCTCCACGGCCGCGCTACCACCGGTGCTGTCGGTTGAAGATTCCTTCCTCCGGTACGACGTGGGGCAGTGCTGCCTTCTCTTCCCGGACGTAGGAGTGGGCCAGGAGCTCGGCGGAGAACTCCACGGCGCTGGAGTGGACCAGCTCCGGCTCAGCTCCGGCACGGCTGTGACTGCTGTTTGCGGACTGAACGTCGTCGTCGCCGAAGGCGTCCCGAAACTCCTCGCTCACGCCGCACCACTGTCCAGCCACGGGTTGTGCGCGGGATGGGCGGCAGGCTCACGATCAACTCTCTGCCGGGAGGACGAGGGAGTCTTTGGCCTTTGGGCGTGGGGTCCATTCATCCAGGGAATGGTTTCGATCATGGTGGCCGGGGCACCGGAGGCGAGCAGGATCGCCCGGAACCGGGTCAGTGCGGTCAGGTCGGCCACGGACAGGATTTCAGCGAAGGATCACAGAACGTCGCCAAAGAGGGATCAAATCCACATCCCGGGGCTTCCTCAGGTGGGGCTGGCCAAAACGGCCTGTAATTTCTCGAACGACTCCGTCCATCCGTTGCGGTGCAGGGCCAGCCGTTCCTCCGTCAGGAACGGTCCCTGCGAGAGCGCTACGCGCGTGCCTTCGCCGGTACTCCCGAGTGAGAGGTCGACGACGGTTTCCCGGTCGTCCGGCGCCGGTTCCTCCCAGCGGAAGGTGTAGACCAGTCGCCACGGAGGATCGATTTCCAGGAACTCGCCGGCGAGGTGGAACGGTTCGCCGTCCGGTGGCGTCATGGCGAAGCGGTAGCGGCCGCCTTCGGCGAGGTTGAGTTCGGCTGCAGGGAGGATGAAGCCGTGCGGACCCCACCACTTCACCAGCTCGGCCGGTTCCGTCAGCATCCTGAAGACTTCTTCCGGGAGGGCAGCGATCGTGCACTCCAGGTTCAGGACCAGCCCGCCAGTTTCCTCATTCCCGGTTGCCTCGTTCATCTTTCAACTCTGGCATCCTGCGGACGTTCACGGAAGCGGATCGGTCTTGCAGCCGCCTGCCGCGTCGCCAGCGTCAGCACCCGTGCCTTCCGTCACCGCATGGCGGGACGATCATGGTCCTGAATTGTCCTAGTTGTCACGCTCTCACATGCGTAGAATCCACATTGTCCCTACTGGATTCACCCGCGCTGGGCGTTGCTGGGACGCGATGGCCAGGACGATATAAGCGGTCAGCGAAAGCACCCATGGGCCTGAACGCAGAAATCAGGAGCACGTGATGACAACAGTTCGAAACGTCGCAGCGGGCGCAGCACTAACAGCCGCGCTCGCCGGCGGCGGCATGTATCTCGCCATGGCCGCTCCGGACGGCGCGGCGACCTCCACAACACTGTCCGCTTCCCATCAGAAGGGCAGCCACCAAGCCAACGGCATCACCGAGCAGTTGCTGACGGGCGACACTGCCGCCCGTGCGGAAGCGGCAGCGACGGCGGCCAACCCCGGGGCGACCGTCGTCCGCGTCGAAACCGATGCGGAGGGGGCTGCCTACGAGGCACATATCCGGAAGGCCGACGGGACATCAGCGACGGTGAAATTAGACGCCTCCTTCAACGTCACGGGCACCGAAACGGGCAAGCGACACTAAGGGCAGCGTGAAAACCCTGCGGAATCACGAAAGGGATTGGCCGGCGCGGAGTTGGGAAAGCCCGAAGGAGTCGGCCGCGGGCTCGGGAAGTCCCGCGTCTGGATTGGGGCTGGCGATTGCGTCAGCATGGACTGAGTCTGTGGGGGCGATTGACTCGGTCATGATGGCAGCTCCAGAGGGTGCGATCCGATGGCCGTGTCTTCAACCGAGGGTCCCAGTACGGCCCTCGCCGCTCATCGATTAGCGGCTCACGCCCTAGCGGGGCCGCCGCCGCGCGGCCACCTTGAACTTAACAACGAAACCCCGCCAGCAGTCGCTGGCGGGGTTTCCGTCGTCATTCATACGGTCGCGAGTGCGCTCCGTCTCTCAGGCTGGCTGTCTATTTAGCCACGGCTGCTGTTGGGGCGGAGGTTCGGGAGACGGCCGTGAAGCCGGACTTGGACCCGGTGACCTTGACGGTGAGAGTCTTCGCGGCGTCGGTTGTGGTGGGTTTATATGTGGCCGCGTTGGCCCCGGTGATCGCAACGCCGGAGCGGTACCACTGGTACCGGAGTGTGACTGGCGAGGGTCCCCAAGTTCCGGGGTTGGCGGTGAGGGCTGACCCGACCTTGGCGGTTCCGGTGATGGTGGGCGTGGCCCTGATCAGCGAACCTCTGACCACCGCTGCTGTTGGGGCCGAGGTTCGGGAGAAGGTGGTGAAGCCGGTCTTGGACCCGGTGACTTTTACCGTGAGAATCGCGCCCAGGTCCTCCGCCGTGGGGGTGTAGGTGGCGGCATTGGCACCGATGATGATGGCACCGGAGCGGTACCACTGGTACCGGAGCGTGACTGCGCCCGGTCCCCAGGTTCCGGGGGCGGCCGTGAGGGCGCTCCCGACCATTGGGGTCCCTGTGACCGTAGGAGTGGACCGGGTGAGTGAACCCTTGGCTACGGCCGTCGTCGGGGCGGACGTTTTGGAGACGGTGCTGTAGCCGGACTTGGACCCCGTCACCTTGACCGTTAGGGTCGCCGCGACGTCAGAAGCGGTGGGAGTGTACGTGGCGGCGGTGGCCCCCTCGATGGTTACGCCGGCGCGGTACCACTGGTATCGGAACGATGCCGGCGACGGTGCCCAATTGCCCGGCGTCGCCGTGAGCGGCTGTGCGACCTGGGGCGTGCCGGTGATTGTGGGTGCCGGGGCGGCAAACGAGCCCTTGGCAATTTCTGCGGTGGGTGCCGACTTTTTGGTCACCGTCGAATAGCCGGTCTTCGAGCCGGTGACGCTTACGGTGATGGCACTTCCGGCGTCTGCTCCGGACCAGGGTGTAGGTGCCCGCGTTGGCACCGGCGATGGCAACCCCCGAGCGGTACCACTGGTATTCAAGAGTGACCGGGGACGGGCCCCAGCTGCCGGGGTTGGCCATGAGGGCGGAGCCGACCTGCCCGGTACCGGAGATAGTCGGCGTGGACCCGGCCAGAAGACCCTTGAATGTCAAGGTCCAGGAGGAGGGGGCATTCGGGGCCAGCACATAGCCCGTCCGCGCCTTTGCGGTGACAGTGACCTTACCTGCTCCCGGGTACGTACCGGCGGATACAACCTTGCCGTCGACGAGGTACTGGATTCCGGTCTTGGTGGGGACCGTGTAGGTATCGCCAGTCGTGCCGTTCTTGTCGGTGAAGGTCACCGCGGCCGGGGTCACTGCGGTCGGAGGGGCTTCGTCGGTTACTGTGACGGTTTTCAGGGTCTGGAAAAACGCGGAATTGTTTCCCCAGGTGTCACGCAGAGGATAGAGCTTCACGGCCCACTGCCCGGTCGCAGCCCCCTGCGGAATGGTTATGGTGTGTTTCCAGACGCCGTCCTTCATGGTTCCGGAAGCCAGCCTCATGCTGCCAAAGCCCTGGCTCTGGCCGCCGCCCCAGGCCCAGGGATCGGGGTTGACCCAGCTGGCGGTCATGGTCGGCGTTTGCACTCCCGTGTCGTCGCGCAGGTGGATAGTGATATAGATCGTGGCCGGCCCGTTGTAGAGATTGAGGTTCGCCGTTGTAACGGACTGACTTACAAGCACCGGTCCTGCCATGTCGGATGCTCGTGCCGGAGCCGCGGATAGGAGTCCCAGCGTCCCGAACAGAAAGGCGGCGACCACTAGGATCACCAAGGGCCGGGCGCGATTGAAGACGGACATGTGTTTCCCCCAAAGTGTTGCCTGCGAAGGGCTGAGTGAGGCCTGCAGGAACCGCAGACAGGTGAATCATACACATGAACCTTCAACTGTCAGGCCTCACTGCCGGGGCGGCTGGGCACTCACTGTCATAATCCAGCCCATCGGGCTGGCGGCCTATGCGTCGGCGTCCGTTTGTCAGGCGGATCCGGTTCCGCCGTCCGTCAGGCCCATGAACATCGTGCGGTGCAGGATGTCCACGTGCTTGCGCGAGACCTCCACGGCTTCCTGGACATCGCCGGCACGCAGGGCTGCCACCAGTGCGACGTGGTCGCAGTTGGATTTGTGCAGCAGCTCGATGGGGTAGGGGATGAAGTAGGCATAGAGCTCTGCCAGCGTCTCGTGGTAAACCTCGACGGCGGTGCCCAGCCCCGACGCGGTGCCCACCAGTTGGTGGAACTGCTCGTCTGCCTGGTGGTAGCCGGACCAGTCCGCGGACTCGGCCATGCTCGTGCGTCAGCCGGTCGAGCTCATCCAGCTGTTCTGCCGTGGCGTTGAGCGCCGCGTAGTGCGTGACGGCGCATTCGAACAGCAGCCTCCGGTCCACCAGCCGGTTTACCGCCTGGGACTCGGCCGGTGACGCCGTGAGTTCGGCCAGCACGTTCCGCGGGGGCTCGTCGGCCACGAACGTTCCGCCGGCCCGGCCGCGGCGGCGGACCACCACGCCCTGGTCCGCCAGGCTCGCCAGCGCCCGGCGGGCGGTAATCGGGCTCACCGACAGGCCCAGCGCCACGTCCTCCTGGTCGGGCAGGCGCTCGCCGGGTTTCAGCAGCCCCAGCGAAATCGCCATGCCGATCCGCAGCCGGACGGCGTCGATGGCGCTGCGGCGGTCGATGCCGGCCAGCCTGCCCGCGCCGATGGGTGAGGTCTCGGCGGTGTCCTCCAACTGACGGGTCATATCCGCTACTTTACGGCCCATCTGCCCCTCTTCCCATAAATGGATCATTCTGATCTAATATAGTGCAGATCACATCCCCAACGTGGAGATAACCATGGAACGCACCCTTCCCCTCATCGCCGCCCAGGCCCGGCCACGGCTCATCGGCGAACCCGTCTCGGCCTTCGCGGACGAGGTCAAAGCCGCCCTCGCCGTCCAGCCGCACAGCAAGCTGGTGGTCTTTCCGGAGCTGCACCTGTTCGGCGATTCCGACCCGGACCAGCAGCGCACGGAAGTGCTCCAGGCCTCCGCCGAGCCGCTGGACGGCCCCCGGGTCAAGGAGCTCCGGCAGCTTGCCGCGGACCTGGGCATCTGGCTGGTCCCGGGCAGCGTCTGCGAGCGCGGCCCGGAAGGCCAGCTGTTCAACACCCAGCTGGTCCTTTCCCCGGAGGGGGAGCTGGCCGGCTACTACCGGAAGGTCTTCCCGTGGCGGCCGTTCGAGCCCTACGACCCCGGCGACCGGTTCACCACCGTGGACCTGGCCGGCATCGGCCGGGTGGGCCTGAACATCTGCTACGACGCGTGGTTCCCGGAGGTCTCCCGCCAGCTCGCCTGGATGGGCGCCGAGGTGATCCTCAACGTCGTCAAAACCACCACGCCGGACCGCCGGCAGGAACTGGTGCTCGCCAAGGCCAACGCCATCGTGAACCAGGTCTTCGTGGTCAGCG
Source organism: uncultured Actinomycetota bacterium (assembly GCA_963722145.1). Lineage (GTDB taxonomy): Bacteria > Actinomycetota > Actinomycetes > Actinomycetales > Micrococcaceae > Arthrobacter. The sequence continues at coordinate 22,054 of CAVRLW010000017.1, read as the reverse complement.
TCAACTGCGCCGGCCCCACCGGCAAAGGCCTGAGCATCATCGTCGACCCCGAGGGCAACACCATCGCAGCAGCCGACGACGACGCCCCGGTGCTGCTCACCGCGGAACTGGACCTTGCCGCCGTCGAGCACGTCAGAACGCACGGCACCGAAAACCTCAACCGCCCCTGGTCCCAGTTCCGCGACGGCGAGGACGCCGTCGAACTGCCCGTCTACCAGGGCCGGATCAGCCCGGCCACCTGGGCTCCCCAGTCCTTCAACGCCTAAGGAAACACCGTGACAACAACCCACCCTGACCCGCACGCTGAAGCTGCCCTCCCTGGTCCTGTTCGGCCTGGCCTACCTGACCCCGCTGATCGTCCTGGGGATCTTCGGCATCATCGCCGAAACCACCGGCGGGGCATCGCCGGCCGCCTACCTGGTGGCCATGGTCGCCATGCTGTTCACGGCGCACAGCTACGGCCGGATGGCCATCGCCTATCCCGTGGCCGGTTCCGCCTACACCTACGTCCGCCGGTCCATCGATCCCAGGGTGGGGTTCCTGGTGGGCTGGGCCATCCTGCTGGACTACCTGTTCCTGCCCATGGTCATCTGGCTCATCGGCGGCTCCTACCTGACTGCGCAGTTCCCCGGGATCCCGATCGGAGTCTGGATTGTGGGCTTCATCCTCATCACCACGGTGCTGAACATCCTGGGCATCAAGGTGGCGGACAAGGCCAACTACGTGCTGATGGCGTTCCAGCTGCTGGTCATCGTGTTCTTCGTGGCGCTGTCCATCGGCAGCGTGGTGTCCACCTCAGGGCGCCGGCGGCCTGGTCAGCACCCAGCCGTTCTTCAACGACACCTCCAGCTTCGCCACCATCTCGGCCGGTGCCGCCATCGCCGCGTACTCGTTCCTCGGGTTCGACGCCGTCACCACCCTCACCGAGGAGACCATCAACCCGCGCAAGAACATGCCCCGCGCCATCATGCTCATCGCGCTGATCGGCGGCGGCATCTTCGTGGCCGTGTCCTACGTGACCCAGCTGGTCCACCCCGGCGGCGTGTTCGAGGATTCGGCCTCCGCGGCCAGCTCCATCGCACTGCAGATCGGCGGCCAGCTGTTCGGTGCGGTGTTCCTCGCCGGCCTGGTGGCGGCGCAGTTCGCCTCCGGCCTCGCCGCGCAGGCCAGCGCCTCCCGCCTGCTGTACGCGATGGGCCGCGACTCCGTCCTGCCCAAGGCGGTCTTCGGCCGGCTCAGCGCGAAGTTCCACACCCCGGTGGTCAACATCGTCATCACCGGCATCGTCGGCCTGATCGCGATCTTCCTGGACGTCGCCACGTCGACGTCGTTCATCAACTTCGGTGCCTTCACCGCCTTTACGCTGGTCAACGTCTCGGTGGTCTTCCACTACGTGCGCCAGCGCCGGGCCGGGCACCAGCTGAACCCCGTGTCCTACGTGGTGGTCCCGGTGATCGGAGCCATCATCTGCGCCTACCTGCTCTCCCAGCTGGACAGCAACGCCATTACGCTGGGAGTGTCCTGGCTGGTGCTGGGCGTGGTGGTCCTGGCCCTGATCACGCGCGGCTTCAAGGCGGCGCCGCCGGAAATGACGGCCACGGAAAAGGCGACGGTTGAATCGGCCGCCTGAGCCGGATCGCCTGACCAGATGCTCGCCTGAGCTGGGCCGACTGACAGAAGGGAAGGAACAACCGTGAGGATAGCGCTCGGGCAGCTGGAGTCGGGCACCGACATCCAGGCCAACCTTGCCGCGATCGACCGGTTCGCCGCCGAGGCCGCGCGCGACGGCGCCGCGCTGGTCGCCTTCCCGGAGTACGCCACCTACGAGAAGAAGAAGGTGGACGCGACGTTCCCCGAGGTTGCCGAGCCGCTGGACGGTCCCGTCTGCCAGGAACTCGCCAACACCGCCCGCCGCCACCGCATCGCGCTGGTGGCGGGCGTGGTGGAAACCTCGGAGGAGCCGGGCAAGGCGTACAACACCCTGGTGGCTTTCGGGCCCGACGGCGCCCGGCTCGCCTTCTACCGGAAGATCCACCTCTTCGACGCCCAGGGCTTCGGGGAGTCGACGTTCATCAAGCCGGGTCCGTCCACCAATCCGGTGGTGTTCGAGTCCGGGGGAGTCGCGCTTCGGCCTGATGACCTGTTACGACCTGCGGTTCCCGGAGCTGGCCAGGTCACTGGCCGACGCCGGCGCCCAGGTCCTGCTGGTCTGCTCGTCCTGGGTGCCGGGCACCCACAAGACCGAGCAGTGGCTGGCGCTGAACGCCGCGCGCGCCATCGAGAACAGCGTGTACGTGGCGGGCGTGTGCCAGGCCCCGCCGGTCTCCGTGGGCCGCAGCATTCTGGTGGATCCGATGGGGGTCGTTGAAGCCGACCTCGGCCTCGAGCCGGGCGTCCGGGCAGTGGACATCTCGCTTGAGACGGTGGCTCGGGTGCGGGAGGCGTTCCCGATGTTCCGGCAGCGGCGGCTGCCGTAGCCTGGGCTCACCGTGGTAGGACTGCCCCGGGATTGAAGGATGCGTTCCTAAGACAATTTTGCGCTGATCTTTCCCCTACCCAGCTCTGGTCAGCCGCCTTGCATGAACGTGAGCCTTCCCACCTTATTATGAGTAGCTCACGATAAGCCTCTAAAGTTGGGTGCAGGCCGCCGTAGCCCTTGAGTACCGCACCGGTGAAGACACCCGGGCCAGCGGGGCAAGCGACACAACGCGCAACCGCCCTCCTGCTTGAGCGGCACAAGAACCTGTACGTCCCTCATCCCGAAACCCCACGGAGAACCCATGACTTTGCTGACCGAACGCCCCGCAACCTCCTCATCCACCACTAAAGCCACCCCCAAGGCCGCTACCGGGACCAGTGTCGCTGACACCGCAGTGCGCGGCGGCAGCTACGTGACCCTCCCCGCCGGCAGCGTCCCCGTCGGCGTCGAGGGCAGCTATGTCACCGTCGCTGGCGCTCGAAACCTGCCCCCCGTCACCCGTGGCAGCTATGTCACAGTAGACGGCACTCCCGTTGTTGCCGCCAGCGTCATCGAGGGCAGCTACGTAACGCTTCCTACGGCGGCCTAGGGTCCAGCCCCATGCGGGGATAGCACCACCGCCGGGCATAAAAGGAGGCCGACGGCGACACTGGGTGTCGTCGTCGGCCTCCTTTTTCGTGCCATCGGAGAGCCAACGGGGGGTGTGTCTGGGACGCGGACGCCTCTAACGAATGGGCGTCAGTCCCGCAGCACCCACGCGGCGTTGTTCGGCTGCAGCCAGCCGTCCTCGGCCAGCGGCGCGGCGCTGAGCAGCACCGTTCCGGCCGGCAGCTGCACCGGCTCGGTGCCCATCGCGACGGCGACGAAGAAGTCGGCGCTGCGTTCGCAGATCAGCAGGTTCCCGGCCTCGACGCGCCAGGTGCCGCCGTCGTCCGGGCCGAAGACCTCGTTCTTCCACAGCAGCCGGCGCAGCTCCAGCGCCTTGGTGACCAGCGCCAGCGGGGACTCCGGGTCCTGCTGCTGGAGTTCGATCGCGTGCGTGCCCCAGCCCGTCGGGCTGACCGGGAGCCACGGCTCCGCGGCCGGTTCAGCCAGCGAGAAGCCGTGGTTCAGCGCCGCGTCCGCGGTCCACGGCAGCGGGACGCGGGCGCCGTCGCGGCAGACGCCGCCGCGGGCCCACATCGGATCCACCCGGGCCTCCAGCGGGACGTCGACCTCGGGCAGCCCGAGCTCCTGGCCCTGGTAGAGGTACGCCGGGCCGGGCAGCCCCAGCAACGCCACCAGCGCGGCCCGGGCCCGCAGCGCGCCGAGCTCGCCGCCGCCGAAGCGGGTGACGGAGCGGACGATGTCGTGGTTTTCCAGCGCCCACGTCGGGGTGGCGCCGTGCAGCTGCCGGGCGGCTTCGAGCTCGTTCCCGACGGCGGCCCACGCCTCCGGGTCCCAGCCGAGCTTCACGAACGCGAAGGCGAAGGCCTGCTGCATCTCGTCGGCGCGGGTGTAGCGGGCGGCGCGGGCCGGTTCCAGGTTGACCTCGCCCACCAGCAGGCGGTGCGGCTCATACTTCTCGGCCAGGGTGCGCCAGCGGCGGTAGACCTCGTGGACTTCCTCCTGGTCCGAGACCTGCGGGTTGGACCGCAGCCCGTCCACCACCCCGCCCGTGGAGGGCGAGTCCGGCAGCCCGTCGGCCTTGAACAGGGCATGCGCGACGTCGATCCGCAGGCCGTCCACGCCCTTGTCGAACCAGAAGCGCAGCACGCCGTCGAAGTAGTCGCCGACGGCGGGATTGCGCCAGTTCCAGTCCGGCTGCCCGGCGGAGAAGAGGTGCAGGTACCAGTCCGTGTCCGTCGTCGGACCCGGGGTTGGCGCGGCTCCAGGCCCGGCCGCCGAAGACGCTCTGCCAGTTGTTCGGCGGGACGTCGCCGTCGGCGGCATCGTCCGAGCCGCGCGCGCTGTCCACGGACCGGCACAAAGTGGAACATGTCCCGCTCCGGCGAGCCCGGGCCGGCCGCGAGGGCCGCCTGGAACAGCGGGTGCTCCGAGGAGCAGTGGTTGGGGACGACGTCGAGCAGGACCCGCAGGCCCAGCGCGTGGGCCAGCTCCAGCAGCGCATCGAACTGTTCCATGGTGCCGAACAGCGGGTCCACGCCGCAGTAGTCGGTCACGTCGTAGCCCTGGTCCACCTGCGGGGAGGGCTGGAACGGGGTCATCCAGATGCCGTCGACGCCGAGGGAGGCGATGTACGGCAGCCGGGCGATGAGCCCGGCGAGGTCGCCCACGCCGTCGCCGTCGCCGTCGGCGAAGGAGCGCGGATAGACCTCGTAGATGACGGCGGACTGCCACCAGTCAGCGGCGGGCGCGAGAGTGGTTTCCTCGACAGGGCTCACCGGCGAGACGGGCTCATTTGCTGGCGCCGGCGGTGAGGCCTTCGACGATCCGGCGCTGGAAGACCAGCACCATGATCACCAGCGGGACGGTGACGATCACGCCGGCGGCCATCTGCTCGCCGAAGGGCGCCTGGAATTCGGTGGCGCCGGTGAACTTGGAGATCGCCACCGTGGCGGTCTGGATCTTGGGGTCGTTGATCATGGACAGCGCGATGATGAACTCGTTCCAGCTGTGGATGAAGGTCAGGATCGCGGTGGTGAAGACGCCCGGCGCGGCGAGCGGCAGCAGGACCCGGCGGAACGCCTGCCACTTGGTGCAGCCGTCGATCATGGCGGCCTCCTCGAGGTCGAACGGCAGGGCCTTCATGAACGTGGTGAGGTTCCAGACCGCCAGCGGGATCGCGAAGGACAGGTTGGGCACGATCATCGCCTGGTAGGTGTTGATCCAGCCGATGTCCGTGAAGAGGCGCAGCAGCGGCACCACCACGGAGATGCCGGGGAACATCGACGTCGCGATGATGACGCCCAGGATCACCGACTTGAAGCGGAAGTTCAGCCGGGAGATCGCGTAGGCGGCGAACACGCCCAGGACCAGCGCGAACATGGTGGTGGTGCCGGCGACGATCAGGGAGTTCAGCAGCGCCTGGCCGAACATCGTGGAGCCGTCGAACACCTTGGCGTAGTTCTCCAGCGAGAACGGCGCCGGCAGCAGGGTGTTGTCGAAGATGTCCGCGGTGCGGCGGAGGCTGGAGACCAGCATCCAGTAGAACGGCGCCAGGCAGTAGGCGAAGATCAGGGCCAGGCCGGCGTAGACGCTGTAGGAGCGCCAGGTGCGCTTGGCTTTCGGCTTGCCGGCGTTCGACGAGCCGGCGTGCGACGGCGGCGTCGCCGGGTGCGCCGGTGCGCCGGAGTCGGCGGCGGCGTTGCGGAGGTCGGAGATGGTCATCGGGTGGCCTCGGCCTTCTTCTGTTCGGAGTTCGCCTGGTCAGCGGTCGCCTGCGTCTGGTTGCCGCGAGGCGGTTCTTCCGGGCGGTCTTCTTCGACATCAGCTTCAGTTCCTTGGCGCCGGTGACGTCGGCGCCGAGCACCTTCACGAAGACGATCGCGACGACGGCGACGTACAGGAAGAGCATGACGGCGAACGCGGAGGCGGAGCCGTAGCGGAGCTGGTTGGATTCGTCCCAGGCCAGCATGGAGAGGGTTTCCACGGATTCCTTGCCGGGGCCGATCAGCACGAAGGGCAGGTCGAACATGCGCAGCGCGTCGAGCATGCGGAACAGCACGGCCACCAGCAGGGTGGGCTTGACCAGCGGGAGGGTGATGGAGCCGAGCTGGCGCCACCAGCCGGCGCCGTCGATCCGGGCGGCCTCGTAGACTTCGCCGGGGATGACCTGCATGCCGGCGAGGACCAGGAGGCCGATGAACGGGGCGGTCTTCCAGACTTCGGCGATGATGACGGCCGAGCTTGGAGGCGTTGCCCTCGGCGGTCCAGAGGATTTCGGTGCCGAGCAGGTTGTTGGCGATGCCGTCGGACTGGAAGATCCAGCGCCACAGCAGGCCGGAGACGGCGGTGGGCACGGCCCACGGGACCAGGATGCTGGCGCGCAGGAAGGACCGGCCGCGGAAGGCGCGGTTCATGGCCAGGGCCAGGCAGAGGCCCAGGACGGTCTCGAGGAACACCGTGGTGACGGTGAAGAAGGTGGTGTTGGCGAAGGCGTTGAGGAAGCGCCGGCCGGATTCGCCGACGAACAGGTCGGCGTAGTTGGCCAGGCCCACGAAGGTTTCGACGTCGGAGACGAAGCCGTCCGCGTCCAGGCCGGATTCGGCGCGGAACAGGGACTGGTGCACCGCGGAGAGCAGCGGGTACACGATCACCAGGGCCAGCACCAGGATGGTGGGGGAGAGCAGCATCGCGGCCATGCGGCCTTCGCCGGGGGAGCGTTTGCCGCGTCTGCGCGGGCTGGCTGGTTGGGGCGTGCCGGTCTGCGCGCCGGCGGGCGGGGCGGTCGTCGTCGTCATGCTGGGTACCTAACTGGAGTTGCAGCTGCCTGGCCGGCCGGGGTGGACCGGCCGGCCAGGCGTGTGGTCTGAACTGCTGGGGCTACGGAATTACTTGGACAGCTCGGTGAGCTTGGCCTGCATGTCGTTCAGGGCCGTGTCCGTGTCCTTCTTGCCGGTGATGGCCGCGTAGGCCTCTTCCTGGATCGCCTTGGTGGTGGCGCCGTACTGGACCACCTTGGGGCGCGGCTGGGCGTTGTTCAGCGAGGTCAGCAGGGTGGGGAAGAACGGGCGCTTGGCGACGACGGCGGGATCCTCGAAGAGGGAGGCGTACACCGGGGCGCGGGAGGACAGGGCGAGGCGCTTCTGGGCCTGCTCCTCGCTGGTGAAGAACTTGACGAACTCCAGCGCCGTGGCCTTGTTCGGGGTGAACGGGGAGATGGCGAGGCTGCGGCCGCCCAGGGTGGAGACGCCGGGGCCGTCGGTGCCGGGGATGGAGGTGATGTCGAACTTGCCGGCCACCTTGCTGGAGCCGTCCGTGGCGCTCAGGGAGGCGTGCAGGAAGGGCCAGTTGCGCATGAAGACGAGCTTGCCGTCCTGGAACGCGCGGCGGCCCTGCTCCTCGAGGTAGGTGATGGCGTCGGACGGGAAGAGCCCGTCCTTGAAGCCGTCCACCAGCAGGTTCAGGCCTTCCTTGGCCTCGGGGGTGTTGACGGTGGGCTTGCCGTCGGCGTCGACCACCGTGCCGCCGGCGGAGGCCACGGCCTCGGAGAAGTTGACCGTGAGGGCCTCGTTCTTGTCGAACTGGCCGGTGTAGCAGGACATGCCGGCGGCTTCGGGGAGCGCCAGGATGGCCTTGCAGGCGGTCTTCATCTCGTCCCAGGTCTTGGGCGGGGCGGCGATGCCGGCGGCCTTGAGCAGGTCGGAGCGGAAGTAGAACAGGGCGCCGTCGGTGTAGTACGGGGCGCCGACCAGGGAGTCCCGGTACGTCGCGGCGTTGACCGTGGCGGGGATCATCTTGTCGGTGGGGACGGCGTCCGCGGGCAGCGGCAGGATCCACTTGTTGGCGGCGAACTCGGAGGTCCAGACGACGTCCAGGTTCAGCACGCTGAAGGTGTCCGACTTGATCTGCGCGTTCTGGATGAGCTGCTGGCGCTGCTGGTCCGCGGAGTCCGGCAGTTCGATGAACGTGACCTTCTCCTCCGGGTGGGCGGCGTTCCATTCCTCGATGGTCTTGTTCGCGGCACCGGAGGCGTCGCGGTTGGAGACGTAGTTGATGGGGCCCTTGCCCTCGAAGGACGCGGCGGCGGCCTTCGGGGTGCTCTTCGCTTCCGTGGCGGTCCCGCCGCAGCCGGTGAGGGCGACGGCGGCGACGGTCAGGGATGCGGTGGTGGCGAGAAGAGTCTGCCAGGTGCGGCGGCGCTGCCTCATGTGTTGCTCCTTGTTTCGTGGGGTGGTGCGAGTGGGTGGTGCGGGTGGTTTGGTGCATGCGGAACTGCGGCGGCTGGCCGGTTGGTGGCACGGGGGAGTGCCGGCTGCCGCCGTTGGTGGTGGTGTTTGGGTGTTGGCTAGCTGGCTGGGTTCTGGCGTTCGCCGGGCGGGGCCGGGTTGCCGGTGTTGAACTGGGCGGCGCGGTGGAGCCGCGCTCGATCAGCCGGTGCGGCATGATCTTCGGCCCCAGGTCGCGGGAGCGGAGCAGCTTCTTCACGGCCATCCGTCCCATCTCCTCGAGCGGCTGGGCCATGGTGCTCAGCGGCGGGTTCACGTGCAGGGAGGTGGAGGTGTTGTCGAAGCCCAGGACGGAGACGTCTTCCGGCACCCGGAGGCCGCGCCGCTGCAGTTCATTGACGACGGCGGCGCCCATCTCGTCGCTCATCGCGAAGATCGCGGTGAGGCCGGGTTCCTGCTGCAGCAGTTCGTCCGACGCCGGCGGCGCCGCTTTCGTAGAAGAAGCTGCCGGTGGCGGTGACCGGGGTGCAGCCGGCTTCGGTCATGGCGCGGAGGTAGCCGCGCTTGCGGGGCTGGGCGACGTAGATCGACGCCGGATCGCCGGTCAGGAGGCCGATGCGCCGGTGGCCGAGCCGCAGCAGGTGACGGGTCGCGTCGTAGGCTGCCTGCTCGTCGTCGATGGCCACGCTGGGGGAGCCCGACTTGTCGCTGATGGCGACGGAGATGATGGGGACGTTGGGCCCCAGCAGCTGCCTGGTCTCCGGCGTGATCACCGCGGAGATGAGGATGACGCCGGCGGCCCGGTAGGTGCGCAGGGTCCGCAGGTAGCCGGCGATGTAGGCGGACTTGGCGCCGGTGCGGCCGAGCATCACGGCGTAGCCGCGTTCCTGGGCTTCCTCCTCCACGCCCTGCATGACCTGGGAGGCCAGGGCGTCGGAGACCATGGGGGCGAGGAGCCCGATCACGGAGGTCTGCCGGGTCTTGAGGCCCCGGGCGAGGTAGTCCGTTTCGTAGCTGAGGCTCTTGACCGCGGTCTCGACGCGTTCCCGGGTCTCGTCGGAGTAGCCCACGAGCCCGTTGACAACCCGGGAGACGGTGGCCGGAGAGACGCCGGCGTGCTTGGCGACATCGCGGATGGTGACCACTGTTCCTCCTCCCTGAGGGTGTCTGCGGGTGCTGGCACGCTACGTAAGGTTACGCAAACGGTTTACGTAAACGGTTTCGTATCGTGCAGGATCAACAGTAAGGGGAGATGTGCCGGAGGCGTGACTGTTTAGGAAACAACGCCCTCAGGAGGGGCCGTCGCGGCGCCCGGTCCGTCGAACAGCGCGCTGGTGCTGCTCTGGGGCACCACCACGTGGACGGCGTTGCGCTGGACGGTGAAGTCGGTGGGCGTGGTGGTGGCGATCTCGCCGTCGAGGTTCACCGGCAGCGGCTGGTCGGTGACCAGCCGGACACGCCTGGTGGTCAGGTGGTACACGCGGTCGTGTTTGATGAAGCTTCCGTCCTTGAGCAGCCGTGCGATACTCACGTGCTCCCGGAGCGGGCCCGGCCAGGATGGCGTAGATGTCAAGGGTGTGATCGTCGATCCCTGCCGTGGGGGAGACCGTGTTGCCGCCGCCGTAATGCCGGCCGTTGCCGACGGCCACCTGGAGCAGGTCGTCGAGCTCCATCGGCTCGTGGTCCCCGTCGGGGAACTCGAGGCGGGCCCGGAACGCCTTGTGCCGGGCATAAGCCCGTAGCGTGGCGATGCTGTACGCCAATGGCCCGATGTACCGCTTCAGGCGGGGGCTCAGAGCTTCGGTGACAGCCACCGACAGGCCCACGGACGCGACGTTGAGGAATGGCTCACCGTTGGCCCGGCCGAGGTCGATGTCCACCACCTTCCCTTCGGCGATGGTGGCGCACGCCTCGGCAAGATTGTTCGGTATCTCCAGCGTGCGGGCGAAGTCGTTGGCGGTGCCCAGCGGAAGAACGCCGAGCACCACGTTGGTGCCGGCAACCCGGCCGGCGGCGTAGGACACCGTCCCGTCGCCGCCGCCGACAACCACCAGGTCGTGCCCGTCCGCAAGCACCCGGTCAAGCGTCCCGGCCAGGTCTGCCCCGGACAGCACGTGGTGCACGGAGGAGATGGGCACGCCTGCCTTGCGCATCGTGTCCACGGCAAGTTCGTGTGCCGCCCCTCGGCGTGATCCGGCGTTGATCACAACGGCGGCAGAGCGTGCGTCCCGGGCAGCCTTCATGTGGGCCATGTTAGGTGGTGGACCTGTGAATTTCTATGGCGCCGGCGCCGTTCGGAGTAGTCCATAGACGCCTTGCGTAAGACGTGAGTCTTCCCACCTTATTCTGAGTAGCTCACGATAAGCCTGTAAAGTTAGGTGCAGGCCACCGTAGCCCTTGAGTACCGCACCGGTGAACATACCCGGGCCAGCGGGGCAAGCGACACAACGCGCAACCGCCCTCCTGCTTGAGCGGCACAAGAACCTGTATGGCCCTCATCCCGAAACCCCACGGAGAACCCATGACTTTGCTGACCGAACGCCCCGCAACCTCCTCATCCACCACCGAAACCACCCTCAAGGCCGCTACCGCTACCACTGTCGCTGACACCGCAGTGCGCGGCGGCAGCTACGTGACCCTCCCCGCCGGCAGCGTCCCCGCCGGCGTCGAGGGCAGCTATGTCACCGTCGCTGGCGCCCGAAACCTGCCCCCCGTCACCCGTGGCAGCTATGTCACAGTAGACGGCACTCCCGTTGTTGCCGCCAGCGTCATCGAGGGCAGCTACGTAACGCTTCCAACGGCGGCCTAGGGTCCAGCGCCCTGCGGGGATAGCACCACCGCCGGGCATAAAAGGAGGCCGACGGCGACACTGGGTGTCGTCGTCGGCCTCCTTTTTCGTGCCAGCCTGGCAGCTACCCCGCCACCGCCGCCTTCGCCGCCTGCTTGGCCGCCATCCACTCGCTCAGCCACGGGGCCCGGACGCTCGACGTGATCCGGCAGTCGGCCACGAAGGTTCCCTTGGCGCCGGCGTCGATCCAGTCCTGTGAGCGCGGAAAGGTCCGCCAGTGAGCGGATGATCGCCGACTCGGCACCGAGCGCGCGGGCGATGCCGCTGAAGTCCACCTCGGGGATCAGCATGGGCTTTTCGGTCAGGCCCTGGGAGCCGTACTGGTGGATTTCGGCTCCGTAGGCGGCATCGTTGTAGATCACGACGACGGCGCTGCTGGCCGCGCCAATGAGCGATTCGAGGTCGGACAGGCCCATCAGGAAACCGCCGTCGCCGGAGGCCAGCACCAGGGTGCGGCCGTCCTCCACTGCGCGGGCTGCCCCGACGGCGCTGGCAAGGCCCAGCCCGATGGCCTGGTAGGCGGTCCCCACCATGACCAGGTCCTGCGGCCTCGGGATGCGCCAGTACATGGGTGCCCAGCCGACGAAGTGCCCTCCGTCCTGGACCACCGTGCGGCGCTCCGGCAGCACCGCATCCAGTGCCGTGGCAAGGGAGCGCGGGTCCAGCCGGCCGTCCGGCGTCTCCGCGGAGCCTGGCTGGTGGGCCGGTCCTTCGGCCAGGCGTTTGCGGGCTTCCGCGCGCCAGGCTTCTGCGCGGCTGGCGTCCGGCGAGGCCGGGCCATCCAGCATCCCCAGGATGCGTCCCGCGGCAGACTTCACGTCCGCGCTGACGAACGTATCCACCCGGGGGTGCGTCGGCTGCAGGGCGGCGTCGATCTGGATGACGGTGCTGTCCGGGCCGAGCAGGTGCCCGAACCGCATGGTGAAGGGGCTCAGGCTTGCCCCGGCCACGAGGACCACATCGGCCTCACCCATGAGCCCGGCCGCGGTGTCCGTGCCGAAGCCGCCCGCGACGCCGAGGTATCCCTCGCCCTGGAGGAGGTTGAGCGCCAGGGCGGTTCCGGCGGTCAGCGCGCCCAGGCGGTCGGCGAGCTCCCGGAGCTCCGGGCCGGCGCCGGCGAGATGCGCACCGCGGCCGGCGAGGATCAGCGGCCGCTTCGCCCCGGCGAGCAGGCGGGCTACCTGCCCCAGGCCGCCGTCGACGTCGTCACGTCACCGCCGGTGCCAGCGGCGCCGGAAGCTCTTCGTCCGCAGCCTCGAGTGCCGCGAGGTCGTAGGGAATGGCAATCACGACGGCGGTCCGCTTGGTGAGTGCGTACTCCACCGCCTGCTGCGTGATGGCGCCCGCGGCGTCGCGGGTGACGGTGAAGGTCGCCGCGCCGAGGCCCGCGGCGATTGCCGCCTGGTCCACGTCCTGGGGCCGGGCGCCGCTGCTCGGAGCGTCCCCGGTGACCAGCACCACGGGGATCTGCGCCTGGACCGCCTCCGCGAGGGCGGTGAGTGCATTGGTGTAGCCGGGGCCGTAGGTGGTGGTGCCCGCTGCGAGACGTCCTGACGTCCGGTAGTAGGCGTCGGCCGCGGCGATGGCGGCGCCTTCATGGCGGACGGCGGAGAAGCGGAGGCCCAGCTTTTCCGCGGCGTCCAGGAAGTAGACGTTTCCGTTGCCCATGACGCCGAAGACATCGCTGAGATAGCTGCTGAGAACCTGCGCCACGCGGCCGGAGACGGTAAGTGAAGTCATGCAGGAATCTTGTGGGCTGGTTCACAGATAGGCAAGAGAGTCGAGTTTGATTGGGATATTTGGCAGGAGAGTGCGGATGCAACTGAAAATATGCCCACTTGTGGCGTGCATCACCCGCGTTTAGTTGGAAGGGCGGGATTCCTGCTCGGAGAGCCGGCTCAGGAGGCCGTCGTAGCGGGGCGGCATGAGTTCCAGCACGGAAATGGCCGTGCTGGTCCGCTGGATCCCCTCGATTTCCAGGATCTGGTTGGTGATGCGGTAGAGATCGGCCGTACTGCGGGCCACCACCTTGGCCATGAGGTCCGCGTCCCCGGTGGTGGCGTGCACCTCGATGACCTCCGGGATCGCGGCGAGCCCGTCTTCCACCGCACCTGTCCGCGTCTGGCTGATGGACAGTGAGAGGAAGGCCATCAGGTCATAGCCAAGCGCGGCGGGATCCAGCCTCCGGCTGAAGGAGCGGAGGGCGCCGCTGCGCTCGAGCCGTGCCAGCCGGGCGTGGACCGTGTTCCGTGCGACGCCGAGCGTCCGCGAGAGTGCCAGGGCGCTGGCTTCCGGGATCCTTGTCGAGGGCCAGGATGATCCTGCCGTCGAGGGAATCCAGGGTGCGGGGGTTCGGGATGGTCATATTTTCACCACAGACAGTAGAAGTTGAGCAGAAGTCCCAATGGGTTGAGGGTATCTTGCATTGTGGGCCGGGTCACAATCATGATCGGTCCTCATGACCCGTGATCAGCTCCTGACCGCACCGGACACCGCGCTTCCCACCCTTCGTGGCGCGGTGGCCGGACTTCCGCCCTACGTCCCGGGCCGGCGCAGCGCCGGCATGGACATTGCAGCCCTCGCCAGCAACGAAAGCCACTACGAGCCACTGCCCGCTGCCGCCGCTGCGGTGGCCGCAGCGGCCGGTACGATGAACCGCTACCCGGACAGTGCCGCCGTCGAACTCCGCGAACGGCTTGCCCGCCACCTCGGCGTCACGGCCGGAGAGGTGGCGGTGGGACCCGGCAGCGTCGGCGTCCTCCAGCAGATCATCACCGGACTGTGCGACGCCGGGGATGAAGTGATCTTCGCGTGGCGCTCCTTCGAGGCCTACCCCATCCTGGTTGAGCTGGCAGGCGCCCGGCCGGTCCGCATCCCGCTGGACGGCGCTGAGGGCCACGACCTCGATGCCATGGCCGCGGCCGTCACTGCCCGCACGAAGGTCATCCTGCTCTGCACCCCCAACAATCCCACCGGCGTGCCGATCAGCCATGAACGCATCGAGGCCTTCCTGCAGTCCGTCCGCTCCGACATCCTCGTGGTGATCGACGAGGCCTACGTGGAATACGCCGAAGCGGGCAGCGGCCCCGATTCCCTGGCGCTCTACCGCCAGTACCCGAACGTCTGCATCCTGCGCACCTTCTCGAAGGCCTACGGACTCGCCGGCCTGCGCGTGGGATACGCCGTGGCGGCGCCGGACATCGCCGAGGGACTGCGCCGGACCGCCCTTCCCTTCTCGGTGAGCGCGCTGGCCCAGAAGGCGGCCATCGCGTCGCTGGACGCCGGGGAGGAGATGGAAGCGCGGGTGGCCGCCGTCAGGCAGGAGCGCGCCCGGATGGCCGCGCAGCTGGAAGCCCAGGGCTGGAAACTGCAGCCGAGCCAGGGCAACTTCCTGTGGATCCGTGCGGATGAGCGCCTCCGGGCGAGGCTGGTGGACGCGTTTGACCGCGCGGGCATCCTGGTCCGGGCGTACCAGGGCGACGGCGTGCGGATCACCGTTGCCGACCCCGCCTCCAACGATCGCGTGCTCCGGCTTCTGGAAGCCCACGCAGCCTGACAACCGACTGACCTGAAACCCCAATCCGTTCCACCTACAACCAGAGGACTCCCCATGGAACAACAGACAAAGACGTCTGGCCGCGCACTGGGCGCGGCACTCAAACCCCGCCAGCTCACCATGATGGGGCTCGGAAGCGCCATCGGCGCGGGCCTGTTCATCGGCTCCGGCGCCGGCATCCAGGCTGCCGGCCCGGCCGTGCTGATCTCCTACCTCGTGGCCGGCACCCTCATCATCCTGGTGATGTGGGCCCTCGGCGAGATGGCCGCCGCCAATCCGGACAGCGGTGCCTTCTCCGTCTATACCGCCAAGGCCTACGGGCCGGTGGCCGGTGCCACGGTGGGCTGGCTCTGGTGGCTGCAGCTCGTGGTGGTCATCGCGGCCGAAGCGCTCGGTGCGGCAGGCCTGCTGGCCACCATCTTCCCGGCCCTGCCGGTGTGGCTGATGGCCTTCGTGTTCATCGTGGTGCTCACCGCTGTGAACCTCACCAGCGTGAAGAACTTCGGCGAGTTCGAGTTCTGGTTCGCCCTGCTCAAGGTGGCAGCAATCGTCGGGTTCCTCCTGGTGGGCGCTGCCCTGCTCTTCGGCTGGCTGCCGGGCGTGCAGTCGCCGGGCCTGGCCAACTTCACCGGCGCCGGATTCGCGCCCGAGCGGTTTCGCCGGGATCGCCACGGCACTCTTCGTGGTGGCATTCGCGTTCGGCGGCACCGAGATCGTGTCCGTGGCGGCAGCTGAGACCGCCGAGCCGGCCCGCAGCGTGAAGAAAGCAGTCCGCACGGTGCTGTGGCGCATCCTGGTCTTCTACATCGGCGCCATCTTCGTTATCGCGGCGGTGGTTCCCGTGGGTTCGGCGGGGCTGAAGAGCCCGTTCGCCGCCGTGCTGGAGGCCGCCGGCATGCCCGGCGCAGCCACCGCCATCACCCTGGTGGCCGTCGCAGCACTGCTCTCCGCCCTCAACGCCAACCTCTACGGTGCCTCACGGATGGCGTACTCCCTCGCGGAGCGGGGTGAAGCACCACGCCTGCTTGCCTCGGTGTCCAAGGCCCGGGTCCCGGTTGTCGCAGTCCTGGCCAGCGTCGCTTTCGGCGTTGTCACGGTTGTGCTGGAGCTGGCTTTCCCCGAGATGGTCCTTCCCGTCCTGCTCAACATCGTGGGTTCGACG
Source organism: uncultured Actinomycetota bacterium (assembly GCA_963722145.1). GTDB lineage: Bacteria > Actinomycetota > Actinomycetes > Actinomycetales > Micrococcaceae > Arthrobacter. The sequence continues at coordinate 6,178 of CAVRLW010000017.1, read as the reverse complement.
TGCCTGCTGGTGTGGACGTCCGCGCTCCTCGCCCAGCTCGCGCTGCGCCTCCGCGCCGACCGCGAGGGAACGGAGCTTCCCCTGCGGATGCCCGGCTTCCCGTGGCTCACGGTGCTTTGGTCTGCTCATCCTCGCGGCGATCTTCACGGTGGGCTTCATCGGCGAGGATTCCCGTCCCCAGCTCCTGAGCACTTTCGCACTCGTGGCGCTTCTGGCGGTGGCGAACTGGCTCCACCACCGTTCCGGGAAGGTTGCGCCGGTTGTCGAATCTTCGGAGGGTGCCAAGCAGCCGGTGCTCATCGACTGAATCAGGCGCTGAACCACTTCGCTGGTTCAGGGCACACGAAGGGCGCGTCCGGCTTTGGCCGGGCGCGCCCTTACGCCTGCTGAGGCTTTGCGAGTGCGAGGAGTGGACGCGTGCTGCTGCGCGGCTGCGGTACGGTCGTGTGACCCAGCTCCATAGCGGGCCATTCCGGCGGACTGTCCTGCCTGGGAGCGCGGATGGCCCCCGGAATCCCTGTGTATTCGGGGTTTTCGGGGGTTGGCGGCATCGCTTGGGGCTGGATTTGCGGTGGGGGTTCGGGGCGTGTATTGTTTTCTGAGTCGCCGCCGCTGATGCGGAAAAATTGCGACAAACCCCCTTTTTCAACAGCCTGGAAATGGCACGCTTTGCAGCGTGCCGGGTTCGGGTGGGGCCGGTTCGCCGGGGCAGGAAATCGCGGAAACGCCGATTTGCAAAGCTCCCCGAGGCCGGGTAAGTTTGAGAGGTTGCTCCGGAGCGATCCACGGCCGATTGGTTGTGGTGGTGCCGGGTGTGTCTGTTGTTTGAGAACTCAATAGTGTGCCAAGTTTGTTGATACCAATTTATTGTATTGAATTGGTTGAATTGACCAGGTCCGCCACCCCGTGGTGTGGTCTGGTTTTTACAGCTGGTTTCAAATTTTGCAGTGTGTGTTTCCCGTTTTCCCGGGGGCGCATGTTGTGTCTGTTTTTGTTTTACTTCAACGGAGAGTTTGATCCTGGCTCAGGATGAACGCTGGCGGCGTGCTTAACACATGCAAGTCGAACGATGATGCCCACTTGTGGGTGGATTAGTGGCGAACGGGTGAGTAACACGTGAGTAACCTGCCCTTAACTCTGGGATAAGCCTGGGAAACTGGGTCTAATACCGGATATGACTCCTCATCGCATGGTGGGGGGTGGAAAGCTTTTTGTGGTTTTGGATGGACTCGCGGCCTATCAGCTTGTTGGTGAGGTAATGGCTCACCAAGGCGACGACGGGTAGCCGGCCTGAGAGGGTGACCGGCCACACTGGGACTGAGACACGGCCCAGACTCCTACGGGAGGCAGCAGTGGGGAATATTGCACAATGGGCGCAAGCCTGATGCAGCGACGCCGCGTGAGGGATGACGGCCTTCGGGTTGTAAACCTCTTTCAGTAGGGAAGAAGCGAAAGTGACGGTACCTGCAGAAGAAGCGCCGGCTAACTACGTGCCAGCAGCCGCGGTAATACGTAGGGCGCAAGCGTTATCCGGAATTATTGGGCGTAAAGAGCTCGTAGGCGGTTTGTCGCGTCTGCCGTGAAAGTCCGGGGCTCAACTCCGGATCTGCGGTGGGTACGGGCAGACTAGAGTGATGTAGGGGAGACTGGAATTCCTGGTGTAGCGGTGAAATGCGCAGATATCAGGAGGAACACCGATGGCGAAGGCAGGTCTCTGGGCATTAACTGACGCTGAGGAGCGAAAGCATGGGGAGCGAACAGGATTAGATACCCTGGTAGTCCATGCCGTAAACGTTGGGCACTAGGTGTGGGGGACATTCCACGTTTTCCGCGCCGTAGCTAACGCATTAAGTGCCCCGCCTGGGGAGTACGGCCGCAAGGCTAAAACTCAAAGGAATTGACGGGGGCCCGCACAAGCGGCGGAGCATGCGGATTAATTCGATGCAACGCGAAGAACCTTACCAAGGCTTGACATGGGCCGGATCGCCGCAGAAATGTGGTTTCCCCTTTGGGGCCGGTTCACAGGTGGTGCATGGTTGTCGTCAGCTCGTGTCGTGAGATGTTGGGTTAAGTCCCGCAACGAGCGCAACCCTCGTTCTATGTTGCCAGCGCGTTATGGCGGGGACTCATAGGAGACTGCCGGGGTCAACTCGGAGGAAGGTGGGGACGACGTCAAATCATCATGCCCCTTATGTCTTGGGCTTCACGCATGCTACAATGGCCGGTACAAAGGGTTGCGATACTGTGAGGTGGAGCTAATCCCAAAAAGCCGGTCTCAGTTCGGATTGGGGTCTGCAACTCGACCCCATGAAGTCGGAGTCGCTAGTAATCGCAGATCAGCAACGCTGCGGTGAATACGTTCCCGGGCCTTGTACACACCGCCCGTCAAGTCACGAAAGTTGGTAACACCCGAAGCCGGTGGCCTAACCCCTTGTGGGAGGGAGCTGTCGAAGGTGGGACTGGCGATTGGGACTAAGTCGTAACAAGGTAGCCGTACCGGAAGGTGCGGCTGGATCACCTCCTTTCTAAGGAGCACCTACAAACCGTTCCGCCCGTGTATGCGGGAGGGAAAGTTTGTCAGGAGTATATGCCCGTTGCGCAGACGACATGTTCTGCGGCGGGTGCTCAAGGGTGGAATATCAACAAATAGCGGCCGCCTGGTCTTGGCCTTCTCTAGTACGGATGCTCTTCTTGAGAGTGTCCTGGAACGGTGGGGTCGGGGGTTTGGGTGGTTTAGTGTTTGGCACACTGTTGGGTCCTGAGGCAACAGGACCGGGTTTGTCGCGGCTTACGGGTTGCGGCGGGTCTGGTGTTTGTTTGTTTCTGGTTTCCTGGCTGCACCGAGCGCGCACGTTTGTTGTGTGTGGGGTGTGTGGTTTGGGGTTGTTGTTTGAGAACTACATAGTGGACGCGAGCATCTTTTATAAGAAGCAATTTCCAAGAATATGAACCTGGATCTGTTGTTCTGTCCTTCGGGGTGGAGCAGTGGTTTTCGTGGTTCTCTCGTGAATTAGTTTTTTGATCTTTTGTGGTCAAGTTTTTAAGAGCACACGGTGGATGCCTTGGCATTAGGAGCCGAAGAAGGACGTAGGAATCTGCGATAAGCCTGGGGGAGTCGATAACCGGACTGTGATCCCAGGGTGTCCGAATGGGGAAACCCCGCCAGGAGCGCGAGTTACCTGGTGACCCGCATCTGAACACATAGGGTGCGTGGAGGGAACGCGGGGAAGTGAAACATCTCAGTACCCGCAGGAAGAGAAAACAATAGTGATTCCGTTAGTAGTGGCGAGCGAACGCGGATCAGGCTAAACCGTTCCATGTGTGATAGCCGGCGGGCGTTGCATGGTCGGGGTTGTGGGACTTTCCATACCAGTTCTGCCGGACTGGTGGGGTGTGATGTGCTGGCATAGGTGAACGGTCTTGAAAGGCCGGCCGTAGAGGGTGTGAGCCCCGTAACCGAAATGTTTAGTGCCGCCTGTGAGAGTATCCCAAGTAGCACGGGGCCCGAGAAATCCCGTGTGAATCTGTCAGGACCACCTGATAAGCCTAAATACTCCCTAATGACCGATAGCGGACCAGTACCGTGAGGGAAAGGTGAAAAGTACCCCGGGAGGGGAGTGAAACAGTACCTGAAACCGTGTGCTTACAATCCGTCGGAGCCAGTCTGATTCTGGTGACGGCGTGCCTTTTGAAGAATGAGCCTGCGAGTTAGTGTTACGTCGCGAGGTTAACCCGTGTGGGGAAGCCGTAGCGAAAGCGAGTCTGAATAGGGCGTTGCAGTGGCGTGATCTAGACCCGAAGCGAAGTGATCTACCCATGGCCAGGTTGAAGCGACGGTAAGACGTCGTGGAGGACCGAACCCACTTCAGTTGAAAATGGAGGGGATGAGCTGTGGGTAGGGGTGAAAGGCCAATCAAACTTCGTGATAGCTGGTTCTCCCCGAAATGCATTTAGGTGCAGCGTTGCGTGTTTCTTACCGGAGGTAGAGCTACTGGATGGCTAATGGGCCCTACAAGGTTACTGACGTCAGCCAAACTCCGAATGCCGGTAAGTGAGAGCGCAGCAGTGAGACTGTGGGGGATAAGCTTCATAGTCGAGAGGGAAACAGCCCAGACCACCAACTAAGGCCCCTAAGCGTGTGCTAAGTGGGAAAGGATGTGGAGTTGCGAAGACAACCAGGAGGTTGGCTTAGAAGCAGCCATCCTTAAAAGAGTGCGTAATAGCTCACTGGTCAAGTGATTCCGCGCCGACAATGTAGCGGGGCTCAAGTACACCGCCGAAGTTGTGGCATTCAAATATTAGCTCAGCTGCTTCCTTGTGAAGTTAGTTCAGGCGTTTGGATGGGTAGGGGAGCGTCGTGTGGGCAGTGAAGTCGCGGTGTAAACCAGCGGTGGAGCCTACACGAGTGAGAATGCAGGCATGAGTAGCGAAAGACGGGTGAGAAACCCGTCCGCCGAATGATCAAGGGTTCCAGGGTCAAGCTAATCTGCCCTGGGTAAGTCGGGACCTAAGGCGAGGCCGACAGGCGTAGTCGATGGACAACGGGTTGATATTCCCGTACCGGCGAAAAACCGTCCATGTTGAACAGGGGATACTAACTGCCCGAGACCTGACCGCCCACCCTTGTGGTGACGGGTTTTTGGTGGAGCGCGGGACCTGATCCTGGGAGGCAAGCGTATTAACAGGTGTGACGCAGGAAGGTAGCCAAGCCGGGCGATGGTTGTCCCGGTCTAAGGATGTAGGGCGAACGGTAGGCAAATCCGCTGTTCATGATGCCTGAGATCTGATGGGACCCCCTTACGGGGGGATTTGGTGATCCTATGCTGCCGAGAAAAGCATCGACGCGAGGTTTTAGCCGCCCGTACCCCAAACCGACACAGGTGATCAGGTAGAGAATACTAAGGCGATCGAGAGAATTATGGTTAAGGAACTCGGCAAAATGCCCCCGTAACTTCGGGAGAAGGGGGGCCCCAACCTTGAACACCACTTGCTGGTGGGAGGGGATCGGGGCCGCAGAGACCAGGGGGAAGCGACTGTTTACTAAAAACACAGGTCCGTGCGAAGTCGCAAGACGATGTATACGGACTGACTCCTGCCCGGTGCTGGAAGGTTAAGAGGACCGGTTAGCCGCAAGGCGAAGCTGAGAATTTAAGCCCCAGTAAACGGCGGTGGTAACTATAACCATCCTAAGGTAGCGAAATTCCTTGTCGGGTAAGTTCCGACCTGCACGAATGGAGTAACGACTTCCCCGCTGTCTCAACCATAAACTCGGCGAAATTGCAGTACGAGTAAAGATGCTCGTTACGCGCAGCAGGACGGAAAGACCCCGAGACCTTTACTATAGTTTGGTATTGGTGTTCGGAGTGGCTTGTGTAGGATAGGTGGGAGACGTTGAAGCCCGGACGCCAGTTCGGGTGGAGTCATCGTTGAAATACCACTCTGGTCACTTTGGACATCTAACTTCGGCCCGTAATCCGGGTCAGGGACAGTGCCTGATGGGTAGTTTAACTGGGGCGGTTGCCTCCTAAAAAGTAACGGAGGCGCCCAAAGGTTCCCTCAGCCTGGTTGGCAATCAGGTGTCGAGTGTAAGTGCACAAGGGAGCTTGACTGTGAGAGAGACATCTCGAGCAGGGACGAAAGTCGGGACTAGTGATCCGGCGGTACATTGTGGAATGGCCGTCGCTCAACGGATAAAAGGTACCTCGGGGATAACAGGCTGATCTTGCCCAAGAGTCCATATCGACGGCATGGTTTGGCACCTCGATGTCGGCTCGTCGCATCCTGGGGCTGGAGTAGGTCCCAAGGGTTGGGCTGTTCGCCCATTAAAGCGGTACGCGAGCTGGGTTTAGAACGTCGTGAGACAGTTCGGTCCCTATCCGCTGCGCGCGCAGGAAATTTGAGAAGGGCTGTCCTTAGTACGAGAGGACCGGGACGGACGAACCTCTGGTGTGTCAGTTGTACTGCCAAGTGCACCGCTGATTAGCTACGTTCGGATGGGATAACCGCTGAAAGCATCTAAGCGGGAAGCTCGCTTCGAGATGAGATTTCCATACACCTTGTGTGTGAGAGGCCCCCAGCCAGACCACTGGGTTGATAGGCCGGATGTGGAAGCGAGGACTAACGACTCGTGAAGCTGACCGGTACTAATAGGCCGATAACTTACACCACACACCACCCC
>CAVRLW010000016.1:0-88195 GCA_963722145.1 uncultured Actinomycetota bacterium | reverse complement strand
GTCTACTAGGCAGGACGCGGTGTACTGGACTTCAGAACATGATCTGAAGTAGAGTTAGGTTATGAGCGCAGTAGCCACTTCCCGAACGACATTTCAGTCATCCGAACTAAGCCGCGCCTCCGCTGAGGCCTTTGCCGCTGCAGCCGATCACCCGATTCAGATCACTCGCCGCGATGGTGAGTCTCTCGTTCTGATGTCTGAGAGCGCCGACCAGGCACGGGCTTCTCTACTCGAACTGGCCGCGCAGCTGATAGCCGTCACCACTAGTACCGAGGGAACGCTTGCAACCCGAATGAGTGATCGGTTTCCGTGGATGCTTGCCTTGAGCGAGGCAGACCGCGAAGCCTGCTCCTCAGAAATCGTGGCAGCGGCGCGAGCCTCTTTTGCCACCAATCAGCACCATTTGGCCGTCGCGGCACTAACGGCCTGGCGCGAGACGGCAACTGCCATCGCCGCCGGGCTCGGCAAGGAAGCAATCGAATGGCTTGACTACACTGAACCTGTCGAGCGTCCCTGAGGAATGGCGAAGAACGAAAAGGTCGAGAGACCGACTAAGAAGAGCGAATATGAGCTTCGTTTCGCTTCTGTGCAAGCCCAACGCGGCTGGACGGATCTGAAAGCCACGACCAGGAACGCCCTGGTGGATTCCTGGGACTTCCTGACGCGGACACCGCAAATGACGACACCGACCAACTACCAGCTGCGTGGTGAACTGGGCCGCGTATCACGAGATGGTGTCACCCACGACAGATGGCAGCACAAGCCCACTCTAAAAGGAGATGCACGCATCTGGTTTTACGTGGTGGACCAGACTGTTTACCTGGAGCACGTCCATACGAGCCATCCAAACGAAACGAAGTCATAGCAGTCCGACTTCAACAAGGATGCCGATGCGCCCTGCCTTCCAGCGGTGAGAAACCTTCCCGAATCGGCCGGTAGCCAAGTCGAAAGCACAGACCGTGAACTAAGAGCCGGTTGCTGTTACGGGGGTGGCGCAGTCGGGGCTATCGTCGGACGCCGACGGCCCGTCCCATCCGATACGCGAAGTCAGAGGCGACGCTCAGCATTTGCGTCAGAATAGCGGTGAAATCTCGATTTATTGACGCTCGCTCATGAAGTCCTCAGATCCCACCCTGACAGTGGGAGGGCCGAAAAACGGGGCCGCCGTTGCTCAAGAAGCATCGATAGTCCCTAGAATATGGACTTGATGAGGATTGCTTCAGCGGCCTCTGACCGATGTCGCGTGTTGCGACTGAACACGTATCTAAAGCAGGACCGGAGTTCCGCCCCCAGGCCAAATCCTCCCTTGTCAGATGCCCTGACGTCAGGTTGGGGTGTACTTCAGGTTGACTTCCCAGATCGCCCGAAGGGGACTGCCCCGCCTTTTGTTGACTCGGGGTCTTAGGCCGCTGTGAGCGCGGTCCGGTTGATTGTTTCATATTCGATTGGCGTGAGTTTTCCCAGGCGTCTTTGCCTTCGCCGGCGGTGATAGGTCCGCTCGATCCAGGTCGTGATGGCCAGCCGGAGGTCCTGTCTGGTGAGCCACCGCTGACGGTCCAGGACGTTCTTCTGCAGCAGCGAGAAGAACGATTCCATCGCGGCGTTGTCCGCACACGCACCGACCCTGCCCATAGAGCCGGTGAGCCCGTGGTGCCGGAGCGATTCGACGAAGCGGCGGGACCGGAACTGGGACCCGCGATCCGAATGGACCACGGTCTCTGCCGGGCGGCGTGCCCGGACTGCGTTCTCCAGCGCTGCGACGGCAAGCGAGGACTTCATCCGCGAGTCCATCGAGTACCCGACGATCCTGCCGGAATAGACATCCTTCACCGCGCAGAGGTAGAGCTTCCCTTCGGCAGTCGGGTGCTCGGTGATGTCCGTCAGCCACAGCTCATTCGGGGCCGTGGCGGTGAAGTCCCGCTCCACCAGGTCGTCGTGAACCGGTGGCCCCGGCTTCCGGTTCAGGCCACGCTTCTTCGAGAACACCGACCAGATGCCGTGGTCCCTACACAAGCGCTGGACCCTGTTCTCACCCGCCGTGATGCCCTTCTCCGGAAGTTCGTCGGCGATGAACCGGTACCCGAACGCCGGGTCGTCGGCATGGATGTCCAGGGCGGCGTTGACGAGGTGCGCATCGATCCAGTCCCGTCCCGTCACCGGACTGGCCCTCCACCGGTAATAGCCTTGCTTGCTGAACTTCAACACCCTGCAGGTCACCGCCACGGGAACACCGTCGGCGGCAAGATCCGTGACCAGCGGGTAGATCATTTTGGGTTGATGTCCCTGGCCAGATAGGCAGCCGCCCGGCGCAGAATCTCATTCTCCTGCTCCAACAGGCGGTTCCGCTTCTTCAACTCCCGCATCTCGGCCGACTCCGCGGCCGCCGGGCCGGCTCCGGATTCTTTACGTTCGGCGATGGCAATCCAGCGCTTCAACGTCGTGACCGAAAGCCCGAAATCCTTCGCAATCTGCGCCAGCGGCGCCTCACCCTTGCGGGCCACATCAATAACATCCTGGCGGAACTCCGCCCCATAAGCCGTGGGCATGGTCAACATCCTTCCACGAGCACAAGCTCGCTAGGTCAAGGAGTCAACAAAACCGGGGGCAGTCCCAAGGGCTGCAAGGCTAGTATTGCGAAGGGTCGTTCGGAACAGCGGTTTTCTGCCCGGTTTGGCGGTTTAGTTGACGCCAATAACCAAGGCTGAGCGTGCGGCCTCGACGACCTCGTCGGTGATGGTGTGAGTTCATTGATTTTTCATGGCCGGACCGGTCTGGGTAAAGAGCCGGTCGATGCCAGGGCGTAGCCCAACAGGTGTCCCCACCGGAAGATACCTACCCGAAATCTGCCGGTTGAACTAGTACATAGAATGCGGCAATGGGTTCCCCTACAGAAATCGGGGTTGCACAAAGAGACACGTCTTCGGGGTCCTGGCCAGTGGGATGACTGCTATATGTCCCCCTGAGGCGGACCGGGAGGGACGTCGGCTGCCCGCCCCTCCGCGAGGCATCACCCTTCAGAGGTGAAGGCTACGTTCATGCGTGTTTGTTGTTGTGCGACCATGACGAATGCACCTGATGCCAGAACTCCCGGTCAGGGCGAAGACGAGCATGCCGGTGAATGAACCAGCGCCCGATTGGATCAGTGCTCCGCTGACGATCGGGCCGATGGCGAAGCCGCTGCCGATCATCAGATTAGTGGTGTTCATGAGGTGTCCCCCGTTTGAGAGGTCGGACAGTGTGGACAGCAGGTAGGGCAGGATGAAAGTCCAGGCGAACTTGAAGATCACGGCGGCGATGGCGAAGCGGATGAGGGCCGGGGAACCGAAAAGCAATCCGATGCTGAGCGCCATGCCTAAGTAGCCGGCGATGAGGTAGATCCTCCGTCGGGGAGTGTCCCCGAGGGCCGTCGCCGTGAGGGCTGACAGGATCCCCGCAACCGTGGCTAGGGAAAGAATGAGGCTGCTGGCGGAAAGGTCGATTCCGGAGCCAGCGGAGATCTGGGCCATGAATGACCAGACACCGCTTAGCGCGACATAGAAGAGCAATACTGCGGCCATTCCCGCGACTGCCTTGAAGATCGGCACCCGCGCCGGCGCTGACGCTGCGACCGGGGACGCTGTCCGCAGCACTTCCCCGTCGATCTGGTTGACCACGAGGAGGCACAACGTGGCCAGACCGGCAAGGGTCCAGTAGATCGCTGCGACTCCTGCTCCGGCAAACAACGACGGGAAGACGGCCAAAATCAGCGCGCCCATCGCCAGTTGGAAGACGACGAAAATTCCGAACGCGCGGCTGGGGTTTGAGGTTTTTCCGCTGAGGGTCAGGATGATCACGGTGATGGAGCCGGCCGCGAGGCTGGTCACCACCCTGGCGACGATCAGGAGGCCGAAATCGTCCAAAAATCCTGAAACGACGTTCCCTGCGATGACGACGGCGGTGAAAATGTAGCTGGCTGTTCTCAGGTTTATCCGGCGGAGCCACAGATATGCCGGCACTGTCGCCAGGCTGAAGGCGCCAAGTTCCAGCGAAAAGAGCGTTCCGACCTGGACCGGGGTTAAACCGAACTGTTGGATCAGTTTGCCGGCGATTACCGGGGCAATCAACAGGACGGTATAGAGGACGGCGCTGAAAACGGCGATATAGGTGTACGTTCCTCTGTCGGAGGCGATTACCCCCGGAGCGGCTTTTACTGCAGTGGTCATGGTCATGTTCTTTCGGGCAGGAGGAAGCGGCGCGGTGCCGCCGTCAGAGGGGAGAATGGTGATGACGCCTGCGGATCCGCAAGCCTCAGCGCTGGAACAGGTGAAGCGGTCAGGCCCGTTGCCGGGACAGTGGCCCGGATGCGCCAGTGGCGGGTTCCGAACGCGTTGCGTCGAAGACTTTGCGGCCGGCGAACCAGGTCTGCCGCGTCGTGATGTGCGGAACGTCCTCGATGTCGATCTCGTACGGGTTGTCACTCAGGACGATGAAATCTGCGGATTTCCCTGGGGACAGGGATCCTGTGACGTCGTCCACGCCCATAGCTTCGGCGCAACTGGTGGTGTAGATCCTGATGGCTTCCGCCAGGGTGATGGCCTGTTCGGGCCAGAGCGTTCCCGGGAATTGCCCGGTGGGGTCCTTCCGGGTCACGAGCCCGTAAATTCCTTCCCAGGCGTTCGGGGATACGCTGACCGGCCAGTCCGATCCGCCGGCAACCCGGGCGCCGGTGTCGAGCAGGGACCGGTTGGGCTGCATCTTTGAGGCCCTGCTCGGCGGGAAGTACTGTGGCGATGGCTTCGGCGATGACCCCGGGAAACCACAGGGAGGGGGAGATGTCGGCGGTGACGTCCAGCTCGGCGAAACGGGGGATGTCCTGTTCATGGACGAACTGGCCGTGGGCGATGTGGTACTTCGGTTCCGGTATGTCCGGCGCCACGGACTTTAGCTACGGTGTCCAGCACGAGTCGGACAGAGGCGTCTCCTGTGCAGTGGATTTTGGCGGAGATGCCTCGTTCAGCCGTGCTCATCAGCCACCGCTCGAGTTCCGCAGGGGCCATGGTGGTGCCGCCGCAGTGGCACTCTGGGAAGCCGACGCCTGAAAGGTACGGTTCAATGAAGGCCGCCGTACCTGCCGGGGGTACGCCGTCCAGGAAGATTTTGATGAAGTCAGGACGGTGATGTTCGGACCGCAACTCGGCCCGGTGCGCGATGATGCCCTCCCCCAGGGGAGTGGTGCCGAAGATGAAGTCGTTGGCCTGCATGGAGGTAACCACCCAGGCGTGCAGGTTCCCGGCGACGTCGAGTTCCTTCAGCGCCCGCATCAGTTGCAGTGATGCTGCGGCGTCCTGGAACCCTGTCACGCCGTAGGAGTGGAGGATCTCGATTCCGCGTTCGGCAGCCCTGGCCAGATCCTTTGTGGACATTGGCTGTAGGCGGGCGAGTGTCTGCTCGACCAGGATGCCCCCGGCCTCGATCAGGACACCTGTCGCGCGTCCCGACGGGTCCCGCATAATGCTGGCCGCCTTCAGGATCCGGTGTGCCCTCATCAATGCCAGACAGTTCCAGCGCCCGGGAGTTTGCCCACCGGTTGTGCTTGCTGTCGTCCTTGAGCACGGCAGGCCGTCCACCGGTGGCGGCATCAAAGCGAGCCAGCGCATCCGCGGAATTCAGTTCGTTCAAGAGTCCCGAACCCCAGCTTCCGCCGATAACCCACTCGTCCTGCGCCAGCCGGTTCGCCTGATCGGCGACGGCGATCAGGAGCTCATCGAGTGTCTTGGTGGGGGACTCGTTGAGTTCAAACAAGTCCATCTGGCCGGCAAGCATGTGGTGGTTGTGAACATCCAGCAGGCCCGGCATCACATAGCCGCCGTCAAGGTCGACGACGGTAGTCAGCGGTCCGGCGGCGGCCTCAGCAGCCAAACCGAAGGAGTGCACCTTGCCGGCTTTAACAGCCATTGACGCAACCCGCGGATGTGCATGGTCCAGTGTGTCGATAACCCCGTTGATCAAAAGAAGATCAGCCTGGTTGTTCATAGCATCAGTCCCTAACGCTGAGTTGATGGCACAACACTAGACCGGGGGCGTTCCTGTGTTCTTGACTCTCCGTGCACAGCTCTTGCAGATTCCTGCAAGCCCCTCTTGAGAGGCTGCATACCTCTAAAAAAGCAGCGACCGCAGTCCTGAACCCTGGCGTGGCTACCATCAACGGCCCAAACACGGCCATTGACAACCACCATCTCGAACTATCATATCACAAGCCCCTTGGGACACCTCGTGACCTCAAACTGGGGGTGTACGTCCGCCGGTCGTCTCATAAGAAATGCCAGCCAGTAACCCACTGCAAAATGCATTCCCAACTAAGGCACCAGCCTGCAGGCAGCCAGCCACCGTGACGTACGATCATCAATCCTTCCTTTCAACCCCAGGGCTGCGAGACACAGTGAACGAGAGAAGCCGGGTTCGTGAATGCGCGTGCCTCACCTGGCGCAAATAGATGCAAATCGGCCCACGCCGGGTTGCGTTCTTGGCAGGCCGCTAGGGCGTGTTGCTAAAGCTGGCTTTTAGCCATGCGAGCGAGGCTGCGAGCTGAACGGCGGCCAGGAAGTTGCGGGCGGTCTTGTCGGACCTCATGGCGAGGCCACGCCAGTTTTTGAGCCGGTTGAATCCACGTTCTACGACATTGCGCCCCTTGTAGGCCTCGCTGTCGAAGGCTGGCGGACGTCCGCCGGAGGAGCCCTTCCGTTTCCGGTTGGCCGCCTGGTCGGATTTCTCCGGGATGGTGGCCTTGATGCCTCGGTCGGCCAGCCAGATGCGGTTGGGCTTGGAGGTGTAGCCCTTGTCTGCCAGGAGCCGGTCCGGGCGGATGCGCGGTCTTCCCCCTTCCCGGGCGTGGAACGCGGATCTGTTCCAGCGTTGCGGCCATCATGATCGTGTCGTTGATGTTGCCGGCGGTCAGGACCGCTGAGAGCATCCGCCCTTTGCCGTCGGTGGCCATGTGAAGCTTGGACCTCAGGCCGCCGCGGGAGCGTCCGATCGCGTGGTCAGGGGGTTCAAGGCCGAGTTTCATGTAATTCGAGGCTCCCCCTGTGTGGCGGGGAAAGTGTTGCACCGTGCTGGTGGACGCGAACGATCGTGGAGTCAATTGAGGCGACCCAGTCAAGGTCGCCGGGGGCCTCGGCGCGGGTTTGGACGTGTTCGAGCACCTTCGTCCAAGTCCCGTCCTTGGCCCAGCGGTCGAAGTTCTTGAAGACCGTGTTCCAGTTCCCGAAACGCTCGGGGAGGTCCCGCCAAGGCGCTCCGGTTCGGAACTTCCATGCAGTTCCCTCCACGACAAGACGGCGGTCGGCAACCGGGCGCCCGTTGCCTTTCCACGCCGGGAACAACGGCCCGATCGCGGCCCACACCTCGTCAGATACCAGAGAACGGTTGCCCACCACACCAGACAACCGCATCGGGACCTCAAAGGGGTTTAGCAACACACCCTAGTGCGGCCAGCGGGCGGAGGCGTCACCGAACTCCAGAGCGGCAGCTCCGATTCGCAGGCAAATTGGTTCTACACCCACCCTCATCCGTTGACGACTTGGGGAACACCTAGTGCTTTGAGTCCCTCCACTCCGAATTCCAGACCATAGCCGGACTGCTTTGCTCCGCCAAAGGGTACCCGTGGGTCGACGGCTCCGTGCTTGTTGATCCACACCGTGCCGGCCTGGATCCGGGCAGCCACTTCACGGGCGGGCGGCGGGCATGGAGTCTGAGAACTCCCCGAACTCATCTCTTTGCGATGCCCCGGCCCAACACCTGTCGACGATCGAGGCACTCGTCCAGCTGCCTTTGGATCAGTTGAAGATTCGGGGTGCACGTGGGGAAAATCAGGGGCAATCCCGATTCAAGGCCCTGGGCAGACGACATTGCGGCAGCTTTAGCATGTCTTCGAGGGCTGCTGCTCCATTGATGCAATGAGGCGGTGACTGAATTCTTGGGCCACGTGGAGATGCTCGGGTTTCATGGCAACGGATCTCAGGACAGTGGTGTAGTCACTATCAACTACGAGCCAAGGATGGTTCCTCGCAAGCCACTTGCTGTCGACCCGATACAGTGCCAAGTGCCAGCCGTCCCGGGCCATGGCCGCAAACGCATCCTCTGTTGCCGCAGATATCTGGCTGCTGGTAGGACGTCGAGGGAAGGAACAAACGATGTCAAGTTCAGGTTCAACCACGAGCTCGGCGCCGTCGGCGGCTCTGATGATTTCAGCTATTTGCAGCGCGGCCCTTCGGCCGTCGGCGATAATCGATCCCATTCCCTCGCGTGACAACCCGAGAGCTTCAACCGTGGCCCAAAATGCCGCCGCCGAAGCCCCCGCTCTCGAACACTCCAGACTGATCTCCCCAAGATGGAGGTCAGAAGAAGTGAAGTAGGTGTAGGGGGAACTGTGCGAATAGAGCTTGCCGACAGATGGGTCAGCGAAGAGCACAGATCCGCATCCGTACGGTTGAAGTCCGTGCTTGTGCGGATCTACGACGATTGAATCCGCCCGGCGAACGGCTAGGAAGGGGGCAGGATCAACCAGCGGTTCGGGACCAGTTGCCAGGAGGGTGTGAAATCCTCCGTAAGCTGCATCGATATGTAACCGGACTCCGAATTCGGCTGCCAGGTCCGCGGCCTCCTGGACCTGGTCCAGTGCGCCAAGACCGGTCGTGCCCAGAGTCACGACAACGGTCCCGACCCCGCCTCGTGCCAGCCTAATCCTCAGGTCCGCCATCGAAAGACGGCCCCGGTCGTCTTCCGGAACGGTCTCATGCGGGGTTCCGAGCAACCGGCACATCCGCTCGTGGGTGTAGTGGGCGTTCGTTCCGGACAGTATGACCTTACCTGGATGCAATTCCCTGGCAACCCAGAGCGCCTCAAGGTTAGCGATGGTGCCGGACGATGTCAGATGGCCCAGATGTTCCTCATAGCCGAACATTGCCGCAAGTTTGGCCACGACTTCCTTTTCGAGGACCGCGGTGGCCGGGCCTCCGTCCAGAGCATGGTTATTCGGATTGATCAGTGCTGTGATGGCCTGCGCAACCCACGCCACAGGGTGCGGGGGTTTAAGGAGTTGTCCGATGTACTTCGCATCCCCGTATGGATACATGTTGGCCAGTCGTTCAACCAGGGAAGACAGGGCAGCTGAGCCTGATGAGTCAATGGATGGTCCTCCGGCCCACAAAGTGGCGTACGCCTCCAAGTCTTTGGCGCGCTGCCTTAGTTCGGCGATCACGGCGTCGTCCAACCGGACGTCTTGAGCCCGCATTAGCATCTCCTATCGTTCTAGCTGGTTCGGGGAGTCGGGTGGTGCAGCAACAGCTTGCGCAGCAGTTCGGCTAGAATCGAGGCTTCGGTTTCTGTGAGTCCAGCCGCCCAGGCCTGCTCGCGCTGGTTGGTGATCTGGCAGAGATCGGCCACCATTTTCTCGCCTTCATCCGAAAGCTGCACTATCGTCTTGCGCTTGTCTTCCGGATCCGGCGCTCGGGTCACGAGCCTGGACTTCTCCAATGTGTTAAGCAGGCTGGACATGGAGGCCGTGGAAACGCTGGACAGCCGGGCCAACTCGTTTGGGTTCACCTGTCCTACCGACCTGATGGTAAACAGCAGGCGGTAGCCGGCGAAGCTGATGCCCATGGGACGGTGCACCGAGACTTCCATGTCCGTGGTCATCCGGTTTGCGGCGCGGATGAGATTGAAGCATAACGCCATGGCGGGAGAATCGACGTCCGGGTACAGCTCAACGGCAGCGGCACGGGCCAGTGATTCGTATTCAGAGGACCCGATGCGCTGCATCTTCTGGGCGTTAGCGCTCATTAGCGGAAGCGCTCCTCGACGGTAGCGCATTCCCCCACGGCTGCAGCAATCACATTTTCTCCAAGAAAGCCAAAGGGACGGACCTGTTTGCTAGAAGTCTAGCCTAATACTGCGAGCTGCGCTAGATCTAGCTGCAGGAAGTGGCGCGTGATAGAAGTTTCTCGTACCCACCCCTCCTGCGTTTTTGGTAGGAGATAGGGATGAGCGTCCGGCGCCGACCTCAATCGAACCGCATTCGTTTTGTCACTTAATCTGCTAGACGTCGAGTGTTTTTGACAGCTAGACGTTGATATCTGCAGTCCTCTGGGACTCTGGACCCCAGCCATAGGTGGGATGGCTTGTGAAAAGTCGAATCAAGAGGCGCACCTGTTCGCCTCCATCAAGGCGGGGTGCACACCACCACCGAGATTGCCGAACTATTCGGCATCTGTGGTTGCCGACGGCATGGCCGGGCCGATGTACCTCAGATGAGTATTTGAGTAAATACTCATCTGCTGTTGGACACCTAAGCCTCTGTGTTGTTTGGCGGTAATTCGACCCCTGCAGGGTCCAGTTCGGGCCTGGTGCGGACAAAAGATAACGGGTGCCGAAAAGACTTGCCGGACCAGGCGACGTCGCCCGCTACTTCCACCACAAGAGGCCTTAGCCGTTGATGATCTGTGGCACGCCCAGCGCTTTGAGTCCTTCGACGCCGAATTCGAGGCCGTATCCGGACTGCTTTGCGCCCCCGAACGGGATGCGGGGGTCCACGGCGCCGTGCTTGTTGATCCAGACCGTTCCGGCCTGAATGCGCGCGGCTACCTTCCGGGCCTCGCCCAGGTTCGATGACCAGACCGAGGCGCCGAGTCCGACGTCGAGCGCGTTCGCCTTGGCGACCGCTTCGTCCACGGTGCTGTAGCGGATGATCGGCAGGGCAGGGCCGAACTGTTCCTCGGCGACGAGCGGGTTATCGTTGTCGATGTCGGCCACGAGGGTGGTGGGGTAGAAGTGGCCGGGCCGGCCGGGGTCGGGGTTGCCGCCGAGCAGGATCCGGGCGCCGGAGTCGCGGGCGGCATCCACGAGGCCGGCGACGATGTCGTACTGGGCCTTGTTCTGCAGCGGGCCGAGCACGTTGGCTTCGTCGAGTCCGTTGCCCATGGGCATGGCCTTGGCGACCTTGGTGAGTTCCTCGCAGACGGCGTCGTAGATGTCATCGTGGACGTAGAGGCGCTTGAGCGCCGCGCAGGTCTGGCCGGTGTTGATGAACGCGCCCCAGAAGAGGCCTTCGGCGATAGCGGCAGGGTCGGCGTCGGGCAGGACGATGCCGGCGTCGTTCCCGCCGAGCTCCAGGGTGAGCCGCTTGACGGTGTCGGCGGAGGATCTGATGATCGCCTTGCCGGTGGCGGTGGAGCCGGTGAACATGACCTTCCCGACGGCGGGATGTTCGGCCAGCCGCCCCCCGACGTCGCGGCCGCCGGAAACCACCGTCAGCAGGCCGTCGGGCAGTTCCTCGTTAAGGATCCTGACCAGGGCCAGCACGGACAGCGGGGTGTATTCGGAGGGCTTGACCACCACGGCGTTGCCCATGCGCAGGGCGGGGGCGATCTGCCAGATGGTGATCATCATGGGCCAGTTCCACGGGCCGATCGCGCCCACGACGCCGATGGGCCGGTAGTGCAGTTCGGCGTGGGTTTCGCCGTCGTCCACCACGGTTTCCGGGTCCAGAGGGGTGCCGGCGGTGGCGCGGAGCCAGGCGGCGCAGGCGCCGACTTCAAAGCGGGCGTTGGGGCCGTTGAGCGGCTTGCCCTGCTCGCGGGAGAGCAGCCGGGCAAGTTCTTCGGCGGAGCGTTCGACGGCGTCGGCGGCCTTGAGCAGCGCAGCGGACCTCGCCTCGTGGCCCAGCGCGGCCCACGCGGGCTGGGCAGCGACAGCGGCGGCGATTGCGCGTTCGAGGTCCTCGACGGTGTGCACGGGCGCCTCGCCGACGGCGGTACCGGTGGCCGGGTCGAAGATGGTCCGGGTTTCGCCGGCGGTCGGGGTGATTGAAGCCAGGAGGGCGTCGTTGGTTTCCAAGGGTTACTCCACTCTGAGTTGGTATTGGTGTTGAAGGACAACGGTCTAAAGGGTGGTCTGTCCGGTCAGAGGGCCATCAGGGTCATCGCGCCCAAGGCCCCCGCCGAAGAAAGGACCTCGACAGGTTCAAATGCGTGACGGCGGTGTCCGTGCTTGCCGCCCTGACGCCCCCGCCGAAACGCCAAGACGATTGAATAGGCGATGACCGCAACGGAGAGGGCTGCCGCCAGGGCCGGGTTCACTCCACCGAGTCCAGCGTGCTCGTGCGTTTGGTGGAGTGGACCCGATGATGCTGCCGGAAGGGTTGTGGCGAGGATGGCGAACATGGCCACGATTGACAGGGAGCGGTGTAGTTCCATATCGCCGCGGCGATCCTTTGGCAGGAGCACCAGCGGAAGCGGGGAAGTCAGGAGCAACAGCAAGGCCCAGACAATCCCTGGAATGATGCCCGGCCCGACGGTCGTGTCCGCCATCGCCACGAGCATGAGCGCCATCGGACCCCACTGGCTGAGGTTCTTGACCAGACCTACGCGCATTGGTCCCCAGATTCCGAGGGCGCAGCAGGCCAGCATGATTATTGAAAGGATTGTGTGCATGGTGTTCGCCGATCATCAGGCCTGGGCCGGTCAGTCTTCTTCGTCCCCGAGGTGGACGGCACTGGCCCCTTCTTCGCCGTGCCCGATCCGCCGATACACGGCGGGTCGGCTCCTGCGGAGACGGAATGCCCAGGCGACCCCTACGAATCCCGGTACCACGATCGTGGCCGGCAGGATGAACGTCAGTGCATTGGTCTCGTTCTGCCCGAGCAGCACGTTGAAGTTGGCCACGATCAGAACGAAGATCGCCGCCAGGAGCAGGAACCCCAGGCTGGGGGCGATGAGGCGGGTGCAGATTCCGGCGTCGTGCTTGGTTTTGCGGAAGAATCCAATGACCGCCAGGGAAACAACGGTCATCAGGAGGACAAGTCCCATCGCGCCGACGTTGGTCAGCCACGTGAACATGGTCAGGACCGGGTAGAGATCACCTAGCGGTGATCCGGTTCCTGCGATCGCGAAGGCTACAGTTACCACGACGGCGATGGCCGTCTGGGCGAGCGATCCCGCGTAGGGCGCGCCGCTGTGCCGCCGCACTGCCCCGAGCATGCGCGGCAAGACCTGCTCCCGGCCGAGGGAGAAGAAGTAGCGTGCGGCGGCGTTGTGGAAGCTGACGAGGGCTGCGAAGAGGCTGGTGACAAAGAGCAGGCGGGCCAGGTCGGCGAGAAGGACGCCTGAGTGGTCGCTCAGGAAGCCGAACATGAGGTCCGGTCCTTGTTTTGCCGATGCATCGACCACCGCGGACGGTCCGGCCCCGACCGCCATGGCCCAGGAAGAAACAGCGTAGAAGAGGGCGATGATGGCGACGGCGGTGTACGTTGCGCGGGCGACGGTGTGCTTGGGGTCCTTGCTTTCCTCACCGTAGATCGCTGCTGACTCGAATCCCATGAACGCTGCGATGCCGAAGGAGAGGACCGCGCCGACTCCCGGCACGAAGAGATTTTCCGGGCTCAGTGGTGCTCCGCTGACCCCTTCTGGGGCTACAGCAAAGGAGACGACGTCGTAAACGATCACCACGAGGAACTCCAGGCCGACGAGCACCCCGAGGACTTTCGCCGACAGGTCAACCCGGTTCACACCGAGGAATGCGACGACGGCGATGCAGACCAGTACCGGAATCCACCAGGGGACAGTGGCGCCGAACCGTTCATTGATGAGGCTGGAGACGGTGAAGCCGAACAGGCCGTAGATGCCGACCTGCATGAGGTTGTAGGCCATCAGCGCCACCATGGAAACCCCGACGCCGACCGGCCGGGAGATGCCTTGCGCTACGTAGGAATAGAAGGCGCCGGCGTTGACGACGTACCTGCTCATCGCCGCGTAGCCGACGGTGAACACAGCGAGAGTTGCACCGAGCAGCAGGAAGGACAGCGGTACGCCGGTGACCCCGGTGACGGCGAACGTCGTGGTCACCCCGCCGGCGAGGACGGTGAGCGGTGCCGATGCGGCGATGATCATGAAGGTCACGGCCGGGACGCCGAGGCGGCGGTGATGGTGATGCGGGTGGGCCGCATCGCTGATCTGTTTTCCGGTTGTCACACTCATAATTGGGCCTCCTTGTGGCAGTGGCCGCCTTCAGCAGGCTTCGACGGCGGGACGTCGAGGACGGGGCTCCGGTCGAAGAACCCCTCGGGGCGAAGCTTGAAGCCGACCGTGTCCACGGGCATGATCGGCCAGTCTTCAGGGCGGGGGAAGTGGGTCAGCCCGAAGGTGTGCCAGACCACGATGTCCTGTCCGTCGATGTCCCGGTCCTGGGCGATGTAGGCCGGCAGGCCGGCCCCGCCGGCATGCTGGTTCACAAAATCCCCGGTGGGGTAGCGCTCGTCCTCGGCGAACCGGGTGACCCACAGGTCCTTGGTGGCGAACGCCGCCCGGCGGGCAATGGAGGACTCCGGATCGGCGAGCAGCGTGGGCTGGCTCTGGGCATGCAGCTTGTAGCCCACAGGCTCGCCCAGCCGGTTGCGTGATTCCGGGTTGGAGATGATCCAGGTCCGGCCGCTGCGCGCGTCGGCTTCACGGACGCCCTCGGATTCGCGGGCGCAGCACGGTGCGCTTGCGGGAGAACGCGTTGCCGCGCTCGTTGCCTTCACCCATGGGCTGCCGGACCACGTCTTCTTCCTCGACCCGGTTGGTGAAGCCGTCGACGGCCATGTCCAGGCGGGCGCTGAAGAGGTGCTGGTGGAACGGCGCACCCAAGCCCGGGGCGAGCTGGGAGATGTTGTCCGAACCGCCGTCGGGGTAGGCGCTGGTGAACACGACGCCGGTGGCTTTGGCCTCGAACTCGATGGTGCCGTCGAGGTAGAGGTACCAGTAGAAGCCGTAGTCGTAGTTGCCGATGGTGGTGAAGAAGGAGATCACCAGGCGGCGGTTGCGGCGGGTGTAGGTGATGCCGGACCAGAGATCGCTGTGCTTGGCCAGGATGCCCCAGTCCTCTTCGTGCATGCAGATGCCGTTGCGGATTTCCCGGGGGTTGCCGAACGCGTCGCTGATCACCGGGCTGAGGTAGGTGATCTCGCCGAGGCAGTCGCAGCCCAGTTCGAGCGAGTTCGCGTACTGGCCCACCAGGTATTCACCGGTGTCGAAGTAGTTCTGCCAGGACCGGATGGGCGACGGATCGCCGTAGGGAACCACCATCTCGGCAATGGAGGCTCTGTTGATGACGGGGCGCAGCCGCTCCCCGTCGCGGAAGGCGAGGTTGTGCAGCACCACGCCCTCGCGGACGTCGAAGCCAACGTCCAGGCTCCATTTTTCCCACTCGACGTGGTTGCCGCCGGTGACGGTGAAGCTTGGGCCCTCGGGCTGGGTGATGCTGATGGGCTTCTGGGTGGTGCGCAGCGGGCCGGTCAGCTCCGGATCGGTGTAGTTGCCGTGTTCCGCGGGAACCGGTACAGCACCGAGATCCAGGACCTGCGTGACTTCCTTGCTGACGACGTCGACGTAGGCCACGAGGCCATCCACCGGATGCGCCCAGGCGCTGTCCTCGGGGAACTCCTGGACAAAGGCCAGTCCGCGGAGGATGCGGCGGCCCTTCTCCTCCGGGTATTCGAAAACCCCGGCCGACAGGGGGCGACCCGGACTTTGTGACATCGAGATTGCGGTCAGCCGAAGCCTTGAGCCATCGCTCATCCTGCGCAAGGATCTCCTCTACCACCTCGAATTCCTCTTCGATGACCGGAAGCTCGCCCGTCACCGACGTGTCGAGATCCGTCCTCGAGACGACTTTCTGGTGTGTCACCGAGACCACCACGTCCTGTGCCGCACCGGATGAAACGTCATGCAGGAACGCCCTGAACCTGCGGTCCACGATTCCCGAGTCGCGCGGGGGATCAAGCAGCCCAAGATAGGCCACCCGGATGTATTCGTCGACCAGTCCGGCGTCGGCCAGGATCGTCCTGACCGCCGTGATTTCTCGCGGCACTAGTCAACGCATACGCAGCCATTTCGGCGGTTTCTGAAGAGGAAGTTGTGCCCATTGAAGGCCTTTGTGAGTGGCGGATTTATTTTCTATGTGTGTAGAGAATAGCATCGTGTAATGTGAGTCACAACGGTTGTAGAAAAAAGATTTGGGGAAACGCGTGCCGAAGATCGTAGACCACGACAAGCGCCGGCTGGAGCTTGTCGAAGCCACGTGGCGGATCATCGCCAGGAGGGGGATCGAGGGTGCCACAATGCGCGAAATTGCCACGGAATCAGGGTTTGCCAACGGCGCGCTCAAGCCCTATTTCCCGACCAAGGACGACCTGCTGACGTTCGCCTTCGCCCACGTTTTCAACCAGACGAACACCCGCATGGGCAGCTCCACTGTGGGCCTGCATGGCCTGGCAGCGTTGCGCAGCTATTGCCACGAAATCCTGCCGCTCGACGCCGAGAAGCTCAACGAGGCCCGGATCGCCATCGCGTTCTGGCAGCGCGCACTCACGGACCCGGCGAAGGCTGCCTTGCATGATTCCTCGATGGAGCAATGGCGTGAGGCGCTGTTCGCCAGGCTCCGTGAAGCCAGGGATCTCGGCGAACTGAAGGAAGGGTTGAACGATGACGACATCGTTGGCGGGATCATGACGTTCGCGCTTGGTGCCCAGATCACAGCCACCCTCACTTCCGAACACCACTCACCGGATCAGTTGCGGTCTCAACTGGAGACCTATATCTCGCTCATTTCATCCGAAAGGAGCGCACTCGTTCCGGCTGTCGGATCGACAAGCTCTGAGGGATGCTGAGCAGACACGAGCCCGTGGCCTGTTTCAGGCGTGCCTCACCTTGCAGGAGCAGCGCCCGTCAGGCTCTCATCACAGCGTCCTCCTCTGTGTGGTTGTCGGTACTGGGGGGTACCTCGTCACCGTTCCTACTGGAAGACAGCGGGCCGTAAAAGACACCGTCCGCGTTTTGCCGGCTGGGGGTTAATCCACAGGTAGAAGTACCGGATCAAGGTGGGGCATTCGACGTTAGACGGCTTCGAGGATGCTGACATAGTTGGCGATGCCTACGCCGCCCATGTTCTGCACCGCAGCGCGCCGGGGGTTGGCCAGCTGCATGTCGCCGGCGGTCCCGGTGAGCTGAATGGCTGCGATGACGTGCTGGGAAACGCCTGTGGCACCGACGGGGTGGCCCTTGGCCTTGAGGCCGCCTGAGACGTTGATGGGCAGTTTGCCGTCTTTGAATACCCAGCCTTCTGCGAGGGCCCGTGCGCCCTGTCCCAAGGTCGGCGAAGATTTTTGCCATTTCGAAGTCCGTGCTGATCCCGTTCCCGCCGACTATGGCTCGTCCCAGCGCCACGGATTCACGCATCCGCTCAGTGCACGTCGCTTTCAGTCTGGGCCGGCCGGTCAACGTCACCCATGGCGGTCGCCGCCTACACTTACGACAAGCTTGCCGCAGCAGAAAAGCAGGCCATTCCCACCGAGGGCACCTCGTCGCGGCCCTCGAATGGGCCGAACCGGACAGCGGCGAACTAGCCACGAAGCCCCTTCCGGAGCTCCTCCCCTTGCCATTACAAAGAGCCGATAATGGAGATTCCGTCGTTCTGGCAAACCGCTCTGCCTCTTGGCTCGCCGATTGTCTGTGGGAGAAGGGTAGGGTCATGCCCTCTTCTCTTGTCTCGCCCCATGAGATGTCCGAAGGACGTCTCAACGCTTTGAGGCTAATTGAATCCGTGTCATCCGCTCCGGACAGACATGCCCGACCAGGGTCGTGGGTCAGATTCCGGCTGAGCCCGGGAACGCCGTCAACAGTCTTCCCACTCTGAGCAGCAGGTGGACATCACCGCTGCTGAGTGTTTGCTTCACTGACCCTGCATCATCATTCAGGAAGTGAAGCTAGCTTGACGAGACTTGACGGGTCACGGAAAGCGACGACATCGCCAGATTGGTCCCGTGGGCTTTGCTCCTAGAGGCCAACGAGTAGCGACTATGGGCTTGAGCTGAGCCGTGTTGCCTCTTTACCCGCCGTTTTCTGCCTTAGGGTGAATGCATCATACGAAGAGCGGGCACTGTAGAAATTCGTCCTGCGGATGAACGAGGGAGATAGACATGTTGCTCTGGATAGCCATCATTATCGCCGTTCTCTGGCTGCTCGGTCTGCTCGCCAACATCGGTGGCGGTCTGATTCATATCCTTCTCGTGGTCGCCGTGATCGTCCTGATCGTCCACTTTGTCCGGGGCAGGTCCCGCGTTTAAACCCGCTCTCGTGCAATGGAAAGCCTGCGTCATTGACGCGGGCTTTCCATTTCCGTGTCAGCGCCACGCAGCAGTGGAGGCAGGCGTGACGAACCGGGTTGCCCGTTAACCAGAGGAAACGTCCAATTTTTTCACGGACGGGAACCGGGCCAGCTACTTCTACTACCCTTGTTTAAACACTGATAACGGACCATATGTCGGCCTATATGGCCTGAAGGTAAACGGGGGAGTGGTGGTGCGTTCCCGTTCGGCCGCACGTCACGATGGTTTCAAGTCGCTTTGGCAAACGCCGTCCCGGAAGTAGCTGGTTATGAGAGCGGTTTAGGACGAGATAGTCTCCGCCCTGCCCCGCGTTCACCGGCCTGAGCTCGACGCTGGCCATGACCCCCAGCCACCGTGCAGGCTTGTGGCCTGCACGGTATGTCACGAAGCGTACGGGTCGGCGATGCCTATGTACTGGGTGGTGGTGTATTCGGCGATGCCTTCGGAGCCGCCTTCACGGCCCAGCCCGGATTGCTTGACACCGCCGAAGGGCGCGGCAGCGTTGGAGATGACCCCGGCGTTGAAGCCCACCATGCCGAACTCGATCTGTTCGGCCACGCGCAGCAATCTGTTGAAGTCGCGGCTGTAGACGTAGGAGGCCAGACCGTAGTCGCTGCTGTTCGCCAGGCGGATCGCGTCCGCTTCGGTGGCGAACGTGGTCACCGGGGCGACGGGTCCGAAGATTTCCTGGCCGAGGATCGCCGCATCGTTGGGCACATTGGCGAGCACGGTGGGCGGGTAGAAGTAGCCGGCACCCGCCACGGGTGAGCCACCCGTGACGGCGGTGGCTCCCGCGTCGACGGCGGCGCTCACCAGGGCGTGCACGTCGTCCCGGGCGCCGGCGTCGATGAGCGGGCCCACCTGGGTGTCGAGGTCGGTGCCGCGGCCGGTGGTGAGCGCGCCCATGGCCGCGGCGAACTTGGCCGTGAACTCGCCGGCGACATTTTCCTGGACAAGGAAACGGTTCGCGGCGGTGCAGGCCTCGCCCATGTTGCGCATTTTGGCGGCCATGGCGCCTTCGACGGCCTTGTCCACGTCGGCGTCCTCGAACACGATGAACGGGGCGTTCCCGCCGAGCTCCATCGAGGTCCGCAGCACTTTCTGGGCGGCGTCCGCCATCAGGCGTTTGCCCACCGGGGTGGAACCGGTGAAGGAGACCTTCCGCAGCCGCGGATCTGCCAGCAGCGGCCCGGAAATCCCGGAAGCGCTGGACGAGGAAACGACGTTCAGCACGCCGGCGGGCAGGCCGGCGTCGAGCATGGTCTGGGCGAACAGCTGCGCGGTCAGGGGTGTCAGCTTGGCCGGTTTCAGGACCATGGTGCAGCCGGCGGCGACGGCCGGCGCCACCTTGCGGGTGGCCATCGCGAGCGGGAAGTTCCAGGGTGTGATCAGCAGGCAGGGGCCAACGGGTTTGTGCTGGACCAGGATCTTGTTCTTGCCCTCAGGGGTGGTGAGGTAGCGGCCGTAGTCGCGGACCGCCTCTTCGGAGAACCAGCGCAGGAATTCCGCACCGTAGGTGACCTCACCGCGCGCCTCGGCCAGCGGCTTGCCCATCTCGAGAGTCATCAGCAGCGCGAAGTCCTCGGCCCGTTCGGCGACCAGGTCAAAAGCCCGGCGCAGGATCTCCGCCCGCACCCGCGGCGCGGTCCGCGCCCAGGAAGCCTGAACCTTGTCCGCCGCGTCCAACGCTGCGGCCGCGTCCGCGCTGGTGGCGGAGGCGAGGGTGGCAAGGACCTCCCCGGTGGAGGGATCATGAACATCGAACGTGCCGCCGTCGGACGCGTCCACCCACTCACCCCCGATCAACAGACCGGTCGGCACAGAGCGGAGGAGCGCAGCTTCGCGCTCCGGTGAGACGGCAGGGGGCAATGCAGTAGAGGTGGACATACGGGATCTCCTCGGAAAAGTATGGGTGTTTGGCTTAGTAGCTGGCTTTGGTTTCGGCCGGCTCAGCCACCGGGATGTACTCGGCGGCGAGGGCTTCGGAGCCCCGGGCCAGCAGGGCGACGTCGGCCCCCACCAGGATGAAGTCGACGCCGCTCTCGAGGTAGTGGAGTGCGGTGGCGGGGTTGAAGGCGTTGACGCCGGCGGGTTTGCCGGCCGTCTTGGCGGCGGACAGGCAGTGTTCGACGGCGGCGCGGACCTCGGGGTGTTCCTGCTGTCCCAGCAGCCCCATGGAGGCGGCGAGGTCGGAGGGGCCCAGGAAGATGGCGTCCATCCCGTCCACGTCCAGGATTTCCTCCACAGCCTCAACAGCCGCCGCCGATTCGATCTGCACGGTGACGCTGATGGTGTCGGAGGCGCGGGAGAGGTAGTCGGGGATCCGGTTCCAGCGGGCGGCCCGGGCCAGCGCGGAACCCACGCCGCGGACGCCCTGCGGCGGGTAGCGGGTGGCCGCCACGGCGGCCTCCGTCTCTGCCACGGAGTTGACCATGGGGATCAGCAGGTTCTGCACGCCCAGGTCCAGGTATTGCTTGATCACCACGGTGTCGTTCACCGGCGGCCGGACCAGGGTGTGGACCGGGTAGCCGTGGATGGCCTGGAGCTGGGCGAGGATGGATTCGAGGCCGTTGGGGCTGTGCTCGGCGTCGACCAGGAGCCAGTCCAGGCCGGACCCGGCACAGAGTTCGGCGATCAGGGGGCTGCCGGAGCAGACCCACATGCCCGCCAGCGGGCGGCCGGCAGCGCCCGATTCATTGCGCAGGGCGTCGCGGAAGGTCTCTTCTACTCGAAGCGGCATGTGATGCTCCCCAGCGGTCCGTAGTCGGCGTGCACGGTGTCGCCCTTGTAGACCCAGAGGGGCCGGGTGAAGGAGCCGGCGAGGATGATGTCGCCGGCTTTCATGCCGTCCCCGTGGGCGGCGATCTTGTTGGCGAGCCAGTGCACGCCGTTGGCCGGGTGGTCCAGGACGCCGGCCGCGACGCCGGTTTCCTCGACGGTCTGGTTCTTGTAGAGGATGGCGGAGACCCAGCGGAGGTCGACGGCGTCGGGGCGGACGGGGTTTCCGCCCACCACCATGGCGCCCATGGCGGCGTTGTCGGCGATGGTGTCCACGATGGTCCTGCCCTCCATCTCGATCCTGGAGTCCAGGATCTCGAGGGCCGGGACCACGTAGTCGGTGGCGTTGAGGACGTCGAAGATGGTGCAGCCCGGGCCTTTGAGCCCGTCTTTGAGGACGAACGCCAGTTCCACCTCGACCCGGGGGTGGGTGTAGCGGTCCCACGGCACGGAGCAGCCGGTTTCCAGCACCATGTCATCGAAGATGGCGCCGTAGTCCGGCTCGGTGATGCCGGTGGCGGCCTGCATGGCCTTGGAGGTGAGGCCGATCTTGCGGCCCACCAGGGTCCGTCCGGCTTCCTCGTTCCGCCGCCGCCACAGCTGCTGGACGGCGTAGGAGTCCTCCACCGTCATGTCCGGGTAGCGGGTGGTCAGGCGGGGTACCGGTGTACGGTTCCGGCCGGCTTCCAGCAGTTCGTCGGCGATGGCCTCGATCGTCGCGGGATCCAGCACGCTAAACCTGCGCTCCGAGCTTGAAGCCTGTCTTATCTCCGGCGGTGCCGTCCTCTTCCTTGCGGGTGTAGGAGAAGCCGTCGGCGCCCACGGTCACGGCCATCTCGCTCTTTTCCTCGCGGACGATGACGGGCTGCGGGTTGCCGTCGAGGTCCAGGACCAGGGAAGCCTCGGTGTACCAGGACGGGACCACGGGGTTGCCCCACCAGTCGCGGCGCTGGTTGTCGTGGACGTCCCAGGTGATGGTGGGGTTGTCCGGGTCGCCGGTGTAGTAGTCCTGGGTGTAGATCTCGATGCGGTGGCCGTCCGGGTCCAGGATGTAGAGGTAGAACGCGTTGGAGACGCCGTGCCGGCCGGGGCCGCGCTCGATCCGGTCGGAGATGCGCAGGGCGCCCATCTTGTCGCAGATCTGGATGATGTTGTGCTTCTCGTGCGTGGCGAACGCGACGTGGTGCATGCGCGGGCCGTTGCCGCCGGTCAGGGCGGTGTCGTGCACGGTCTGCTTGCGGTGCATCCACGCGGCGTACGTGACGCCGTCGGAGTCCTTGATGTCCTCGGAGACGCGGAAGCCCAGGTCCTCAAGGTACTTGCGGCCGCGGGGAACGTCCGGGGTGACCTGGTTGAAGTGGTCCAGGCGGACCAGCTCGCCGGCGGAGTAGAGGTCGTAGCGCTGGGTGAGGCGCTCGACGTGCTCCGTCTCGTAGAAGAATTCGTAGGGGAAGCCCAGCGGATCCTCGACGCGGACGGCGTCGCCGATGCCCTTGGTGAAGCCTTCCTTGCGGCGCTCGGTGCGGCAGCCCAGTTCCTTGTAGTAGGCCTCGGCGGCGTCCACCTCGGCGGGGGACTTCACCCGGTACGCGAAGGCGGCCGCAGCGGCCACGGGGCCCTTGCGCAGCACCAGGTTGTGGTGGATGAACTCCTCCAGGGAGCGCAGGTAGATCGTGTTCTCGTCTTCCTCGGTGACGTGCAGGCCCAGCAGGTCGACGTAGAAGGCGCGGGACTTGGCGAGGTCCGTGACCACGAGTTCCAGGTAGGCGCAGCGGACGATGTCCGGGGCCGGGACGGTGGGGGTGGGGACGAAGTTGGTCATGGTGTTCTCTCTTCTTTGAAAGTATTGGGAGGGGTTAGCTGTCGCTGGTTGCTGCGGCGTCTTCGACGTTGCCGAACTTGGGTGAGTGGGCCTCGTTGAGGGTGATCTGGACCGACTGCTGGGTGGTGTAGAAGTCGACTGAGCGGTAGCCGCCCTCGCGTCCCAGGCCCGAGGCCTTCACGCCGCCGAACGGGGTGCGCAGGTCGCGCACGTTGTTCGAGTTCAGCCACACCATGCCGGCTTCGATGGCGTGTGCGAAGTTGTGGGCTCGCTTCAGGTTGGTGGTCCAGACGTAGGCGGCCAGGCCGTACTTGGTGTTGTTGGCGAGTTCGAGCGCCTCTTCATCGGTGTCGAAGGGGGTGATTGCTACGACAGGCCCGAAGATCTCCTCCTGGAAGATCCGGGCATCGGGCGCCACGTCGGCGAACACAGTCGGTGCAACGTAGTTGCCCGTGGGGAAGCCATCGGCACGACCGCCGCCGGCGAGAAGGCGGCCCTCGGTCTTGCCGATTTCGATGTAGCTCATGACTTTGTCGAAGTGGTTCGGGTGCACGAGCGAGCCGACCTCGGTTGCGGGATCGCTCGGGAAGCCCACCTTGATGTTCTTCGCGCGCTCGGCGAAGCGGGCGACGAAGTCGTCGTAGATGTCGCGCTGTACGAGCACGCGGGACCCGGCGGTGCAGCGTTCGCCGTTCAGGCTGAAGACGCCGAAGACAGTGGCATCGAGGGCGGCTTCGATGTCGGCGTCGGCAAAGACGATGGCCGGGCTCTTACCGCCGAGCTCGAGCGAGAGGCTCTTGAACTGGGGGGCGGCTGCGGTTGAGATGGTGGCACCGGTCGAGCTGTCACCAGTAAAGGAGACAATCGGCACGTCCGGGTGCTTGACAAGGTAGTCGCCGGCGACGCCGCCGGATCCGAAGATCAGGTTGAAGACTCCGTCGGGCAGGCCTGCCTGGCGGAAGATTTCGGGCCACAACACGGCGGAGAGCGGGGTGTAGCTGGCCGGCTTCATGACGACGGTGTTGCCGGTCGCGATGGCCGGGGCGAGCTTCCATGACTCCTGCATGAAGGGGACGTTCCACGGAGTGATGAGGGCAGCGACACCGATCGGCTTGCGGTTCACATAGTTGATCTGGCGACCGGGCACCTTGAACGCGTTGTCCTCCTGCCCGACGATCAGGTCGGCGAAGAAGCGGAAGTTCTCCGCGGCCCGGCGGGCCTGGCCCTTCGCCTGCGTGATGGGCAAGCCGGAGTCGAAGCTCTCAAGGAGGGCAAGTTCGTCGTCGCGCGATTCGACGATGTCGGCGATCTTGTGCAGCACCCGTGAGCGTTCTCGGGGCAGCATCTTCGACCACGGGCCTTCCTTGAAGGCCCGCTTGGCGGCGGCGACGGCGAGATCGACGTCTTCCGGCTGGGCTGAGGCGACCGTGGCGTAGTTTTCGTTCGAGACCGGGTCCTGAACGTCAAAGGTTTTGCCGCCCACCGAGTCGACGAACTGGCCGTCGATGAAATGCTGGAGATGCGTGGGCAGATTCTCGGGGAGGTGGCGCTGGGCGGTTTCTATTGAGGTCGTCATCGTTGAGGTCCTAACTGTTGTCGGGGTGCTAGTTGGATTGGGCGAGGTAGGCGTCGAGGGTGGCGGAGCGGTGGAGCCGGGCTGCTCTTTCAATGGTGTCTGCGCTGGCTCCGGTTTCGATGAGGTTGAGCAGCACCTCATGCTCCTCCACCGATTCGCGGGCACGGCCGGGGACGAAGCGGAAGGTCGAGGACCGCAGGGACGCGAGCCGGTTCCAGCCACGGTGCACCAGGTCCAGGATGTGCGGGTTAGGGCAGTGTTCAAACAGGACGCTGTGGAAATCCTGGTTCAACCGGGTGAACCGGACGGGATCAAAGTGGTCCAGGCACTCGCGCATCTCCTCATTGACGGCGCGGGCACGGGCAATGGCCATTGCATCAATCAACGGAGCGGACAGTGCGGTGGCGGCGCCCTCGACGATGCTGAGGGTCTGCATCGTGTAGAGGTACTCGGTGGGATCGATCCCGGACACGGTGGCGCCGACGTTCCGCTCGAACTTGACCAGGCCCTCAGCCTCCAGCCGGCGGATGGCTTCGCGCACCGGCACCACGCTGAACCCCAGGTCCTCGGCGATCTTGGCCAGCACCAGCCGGTATCCCGGCGAAAAGGTCCCGTCCACGATCCGGGCCTTCACCGCGGCGTAGGCCTGCTCGGACTTGCTGGCGGCGGCAACCGCAGTCTCAGTCATTTTGTCGCCCCCGCATTCCATTCCTCGTATTTGGCGCGCCAGGCGGCGTTCAGCGGGTAGAGGCCGTCCACGCTGTGGCCCTGCTGCACCATCTCGGCGATGAAGGTTTCTTCGCGTTCCTGGGCGATGGAATCGTCGGCGAGCTCTTCGGCGAGGGCCGGCGGGATCACCAGGATGCCGTCCGCGTCCGCCACGATGATGTCCCCGGGCTGCACGGTGGTGCCGCCGCAGGCGATGGTGATGTCCGTGTCCCACGGGATGTGCCGGCGGCCCAGGACTGCCGGGTGCGGGTTGGCGTAGTAGGTGGGCATGTCTATGGCGGCCACGGCCGAGAAGTCGCGCACGCCGCCGTCGGTGATGATGGCGGCGGCGCCACGGACCTGGGCGCGCAGGGCCAGGATGTCCCCGATCGTGCCGGTCCCCTTTTCGCCGCGGGCCTCCATCACCAGGATCTCGCCCTCGTTGACGGAATCGATGGCCTTCTTCTGGGCATTGAAGCCGCCGCCGTGGGTCTTGAACAGGTCCTCGCGGTTCGGCACGTAGCGCAAGGTCCGGGCCAGGCCCACGATCCGCCGCTCCGGGCGGGTGGAGGTCAGGCCGTCGATGCTGACGTTGTCCAGGCCGCGCTTGCGCAGCTGGGAGGACAGAGTGGCCGTGCAGACGGACTCCAGTTTGGCCTTCAGCTCCGGCGACAGGCCCGGCGTCCCTGACGGCTGCGGCGGCGGCGAAGCCGGCCGCTTCACGGGAACCGTAGGCCTCCTCCCGCTGGAGATCATCGGTCTTGGGCCGGGCGCCAAAGTCCGCGAACGGCGTCGTGCCTTCCGAAACCCGGGTGACCAGCCGGCCGGTAGAGAGCTCGGTGGGTTCGCCGGCGCTGACTTCCACCTCGACGACGTCGCCCGGCTTGGCCACCGAGGCCCCGGCCGGGGTGCCGGTGAGGATGATGTCGCCCTCTTCGAGGGTGAGTAGCTGGGACAGATCGGCCACGAGCCGGGCGAACGGGAAAAGCAGGCCCCCGGTGGTGTCGTCCTGGACCAGCTCGCCGTTGTGCCACGTGCGGATCCGCAGTTTGGCGGGATCGACGGCGTCTGCCGCGATCAGGCCCGGGCCCACCGGAGTGAAGCCGTCGCCGCCCTTGGAGCGGAGGTTGGAGCCCTTGTCCGCGTAGCGGAGGTCGTAGACGCCGAGGTCGTTGCTGGCGGTGACCCACTCGACATGGCTCCACGCGTCCTCGATGCCCACGCGGCGGGCGGGCTTGCCGATGATCAGGGCGATCTCGCCCTCGTAGCCGAGGAGTTCGCAGCCGGCCGGGCGCTCCACCGTTGACGGCGCTGCTGCCGAACCGAGAGCCAGGGACGACGACGGCTTCAGGAAGTAGGAGGGCTGCTCCGGGGTGCGGCCGCGCTGGGCTGCCCGGCTGGGGTAGTTGATATGCACCGCAATCACCTTGCGGACTGCCGCCAGCGTGTCCTCGTTGACCTGCTCCAAGACCATCTCCTCATCAAGTACGAAATCGTATACGAACT
Source organism: uncultured Actinomycetota bacterium (assembly GCA_963722145.1). GTDB lineage: Bacteria > Actinomycetota > Actinomycetes > Actinomycetales > Micrococcaceae > Arthrobacter. Next base: position 61,627 of record CAVRLW010000016.1, on the reverse strand, counting down.
ACTATGACCCGCAGCACTTGGTACGTCAACTAGTTAGCTAGACTTCTACATATATTGAATCGCAGACCCCGACTGGCGATCGGGCCAACGCCCGAAATCCAGGGCTGCTGGAGCTTGGCGGAAGGAAGAGGCGCGGCGGATAAGATGGAGGACGCCATTGTGATTTCACTAGACATCTAATAATATTGGTTGAGAAGTAGGTGTTCGGTGCTTCAGCGGACTCCCTCGGGAAGATATGACGGAGCCGGATGAACGACATCGTCAACGCCCGCAAGAGAGATGACGCGGAACGCCGGAGAGCAGAAATGCGACCCTGGAGACTATGCAGGAGCATGAACCACTAAGGAGCTTCGATCAAACGATGACCGAGTTGACGATCCAACGGAATGTAAAACTCAGTGGCGTCGCGTTCGAAAAGCTCGCCAACGACTCCACAACAGAGATGTTTCCCGAGTACGACGCGGCCGCCATGGCCCTTTGCTTCAACCTGATACGTCTGGCTAACAGGATCACGACCGACCTCGACGTCAGCGTTCACCGCCCCGAGGGCCTGAGTTTTTCTGCTTTCAGGCTTCTATTCGCAATTCGAGCTGTTGGAGCAGGGCATCCCAACGAGCTGGCAAGGCTGTCGGGCGTTTCAACCGCTTCTATATCGAGCCTGCTCAACACCTTAGAGAAGTATGGGCTGGTGACCCGGGAGGCAGACACCTCAGATAAGCGCAAAACACTGGTCCGGCTTACTCCACTCGGGGAGGCACGCGTAACAGAGCTCGCGCGCAAGAACAGCCTGCGTGAAAGCGATTGGGCAGATGGCCTCACAAGCACCGAGGCAACCATCCTTACTGAACTGTTACGGAAGCTTCTACAACACCACCCGCCTCGTTTATAGAGACTGAGCGGCTGTCTTGAAGCTACCCAGCCCGTAATCTTCCCCACGCCCCCGAACAACAAACCCTTGGTTCACTAGGTAGCTCGGCGAGTACACCATTCGACCAGAGCGCAATAAAACGCCGATTTGCCACGAAATTCTTTCCCAGGTTCGCGGGATCCTCGCGCCGCTCTACGTTTTTCAATTCAGTGCCCTGTCCCGGTGAAGCCACACAACAAGATGCAGTAACCAGGGACGGATCCCTGGAGTCTCGCGCCCCTTGGCAGGTGCGGGTAGTCACATTTTCAGATACCAAGCGTCTAGTTCTGAGGAGCTTCGACGCTTACCGCTTACAACGAAGTGAGGAATCCGTGCAGTTTCACCATCACGGTTACGTATCCGGGGACCCGCGGGTCCAGCCGGCAGCAGGCGTCGGCATTGACAGGCCGGCTGAGCTTCCGGATGAGGTCGATGTTTTGATTGTCGGCACCGGGCCTGCCGGCATGCTCGCGGCCGCGCAATTGTCCCAGTTCCCGGATGTCACCACGCGCATCGTGGAGCGCCGCCCCGGGAGGCTCGCCATCGGCCAGGCCGACGGAATCCAGACCCGCACGGTCGAGACCTTTCAGGCCTTCGGCTTTGCCGAGAGGATCATCGCCGAGGCGTACCGGATCACCGAGACGGCGTTCTGGAAGCCGGACCCCGCGGACCCCTCCCGCATCATCCGCACTGCCCGCACCCCGGATGACCCCGCCGGCAATCAGCGAGTTCCCCCACCTCGTCGTCAACCAGGCCCGTGTACTGGACTACTTCGCCGAGTTCATGGCCAACTCGCCCACCCGCATGTCGCCCGACTATGGCTTTGAGTTCCGTTCCCTGAGGTCGCGGACGAGGGGGAGTACCCCGTCACTGTGACCCTTGCTCCACACCGCCGGCCCCAACGAGGGCCAGGAACGCATCGTCCGGGCCAAATACGTTGTCGGTGCGGACGGCGCCCGCAGCAAGGTGCGGGAGTCGATCGGCTGTACCCTTGCCGGCGACCAGGCCAACCACGCCTGGGGCGTCATGGACGTCCTCGCCGTCACCGACTTCCCGGATATCCGCACTCAAGTGCGCCATCCAGTCCGGCACAGGCGGCAGCATCCTGCTGATCCCGCGCGAAGGCGGCCACCTCTTCCGCATGTACGTGGACCTCGGCGAGGTGGACCCGAACGACAAGGGCGCCGTGCGCAGCACCACCATCGAGGAAATCATCGCCAAGGCCAACGAGATCCTGCACCCCTACACGCTCGACGTCCGCAACGTCGCCTGGCACAGCGTGTACGAGGTGGGCCACCGGCTCACTGACCGGTTCGACGACGTCCTGCCCGGAGCAGCGCGGCACCCGCACCCCGCGCGTGTTCATCACCGGCGACGCCTGCCACACGCACAGCGCCAAGGCCGGCCAGGGCATGAACGTCTCCATGCAGGACGGCTTCAACATCGCCTGGAAGCTCGGCCACGTGCTCGAGGGCCGCAGCCCGGAGAGCCTGCTGTCCACCTACTCGGCCGAGCGCCAGGTGGTGGCGAAGAACCTCATCGACTTCGACAAGGAGTGGTCCACCATGATGGCGAAGAAGCCCGAGGAGTTCGAAGACCCCTCGGAGCTCGAGGACTTCTACGTGCGCACCGCCGAGTTCCCGGCCGGCTTCATGACCCAGTACGCCCCGTCCATGCTGATCGGCCGCCGCTGACCACCAGGACCTGGCCACCGGCTTCCCCGTCGGCAAGCGCTTCAAGTCCGCGCCCGTGGTGCGCGTCGGCGACACCAACCCGGTGCACCTCGGCCACCACGCCACGGCCGACGGCCGCTGGCGCATCTACGTCTTCGCCGACGCCGCGACGCCCCAAAGCCGCACGCCGGAACCGCCTCGCCCACCGAACAGTTCGCCGAGTGGATCGCCAACTCGCCGGACTCGCCGCTCGCCGCCACCCCGGAGGGCGCCGACCCCGACGCCTGGTTCGACGTGAAGGTCATCTACCAGCAGGACCACACGAGCGTCGACATCGGCGCCGTTCCGGCCGTGTTCAAGCCGCAGGTCGGCCCGTTCCAGCTGACCGACTACGAGAAGGTCTACGCCACCGATCCGGCCGCGGACATCTTCGACCTGCGCGGCCTCGACCGCGGCGGCGTCGTCGTGGTGGTCCGCCCGGACCAGTACGTGGCCAACGTCCTGCCGCTGACGGCGACGGCCGAACTCGCCGCGTTCTTTGCACCCCTGCTGCCAGACCGGAAGCCAGAGAAGCTTCCATCCGCGGCGCTGCCTGGCGGGCCCACCCCACACTCAGCCACACCTCAGCGACGGCACCTCAGCGCCTGGTCAACAGACATGAAACAGGACCGCAGGGTGGTTTCCGGAACCACGATCGGCACCACCGCCAGCACTCCGGTAATTCCGGTCTCCGCCTGACAAGGCCTTTCAGGCTCCACCCGCAAATCTGCGCCACAGTTCGATCCCCGGGTTTCCCCTGGGGCTACACCGCTCACACCAACTGGAGAACCATGAGCATGTCCACCCACAGTTCGAAGGCGAACCAACGTCGTGTCGCCTTCGCCACCGTCATCGGCACCACCGTTGAATGGTACGACTTCTTCATCTACGCCACGGCCGCCGGCCTGGTGTTCGCCCAGCTGTTCTTCGAGCCAGCCGGCGCCTCCATCGGTCTGCTGTTGTCGTTCGCCTCCGTCGGCATCAGCTTCCTCTTCCGGCCGCTCGGCGCCTTCCTGGCCGGCCACTACGGCGACAAGATCGGCCGCCGCGCCATGCTCGTGCTGACCCTGATCCTGATGGGCGCGGCAACCACCCTGATCGGCTTCCTGCCGACCTACGCGACCGCGGGCGTTATCGCCCCGATCATGCTCCTGCTGCTGAGGATCCTGCAAGGCATCTCCGCGGGCGGCGAATGGGGAGGCGCCGTCCTGATGGCAGTTGAGCACGCCCCCAGTGACCGCCGCGGACGGGCCGGGGCCTTCCCCCAGCTGGGCGTCCCGCTGGGGCTGCTGCTGGCCTCCGGCGTCACGGCGCTCATGACCGGCGTGATTTCCCCCGGAGCAGCCTTCCTCGAGTGGGGATGGCGCGTGCCCTTCCTGCTGAGCATCGTGCTCATTGCCGTCGGCTACTTCGTACGCCGCGCGGTGGACGAATCCCCCGTCTTCCAGGAAATCGCCGCAGCCAAAAAACAGCCCAGGATACCGATCGTGGAGCTATTCCGGCGCCACGGACTGCTCGTGATCATCGCTGCCCTGATCTTCGCAGGCAACAACGCTGCAGGGTACATGGCAACCGGCGGCTTCATCCCCAGCTACGCGTCCAGCCCCGCTGTCGGTCACGGACGCACTGACGTGCTCATCGCAGTCGCTTACGGTGCTGCCGTCTGGCTCGTCTTCACCTACCTCGCCGGCTACCTCTCGGACAGGATTGGCCGCAAGAAGACCTACTTCATAGGTTTCGGCGCCCAGCTGCTGGCCTGCTTCCCGCTCTTCTGGATGATCAACACCGGGTCCCTGCCGATGCTCTACCTGGCGCTGACCATCTTCACCGTTCGGTCTGGGACTGGCGTACGGCCCGCAGGCTGCCCTGTACTCGGAAATGTTCCCTGCCTCGGTGCGTTTCTCCGGCGTCTCCATCTCCTACGCCCTGGGTGCGATCCTCGGCGGCGCCTTTGCCCCGACCATCGCCACAGCCCTGGTGCAGGCCACAGGCGGAACCGACGCCGTTTCCCTGTATCTGGTCGGGATGACCCTTATCTCCCTCCTGGCCGTCTCGTTGGTGCGGGACCGCTCAGGCATGACCTTTCCATCCGGAATCAGGCCGAACAGGAAGTTGGAGCGCTCGTCTTTGACCGGCGAACCGCCGACGTCTCAGATGAGCCCCTCCGCACCAACTGATCACGCCGCCGCTGCGGGGCCGGGGCTAGCTGAGAGCGCCCGGCCCCAGCGCGGCGGAAGCCAGCCATCAAAGACGGCAAGATTGACGCACAGGGGCACCGGAGGTCGAGGAGTTCGATGGCCGTACCGTTGCCGCCAGACATCAGCGGACTGCCGCCAAATACGGGCAGTCAGTACATCTGATCACTACCTTGAAGTTCTCAAGACAAACCCGACTCTCTTCCCGGCCCCACCGCCCCTCTGGCCCGGGCGCGGGAGCCCGGGTCGTTCATTGCAGCTCCTGTGTCAGGACCAGACGTACGCCCATTTGGTGGTCGTGGAAGGCTCTCCCCCACCCGGTCTCAAGAGCCGATAACGGACGTTCTGTCTCCCGCGGCGGAGGGCGCCTGGCGCTGCGGCTGACCGGAACTCCATTCCGTAAGGCATCTGATATATGAATCAGAAGAGCCTCACCTCTGCGACGTAGATGCGGCTGATGGCTGCATGCCTTGAGCTGGCAAATTTGGGGGTGTGTACAAAGTACACACTTTGGGCTGTCGGACTCCGTCGTATGTCGGTCGGTTCGGGCCGGATTCCGCATGTTTTCGCGGGAGTCCAGTGTTTGCAGGGGCTGGAATGCAGTTCGAGTCCCACCTCGGGCACGTGTTTTCCCTGTTCAGGGGCTTGTGGGCCTCTGAATGTGTACAAATTTTCTCGGATGGACCCCTGCGGGGCCCATTTTTGTTGGTGGCCGGTGCTCTGGCTGGGTCGCTCCTTCTCCTGGTTTCGGCAGTAGTGGCGCTGCTTACTCCTTCATGGCCGGGAGGGCTTAGAACTGCATGACTTGCTGCAACTGGGGGAGCGCGCTCGAGGTTGGTCTTTGTTCCGTCAATGCGCGGCGTGGTCGGAGGGATAACCACACGGACGAGCCTATTGATGCAATCCAGTTAGTTCCGCAATTCCGTGACCCCGCGGGACGGGTCCGTTATGGCGCAACAAGGCGACGGCGAGTTGAACTGCCGGCCGCCTGGCACGATCTGGTCGTCCGTCGCCCAGCTGTTCATGCCGTCTGGGTATGCCCTCCTTCAGAGTTTGGTCTTAGACAGCATCCGCGGTCGATCCGAGAATGGATGGATACTCATGGCTGAAAGGAATCCCATGTCTGTATCAGTGGAATCTTCCGCAGGCGCTGCCCACACTCCCGCAGCCACCGGCACTATTGTCCAGTTCTCCCCGCAGGTCCTCGCGCAGCGCACCCTTGCCGCCCGCCCCTCAGAGGTCCGCAAAGTCTTCAGGGCGGCCCAGCGGCAGGGCATGATCTCCTTTGCCAACGGAGCGCCCTACCTCGGCGCGCTCCCGTTCGAGCGGATTGCGCTTGATGCCCAGCGGATTCTGCTCGAGAACGGTGAGCGGTCATTCCAGTACGGGGCCAGCGACGGCATTCCCGAGCTGCGCGCGCACATCGTCAAACTCATGTCATTCGAGGGCATAACGGCCGGACTCGACCAGGTCATCGTGACCTCTGGAAGCCAGCAGGCCTTAGACGTCGCCGCGCGCGTTCTGGTCAACCCCGGGGACGTCATCTTTGCTGAAGCACCTTCGTACGCCGGCGGCATGGCCGTCTTCACCAGCTACGAGGCCGAAATCGTGCACGTGCCGATGGATGCCGACGGTTTGATCCCTGAGGAACTGGAGCGGCTCATTGGTGAGGTCCGGGCCGCGGGCAAGACGGCCAAAGGACTGTACACAATCCCCAACTTCCAGAATCCCGGGGGCGTGAACCTCTCGGCGGAACGCCGCCACCGGGTTGGAGAACTGTGCCGCAGTAACGATCTCCTGATCTTCGAGGACAACCCTTACGGGCTGCTTGGTTTCGAAGGCGAAACCATGCGGGCCATCCAGCCTGACTTCGAAGACATCACCTTGTATTTCGGCTCTTTCTCCAAGATGATCGCTCCGGGCCTGCGCGTGGGCTGGGTCCTGCCGCCCGCAACGCTGTATGGACATCTGGTCAACGCCAGCGAGACCTCCCAGCTCAATCCCTCGGTGTTCTCCCAGCAACTCATCAGCGCATACCTGGACGATCCGACCTGGCCGGACAAGCTTTCGGAATATCGGGGGATCTACCGTGAGAAGTTCGCCGCTCTGGTGGAAACGCTGGAACGGGTCATGCCGGCTGGTACCACCTGGAACCGGCCTACCGGCGGTTTCTACTTGTGGGTGAGCCTCCCCGCGGGCATAGACACCGAAGCACTGGTCTACGACTGCATCGAACGCGGCGTCGTGTACGTTCCGGGCACCGCGTTCTACACGGACGGAAGAGGCCACGGCGAACTCCGGATGTCCTTCTGTCTGCCGTCGCTGGGCGATATCCGCAAGGGCGCCGCCATCCTCGGCGACGTGTTCCGCGACGCAGCCGCCAAGGTGTCTCCCGTTAAGCCTGACACCGCCGGTTCCCGAACAGACTACGGCCATTCACCAAAAGTCCTGCCGAAGCCGCCAGGTCGCCCGTATGGCGGCAGGATGGCTACGTCGGGGCGGCATCACGAGCCTGGCAACGGACTTCATCGCCCCTGACAAGGCGATGCAGCTCGTTGCCGGGCTTGTGGCTTACCCTGGCCAGTCGGCCGATGGCGGGACAGGTGCCGATGAACGTCTTAGAGGGCGGCAACCGCGGCTTGCCTCGACGTCCAAAAAGCAAGTGGTCCTTGTCCACATCTCCCCGGCACGGACGATTCCTTCGTTAAAATCGACGCGGCCGTTGCAACACCCCGGGAATTGTTCCGGGGTGTTGCAACGGCCGCTGGAAGCGAAACGGGCCGAGCCGGTTGGCCGGGAGCCATGCCTACTTTCCGGTGCGGATGAGCTTCCGGTTGACGAATTCGTCCATGCCGTACTTGCCCAGTTCGCGTCCGACGCCGGAGCGCTTGATGCCGCCAAAGGGAAGCTCGGCGGCGGTGCCGGGGTCCTCGTTGATGTAGACCATGCCGGTGTCCAGACGGTCTGCGATCTCCTGGGCCTTGACAGCGTCAGTGGACTGGATGACGGCGCCGAGGCCGTAAACGGAGTTATTGGCCAGTTCCACAGCCTCGTCTTCGGACGAAACGCGGTACAGAACGGCGACCGGGCCGAAGAGTTCCTCGGAGAAGGCGCGCATGTCCTCAGTCACTCCGGCGAGTACCGTCGGCTGGAACCAGGCACCGGGCTGGTCCATCCGGCTGCCGCCGGTGAGCACGGTGGCGCCCTTGGTGACGGCGTCGTCCACCTGCGCGGCGAGCCCGTCGAGGGCCGCGGTGGAGGACAGCGGCCCCATGAACGTGTCTGCCTCCGTGGGGTCGCCCACCTTCACAGCTGAGACGGCGCGAACGAATTTCTCAACGAATTCGTCATAGACGGCGTCGGCGACGATGATGCGTTTGGCGGCGTTGCAGGCCTGGCCGGTGTTTCCGAAGCGGCCGAACAGCGCGTGGATAGCCGCCTGTTCCAGGTTGGCGGAGTCGAGCACCAGGAACGGGTCCGAGCCGCCGAGTTCCAGCACCACCTTCTTGAGGTTGCGGCCGGCGATTTCGGCGACGGCCGATCCCGCGCGTTCGGATCCCGTGAGTGAGACGCCCTGGACGCGGGGATCCGCGATGATGCCTGCGACCTGCTCATTGGTGGCGAAGATGTTGACGTACGCACCTTCGGGCGCGCCGGCATCAAGGAAGATCTGTTCCATCGCCAGGGCGGACTCCGGGCACTGCGGGGCGTGCTTGAGCAGGATGGTGTTGCCGTTCATCAGGTTGGGAGCGGCGAACCTGGCCACCTGGTAGTACGGGAAGTTCCACGGCATGATGCCCAAGAGCACGCCCAAGCCGTCCTTGCGGACGATCGCCTTTCCGCCGGCGGCAACCTCGAGCTCTTCATCTTCGAGGAACGACGGGCCGTTCTCGGCGTAGTACCGCCCCTCAGTCCCGGGCACGACTGTGAGGATCGTGCTCCACTTGCCGCGGGGCGCAAGACACACGGTATGTCAAGGCTTCGGGCGTTACGTCTGCCCCGGATGCCGAGATAACAACAGCCTTCCGGATGTCCTGCCAGACAGCCTGGATGGTCAGCGTTCCGCGGTACGCCTGGCGGCTCTCTTCCCAGCGACGCCGGATCCGCGCCTCCTTCACCTCAAAAAGGTCGGCGAAATCTGCTTCGATCCTCACGGAAACGACGCATTCGACAGGGTCTAAGGAAAAGTTTCGGACGCTTATCCGCTCATGGATTCCGGCCCCCACTTCACGTAGTCGCTGCACTATCAGGGGGCTGTCGGCGTACCCGTCCGAGCGGGAAACGCGACCGGCGAAAAGGGCCTGCATGGTTCCTGCGTCTCCGTCGCCAGCGGCTCAAGCGGCTCGCCGTTAATGGAGAGGCTCCAACCAGAGAGGATGCGTGTGTCCCGGACGAACAGACCGTGCGGATGTTCGGCGTGGATGGATGTCCCCGTTCGGCAAGGAGATGCAGAATGACGATCCCTCGACAAGAGTGACCGTCCCGTCCCCGAGTGGCCCGGTCGACGTGTCAGCATTCCATCCAGCCATCCCGACCCCCTCAGAGGTGGCAACAGCGTGTCTGGCCTGAAGCCGTGCGGCTGCTGTCACGGCCATTTCTCTAGCCGACGCTACTCGTGCTTGACATGGGAACGCCAGCGCCCCTTCGCGGGGGTTTCTTATGATTCAACGCGAGTCGTTGAGGAGGCGGGGTCTGGCGGCATACCCTGCTGTTCGAGCGCGACGTTTTCATCATCGGCGCCATCCTTGGGTGGAATGGGGGAGTTATCTGAAGCTTTTTCCGTTGCGGCCTGCACATCGACAGTGGCGGCCGCCCGTTTCGGCGTTTGGGCGTCCAGATCTCTCTGGGCCGAACCGGGCAGCTGCATTGCCAACCGAGCTGAGACAGAGCCCAGCAAATATCGCTCGAACATCCACAACTGGAGCCTGAGCCGAGGCGAACACGCACAAAACCGGATACGCAGGGGTGCCAGTAAACCGTTAGAGGGGTTAGCGGGCGCTGTCTTGACCATTATTGGATGTGCGCTGTCGCTCCACGCGCCCTCAGGGGAGCACTGCGGTCGCTTCGATCTCCACAAGGTGGTCGGGTTCGTCAAGTGCTGCGACGCCTATCAGCGTGGCTGGCGGGACCGCTTCTACGCCCAGCTTTGCTATTGCCCGGGAGCGTCCTTCCAGGAATTTGTCCATCTTGTCGGGAGTCCAGTCGACGACGTAGATAGTCAGTTTGGTCACATCGTCGAATGAACCGCCGACCCCGGACAAGGCGGTGCCGATATTGAGGTAGCACTGCTCGACTTGGGCGGCGAGGTCGCCTTTGCCAAGCGTGGTCCCGTCGCGGTCCCAGGCGACTTGGCCTGCGATCGAGACAATCTTCGATCCGGTAGCGATTGACACTTGCCGGTAGACGTCGATGCTAGCGAGTCCTTCAGGGTTTACAAAAGTTACGGGCATTTTTGCTCCTTCGTTGGTGGGTTCCTTTGTCGGAGTGCTGTTGCTACAGCCAGCGAGGGCCAGTGCAGCGGCGACTACCGTGGCTGTTACAAGATTTTTCCTAGAAAACATCTTTGTTGCCTCCTGTGTGTGTGGGGTCGGCGATGCCGATGTATTGGGTGTAGAGGTATTCCTCGATGCCTTCCAGGCCGCCTTCGCGGCCCAGGCCGGACTGCTTGACGCCGCCGAACGGTGCCGCGGCGTTGGAGATGACGCCGGCGTTCAGGCCGAGCATGCCGGTCTCGAGGCGTTCACCCATCCGGATGCCCCGGTTCAGGTCACGGGTGAAGACGTAGGCGACGAGGCCGTATTCGGTGTTGTTGGCCAGGCGGATGGCGTCGTCCTCGGTGTTGAAGGTGATGATCGGGGCGACGGGACCGAAGATCTCCTCGGACAGGATCCGGGTGCCCTCGGTGCACGCCGGTGAGAATGGTGGGCTGGTAGAAGTAGCCCGGACCGTCCACCGGTGCCGCCGCCGGTCACGGCCACGGCCCCGGATGCCACGGCGTCGGTAACGAGCTCGTGGACCTTGTCCCGGCTCTTGGCATCGATCAGCGGGCCGACCTTGGACTCCGGCTTCGGTGCCGCGGGCCGTAGTCATGTCCGCCATCTTCGCGGCGAACTTCTCGGCGAACTCCTCGCGCGACGGATTCGTGCACGATGAACCGGTTCGCCGCGGTGCAGGCCTCGCCCATGTTCCGCAGCTTCGCCAGCATGGCCCCGGCCACTGCGGCGTCGACGTCGGCGTCCTCGAACACCACGAACGGGGCGTTGCCGCCGAGCTCCATCGAGGTCCGCAGGACCGTTTCGGAGGCGTCCGAGAGCAGCCGGCGGCCCACTTCGGTGGATCCGGTGAAGGAGAGCTTGCGCAGCCGGGCGTCCTTGATCAGCGGTCCGGTGGTGGCGCCGGCCGTGGAGGTCGGGATGACGTTCAGGACACCGGCGGGCAGGCCGGCTTCCTGCATCACGGCCGCGAACAGCTGGGAGGTCAGCGGGGTCAGGTTGGCGGACTTGAGCACCATGGTGCAGCCGGCGGCGACGGCCGGGGCGATCTTGCGGGTGGCCATGGCCAGCGGGAAGTTCCAGGGGGTGATCAGCAGGCAGGGGCCCACGGGCTTCTTGGTGACCAGCAGCCGGGACTTGCCGTCCGGGGAGACCGAGTAGCGGCCGAATGCACGGACGGCTTCCTCGGAGAACCAGCGCAGGAACTCGGCGCCGTAGGTGACCTCGCCGCGGGCCTCGGCCAGCGGCTTGCCCATCTCCAGGGTCATCAGCAGTGCGAAGTCCTCGGCGCGCTCGGTGACGAGTTCAAAGGCGCGCCGCAGGATTTCCCCGCGTTCACGGGCCGGGACCTTCGCCCAGGAATCCTGCGCGGCAGCGGCAGCGTCCAGGGCGGCCATGCCGTCCTCGGGGCCCGCGTCAGCAATACTCAACAGGACCTTGCCCGTGGCGGGGTCCTCGATCTCGAAGGTCTTCCCGGACGCGGCCGGACGCCACTCGCCGTTGATCAGCAGGCCCGTCGGGACCATTGCCAATAGCGCTGCCTCACGTTCTTTGTACATCTGTCGGCCTCTCATTTGGGCGAATTTTGTTTTGAGCGCAGCGCGAAGTCTTCCGCGCGCCGCAGTCGGTTTGTTGCGCTAATCCGCGTTGATTTGACCTGGCTTCTCATCCCACGCGCGTACGGGCGCATATGCATCCGGGTCGGTCATTACGTCGATGACCGTGGTTGTGTTTGACTCCAGTGCAGATTTCAAGGCCGGGCCGATGTCGTCCGCATGTTGTACGGTGATGCCGTGTGCGCCGACCGTGCGAGCCATGGCGGCGTGGTCTACCGGGGCGAATTCGATGGCTGTTGTGGTTGTGCCGAAGAAGTAGTTCTCGGCGTGGCGCTGGTAGGCCAGGACCTTGTTGTTCAGGATGATGACGACGACCGGGATATTTTCTCGGACAGCCGTTTCCACCTCCGACCAGACGTGGGCGAAGCCGCCGTCCCCGACGATGGACACGACCCGTGCCTCGGGGTTTGCCAGCTTCGCGCCGATGCCGAGGGGATAGCCCCATCCCAGGCCGGCGAGGCCACGGGGAACGAGGAAGCGCTGGCCCGCTCGTTTCGCCGTGAGGTAACTGGTCACCCAGATCGAGGCATAACTGGCGTCGGCGACGACGATGTCCTCGGGGTTCAGAAGGGTGTCAAGCTCGGCGAGGAGTCGCTCCGGTGCGATCGGTGTGCTGTCGGAGGTGACTAGAGCCTCCACGGCAGAGGCATGCCTCCGACGGCCTTCCTCGATGGTTGCTGCGAGCTTTGTCGACGCCGACTCTCTTTTGGTCAAATCGACGTGGTCAAAGGCCGCGGTCAGATCGGCCAACGCCGAACGGGCGTCTCCTACAAGACGTATAGCCTCATAGTTCCGGCCAACTTCGAGACCATCGACATCGATATGAATATACGTTGCGTCCGGTGAAGTGAGGCTCCAGCCGTCCGTGCCGTTCTCGTTGGTTCGCGTCCCGACAAGGAGCACCACGTCCGCCTGCGAGATAAGGGGCAAGTGAAAATATGCTGGCCCGTGTTCGCCGGTCACGTTTGCGGCGACACCAAGCGACAACGGGGCTGTCTCATCGATGGCGCCCTTGCCCATGTTTGTCGTTGCGACTGGGAGATGAGCACGAGTCTGAAGGGCTACCAGCTCGTTGACGGCTTGAGATATATGGACGCCGCCGCCAGCAATGACTAGTGGCGAACGCGCATTCGCAAGAAGTTCCGCGGCGTGGGCCACGGCACTAGCCTCTGGTCGTGGACGGTCCAGGGGAAATCCACCCAGATTCCGCGATCGATGAAAGCGGCTAGGCTGCGCCTCAAGATCGAGAACATCTTTAGGGAGCAGCAGCACGACTGGGCCCGGGCGCCCGCTGTTGGCCACGGTAATGGCGAGGTCCACATTATCTTCGGCGCGTGCCGGGTCGTCTATGCGTCGAGTCCATTTCGAAACCCCTGCAAACAAAGCGAAGTGGTCCAGCTCCTGGAAGGCATTGCGATCCCGATTCGCAGCCGGGACTTCCTGCACCAGTACCAGCATCGGAATTGAAGCTTTCATTGCTTCGGCCATCGGCGCAACAAGGAGTGTCGCAGCAGGACCGTTTTGGGCTGCGACGACACCAATCTGATTGGAAATTCGTGAGTAGCCGTCCGCCATCACGCCCGCTGCGTTCTCGGTGCGGTAGAAAACCTGTCTGATGCCGATCTTCTCGGCAGCGAGCATGAGCGCCGTGGGGTTGCTCTGCCCGAAAATCATCGTTACTCCGTGCCGGCGCAGAGCCGCGGCAATTATGTCAGCGACGGTGGTGCTCATAATTCCTCCAGATTCGTTGCTTGTTGCTTCACAGTATTTCACTATCTGTACTGCATGTCAAATAATGATATCCCTGCCATTGAAGATAGATTACGATATTTGGTAACCTTTTCATATATTGACATCGCTGGTGGCGTGGCTGTAGGCTCGCCAGAGCTTGAGACGGCGGGGTCCTCGCACCACGCACCAGCGTGGGGGATCACTACAAACAAAAATGAAACGTCTAGGGGATTCGGGCCGGACTTGGATCAAGAGTTGTCCGCGGGCCCGCCGTCGAGCGAGCTGAGGCATGGATGGAACACGCGATCAAGTAGCCAGCGACCTCATGCCACCCCCGAGGCAACCAACAAGATCGCGTAGTTTGGAACACCCACGTGTTAGATCGCGTAGTTGGAACACCCACGTGTTAGGACCCAGTACCTTATGAACATCAGGCCTTCCCCGGAACAAATCCTCCATGGGCATCAATTTCACCCGGTTCACACCATGGCCCGCCGGGATGAGGCGTCTCCCAACGGGCAGCAGCCGTCATGCATGGCATGGGATTCCCTGTTCGAAGGAGAACTGGTCGAAATCCTGCACAGTGGCAAGATAACCGGCGTCGGTACGGTCGATGCATTCATGTCTGATGGATCGACAGTTTGGATATGGATGAACGGCGGGCACGGTCGCGTCATGCTCCTTTCAGACGCTGGCTATTGCCTGCGTCGAGCTCCGATGAGCGGCAGCACAGAGTCCAGTTAGGCCGTCTGCCGCAGGCCCCTGCTCGCCTAACGCCGGCAATGGCTGGGCGCCTGGCGTCTCGTCATACCGGCTCCCCGGCCGACACCAGAGCCAGCGACCAGAGCCAGCGACGGTGAATGCCTGCGAACGACGTGTTGGGTCCCGCAAATCTGTGGAGCGCCATTCCGGTGGTGACATGATTCGGCGCGATTTGTTCCCGGACCATCCCGTGTCAGGGGACGCTTCTCTCGATCACGAGAGGAGATGACGCGGGTTAGACCAGCGCTGGCACCGGCTCCAGCCTCGTGATAACGCACCAACTGCCGGGAACGATTCCCAGCCAGACCGCGGAGACTCCAATGACTAACGAGCAAATGACAGAAGTACGAACCTCTTACGCTGAGCATGCGGGCTTCAGGTTCGCCATACTGGCTCTCGACGGCGGAGGACGGCGGCCACCCACACTGGGACCTGCTTCACTGGCCAAACTCACCAGCGCCGTTCGAGCGGTCAACACCCAAGCCATCGACGCACTCGCCATCATCGGTGCTGGGCAGGCCTTCTGCGCTGGCGCGGACCTCAAGAAGATGACAGAAGCAACCACCACTGACCAGGGCGCGGACTTTGCCCGGCAGGGTACGGAAGTTTTTGCCGAAATCGCTGCACTGCCCGTCCCGACGTTTGCATTCCTCAACGGACTCGCACTAGGCGGTGGGCTAGAACTCGCCCTCCACGCGGATTACCGCACAGCGTCCGCATCGGCCGGACCCATCGGGCTCCCCGAGGTGCGTCTGGGGCTGATTCCCGGGTGGGGAGGCATCGCCCGGACCCTGGAACTTCTCGGCCCGCAAGCCGCAGCACAGATTGTGGTTTCTGACTCATTCGCCGGAAGGAACCTTTCGGCCAGCTCAGCGCACAAGTTTGGGCTGGTGGACGCGGTACTTCCGGCCCAAGACTTCCTCACCTCGTCCCTGAATTTTGCCGCGTCTGTACTCGCAGGAGACATCGCTCCAGTCCGCGAACAGCGCAGCGAGGGTTGGGACTCTCTGAACGGAATCCGGGAGAAGCTCCACGCTAGGCTCCATGGATCTGCGCCAGCACCGTACAGGGCCCTGGATCTACTTCAGGCACAGCGCCCCGGCGCCCGAAATGGCACGGGGGGCCCGTACCCCGACATGCGAGAGACGACTGCTAAGACTTTCGGGGAACTCCTGATTTCGGATGAAGCACGAGCGAGCATATATGCCCTGCAGCTGACACAGTCGCTGGGCAATAGGCCCGCGGGACGCCCGGAGGGCCGCCCGCTGCCCATACGCTCCGTAGGTGTCATTGGCGCCGGACTGATGGCCAGTCAGCTGGCATCGGTGTTCGCTCAGCAGCTCGGGGTACCTGTCCTGATGACGGACGTTTCACAGGAACGAGTGGACAGGGCCCTCGAATCCATCGGATCCGAACTGACCAAAAAAGTTCAGTCCGGACGTTTGGACCCCAAACTGGCCGAGACCACGATCAGCCTAATCACGGGGACCACAAACAAGGCGGATTTCGGCGCGTGCGACGTCGTCATCGAGGCCGTCTTTGAAGAACTGGCGCTGAAGCGTGCAGTGTTCGGCGAACTCGAGTCGATCGTCCGACCCGACACACTGCTCCTGACGAACACATCCGCACTCTCAATCGAACAGATCGGCGCCGGACTCGCCCATCCCGAGCGACTCGTCGGCTTCCATTTCTTCAACCCTGTCGCAGTGCTGCCACTGGTTGAAATCGTCACCACACCGCAGACCGGAGACTCAGCGCTGTCCACGGCGTTTGAACTAGCAAAAGGACTCTGTAAGACCCCCGTACTAACCACTGACTCCGCCGGCTTCGTGGTCAACCGCGTCCTG
Source organism: uncultured Actinomycetota bacterium (assembly GCA_963722145.1). Lineage (GTDB taxonomy): Bacteria > Actinomycetota > Actinomycetes > Actinomycetales > Micrococcaceae > Arthrobacter. The sequence goes on along the minus strand of CAVRLW010000016.1, from coordinate 45,365 downwards.
ACACGCCTCCTCTGCGAAGTCCTCACTCGCATCGACGCCGGCCTGGACCCTGCCGTCATAAATCATGCCCTGGACCCCCTTGGCTTGCCCATGACACCCCTGCAACTACTCCAGTTCATTGGACCAACCGTCCAGCTACACATATGCGAACGCATGAGGTCGGTATATCCGGACCGATTCGCTCACATGGTGACACTCACCGCCGTCGTCAAGGCGGGCCTTCCGGGCCTCTTGGATGAGAACGGAGGAATATCGCCGGAAGCAGCCGCCCTTCTCCCTCCGGCGCGACACGCTGATCCTGAGCTGGTCCGCGGTCAAATTCTAAGGGCATTGGCCGAAGAGGTTGAGCACATGCTCCGTGAGGGAGTGGTTGCAGGCCCGGAACAAATCGACCTGTGCATGATGCTCGGGGCAAACTACCCCTTCCACACGGGCGGTCTCACGCCACTGCTGGAACGGAGCTGCGATACCGCCTTCCACTCTGCCCTTCGAGTGCCATGACCATAACGAGCTGACTGGGAAGAGTGTCAAAACAGAGCTGACGACATCCGCAGCAGGGAGTCGCCCGAACCAGCAAGTCACTCCCCGACAAGAATGGACTCATATGTCCACATCCAGTGCACAAATCCAGCTTGCTCGTCATCCGAAGGATGGCCGGAACCGGACGACTTCCGCATCGTAGCGAAGATGCTTTCGATCCTGAGGCCCGGGGGAGGAATCTGCCTCTCCCGCCCACCGGGGGGCGACTTGGTGCGCCATGACTAAGGCTGGTGTGTTGCCCAACGCGATGGCTCTGCCTTCGAAACAGTGCCTGCCAGCGGAGTACCGGTAGGAAACCCGGTAACACGGTACTCGTGTCCAACACCGCTGGTGCCGTCGGTGCTGCTGTGGGGCATATCGTTCGCCCAGAAAGAAAGGACCTTCACGGGTTATTGGCGTGGCCGCTTCCGCAGCCAAAACATGGCTACTGAAAGGGCGTAGGGTTTCGATGAGGGCCTTAACTACGAGACGACCCTGCCCGAGAGCAGCTCCGGGCCGCGGCTCCTGACGGCATCGACGTCTACTTCGTCAACGTTGGCGGCGAGCCATTGGAGGGCGGCCCTGGCGATGCTCAAGACAATGGCGGAGCGGCAATTTGTCGTGGCGCCCTCGCCAACTACAACAGTGTTGAAACCGATCCGGAACCTGGGAGCCTGACTGTCAAGACGGCCGACGCTCAAAAGGCTTCATCGTGTACGACGATCAAGACCTCTACCCGAAGTTCCTTCGCGAGTTGAAAGCTAGGTTGAACAGTAGCGCTTCGTTTTCGATGAGACCGTCGTGGAAGGAGTCGAGAACTCTGTCGATGCGTTCCTCAGTCTGATGCACGGAGAAAGCACAGGGAAAACGGTCGTCCGAATCATTCGGGAAACTCACAGAATGAATGCCGCCGATAACAGGAGGTCCGAGGCTGGGGCTTTCGACCCCACGATTCCAGGCTTGCGATCCGCCATCTGTCGTCCATGCCCGATCATCATCCCTTACCGGCCAAGCTGGCGCACTGCGGCGCCACGCTCTCCCACGAGCGTTCATCCAGGAAGTGGTCTTCGCAGGCCGAACAAATGCCAGCGGCATCGCCTTTACATATCCTTCGGTGGAGCGCCACTCTACCTTCTCTGGCCCAGGATTGATCACCCGCCGTCTGGACTCTCCGGCCTGCGACGAGGCTTTGGGACTTGCCAAGCCCCTGCTCCAGTCGGAATCCCGCGATATCGCAATGTTCTGGGCCGATAATCGCTTCAGGTTTGTGCATCCGACTTGGCATAAGCGAAGGCGGTTGGGCGGCACTGTCACCAGCAATTCGATGCACTGGAACTGTGCGACGGAATGGACCTGGACCTGTCAGACGACGGAACGTGGGCAGGTCATGCTCTCGACTGGCAACTTCAGCACCAGTGGGCGGGTTGGAACGGTTTTGCAGAGCGCCTCTCTCCCAAGAATGTTTGCGTCCCGCCGCGGGGCCGTGAGCTCCAACGGCGGGACGCCCCCATTCTTGTCAGACGGCGTTAGGAACCTTATTGAGGGTGATGGTCTGCCAGTTTGTGTATTCCATCAGTCCGTGCAAGGAGTTCTCGCAGCCGATACCGGACTGCTTGTGGCCTCCAAAGGCCTGGTCTGGTGAGTACTGATGCACCTCGTTGATCCAGACGGTGCCGGCCTCGATTTGGCTGCCGATACGTTGGGCGGCTTCAAGGTCCTTGCTCCAGACGGTCGCTCCGAGGCCCCAGATCGTGTCATTGGCTCGTGCGATGACGTCCGCCTCGTCTTTCCATTTCAATAGTGGCAGGATCGGGCCGAATGGCTCTTCGACCACCAGCTTCGAGGATTCCGGCGGGTTGTCGACCAGGGTCACGGGAACGATCCAGCCTGTGGCGTTCTCATCAATCTGTCCCCCCAGAGCGAAGGTGTGACCGTGGACGCGTGAATCCTCGAAGAACTCCTTTACCTTTTCGTACTGCTGGAGGTTCTGGATCGGGCCGATCTGGGTATCGTCCTCGGCCCCGTCACCCACTTTGACGGTGCGGGCGTAGGCAACCAGTGCATCCCGGACGGAGTCATAGACATCCTCATGGATGAAGAGCCGTTTGGTGGCCTGGCAGAACTGTGCGTTGTTCTGGAACGCGGCCCAGAACAACTGCGGCGCCACCGTCTCGGGGTCGACGTCCGGCAGAACGATCGCCGGGTCGTTTCCGCCAAGCTCCAGTGTGATGCGCTTGATGTTATCCGCGGCCGAACGCATCACGTGTCGACCGGTTTCTGTGCTGCCGGTAAACGAGATCTTGTCGAGCCCCGGGTGCGAGGTCATCCAGCGGCCCAGGTCGTCGTCGCCGGACACGACGTTGAGCACGCCGTCCGGCAAGACACCCTGGGCAAGTTCACCCAGCCGCAGGGTTGTCAGGGGAGTAAACGGCGACGGCTTGACGACGATAGTGTTGCCGGCCATCAGTGCGGGCGCGATCTTCCAGATGGCCAGCAGGATGGGGAAGTTCCAGGGCGTGATCGCGCCGACCACACCGATCGGTGTGTACCGGGTGATGACGCGGCGAAGCTTAGTGTCCTCGATGACCTCTTCGGGAAGTCGCTGCTTGGCGATTTCCCGCAGCCAATGGATCGAGCCTCCGACTTCCCACTCGGCGCCGGCACGCGGCTTTCCTTGCTCGCGCGTCAGGAGCGCCATGAACTCTTCAGCGCGCTCCTCAAGACGGTCTGCCAGTGCCGTAACAGCAGCCTGGCGCACCTCGACCGGTGAATTCGACCACGCGGGGAATGCCGCACGTCCGGCGTTGATGGCCTCGTCGAGCTGGCCTCGTGTTGCCACGGGGACCTCTGCAAACGCCTCGCGTTTAGCCGGATTGTAGACGGGCAGGGTCTGTGGCGACCCCGCCGACTTACCGTTGATTGTCATGGTGTAGCTACTGTCCAGCAGGCCCGGGCTCAACTCTGAGACGACAGAGTTCATATCAACCTCCATTGGTTGTCATGTTCGATGAATCCCACAGCGTGGGTTTCTTCACAGTAGTTCGCAGTCAAAAGGCCAACTGTTTCAGATCGGGACAACCGCGCGGCGAACTGTTGATCCGGACGTCGCGAGTGCTGAGGCTGGCTCATCGCCGAGGGCTAGCGGCCCAGAGTCGCTGTCGCGCGTTGCGGGAGAAAGTTGTTCCCGCCTCACGTTTTCTCTTAGCCATCAACGGGGAACGCAACCCGGAAGCCCTCGCGGCTTCGCCAAGGATCGCTGCGCTCCAAGATCCCGCCACTCACGGACGCTCTGACGGGCCGCTTGAGGGGTCACCAAGCGTTCACGGCCCGCCCGCATCTGACCAGATCGACGCCCACACGGCCGTTTTCGCGACTCTCACGGGGCGGATCGAGGAAGCGGTGACGCCCTTTCGTGCCGCGAAGGAAGTGCTGGCCCGCCATCCCGGAGTGTCCCTCAAAGTCGCCCAGGTGATCATCGTCGAAACCGGTGCCGACATGGCCGTGTTCGAAACCCCAGGCCGGCTCGTGTCCTGGACCGGGGCCAGTCACGGACCCAACGAATCAGCTGGTGGGATCGGAGCTTGCGCATCCTGCACGCAACAAATACCTCAAAGCAATCCCGGGCACCGTGGCCTCTCCGCGTCCCTGGGCAGGGACAGCATCTTCGAGCCAAATAGCGGCGCATTTCCGCCCGGCAGGTCCGATGAAAGCCATCGCCGCCCTCGAACACTCCATCCTCACCGCAGTCTCGCACATGCTCACCGAGGCGAATGCTACGCCGACCCGGCGCGGACCATTTCACCCGCCTGGACCAGATAAAAGGAAAAACAACGCCATCCGGAAACTCAAGCAGCTTCGGCTTCGAGGTCACTATCACCCACCGCAGCCTGAATAGCCTCACCTTCATCTCAGCCGAATGAATTGGACCAATGTATTTCAGGCTGCCGTCATAGCTTGCCTTCGGGTTGTTGCCCCGGCGCTACCCTCGGATACCGAGGGCATTCATCCTGCGGTACAGCGTGGTACGGCCAATGCCGAGTGCGGCAGCCGCGTGCACCTTATTGCCGAGACAATCGGCAAGAGCCCGCGTGATCGTATCGATTTCGGCCTGTTCCATGGGGGTGAACCGTCTTCGGCTGGGCGCGGTCCGATATCTCTGAGGTAGGGCCCGCACTCCGATGGCTCCTTTTGCGCACTGGGCGACTGCGTGCCGGAGCACGGATACCAGCTCGGCCACGTTGCCTGGCCACGGGTGCCGTTCCAGGACGTGCAGAGTCTCCGCGCTCAGCCATGCCTGAGGCTGGAGATCGCGTACGACTTCCCGGGCGATCACGCCGATCTCATCTCGGCGATGACGCAGCGGTGGCAGATCAATGCGTTCGAGGCATCGCGACGCAACGCCGAGATGCTCTCCCCCCAAATTGTCATCGGGGCCGCAGGTCATCACGAACCAGCCGTCCGCCTCGTCCAAGTGGCGACCGAGCCGTCTGGCCGTCCGCGAGTCCAGAAGGTCGATGTCCTCGATGATGACGAGTTCATCGGATATGGAGCTGAACCCTTTGTGAACTCCGCTGGCCTCGGTATCGCTCAACTCCCTCGGGTCGAGAAGGCGCGTCGGCCGATCACCGGCAAGACGTTTCGCCAAGTGGCTCCGTCCGGAGCCTTGCTCGCCTCGGATCAGTACTGGCGATTGGAGGGCTCGAAGGCGTTCCACAGTCTTATCCATGACCAATCCGGGAGCGCTCCGCCGTGGTATGGCGGGCCGCGCCCGGTCCCCGCCTCTTACTTCGACCAGCAGTGCGCCATCGGTATCGGGCACCACAGTGCAGTGAACTCTCAGTTCCCGTTGCTCGCCACTTTCCAGTCTCAGCTGCGTCTCGGTTGAGGTGCCGTGTTCAGCATGCAGCTCGCGTACTGTCCGCTGGAGCTCGGGGGTAAAGAGCTCGGTCGCGGCCTCGTTAGCGAGGGTGAGTCCGTTGCCCAGAGCGATAAGTGGGGCTCGCACCCGTGCCGACCGGGCCTGGAAGGCTGCAAGGATTCGTTGGTTCGACGTCGGGCTCCCGGCAAGCAGCCGCAGCTCGATGTCGTGCGCCGCCCGTGCAAGCAAGGGGATCATTAGGGGGGTTGAGTCGCTTGCAAAGCAGGTAACATCCAGCACGCCTTCAAGGCGCCTGGTGATCGGATGGATGATCGGGTGCCCATAACAGCTGAATTCCTTCAGTATCTCAAGGAAGTGTTCACGTCCATCGACGGCGATGCCCTGACCGATCTCGAACACGGTCGCAAGGGAATTCGTTCCAGTCCGGTCTTCGTCATAGCTGAATCCGGGCACGGCGAAGATCGTGTCCAGCCTGGCCCCGAGCTGAGATTGCCCGAGCCGTCGATCGACAATCACCGAATCCCGGTTCGCCAACAGTATGCTGAACCGGTCTCCTAGGAGCTGGTCGGCTATGGCATCAAGCACCGGGCGGGCGGCACGAACCAGCCTGCTGTGCGGGTTGATCGGCGTTTGCGGTCCTTCGTCAATGAGCGAGCCCGGGTTCAGTCCGTTTTGTGAGGCCCGCAGCCAGGACTGCGCGATAGGATCCCGGAGTTTCACACGCTCGAAGTCATTCCACTGCACAGCATCAAGCGCCAGCCGGCGAGGTTTCGTTTGGCCGGAGCTCACGGAGATTGCGGCGCGTAAGCTTGCCGCTTGATGTCGTTGGTAGCGTATCGACGAAATGAATCGCCCGCGGCACTTTGTACGCAGCGAGGCGTCCTCTTGCGAAGTCAAGAAGTTGCTGGGCATCACCCCTGTGACCCGGGGCGAGAACGATGTAGGCGTGTGCTACCTCGCCCTTGATCGCATCGGGTTCGCTGCCGACCGCGACCAGACCCACGGAGTCGTGTTCGATCATGACGCGCTCGATCTCGGCCGGGTACACGTTGTAGCCGCCGGTGAGGATCATATCCTTCAGCCGGTCGATCACGAAGAAGTGACCGACCGCATTGCGGGTGGCAATGTCACCGGTATGCAGCCAGCCGTCGGCGTCGATCGCCTCGGCTGTGGCTTTGGGATTGTTGAAGTATCCCTGCATGAGAAGAGGGCCCCTGATCATCAGCTCGCCCGCCTGCCCGTCCGGCACCGTCACACTTGGATCCTCTAGGCTCGCAACCCTTAAGTCCGTGCCGGGCAGCGCTACCCCGATCGAGCCTCGCTCATTGGGTGCGTAAAGTGCGTGTGTGGTGCCTAGTCCTGCGATTTCCGTCATCCCCCACAACTCGATCAGAGGAGCGCCGCTCACTGTTTCCCAGGCATCGATCACCGCGGTGGATATGGTCTGTCCTCCAACCGTGCATCGGGTCAGTGAACTGAGGTCGGCTGCAGGGAGCTCGGGTGTGGTCAAGAACATCGCGTACACCGTCGGAACACCCTCAAACATGGTGGCGTTCCAGGCGCCGATGAGCCGGAGCGCCTCGGCAGCATCGAAGCGTTCCATGAGCACGACGGTACCGCCGGCCAGCAAGGTCGCATTGATGGCGACATTGCCATAGACATGCGGGCAGGGCAGAGCCGTGACGACTGTGTCGGCGCTTGAGCGTACGTGCATCGAAGCCGTGTACGAACAGTTCAGCAAGAGCGAACGCTGAGACTGCATGGCGCCCTTGGGATGCCCGGTGGTGCCGGACGTATAAGCAATGCAGGCAAGGCTCTCCGGGTCGACCGTAGCCTGTTCGAAATGCTCTGCGGGTTGTTCGATTAATTCGTGAAAACTCGCCCCATAGTCGTTTGCACCGTCGAAGGACAGCACCAGTCGCAGGGATGGGATTGACTCCGGCAGATCGCCGAGCGACAGAAGACGCTCTCCCGAGGCTACGAGCGCACTTACGCCGGCGTCCCTCATGATGAATGCCACCTCCGAGCGGGTCAGCATCACGCTGATCGGGTTGACAACAGCCCCCGCTTTGAGAATTGCGTGATAGGAAACCACCCATTCCCAGCGATTCTCCGAGAACAGCATGACCCGGTCTCCCGCGGCAACTCCGGCATCGCGCAGGACGGCCGCCAGATTGGTGGACGCAGTATCCAGTTCCCGGAAAGAGAGCTCCCGGGTCTTCGTGACGAGCGCGAGTTTGTCCGGAAACCGGAGAGCGAGCGCCGGAAGAAGGTCCCCGAGGCCGTTCATTGGGCACGGCTCTCGGTAGGGCTGAAGAGCGATTGGAGGTCCATCACAACTCCTTTGTTGGTCTGTACTGTATGGGCCGTGGCCGATTCTTTCCCCGGCAATGGAAGGTGGCCCGTGTATACAAGTTCTGAGTGATCCCAGGCGGCGGCCTGGCTTTTCATGAAGGAATAGAAGAATTCGCCGGCCGGAGTGATTTCGATGAATTCCTCGAGCGCACCGAGCGGCTCCGCGCCGCCCACCATGAGGATTCGAGCGCCGCGTGGAGTTTCTCCGCTGAACAGCACTTCCCGTCCTGCTTTGTGGAGCGCTTGGACTATGGCATCAAAGTCGCGTACCGCGAATCCAAAGTGGTGCAGTCCGTACCCACGCTCGGCGGCCCATTCTGCAAAGATCGACCGGGAACCGGGCTGAGGGCAGACGAGTTCGTACATCATTTCCCCGGCATAGCCCAAGGCGATGCGCGCACCGAGAGGCGTCGGTTTGCCCCTATACACAAAATGCTCCGGCTGATCAGAAGGTTCGGGCCCCAGGAACCATGGCCCCGCGCCAAAGGTTGAGGAGAAGAAGCTCATCGCCTCGGCTAAATCTTTGACGACGAAGCACAGTTGGATGAGTTCGCACCCGCGCTCATCGGGCGGGACGTTCGGAATGGGGGGCAGCTGAATAGACATGTTTCTTCCTTCTTTAATGATCGCTGCAACTAGGGGGACAGGGGAACGTTCAAGCCACCCGCAACCCATATCGGCTGGCCGGTGAGATAAGGCAACCGCCCGGATGCGAGCGTAGCGATAGCCTGGCCCACGTCACTGGGCTGGCCCCAGCGAGGCACCGGAACTCGGCCTGATGTGATCCACTGGTCAAGAGCTGGTGCGCCCGCCGATGCTGTCATGGCCGTCTCTATGAACCCGGGCCGCACTTCGTGTACGAAGATGTTCTCGCTGGCAAGGCGCACCGCGAAGAGCTTCGACATCATCGACAAGCCAGCCTTCGAAATGCAGTATTGCGCGCGCTCGAGCGAGGCAAGTTCTGCGGAGATGGACGTAACCACGATGATGGAGCGATAGTTGCCAGCGTCCGGCACGGAGATCATCCGGTTGGCGATTGCCTGGGTTAGGAAAAGGTCCCGCGCAGATTGATTTGCATCACGCGGTCGAAGGCCTCGGGGGTCAGGTCGAGAACATCGGTGAGGGGGCGCGCAGCGATACCGGCGTTGTCCACGAGGCAGTCAACTCGGCCGAAGGCCTGCCAGATCACATCGACCAGTTCCTCGAACGAGTCGATGTCGGAAATATCTGCCTGCACATAGGTGGTCGCCGCTCCTGCTTTACTCAGCTTGTTCCGGAGGTCCGTCACGCCATCATCGTCAGGCTGCAGGTCAACGATCACCAAGTCAAAACCTTCGACGGCCAACGCCTGCGCCGCTGACAGTCCCAAGCCCTGTCGTCCCCCGGTCACGACCGCAACAGGGCGATCCTGAGAGTGTCTCGTGTCGTTCTCCGGACGTTGCCGTGCATCCAGTTCAGACATCGCGAAGGTCCATTCCTTTTGTCTCGCGCCAGGTCGCAACGACGCCGATGCCGATTAGGCACAAAAGAATCACGTAGGCGTTGAAAATCCAGCCGGCATCGACGCTGTAAAGCAAGGAGTTGAGATACGGTGCTGTTCCTCCGAAGATAGCGACTGACAGGGAAATGAAAAATCCGAGCATCCTTGTGCGATACCGGTTTGGTACCTGCTCTGAGATGACGGCAGGCTGTGAACCTGCGATAAAGCTCAGCAGCACTAAGGCGACGCCCTGTGCCACGAATAGCGTCCAAGGTTGATCGGTGATCATGCTCATCAATGGAAGGTGAGCACGGCGAAGCTTCCGAAGAAGATGAACGTCACTGCCTTTCGACCGATCTTGTCAGAAAGCCAACCGGCGCCGGGAATAGAGACGATGTAGATGAGCTGAGCGAAGACGCTTGCAAGGAAGGCGTCAGCGGGGTTCATGTGGTGGTAGGTGATCGCGAAGACAGCAGCAAACGACGTCCATGTGTAGTAGACCACTGTCGTGCCGGCCTCATAAATAAAGAGTTTCACTCCGAGAGTCATGAGCTTTGCGGGCTTCAACCTGTCGGTTGGCTCGTTCGGGTCGGCGGCTTCGGCTGAGCGCTTTTCGACCTGTTCTTCGTAGATCTCACTTTCCATCATTCCGCGGCGAAGGAATAGCGCTGCGACCGCCAGAAGGGCGCCGATAAGGAAAGGAATTCTCCAGCCCCATTCGCCGGCGTCCTCCGGGTTCACGTTCGAAGTGATGAGGGCGCCGAGTAAGGTTGCCAACAGGCCGCCGACAGCTACACAGAAGAACACGGTGCTCGACCACAGGCCGCGGTGTGCGGGTGGGGCAATCTCCGATACATAGGCGTACGAAGCGATCGATTCGCCACCGTGGGCCAGGCCCTGCAACAGCCTTGCAATAAGAACGATGAACGAAGCAAGGCCACCGATCATCGCGTAGCTGGGTACTAGTGCAATGATCAGGCTGCCCGCTGCCATCAGCAGCATTGTTGTGATCATCGTGCGCCGCCTACCAATATGGTCGGCAAGGCGCCCAAAATGATTCCTCCGAGCGGTCGAAAAACAAAGCCGACGGCGAAGATGCCGAGGGTAGCTAGAAGCGCCGAAGCCGGATCCGCTGGATCGAAAAGCGCCTTTGCGATGAATGGCGAAAAGACGGCGTAGATCGTCCAATCGAACCACTCAAGGAGGTTGCCGAGGGCGCTGGCTCCCAGAGACCGCAAGCGGGGTCTCGGTCGCGTGATAGGGGGCACGGAGGCCGTTTCGAGGTTTGGTGCTGTTGAAGTCATCATTGACCCGTCTGTTCATGAAGTAAGTGGGTGCGGACGCCGCTGGCGGATCCGCCTATTCGAGTAGCGTGAAATCCGCGCGATATGTTGTCCCGGGTCTGCATGCGGGTCCAACAGGCATGCGGCGCCGGGGGTTTCGCCCACAGATTGCGAGTAAATCGTTGGAAGCCGGTCGAACCTTACGGAGTTCACTGTCGGCCTTCCCTGATATGGCGGTGCGGCAGCAGGGGAATGTCCTGGAAGGCTGATGCAGGGTGGCGCGTTCCGGCCGTCTATGGCTGTTGCGATATACGGTCATTCGAAGTACCGGCGGGGTTCGCATCCAGCATCAGGTCGATATCGGATGTAGAGACCCCCTTCATCAGTAGCGCCGGGATCACGTCCTGACTGATGTGTCGATAGTTCCAGTTCGGGACGAGCTCTTGTTTGAGCTGGGGGTCAAAGAAGTCGATAAAGCATGATGCATCGTGCGAAAGGACGATGTTGTCCACGTATCCGCGGTTGATTAGTTCCACGACAGTGTCGACGCGGTCCGCAAACGACAGGAAACTGTCGAGGCCAAACCGATCCATCCCGAGCAGGGACCCGGAGTCCGCGAGGCGGGTGAGATATTCGATATCTTTTGAATCGCCTGAATGGCCGATGATGACCTTGGAGAGGTCGACACCTTCCTCCATCAAAACGCGCTGCGCAATCAGGCCAGATCGGGTGGAGGCGTTCGTGTGGACGGTGATTGGTGCGCCCGTTTGGACGCTGGCGCGTGCGGTCGCCCGCATGACTCGTTCTACGCCAGGGGTGAGTCCCTGTTCATCGATTGCACACTTGAGAAATGCCGCACGAACTCCTGTGTCCGCGATTCCCTCGGTAATGTCTCGAACGAACATCTCCGTGAGCGGTTCAGGTACATCAAACAGCAGGCCCGGGCCTGTGTAGTGAAACTGCATCGGTACTTCGTTGAAGGTGTAGAGACCTGTCGCGGCAATGATGTTCAGCTCTACCTGCTCGGCGATTGCCTTGATCCGAGGCAGGTACCGCCCAAGACCGAGGACTGTGGGGTCCATGATGGTGTCGATGCCGAGCCCGTTCAGCTCACGGAGGTCAGCAACCGCCTTGGCGATCATTGCGTCTTCGTCCCAGTCCCTCTGGTAATTCTCACGGTATTCTTCCCCAACGACGAAGATGTGCTCATGCACGAGTGTGCGTCCGAGCGAGGAGGTGTCTACCTCACCTGCGACGGTGGAAACCTTTGTCATGGCCAATATTCCTTATTCATAGGATTGTCATCCCGTTGGTCGGGAGATTTCTGTGTCCTTCATGCACCTGTTCGGAACGCTGGTGCATTGCGGGCAGTCGGCGTTAGCGGGTGACGCTTCGGCGTCGGGCGAGGACCCCAACTCCCACACCGACGATGAGCAGCACACCTTGAAACAGATACTGGAGGGAGGTGTCCGAACCGGCAATGGACATGGCATTGAAGGCCACACCGACTGTGAGCACTCCGATGAGGGTGCCGACAATGTGGAACTTCCCGTCCCTTAGAATTGCGGACCCGAAGAATGCCGCCGCAAATGCGCTTAGGAGGAAACCATCGCCGGCATTGGTGGAGCCGCCGCCTGTTCGTGATGCGAGGTAGAACCCGGCAATAGCACAACTCAGTGAAGCAATGACAAAGACGAAGACCCGGATCCTCTTGACTCGAATACCGGAGAGCCGTGCCGCTTCCGCATTTCCACCGACGGCCTGGATTGCGTGCCCGACAGGGGTTCTGTTGAGGACGATCCAAAGCGCAATGCCGACGCCGACCATCAGATATATCGGGATCGGTAGACCGAGAAAGCGGCCGAGGGAGAGCCCGACGAAGGCGGTGGGGTCGCTGAGACTAATCGGTATCCCTTTGGTGTAGGCAAAGTTCAACCCAACTACGATCGTCCCTACGCCCAAGGTAGCGACCAGGGAATTGATCTTGAAATGTGCGACGAGAACGCCGTTCAAGAGGCCGATAGCCGCAATTGCCGCGACCGTGATCAGCAGGGCGAGCGGGATGCCGAGCCCCTGTTTCTGCATGAGTCCAACGCAGAGAACGCCGGCAAGGCTGGTCTGATACCCGATGCTGAGGTCGAATTCTCCGGCTGCAAGAACGACTGTCAGCCCCATGGCGACAATGGCTGGGAGTGCGATCTGATCCAGCACATTGACCGCGTTACTCCATGTCGGAAACGCAGGTAGCGTCAACGAGAACACGATGATCAGGACAATCAGGAGCGCGATCGCCCCGGATCCTGCAAAAATATCGCATCGGTGGACGCGCCCTCGACCTGCTCACGCTGCTGGTCGAGCGCGCAGGTGAGCTTGTCAGCAAACAGGAACTGGTGTCTCGGGCATGGCCGGACACTTTCGTGGAGGAGGGCAACCTCAAGGTCAACATGGCGGGCCTGCGCCGGGCCCTTGACGACTGCCCCACCGTGCCGCGCTTCATCGCGACGGTTGTGGGCAGGGGTTATCGCTTCATCGCCCCGGTCGACGCCTTCGCATCACCGGTGGACGGAAATGTCTGGATGGTGCCGGTTGGAAGCCACGACCAGTCGTTCAATTCGATTGGCTCTCCGATTCCAGCCGACCGTGGGCAGCGTGGTAAAGACGGGCGTGGCGTTAGCGCTCGATGAAGCCGCGCCTTACCGCCACGGTCACGGCCTCGGTGCGGTCATCGACACCCAACTTGGCAAAGATGCTCTTCAGATGAGCCTTGATGGTGTCGGTAGACAGTGTGAGCTGCGAGGCGATCTGCTTGTTGGGATGCCCGTCTGCCACGAGGCTGAGGATCGTCAGCTCGCGCTCGGTTAAGGGCTCATCGAGCGCATGCATCGCCAGCTCATGCGCGACCGCCGGACTCATCGTGCGGCGCCCGGCATGGACCGAACGGATTGCGTCGAGCAATTCCTTGCGGATGCAGTTCTTGAGCAGGTAACCGGCCGCACCTGCCCGTATCGCGCGGACCACGTGCGCATCTCCGGGATATGTCGTGAGCACAAGAATTCTGGCGTCCGGTGACAGGCGCCGGATCTTTCGATCGCCTCGACGCCGCCCATCTCGCCCATCTGCATGTCCATCAGCGTGACGTCGGGCGCCAGCTCGACGAACCGGGCGACCGCCTCGGCTCCGTCGGAGGCCTCGCCCACTGCCACCATGTCCGGCTGCCGCCCCAGCAGCGCGGCGATACCCTCGCGCACCACGGCGTGGTCGTCGACGATGAGGACGCGTATCGGCACGCTGGACGTCGGTGCGGACATCATCGTCAGCTCACGCGGCGCTCGACGGTCCTGTTGTACGCGACATGGCCCGGCACCGTCAGGATCACTTCGGTGCCGCCTTCCCGCAGGGCCCGCACGACAAGCCCGCCGTGCAGGCCCCTCGCGCGCTCGCGCATCCCCGCCAGGCCGAAATGGCCCTCCCTGTGCCCCCGGGCCGTGACCTCCCGTGCGATGCCCACGCCGTCGTCCGCAAGGCGCAAGCTGAAATTCTCGCCATAGCCGATGTCGATCGCCACGCGATTGGCGCCAGCGTGCCGCCAGATGTTGAAAATCGCCTCGCTGGCGATGCGGGTGGCCTCGTCCAGGACGAGCGGCTCGAGCGGGCGTGGAGCGCCAGTGGTCGTCATGGTGATCTCAACACCGGGATCGAAGGCCTGCTTCTTGATGATCTCTGCAATGGCTCGTTCGATGTCGCAGTCGCGCCGCGCGCGCAGATCCCGGACACGGTCGCGGCCTTCGGCAATGACCATGTCCGCCTGGTCGAGCGCTTCTTCCAGCGTCGCACGAGCGTGCGCGCCCTTCGGGAGATCGTCCACCACCAGCTGAAAGCGCAGCGTCAGCGCCTGTACCGACTGGAGCAGCGTGTCGTGAAGCTCGCGGGCAATGCGCTCCCGCTCCTCCATCCGCTCGGTCATGCGCATACGGATACGGTGGGCGACAGCGCGCAGCCGCATTGAAGAGGCCAGCGAGAGCAGAGCGAGGACGGCCATGGCGCAGAGCACCTTGAACGGCCAGCTCTGGACGAAGGTCGGCGGAATCTCGACCTCCACCATCGCGCCGTCCATGTTCCAAACCCCGTCTTCGTTGGCCGCAATCACGCGGAAGCGGTAATCCCCCGGCCCGAGATTGTTGTAGACCGCCTCGCGGCGCGCGCCGGCGTCGACCCAATCTGAATTCAGGCCTTCGAGCAGATAGCGGAATCGCACTTTCTCCGGCACGCTGAGACTTGCGGCGGTATAGGCGATGGCCAGAGACGATGTTCCCTTCGGAAGCGTGACCCGCCGCCCAGTCGCATACGCGATGCCTTTGGCCGTCATCGAGAGAATCGTGACCGGCGGGGGCAGGGTGTTACGCTCGGTCTTGCGCGCAAAGAAGGCGACACCGGTGTTGCTGATGAGCCAAATGCGTCCATCGGCCCCCGTCACGACGGTCGGCGAGTGCCAACCCTGCTGCGCCACACCTGGCAAACCGTCGGCCTGATCATAGAGGCCGTAGGCCGGCGAATAGGCGGGGTCGGCAAACATCCTCCTCACGTCGTCCGCCTTCATACGGACCACGCCCAGCAATCCGTAAAAGAGGAAATCTCCATCGGCCGTCCGGCCAATGCCGGAAATGCCGGACAACGGCGCGACGCGATCTGGACCGACGCTCTGAAAGCGATCCTGGTCCAGACGCGCGACGCCGAACTCTCCGCCAACCCACACCACGCCGTCATGGGCAACGATGACTTCGGCATCGCCGACGTCCAGGCCGTCGCTGGCCGAGAACACGCGCGTGCCGGTCGCACTGTGGCGCGATACGCGGCTGTCAGCAAAACCGAACCAGACAGACCCGGCAGGATCGGACCCCGCGACGTCTGCCGCCGGCAATACGCCGAAATCGACCTTCCCGATCCAGGCGCCGTCTTTCAACCGGTAAACGCCGAAGCGCCCCCAGGAAACCCACAGCGTCCCTTCACCGTCTTCGGCGATCGCCCTGATCCGTTCGTCAACCACCCCGTCGGGCATGGCGAACCGCGTGACCTTGTCGTTCTGAACCCGGTGAACGAAGCCGTGATTGTAGTACCAGAGCGCGCCGTCCCGGGCCGCGAAGAGAATCGTGTTCGAAGCGTCAACCAGCGGCGCGAACTGGCGCGCGGTTTCGTTCGGCGCCGCTCGGTAGAGCCACGCGCCGGCGCTGATGTAGGTGGCCTCAGGCGTCGCCGCGACGCTGTATGCGAACGCTTTCGCCTTGTCCGTGACGATCTCGGCTTCGCGAAAACGGTTGAGGCCGGCATTCGTCCCGACCCAGATGTTGCCCTCTCGATCGGCCAAGATGGGGATGCTTCGGTCGGAGGTGAGACCGTCCGCCTGCCGGAACCGATCGACGTCCGAAGACTGCAGGCTGTGCGTCGGTTCCTTCGCTTGACGCGGGTCGAACCGGAAGATTCCGCCGTGTACGCGCTCCGTTCCCCAGATGACGCCGTGGCGGTCGATAGCATAGTTCGCCACCGACAGAATGTCAGTGGGGGTGGCGGCCTTCAACGGCCAGGGGCTTCGGCTCTCGCCCGCGGGATAGTTCGGCAGCGGGCGCAGACCGTGAAGCCCGTCCGCGATCCACATCCGGCCATCGGGCGTTTGCGTGAACGTCGCGTGCCCCGTCACCGCACCAGTCGGCTCGAACCGGCGCGCTCCCCGCCTCGAGAAATAGACGCTGCGGGCAGTACTCAGCCACAACGTGCCGTCGCGCGCCACGAACAACCCGACGATGACGTCGCCAGGAACATTCCAGTCCGCCCCTACGCGGTGCCAGCGGCCGCCTTCGAAGCGGGCGAGACCGCCGTGGGAAACAGCCCATAGCACGCCGTCTCGATCTCGAACGATCTGGACCACCATTCCTGGCCAGATCCCGTCGGTCTCCTGGAACGTGGTGACGTGCCCATCGTGCAGACGGGAGATGCCGCCACCCGAGTAGCCGATCCAGATTTCATTTGCGGCCAGCACTGTAACGGCGGTGATATCGATCGAGCCGAGACGCTCGCCTAGCGCCGATCGATAGCGCTCGAAGCGAGTGCCGTCGAAACGGAACAGGCCCGAGCCGGTCCCCAGCCACAGGAAGCCATCCGGTCCCTGGTCCAGGGCCCAGATCTCGGGCGGCGCGCCGTCCTTGGCCGTCCACGTTGTGTGGAGGAACTGGCGGATGGTCCTGTCGCCGTCCTGCGCATGCACCCGCGCACAGGCAAGAACCGTCGCCAGACAGACGAACAGGACGGACCACAGACCTCTGCCCATGTCACAACCGTTGGAGTCGGAATCAGCGCGTTCGGACGCGAATAGCGAATTATCCTCGAAAAGGGAGTCGCGTTTCTTCGGCGGCCATCACCATCATGGCGCACCGCTCGAGTTCGAGGGCGTGACTTCTCCCGGCGGTAACCGATCGCCGATCCACTGCTGCATGTCCGCCACGACCTGCTCTTTGCCGACATCGTTGAGCAGGTCGTGATAGTGGCCCTCGTAGAGCCTCAGTGTCTTGTCAGTGGCCCCAGCGGCGTCGTAGAGAAACCGACTCCCGCGGAGATCGGTGACCCTGTCGGCGGTGCCGTGCATGATCAGCAATGGCAGCGTGAGGCGCGAGAATTGGCCGCGAAGGCGCTCGTTGGCGCGTATCAGCGCCGCGACGGTGGCGGCAACTTGCCGTTCGCGTGCCGTCAGGACGTCCGCGTTCAAAGCCTCGACCGCTCTCGGATCCCGGGAGAATGCCTCGTTCCTGAGCCTGAGAACCGGAAGGCGCGGAACGAGACGACTGAGGCCCTTGATCACCGCCAGCGCAAAGGCGGGAGCCGGCACCTGAAAGGCGACGCTCTCACAGATGAACCCGGCGATACCCGCCTGGCGCTCCACGAGGTAGGTGGCCGCCACCACGCCGCCCGCGCTGTGCGCCAGGAGGAAGATCGGGAGGCGCGGGTATCGGGATCTGACGAGGGCGATCGTACTGGTGAGGTCGCTGACGTACTCATCGATGTCCTGGACGTAGAAGCGCTCTCCCTCCGATCGCCCTCGTCCGCGGAAGTCGAACGCGACGACGGTCAGTCCGACGGACAGGAACTGCTCCGCAGCCCAGGCAAAGTGGCCCCCGTGCGCGTTGAAGCCATGGCATACGACAAGTAGCGCCCGAGGCGGCTGTTCAGGCGTCCATGACCTGACGAACACCTTGACGCCCTGGGTGCTGATGATGGTTTCCCCGCGCGCGAGCGAGGCAACCATCACTACCGGTCTCTTTGGCATGTGGCAAGCGAGCGATCAGAACGTCATGACCGCTCGACCGAGTATCTCGCCCTGTCTCATCAGGTCGAGATACTCGTTGAGCTGTTCGAACTTGAACGGCTTGATCGTGTGCCGAATCTGGCCTCTGGCAGCCAGCTCCACCACCTCGCTCAAGTCCGTATTGTTGCCCCAGTACGAGCCCTGGAAGGTCTGTTCGCGGTTGACTCGCGGCAGGAGCGGAACGTCCACGCGATCGCCGACCAGGCCAACGTTCACATAGTGGCCGCTGATCGCAAGCAGGCTGAATCCGAGTTGGATCATCTCCGGTGCGCCCGTGCAATCGAGGATCGCGTCCAGTTCCTTCTGCCCGGTTGCCTTCTCGAGCTCCTTGGCCACGGCGCTCGCCGACTTCCCGTTGATGGTGATGGCATGATCGACGCCGTACTGCGTCGCGATCGCGAGCTTGTCCGTATTCCGGGCAAAGGCCACGACGGTCGCACCGGCGCCGAGCAGCTTGCCGTACTGCACCGCGTACCCGCCGAGGCCGCCGATGCCGAACACGCCGAGCACTCGATCGGGACCAAGCGCGCCGGCATCGCGCAGCTTCTTGAGACCGCGGTAGGGTGTCAAACCTGCATCGGTGAGCGGCGCGAGCTCCTCGAAAGCGAGACCAGGATCGGCCTTGACCACGTAGCGCGCCGGCACCGGAAGAAACTCGGCGAACCCGCCGTGCGGGCCGAAACCCGGCCAACGAACGTTGGGGCAGATATGCGTGTTCCCGATCAGGCAATGGCGGCACACCCCGTCGCCCCACCCGGGCGCGACGGCCACGTGATCGCCTTCCTTCAGGCCGGCCGCCTTGGGCACAGCCGCGCCAATCGTGTGCACGACGCCGGTGATCTCGTGCCCGAGCGTGATCGGCGTCGGGATGTCGTTGTATGGGCGGAAGTAGCCGTCGATGAGCTGGACGTCTGAGCGACACATTCCGCACGCCTTGACGTTGATCAAGAGCTCGTCAGGCTGAATCTGAGGAATGGGAACGTCCTCGAGGACGGCAGGCTTGCCATATTCGTGCATGCGTGCGGCTTTCATGTCAGGGTCCTTTCTGTGTTGGCCTACGGTCAGGAGTGTTTTCCTACCGGCGAGCTTTCGGAGTCGACCGCAATGGGACTGAGCACCAGCGCGGTTCGCTCTGCCAGATCCCCGATTCGACGGACATAGTCTTGGTAGTGCGCCGTTTCGCGATGCGCAGCCACAGCTGCATCGTCGACGTACAGTTCATCGAGGACGTAACGGTCAGGGCGCGTCTGGTCCTGCCAGATGTCCCATCGCAGATTGCCGGTCTCGGCGCGGCACAGCGGGGCCATGCCGAGGAGTAGGTTCGTCAACTCCTCGGCACGACCGGGTCGGGCCGTGAGAAGGGCGGTGACCTTCACACGCGGTGGCATGAGTCAGCCCCTCTCACGCGGGCACGGTCACGCGTGCGAGCGCCTGAATCAGCCTCGCTGCGATGGGCTTGTCCGACCGCGGGTTCTGGCCGGTGATCAGCTCGCGATCCTCGACGACGTAGGGATCGAAATCGACCGGTGTGACGCTGACGTCGGCGCCTGCAAGGCGTAGCGCGTCGGGCATGTTGAAGTACAGCTTGGCGTGAAGAATGTTGTCCTCGATCACCTTCTCTTCGGTGGCCGAGAACACGGTCATCTTGTAACCCGCGTACTGCCATCCCTTGGCAAGCGCCTTGGCCTTCGCCGTGTCGCCGGCGATCAGCGCGGCGCGAAACTGCGGCGCATTGGGCATCGCCGCGGCGGCAGCCATCGGCCCGTGACAGAGGAACGCGGTCGGCTTCTTCCGATCGTGGAAGTGCCGCAGGATCTCGCCCAACTCTGCGTCCTGCATGAGGTCGACGACGGGCGCCTGCCCACCGGGGACGAAGACCGCCGCATACTGGTCCAGGCCTTCGTCGATCACTGCGCGCAGCGTCCGCCCCTTCATCGCCGGATCGTCCTTGAAGTAGGCCCGCGCGCGTCGATACGCGGCCTCATCACCCCCGAAGTGCTGCGGTGAATCCGACGCCTCGTCGATGTGCGGCGGGGCGCCGTTCGGCGTCGCCAGGACGACGTCGTAGCCGGCGTCGACGAATGCCATCGCTGGCACGACGGTCTCGTTGAGGTACTGCCCTGTGGCTCCGGTGCCTCCGCCTTGCACTTCGATTCGCGTGGCGTTGGAGCCGATGATGACGATCTTTCCCTTGGTCATACAGCCTCCTGATCGGTTGTGTTGTGCCGCCCACGAGGGCGACACCGGAGTGTCTTGCCTCGTCGCAGCGACTATAAGAAGACGGTCAACGGATGGCCAGTTAAGCGAGGTTAAGCGCGCCCGACGAGCACCATCTTCTGGTTGACGAGCTCCTTGATCCCGAACTCGGAGAGCTCGCGCCCGTACCCGGATCGCTTCACACCGCCGAACGGCAGCTCCGGCGACGTCGATGACCGCGTGTTGATCCACACCGATCCCGTCTCGATTCGCGACGCCATGCGTTTGGCTCTCTCGACATCGGCGGTGAAGATCGCCCCCGACAAACCGAACGGTGAGTCGTTGGCCAGCGCAACCGCCTCGTCGTCACTCCGCACGATGTAGACCTGCGCGACCGGACCGAAGAACTCTTCGAAGTAGGCGGGGTTGTCGCGCGCGATGTTCGTCAGGATGGTCGGCTGGTAAAAGGCGCCGGGCCCTGGGATCACGCTGCCGCCGTAATGGAGGGTGGCCCCGGCCTTCACGGCGCGTTCGACCTGAGCCGCGATCTCGTCACGCGATTCGATCGAACAGAGCGGTCCCATGTCAACGGCTTCGTCCAGCGGATCGCCCACCGAGATGTTGGCGAACCTCGCCGTGAAGGCCTTCAGGAAGCGGTCGGCGACCGTCTCGTGAACGACAAAGCGCTTCGCCGCGTTGCAGGCCTGTCCGGCCACGTTGAGGCGCGCCTCGGTGGCAATCCTCGCAGCCCGATCGAGATCGGCGTCGTCGAGCACGATGAACACATCGCTGCCGCCGAGCTCCAGGACCGACTTCTTGAGATGCTTGCCGGCCTGACCGGCGACGATAGCCCCGGCCCGTTCTGAGCCGGTCAGTGCCACGCCCTGGACGCGCGCGTCGGCGATCAGCGCCGCGATCTGCTCGCCGGACGCAAAGATGTTCGTCCAGGCACCTCGAGGCGCGCCGGCCGCTGCGACGAGTTCCTCGAACGCGATCGCCGCCTGAGGGACGATGCTTGCGTGTTTCGCGAGCACGGGGTTCCCCACGGCGATGTTCGGACCGGCCACGCGAATCAACTGATAGTAAGGAAAGTTCCACGGCTCGACCGCGACGACAACTCCGATCGGGTGATGTTCGATCCATGCGTCACCCTGCGATGTGGCAAGCTTCACCGGCGCCAGAAACGCCTCGCCGTGTGTCGCGTAGTAGCGCGCGATTCGCTCGGTGACGTCGACCTCCCAGCGTGCCTCTGAAATCCGTTTGCCCATCTCCAGCACGAGCACCCGCGCCAGTTGGTCGGCGCGCGCAGCGATCACCTCCGCGAGCCGTGCGAGCGCATCGAGCCGAGGCCGGAGCGGGCCTGTAGACCAGGTGGACTTGTACAAGGAATGCGCCATAGCCAAGGCCGACTCGATCTCGGCGTCGGTGTGGTTTGGAAAAGTCCGGATGACGTCCCCGGTGGTTGGATTCACGCTTCGGTATGGCATAGCGGATCTCCCGATAGAGGTCAAGGCACTGCGAGCGATACGACCACGCGCAACGGCAGAAAGCACGTTAATCCCGGTTAAGGAGAGGAGCGGGCCGGATTAACCTCGCTTGACTGTTGAATCGCACGTCAACGCGCTACCGTCGTCGAGACGACGATGAGAGGAGCGACGATCGCCGTAGTCGTGGCCGCGATGGTCGGCACGGGGAACGCCTCGGCACAAACGCCGAATAGCGACATCCAGGCGTGGCCTTCTGCCACGCTGACAGCATCCGTCGGCGGTCGCTTCCCCTTATCGGCGCGTGAAGTGAGGGTCGCGGTGTGGGGCGAGTACTTCCACTCGATCAACAGAACCGACTGGTCTGGGGAATCGGGGCCAGCTCTCGTGTTGACCTTTGTCGGTGTTCACATTCCCGTGAGCAAGCGGACCACGATCGAGCCAGGCTATCTCAATCAGATGAATGTCATCGTGGCCGCAATCAGGCACGCCACGTCGTGGCCGTGTTCTTCGCCATGCGCCTGTCGCATTCATAGGAGAGACACAATGACTCACGATCCGCACGCACGCGAGATGAATCTGCCGCGTCGGGCGATCCTTCAAGCCGCTGGGTCAGCAATCGTTGGCGGCCTGGCCATCTCCTCGACAGCCGCTGCGGTTTCAGCAGCGGCGCAAAGCGCGCCTCGAACAACGTCGGGGGGACCTGGCAACAGATCGCTTGGAGCGCGGCTGCAGGGCGTCCAGCATTTCGGACTGACCGTTCAGAACATGGAACGCGCCTACGAGTTCTACACAGAAGTGCTCGGCGGCACGAAGGTGTTCTTCCACGGCGATTTCCAGGGCGACGGCGTTCAGAACACGTTGCTGGCCGATCAAGAGATTCTCGCGAACGAACTGAAGGTCGATCCCCGAACGCTGGGGATTCCTGATCTCAGGAGTGGGCAGCAACGGCTCGATGTTCGCTTCATCCAGTTCGACAACGTCGTCATCGAGCTGCTGCAGTATCGCAACGCCGACCAGCCGATGGGCGGTCCGAACAGCTTCGCGGAGCCTCTGCGACATATGAGTCCGGCGTTCCCACGGATGATGCACATCTGCTTCCACGTTCGGGACGATGTCGACTTCAACCAGTTCATTCACGACCTGGAGGCCGAGTCGGCGCGGCGTGGCATGACGCAGGTCAAAGCCAACCGCGTCATCAGGGTGCGGACGGAGCAGGAGCGACTGGCGCGCTCCTCAGAGCGCCAATACGAACAAGGTCACCGAGGCGCCGTCGGACGGCTGGGAGCTGATCTACTGCAAGGGCCCCGAAGGCGAGCAACTCGAGTTCGTGAAAGCGCTCGGTGGCGTGAAACAGCGCTTTGCCAGCGCAGTCTGACAGAGCGGAGAGCTCGAGTTCGGTCCGCACGACGGTAAGCATATCAAGGAGATCAGACCGATGCGTCTCATATTCTGTCTCGACTGATTCTTGTTGCCGTGATTGCCACGGCGTCGATGTCGGCCGCAGGGTCGTCGAGGGCTCAGGAGGCCATTGGCGTGCGCTACGCCGATGTCCGTGCTGGCGCCTACTCCATCGTCGCTGAAGTGAGAGCCAGGCCCGGCAAAGAGGCGCAGCTGCGCGAGGCGACGCTGCCGCTGGTGGCCCTCGTGCGCAGTGATCCCAAGAACCTGGTCTATTTCCTTCAGGAAGATCGTGCCGCACCTGGGCGCTTCGTGTTCTACGAGATATTTGCGACGCGCGAGGACTTCGAAGCGCACAACAGGATGCCTTACGTGAAGGACTGGTTCGCGAAGCTTTCGGAACTCGCTGATGGCGGGGTGACCGTGACGCGAATGCAGATCCTCGGTGGGAGTGCGCCCCACCACAGGGACTGAACCGTGCCTGACACCCACGTGCCCCTGCACCGCGCGACGGCGACCGATCAGCTCTTCCCGATCCTGACGGCAGGGCAGATCGGGCGTCTCTTGACGCACGGACGATGCCGACCGACCCACATGGGCGAACGCCTGATCGAGGTCGGTGATACCGGCGTCCCGTTCTTCGTCGTGGTCACCGGCGCCGTGAAGATCCTGCGGGCGTCCGGCATTGCCGAGACGCCTATCGTGACGCACCGGCCCGGTGAGTTCATTGGCGAGAGCAACACAATCGCTGGTCGGCCGTCGCTGTTCCGCGCGCTTGTCAGCGAGCCCGGCGAGGTCCTGGAGGTCAGCGGCGAGCACCTTCTGCGCCTGGTGCAGACCGACGCCGAGCTCAGCGACGTCGTCATGCGGGCTTTCATCCTCCGTCGCGCCGAACTCATTGCCAACGGCTTCGGCGACGTCGTCGTGATCGGGTCGAGCCACTGCGCCGGCACGCTTCGGGTCAAGGAGTTCCTCGTTCGCAACGGCCATCCATTCGCCAGCATCGATCTGGATCACGACGCATGCGCGCAGGAACTGCTGGAGCGATTCGGGGTGGCGGCTGCGGACGTGCCGATTCTGATCTGCCGCGCCGACACGGTGCTGCGCAATCCGTCGAATCACCAGATCGCCGAGTGCCTCGGTTTCAACGAGGCCATCGATCAGGTGCACGTGCGGGACCTGGTGATCATTGGAGCGGGACCCGCGGGTCTGTCAGCCGCCGTCTACGCCGCCTCCGAGGGTCTCGACGTGCTTGTCGCGGAGTCAAATGCGCCAGGTGGCCAGGCCGGCTCGAGCTCACGCATCGAGAACTACCTCGGGTTCCCAACAGGCATTGCCGGGCGTGAGTTGACGGCGCGGGCGTACGCCCAGGCCCAGAAGTTCGGGGCGCAGGTCATCATCGCCAAAGGCGCGACGGCCCTGGTGTGCGACGAGCAGGCATACGCCGTGCGGATCGACGACGGCCCGCCCGTACCTGCGCGCGCGGTGATCATTGCGACGGGCGCGGATTACAGGAGGCCGCCCGTCGAGAACCTCTCGCAGTTCGAGGGCGCGGGGGTCTACTACGCCGCGACGCCGATGGAGGCGCAGCTGTGCGCCGGCGAGGAAGTCGTTGTCATTGGCGGAGGCAATTCTGCTGGTCAGGCGGCCGTCTTCCTGGCGCAGTCAGCCAGGCTCGTGCACGTGCTGGTCCGCGGCGACGGCTTGGCAGACACGATGTCGCGCTATCTCATTCGCCGCATCGAGGACAACCCCGCCATCGTCTTGCACACCCGGACAGAACTTGCGATGGTGCGGGGGAGCGGGCACGTGGACCGCGTCGGCTGGCGTGATGCAACGACCGGCGGGATTGAGGTGCACGACGTGCGTCATGTTTTCGTCATGGCCGGCGCCTTGCCGAATACCACCTGGCTCCAAGGGTGTGTGGCACTCGACGACAAGGGCTTCATCAAAACCGGTCCGGACCTTTCGCCGGAGGATCTCGCAAGAGCCGCGTGGCCGCTCACACGGTCGCCGTACCTACTCGAGACGAATCGGCCTGGGATCTTCGCGATCGGTGACGTGCGTCGCGGCAACATCAAGCGCGTTGCGTCCGCGGTGGGTGAAGGCTCGATCGCGATCGCGTTCGTGCACCAGGTCCTCCGCCGGTAGCCTACATCCTGCAAAATCGCCGGCTCCTCGGATGCTGGACAGCTTCCGCCGTAACGCGCCGCTGCGAAAGCGACAAATGACTGTTAGACGGTGCGCGCCGAGCTTCACGGTTTGGTAGCTTTGCGGGGCGCTTGACTGCGAACGTTCACGGGCGTAGAACTTCATTCGTCGTCGGCCGGTGGTTGCGGACCCTCCTGTTCGCCATTCAGAGGAGCCCGATGCAGCAGCCCGCACCCGTTTCGTCCACCCAGCGGCTCGAAACGCTGGACGTCCTCCGCGGCTTTGCCCTGCTCGGCATCCTCGCGATGAACATCCGCGCGATGGCCGCGCCCATGAGCGCCTACATGTATCCCTATGCGCTCTTCGATTACGAGGGCCCCAGCCGCCTCGCCTACTTGTTCACGACCGTTGTCTTCGACCTGAAGATGATGGGGCTGTTCTCGATGCTCTTCGGTGCGGGCGTGCTGCTCTACGCGAACAAGCGCACCGAATCCGGCCGGTCACCGATCGCGCTGTGGTTCAGGCGGATGTTCGTTCTGCTGGTCATCGGACTCCTGCACGCGTACCTCATCTGGGCTGGCGACATCCTCGTACCTTACGCACTCTGCGGCATCCTCCTGCTGTGGTGGATGCGCAACCGTAGCGCGCGCACGCTGCTTTACTCCGCCATCGTGATGCTGGCAATCGGCGCCGCCCTCGCCGTCGTCCACGGCCTCACCTGGGGTTCGATGAGCGAGGCCGACCGCGCGGCCGACCTCGAGCTGATGATGCCGACGCGCGAACAAGCGCTCGGTCACGTTGACCTGATGCTCGGCGGTTACCTGAGGTTCGTGGCTGGCAGCGCAGCAGGGACGTTCATGTTCGAAACGATGTTCTTCGCGGTGTTCTTCTTCTGGCGGTGCGGCGGGATGATGCTGCTCGGAATGTCGCTGTATAAGTCGGGGTTTCTCGGGGGGCAGCTCTCCTCCTCAACGTATGCTCGTGTCGCGTTAGTCGCCACGCCCTTTGGACTGGGGCTCGCGTTCATCGGGGCAATCGAACTGGACCGCGTCGCGTACGCCATGCCGATCCGGGCCCTGGTTGATCTCTGGAACTATGCCGGTGCAGTGTTCGCGTCGATCGGTTACGCCGCGACGCTCATTTGGATCGTCAAGCGCGAGGCGATGGCCGGCTTGCGCCGACGCCTGGCTGCCGTTGGGCAGATGGCACTCTCCAATTACCTGTTTCACAGCATTACCGCCTCCGTAGTGTTCCTCGGCTGGGGCTTCGGACTGGCCGGCCGCTTCGACTATGCCGCGCAGCTGCTCGTTGTCGTCGCTATCTGGATGGTGCAGTTGATCATCAGTCCGATTTGGCTGCGGAGCTTCCGGTTCGGACCAGCGGAGTGGCTGTGGCGAACGCTGACTTACGGGCGGGCGCAACCGATGCGTCAGGAGGCACGGACGCTCGCACCGTCGATCTAGGTAGATCTCTGCGTGCTGTCGACCGAACCGCGCCGAATAACGCCCTGACATTACTCACGCATCCGCGGATAGCACTCGAACCTGGCGATTGCGACTGTAACGACGGCGTTTCCATCCACCTCCTGAATCGGCAGGTCCTGCGGGCACGGGGCGCCGGTGGGCGATCCGATCGAGGAGGTCGGCGTCGAAGATCTGTCTGGGATTCGAACTCGCCCATCGACGCCAACGTTTTGATAGGGCTGGCGTTAGATGATGCGACTCATGGGACGCCTTCACGAGTCCGAGGAGCGCGCTCGAAATGGAACTGGCAACTCATTGCCGTGAAGGAGCTTGGAGTTGCGGCGGGATTTGGCTGGGTGTCAGGGGCGGCATTCGCAACTACCTGATCACTGCGGCGTGACGGTCGTCAACATTCCAAGTGGCGCGGCGTTCACCTGATCGAGTAGCCCCCGTCGACGCGAATGGTCGCGCCCGTCACGAAATCGGACGCGTGCGAGGACAGATAGACCGCGGTACCGGCGATCTCGTCCGGTTGGCCCCACCGTCCAGCCGGCGTCCGCGCCAGAATCTCATCGTTCATCGCGATCATCCCGGGCGTCCGCACGGGTGCGGTCATCTCGGTCTCAATCCAACCTGGTGCGATGGCATTGACCTGAATGTTGTGCGGCGCCAATTCGATGGCCATCGATTTGGTCAACTGGATGACCGCCCCCTTTGCGGCGCTGTAGGAGGGAATCAAGCCGGACCCAAAGAACGAATACATGCTGCCGACGTTGATGATCTTCCCGCGGCGCCGCGTGACCATCGCCGCAGCAGCCAATTTCGACAGCAGGAACACCGCGTTCAACTGTGCCTCGATGACGCCGTCCCAATCCGCCGCGTGCTCCAGCAACACGCCGCCACTGAGATTGGCATGGCCGGCATTGTTCACAAGGATGTCCACCCCGCCCAGTTCACGCTCGACGCGCAGAAAGGCGGGTTGGAGTCCGTCGCGATCCGTGACGTCGACGTTCATGACCAGCGACGGACGGCCGATGGCCTTCAGGTCATCCAGGATCCGTCCGTTCTTGTCCTCGTTTCGCCCGAACACGGCAACGGCCGCACCTGCGTCGGCCAGTCCGATCGCGATGCCGCGACCGATGCCGCCGTTCCCTCCCGTCACGAGGGCGACTCGACCCGTCAGGTCGAACAATGCGCGAGTGTTCATAGTGGCACCTGAGAGAAATGTCGAACAGGGCCAGGACAGTTGTCGACCCGTCGAGCGAATAGCTGCGCGTGAAGCGTATCGCACAATCACCGACACTCGGGTGCGCTGAGCGCGACATCATGCCGACACAGCGCTCCGGCTCGAGCAGCGACAACCGGAGGCCCGACTTGAACGTTTCAAGACCTTTTCGCGATCGACTCCTCGGGGACGTTGGTCGTGGATCCACCGCGACGGGGGACTTGGAAGATAATCACGCGAATCAAGGAGACTCCATGCGCTCATCGTCTCGCCTTCCATGAACACTGACACGCTGAGTCGCTATCGGCTGCTCGAACGGATCGGCGCCGGCGGGATGGGCGAAGTGTGGAAGGCCCACGACGCCAGGCTCGATCGCATCGTCGCCGTCAAGATGCTGCTGCGCGGGGCACTCGGGCCTCTCGGCCACGACACCGGCCACGAGCGATTCCGGCGTGAGGCCCTGACGCTCTCCCGGCTGTCGCATGCCGGGATCGCGACGGTCTTCGACTTCCACTCCGAGGGAGATCAGGAGTTTCTCGTCATGGAATTTGTGCCGGGCGGCACGCTCGAGTCCCGGCTGCGAGAGGGTCCGCTGCCGCTTGGGCAGGTCGAATCGCTCGGCGCCGCGGTCGCCGACGCGCTGGAGGACGCGCACTGCCACGGCGTCCTTCATCGCGATCTGAAACCGGCGAATATTGCGCTGACGACGGATGGGCGACCGAAGATCCTGGACTTCGGCCTCGCACGGCTCCTGTCGGGCGACGCCGTGACGGGCCGGCTGACGCAGGCGGGCAGTGTGATGGGCTCGCTGGCATACATGGCGCCCGAACAACTCGCGAGCGAGGAAGAAGACCCGCGAACGGACGTCTACGCGCTTGGCGTCACGCTGTTCGAACTGGCCACAGGCCGGCGGCCCTTTGCGCAGGACCGGCCGCAGGCGCTGATGTTCGCGATCGTCAATACACCGGCCCCGTCAGTGCGATCCCTTCGGCCCGATGCCACCGCTCACTTCGACCATCTGATTGCCTCCTGCCTCGAGAAGGATCGCAGCCGCCGGCCGGCCTCGGCAGCGGCGGTCGCGGACTCATTGCGACGGCCGCCCGCCAACGGCGAGCGCGGGCCATCGTCCCTGTCGTCGAGGGAGACGATCCGCGGAATCGCCGTCCTGCCGTTTCGCAACGTCTCGCAGGATCCGACGCAGGAGTACTTCGCCGACGGCATGACCGAGGCGGTCATTTCGGACCTGGCACGCATCAGGGCCTTGCGTGTCATCTCGAGGACGTCCGCGATGAAGTACAAGGGGACCGCGTTGTCGCTCCCGGAAATCGCCCGGGAACTGAACGTGGAGGCGATTCTCGAAGGCTCTGCACATCTCGTCGGCGGGCGTGTGCGGCTGAATGTCCAGCTCATCGCCGCACGCACCGACGAAACGCTCTGGACCGATCGTTACGACCGACAGCTCGAAGACGTACTCACACTGCAGAGTGAGCTCGCTGAACAGGTCGCCCACGCGATCGCCGTGCAGCTGACGCCGACCGAGGCCACACGGCTCGCGCGCCGTCACGTCGTGAACCCGGACGCGCATCTCGAATATTTCAAGGGACGGCATTCAGCGTGGGGTGGATCGCCCGAAGGCGTCGAACTCGGCCTTCGTCACGTGCAGCGGGCGCTCGACATCGATCCGGAGTTCGCCGCGGCGTGGTCGGCACTCGCCGATTGCCACATGATTCGCGCGACGCGAGGGATGGCGCCTCCGGCCGAGGCGGCACGGGAGGCCACGGCGGCCGCACGGCGCGCCCTCGAGCTCGATCCCTCGCTCGCCGATGCCCACGTGTCCATCGGCGTCGTCCAGATGCACACGGGAGATCTGCACGAGGCCATCCGCTCGTTGCGCCATGCCATCGAACTGAATCCGGCGCTCGCCATCGCGCACAACATGCTGGCGCGCGTGCTTTCCTCATTCGAGCGACACGAGGAGGCACTGGCCGCCGCGCAGAGGTCTGTCAGCCTGGATCCGCTCGCGGTCATGCTGCACACCATCCTCGCCGATGTGTATTACTTCGCGCGCCAATACGAGAAGGCGGTGCTGTCGTATCGCATGGCGATCGAGCTCGACCCCCGTTTCGCCAGCGCGCATACCGACCTTGCGCGCGCGCTCGAAGCGCTTGGCCGCTTCGACGAGGCGCGCGCGGCATACGAGACGGGACGGCGGTTGTCGGGCGGCATTGCCGGCCCGTCGTTCGGCCTTGCACATCTCGAGGCGGCAGCCGGTAACGTGGCGGAAGCGCGGCGCATGTTGGACGACCTCACGACGGCGCGAGTGCAGCGTGTCGTGTCGGCCTGGGGAATCGGCGCCGTGCACGCGAGCCTTGGTGACATCGACGAGGCGTATCGCTGGCTGGAGATGGCCGTGCAGGAGAAGGCGTCGGGACTCATCCTCCTGCGCGTGCATCCTCGACTGGATCCGATTCGATCCGACGCGCGCTACTGGCCGCTCGTCCGCCGCGTGGGTCTCGACGATGCCTCGATCTCGCATCGCTAGCTGATCGGACGGTCCTGATGGGACGGCACGGCAGTATTTTGGGACGGAATTCGCAACTGGCTCGTGCGTGCGGCGTAGCGGCGGGCCGCACGTACAATCACCGCGAAAGATGACCATCGAGACCAAGCCGGCGTCCGACCTCTTCGTCGACCCCTCGCTTGTTGGCGCCCTGATCCAGGACCAGCATCCGGACTTGGCGCATCTGGTGCAGGTGAAGGTCGCCGAAGGCTGGGACAACGTCGATCTTCCGTCTGGGAGACGAGTTGGCTGTCCGTTTACCTCGTCGTGCGGCGGCGGCGACGTTGATCGAGCACGAGCAACGGTGGCTGCCTCAATTGTCATCGCGTTTGCCCATACCCGTGCCTGTACCTCTTCGTGTCGGCGTTCCTAGCGCCATGTTCGGCTGGGCGTGGTCCGTTGTCCGATGGCTTCCTGGCAAGAGTCTTTTGCACGCCGCCTCCCTGGACCCGGTCACGACGGCGCAATGTTGGAGCGCTTTCTTCGCGCGCTCCATCAGCCCGCGCCGTGGACGCCCCGCGCAATCCGTGGCGAGGTGTGCCGCTCGACGCGCGCACCGCTGCATTGCACAAGCATCTCCAACAGCTCGACGGCGTCATGGACCGAGCCGCTGTGCTCAGCCTGTGGGACCGCGCGCTTCGGCACCGCCGTGGCCCGGACCCTCCGCTGTCGCTTCACGGAGATCTTCATCCGGGCAACCTGCTGGTGAGCGATGGTCACCTCTCGGGCGTGATCGACTTCGGTGATCTCACATGCGGCGATCCAGCAACAGATCTCTCCGTTCTCTGGATGCTGCCGCGATCGACTCGATCAAGATTCGAGGCATGGACGGGCGAGGATCCTGATGCACTGAAGACGCGCGCCCGCGGCTGGGCGCTCGCCCTGAGCCTAGCGTACCTCGCTCACTCCCGGGACGATGTCGCAATGGCATCCCTCGGTCGAAGGACCATCCTGCTGCGCTGGATGAACCGTCGGCGCACGTCTCATCGCGCTGTCTCGCTTCCGAAGTGTCAGGGACGGAATTCGAAACTACCTGATCCCGGCGGCGTGGGCCCGCTCGGGAGCCTTCAGAGCCGCCTGGTTCACGCTCGTGCCAAGGCCTACCAGTTGGCCCCGGCAACAAGGTTCGGTATATCACCCGTTCGTTGTCTCGACATGTGAGCGCCAGGGAGCCGCCCGCAAGGCAGCTCCCCGCACGCCGCTCAGCGATGGTCGATTCTCTTCTGCACGGTGCTGATCATCACCGTCAGCGGACTGCTGACGATCGTCCGGATTTCGTTCCCGTGATCGACGATCACCATTCGCTCTTCGAGCGTGATGCCCGGTCCTGGCTGGAATAGCGTGACACCGCTGCAATCGTCGTTGACCTGATATGTTCCGTCGCCGGGGCGGTCAGGCACGATGCCGGTGACAGAGCCCTTGATGTTGTCGACCTGATGGAACGCGCCGGCCCCATCATAGGTCCGCACCACCACGCCGATGACCGTCTGGATTCCACCACCAAGCGGGGGCGGAACAGGATTTGTACCTTGCATCTGAATACCGTAGGTGCCCCGGATGGTGGCCTCGGTACAGTGGAAGCCCGCCTGCTCCTGTGCCACCGCGCGGCCGCCCGTTCCGATCAAACCGCCGCCACTGGCCATCAGAGCGGCCGACACGGCGCCGATCACAGCTATTCGTCCCATTGTCGCCTCCTGGTTGACTACCTCATGTCTCGACACTGCCGCCAGACATGCATGACGGATCGGGGGGAAAGCGCGGACGTCATACTCATCAGTGACGCCTTGCGCGAAAGATGGCTGTCACCACTCCGGGACGTTCGCCCAACCCGGGAAGGCATCCGGGGTCAGCCTGTACCCGCCCGGCGAGGCGGCGTCGCGAACGGCGCGCAGGTTCGTGTGGCTGCGCAGCAGGTTCAGGAACCCGTCACGTGAGAGGAGGTGAACCGGCGGCCTGGAGACGTCCGGCACCGGCCAAACCCGGATGTCGAACGCTTCCCCGGACGCGGCCAGCCAGCGGCCGTCCGTCGAGAAGGCCAGCGAATAGATCGCGCCCTCCTGGCCGAGCAACAGGTGCGGCGGAGCATCGGCGGTCGTGCGCGAGACGCGGATGGTACCGTCCTGACTCCCCGTCGCCACCAGCGAACCGCTCGGATCCATCGCGATCGCGCGCACGTCCGACCCGTGCTGGAGCACCTGCGCCGACCCATCGTGGAGCGAGAACCGAATTGCGTCGCCCGGCCCGACTTGCGGGTCCACTCGGCGCGTGGCGACTCCGAAGCGCCCATCCGGGCTGAGCACGAATTGAGCGACCGGTTGTGGAACCCCGACTCGCGTTGCGCCGCTCGCCAGATCGACGGACACCAGGCCGGTGCCGCGCACAGAGGCCAGCAGGCGCTCCGGCCCCGCAAACGCGACGTCGGGAATCCCGCCGTCGAGAACGTCGCCCGCTTCCGGCAATGGTCCATAGGCCCGCGACGTCCCCTCCCGCAGGTTCCACACGCGGATCACCTTCTGGTCCCGTGGACCGCTGGCCATCCCTGCGGCGAGGAGACGGCCGTCGGGACTGAACGCCGGCCTCCCGACGACACTCTGCTGCGGAAACCCGGCGAGCTGCTCTTCTGACCCATCGTCGAGGCGCAGCAGCGACACTCGACCGCCCCCACCGGTCACCGCCGCCATCTGGCCGGACATCGCCATCGTGGTGAACAACGGCGCCTCGAGCCCCGCATCGAACAGCACGCGCGGGAGTTCGTCACGATCCATCGGCAGTGTGCGGACCGTCCGGTTGGCGGTGCGGATATAGATGATCCGTCGGCTCCCGGGGCGAACATGACGGCTGGCAGGCCCGGTTCCCCGGAAGATGCGCGCGCGAGGCTCGGTCAACGGCCAGAACGCCAGCTCAGGACCGTGGGCGGTCACCAGCCACCGCCCCAGGGGGGCGAAGGCCAGCCATGCCTGCAACCGTGGTGTCCCCCTTCTGCAGCAGCAGCGGCTCGGCACCCGGCGGAACCGCGAGGTCGAACAGCCGGTATGACGGGTGTCCGCGCTCGAATGCAGCGGCCGCAAGCCAGCGGCCAGCCGGCCCGTAATAAAGACCGACGACGGGTTCGGGCGACTTCAATTCGGTGACGCGGCCCGCGCGTCCACCGGTTGGGGCAATCCGGATCGTTCCCTCCAGGTCGCCCGTCGCGACCTGCGAGCCATCCTCGGTCAGCGCGAGTGCGGCGCCGGCGGACTGCTCGAAGAGGCGCCGGGGTGGCGCGTTCCAGTCAGCCGTGGATCGAAAGTACACGGCGTTGTCCGCCACGTACGCGACGCCTGTCCTCGAGACGTCCAAGGCATAATCTCGAGTCGATCGCGAGCATCGCGCCCACGCGCCGCGGCGGACCGCCCGGGAGGGGCCACTCGTGCAGCACCGCGTTGGTCAGCGTGAAAAACCGGCCGTCACCCATCGCGAGCAGCGACACACCTTCTTCGACGCTGCCACGGTACAGCTCGCGCCCATCCGGGATCGACCACACGCGGATGTCGCCGTAGTAGTCAGCGACGACGAGCTTCCCGTCGGCGCTGAACGCCGGAAAGGGAGCCGGGATCAATGCACCGACACGTGAGGCGAACCCGTCGAGGACGAGCCTGCGCCCGTCGCGGTGAGCGAGTTCCACGAGCCGGTTTCCTGCCCAGCCGACCCAGTCGCCGGTCGGGCTGAACGCGAGCGTGCCGGCCCAGTTGTCCTTCGGGTTTCCCTGGCGCTCCGAGACGCGCGCGATGCGCGCCACGGGCGCCTGTTGCAGCAGTCGCAGCGCGAGGAGCCGAGCCGACTCCGTGTCGGCGAGCTCGAGGCTTTTCAGAACATACGCAAGTGCGCCGGTCGGGTAGCGCAGGAGCTCGCGCTCCCCCGTCACCTGCAGCTTGCCCGCTTCGGCACGCAAGCTCTCGGCGGTAGCCTGCTGGCGGGCCGCCTCGCTTTGTCGCCAGAGGACCGCCAGCGTGACCGCCACCACGACCACCGCCGTGAACAGCGCCGCGCCCGCCAGCTGGCGCCGACGTCGCTGGCGTTCAATTCCGCGCCTGGCAGCGTCGGCAAACGCCTCCTCGGTTGCCGACAAGCGCCCGGGATAACGCTCTCGCCACAGTGACAAGTCGCGGTACGCGATGCCCGACCAGAGTAGGTCGTCCGATTGGCCGCGCTCGTGCCAGAGCTGCGCCGCCTGTCGGAGCTGATCGCGCAACTGCGCGCCGTCGGCATCCTGGGTGCGCCACCGCACCAGCCGAGGCCACGCGCTCAGCAGCGATTCGTGGATGATCTCGACCTGCTGAAGGCGCTCCCCTTCGTCGCCAGCCCGCTCATAGGTCGTCAGCAGGCGGGCGTCGATCAGGGCGTTGAGCACCGACTCGGTCGCAGCCGTTGCCTCGGAGCCGGCGTCGCGCGCAAATACCGACAACAGGTCGTCGCGGCCACGGACTGCGCGGGTGCCTTGCGATGTGACCAGGTTGCGGAACAGTTCCCGCACGATCGGAATCCGCTCGGCGCCGATCTTCTCCAGCGTCGATTCCGCGTGTTGCGCCAGGGCGCCCGCCACGCCGCCGATTCGGCGGTAGGCCGCCCACGTCAGGAGGCCCTCTTCCCGGTCGCGCAAATCCCACAGTCTCGACGCGGCGAAAGCCAGCAGCGGCAGCGCGCCCCGTTCGTGCGCGACCTCCTCGATCATCTCCTGGACCAGCGCCTCGTCCTCGAAGTGGTAGCCGCACGCGAGCGCCGGTTGCACCAGGGCCCGCCGCAGTCCGCTGTCGCCGAGCGGCCCGAGGATCGTGAGGTCCCTCGTCATCGGGGCGAGCGCCTCGTGCGCCTGGCAGTGGACCAGGAAGTCGTCCCTGAGCGACACAATCACATGCGTGTCGGCCTCGAGTACCACCCGCCCGAGCAGTTGCGCGAAGCCCGATCGAACAGCAGGCTCATTCTGTGAGAACAATTCCTCGAACTGATCGACGATTACGAGCGTGTGCTCGTACCGGCTGCGCCAGCGTGCGATGGCTTCCACGGCGGTGTCCGCGTCCCCGAAGCGGAGCAGTGTCTGCGACGCCTCCGCATCGTCCGCGAACTGGGTACGAGCGCCTCGGCGAGGCGCTGGAACGGGCGTGTGCCCGGTGTCGTGACCACGGCCTTCCACGAGGAAGGCAGAGCGGGGAGAAGACCGGCGCGCACGAATGAGCTCTTACCTGCCCCGGACGGGCCGATCAGGCCGAGCAGGTGTGGCCGCTCGAGCTTCTTCCAGACCGACTCCACCTCGATCTCGCGGCCAAAGAAGTAGTCCGCGTCCTGCTCGCTGAACGCCTGCAAGCCCGGGTAGGGCCGCCGTGGCTCCAAGCCCGGCACGGGGAGCGTCACTTCCTCGAGGGCCCGAGCGAGCTCCCGTGCGGACGAGTATCGTTCCTCGCGTCGCGCCGCCACCGCGCGCTGCAGCACTGCCGCCCACGGCCCCTCAGGCACCAGTGGCGGCGTGCTTCGCACCGCGCGCCAGAGTGCCTCGCGCGCCGCGATCAGGTCGCGACCGCCGACCGAAATCATCTCGGCGAGGACGACGCCTGCCGAGAACACATCGGCGCGGGCATCGACCTCCTCGCCACGCGCCTGTTCCGGGGCCATATACGCGGGCGTCCCCGAGATCGTCCCTGCGGCACCGCCCCGCGCCGCCCGGGCCACCCCGAAGTCCATCACCACCACTCGCCCGGCGCGCGTGATCATGACGTTCTCGGGCTTGAAATCACGGTGGACGAGACCGGCCCCGTGGATCGCATCGAGGCCCGACAGGAACTGCGAGGCAATCTCGCGCGCCTCCGACAGGACGAGCGGGCCGCGCGACCGCAGCGTTTCGCCAAGCGTCTCGCCGTCGAGGTATTCCATCGACAGCAGTTCCTGGCCTTCCTGATCGACCAGGTCGAAGATGCGGCAGACGTTCGACGAAACGACTTCCCTGGCGGAGCGGACTTCGCGCCGCAACAGCTCGCGCGCCTGTTCGTTCCACGGTGGCCGGGGCGGACAGCCTTCAGCGCCACGTCCAGCATAGCTTGAGGTCGAGCGCGCGGTAGACCTCCCCCATGCCGCCGCGCCCCAGAACTCGCGGATCTGGTATCGATCAGGTCTGGGGGTGAGCGATGGAGCGCCAGGCTCAGGAGGCAGCTCGGGCACAGCCCGTCGATGCCCACGTCGAGGGCACAGTCGGACCCGCAGCGCGGGCAGCGCTCCGTCAAGCCAGTCGGACATGTCGATGGGAGGCGGATCGCGGCGCAGAGTTATGGGCTCGCCCGTGCGCCAGGGCGCCAGGACCCCCAGACAGGTGCCGCACCTCGTCGTCCACCTCGTTTGGATCGGCAACGGTTTCCGCGATGGCATCACGCAGCGCCGATCCGAACCGCAGCCGCAACCTGTGGACGGAGCTCTTGACGGCGGACTCGGACATGCGCAGCCCTGCGGCCACGTGGCGGTAAGGCGTCTTCGGTTCCTCGCCCGTCAGGAAGGGCTTCAGCCGCTCGAATTCCTGTTCGCGCCCCTCGAGCACGTGTTCCTGCCGCAGCCGGGCGAGCGCGTGCGCGAGCACCGTCAACGCCCACCGACGCTCGAACATCGCTTCGGGGGTAACCTGGTCCGCGGGCTCGAGACGGTAACGGCCCTCCGCGTCGGCATCGAGCGACACGACGTCGATCCTCCCGCCCCGTTTCCAGGCCCGCGTCCTGTCACGCTCTTTCGACAGGAAGTGCCGGACCGACGCCATCAGGAACCCTCGAAATCGGCCGCGGGCCGGGTCGCAGTCCTCGAGATAGCCCTTCTCGAGGAGTTGCGCGAAGTACGCCTGGGTGGCGTCTCTGGCGTCCTCCTCCTCGATGCGCTGGCGGCGCACGAACACGTAGACCGGATACCAGTAGGCCTGGCAGAGCGCCTCGAGCGCGACGCGCGACGCCTCGGTCGGCGCGTCGCGTACCGCGAGCACCTGGTTCCAGCTCGTGGTGACCCACTGCATTGTCGTATCGGGAGCCGGAGAATAGCACAGTGGACGGCGCTGCGCAGTGCCAGCGGCCACGCCATACGGCTGGCGGGCCAGGGACGCGTTGTCCGGTACCATTGCGCGTGGGTCAGGTTCGGGTCGCGCCCGAACCGCTGTGTGCCCCGGTGAGGGAAGTGGGTCGACCGTGTCTGTAGGACGCCATAAGCTCCGTCGAGAAAGCAAAACTACTCGCCGCAACGCCGGCCACCTGCGCGCGATGATCATCACGGCCCTCGGCACGGGCATCCATCATGGCGAGTGCTGCGTGACCGAGAATCCTCACAACCGATTGATCTGCCGGTAGATCAGGCGCAGGCTTCCTGGAGCCGGTCCGAAAAAATCTCGGCAAATTTCGGACACCGTTCTCAGCGCTTCTACATGCGAAGCGCCTGTATCAGAGCGGACAGCGCGGCCGACTGCTGCCGCCGGCTCGGGTAGTAGAGGAAATACCCAGGAAACGGCGGACACCAGTCTTCGAGCACGCGCACCAGCGCACCGCTCGCGATCTGCGGCGCGACGTACTCTTCGAAGGAGAACGTCAGCCCCAGGCCATCGACGGCGGCCCGAATCATGAGGTCCGCATCGTCGACGATCAAGGGTCCGCTCACATCAACGACGACGGCTTCATCGCCTTTCTCGAACTCCCACCCGTACGGCCGCGGGGAGCCGCCGCGCAGGTTGATACATCGGTGGTTCGGGAGGTCGTGCGGCGCATCTGGGCTTGTGGTGCGACGCGAAGTACTCCGGCGACCCCACGACCGCCAGGCGCTGATCGCGAGATACGCGCACGGCCACCATGTCCCGCTGGATCGATTCGCCGAGGTGGATACCGGCGTCGAAGCCCGCGGCGACCAGCTCCGTTCGCTCCCTCCTGCGTCGTGGTGATCTCGAGGACGATGTCCGGGAATCGGCGATTGAACGGCACCAGCTTGGGTGCGAGCACCATCGTGGCGGCGAGGGGTGTCACCAGCAGCCGGACGCGTCCCGCCGGCCGCTCGCGCAGCCCGACGATCTGATCGAGGACGGATTCGACGTCACCGAGGGCGGGACGCAGACGACTGATGAGCTGTTCGCCGGCGTCTGTCGGCGCCACGCTGCGTGTCGTGCGCGCCAGCAGGCGCACGCCGAGACGTTCTTCCAGCCCGCGGACGGCATGGCTCAGCGCGGACCGCGAGACGCCCAACCGTTTCGCCGCCTTCGTGAAGCTCCGCTCTTCCGCGACCGTGAGGAACGACGCGAGGACGTTCAGGTTGTCGAGCTGCATTGGTGAATGGTACTCACATCCCCATCCAGATTTGACGGTCTACTCAGACCCAGGGCGGCTGGGTACGCTGGAAGTCATGAAGACGCGCACGTCGATGCCCGCCGTCGGCCTCGGCGTGTTTCAAAGCCCGCCGGAGCAGACGGTCACGGCCGTCGAGTCAGGGCTGGCGCGTCACGACTGAAAGGACGATTGACGATGGCTCAAGAACGAGGACCTGGGATGGGGCGCCGTGGATTCCTCGGGGCAGCAGGAAGTCTCGCGGCGGCCACACTCGTCAGCGGTACGAAGTCGCGTGCTGAAGGGCAGACGACCGCCGCGAGCAACGTACCGCAGGTGTCCCGGCGGCGAAAGCTCGGACGGCTCGAGGTGTCCAGCGTTGGTCTCGGCGTTCAGAACGTTAGCCGCAAGTATGAAACGACAGTCCCGCACCGTCCCGAGATGATCAACATCATCCGGACGGCCTTTGACCGTGGCGTCACGTTCTTCGACACGGCCGAAGCATACGGCCCGCATGAAGCAGAGCGGATTCTCGGCGAGGCCATTGCACCGTTCCGAAACAGGGTGGTGATCACATCGAAGTTCGGCTGGAACATCGATCAGGAGACGGGCGAGCGACGCCCGGGGCTCAACAGTCGGCCCGAGCCACATCAAGGTCGTCGTCGACGGCATGTTGAAACGGCTGCGGACCGATCGCATCGATCTGCTCTACCAACATCGCGTCGACCATGAAGTGCCGATCGAAGATGTTGCCGGCGCGATCAAGGACCTGATGTCAGCCGGCAAGGTCCTGCACTGGGGCCTCTCGGAAATGGGGCTGAAGACGCTGCGCCGCGCGCATGCTGCCCTGCCGGTCACTGCCGTGCAGAACGAATACTCGATGCTGTGGCGCGGCCCTGAGAAGGAGGTCATCCCAACCTGCGAGGAGCTTGGCATTGGCTTCGTGCCGTGGAGTCCGCTGGGTGTGCAGTTCCTGACCGGCGGCATCGACGCGAATACGCGGTTCGCCCCCGGAGACATCCGCGGTGTCGA
Source organism: uncultured Actinomycetota bacterium (assembly GCA_963722145.1). GTDB lineage: Bacteria > Actinomycetota > Actinomycetes > Actinomycetales > Micrococcaceae > Arthrobacter. The sequence goes on along the minus strand of CAVRLW010000016.1, from coordinate 5,683 downwards.
ATCCCGCTTCTCGCCGGAGAATCTGAAGCACAACCTGGCGCTGGTCGACCTGGTCAAGCGTTGGGCCGAACGAAAGCAGGCGGCTCCCGCGCAAATCGCGCTCGCATGGCTGCTGGCGCAGAAGCCGTGGATCGTTCCCATCCCGGGCACGACTCAGATGCCGCACATGCTTCAGAACATCGGTGCCGAGGCGGTTCGATTGACGCCATCCGAGCTGGTCGAACTCAATGCGTCCGTTTCAGCAATCGAGATCCACGGGACACGCCTGCCAGAGCAAGTGCTGGTTTTTTCCGGCGTTGAGGCGCCTCCGCGGAAGTGATCGTGAACGCGCCGCCTGGGTTGGCCTTCGTGGCGGTCTCAGTCGTGTTCGCTTGCATCGTCTCAGCGGCCAATAAGCAACTCACCCCAGACGACACGATCGGAGATCTTGTCAAGCATCCGGCATTCGCCGGCTTCAGCCATCTTCTCTTACCGTGCGACAATCGCGCTCCGGACGACAGCGTGCGGTTACGGAACATCGGTTCACTTCTCCCGTACCACAGCCACGTGGATCCGCCGACAGTGGTGGGTGCGCTAAATCACATGGTCACCGATGTGGATAACGGCAAGACCGTCTTCCACGAGTTCTACACGCCGGCGCAAAAGAAGCAAGACCCGACGAAATCAAACACCGGTCTGTTCTTCTTTCGAGGGAAACCTGGGGCGCCCTTTGCCATCATTGCCCCCGGGGAGGCTTCTCGTATGTCGCATCCGTCCATGAAGGCTTTCCATATGCTGTCGCGATCAGCAAAGGGGGATACAACGCGTTCGTCCTGAAATACCGTGTCGGGTCTGGTGGCGCCCCTGCGACACGCGACCTCGCTGCCGCCATTTCCTACGTGTTCAGGAACGCGGAGACGCTTGGCGTCGGCACGAACGGCTACTCCTTGTGGGGCAGTTCGGCTGGCGCACGGATGGCCGCTGCGATCGGATCTCATGGCGTCGAGAGGTTCGGGGGCGACGCTGTTCCGAAGCCATCGGCAGTGGTGGCGGCGTACACGGGCCACTCGGACTACTCGTCGGAGGAGCCCCCCACGTTCGTGGTGGTCGGCGAGGACGATGGGATAGCCCCGGCATCAGTTATGGAACGCCGAGTCGCGGCGCTACGCAGGGCTGGCACCGAAGTCGAGTTTTACCGGTACAGAGGCGTCGGTCATGGCTTCGGTCCCGGTATCCGGTACCAGCGCTAATGGCTGGCTGGACCGTGCGGTCCTATTCTGGAAAAGGGTGAGTAGGACAGGACCGGCAGAATTTGCTGCAAAGGAAAACGAAGCACGTTGAGTATGAAGGTGGTCGGTGAGGGTCTCGATTGCTGCGCAGTTCAGCAACAGCGCACTGGAGGCGCGGGAATGAACGTTTCTTCTTTGAAGTTGGCGACGATCTTTGTCGTTCTGTGCGTCGCATATCCACTCGCCGCCGATTGGCCCTGGCTATACGGTCCGCGCCGGAACCACACGTCCGAGCAGAAGGGGCTGCTGCGCACCTGGCCCGAGACTGGCCCGAAGGTCCTCTGGACGGTACCGATGGGCGCCGGATTCGGTGGACCCGCAGTGAGCGCCGGGAACGTCTATCTGCTCGATCGCGACGAGAAGGTCGGCGACACGTTACGCGTGCTCGACCTCGCGAGTGGCAAGGAGTTGTGGACGTTTGCCTACCACGCGGCCGGCAGCTTCATGTTCGCGGGATCACGAACCACACCCACGGTCGACGGCGAGCTGGTCTACACCGTTGGACCGATGGGGGATCTACATGCCATCAGCACGAAGACCCGCAAGCCGGCCTGGCACAAGAACATCTGGAAGGACTTCGGCGGCGATGCTCGATTGCCACAGTGGGCGATCGTACAGAACCCGTTGATCTACGGCGAGCTGCTGATCGTCGCGCCGCAGACCGCGCAGGCCGGCGTGGTGGCGTACGACAAACGCAGCCGGCGACATCAAATGGCAGTCGCCCGCCTTATCCGGCATTGCGGGATATGTCACGCCGTCGATCGCCAAGGTCGCCGGAGAGGACCATCTCGTCATGATCACCGGCGCCGCGGGTCGCGGCCGCACCGCGAAGGGCGGCAGCATCAACGGTCTGGATCCGCGCAGCGGCAAGGTACTGTGGACCTTCACGGAATACCAAAACATCATCCCGGTCGCGCAGCCTGTCGACGCTGGCGAAGGCCGCGTACTCGTCGCTGGCGCGTATGGTGCCGGAACGGTGATGCTCAAGGTAGAGAAGAAGGGCGACGGCAGTTTTGCCGTAACCGAGCTGTTCAGGAATCCGGATTTCGGCGCCCACACACAGCCGCCCGTCCTGCACGACGGCCACTTCTACTCGCCACTATACGATCAACGAACGCAGCGACGGACTTGTCGCGATGAGCATGGACGGACAAGTGAAGTGGAAGACGGATCAGCAACCGCCGTTCGTCCGCGGCGGGATGATCCTCGCCGACGGTCTGATGCTGATGACCGACGGCAACACCAAGCTCTATCTGATTGAGCCGAGCCCTGCGGGGTTCAAGCCGCTGGCCAGCGCCGTGATCCTCCAACCGGGCGACAACTGGGCGCCGCTGGCGCTCGTCGACGGCAAGCTGCTCGTCCGCGGACAGAAGGAGCTGAAAGTGCTCCAGGTCGCTCAGTAACGGCGCGAACATGCCACGCCCGAAGCACGGTCTGCGCCTGGGCTTTTTTGCGGGAATGCTGGAAGGAGACGCCGAGCGGTATCGCTCGCAGAAGGCAGGCTGATCGGACCTGCGGTCCTTCTTGCCTGCCTAGACGAAGCTCGCGCGAAGCGCGAGCGAAGTCTGGCTGGCTGCTGACCGCCGCTTGACGGCTTGCCCCACCACGATCTGCAAGACTTCAATATTCCCCGCACGAAGGTCCTTTCCAAATGAACGGCGCAGTAGCCCGTTGTCCGAAATCTGTATACAAACGGGCGTTGGCGCTTGTCCGACCGCAGCCTTGGTTGACAGACGACCGAGAGCGACCGAGAGTACTATAGTACTAGTACTGTAGATGATCTTCCGTATCGACCCCCGGTCCGGTGTGCCGCTCTACCTGCAGCTCATCGAACAGCTGCGGCACGCAATCGAGATCGGCGCCCTTCGCACCGGTGACCAGTTGCCCGGCATGCGCAGGCTCGCCGAAGAACTCGTGATGAACCCGAACACCGTGGCCAAGGCCTACCGCGAGATGGAGCACGCGGGTCTCATCGAGTTGCGACACGGCGCCGGCGCCTTCGTGGCCGGCGGGCAGGCAGACAGCCTCCCCGGGATCCAGAAGGGGCGCGCGATCGCCCGTCGAGCCGTGACCGCGCTGCGCGGTCTCGGCCTGGATGCCGGTGCCATTCGCAGGCTGGTCGAGTCGGAACTCGCGGAGTCAGACGAGGAGAAATACGGCACATGACGGACCGATTCCCGGAACCTTCGGCGAAACCGGCAGCGATCGAGGTGCAGCACCTGACCAAGTCGTACGGCCCGCGTGATCTCACGTTCACGGTGCCGCGCGGCGCGATCTGCGGGTTTCTCGGGCCCAACGGCGCCGGCAAGACCACCACGATGCGGATTTTGATGGGGCTGGCGCGCTCGCGGAGCGGCACGGCGGCCATGTTCGGCGTGCCCGCCGGGTCCACGCACGAAATCTTCAAGCGCGTCGCGTTCGTGCCCGAGATCAAGGACCTGTATCCGTACGCGCGGGCCGACGCGATGATCCGGATGACGCGCGGCTTCTTCCCGCGCTGGAACCACGAGCTGGAACGTCACCTGGTGGAGCGCTTCGATCTGCCACTGCGCCAGCGGTGCAACAAGCTGTCGAAGGGCATGCGCAGCAAGCTGGCCCTGCTCCTGGCGGTCTGTCGACGATGCGAACTGCTCGTGCTCGACGAGCCCACCGACGGCCTCGACCCGCTCGGTATCGAAGACACCCTCCGGCTGCTCGTCGAGCAGGCCGGCGAGCACGGAACCACCATCTTCTTCTCGTCTCACCAGCTCAGCGACATCGAACAGATCGCCGACCACATCGTGATCATCCGGCGCGGGCAGTGCGTCGTCGACGGCGCCATCGACGACGTGCGGCAGCGATGGAGACGCGTTCGTTGCGTCATGGAAGCCGCCGACGCGGCCCTGCCACCCATCGCCGCCGGCTGGCGCCGGGAGGGACGAGTCCTGACCGGCTTCTCGCCACACGACGCCACCGAACTGGATGCGCGGCTCGCGGGAACTGGCATCACGGTCATGGACTCGGAGCCCGCAACGATCAAGGAAATCTTCTTCGATCAGGTGAAGGCATCATGATCTGGTACCGCCACTGGGTGGAGATGCGGCTGGGCGTGCTGGTGTTCGCCGGTCTCTGTATGTGGTTCGGCGTCTCCATCCTCGGGCCCTGGCGTTCGCTGGAATTCGGCCAGCCCCTGCCGCTTACACCGCTCGGGCAGGCGATCGGCGCCGAAGAAGTCCTCGTGTGGGCCGAGTTCGCGGGCCGCATTCTGCCGTTCAGCCTGGCGGCCAGCCTGGCGTTGTCGGGCGCCGGGTTCCGGACGTTCTTCATGCCGGTCGCGCCCGTCGTCTACACGCTGACGCTTCCGATCTCGCGCACGCGGCTCATCTGGACTCGCCTCGCCGCCGGCCTCGGCGTCGCGTGTGTTGGCGCGACGGTGCTCACGGCGGGCGGCGTCGTCTGGTTCACGATGCGAGGCCAGACCGTGCCGATTGCGGAGGTGCTCCAGTCGCTGGTCCTCGGTGTGGTGGTACTGGCGGCCATGCTCGCGATCATGTCGGCGGTCATCACGGCGCTACCCACGGCGTGGGCGTTCCTGGGGATCCTCGGGGTGTTGGCCCTCGCCATTCCCAACAGCTACGTCGTCTCCGCGCCGGCGCGCGGGGACGTGCCCTGGCTGGCGGTCGGCGGCTACGTGATTGCGCTGGTCGCCGCGATGCTGTTCACGCTGTCCTACGTCAGGGCGCGGGAGGTACTGACTCGCATGCTGGGCGCCACCTTGTACCGCCACTGGCTGGAACTCCGGTTCCTGGTTCTTGCGACACTCGGGCCCTGGCTCGCCCTGTGCGCCGTGACGGCGTTCCTGGTGGTCGCGCTTCCGCCGGCGATCTCCCCGGTTCAGGTACACGCGTGGGCTCTCAGCATGGCTGTCGTCCTCGCCGGCCTCGTATTCGGCGGTACCGGCATTCGATCGGGCCTCGAGAGCGCGCATCGGTCCGTCTACTACACGCTCACCCTGCCAGTCAGCCGGTTCATGCTCAGTTGGACGCGGCTCTGCACGGCGGCGGCCATCGCCTTCGCCCTTGTCTTCGGGGTCTTCATCGCGGTCGTCGCCGCACTCTGGTCGGCTGGCCACGCCGTTCCGCTCCGCGCGCTCGCCGCATCGATGCTCCTCGGCTTTGCAGCGGCCGCCACCACCCAGGCCCTGGTCGGCCTGGTCCTGCCTCTCGTGACGGAACGGTTCAGCCCGGCGCTGCTGTCGCTGATCCCTGTCGGGGTGATCCTCGCGATCGTCCGCACGTTCGACGACAGATCGACCGGCTGGGCGCACGTCGTCCGGTTTCTGGAGTTCCAGCCAGAGCGCTGGGACCTGATCGGTGCCCTGCTGCTGGTCATCGTCTGCTCGCTGGTGACGGCGGCGGTGCTCGTGCGGGTGAGGG
>CAVRLW010000015.1:0-31883 GCA_963722145.1 uncultured Actinomycetota bacterium | reverse complement strand
CATCATTGCTGGTCATGGCTTCATGTTAACGCGCCGCGGCGCTGTTACAAGCCGACGGAGAGGGCGGCCTCCGCAGTTCCACGCGCAGTTCCACGCGCAGTTCCACGCGCGGTCACACGCGCGGTCACACCGCGCAGTCACACCGTTCGCGCGCGGCGCGCCGGTTTGGTCTGGACCGCCGAAGCGGAAAACTAGAGGCATGCGCGTATATCCCACTTTCTTCCGGCTGGCCTTTTCATGGATGGACGCCGAACGCGCCCACAAGATCGGTTTCAAAGGCATCCGGCTCGCCCACACCTCCGGCGCCGGGCGGCTGCTGAGAAGTTCACCGCCCCGTCGCCGTCGCTGCAGACCATGCCTTCGGCCTGACCTTCCCCTCGCCGTTCGGCCTGGCAGCGGGCTTTGACAAGGAAGGCCACGGCATCGAGGCGCTGACCGAGCTTGGCTTCGGCCACGTGGAAGTCGGGACCATCACCGGCCAGGCCCAGCCGGGCAACCCGAAGCCCCGCCTGTTCCGGCTCGTCGAGGACCGGGCGGTCATCAACCGGATGGGCTTCAACAACGACGGCGCCGCCGCCGTTGCCCCCCGGCTGAAGTCCGCCCGTGCTGCGCTGCAGCGCCGGCACCCCGGCGTCCGTCCGGTCATCGGCGTGAACATCGGCAAGAGCAAAGTCGTGGAGCTCGAGGACGCCGTGGCGGATTACCTCGTCAGCGCCCGCAGCCTCGCCCCCGCCGCCGACTACCTGGTGGTCAACGTCAGTTCGCCCGAACACGCCCGGGCTCCGGCTGCTGCAGGATGTGGAGACCCTTCGGCCCGCTGCTGAAGGCAGTGGGGGAGGAGGCCGACAAGGCGGCCGGCCGGCACGTTCCGCTGCTGGTCAAGATCGCCCCGGACCTCAGCGACGAGGATATCGACGACGTCGCACGCCTGGCGCTGGACCTGGGGCTGGACGGCATCATCGCCACCAACACCACCATCGGCCGCGCCGGGCTCACCTCCACCCGCGGAAAGGTCGAAAGCTGCGGTGCCGGCGGCCTGTCCGGCGCGCCGCTGAAGCAGCGTTCACTGGAAGTCCTGCGCCGGCTGAGGGACGCAACCGGGGGCGCACTCACCCTGGTGTCCGTTGGCGGCGTCGAAAACGCCCAGGACGTCCAGGACACGCCTCGATGCCGGCGCCACCCTGGTCCAGGGCTACACGGCCTTCCTCTACGAAGGGCCCTTCTGGGCAGCGCGGATCAACCGGCAGCTGGCGAAGCACCGCCGCCGGCCGCTGAGCCGGACCTGCAGGACGACGAAGCCCCCGGCGGTATGACCGCCGGGGTTTTCTGTAGTCGGAGTGCCGGGACGCCTTGCACCGGACGGAATGATCAGGACGGGGTATTCGCCGCGCTTGACGAGCGGCTTGGGCAGCCGCAGCTTGCGGAACTGCAGAGACCGCATGGAGCCGTACCAGACGGCGCCGCGCTCCACCTCGCCGAACTTCTCGGCCAGCCGCTTACGGAGCTTGCGGGACAGGATGAAGACGTCCACGAAAACGGCCAGGAACATCACCCAGAAGCCGCCCAGGACGTAAATCATCTGCTCGCTGGTGGACGGCACCACAAGCGAAATGATGACAAACACCAGGGCGCCGAACATCAGGTACTCGCCCAGGCTGAAGCGGGCGTCGACGTAGTCACGGGCAAAGCGCTTCTGCGGACCCTTGTCCCGCAGCGGCAGGAACTTCTCGTCACCGGTATCCATGGCCTGGCGCATTTTGAGCCGCTGGTCCTGGATGGCCGCCGTTCAGCCGCCTTGGAGGCCTTGCGGTCCTCCGGCACCAGCGGGCGCTTGCGGGCCGCCTCCTGTGCCTTGCGCTTGGGCGTGGGCGCGCCCTTGCCGGCCGCGGCTCCTGCCGGGCCGCTGCCTCGGCAGCCTGCTGGTCAACTACGTCCTGCGCCGCTGGCGCTTCCTTTTTACGTCCGAACACCCCAACAGAATACCCTGCAGGCGCGGCCGCCCGCAGCCCCGGGCGCACACGGCAGTCCGGCGCCGGCTGATGACGCTGTTTGTTGTGATCCAGTGCACGGGTAGTGTTTTGGCCATGACTTCATCAACCAGCGGCGAACCCCGCAGACGACCCTGGCAGTCCGCGACGGCGCCATCGATGCCGAATGCCCTCCGGCGGCCGTCGACCGAATCCTTTGACGCCACGGTTGCCCAGCTCGAAGGACCTTGTCGCCATTCCGGGCATCGCCTGGCCCAGCTTCGATCCTGCCCCGCTGGACCGCAGCGCCGAGGCTGTCGCCGCCCTGGTGCGGGCCAGCGGCTTCGACGACGTCCGGATCCTGCGGTGCGACAAAGAAGACGGCACGCCCGGCGGACCCGCCGTCGTCGCCCGCCGGCACGGCCGTCGACGGGCAAGCCGACCATCCTGCTGTACGCCCACCACGACGTCCAGCCGCCCGGCGACCCGGCGCTGTGGGAAACCGAGCCGTTTACCGCCGTCGAACGCGACGGCCGGCTCTACGGCCGCGGCGCCGCCGACGACAAAGCCGGCATCATGGCCCACGTCGCCGCTTACGCCGCCGTCACGCGACGTGCTCGGCGACGAACTGGGCCTGGGCGTGACCTTCTTCTTCGAGGGCGAGGAGGAAGCCGGCTCGCCGACGTTCCGGACGTTCCTGGAAGCCCACCGTGAACTGCTGCGCGCCGACGTGATTGTCGTGGCCGACTCCAGCAACTGGAAGGTGGGCATTCCGGCCCTGACCACCAGCCTGCGCGGACTGGTGGACGGAACCATCGAGGTGCAGGTCCTGGACCATGCCGTGCACTCCGGGAATGTTCGGCGGCCCGGTGCTGGACGCGCCGACGCTGCTGGCCCGCCTGATCGCCACGCTCCACGACGCCGACGGCAACGTCGCAGTGCAGGGCCTGGTCAGCCGGGACGACGTCGCCGTTGACCTCACCGAAGCGGAGTACCGGGCCGACGCCTCAGTGCTCGACGGCGTCCAGCTGGCCGGCACCGGGACCATCGCCTCGCGGCTGTGGACCAAGCCGGCGCTGTCCATCATCGGCTTCGACGCCCCCGCCGTGGACGTGGCCTCCAACACGCTGCTGCCGCGGGCCCGGGCCAAATTCAGCCTGCGGCTGGCCCCGGGCCAGGATCCCGCCGAGGCCATGGACGCCGTCCGGCAGGCACGTCGAGGCCAATGCGCCGTTCGGCGCGAAGGTGGTGTTCACGCCGGGGGAGAGCGGCAATTCGTTCCTGACGGACACCAGCTCCAAGGCCGCCGCCATGGCGATGTGGGCGCTCGGGGAGGCCTGGGGCGTGCCCGCCGTGGAAATGGGGATCGGCGGGTCCATTCCGTTCATCGCGGACCTGACGGAGCTCTATCCGGACGTCCAGATCCTGGTGACCGGCGTGGAGGATCCCGATTCACGCGCGCACAGCGCCAACGAATCCCTGCACCTCGGCGACTTCCGGAACGCGATCGTGGCCGAGGCGCTGCTGCTGGCCCGCCTCAACGCGAAGACTGGCTGCCGCTCGGCGGCACGCCGGCGTCCGCAGTATTCGTTCCCGGGGAACATCCAGCGGGATCCGACGGTTACGTCAGAAGTTAGAGCTACAAGGCTGCCGAAGTAGCATGTAGCTATAGCCCATACCGTTTCAGTAGGGGCAGGCACCGTGCAAGCGGAGCCGCCACCACCGTCGCAAGAAGGTAGGCCAATGAGCACTACAACCAATGAAAACAGCACCGAAACCACCTGCCCGCCGAGGCTGGCGAACTGGCCACGCACGAGGTCAAGCTGACCGACGTCGCCGCCGGCAAGGTCCGCAGCCTGCTCGAGCAGGAAGGCCGCACCGATCTGCGCCTCCGCGTTGCCGTGCAGCCCGGCGGGTGCTCCGGCCTGATCTACCAGCTCTACTTCGACGAGCGGCTGCTCGACGGAGACGCCGTGCGCGACTATGACGGTGTCGAGGTCGTCGTCGACAAGATGAGCGTTCCCTACCTCAGCGGCGCCAGCATCGACTTCGAGGACACCATCTCCAAGCAGGGCTTCACGATCGACAACCCCAACGCCGGCGGTTCCTGCGCCTGCGGAGATTCTTCCAATTCCTTCCACTAAGGCCGGGCATTTTGCCCGGCCTTAGTGCGGCAGCCCTGTACGCGCGGCGCCCGCAAAACGGCTCCGACGCACGGTGCGGACATGTGGGCGAAAACTCCGGGGGAGCGGTAAGCTCTACACCGAGTAGTAAAACTTTTAGTGTGCCCGGGAAGCCTAATGTTGCCGGGGCAACAGCAACAAGTAGGAAGGGCCGTCTGTGAGTTCGCAGAACCGAACCGGCAGCCGACGCAAAACGATCACTACGATCACTGGCTTGGCACTTGCCGGCGCGTTGGTTTTGACTGGATGTTCGCCAGAGGTACAGAAGGGGCTGGCTGCCCACCGAGCGTGGCACCACCAATCACACTGACCGCATCATGGACCTCTGGGTCAACTCATGGATTGCCGCGCTGGTCGTGGGCATCATCACCTGGGGCCTGATGTCTGGTGCCTCGTCGCCTACCGCCGCCGCAAGGGCACCGTGGGCTTCCCCCGGCAGACCAGCTTCAACCTTCCGCTCGAGGTGTTCTACCTGACCATCCCGCTGTTCATGGTCCTGGTGTTCTTCTACTTCACCGACCGCGACCAGCAGGCGATCGATGACCGCTCCCAGCCGGCCGACGTCGTCGTTGACGTCCGCGGCAAGCAGTGGGCCTGGGACTTCAACTACAAGCAGGGCGAGGTCGTCACCGAGGACGTCCACGAGGCCGGCGTCCAGGCGCACCTGACCGGCGACGCAGTGGACAAGGAAAAGCTGCCCACGCTGTACCTGCCGGTCAACAAGTCCGTTGACCTGGAGCTGAACTCCCGCGACGTCATCCACTCCTTCTGGGTTCCCGCCTTCCTGCAGAAGCGGGACATGATCCCCGGCAAGACCAACTACATCCGGTTCACCCCCACCAAAGAGGGCACCTACGACGGCAAGTGCGCCGAACTCTGTGGCGAGTACCACTCCGAAATGCTGTTCCGCGTGAAGGTTGTCTCCGAGTCCGAATTCCAGGCGCACATGAACCAGCTGCGCCAGGACGGCAACACCGGCCTGCTCGGCGAAGAGTACGACCGCAACCCGAACCTGAACGAAACCAAGTAAGGGGAGCGACGTGGCAACTTACACTCAATCCGCCCCGGGACCCTCGAGGCTCCCGTAGTACCCAAATCCAAGGGACGCATCGTCGTCAACTGGATCACCTCCACCGACCACAAGACCATCGGGTACATGTACCTGATCGCGTCCTTCGTGTTCTTCTGCTTCGGCGGCGTCATGGCGCTGCTGATCCGTGCCGAGCTCTTCGAGCCGGGCATGCAGATCCTGCAGACCAAGGAGCAGTACAACCAGCTCTTCACCATGCACGGCACGGTCATGCTGCTGATGTTCGCGACCCCGCTGTTCGCCGGCTTCACCAACGTCATCATGCCGCTGCAGATCGGCGCCCCTGACGTCGCCTTCCCGCGACTGAACGCGCTGGCCTTCTGGTTCTTCCTCTTCGGCTCCACGATCGCCGTCTCCGGCTTCATCACCCCGCAGGGTGCCGCGTCCTTCGGCTGGTTCGCCTACGCGCCGCTGTCCAACACCACGTTCAGCCCCGGCGTCGGCGGTGACCTGTGGGTCTTCGGCCTGGCGCTGTCCGGCTTCGGCACCATCCTTGGCGCGGTCAACTTCATCACCACCATCATCTGCATGCGCGCCCCGGGCATGACCATGTGGCGCATGCCGATCTTCACCTGGAACACGCTGGTCACGTCCATCCTCGTGCTGATGGCCTTCCCGCCGCTGGCCGCCGCGCTGTTCGCCCTCGGCGCCGACCGCCGCTTCGGTGCGCACATCTTCGATCCGGAGAACGGCGGCGCCGTCCTCTGGCAGCACCTGTTCTGGTTCTTCGGCCACCCCGAGGTGTACATCATCGCGCTGCCGTTCTTCGGCATCGTCTCCGAGATCTTCCCGGTCTTCAGCCGCAAGCCGATCTTCGGCTACAAGGGCCTGGTCTACGCGACCATCGCCATCGCCGCCCTGTCCGTGACCGTGTGGGCGCACCACATGTACGTCACCGGCTCGGTCCTGCTGCCGTTCTTCGCCTTCATGACGATGCTCATCGCCGTTCCGACCGGCGTGAAGTTCTTCAACTGGATCGGCACCATGTGGCGCGGTTCCATCACCTTCGAGACCCCCATGCTGTGGAGCATCGGCTTCCTGGTCGACGTTCCTCTTCGGTGGCCTGACCGGCATCATCCTGGCCTCCCCGCCGCTGGACTTCCACGTCTCGGACTCCTACTTCGTGGTGGCCCACTTCCACTACGTGGTCTTCGGCACCGTCGTGTTCGCCATGTTCGCCGGCTTCTACTTCTGGTGGCCGAAGTGGACCGGCAAGATGCTCAACGAGCGCCTCGGCAAGATCCACTTCTGGATGCTGTTCCTCGGCTTCCACGGCACGTTCCTGATCCAGCACTGGCTCGGCGTCGAGGGCATGCCCCGCCGCTACGCCGACTACATGCCGCAGGACAACTTCACCTGGATGAACCAGTTCTCCACCATCGCCTCGTTCGTCCTCGGCGCCTCGCTGATCCCGTTCTTCTGGAACGTCTACATCACCTGGCGCAGCAACGAACGTGTCGAGGTGGATGACCCGTGGGGCTTCGGTGCCTCGCTGGAGTGGGCCACGTCCTGCCCGCCGCCGCGCCACAACTTCACGTCCCTGCCCCGCATCCGCTCGGAGCGGCCCGCCCTGGACCTGCACCACCCGGAGCTCGCCCAGTCGCACACCGTCGAGTCGCCTGCCCCGGCAGCAGCAGCGCTCGGTAACGCCGACCAGAAGGACACCGCCAAGTGAAAATCGAATCATGGATCTTTGGCGCCGGACGTCTTCTTCTTCGTACCGGTCGCCTTGGTCTACGGCTTCCTGACCAACTGGACCGAATGGGTCGGCATCGCTGGGCATCCTGCTCGTGGGCGGCCTCGCCGGCATGATCGGCGCGCTACCTTGGCTTCACCGGCAAGCGCGTGGGCATGCGCCCCGAGGACCGCAACGACGCCGAGATCCACGAAGGCGCCGGCGAACAGGGACACTTCAGCCCCTGGAGCTGGTGGCCGCTGGTCCTCGGCCTGTCCTGCGCGGCCGGCTTCCTCGGCCTGGCCGTGGGCTTCTGGATCGTCTTACATCGCCGCCGGACATGGCCGTGGTCGCCCTGGTCGGCTGGGTCTACGAGTACAGCCGCGGTGACCACGCCCACTAGCGTCCACCCGGACTGACACGGCAAGAATACAACGCACGACGGCGGGCCCCACCATTGGTGGGGCCCGCCGTCGTTTGTGTCGTCGGTGGACCTGCTCGCGTGCAGGCTGCGGGCAGTGACGGGCGGCCTGAGGGCCTCAGCGGCGCCCTGGGACTCCAGCAGGATCCGAAGGTCCGTCAAGGGCGTCCTCGGCCTCGCGAGGCTGCAGCGGGCCGGGAGCGCGTCCGCTGCGACGGCCAGCTCCACTTCGCAGCCACACTGGAAGTCCTCGGTCATGACCTCCAGCAGCGAACGGGCGTCGACGCCGGGCCTGCCGTCCTTGCTGATGGTCACCGGGAGGCCGGTGGCGGTGACGGCCCGGACGAATACCGCTGCGGGACGGGCGTGCAGGCCGATGGCGGCCGTGACGATTGCCTTGCGAACTGGCAACGGGACTCCCTTGTGCTGGATGGCCCCGTCCGTCTGCTAGGTTCAAGTCAGTATAGCCGGCGGGAGGGGCCGCGCACGACTTGCGACAGGATCGTGGTCTAGACCTGTCGGCCGCGCTGGCTTACCCTTGAGATATGAGTGTTTAACCCCGCGGACCCAGCCGGAGGCTGAACCATGGCTGCTCAACGCGTCGCCGGATGGTCGGCGAGATCGACCGCAAGAGCGGGACCGCCGATCTACGTCCAGCTCCGGGAGATCCTGCGGGCGCACATCGCGGCAGCCTGCCCGCCGGGGTCCGCGCTGCCGTCCGAGCGGGACCTCGCCGAGCGCTTCGGCCTGGCCCGGATGACCGTCCGCCAGGCCATCGACGCCCTTGTGGGCGAGGAAGTCATTGAGCGCGTCGTGGGGCTGGGCACGTTTGTGCGCAAGCCCAAACTGGACCTCCAGGTCAAGCTGACCTCCTACAGCGAAGAGATGCAGCGCCGCGGCATGGTCCCGGCCGCCAAGGTCCTGAGCTTCGAACAGATCGGCGCCAGCGCCTTCCTGGCCCGCGAACTGCAGCTGGAGGAGGGCACGCCCCTGGTCCGGTTCCGGCGCCTCCTGCTGGCCGACAGCGAGCCCATGAGCGTGGACGAGAACTTCATCCCGGCCCACCGGGTCCCCGGCCTGCTGGACGGCGAGCCGCCCACGTCCCTCTACAACGTGCTGAGCGAACGCTACGGGCTGGTCATGGAATGGGGCGAGGACATGATCGAGGCGACCGCCGCGTCGCCGTCCACGGCCAGGCTCCTGAACGTCGAGGTCGGGACTCCGCTGCTGAAGATCCAGCGCCACGCGTTCGTGGCCCGAGCCATGGTGGACTACTCCGTGTCCTACTACCGGGCCGACCGCTACAAGCTCTGGGTGCCCCTGCAGCGCCCCGGCGTCCGGCCCACCCGCAACTACGCCTCCGGGTACCGCCCGTAGCCGTCGCAATGGCGTTCTCGCATTTGCCCCTATGGTGACGCACAGACGAGCTGCACAACCGGTAGGGCAACGCAGGAAGGCCCGGTCCCCAAGGGGACCGGGCCTTCCTGTGTAGTGCTGCTTGGTGCTGCCTAGTGGCTCAGCGTCTTCTTGCGACTCTGCCGCTTCGACCGCCTCGTGGGCGCCGTGGTGGCCGTGAGCGGCCTCCAGCTCTGCGGGAGTGGCCGGTGCAACCCGGTCCTCGAAGAACCAGCGGGACAGCTTCGCGCGGCGCTTTTCCTTGCGGTCAACGACGCCGTGCTCGTTCGGCACCGCGGGCAGCGGGGCGGGTGACTCGAAGCCGACCAGCTTGTAGCGCTTGTATTCGTCCAGCGGGGCGTGGACCTCGATGAACTCACCGTGCGGCAGGCGCACGATGCGGCCGGTTTCACGGCCGTGCAGGGCAATCTCGCGGTCCTTGCGCTGAAGCGCCAGGGCGACGCGCTTCGTGACGATGAACGCGATGACCGGGCCGATGAAGAACAGTGCGCGCAGCCAGTAGGTCACATCGTTCAGCGACACGTGGAAGTGCGTGGCGATGAGGTCGGAGCCTGCGGCGGCCCACATGACGCAGTACCAGACGAAGCCGGCCATGCCGATTGCCGTGCGGGTCGGAGCGTTGCGCGGACGGTCCAGGACATGGTGCTCGCGGTTGTCCTTGGTGATCCAGCGTTCGATCCACGGGTAGGCGAACATGACGGTGAAAAGGATGCCCGCCGGGACCAGGGCCGGCAGCAGCACGTTGAACGTGAACACGTGGCCGAACCACACCTGCTCGACCTTCCAGTCACCGATCGTGCCCGGCATCAGGCGCAGGGCGCCGTCAACGAAGCCGATGTACCAGTCAGGCTGGGTGCCGGCCGAAACCGGCGAGGGGTCGTACGGGCCGTAGTTCCAGATCGGGTTGATGGTGAAGAACGCCGCCATGAGGGCAACGACACCGAACACGATGAAGAAGAAGCCGCCGGCCTTCGCCGCGTAAACCGGTCCCAGGGGGTAGCCGACGACGTTGCCGTCATTGCGGCCGGGGCCGGGGTACTGCGTGTGCTTGTGCACAACCACCATGAAGAGGTGCATCACGATCATCAGCAGGATGAGCGCGGGAACCAGGAGGATGTGGAGCATGTACAGGCGGCTGATGATCATGGTGCCCGGGAACTCGCCACCGAAGAGGAAGAACGAGATGTACGTGCCGACGACCGGGATGGACTTGATGACGCCGTCGATGATGCGCAGGCCGTTGCCGGAGAGCAGGTCATCGGGGAGCGAGTAGCCGGTGAAGCCTGCAGCCATGGACAGGATGAGCAGGACGCTGCCCACCACCCAGTTCATCTCGCGGGGCTTGCGGAACGCGCCGGTGAAGAACACGCGGAGCATGTGCACGGCCACCGAGGCGACGAACAGCAGGGCCGACCAGTGGTGGACCTGGCGCATGAACAGGCCGCCGCGGACATCGAAGGAGATGTTCAGTGAGGAGCTGTACGCCACGGACATTTCGACGTTCGTCAGCGGCGTGTAGGAGCCCGCGTAGTGCGTCTCCGCCATGGACGGATCGAAGAAGAATGTCAGGAACGTGCCCGAGAGCAGCAGGATGACGAAGGAATACAGCGCCACTTCGCCGAACATGAATGACCAGTGGTCCGGGAAGACCTTCCGGCCGAATTCGCGGAGGATCCCGGAGCCGCCAACACGCTGGTCGACGAAGTCGGTGATGCGGCCGCCCTTAGTCTTGGCGACGAAGGCGGGGGCATTAGGCGTTGATGTTGCGGACATGCTCATCACGCTCCCAGTAGCTCGGTCCGACAGGTTCATGGAAGTCGCTCGTGGCGACCAGGTAGCCCTCGGCGTCGACCGCGATCGGCAGCTGCGGGAGCGGCCGGCTGGCCGGGCCGAAGATGACCTTGCATTCCTGCGTCAGGTCGAAGGTCGACTGGTGGCACGGGCACAGCAGGTGGTGGGTCTGCTGCTCGTACAGGGCAACAGGGCAACCGACGTGGGTGCAGATCTTGGAGTAGGCAACGATCCCGTTGTAGCCCCAGTCTTCGCGCCCGGGGGAGGGGTTGAGGGAATCGGGGTTCAGGCGCATGAGCAGGACGACGGCCTTGGCCTTTTCGTTCAGCTTGCCTTCGTGCAGCTCGTTCAGGCCTTCGGGAATGACGTGGAAGGCCGAGCCGATGGTGACATCCGAGGCCTTGATGGGGGTGCCATCGGGGTCGCGGGTGAGTCGCTTGAGCTTGCCGTCCTGCGGGGCCCACATGGTGTGGGCCAGCTTGTCGTCCGGCCGGGGACCGAGGTCGCCAAAGATGGCCAGAGCGGGCAAAGGCGCGAGGGCCATGGCGCCGAGGAGCGTGTTGCGGATCAGCGGCCGGCGCTTGATGCCGGTTTCTTCCACAATGTCATCGACGATGCGTACGGCAGCCTGGCGGTCATCCTCGGTGCGGATCGCGTGGCGCTCTTCCGAGACCTCGTGGTCCGGCATGAGGGCTTTGGCCCAGTGGACGATGCCGGTGCCGATGCCCAGCATCGCAAATGCGGTGCCGAGGCCCAGCAGGGCATTCTGGAGGCGGATCGTCGCGATCGAGGAGCCGGGCCCCAGATCGATCGCGAAGTACGCCACCAGGAATATCAGGGTGCCAACGACCGAGGTGCCGAACAGAAGGGCTACCTGCCGTTCTGCTTTCTTTGCGGCCCTCGGGTCCGTGTCAGCCAGGCGCAAACGATGCGGGGGAATTCCAGGATCCTGGAACTTCTCCACCTCATTCTGACCAGCCGTAGCTACGGTGCCCGAGTGGTTCGGACTGCCGTCACTATGGTTGCCCATAATTCGCCTCATCCTTCTCTCGTCTCGGCGTCTGCCGAGTTAGGTTTCAATTCAAACTGCTGACGGGTCAGCAGAAAATTCTTACAGGTGCAAGGTCCGTTTAGGACGTGCGGGATGTGAGCCAGATGGTGAATGCGATGATGACGCCCAGGCCGGCAATCCAGACAAAGAGACCTTCGGAAACTGGTCCCAATGCCCCAAGATCGGCGCCGCCGGGTGAACCGTTGGCCTCAATCTGCTTCAGGAAGGTGATGATGTCGCGCTTGCCCTCCGGGGAGATGTTCGCGTCACTGAACACCGGCATGTTCTGGGGGCCGGTGGCCATGGCTTCGTAGATGTGCTGACCGGAGACTCCGGCGAGGGCCGGGGCAAACTTGCCCCGGGTCAGTGCACCGCCGGCAGCGGCAGCGTTGTGGCACATGGCGCAGTTCGTGCGGAACAGCTCTCCACCGTTGGCGGCGTCGCCCTTCTCATCGAGCACACCTGCCTCGGGAATGGCCGGGCCGGGGCCGAGGGAGGCAACGTAAGCAGCCAGCTGCTTGGTCTGTTCCTCGTTGAACTGGGCGGGCTTCTGGTAGGCCTGTGGGCCGTTCATCTGCATGGGCATGCGGCCGGTGCCAACCTGGAAGTCAACAGCAGCGGCGCCGACGCCCACAAGGGACGGCCCGGCCTGCGAGCCGCTGGCACCCATGCCGTGGCAGGTGGCGCAGTTGGCGGCAAAAAGCTTGCCGCCTTCCTCTACGTCGCTTGCGCTGTAGGTGGTGGTGTCGGCCTTGGCCTGGTTGACGGTGGTGGCAACGGCGTACAGCCCACCCGTGACCAAGAGGCCCATCAGCAGCAGTGCAATTGCTGCCAGTGGGTGACGTCGCTTCTGCGAGAGTGCCTTCACGTGGTGGTTCCTTTATTCGATCCTGCGGTGGCTCCGGGAGCCGCTTCTTGAAATTCTGCCTCTTGTAGAAAAAGAGTCAAGTCTGATTACTTGAGGACGTAGATGACCAGGAAGAGGCCAATCCAGACGACGTCCACGAAGTGCCAGTAGTACGAGGTGACAATCGCCGAAGTTGCCTCAAAGTGTCCGAACTTCTTCGCGGCGAAGGAGCGGCCCATGATGAGCAGGAAGGCAACCAGACCGCCGATGACGTGCAGGCCGTGGAAGCCCGTCGTTATGTAGAAGGCTGAACCGTAGGCGTTGGAGGACAGCGACACATGCTCGGAAACGAGCAGGGCGTACTCGGTCGCCTGGCCGGCGACGAAGAAGGAACCCATGAGGAACGTCAGGATGAACCATCCGTTCATCCCCCACTGGGTGAAGCTGAAGACTCCGCCGGTCCGGCGCGGCTGGAGCCGCTCGGCAGCGAAGACGCCCATCTGGCAAGTAAAGGAACTTGCCACGAGGACGATGGTGTTAACGAGCGCAAAGGGGAAGTTGAGCTTGGCTGTCTCTTCGGCCCACATCAGTCCGGAAGTCGAACGGAGTGTGAAGTACATGGCGAAGAGACCGGCGAAGAACATCAACTCACTGGACAGCCACACAACGGTTCCAACAGAAACCATGTTCGGGCGGTTCAGCGTCGGGTGCGCCGGGGTACTGGGGGCATGGGTCGCAGATGTCACATAGACATTATGTCTATAAAAGTCCGTCCTGCCCAACGCAAACCGCGTTTTCGGAGGACTTTTTCTACAAAGACGCGAATTCGCGCGGAAAAGTTCCCGGAGGGGTTCACATTGGTCTTTGCGGGGCCCACCTCGATAGCATCGGGAGGTGACTTCACAGGCATCTGCACAGACGGCAGGCAACACCTGGCCGCGGCTCATCAACGCACTCATCAGCGGCGCCGACCTCACCGCCGGGAGCACCGAGTGGGCCATGAACTCCATCATGTCCGGCGAGGCGACGCCGGCCCAGGTGGCGGGATTCCTGGTGGCGCTGCGGTCCAAGGGCGAGACCGTGGATGAGCTGGTTGGCTTGGTGGAAGCGATGATCTCCAACGCCAACCCCATTGACATTGCCGGTGAGAAGCTGGACATCGTCGGCACGGGTGGCGATCAGCAGAACACAGTCAACATCTCCACGATGGCCGCCCTCATCGCCGCCGGCGCGGGTGCCAAGGTAGTCAAGCACGGCAACCGTGCGGCGTCGTCCTCGTCCGGATCCGCCGATGTCCTGGAGGCCCTCGGTGTCAGGTTGGATCTGCCCATTCCCCGCGTGGCGCTCAACGCCGAGGAGGCGGGAATCACCTTTTGCTTCGCCCAGGTGTTCCACCCCTCAATGCGGCATGCCGCCGTCGCCCGCCGTGAACTCGGCGTTCCGACGGCCTTCAACTTCCTGGGTCCCATGATCAACCCGGCACATGTCCAGGCCTCGGCCGTGGGCGTCGCCAATGAGCAGATGGCCCCCCTGGTGGCCGGAGTGCTGGCCAAGCGCGGCAGCCGCGGCCTGGTTTTCCGCGGGAATGATGGCCTGGATGAGCTCACCACCACCGGCCCGTCGCGGGTGTGGGAGATCCGCAATGGTGAGGTCACGGAGGAAATGTTTGATCCGCGCGACCTCGGCATCCGGACGGCCACCCTTGAGGAGCTGCGCGGCGGTGACGCCGTGGCAAATGCCGCCGTCGTCCGTGCTGTCCTAGGCGGTGCGCCGGGGCCGGCCCGCGATGCGGCGCTCCTCAACGCCGCGGCCGGGCTGGTGGCGTTCGACCTCGACGCCGTGGGTCCGCTGGCGGAGCGCATGTCCGCAGCGTTCAAGCGCGCCGAGCAGTCCATTGAATCCGGTGCCGCGGCCGCGGTGCTGGACAGGTGGGTCGCTCTGTCGCAGACTGCCGCGTAAGCGCCGCCAGGCTAGCGCGCGGCCGGACGGCTAGGCCCCGGCTTCATCCGGCGTCGGGCACGCCGTCCCCTGACCCTTCCGCTGACTTGAGCTTCCGGCGCCTGCGCCGGCGCCAGACGACCACCAGGCCAAGCACGACGATGGGGACCAGCACCCAGCCGCCGATGTCGAGAGCGTCACCGATGGCATGGGCCAGCGCCCCGGCCAGATAGGCGAGAACGCTGAGGCTCGCCACCCAGGCAATGCACCCTGGGATGGTCCACAGCAGGAACTTGGGCCACGGCATCTTGGCAGCCCCCGCGGCAATGGCGCCCCAGAGCCGGACGACAATAACCCAGCGGCCGAAGAACAAGGCTTTGCCGCCGTGCCGATCGAAGAACGACTCCATTTGGACGATGCGATTCTCGTCGGCGTGGAAGCGCTGTGCCAGTCGCAGCATCAACGGACGGCCTCCCACCCGCCCAAGCACGTAGCCAATAGTGCTCCCGAGCATGGCGCCCAGGCTGCCGACCGCGACAACGGCAGCAAGGTTCAGATCTCCGTGGCGCGCCGAGGCGTAGGCCCCAAGCAATACGGCCACGGCGGGAAGCGGTACACCGGCGCACTGGGCCAGCACAATCACGAAGACGCCGAAGTAGTACCCCCATTCGTCCGCAATCCCCGCTTCCGCCGCGACCAAGCCTGCCCAGCCGAGCGCCACGAAACGGAGGGCAGATAATCCGGTCATCGCTCACACCTCACTCCGCTGCTCCGCCGTGGTTCATAATGACGGTCCCCGGGCTGCCCGTGTTTGTTCTGCGGTCGTGACCCCGGACGACGCCGGGTTGGCCCTTGTATACGCTTGCGCCGCGGGCCGCGTCAAGAGCACGCCGCGGTCACTGCCCGGCGCGGCGCCGGACGGAGATCAGGACCGCGATGACTGCTCCGATAATTGCCAAGATGAACGGCGATGTAGCGCCGTTGATGAGGCTGAAGAGTGCGATCGGCTGCCACTCGCCATCCATGGGGAGTGGCCGTATCGTGTTGGCGCCAGCGAAGACGGCGGCGATCAGGACAACGAGAGTCACAACCCGTGCCGCCCCAGTGCGGGCCGCCACCCAGTAGCCCAGAATCGCGGCCAAGGCGAGTAAAACGAATGCGGCCCGCACTATGTACGGCGTCCATGCCGTCACTACGGGTGTGGGACGCGCATTTAAATCCAGAAGGAAAGCGCCAAGACGGCCTGATCAAAGACCACTCACGCCTGGTGTTACGTGGTGCTACTGCTCGAAACCGAGGGCAAAGGCCGCGTCGAGGTCGTGCTGTGAGTACGCGCGGAAGGCGATCTGCGTCGTGGTGTGGGCCACGCCCCGGACCTTTGAGAGCTTGTCCGCGATGACTTCGGCCAGGTCCTCGTGCTTGGCGACCCGGGCGATTGCGATCAGGTCCCACTCGCCCGTGACGGAATAGACCTCGCTGATGCCGGCGATGGCGGAGATTTCCTCGGCGGTCTCCGGGATGCGTGAAGCGTCTGTCTTGATCAGGACGAATGCGGTGACCACGTGTGAGCCTTTCCGGATCGGTTGCGCCGTTTGCGGGCCTGTCGGCGGCCCCTGCCCGGGCGCTGCCATCTTCTGCAAGCCTAGTGCATCAGCCCTGGCGGCGGCGTGAACGCAACCGCCTCACACCCGCGGCCACAAGGCGGTAACCCAGGAGGAAAACGCCCAGGGTCAGCAGGGCCACGATGATGAACGGCAGCACCACAGTCTGCCCGGTGAGGGCTCGCAGAATCATGCCGACGCCGACGGTTCCAAGCCAGACGGCGACGCCGGCGGGCCACACGCGCAGGGGGCCATGCCACAGCCGGAGGGCGAGCCATGCCAGTGCCGCACCCGCTAGGAACGGCCACGCCGTCGAAAAGACGCCGGTGATGATTTCCCCGCGCTGGTGCGCGTCGCGACCAATCGCCGCGAAGAGCAGAATCAGGAGCGCATCCGCGGACGCGGCCAGCGCGGCTATCTGCGCGGGTCGGAGGCCGGTACTTGGAGCGTCCTGCGCGGACGGGCGGGGGAGATCCGGGGTTGGAGAAGGCATACATCCAAGCCTAGTCCCGTCCGGGTGACGTCCAGCCGGCGGAAGTCGTTGTGTGCTAAATCATCATGGGGCTAGGCTCGGTCCCATGCCACTGATCGCCGCCGGAGCCAGCCGGGGGCACGGGCGAACGCAAGGGGAGCGCTGTGAGCGAAAAAATCACCACCTGCCTGTGGTTCGACAGCCAGGCCGAGGAAGCCGCCGAGTACTACGTCTCCATCTTCGACGGCGGCAAGATCCTCGACGTCTCGCGGTATGGCGACGGCGGCCCCGGGCCTGCCGGCCAGGCCATCACCGTCAGCTTCCAGCTTGACGGGCGCACCTTCATGGCACTGAACGGGGGACCGGCATTCTCCTTCACGGAGGCGGTGTCCTTTGTCATTGACTGCGCGTCTCAGGAAGAAGTGGACCGGTATTGGTCGGTCTTGACCGACGGTGGCCAGGAAAGCCAGTGCGGCTGGCTCAAGGACCGGTACGGGGTCTCGTGGCAGGTGGTGCCGTCCGTGCTGGGACAACTGATCGGCGGCCCCGACCCCGACGGCGCCCAGCGCGCCATGCAGGCAATGCTCGGCATGCGCAAGCTGGACATCGCCGCCCTTCAGACCGCCTACGACGGCGCCTGACACCCCGGCGCTCCAGCGCCGGTTAGCCTGGCGCGCCGGCGTCCGGCGGCGGCGCAACGGGCCGGGCACGCCCTGACCCCAGGTCGGCGTGGCACCGGGCTCAGCGACGGTCCGCACATATGATCGTGGCATGAGTAGCGACGCCGTTCCGGAGGCTGTTGTCCCGGTGCAGCTGGATCCTCAGCTGGACGGCCAGCTGAGCATTAACGACATCCTGCTCGAACTCGGCCAAGCTCCCGTGGTGCATCCTTCCCCGGACGCGGCTAGTGAGCTGCACTTCTTCTAGGCCGCCACTCTTCTAGGCCGCCACCTCTAAATCCGCCATTTCTACGTCAGCCACGCCGTCCGGCGCCACGGTTCGGTGACTGGTTCATTGACCGCTTATTGACGGGCTCGTTGACAACGAGGGCCCCGTGCGTAGGCTGTTGCCGAACCGGGTCCTGGCCGCGCACTTGCGCATGGCAGCCTGTCACGCCGGACGGCCCGGCATCGCCGCTGAACACATCGTTGCCTCTTCACTGGTATTGCGGAAGGCGAAGGTCATGGGATTTTGGGACATCATTTGGCTGATGTTTTCGTTCGTCATGTTTGCGGCGTATCTAGTCCTGCTTTTTCTCGTCATCAGGGACATCTTTGCGGACAGCCTGCGGCCGGGGTGGGTAAAAGCCCTGTGGATTCTGGGCGTTCTGCTGTTCCCGCTCCTCGGTTGCCTGGCCTACATGATGTTCTACGGGCAGCAAATGACCATCAGGCAATCCGCCCGGCAGGACGTCGCGAGGGAAGAAATGGCTGAATACATACGGCGGACCGCCAACACCAACCCGGCCGAACAGATCGCGGCGGCGAAGAAACTCCTTGATGAAGGCACGATCACCGGCGAAGAATTCCAGATACTCAAGGCCAAGGCGCTGGGGTAGACGGCACCTCGCTGCAGCCGCGTCCGGAGCGGCATATGGGCTCCACCTCGGTAAATACAGGCCTTATGGTCCTAACGGCGGGTATCCCGGAGGACTACTTTGGCGCGTAAGGAATGCCAGCAAGGCTTCCTCGGAACGAAAGGATGGCTCCCGTGGAGCAATTCTGGAGCGTCATTTGGTGGTTCTTTTGGGGATTCGCGTTCGTCGCCTACCTTTTCGCACTGTTTGCAGTTATCACCGACATTTTCCGGGACCACGAGCTCAGCGGCTGGCTCAAGGCTGTGTGGATTGTGTTCCTCGTCTTCGTGCCGTTCCTCACTGTTCTTGTGTACCTGATCGCGCGGGGCCGCAGCATGGCCGAGCGCCAGGCCAAGAGTGCGCAACAGGCCCAAGCCGCCACTAACGAGTACATCCGCTCCGTAGCCTCAGCATCCCCCACCCAGGAAATCGCAAAGGCCAAGGAACTCCTCGACGCCGGCACGCTGACCCAGAGCGAGTTCGAAGCTGTCAAGGCCAAGGCGCTGAGCCAGGCCTGACCGGCCGGCCGTCTTGAGGGCGCATTCGCCCGTTCATCGCCCGACGCGGTCCATATGTAGGTCGTTGTAGCGGTTCCCCTGCACACCGATCCGGCGTGCTACTGCATTCAAGTCGGCTACTTCGTCGGCGGAGAGCGCGACGGCGGTCGCGGCTGCGTTCGCGGCTGCGTTTCCAGGAGGCCCTGATGAAAGGTGTACTGGGAGGGCATCCCTGAGGGAGTCCGCAGCCCGCTGCTGGAGATCAGTGGAGGGCAAGGACCAGGTAGCTGGCTGCGAGGGCCAGGGCGGTGGGGGTCATGACGAGGCGTTCGGGTTTGCTGCGGGAGATCCCGTTCATGAGGACGCCGAGCGCGAAGTATGCCGTCATCACCCAAACGGTGATCGCAGTAAAGGATTCGCTGACCAAGGGCAGGACCAAGCCGGCCTTGGCCAGCGCTGCATAAGCGAAAAGGGTGTACAGCGCTATGGACAGCGCGCTCCCGATTTTGAACTTGGCAGGGAGGACACGGTGTTGCCCGCCCCACGCCATCCTCCCGAGCGGAGCTCCCGCGATAAGCGCGCCCTGGAAGATGGTCAGGCCGGCCAGAAGTGCGCAGGCAAATATTGCGAAAAGCTGTGCTGTCGCCATCAAAATACAGTCCTCTGTCCAGGCCCAAGTATTCCCTTGATCGGCCGCCACACGGCTGTCACTGTTCGTTCACCTCGGGATGCGTCTCTTGCGGCAAAACTAACACGCACATCAGTAGATCGAAGGAACGCCGTTAAGGATGTCTTTCAGCCGGCGAAGGGGGTGCGCCACTACGCGTACCGCGGGGCACACCCTGCCTCCCACGCCGGCTGAGGACGCGACCGCGTTGCGGCACGCCGGCGGCAGGGCCCCCAACAAGCCTCGCGCTATTCATGTTTAGCCCATAAACTCTAAATAACGGGGCGATTATTTAGACTTACGGAGGATCCATGACGCGCTGGCCTGCACACGGCAGCAAGACGATGCCGTGGAAGTCGTCCGGGCGGCCGCCGCGCGAAGACCGGGAATTCACGGAGGTTGTGGTCTCGCTGCCGCCCATGATCGCCGGGAGCTGGTTCGATCCGGGTCGCGAGACAATTGTCGCCCTCGAGGAGGCCGCCGTTGCCATAGCGTCCCTGGACGTCACCGCCGGCACCCGGATGGCCGCCATCAGCGGGTTCCTGCTCCGCAGCGAGGCCGTCTCCTCTTCCAAAATCGAGCACGTCAACGCCAACCGCGACGACTACGCCCGGGCCATGATCGGGCTCAAAGCCAGTGACGACGCCCGCTCCATGGTGGCGGCAGCCGACGCCGTGCAAGGGATGATCGACGACGCCGGGCGGACCGGGGAGATCCGGCTGGAGGCAATGCTGGGCGCCCATCACACGCTCATGAAAGACGACCCGATGGACGGCCCACACGCCGGCAGGCTCAGGGACGTTCAGAACTGGATCGGCGGCAGCGACCATTCACCGCGCGGCGCCATCCACGTCCCGCCCCCGCCGGAGCTCGTGCAGGACCTGATGCAGGACCTGATGGTCTTCTGCAACCGCCGCGACGTACCCATCATGGCGCAGGCGGCCATCGCGCACGCCCACTTCGAATCCATCCACCCGTTCACCGACGGAAACGGCCGGATCGGGCGGGCCCTGATCGGCGCGATTTCCCGGCGTCGCGGGCTCACGAAGAACACCGTCACCCCGATAGCGTCGGCGATGGTCGCCGACGTCGACACGTATTTCAGCCTCGTCAACAACTACCGCTCCGGCGACGCCGATCCGTTCGTGCTCTACTTGGCCCGTTCCGCGGTCCGCGCCTCGGATGCTGCCCGGGAATCCGTGGCCGCACTCGATGCCCTGCCGGCGATGTGGCTGGATCTGGCCAGACCACGCAAGGGATCCGCGGACGAGAAGATCATTCCGTGGCTGCTGGAGCGGCCCGTGTTCGAGGCCCACAGCGCTGCCCATATTGCCGGCGTCGCCGAAAGTTCCGTCTACGCTGCGCTGCAGCGGCTCTCCAACGCCGGCGTCATCGCCCCGGTCACCCAGTCAAAGCGCAGTCGTGCCTGGGCGGCGACCGAAGTCCTCGATGAGGTGGACCGGCTCAACAACCGGCTGGCCGACGCCGGGAAGGCTGGCTGAGGGGGGCGACGGAGCCGTCGTCGCCGGCCGGGAGGGTCTTGACCCTGGCCCGTGCTCTTTGATGGTGCCCTTTCAGCTGTGTTTTTAGCTGTGTTCTTGATGTGGGCGGATGCAGAATGGAAGGAAGCCGGGCTGTTTCCTCAGCCCCCTCCAGCGTCGAGGACGGCACATCATGACGAGCAATAAGACACGGGCTGCACTTGTGTTGGCAACGGTTCTGATCGGGCTGAGCGGCTGTGCCGGAGGCGGCGGAACACCGGCTCCCGCCACGACGGCCGGGACCTCTCCGAGCATATCGATGGAACCGTCTGCCCCGGCAGGCTCCACCGCGTCAGGGCCGGGAAGCGGGGCGGCTAACGCCGCCGCCGCGACAATCACCATCAGCAACTTCGCCTACGAGATCCCGGGTTCGGTGGCTCCCGGTGCGGAGGTGAAGGTGATAAACATGGACACTGCCGAGCACACGGTGACCGCAGACCAGGATGCGACCCTCTTTGATGTCGAGGTTAAGGAAAACGGCGGTACGGCCACATTCAAGGCACCTTCCGAACCGGGGACTTACGCCTTTCACTGCACGTACCACTCCAACATGCACGGCTCCCTGACGGTCAAATGAGCACGACGCCGGCTGGGGCGCGTTCTTGACGGTCTCGAGCGAGAAAGGTGCCTGGCGTGGCTATCCAGACCACTCCGCCGTCGCTTGACCCATCCGTCGTTGATGACTTGAGTTCGGCTCTCCGGGGCCGGCTGTTCCGGCCCGGAGAATTCGGCTACGACGAAGCCCGCAAGGTCTTCAACGCGATGATTGACCGCCGTCCGGACGTGATTGTCCGCCCTGCTGACGCCGCAGATATCCGCCGTGCGGTCACCTTCGCCCGCGAAAACGATCTCCCTGTTTCCATTAAGGGCGGCGGTCACAATGTGGCAGGGAACGCCGTCGGCGCCCAAGGGCTCATGCTGGATTGCTCTGGCATGACAAACATTCAGATCGATGCCGAACGGCGGGTCGCCATTGCTGGAGCAGGTGCGCTCCTGGCCGACCTTGACGTCGCCACTCAGGTATATGGCCTTGCCACGCCGCTCGGAGTGGTCTCGGTTACCGGCATCGCCGGCTTGACTCTCGGAGGTGGCATCGGCTGGCTCAACGGCAAGCACGGGCTCGCCTGCGACAACGTGCTCGCCGCCGACATCGTGACTTCCGATGGCAGGCTGCTGACGGTGAGCGCCGACCAGCACGCAGACCTCTACTGGGCCATCCGGGGAGGCGGCGGCAACTTTGGCGTTGTTACCTCGTTCACGTATCGCTTGCATCCCGTGGGGCCGGTCCTTGCCGGAGCGCTCTCATTCCCGGCCGAACGGACGAGGGAGGCCCTGCGGTTTTACCCCGAATTCGCCGCTTCTTGTCCCGACGAACTGTCCATGTCGGCCAGTCTGGGGTGTGACGCCTCGGGGCGCCCTGTCTTCGGCGTCGGCGTCTGCTGGAGTGGCGAGCATGGTGAGGCGGAGCGGGCCCTCCGACCGCTTCGCGATCTCGGCCCAGCGGCAGACCTGGTGGTGCCAACCGACTACGTCGGCCTGCAGAGCGCTCACGACGCAGGCTTTCCTTTGGGCCAGAACCACTATTGGAAGTCGAGTTTCTTGACCGACTTCTCCGCAGACGCAATTGATATTCTGCTCCAGTTTGCGACCGAGGTGCCTTCAGCGGCGAGTGGCATCGGAATGCAGCAGCTACACGGTGTTGCCGCTCGGGTCGACCCCGCAGCCACGGCATTTCCCCATCGCCGGTCCCAGAGCGAACTCCTCATCCTGGCTCAGTGGTCCGACCCGGCACAGACGGAGCGCAACATCGGGTGGGCCCGCGCGTTCTTCGAAGCGATGCAGCCCTTCGCCGCGAGCGGGGTGTACGTCAACGATCTGGGCCAGGAAGGGGAGGATCGGGTGAGGGCTGCTTACGGCGCCAACTACGATCGTCTGGCCGCCGTCAAAGCCACCTACGACCCAAGCAACCTCTTCCGATCAAACCAGAACGTCCGCCCGATCCCATAGGAAGTCCGCCGCTGGGATGGGACGCAAGTGCATGACGCCAACTTCAGCGGCTGGGCGGCACTCCTCGGCTCCAAGAGTCAAGACGGCCCGCACCTCTGGGCGACGCAAGTCCTTTGGCCAATCTGGCTCGCACCCGCTAGCCTGCTGGGATGGTCGAGGACGAGCAGGAACTGACAGGTGGCAATGCCTCCGAAAGTGTCGTGCGCATTGGTCACACCGTCCGTAAACCTTGGTTGGAAAACTCCTCCGGTGTACAGAGCTATCTTGGCGCCCTCCGGTCGTCCGGCGTGGATGTTCCTCAGCCCCTGGGCCGGGACGAAGACGGTCGACATGTGGTCGAGTACATAGAAGGCGTACTCGCGCTGGATCAGTTGCCGCTCGGACTGGACGATTTGCTACGGGTTGGTCGGATGATTCGGCAAATCCATGATGCCAGCGAAGGAGTCGCGATTCCCACTCCGGAAGACTGGAAGATGCTGTTGCCGGCTCAGAACCCGAACCTGATGTGCCATAACGACCTCGCTCCGTGGAACCTCATCATGGGAGACCGCTGGGTGTTCATCGATTGGGATGGCGCTGGCCCCAGCACCCGGCTGTGGGATTTGGCGTACGCCGCGCAGTCATTCGGCCACCTGTTCGACGGGCAACCGGCGGAAGATGCGGCTTTGAGATTGCGTGCCGTTGTTGACGGGTACGAAGCTGATGCCGAATTACGCGAGGCGCTACCGGCCGCCATGGCGAAGCGAACGGCAGCGATGTTCAATCTCCTGAAGTCCTCGAACGAGACCGGGTTCCAGCCTTGGGCTGACATGTATGTCAATGGGCACGGCGAGCACTGGCGTGCCGCTGCTCAATACGTCGTGCGGAATCAGGTGGTCTGGGAACAAATCCTCGCGTAGCAGGAAGCTGGCGAAGCCATTCCGATCATCCGAGTCAGATGACCGATTTCGCTTGCTGCACGGTCAGTTCTGCTGGCGGTGCTGCTCCAGGACGTCCCGGGCGGTCGTCCAATTCCGGCTGCCGTACCGGTCGTTGTTGACGTAACGCAGACTCGCGTCTCCGCTGAACATGCTGGCGAAGTACTGCATGCCCTGCCACGGCGGGAACGGCTCGGTAGAGGCCGGCATGAGGGCTCTGACTGCCCGGCTCATAACGGTCAGGGAACCGACGCTGCCCGCGTAGAGGAGCCGGAATTGTGTGCCCGTCAGGTCGGTCATCGTGGATGCCAGAGTCCTTGCCGTGACCTGATCCCCGGCGATCTGGAGGACACGCGGCGCCCGCTCGTCGAGGGCGGCGGCGGCAGTGTAGGTGGCAGTGTCGTCTTTGGTGGTGAAGTCGAGCACCTTGTCCGCATCGGACCAGAAGAGCACACGGCGCCGTGAGAACAGGATCATTGGTGCCTGCCCGGAGAGCATGTCGGTGAAGGCGCCGTTGAGGATCGATGTGGCCTGGATTTCGGTTGCGTCCAGTCTCTGTGCGAAATCTCTGCGGAGCTGTAGGTTCCGGTTGCTTTGGGGCTGGATACCACGGTAATCAATGGAGAAATCAGACGGGATGAAACGGGGCACGCCCGCCGCGGCCGCCGCCTCCAGCAAGCGTGATTGAGCATCTAAGATGACGCCGTCAAGACCGTTGATCGCGGACACCACGCAGTCAACTTCCGTGCAGGCCCTTCGGAGACCGTCCGGATCGTCGTAATCCGCCTGGATCACCTCGGCGCCCTGGGCGCGTAACTGTGCAATCCGCGCTGTGTTGGTTTCCGGTCGTGTCAGGACCCGAACGTTAGCCCCCAGGGCGACCAGATTCCGCAGGATAAGTCCGCCGAGATCGCCGGTGGCACCTGCGAGAAGGATGGTGCCCGGAGGCGGTGTCGTGGCGGTCATGGATTGCACCTCAAGTGACGTCTGGTGGAAAGGCGATAGTCCGCTACAGACTAGCAACGATGGGCAGATGCGATATCCGGGTTTGGCTCAACGACGCCCGGGTCCAGAAAAGATCAGCAGTATCACGAGGCGGATGCCGTGGCCAAGCTCGGGGCTCACCCCTCGAAACCGATGTCCGCAAGTGTCAGGGCCGGCGGCGAACTTCCGTCGATGTCGAGTACGCCGAACTCCTTGGCAACCGCGGCGGCGATCAGCACCTGGCCGGTCCGCGCCATCAGGTTGGGATCGTGGAACAAAACGGCGCAGGCCACGTGAACGCGCCGCCTTCCACCATCTTCTCGTAGCCGCCCCAGCCGCAATTGACGAGAAGATCGAGGCCGCTGCACTCGGACCGGATCGTTTCAAACACGCGCGCCGTCTCTTCGTCTTTGAGATGGTCACAGCGCACTCGCCGTATCTCCCGCGGCAAGTCCGCCTGTTCGATCGAGCGGCCCGAGCCGTAAACTCGAAACCCCGCGGCCAGAAGGCCCATCGCGATGCCCCGGCCGACCCCTCGGCTTGCGCCGGTCACGAGCGCAACGTTTCCCGTCGGCGCTTCAGTGCGTTCGCGTTCGTTGGTCATGCTGAGCGGCCCCCGGTTGCCTTCCGTTCCGTGAACCTCATGATAGGCCGGAGGATGACGAGTTGCTGGGTGGCCCGGGTCATCGCGACATAGCGGTCCACCGCTCCTTCGATGCCCGTGCCGAACGCCTCCGGGTCGACGAGGATCACCAGATCGAACTCGAGCCCCTTCGACAGCTCCGGGGTCAGCGATCTGACGCGGGACGTCGTCCGGAACGGGCCGTGCTCGATGCCGCTCGTGCCGATGACGCAGGCGGTCCCGTCGGCATGCGCGGCGAGCCAGGTGTCGAGGATCGAGCTCAGCTCCGATGTGGATCCGTGGACGACGGGGATGTCGCTGCTGCGGATGGAGGTCGGCACGTTGGCGTCCGGAAGCACCGCCCTGATGACCGGCTCGGCTTCCGCCATGACCTCCCCTGGCGTGCGGTAGTTGATGCTGAGGGGCGTCAGGTTTACGTTGGTCAATCCGACCCGCTCCAGCCGTTCCAGCCACGACTCCGCGAACCCGTGCCTGGCCTGCGCGCGGTCTCCGACGACGGTGAAGCTCCGGGACGGGCAGCGGAGCAGCAGCATCTGCCACTCTGCGTCGGTCAGCTCCTGCGCCTCGTCCACGACGACGTGGGCGAACGGGCCGGCGAGCTCGTCCGGGTCGGCGCTTGGCGCGGCGCCCTCGTCGCCCAACTTTTCCTGCAGGTCCTCCCCTCGCAGCATCGACATCACCAGCAGTTCGGAGTCATCGGCCGCGACCAAGTCGTCAACCACCCGGTCCATGAGCTCGCGCTCGGCGGCTTCGGCGGCGTCCTGCCGACGCTTGTGCCGTGACGCCTCGGGGTCGCCGAGTCGTTGCCGGGCCGCGTCCAGGAGCGGCAAGTCGGACACGGTCCAGGCCTGGGGTTCCCGGCGCT
Organism: uncultured Actinomycetota bacterium; assembly: GCA_963722145.1. Classification (GTDB taxonomy): domain Bacteria; phylum Actinomycetota; class Actinomycetes; order Actinomycetales; family Micrococcaceae; genus Arthrobacter. Next base: position 5,734 of record CAVRLW010000015.1, on the reverse strand, counting down.
GCAGCTTCTTGACCTCGTCAGGGCGGAGCCAAGGGGCGCACATGCGCAGATAGGCCGGCACCGACCAGAGGTCGCCGACAAGGTCGGTGTAGTTCAGCAGCGGCCACGCCCTGCTGAACGCGTGGACCAACTCCGCGTTCTGCGCCAGCGCCCTGCGGAGCAAGCCGTCCGGGACGTCATCGCCGTCGTACTTGTCCACGAGGATTGTGAGCAGCTCCTCCCAGACGGCGTCGCGCGCCTCGTTGTGCGCCGTGCCGGGTTCTGGTGCCTCGAACGCCTCTGCCCAGTCATCGAGGCTGAGCCAAAGATCGGCGTATGGCGTTTCGACCTCCATCCCCTTGGTGGGAGGCTCCTCGTAGAACCTGACGGCTGGCTCGATCGCTTTCACCATGTCCGCGGACGACTTCAGCAGGGCCACACCCGGGTCGGACTCGATCGCTGCGGTTGCTCCCTCGGGGACGAGGTCCCGCAGGGTGCAGGTCTGTACGCCCTCCTCTCCGAGGGTGGGGAGGACGTCGGCGACGTAGGCCAGGTAGGGCCGGTGCGGACCGATGAACAGCACACTGCTTTTGCTGTGGGCACCACGGTGACCAAGGCGGGGGTCGGAGTAGAGGAGATAGGCGGAGCGGTGCAAGGCGACGACGGTTTTCCCTGTCCCTGGACCGCCGTCGACGACCAGGGCGCCGCGGGATGACGCGCGGATGATGGCGTCCTGGTCAGCCTGGATGGTGCCGAGCACGTCCCTCATCTGAGCAGAGCGGCTGCTGCCCAGGCTGGCGATGAAGGCGGAAAGGTCCTCGAGGGCGGCGTGGCCTTCAAACCCGTCCGGGGTGAACACCTCGTCCCAGTAGTCGCTGACTCGACCGCGGGTCCAGCGATACCTGCGGCGGCTTGCCAGGCCCATCGGGTTGGCGTGGGTCGCGCCGAAGAACGGCTCGGCCGCGGGGGAGCGCCAGTCGATGAGCAGCCGACGGCCCTGGCTGTCCGTGAGGCCAAGCCGTCCGACGTACACGGGCTCGGGGTGCTCTCCGCTGACCATGTGTCCGAGGCAGAGGTCCAAACCGAAGCGGCGCAGGGCGCGCAGGCGGGCGGTCAGCCGGCGGATCTCCACGTCCCGCTCCAGCGCCTCCTGGCCGAAGCGACTGGGCGCCTTGCGCGTGGCATCGAGACGGTCGGAGAGGTCGGCGATCGCCTGCTCGAGGCTCTCCGCGATGGCCGCGAAGTGCTGCTCGTCGCCGGCGATCAGCGTCGGGTCGGACTTAGGCGTGAGGTGGTCGGGAAGGTTAAATGCGCTGGTAGTCAGGGGCACGTCGTCAGCTCCTTTCTGAAGGGGTCCAGCACTGGCCGCTCCCGTCCGTAGTGCCCGTCCTCGGCTCCCAATTCTGCGGCCTGACCTGGGGCTTGCGGCAAGCCCCCCTGTGCCCTATAGATTGAAAGTAAGGAGGAATGGGCCGCTTCCGTTCCCCTTTCCAGCCGCCAGCGTATGTCCCCGTTGCTCATCAGGGGTCCGTGGCAGACTTTCTGCCATGGAGCCAATGGATTGTCTGGTCATCTATGTCCCCACCGAAGCTGCGCAGGCGGTCCGGCAGGCCATCGGCGACGCCGGGGCGGGCAGGCTCGGCAACTACTCGCACTGCTCGTTCAGCCTCGAAGGCACCGGGCGCTTTACGCCGCTGCCGGGCGCGAACCCGGCCGTCGGCGTCGTCGATTCCCCCGAGGAGGTGCCCGAAACCCGGATCGAGGCGATTTACCCGCGCTCCCGGCGCACCGCCGTCGTCGGCGCCGCGCTGTCTGCGCATCCGTACGAGACGCCGGCGTTCATGACCTTCGCGGTCGATGCCGGCCTGCCGGACAGAACGGGCTCGGGGGACTAGCCAGCCGGAGCCTCAGGCCGCTGCCGGCGCCATCCGGAGTGCCAGCATCCCGCCTTCGAGGAGTTCAAGTTCGACGATCCGCAGCGTGTGCCGGGTTCCGTCCTCCGGCAGCATCTTCTTGCCATGCCCGAGCACGATGGGGGAGAGCAGCAGAACGTACTCGTCGACAAGGTTCTCCTGCATGAGCGTCTTGACGAGCGTCGGGCTTCCCCAAACGATCACGTTCTCCCGCTCGCGAAGCGCGCGGACCCTGCCGAGTATGTCGTCGGCGATAATCGTGCTGTTGTTCCAGTCCGCGTGATCCAAGGTGGTCGACACGACATACTTCGGCATGGCGTTGAACTTGTCGGCGGTGAAGTCGCCCGATCGCGACGGCCAGGCGGCGGCAAAGCCGTCATAGGTGACCCGGCCGAGCAGCATGGAGTCAGCCGGGGCCAGGACTTCGTCATTGAACGCACCGGTTGCGTCGCTGAAGAACGGGCCGGACCAGAGATGGGGATCCTCGGCGACGTTGTCCAGAGTGGTAAATGCGGTGACGGTGAGCTTACCCATGAAGATCTCCTTCAGGTCGGTGGCGCTTGGCCTGCCGCGCACCGGTGCACCGATGCGTCTCTTCGGCGCCTTTAGTTTAGCGACGGGCTGTGGGTCACAACAGACCGTGCACAACCCCGTGCGGCGACCGTCGCATTCATGCGCCAACAGTCAAGACCCGAGGAGCTCAAGCCGTTCATGAGGGTTTCTTCATAACGGTTTCATCCGTGCCTCATTGTTGTGGTTCAGCATGTAGGCACAAGAGGTGAGTCAGAAGTAACTTGCTGGAGTTGATGACATGGACTGGACCTCTCCGGTCCCGTTGACCGCCGACGACGACACCGGCACAACCTGGCACGTCCGCCGGGCGTGGCCCGGCAAGAGGCCGGGAGACTACGACCTGGAGGTTTCTGCACCAGGACGGCCCGGTGTCCGTGGAGCCCGCCTGCGTCAGGGACGCTTCAAACTCATTCCGCCGGACGACCCGAAGTTGCCGGCCTTGCGGGCGGAAGCGGAACAGGGAGAACTCATCGCATATCGGCCCTACGACCGGGCGGTCGTCAAGGCGGAGGGCCGCTATACCAAAATCTTCCGGCCCGGCCGCGCCGCCCTGACCGCCGAGCGCAGCGAGCAACTGAAGGTCCTGCTGGACCACGGCACCTTCACAACCCCTGGAATCCTTTCTCGGAGATCCCTGGACGTTATCGATTTCAGCGCCATCCCGGGACCGACACTGTACGAGGTCCACTCGCTGGCGAGTGATGACAAATTCTCCGCCGCGTGGGAGAGATGGTCGCGCGCCTGGGCGGTTCAGGTAAGCAGCCCCAAGGGCGCCGCTGCACAGGACGTGCTTAACAGCCTTCCGCTCTATTCGGCAGAAGTGGAATCCGCGAAAGTGTGGCGGGTGGTGAACCTCTGGCTGCAACACAATGAGGGCGTCCCGGAATTGGCATCTCCAGGCGGTGCCTTCCGCGCCGCCGCAGAGCAAGTGACCGCGGACCTGCTTCGGATCGAGCCGGATCCGCTGGTGTGGGCCCACGGAGGACTTCACGACAAGCAGATCGTTTCAACCGACGGCCCGTCCCCGCTCGGACTGCTGGACTTCGCCGGCACGGCTCGGGCCGAGGCAGCCCTCGATCTGGCCAGCATGGACGTCTATCTTGAGCTTCGCCTAAGGGAGGACTACATCTCGCCGGCACGATACCTAACGGCACACACCCAGGTGCTGTGCGCAGCCGAAGAACTGCACGTCAGCCCGGCGCGGTTCCGGGTCTACTCTGAAGCCAGGTGGCTCCGTCTGGCATCTATGCCGCTCCCGGGCCGCTTCTCCATGGCCCTGGCAGTCGTCGCGGAGATGAAGGGGCGGCGGTACAGGACCGGCCGCGGATGACATCAAAGGTCACGCTGGAGTGGCTCGAGGGGTGAGTTGTATTGCACGAGTCCGGTCCGGCCTCGCTTGGTATGGACGGTGGTGAGGGTGCAGTTGCCGAGGACCGGGAACGCCCGGCGGTAGCTCTTGAGCGGGATTCCGAGTAGGCGGCACAGGGCCAGCCGGATGGTGGTGCTGTGCGCCACGACGAGGACGTGACCGAGAGGGTCGGCGGCTATGGCGTCGTCGAGGGCTGCCGTGAACCGGTCCGCTGCGAGGACGGGGTTTTCGCCGCCGGGGTAATGGTGTTTGACCGGGTCTGACTTGAATGCCCTGTGTTCTTCGGGGAAGCGCCCCCGCATCTCGGCCCTGGTGAGTCCTTCAACTTGGCCAAGGTTGAGTTCGCGCAGTCGCGGATCGATAGTGACGCGGAGGCCTGTGGCGGCGGTGCATTCGTCGGCTGTCACCCGGGCCCGGCTGAGGTCCGAGGATCGGATGCTGGTCAGGTCCGTCGTTTCAGCCCACCGCGCCAACGAAGCCGCTTGGCTGAGGCCGATTTCGTTCAGGGCGACGTCGGTGCTGCCGACGTAGCGGTCTTCGCGGTGCCAAACCGTCTGGCCATGTCTGACAAGTGTGATCAGGGTCACCGGGGGTCCTCGGCGGTGTTTTCCAAGGTGGGAATAGCGCTAACGGTGAGCTTGCTCATGAAGATCTCCCTGAGTTCGGTGGCGCTTAGCTGTTATCCGCGGCTGCTGAGCCGGAGTGACCGTGCTTGGTGGATGGCAGCCAGTGCGACTGCGCTGGCTGTGAGCCTGACGGCGTGGACCCTGTACCACCGCTTCAGCAGAAAGGGGGACCGGGGGAGCCCAGGGCTTGCTTCCGAGGCCGCGACCCGGTGTGGGATTTTGACGAGGACCTCATAGAGATTGCCGAAGAACCAGTGCGCGTGGCTGAACTCCGCGACACCCAAGGAGCCGATCGGTGAGCAATTCCCGGCGGCCTGACGAAGTCTGTCCCATGCCCACAATCTACCGCCGATGCTCATCGCCGGGCAGCAGATCGTCGACCGCATCCAACTGCGCTAGTCGTAGCGCCATTTCGGCGCGCACGGTGCCGGATGGACGCCGGTCCCCATGCAGAACTCCGTGCGGCGACCGTCAGTTCTGTACTCGCTGACGATAGTCCCGGGGAGTTTCGCCGGCGTCGTTGCGGAAGTGTCGGTTGAAATTGGACAGGTTCGTGAAACCCACTTCGTAGCAAACGTCCGAAATGGACTTGTCGCTCCGCTCCAGCAGCCGGCGGGCATGGGCCAGACGAAGTTTACGCACCAGATCGCTGAAGTTAGGGCCGGTTGCGCGCTTGAAATACTTCGAAAACGTCGGCTCCGACATCCCGCCAGGCCGCGGCCTCGGACATCCTCACGCTGCCGGCGTGATTGCTGAAGACGTACTCGAGGACTATGTCCACCACCGCCGCGGCCTGGCCGTCGAGTTGTGGCCTGAACCATTCGTCGGCGAGGTAGCGCCGTTCCTCCTGTGGTGCGCGCGAAAGAATCGCCAACACGTCAAAGAGATGGTGAAGCCGCCGTAATCCGGTGGAGGTACCCATCGCCTCGAGGGAAGCGGCGGCGGCCCTGGCCGAACGTCCCAGAAACTCAATCCCGCGCGAGGACTGTTCCAGCAGGGGTTTGACCTCGGCCATTTCCGGCAGAATCGAGGCAGCTTGTTCAACCCATTTTCCATCGAACTGAATAAGGGCGTCCCTGCGCTGGAGGACTTCTCCGGGCTCCAGGTCGCTGACCCAGTCGTGCGGCAGCCCCGAACCTACCAGAGCCAGGTGCCCGGCCTCGAACGTGCCGATGTGGTCTCCCACGATGAACTTTCCGGTGCCTTTCCGGATCAGGTGCAGCTCATATTCAGGATGGTAGTTCCAGCGGGCCACCGGGCTGGGCTAGTCGTGC
>CAVRLW010000014.1:0-796410 GCA_963722145.1 uncultured Actinomycetota bacterium | reverse complement strand
GCTAGAGTGCGGTGAATTTGAGCAGAAGTGCGTGTTCGGGGTTGAGGACGGGCATGGGCAGTCCCACCTCGGCCAGGAAACGGCCGCCCGCAACGGCGCCGTCCGCCATCCAGGCTGGGGGCTTGACCTGCGTGAACGTGTGCGAATAGTCGGCGTCACCGGGAGCCGGGAAGACAGGCTCCACACGGTACTCCCGGTCCGGCTCCAAGCCGGGGATGGAGATCCGCCCCGGTTGTTCCGCGAGGGCGGTGCGTGTGCGGACCAGGGCGAACAGCGCCGCCGTCGAGCCCGGGGAACGGTGGCCTGGGAGGCACCGCTGGGGGCCACGACGCCGTGCAGCATCAGGGAATCGTCGGGCGACGTCCGCGCGGACCATGCGCCCGGAGTGGATCAGGCCGCGGTGTTCCTTGTAGAGGCGCGATGAAGCGTTTGAGTTCCTCACGCTCGGCGCCCTGGACCCCGCGGACATCCCATTCCATGCCGAAGTGGCCGAACAAAGCCGTGATGGCACGGAACGACAGGTCGTGCGTGCGGGCCGTGGTGTGCGAGGTGGTGGGGCCGACGTGCCCGCCCACGAGTTCGGGCGGGACCACCAGCCCGGTCCAGCGCTGGATGGTCTGCCGTTCCAGGGCATCGTTGCAGTCCGAGGCCCAGATCCGGTCCGTGCGCTCCAGGATGCCCAGGTCCACGCGGGCCCCGCCGGAGGAGCAGCTTTCAATCTCGACGCCGGGATGGGCCTTCTTGAGTTCGTCAAAGAGCCGGTAGGCGGCCAGGGTCTGTTCGTGGACCGAGGAGCGGCCGGCATGGCCGTGCTCCAGCTGGTCCCGGTTCTGGTCCCACTTCAGGTAGCTGATGTTGTTCTCGCGCAGCAGGGCGTCGACGCGGTCGAAAATGTACTGCCACGCGTCCGGGTTCACGAGGTCGATCACCTGCTGGTTCCGCCATTCGATCGGCAGGCGGCCGCCGTCCTTGTAGCTCTGGACGGAAGGACCAACGATCCAGTCCGGGTGCGCGCGGGCAATGTCCGAGTCCAGGTTGACCATTTCCGGTTCCACCCAGAGCCCGAATTCCATCCCGCGGGAGGTCACGGCGTCGATCAGCGGTGTGAGCCCGTCCGGCCAGAGCGTTTCGTCGACGTACCAGTCGCCCAGGCCGGCGTGGTCGTCGCGGCGGCCGCGGAACCAGCCGTCGTCGAGCACAAAACGCTCCACGCCCAGTTCGGCGGCGGAGTCGGCCAGCTCGATCAGGGTGGCCAGGTTGTGGTCGAAGTAGACCGCTTCCCAGGTGTTCAGCACCACGGGACGGGGCTTGCCGGCCGGCAGGCCGGTACCGGCGGCGGGGAGCACGTGGTGGGGGCGGGACCGGAACCAGCTGTAGAACGCCTCGCTGATGCCGTCCAGGCCGCGGTCCGAGTAGGCGGCGAACAGCGCCGGGGTGGTGTAGCTGGCGCCGGGTGCGAGGATGACTTCGGCCGGGCCGAGGAGCTCGGAGCCGCCGATCATGGTGCGGCCATCGCCGATGCTGTCGGCGAACTGTTCGTGGTTGCCGCTCCAGGCGAGGTGCGTGGCCCAGACCTTTCCGTGGCGGTTGCCGAACCCGGCGGTGCCGGCGGCGAAGAGCAGTGAGGAGTCGTGCCCGGTGCGGCCGTGCCGGCCGGTGCGGACCCAGGTGCCCTGCTGGATGGGGCGGCGCTGCGGGTGGCGTTCCCGGCACCAGCGTCCGGTCAGGTCAAGGAGTTCGACGGCGTCGGGCGCCACCGGGAGGACAGTGGCCAGTTCGTCGAGCTGGTAAGGCGTGGTGCCGTGTTGGTGACGGTGTGGCGCAGTTCCAGCAGGCCGCCGTCATGCAGTGTCAGGACGGACGAGACGGTGATGCCGGCGTCGGCATCGGCCTGGACGATGACGGCGGCGCCGGCGCCGTCCGATGCCACCTCAGCCACGCGGAGCCGGACGGAGAAGTCGTAGCCCGGAACGCCGTCGGCGATGCGGTGGCCGCGGAGAGCGGGCCGGCCCCGCCAGCTGGATGAGGCCTGCGGCAGCAGGCCCGCGGGAACGGTGGCGTCGGCGGACGACGGCGGGATGGCCGCCGTGAGGATAGCGAGGTCCGGCAGGGTGCTGCCAAGGTCCGTGCCCCAGTGGATGACCTCGGCCTCCCCGCTGTCGAAGCTGATCACCAGGCTGGTGCCGGCGGAACGGAGGTGGAGGGGTTCCATAAAATGCTGTCCTTCTGAGTGGGAGTGAACGGGTAAGGCTGCGCGCCGGGGGAAGACGACGCCCGCGGCGCGCAATAGGTATTGGGGTCGCTATTTGGAGAGGGCGTTGACCTGTTCATTGGCTTGGGTGATGTCTGATTCGGCTGCGAATTCGTCGATGGCCGCGAGTTCCTCGCCGGTAAATGCGAGGTTGTTTATGGCGCATAGCGTGTCTTCCAGTTGCTTGACGCTGGATGCACCCACCAGGGCGGAGGTGACGGGTGATCCCTTGGGCTGGTCGCGGAGGATCCAGGCGATGGCCATCTGCGCCAGTGATTGCCCGCGGCCGGCGGCGATCCTGTTGAGCCCGCGGACACGGTCCAGTTTGTCCTCGGTCAGGGCAGATTTGGACAGGAACCGTTGTTTGGCCGCCCGCGAATCGGCCGGGATGCCGACCAGGTAGCGGTCCGTCAGCATGCCCTGTGCCAGCGGGGAGAACGCGATGGAACCGGCGCCCACCTCTTCCAGCGCCTCGTAAAGGTTCGGCGTTCCGTTTTCGGTCCAGCGGTTCAGCATGGAGTAGCTGGGCTGGTGGATGAGCAGCGGGGTGCCGAGGTCCTTCAGGATCCGGGCCGCCTCGATGGTCTGTTCCGGCGTGTAGGAGGAGATGCCCGCGTACAGCGCCTTGCCGGAGCGCACGGCGTAGTCCAGCGCCCCCATGGTCTCTTCCATCGGCGTCTCGGGGTCCGGCCGGTGGCTGTAGAAGATGTCCACGTAGTCCAGGCCCATCCGGCCCAGCGACTGGTCCAGGCTGGAGAGCAGGGACTTGCGGGATCCCCACTCGCCGTACGGGCCCGGCCACATGTAGTAGCCGGCCTTGGTGGAGATGACGAGTTCATCCCGGTACGGCTTGAAGTCGTCCTGCAGGTGGCGGCCGAAGTTGGTTTCGGCCGAGCCGTCCGGCGGGCCGTAGTTGTTGGCCAGGTCAAAGTGGGTGACGCCGAGGTCGAAGGCGCGGCGGAGGATGGCGCGCTGTTCATCGAAGCGCTTGTCGTCGCCGAAGTTGTGCCACAGGCCCAGGGAGATGGCGGGAAGTTTCAGGCCGCTGCGTCCGACGCGGCGGTAGGGCATGGATTCATAGCGGTTGGTTGCAGCCGAATAAGTCATCGGTGCCTTTCTGCCTGCCGCTGGAAGAAGCGGGCCGGCGCACGGGTGAGGGAGGTTAAAGGCAGGAATGAACCGGCCGGAAAGGGTCGACCCAGGAGGTCAGCAGGTACGTGAGGGCCGCAACAAAGCCAGGGTGGCACTGACTCCTTGGTGCAGACAGTACTGAGATGCTTCGAGCGAAGCCCAAGCTGCTGTGTTTCGCGGCGGGTGTGCAGCCTCCCGCCATCCGACGCTGCACACCCCCGTTTTTTTCGTACGTTATTCAGCCTCGACGGTTAGCGTGGCCCGGTAGGCTGCCCAGTGCTGCGCTGTGGCGTGCAGGGACGCGGGCGGGATGGGTTGTTCGCTGGGGTCGGGTACATCGAGGCGGTCGGTGTAGTAGAGGCTGGGAACCCCGAGACCGGCTTGTGCCGAGGTCCAGCTCTGGTAGGCGGCTTGGCTGGGCAGGGCCCAGCCGTCGGTGTCGATCAGCAGTTCCGGGCATGCAGAGGTGGCGACGCGGGCCCGGTGGGTCATGGTGTCGACGACGCCGGTGCCGGGGGTGGTGTTGGGTGGTTCGGTGTGGCCGCCTGGCTGGTCGAGCATGAGCACGTCGTTGAGGCGGAGCATGTCGGTCACGTCGCGGAAGCCGGGGTCTGGTGTGTGGGTGACCACGAGGGCGTCGGGGTTGATGTCCTTGATGGCCTGGTACAGGACTGCGAGCAGTTCGTGGAGCAGGTCGATTCCCCATGACGGCCCGGCATGGGTGAGGGCGGAGCCTGCGGGGGTGGAGGCGGTGAAGTCTATTTTGATCCCGTCGGCACCGAGCTCGCCGATCATGGACCGTGCTGCTTGCTGGATCAGCTTGCGCCCGGCCGGTGATTCGGGGTCGAGGGCGACCGGCTGACCGGTGTGGTCACGGACGCAGGCTTCCGGTGGTGCGCCCTCGGTGTCCCAGGCCTTGTACCAGAGCAGGACCCGCTGGCCGGCGTCATGCCGTTCCCGGATCCATCCGGCCATGTCCGGCCATTTTTCGGTGTCGGGCCGGCAGGTGGCATAGTCCTGCTGCCATTTGTCGTCGATGACGATGGTTCCGGGCACGATTCCGTGCGTGGCGAGCGTGTTGAGATAGCCGTCGTAGTCTGCCTGTCGTGCCCGGTCGACTGCTGGGCGCTGATCGCCGATGGAGGCCATTGCGTCGGCGTTTTGGGCCCCCCAGCCGCAGAACATCGGTTCGAGCCACGCTGGTGAGGGCGGGGCCTGGGTGCGGGCGGGCAGCAGACCTCGTGCGTCGAGCAGCTCGCGGTAGCGTTTGAGCCCGTCGTAGGGGTTATCGGCGAGGAACAGCAGGAGTGTGGGTGTGCTGAAGTGGCCCTCGACTGAGGTGTGTCCGTCGTAGTCGTAACGGAGGGAGAAGCCCGGGGTGAGGGCGTCGTAGGTGAGTTGGGTGAAGGGGCGCCGCTTGGCTGCGACACCGATCATCAGGCAGGGCCCGCCCGATGCCGGGGACGCGACGGGGTCCGCGGGGGAGAGGGCCAGGCACAGAGGGGGTGGGGTGAAGAGCCATCTTCCGACGCCGGGCTGACCACCGTCTCCCACTACGCCCAGGGCTGCGGATTCCCCCGCCGGGCGGAGGACCTGCCATGGCCGGTCCGGGTTGGGGGAGAAAACGGTGCTGTGCAGCAGGTCACTGGGCAGCAGGCCGGAGCCCGCCACGTGGGCGCCGAGCTGGCGGATGGATGTGATGCGGCCTGTGCCCTGGACGGTGGTGGTCAGTTCGAGGGCGTCGCCTTCGGCGCGCAGCTGGGTGTGGTGGTGCTGCCACAGTGAGCTCGTTGCCGTGATTCCCACCTGGGTGAGGTTCCCGTCGGGGGCGTTGACGTTGACGTCTGTGACACGGATTTCGTCAGTGCCGGCGGTCGTATTGATGCTGGCAAGCAGGCGAAGGCGCGCCAGGGATGCGCCGTCGGGGGTGGCCAGGGTGAGGACCTGACGCGCAGGGTCGATCGAGATCTCCATCCCGGCGGCCAGGAAGGGACGTGTGCTGTTCGCATGCAGGTCCAGGGTCAAGGGGTTCTCCGTGGGTTGGGTTGGGGTTTCCGGCGGCGTTTCATCCCGTGGGATGGGTGTTTCCTGGTCATGGTTTCCAGGGGAGGCTGTTCCCGTTGCGGGTTACCATTCCTGCCTTTCCTGGATGGTTCCGTACGGGATATCGGGGTGGAGCTGGACGGTGAAGTCCCGGGCGGAGTGCCGGGCAACGAGGATCCCTTTGCCGCCGCAGAGCGGGGCCCGTTCGGCGAGGATGTTCACGGCTTTGTCCAGTTGGTCCTCTAATTGGCTGCGTTTCTGGACCCGAACGTGGAGGAGGTCTTCATTTGATGCATTGGTGTACATGGTGGTCCTGTAGGGGTGGATCGTTGTCGCGCGGGTGGAAGGGGCGGAACCGAAAAGGTCCGCCCCTTCCATCGGCGTCGGATGGTTACTTGAAGAGGGCGTTGACTTGTTCGTTGGCCTGGGTGAGCGAGCTGGCGGGGTTTTTGCCTGCTACGACGGCGTCAACGGCGGGTTTCATGATGCCTTCGACCTTCGGTGCCTTATCGGCGATGGGGAAGAGGAACGTGGCGCCGTCCTTCACGGGCTGGGTGAAAGGCGTGACGTCGACGCCCTTGGCCTGGAAAGCCGCCGCGGCCTTTTCGGAGGAGGTCTTGACGGCGGGGAAGACCACTGCCTTGGACGCGACGACGTCCTGGCAGGCGGCGGATCCGAGGTATTCGACGAACTTCGCGGCGGCGGCAGGCTTCTTCGTGCCGGCCCAGATGGTGTCGCCGAGACCGTTCAGCATGGATGCCCGCTTGCCGTTGACCCCGGTGGGGGTGGGCGCGATGCCGAGGTTGATGTCTTTGTAGCTGGTGTACTGGCCGATCGTCCAGGAGCCGTTGACGTTGATCGCTGCCTTGCCGGCGGCGAAGATGTCGGCGGTGCTGGCTCCGACCGTGGTTTCCAGCTTGGGCATGTAGCCCTTGTCGACCAGGCCGGCGTACCAGGCGATGGTCTGCTGGAATTTGGGGTCGTCGTAGTTGAAGTGGGTGCCCCAGGGGTTCTTGTCGGTGTGGGTCCAGCCGGTGGTGCCGGTGAGGTAGCTCCATTCGGTCTGGCCCAGGCCGCCGCCTGCGCCGTTGAGGCCCAGGCCGTAGACGGCGACGTTGTTCTTGTCGAAGCCGGGTTCGTCGCCGCGTTTGCCGTTTTTGTCCACGGTCAGGTGGGCGATGGTCTTCTCGTAGCTGCCGCCGTCCTCGGGGTTCCAGCTGAGGTTTTCGATCTGGTCCTCGCTGATGCCTGCGTCGGCGGTCATTGTCTTGTTGTAGAAGATCGCGACCGTGTCCCAGTCTTTCGGCAGCCCGTAGCGCTTGCCGTCTTCGCCGACCCAGAGGTCGGCCAGGCCTTCGTTGTAGATCGAGAGGTCAACGGAGTCCTTCTTGAGGGCGTCATCGAGGGGCAGCAGCTGCTTGGTTTTGATCAGTTCCGGGTACTTGGTGAGGTGGTTGGTGAAGATGTCCGGGGCGTTTCCGGCGACGAAGCCGTTGGTGAGGGTGGCCCAGTAGTCGTCCCATCCGCGCTGGGTGACCTTGACGGTGATGTCCGGGTTGGCCTTGTGGAAGTCGTCGGCGCACTGCTGGTAGGCCGGGCGCTGGCTCGGGTCCCAGAGCCAGTAGCTGAGCTCGCCCTTGGCTTCCTCGGATGAGGTGCCTCCCCCGCTTCCGCAGGCGGACAGGGCCAGGACGGCGGCAGCCGCAACGGCGATGGCGCCTGGCTGTTTTCTTTTTCATGGTGGGTCCTTTCAGGACAGGGTGGAGCGCACCGGAAGGGGGTTGCGCTGGTTTTTGGCGGGTTTGGGAGCTGGTCCCGCGGGGTTATTTGATGCCGGAGAAGCCGATGGAGTTGACGATTTTCTTGCCGAAGGCGATGAACAGCAGGAGGATCGGCAGGGCCGAGACGAGGGTGGCGGCCATCAGGCCGGACCAGTCCGGGGCGCCTTGGGGGGCCTGCGCCTTGAAGACGCCGAGTCCGACGGTGAGGACCCTCAGGTCGTCTTGGTTGGCGACCAGGAGCGGCCAGAAGTATTCGTTCCATTGGCCGATGAAGGTCAGCAGCGCGAGGGTGGCCAGGGGTGCTGCGGCGTTGGGAAGGACGATCTGAAAAAAGATCCGCAGGTGTTTGGCGCCGTCGAGCATCGCTGCCTCCTCGACTTCCCGGGACATGTTCAGGAAGAACTGCCGCAGGAAGAAGATCGCGAACGGGCTCATGAACAGGTAGGGCAGGACCAGGCCGAGCAGGGTGTTGAGCAGTCCGAGGTTTTTGATGAGCAGGAAGTTGGGCAGTGCGGTGAAGATTCCTGGGACCATCATGGTGGCGAGGAAGAGGCTGAAGACTGCGTTCCGGCCTTTCCAGCGCAGCCGGGCGAAGGCGTAGGCGGCCATCGCGCTGAAGAACAGTGCACCTACCGTGGTGATGGAGGCGAACAGGACCGAGTTGCGCAGGTACAGCCAGAAGTCGATGTGCGCCCCGGAGCCGCCCTCCGCCATTGCTTCTTCGGCTGACTGGAGGCCGAACACGCGCTTGAAGGCGCCGAGGTTGAAGTCCGCCGGCAGCAGGTTCGTGGCGTTGCTGGCCAGCGAACCGTTGGTGGACAGGGAGGTCCTGATGACCCAGTAGAAGGGCAGCACGGAGGCGGCCACGGCAAGGATGATCAGGGCCCAGGACATTGCCCGGCGCACGGTCATGGGTTTGCGGATCCGCTGCAGGCGGGGACGGGCTGGGTGGTTGGTGGCGGTCATGGTTGGTTTCCTTAGTCCAGGTCCGACTCGTTGCCGCGGAGGAACTTCATCTGCACGAAGGCCACCACGGCGAGGATGACGAAGAGGATGACGGCGAGGGCGGAACCGTAGCCGAAGTCTGACTCGGTGAAGGCTTTTTGGTAGATGTAGAACTGCAGGACGCGGCTGGCGTTGACGGGGCCGCCCTGGGTGGTCACGGCAACGGTGTCAAAGATCTGGATCGATCCGATCGCGGTGACGATGACCACCAGCGCGATGACCGGGCGCAGCAGCGGCAGGGTGATGCGCCGCAGCGTCTGGAACGGGGAGGCGCCGTCAAGGTCGGCCACCTCGTAGATTTGCCGGGGAATGGCCTGGAGACCGGCGAAGAGGAGCAAAGCGGTGTAGCCCACGTGGCGCCAGGTGTTGATCAGGGCCTGGGTGGGGATGGCCCATGCCTCGCTGCCGAAGAACGCCACCCGCGGCAACCCGAGGGCTTCGATGAAGTGGTTGACGATGCCGATCTGGTAATCGAGGAGCCAGAACCAGAGCAGTGCCGCGATCACGTTCGCCATCAGATACGGCAGCAGCAGTGCTCCCCTGATGAGGGTGGACTTGGCGACCCGGTGCATCAGCAGCGCCAGGCCCAGGGCCAGAACCGTCTGGAGGACCATGTTGATCAGTACGTATTCGCCCGTCACCGCCAGTGCGTTCCAGAACAGCGGGTCTTTCGCGATCGCGGCGTAGTTCGCCCCGCCAACCCACTCCGGTTCACCCAACAGGCTGTACTCGGTGAAGCTCAGGTAGGTGCCCCGGACCGCGGGGACCACATAGAAGGTGACAAAACCGAGCAGGGCCGGGGCGATGAAGAACAGGGCAATCCGCAGGTCCCCATGGTTCCGGCGCCAAAAGGGCTTCCCGGCCCGTCCTGGTTGTTCATGAAGCGCCGTGCCGGCTCTGGCGGCCCGGCTGGCGGCAGTGGTGGTCATCGTTGATCCCTCTCCTGTGAGGTAGGTAACACTTGGCGGCTACTCTACGCGCGTTGCGTAAATTAATGCAAGCTATTTCCCTTAGATCAGCGGGTTTTGCAGGGCAAAATAAACAACCCCTTGACGCGCGTAGATTTTTGGCCGCATTGTTTTTCCCATGACTTCTTCAATTGGAATCGTTGGTGCAGGACAGTTCGCAGGCGTATTCGCCAAGCTCTTCGCTGCCCACCCCGGAATCTCAGACATCTACTTCACCGACCTCATCACTGAGCGTGCAGAGGCGCAAACCAGCAGCGTCGGGGCTGCAGGAACGTTCGACAGCTTCGAGGCAATGCTTGAAAGCGACGTCGACGCCGTTGCGATCTTCACCCAGCGCTGGACCCACGGACCCCTGGTGGTGCAGGCGCTGCGCGCCGGCAAGCACGTCTACTCCGCCGTGCCGATGGCGATCTCCGAAACGGAGATCGCAGAAATCATCGAAGCGGTCCGGGAGACCGGCCTGACCTACATGATGGGTGAGACCAGCTACTACAACCCGGCAACCGTCTTGGCCCGCAAGAAGAATGCCGAGGGCGCCTTCGGCCGGATCTTCTACGCGGAGGGCGACTACGTCCACGACATGGACCTCGGCTTCTACAACGCCTACCAGTACAGCGGCGGAGAAAACTGGAAGAGCACCGCCAGCTACCCGCCCATGCTCTACCCCACCCACTCCGTGGGCGGAGTGCTCGGAGCAACCGGCGGTCACGCCGTCAGCGTCAGCTGCGTCGGGGTCAGGGATGAGCGCGGCGACGGCGTCTTCGACCGCGAGGTAAGCATGTTCGACAACGACTTCTCCAACGCCAGCGCCCTGTTCGAACTCGCCGGCGGCGGGTCCATGCGCATCAACGAGTTCCGCAGGGTGGGCTACCCCTCCCACCTGCGCGAGAGCCGCTTCCGCTACTTCGGCACCGAGGCAAGCATGGAACAGCTCGCCCTGGTCAGCGTCTGGCAGGACAAGCACACCGTGACCGACATCAGTGACCAGCTCGAGACCCAGGCCACCATGGACGCGGATGACCCCATGCTGGCCGACGTCGCCCCCGCACTGCGCGATGCCTTTATTTCCGGCATGGCATCCGTGCACGACGCCGGACGCCTGCCGGCAGAGTTCCGCGGACTGCCCAACGGGCACGAGGGCAGCCACCACTTCCTCGTGGACGACTTCGTCACCGCCATGAACACCGGCACCCTGCCTCCGGTCAACGCCTGGGAAGCGGCCCGCTATACGCTTCCCGGCATCGTTGCCCACCAGTCCGCCCTGCGCGGCGGCGAACGCCTGCCGGTGCCCGACTTCGGCGACGCCCCCGCAGAGCTGCCCCGCCCGGCACTCCGCGAATCCGCCAAGTAAAACGCCGCTAGCATGGTTGCCATGCCGCACCCGACCTCACAAGCCAAGCCCACCACACGCGACGACGTCGCCCGGCTGGCAGGGGTCAGCCCCGCCGTCGTCAGCTACGTGGTCAACGGCGGGCCCAGGGCCGTTTCCCCGGCGAACGAGGCCAAGGTGCGGCAGGCAATCAGGGCGCTGGGCTACCGGCCCAACGCGGCAGCCCGGGCACTTGCCCTGGGCTCCAGTGAGATGCTCGCCATGATCGTCTCCGATGCCATGAACCCGTTCTTCGCCTCGCTCGCCCGCGCCGTTGAAAACGCCGCGGCCGAGCGGGGCTACACCCTCCTGCTGGCGGACTCCCAGGCCTCGCTCCGCACAGAGCGCCGCCTCATCAAGAACTTCGCCGCCCGGAGGGTGGACGGCCTGTTCCTCTGCAGCATGCTGTTCGAGCCCGATCTGATGGACCTTGAACAGGCAGACATCCCCGCCGTGCTCCTGAACCACAGCACCGACCTCGCCACAGCAGGCAGTCCCGCCGTCATGAAACACGGCGCGGGAGGCCACGGTTCCAACTCCGTTGGAGTGGCCTTCCAGGACGGGGCACGCATGGCGGTCGAGCACCTCATCAGCCACGGCCACGAACGCATCGGGCTGGTCATGGGCGGCAATGCCGGCGGTGACCTTGACGCACGCGAGGTCGGATGGCATCAGGGGATCCAGGATGCCGGCCTCACGGCGGGCCCGATCGTCAGGGCACCGTTCACCCGCGAGGGCGGGTACCGTGCCGGACAGGAGCTGCTGGCCCGCAGCGAGCGGCCCACCGCCGTCTTCGTCAGCTCCGACCAGCAGGCTGTGGGTCTGCTCTGCGCCCTCCACGAGGCCGGCCTGCGGGTACCGGAGGACCTCGCGGTGTTCGCCTTCGACGGCTCACCCGAATCCGAATACACCTGGCCCCGGCTCAGCACAGTCGCCCAACCCGTAAAGGACCTGGCGCAGACCGCCTTGGAGGCCCTCCTGGCCCCCAGCCCCGGAGGGGAAACGCAGACGAAAATCTTCCCCACCGAGCTGGTACTGCGCGCTTCCTGCGGCTGCCACTGACACCAACACAGCCTCTCCGGCTGCGCTAAAGGCGATCACCTGCCGGTGGAGGGCCGGCATCCCCCAACGCTGGGAGAACCCGCTCCTCCGGGCCCGACGTCCGTCCGCAACCGCCCACCGGCGATTGCGTTTCCTTGCTGCCCGGAAGTCACCCGGCAACCGCCGCAGCTGCCACCTGCCCCCGGCGACCCACCGACTACCCGTTAAGGCACCCAACGTCATGACTGCCATTCCCGCCCACGAGGATGACATCTTCAGGCCCGCCATCCACTACACGGCCCAAAACACCTGGCTGAACGACCCGAACGGACTCGTCTACCACGAGGGCATCTACCACCTCTATTACCAGAACAACCCCTTCGGGAACGTCTGGGGCAACATGTCCTGGGGCCACGCCACCTCGGTGGACCTGATCAGCTGGGACGAGCAGCCCGTGGCCATCCTCTGCGACGCCGAAGAGGACATCTACTCCGGCAGCATCGTCATCGACCAGTACAACACCAGCGGCCTCGGCAACGGGCACACCGCCCCGCTGGTGGCAATTTACACCAGCGCCTACAAAGACAGCTCAGCCCGCCGGGGCACACAGGCCCAGTCCCTGGCCTGGAGCTCCGACGGCGGCTACACCTGGACGAAGTACCAGGGCAACCCCGTCCTCGACAGGAACTCCGCAGACTTCCGCGATCCGAAGGTGTTCCGCTACAACGGGCCCCCGGGCAGCTATTGGGTCATGGTGGCCGTCGAAGCCAACGAGCACAAAGTGGTCATCTATAGCTCCGATAACCTTCGGGACTGGCACTACCTCAGCAGCTTCGGACCCGCCAACGCCACCGGCGGCGTCTGGGAGTGCCCTGACCTTTTCCCTTTGCCACTGGACGGCGACGAAGAGCAGACCAAGTGGATTCTCACCGTGAACCTCAACCCCGGAGGGCCCAATGGCGGGTCCGGCGGCCAATACTTTGTCGGCCACTTCGACGGCGTGGCCTTCACATCCGAAACAACCGTCACCGACGGCAGCAGCCAAACGGCCGAGCTCGACGCCTACCACTGGCTCGATTGGGGACGCGACTACTACGCGGCCGTGTCTTTCAACAACGCACCCGACGGGCGCCGTCTCATGGTCGGCTGGATGAACAACTGGCAATACGGCGCCGCCATCCCGACCTGGCCATGGCGCAGTTCCATGTCACTCGTACGCGAAATGTCCCTGGTCACAGACCAAGGCCAGCCCCGACTGTCCCAACGGGTCGCCGACGAATATCGAACCGGCAACGCACTGTCCGTGAACACCTGGTCTGATCTTGCAATAGATGAAGGAATGCGCCACCTGCACGCCGGAGCGCCGGTAGAGATCATCGAGGTGACCTTCATCCCGGAATCCGCAGAGGAATTCGGACTCATCATTCGAGGCAACGGCACCGACGGCACACGCATCGGCATCCGCCCCTCCGAGAACCGGCTCATCATGGACCGGACAAGCTCCGGCAACACGGAATTCCATGACGCCTTTGCTTCCATCGATACGGCACCACTGAAACCTGCCTCCGACGGGTCATACACTCTCACCCTCTTCATCGACCACTGCTCAGTGGAAGTCTTCGCCCAAAACGGCCAGGTCACCATGACAGGCCTTATATTTCCCGGGCCGGACAGCACCCGCCTGTCGCTCTACGCCAAAGGAGGGACCGCCACCGCCCCCAGCCTGAAAGTGACGCGACCCGCGGCGCCACCAATGCGAAACGCAGAGCCATTGGTCCTGAGTCGGTAGCGCCTAACGACCAATGAGTAGGACTTCCCAAGGCTCAGAGTGTGCCTTCGGTGATGTCGGCCCACCCCCAAACAAGGACGTCATTGCAGGAGTGCAGACGGCTTCTGAAACTGACACGATGACCTCTACGTTGACCAATACTTGAGGGGACCGACGCCGGTTAGGAACTGAAGATGCCCGTTGTTTCTCCCGGGGTATCTCAGCAAAGGATCGATTACTGAGACCGTCGGAGCCACCTTTTCGGGGCTTCAGGAATGCCGGGATTTCGCGGTTCGACTGTGGAGTTGGTCGCTCTGTGGCGGCGTTTTTTGGTCGCTCCGTGTCGCAACAGTGCCCGTAAGGCGAGCACCTATTCCCAATACTCGCAGCCGCACGTGAGCAGAGGCGCATCTCATGACCGCCGACACGAAACGCCGAGGCTAGTCGACGCACCGGATCGCGTCGCAGACGTTCACGGCTGGGCGTGACGCTCCAACGCGTCCAGAGTCGTCTCGGGCGATGTGTTGAAGCAGAAGGTGATTCCGGGCGATTCCGCATTGCACACGTTGATGATCCGTTCGAAGAGCTCGGTGTACTCCGGGATCATCCTGATGCCGCCCCCGATCATCACGAGGCCGAAACGATCACGACCGAATGCCGAGCGGATCTCTGCTTCGGCCTCGTCCGGGGAGGTGCCGATCAGGCAGTTGACGGCGTCGAAGCCGGCGGCCGTAGTGGCCCCGAACCCCGCTTCGATCCGTTCGGTCATCGTGGCCTCGTCGAGGCCAGGAGGCAGCTTGCTATAGTCGAGGGCTCGCGCGTGGATGCCGATCATGAGGATTCGAGTCATGGGCCTCATTGTGGCATGCACCCGAAACACTTGGCTGCGGGCCCGCTGGATAGTTGCTCGACCCGCCCCGCCCCAGATGAGCTGTTCCTGTAGTACAGAGGACTCGTGACGTTCCGTGCAGACGACTTCGGAAAATGACATCGGTGGGCCGGCTCCACGTTTGCGAACCGCCCGTTAGACGGTCGATCACCGTGCCCAGGAAACGTGCCGCACGTCCCTTGCAGTTACTGGCCTAGGCCATGTACGTAAGACCCGCACGATCAAATGCACGGTGACGGGGGGATTACTGCAACCCTGTTCCTCATGACTGGAATGAAGATCGGTTATGCCAGAGTCTCGACAAACGACCAAGACCTAACCGGCCAACGAAATGCTCTCCTTGCCCTTGGTGTTGAAGAGAAGCAGATCTTCGTCGATCACGGACTGACGGGATCTAACCGGGTTCGCCCTGGACTCCGTGAAGCGATGGCGGCATGCCGAGCCGGCGATACGCTGGTGGTGACCAAGCTGGACCGGTTGGCGCGTTCCCTTTCCGATGCCCGGGATATAGCTGACGAGCTGACGAGCTGACGGCCAAAGGGGTAGTCCTCAGTCTCGGCGGCAGCACCCACGATCCGACTGACCCCGTAGGCCGGCTGCTGTTCAACGTCCTGGAATGGTGGCCGAGTTTGAGGCAGATCTGATCCGGGCGCGCACCCGCGAGGGCATGGCGGTCGCAAAAGCGAAGGGGCGACTGAAAGGCAAGCAGCCAAAATTGTCCAAGACGCAGCGGAAGCATCTCCTGACACTGCACGACGCCGGCGAGCATGCGCAGGCCGAACTGGCCGAACTGTTCCGGGTATCCCGGACGACGGTGTACCGCGAGCTCCAAAGGCGCATCAGGTGAAGACCGATGCGGCGCCCCCTGCTAAGAGTGCCACTTAGCGCTGCAAAAAGACCGCCATTCCCAGGACGCCCGCGCCAAGGGGCGCACCGCCGAGGACGCCGCGCGTCTCGTTGGCTGGAGCCGCACAACGTCTACCGCCACCAGCAAGCCCGTGCTGCAAGCGAGAGCACAACAACCTCGCCCGGAAACCACGCGCTGCCTGGAGACTCCGGTTTCCGGCCCCCGCCCAGCTAGCGCCCAGGTCTACTGCACGGACCTCGCTTCGCTCGGGCTGTAGAAGCGCTTTTCTGTTTTTGCTGCTGTCCTCCGGATCGTACGTGCCCGCTCCACCGGCTCAACCGTCCTGCGGACGGCGGCGCCGCGGATGCCTTGTGTCGGCGCTTCGCTTATTTCCTCCCACAACCCATCCACTGCTTGCCCTTCGGGTTGCCCCGGCTCCGTCGGGCACAGCTAAGCGCTGCTCCGCCAGCAGGCAAAAACAACCGGGGGAGAGGGAAAGCTGGCCGGTCACCAAAGCCGCCCCACCCGCCGGATCCTCAGCAAAGGACGAGAGAAACCATGAACGATCGCATTGCACGCGCAGCCCTGACCCGACTCTTCGAACCCGGCGACCGTGTCGGTCGGACCCTCGCGGGCAGGCTCGGCGCGTACGCCGCGTTGAGGCTTGCCACAGGGCGCAGCCCGTACACGCCATTCGGGAGGCCACGGTCGAAGAACTGTCAGAAGCGTTGAGACGGTGGGCTCCACGGGTTCCGGAGGTCGACCCGGAGAAGGACCTGGCCACCATCGAACGTCTGGGCGGCGGGTTCCTCATCCCAGGAGATGAACACTGGCCGGAAGGTTTGGACGATCTGCCCGACGCCCCGTACGGGCTTTGGTATCGGGGCAACATCGACAACGGCATCCCAGCGCCCTCGAAGTGTGTGGCCCTTACCGGATCCCGGGACTCGACCAGCTACGGCGCCTCCGTTACAGGCGACATGGCATACGGGTTGGCCCAACGTGGAATCTGCGTGATCTCAGGGCTGGCCTACGGCATCGATGCGCACGCGCACCGGGCCGCGTTGGCCGGGAGCCAGGGAGAAGGACCGGCGACCCTTGCGGTACTGGCCGGAGGCCTTGACCGTGACTACCCGTCAGGTAACGCTGACCTCGCGGCCGCGATCCGCGTCAACGGCCTGACGCTCTCAGAGCTCCCGCCCGGTTCCGCCCCGACCCGCTCCAGGTTCCTGCAGAGAAACCGCATCATCGCCGCCCTTGCAGGGGTGACCTGTGTCGTGGAAGCCCGCTGGCGCTCAGGGGCGCTGAACACCGCACACCACGCCGAAACCATTGCCCGGCCTGTCGCGGCCGTCCCCGGGAGCGTCCGCAGCGCCAACTCGGAAGGATGCCACCCGCTCCTGAAAGAAGGCGCGGCGGTGCTGGTGTCCGATGCGGCCGAACTGGCCGAACTTCTCGCAGACTAGTCCCTTCAGGTGGCCGTCCCGTTGCCGGGGCGGTCACCGCTGGCGGTCCGCCGTCGTGGCCGGCTTGCGCGGTGGGTCGGCGGCGGCGGACCGCCATTCGCACACTCACGTGCCGGCGACCGGGGGCGCGCGGCCGCCGATGCCAGGGACGCCGAAAGAAGACTCGGGGTGCTGATGGAGGGTTCGCAGGGCTCACCAGGAAAAGGGCGTCCGCTGGCGCGGCCGGCTGTTGGGTCCAGTGCCGGCCGTCGCAGAGCTCCGGCCGCCCTGGCCCTGTTTTGTCTACGACGTTTTTTGGTTGCTGTCCTGTCGGATTCTACGCGTCCGCTCCAGCCCGTCTAGCCCCTCCTTCGTCGGGGCCTGCGGTGCAGGAATTTCCCTCCGGCGCTCCTTCGTCGCTGATTTCCTCCGGGAATTTCCCGCCCCTTGCCCTGCGGGTAGACAGGCCTCCGTCGGCCGCCAGCAAGCAAGCTTGCCAGCAACCAAAAAACAACGGGGGGAGAGGGGACGCTGGCCGGTCACCTGAGCCGCCCCACCCACCCGCAACTTCTCGGCAAGAAGGAGCAACACCATGAACGCAACACCCACGCTCGAAATGCTCGACCCGGCCACCCTGACCGTGGACATCAACGTCCGCAAGGACGCCGCCCTGACCGCCGATTTCATCGCCAGCATCAAAGAACACGGCGTGATGGAACCCGTGATCGCCCACCGCAAGGACGACGGCACCGTGCACGTCCTGATGGGCCAGCGCCGCACCCGCGCCGCCGTCGAAGCCGGACGCGCCAGCATCCCGGTGATGATCATCGACAGCCCCGAAGAAGCCGAACGCATCGTGACGCAGGTCGTGGAGAACATCAAATGCTATTCACATCCGTCACATCAGTAACAGGTACTCATCTTTCCGGAAGGCTAGTACTGGCGTGTCTTTACCTGCCCGGCGGCAACGTGCGGACGGGCCGGCAACGGTCAGCGCTGGCCGTTGATGATGTCTTCGGCGTTGTCGAACGCCCAGCCGACCAGGGGAACGAGCAAAGCGCTGAGTTCGTAGCCCTTTTCGGTGAGGCTGTAGTCCACCCGGGGCGGAATGACGGGCTGGGCGTGCCTGCTGACCAGGCCATCGCGTTCGAGTGTCTTGAGCGTCTGGGCGAGCATTTTCTCGCTGATGCCCTCGACCCGCCGCCGCAGTTCGCTCCACCGCTGTTCACCCTCGGAGAGGGACAGCAGGATCAGCACGCCCCACTTGCTGGTGATGTGGTCCAGCAGCGTTCGGCTGGGGCACCCGGCCGGGAAGGCGCCGTCGGCAAAGGTCATGGGCAGGGGAGACGGACGCGTTGTTGCTTCCATGCATCAACCTTACCGCGAGGTCAGTACCTTACTCCAAAGTGCGTACTCTCTTTTGGGAAGTAATCCTTCCGGTCCATGGTTGTGCCTTTCGACAAACCAGTACTTCCCGAAAGGATTCATCGTGAGCATCGTTGTAACAGGAGCCACCGGACACCTTGGCCGCCACGTCGTCGAGGCCCTGCTGGAGCGTAACGTTCCCGCCGGCGACATCGTGGCAGCCGGACGGTCCATCGACAAGCTGGCGGACTTCGCCGGCCAGGGCGTCCAGGTCCGCGCCATTGACTATTCGGACCCCGACTCCGTGTCCGCAGCGCTCCGGGGAGCCAATCGCGTACTGCTGATCTCCGGCAGCGAGGTGGGCCAGCGGGTAGAGCAGCACCGCACGGTCATCGAGGCCGCACAGGCCGAAGGAGTGGAGCTGCTGGCCTACACCAGCATGGCCAATGCCGATACCACCGGCATGAAGCTGGCGGCCGAGCACAAGGCGACCGAGGACATCCTTCGCGAATCCGGCGTCCCCTTCGTCCTGCTCCGCAACGGCTGGTACCTGGAAAACTACACCGACCAGCTGCCCGGCACCCTGGCGCAGGGTGCGCTGGCAGGAAGCGCCGGAGACGGCAAGGTCAGCGCCGCAACGCGGGTTGACTACGCCCACGCCGCCGCAGCGGTCCTGGTGGCCGAAGGCCAGGCCGGCAAGATCTACGAGCTGGGTGGCGACGAGGCGTTCACCATGGCGGACCTCGCAGCCGAAATCAGCGCAGCGACGGGTACGGACATCACGTACAACAACCTGCCTGCGGAGGATTACGCCGGAATGCTGAAGGGCGTTGGTGTTCCCGAGGCTTTCGCCGAGATCCTGGCCGATTCAGACCTGGGTATCGCCCGCGGTGATCTCCTGGTCAGCACCGGCGACCTGCGCAAGCTGATTGGCCGCCCGGCCACGTCCCTTGCCGAGGCAGTGCGTTCCGCGGCAGCGTCTGCCTAGCAACAGTCTGCCTGGCCTCAGAGCAGCAGTCTCACAGCAGGTGCCCGGTCCCTCTCTGGGACCGGGCACCTTTGTGTATGTGGCTCCGGCGGCGCTGCCTTGCGTCCGGCTGCCCGCCTGGCATTCACGACTTGCTGCCGGTGAGGGCGAGCGTGCCGCCGAGCCCGATCATCAGGGCTCCGCCCGTCGCCTTCACCGCTGAAACCCGCCGGGGTGAGCGGACGAACCATTGCCGGGCCGTACCTGCGTCCACCGCCCACAGGCTGTCCGAGACCAGGGCAATCAGCAGGAATACGACGCCGAGCAGTCCCAGCTGGAAGGGAATGGCTCCGGACGGGTAGTTGTACTGAGTCAGGACGTTGGTTACATCGTGAATAGGTGAAGACCTCTTAGGTCGGCCGGACGGTGGCGCATGTCGCTAAGGAATTGGGTATCTCGCGGACCTGCGCCCACCGCGCTGGATCAGCCGCTATCGTTCCCACGGTTTGCAAGGTCTTGAGGACCGGAGTTCCAGGCCGAGGACCTGCCCACATGCCACGTCCGAGAAGGTGGTCCACGATGTTCTGGCCCAGCGTGTCCAGCGCCGGGAAGGCCCGATGGACCTGGCGCATCGGTGCGGCGTGAGCGCCCGGACCGTGTCCAGGATCCTGGTCCGGGCCGGAATGCCCCGGCTGTGGGACCTGGACCCGGTGACCGGGGAACGGATCCGGTCCCGCGCCACCCACCGACGCTATGAACGAGACGCCCCTGGGGACATGATCCACATGGACGTGAAAAAGCTCGGGCGGGTTCCCGATGGCGGCGGATGGCGGGCGGACCCGACGCAATCTGCCCGCAACCACGCCACCGGCCATAAGAGGGTCGGGTTCGATTACGTGCATGTGGCAGTGGATGATTATTCCCGGCTAGCGTTCGTCGAAATCCATCCTGATGAAAAGGCCCTACCTGCGCCGGTTTCCTCACGCGGGCGGTCGCGTTCATGGCCGCTCACGGGGCACCGGTTCAGCGGGGGATGACAGATAACGCCTTCGGGGGAGAGGGGACGCTGGCCGGTCACCTGACCGCCCCCGCCACCGGCAAAACAACTTGGTCCGCGCCCGCACCCGTTTTCAGCCGCTTGACAGACATAGAAGCGTCGGGGTGCCCTAATGTTTTCGTCAACCCCCGGGCTGTTTGATTGTGTCAACTTGGTGCGGAGCGGCGGTTGTAGTTGTACTAACCGGGGACATGGGTGAGAGCCCGCGCCCATGCTTTCTCTCTGCTCGAAGCCTCCAGCGCAGTTGCGGGATTTAGACTTACGAGGCTAACCGCTCACGTGCCTTGTGATCAGAGATGGTCGGTTCAATGCCACGTTCGGGCTGGTTGATCTCGGCCCACACCACATCGAGCGAGAGCCCGAGGACATCGGCGATCGCAGCGATGGTCGGGAAGGCAGGGGTCGCTACGCGGCCCGTCTCGATCTTCCGGAGGGTCTCCGGTGAGACACGCGCGTCGAGCGCGATGTCGAGCATCGAGCGCTGGCCCCTGGCGCGACGCAACAGGGCACCGAGGCGCTGTCCGCGCTCGACCTCTTCGAATGTGAGCGGCAATCTGACCATGGTTCCGATTATACCGGGATAATATGGCCGGTATAGTTATTGGATGATTGAGATCCTGAACCCCACCGAACTGGCCCGAGCAAAAGAGACCGGCGCCCTGGTCGCTGACATCCTGCAGACGCTGAAGAGCCGGGCCACGGTCGGCACGAACCTGCTGGACATCGACCGGTGGGCCAAGGCCATGATCGCCGAGGCGGGTGCGCTGTCCTGTTACGTCGACTACGAGCCATCCTTCGGTCGCGGGCCGTTCGGACACTACATCTGCACGGGCGTCAACGACGCCGTGCTCCACGGACGGCCACACAACTACTCGCTTGCCGACGGCGACCTGCTGACGCTCGACCTCGCCGTCTCCAAGAGTGGAGTCGCGGCAGACTCTGCCATCAGTTTCATCGTGGGCGACTCCCAGCCCCCGGCGAGCGTCGCGATGATCAGCGCGACCGAGCGCGCGTTGAGCGCAGGGATAGCTGCTGCCGGACCGGGGGCCAGCATCGGCGACATCTCCCATGCCATCGGCTCAGTGCTCAGCGAGGCGGGGTACCCGATCAACACCGACTTCGGTGGTCATGGCATCGGATCGACGATGCACCAGGACCCGCACATTCCGAACACCGGACGGCCAGGACGAGGATACAAACTGCGCCCCGGGCTGCTGCTCGCACTGGAGCCATGGGTCATGGCCGACACCGCCGAGCTCATCACCGACGCCGACGGGTGGACGCTCCGAAGTGCGACAGGCGGCAGGGCAGCACACAGCGAGCACACGATCGCCATCACCAACGACGGAGCCGAAATCCTCACCTTACCGACGCAGACACACTCGTGAGATCGGAGCCAGTCGGATTCTCCTGTCGCTGCGCTTGTCCGTCCAGCCAGCGCCGGTATTCGGCGACAACGCTGTCGTTTCTGGTCTGCCCGCGCTCCAGGCGGGAAAGGTAGGAAGGCCATTGATTGATTGAGGTGTTGGGCAGCGTTCTGGAGAGTCAGGCCCAGCTGTCTTCGCAGCGGCCGAAGATCGGCAATTGATGGAGCCGGGCGGGGTTCATTAGATCGGGTCGCCTTGACTAGGTCGAGACAGCCTAATGTGTGTTCGTGGGCCGGATTGATACCGTCGTCACTCATGCATGCTCAGGACCTGTCGAAAAGGATCCGCCTGCGGCAGCCCGGCTCATCCTCGCCCAAAAGGTTAAATGACAAGCTCAGCCTCCCGCCAGGCAGCGGTCCTGTGTTCAGGGTCTTTTCGTTGCCGGGCGGCTCTCACCATAATTAGGAAGCGCACTTCAGGCGCAGGACACTAGGAGGCCAGGACTTCGTAGATGTCGATGGTGGTTGCGGTCGGCTGCGTGCGGGCCTTGCCCAAAAAGACCGAGCGGGTCAGCCATTGCAGGCCGGGCGCGGCCGTGCGGAAGACCGGGGTGGTCAGGAAGTAGCCCATGTCCTCCGGGCCACCGGTTCCGCCGTCGAGATGCCGCAGCACTCCGGTATTGACGATGTCCACGAACTCGCCGGCAGCGGTGCGGATGGCGTAGCGGGCCTGCACCTCGTCGCCACCGTCGGCCCGGATCGTGCACCAGTCGCCGCCGCCGGGAACGACCTCGCCTTCGATTTCGCCATGGATACCGCCGCCGGTGATCGGAATGAAGTCGAGCCGCTCGGTGCCGCGCTCATTGAGCGGGATATGGGGATCCACTTCGGCCACAATCGTGAATGCATAGCGCAGGGCAGGGGCGGTCTCAGCCGCGCGGACGGGTGATTCGGTCCGGATTTCCGTCATTGCTGTGGTCCTTTGGTTGGGTTAATGGGGCGCCGGGCATGCCGGCGCAGGGCAGTTCGGGGTTTGCCGCTGGCGGCGGCATTGATGCAGGGCCGGGATGCTGTTGTTCGGTTCCCGCAGGCGGATCCTCGGGTTATGCGATCCGCCTCATAGGGAAATAATGGACAATAGTGAATACCTTAGTCAATACCTTTCACTAACTTGTAACGAGTTGTTTTCGGGCGGGATGGTCAGCATAAGCTGCCGGCACTGAATAGCCTTGAAGAACATCAACCAGCCCGATGAGGACCAGCCATGACCGCGACAAACAAAGCCGAGCCGGCCCCGTCCAAGAGGCGGCGGCTGCACCGCGGCGCCTTGAG
This sequence comes from uncultured Actinomycetota bacterium, assembly GCA_963722145.1. Classification (GTDB taxonomy): domain Bacteria; phylum Actinomycetota; class Actinomycetes; order Actinomycetales; family Micrococcaceae; genus Arthrobacter. Next base: position 773,785 of record CAVRLW010000014.1, on the reverse strand, counting down.
CCGGGAGGCCATCGTGTCCGCGGCCGTGCAGATCCTCGATGAGCACGGGCTCAACGGTTTGACGTTCGCGCGCCTAGGCAAGCAGCTGGGCGCCTCGCCCACGGCAATGTACCGGCATTTTTTCAGCCGGGAAGAGATCCTCACCGCCGTGGCGGACGACCTGATCCGGCAGTCGATCGACGGCTACGTGCCAGCTGAGTCCTGGCTGGATTCGCTGCGCGATCTGGCCTACCGGGCCTGGCACACCTTCGAGAAGCATCCGGCCGCCGCGGCCCAGACCTACCACCGGCTGACCCTCGGCCCCAACGAACTGCGGGTCGTTGAAGAGATTCTGGCCGCCCTGCACCAGGCGGGCTGGCGGGGCGAGGACGCGGTGAAGCAGTACCACATGTACAGCCAGTTCGTGCTGTCCATCAGCGGCAGGCACGCAGCGCAGGTGGCGCAGGACGAAACCGGGTCCTCGGTGGCCGCCACGTGGGTCCAGGAGTACCGGCCGGCCAGGCCCGAGGACTATCCGTACGTCTCGGCAGTGCGCGAGGAGCTGCGGTCGACCGATTTCTTCGACGTTTATGTGGGCCTGGTCGACGCGCTGCTCTCGGCCATGGCCGCGCAGGCTCCGACCGTGAAGGCCTAGGGTGATCCCTGGCCACCCGGAACGACAAACTGGCCCTCACCTACCGCTCAGCGGCCGTTCTGCACGCCGTCGTCATCTGGAGCACACTATTAGGAGACACGCTGTGAGTCTCCTAGCTCCTATCGGCATCCAGCGGACCGGAAGCGGCGTACTGTTCCACCACCCTCTCGAGAACCTCGATCAGGCGCGCCGTTCGTGCCGGGGGTTGATCCCGGGTGGGGGTGACCGCACATAGCAGCGAGGCAGGGACGTCCTCCTCGATCCGCAGCGGGACCAAACTTCGACCACAATGCGTCTCGTGTGTTAGCTGCTGGTGGTGCAGCAGAGAATATCCGAGCCCGGAAGCGACATAGGAGCGAATCACCTCGTAGCTCGTCGATGTGTATTTGATGCGCGGCGTGATGTTCAATGTGCGGAAAAAACTCATATAGCGGCTGAAGGAATGGGGAATCGAGAGGAATGCCGCCGGCTCATCAGCCAGTTCGTGTAGTGACACCGAGGTTCGGCCCGCACGAACCAGCCGGTGGTCCTCGGAGACGACGACGTGGGGTGTGATGGCGCGGAGCGGGGTGGTCCCATACTCCTGGGTGAGCTCATCGCCATACATCAATGCCACGTCAAGCTGCCTTCGATGCAGCGCCTCCGGAAGCGCGTCCAGATCTCCCTCGCTCAGCGTGAGTACGACTCCGGGCATGAGGCGCGAAGCCTCCAACAAGATCGTGGGCGAGTAGAACGGGGCCAGAGGAGCATAGATTCCCACGCTCAGCTCGCCCTGCAGCGGATCATCCTTACCTCTTGCGATCGATCCCAAGTGCCCGACCGAATCCAACAGCGGTTCCAGTGCCACCAGCAGCCGGCTACCCGCAAGCGTCGGCTCGACGCCCTTGCGGGGGATACGCGCGAGTAGTTGGATGCGGTACTGCCGCTCCAGACGAGCGATTGCTGTCGACAGAGTTGGCTGGGTGACGCTGAGTGCTTCTGCCGCCCGCGTCAGGCTTCCAAGTCGGACTACGGTGCGGAAGTACTCCAGTTGGACGAGGGTTGCGTCGTCAATCACGGACCGATCCCCTTTTGTATTGATTTTGACAATGCTAGCGCGAGAAAGCATTGATTCGACACCATCTCTAGAGTCTGGGCAGACTGTGAGCGTCATCACAGCGAGATACCGAGATACTTTGGAGGCTTTTAGTGGGCCAATCACCCTCCCCGCATGCCGATCCCCGGGCCCGTCGGGCCGGATCGATGCAGAAGCGGGTCCTGGCTGGCGGCGCGGTCGGCCAGTTCATCGAGTTCTACGATTTCAGTCTGTACGGGCTGACCGCCCTGATTCTGGCGACGCATTTCTTCCCCTCGGGATCGACATTCACTGGACTGCTGGCCACCTTCGCCACCTTCGGCGTGGCCTTCCTGGTCCGTCCGCTCGGCGGGCTGTTCTTCGGGGCGCTGGGCGACCGCATCGGCCGCAGGCCCGTTCTGTTCATCACCCTGATAGGCATCGGCCTGGCGACAGTTGGCATCGGACTCATGCCTTCCTATGCCGCCATCGGGCTCGCCGCTCCGGTCCTGTTGGTCCTGTTTCGGCTCGTCCAGGGATTCTCCGCCGGCGGCGAATCCGTGGGGGCGCCGGCCTTCGTGCTGGAGCATGCGCCGCTGGAGCGGCGCGGACTATGGCTCTGCATCACCATTGCGGCGACGGCGCTGCCCGGCGTCTTCGCCGGCGGCCTGATCCTTGGGCTGAACATCGTCTTCGGCCCGGAGGGATATGAACAGTGGGCCTGGCGCGTTCCGTTCCTGTTGGCACTGCCATTGTCGGTGTTCGGGTTCTGGATTCGCAGCCGCACCGAGGAATCACCGGAGTTTCAGCAGGTGCTCCGGTCCGTCGAAGCCAAGGGGTACAGCCCCATCCGCGAGGCCTTCCGCGCCAATGGGGTGCGCATGGTGCAGGTGGCGCTGGTTTGCGGCATGCCGGCACTGTCCTTCTACTACCTCGCCGGTTACTTCGTCTCCTTCCTCCAGACCGCCGGTGGACTGAGCCGCGGGGTCTCACTGGGGCTGAACGCGGTGGTCATGGCGGTCTTGGCGTTCTCCATCCCGCTATCCGGGCTGATCAGCGACAAGGTCGGACGGCGGCCGATGCTGCTGTTCGGCTCATTGGGCATGGCCCTCCTGGTCATTCCCGCGTTCCTCCTGATCACCAGCGGAAACGTCTGGGTGGCTCTGCTCGGCCAGCTGGTATACATCCTGCCGCTGATCATCTTCAGCTCCGGCAGCGCCACGATCTTCGTGGAGATCTTCCAGACCAAAACCCGCTTCACCTCCGCAGCCGTGAGCTACAACGTCGGCTATGCGCTTTTCGGCGGCACCGCCCCGATCATCGGCACCTGGCTGGTTGAGACCACCGGTTCCGTGATATCGCCCGGCGTGTACCTGGCCATCTACGCCGCAATCGTCTTCCTGGTGGTCCGCTTCGGCGGGGTTCCCGAAACCCACCCGCTGCTCGGAAAGCGCGACGCGGCAATACAGACTCTCATCAACCAGTGAACGGAATCTTCCTCATGACCACTTCAAGCACCGACACGACCCTGTGTTTCGCAACGGCCAGCGACCTGCTGAATGGATACCGGCGCCGTGAATACAAGCCCAGCGAGGTCCTCGCGGACCACTTTGCGCAGATCGACCGCACCAACCCGACCACCGCGCTGGGGGTCAATGCGCTCACACAGGAGATGCGTGAAACCTCCATGGATTCGGCGCTAGCGGCCGACGAAGCCTACGCCCGCGGTGGACAGCTGCCTCCGCTGCTCGGCGTGCCGCTGGTGACCAAGGAGAAGCACGCGATCACTGGGCTCCCTGTCACCCAAGGCCTGGGCACCGAGCGGGCGCAGGTCCCTGCGGCCAACCAGGCCATCGTCCAGCGTGTCCTGGACGCAGGAGTCGTGCTCCATGCACGAACCACCACCCCGGAATTCTCCTGCGCCTCCGTTACCCATTCGAAGCAGTGGGGCGTGACGCGAACCCCGTGGAACCTGCAGGCCGGCCCGGGCGGCTCCTCCGGCGGTGCCGGTGCGGCCCTTGCCGCCGGCATGAGCACCTTGGCCACGGCCAGCGATATCGGAGGTTCCACCCGCATCCCGGCGGGATTCAACGGACTGGTCGGATACAAAGCCCCCTATGGCCGCGTGCCCGGGGCGGCACCGCTGAGCGCCGACTGGTATCGCAGCGACGGGCCGATGGCACGCAGCGTCGCCGACGTGGCCCTGCTGCAATCGGTGATGGCCGGGCGCCATGGCTCTGACCATGCATCGTGGGGCGATCACGGATCCGACTACCTCGGTCATGTCCTGGCCGGGAAAGTAGAGTCGCTGCGCGGCGTGCGCATCGCCTACAGCCCCACGCTGGGAGGATTCCCCGTTGCCGCGAGCATCCGCGAGAACACCGAGGCGCTTGTCGCGCGGTTGGTGACAGCAGGAGTCCGCGTCGACGTGGTCGAACCGCAATGGAGCGTGGAACAGGTCCTTGACGCGATCTTCTCGCATTTCGGTGCCATCATGGGCAAGGCATTGCTCCAGCAGGTCGGGGGAGATCCGGAAGAGCTATCCGGATATGCGCAGCTGTTCGTGGCGCAGGCCGCGGATGCTGCCGGGCGTGGAACCCTGGTGGATTCGCTGGCCAAGGACGCGGTGATTCAACAGGAACTGGCGTGCATCATGGAAGGCTACGACGTGCTGCTGACCCCGACCCAGGGCGCGGAGATGCTCCCGGCGGACGGAAACTTCACCGATGGCATCACGCTCGAGGGGCGCCACTTTGAGAACTACATGGCCGCCCACATGACGATGCCATTCAACGTGGCCAACCGCTGCCCGGTCATGGCGCTGCCCACCGGCTTGTCGGGCGTGGGCGTGCCCACCAGCGTCCAAGTCGTCGGACACCCCTTCGACGAGGCCACGGTCTTCAGGATCTCTGCGGCGATCGAGGCGATCAGCGAGCCGCTGGGGCGCCCGGATGGATTCTGACAGCCAGTTCTGATCGTGTTGGTTGGCGGTCGGCCGACCGCCAACCAACACGATGCGCATGCAACACACGGGTGGGTGCGCCGGAAACGCTTGGGACTGCCCCGGCTTTTGTTGACTCGGGGTCTTAGGCCGCTGTGAGCGTGGTCCGGTTGTTTGTTTCATATTCGATTGGCGTGAGTTTCCCCAACCGTCTCCGTCGTCGCCGGCGGTGGTAGATCCTTTCGATCCAGGTCGCGATCGCCAGCCGCAGTCCCTGCCTGGTGTTCCACCGCTGACGGGCCAGGACGTTCTTCTGCAGCAGCGAGAAGAACGATTCCATCGCGGCGTTGTCCGCGCATTATCCGGCTAATAGCCCGGGATGCCGGGGATTGGCCGGGTAAGGGTTTAGCTGTCTCGGGGGCGGTCAGGTTCCGGAGTTGTTCTTCGTGGCGCCGCACGCTCGTGGCGAGGGTGTCGAGTGCGGCGCGGAGGGTAGCGATCTCGTCGGTGAGGCCGGTGAGGGTGCCGCTGGTGGCGGCGCGGTGACGGTTCTCCTCGATGACGCCCCGGATCATGGGGTCCCGGTAGAGAGTGGTGCGGCCGAGGCCGGTATGGGCGGCAACGGCGGTGAAAGTCACTGCCTGTCCGTTCCGGAGGAGCTCGGCGCAGGCGCGCTCGACGCTGTTGAGGGTGCTCGTGTTGGTCATCCTGCGGTGGCCTCATTGATCAGTCTGTCGAGCCTGTTGCGCGTCTTCTACCTTTCCGGCCTCTCGGCCCTGAAAAGCAGCCCCGCTTCCCGGACCTACTACGACCGCAAACGTGTGGAAGGGAAATCTCACATCCAGGCCATGCTTTCCCTGGCCCGACGCCGCCTGAACGTCCTCTGGGCCATGCTCAGGGATGGGACGACCTACACCCCAGTTCCGGTCCCGACAGCGGGGTCTGCTGCCTGACTCTTCCCAGGCAGCAGGCTCTATCTTGAGAGCTAGAGGTGTGACTTGCCGGAGTAAGTGGCGTGGTTTTGGCAGCGCTTTTTGGCGCGCGCCTGATGCACGCCCCGCCGGGCTGCGGGCATGTCGGGGCGAGGGTGCTGTTGAAATCGGGCGGGCTAGTGCTTGGGCCAGCGTGGACGGGAGCGCTCGATGATGCTGGTGGTCGCAGCAATTGCTGTGAGGGCTGTCGCCAGCAGAAGCGGTGCCCAGACCGTTTGTGCGATGGTTGCACCCGCGACAGCTGTCCCGGCTGATCCTGCAGCGATCTTGAGTGCGCCTACCCAGATGAAGACTTGGCCGCGGGCCTCGATGGGTGCGTATTCACTTCGCGCGGCGAGGGTTGCCGCGAAGAACATCGCGTTGGCGATCCCGGCCAGGCCGAAGGCAATGAGGGAGGTGGGGAGTGTCGGAGTAAGCATCACCAGTATCAGCGTTGCCGCGACGAGTGCGGCGAGGGAGCTCATGAGCGGGTCTGCGTCGCGGCGAAGCGGCCGGAGCATGAGCCCTGCTGATCCGAGAAGATTCCCTATCCCGTAGGCTGCGACCAGTGTTCCGGCGGCTGCGGCCCCGCCGAACGCGGGAGCTGTGGCAACGGCGTAGATCGGTAACGCGGCGACAGAGAATGCGACGGTCACGGTGAGCCCGAGTGTGCGGCGCAGCGGACCACGTTCCCAGATGAGGCTCAGTGTTCGACCGGGTGATGGCACCTCAATGGCCTTGTCGGGTGGCTCTTGCCTGGGGAGTGCGAGGACGGCTCCCGCACCAACGACGGCGGCTCCGGCCAGAACCAGTGTCGCGGTGAGTGCGTCGGATGCTGCCGCGATCCATGCGACTGCTGCGGGGCCGAGGGTGCCGCTGAGCCCGTAGCTTGCGACGTCCCAGCTTTGTGCTCTGCGTTGGCTGCGCTGCCCGGGGCCGGCGATAGAGGGCAGGCGGCTGCTGATCCCGCCGGTGAGCATCGGCCCGAAGATGCCGGAGACGAAGAGCAGCATGGCTGGCCAGATCGCCCAGGCGACGGGCAGGAGCAGTGCAGCAGCACCGAGCAGCACCCCGTGGAGGACGGCGGAGCACGCGATCACTTTGCGCCCGTCACGGGCTGTATCGAGGCGTCGTGCGATGAACGGGCCGAGCAGGTGGGGTGCGGTGATTGATGCTCCCAGGAGTCCGGCCAGCCAGCCCGGCATCCCGCAGGCGTGCGCGAGCAGCACGATAGCGACCACTGCGCCGCCGTCTGCGCTGCGAACCAGGGTCGCGGCGAAGACGTAGCGCGCCAGCGCCCCGACCCGGCGGTCCTTCCTGTGTGGAACGCCGAGGCCGGCGCTACGGGTTGAGCCCGAGCTCATCGACAATCCTGCCAACATGGGCACGCTGCTTCTCGGTCAATCCCTGGATGGGAAGCGGCAGGCACGATGTTGATGCCAGTCCCAGCTGTTCCGCTATGGCCGCAACGACCCGGATACTCCCGCCAAACTCGGCAAACAACTGCCACAACGGTGCAAGCCGTTCGGACTCGGCGGACGCGTTCGGAGACCCGCCCTTCCAGGGCGGCCCGGGTGATCCGCATCGCCAGGGCGGGCAAAGTGCCGCCGATGACGGAGTACCAGGCATCGCATCCGGCGGCCAGTCCGGCGGCGGCCTTGGCGTCGCCGGAAACTCCGATGGTCACGTGCGCAGGGACGGCCGCCCGGATTTCCTGCACCCGCGCCTGCGCCTGCTCCGGATCGGCCGGCACGCCGGGGATTTTGATGGAAGCGATTCCGGGCAGTTCCGCGATGCGTCCGTAGAGTTCGGTCGTGAAGGTGAAGTGGGTGGTGCCCGGGTTGTCATAGACGATGACGGGCAGCGACGAGTTCGCGGTGACGGTCCGGAAGAGTTCGAACACGTCATCGTCGGTGAGGGGCTGATAGGTCATGGGAGCCAGCAGGAGCCCGGAAGCTCCCGCCTGTTCTGCCTTTTCAGCGTTCGCGAGGACGTGTGAGGTCCGCAAGGCCCCGATACCAATGAACACGGGTGTTTCGACGGCGTGCTCGACGGCAAGACGGGCCACACGGCTTCGTTCCTCACTGCTCAGATACGCGTAGGAGCCGGTGGATCCGAGCGCGGTGATGGAGTCAACCTTCGCCTCCGAGAGCCGTTCGATCAGACGAACGAAGGCATGCTCGTCAACAGCATCATGTGCCAGAGGGGTCAGGGGGAAGGCGCTCAAGCCGGTGAACATGGGTATAACTCCTTTGTTTGAATAACGGGGAAGCAAAGTCTGAGGCGCCTGGCCGCTGCCTGGGCGGGCTGAGCTGCGGGGGCACCTGCAAGCAGGGAATTCTCGCGCATCGACAGTCTGGCGGACTCGCCTGGCTGGAGGACTGTCGCCTACTTCGGTCCTTGGCCGATGAGGTCGGGGTCGGTGCGGGCGCTGGCGTGTTCGCGGGAGCGCGGTTGCCGTCGGCCGCCGCGTTGCGCGGCGGCGCCGGCGAGGACGACGAGCGTGATGCCGCCGAATTGGGTGAGCGAGGGTTGCTGGTGCAGCACGAGCAGCCCGAGGAGCACGCCGATGGCGGGTTCGAGGGCCATCAGGGTACCGAACGCGGTGGGCGTCATCCGGCGCAGGGCGAGCATCTCGAGCGCGAACGGCAGCACCGGCATCAGGACGGCCAGTCCGAAGGCGGCGGCGAGGATACCGAGGTTGAGGTGTCCGGCGGACTGCGGGATGCCGACGACCGCTGCCGTGGCAGCGGCGACGGGAACGGTGAGTGAAAGTGCACCGATGCCCGTGAAGCGGTCGCCGATCCGTTGGGTGAGCACGATGTAGGCGGCCCACCCGATGGCCGCGAGCCCTGCGAACCCGATACCGGCGAGGTTGATCTCACCAGCCCAAGGTTCGGTCAGCAGGACGACGCCGAGCAGCGCCAGGGCTGGCCAGATAAGCGCCCGTGCGCTGTGGCTGCGCACCGCGGCGACGGTCAGCGGACCGAGGAACTCGATCGCGACGGCGGTGCCGAGCGGGATACGTTCGATGGAGGCGAGGAAAGCGATGGTCATCAGTCCGGTGGCGACGCCCAGCCCCAGAAGCACGGGGACGTCGGGGCGGCGTAGCGCGCGCAATGGGGGTCGGGCGATGGCCAGGAAGATGAGTGCCCCCACGCTGAGTCTGAGCCAGGCGGTTCCGGCCGGCCCCACCGTCGCGATCAGATCCACTGACAGGGCCGAACTCAGCTGGACTGAGAGCATGGCCGCCACGGCCAGCCCCCACGGCGGAACGGGGATATTCTTGGGGACGCGCTGGCTCACGGCCGGCCCCTTCGGGCCTGCCGGTCACCGATCGCGCGTATCCGGGGGTGGACGAGCATGTCAGTTTCCTTCATTGAATGATCGTGCCGGCGGCAATCAGGCGGCGGGCGGCCCTGACGTCGGGACCGAGTCGGGTCAGCCGGGCGATCAGGTCCTCGGCTGCGGCGTGGAGCGCCTCGTCGGTCATGGGTTCGAGCGCGTCGAGGATGAACAGCGCGGAGGTGGTGTGCTCGCCGAGCTGGGTGCGGCGGGCCTGGCGCCAGTTCCAGCGACGGCAGGTCACTCCGGCGTCATCGCGCCACACCACCTCGCCGGGGTCCGGGTGCTCGATCACCGCGGCGCCGTCGGCGGCGGTATCGAAGGGCTCCTTGCCGGTGGCGCGGACCAGGCGCGGGGCACCGCTGTAGCGGGTCAGATCCTCCCCACCCAGCGGGATCTGGTGGAGCACCGAGACCGCGTTATAGAGATCGGTGAGACGGTTTACCCGGGGCAACCCGGACACTGCACGGCGCAGGAGCGCCTCCAGGCTGTTGCGTGTGCGGTTCGGTTTGGCGCCGAAGCCCTGGTACGCCTCGCGCCACGCAGCCACGTGCGGGAGCTGCTCAACCGGCCGGTCACCGAGCAGCTCCCGGGCCGCGGTCTCCGCCGCCTGCAGCAATTCGTCACCGGCCTGGTCGCTCGGGCCCGGGACGAGCCCGTCAACGGCCAGCAGCAACGCCCGGTAGTCGGGTCGCAGCGCGATCACGGCGGGGTCAATATGGCCGCCGTCGAGAAATTTCTGAAGCATGCTCAGCTCAGGCATCGGACGCCTCCGGCCGGTGTCCTGTCCCGACGCCCGGTTCGAAGACGGCCAGGGAGAACCTTGCCGGCTCTGTGCCCGGATTGGAGTAGGAGTGTGCCACGTCGCCCGGGAACGTCACTGCATCGCCTGTATCGAGGGTGAGCGATTGGCCTGCGATCTCTACCGTGACCGTGCCCTGCTGGACCTGCAAGAGCTCCTTGGTGCCCGATGTGTGGGCCTCGCTTACGTGACGGTCGCCGGGACCCAGCGTCCAGTCCCATAGTTCAACCACGTCCGGCGACTCGGTGCCGGCCACCAACACCCCGCGGCCGCCGGACTCACCGCTCCACAAAGCAGCGCCCTCACCACTGCGCGTGACCTTCACCGGCTTCGGCCGAGGCGGCTCGACCAACGCCGGCAGCCCCACACCAAGCGCGTCGCTGATCCTCAGCAGGGTTCCCACGCTGGGATTCGCGGCACCCTGCTCCACGTTGACGACCATCCTGCGGCTTACCCCTGCAGACTCCGCCAGCTGATCAAGCGTCCAGCCCCGCGACTGCCTCTCCTGCTTAACCCGCGCGCCGATTGCCAGCGCCAAGCTCGTTGTACTTTCATCCATAAGTGCATCATACTGCACTCTCAGTGCACTCGACTACTACCCGTCGTTCGGCCGCCGTCAAACGAGTGGCCAAAAGACCCTCTTGAGCTTCGACGTCGCACCTCATGCCGCCAATCAGGACCAAGCCGTGCATGACTCTCGTAGACGACCTCCAGTGAGAAACACGACAGCGACCGTATCCGCTGCTGTCTTGGAAAACAACAGCTTTCCAAGACACCGGTGCGACCTCCGACGAGCCGGTCGAGTAGGCGGGAACGCCGGGCTCGCCGTGCCTCGCAAATGCGTCTCACCAATGATTGTCTCGGCGGGGGTGCGTCGGGGTCCTTCTGAGTCAGAAAGGTTTGGTGAGACAACTGGGTTTATACGCGCGCCAGTACTTCCAGGCCATGAAATGGAATACGGTGTTCATTGAGCTTCGATTTTGTGTGGAAGATGATTCATTCCTCGGTTTCGGGCTTGAGGGTCGCGGCTGCGTCGAGTGCGTCGTCGACGACGATGAGGTAATTCTCCCGGCCTGCTGCGAGCGGGATGGAGTGCTCACCGTATTTGTTGTAGGCGAGGTCGACGGCGTCGTTGGCGTTGGAGATGTTGAGCCGGCGCAGGAGCCGGGCGATGTCGAGGGTGTCTTTGTCCCGTTCGGCGGCGATTTTCATGGCCAGGAGTGTTTCGGTATCTGCTGCCTGGATGGTGAGTCCGTCGAGTTGTTCGAGTTCGACCCAGGTGGCGTTGTCCGGGACGAAAGCTGCGGCATTGGAGTTGAGCCAGTCCGGCGCGAGGTCGTACTCAGCGGCCATTTCAGTGACGATAGCGTCGACGGCTGCTTTGTCCGCGTAGCTGGCATCGATATCGGCGGTGGGGCGGTTTCCGATTCCTTGAAGGACGAGCGCGGCGCCCCCTACGAGTTTGACGTCGCCATGGACGCCTTCGGCGTGCAGACGCCGGCCGAGTTCCTGGAGGAGGGCACGTATTTCTGCGCCATTGAGTTCTCCGCCGCTCATGCGGTGGCCAGGCTGCGTTCGCGGATGAAGACGTTCATGGAGGCGAGCTCCTCGGGTGTTTCGGACATGGTGAGTTGCTTCATGGGTTCCCCGACGTGCCGGTAGGACTCGGCCGGCATCCATGCCTCGTTGAGGGGTTTGATTCGCCCGGTCCAGGGTGGTGCGGGCTGGCCGAGCCGGTGGGCGGTGTAGTTGGTGATACCGGCGAGGGCTGCGGACCAGTGGGGCTCCTTGAGCCGCGGACTGCGCTGGAGCAAGGGCTTGCCGGCTTTGAGGGATGCGGTGGCGTAGTCGGCGAGCATCTTGATGGCGAACTCGAAATCCCGATCAGCGATAAGCCGGGTGAAGGTTTCGGCGTAGTCGCGCCGTGCCGGGTCGTGGTCACTGCCGTGGGGGAGAGGGTCCGTGGCTTCCAGTGACAGACCCAGGGCTGCCAGGACGGCCAAGGTTTTGCCGAGTTCGGCGCGTTCGTGGCCAGCTTCGAGATCCATGAGGAATTTCCTTGACACCCCAGCCCTGTCAGCAAGAGTCTGCTGCGACAGTCCGCGGTCCTGGCGACGGGCACGGATGATGGCGCCGACGGCCGCGGGCGTGCCGATGCTGGTTCCAGATGTCATGGCGGCCTCCCTTGCAGTCCATTATGTCACCGAACGGTGACAAGCGCTCTGTTTCATCGTTTGGGTGGTTCTTCGACCGGGCAAGGTCGGTCATGTCCTTGGCTGTCGGAGACGCGATGAACGGGCGAGAGACCGCGGCTAGGTGGAAAGGGAAAGGCGGCTATGTATATGGAACACGGATTCGTGCCCGAAAGTCATGTTCCGGCCGGGGCTCAGCACTGGTGACTCATGGCGAGCCAGGGTGTCGCCAGAATGCAAAAAGGAAGTGTGTACAAAGTACACACTTCGGGCTTCGGACTGGGTCGTACCGGGGCCGGATCGGACCGGATTCCTTATGTTTCCGCGGGAGCCCAGTGTTTGCGGGGGAGGGAATGCAGTTCGAGTCCCACCTCGGGCACAGCATTCCCCCTCGCCAGAGGGGGTTTTTGCTTAACGTGTGTACATTGACCCTGCTTGGGTCCCTCTGACGCTGGTGCCTGGCCGCCGCGGTGGCCTATGGAGTTATGTGTGGCGGGTTCAGGGCCCTGGCTGGTGGGCCATCCGCCTGCTGGGATGTGGGGTCATTCGGGTCTCCTTTTTGGGTTGTCCGATGGGCGTGGTTGGCCTTGTACCTATTCATGTCCTGGGGTTGTGGTGATGACATGACCTGCGCGAAATTCTTTCCAGATGCTTGGCCTCGATTCGCCGCCTCCTGATGGCCTGGGGAGAAGGTGGTGGCTGTTTGTCCGGCCAAGGGTTGTGTGTACGGTGTCCACACCGGTCTACGTGACGCCGTTACTGCTGGGTGGCTCCCCTCCTTGCCGGTTCTTCTGACACGAGTTCATGCGGCCATGAAGTCTGTGTGACATGACTTTCCGAGCACTCTGGCGGACGCCCGGTCCGTCCTACGTGGACTGTTCCAGAAGCGTTCGTGGCAGGAAGGTGTGCGTGACAGTAGTCTTCTTCCGTCGACGTTCCCGCTGGGTAGTCAGTCATACCCGTCCATAACCGGAGACGCGGTCATCGACATGACTACCTCAGCGTGCTCTTCTAACGTGGTCGTCTTGATTCCTCTGGCGCGTCGACAGAAGGCAGTATTAACCGCGAGAGTGAGCGGCAGAGGCTGGCCGGGAGCGAAGGCCCCCGGCCGTCGTGGCGTCCGCGTAGTTGGCGAATGCTGATGCTGTCGCCTCGGCGTCGCTTCCGAGGTGCCCGGCGACGCGCCGGCGTAGTACTTTGCATGTTCCGAGCTGGAGGGCAGGTTCAGCCGGTGTTGGCGCCTATGCGGTTGTTTTCCAGCGTGACTCAGACCAGGCTCTCGTGTGGCCAAAAGCCCAGGCTGTGCCCCATCCGATTGAAATCAGATTCGAGCCCACTTTAGCGCCGCAATCGCAGCTTGAACGGGGACCACTTTTCGCCGTGGAAACGACCACCATCAAGAGGCTGAAACCGCCGATCGATTTCGTGCTGGTCCTACTCGACGTTCTTTGCCGATGTTGCGGATGGTCCGCTAGGAGTTGAACTGCTTTACCTCAGGAGGATCTTCCTTCAGCTGTTCCTTGCTCGGACGCTGGGGTTTGCCTTCGAAGTCATAGGTGGTCAGCTCTGCCTGCAGGGCACGCGTTGTGAAGCGGTTGTAAAACCGACGGGATCATGAGCAAGCGCGGATGCCCGGTTCAGCGGGACCAAAATCAGCTTTCCGCCGACGAAACGGCTAAGCGATTTCGACGGCTTCTCCGCGCACTACGATCCCGCCGAGCGGTGGAATATTCAATGGTGAGTCTGCTTGGGCGGCCGACGTGGCTCCCTTGGAGCACCACTACCCGGCTGGGTGGTTCGACAAGCGAAAGAAGGCGGAGGTATCCGCCGAAAGCGGCGGCTGCCGAACCGGTCGCCGGATCTTCAGTGATGGTGCCCACCGGGAAGAGGTTGCGCGAGTCGAACTCGCCCGCTCCGGTCTCGCAGAGTGTCGTTACGGTGCCTGCCCAGTTTTGGGCGTCCATCAGCGTGCGCATATGGTTCGGGTCGAACACGAATGAGTCAAAGGTCCTTCGTTCTGCGAAGACGAGAATGGGGTGCCAGTTCCCGGCAAAAGCGATCATCGGAGGGTACTCGGGGTGCAGTTCGCCCCGGCCTACGCCGAGCAACCCGAGCAGGGTGCTCAGAACGTCGTCGGGGAACTCGGCCACTCGCGGTTCCACGCTCGTGAAGCATGCCGTCACGGCTGCGCCCTGGCCTGCAGTCTCGATCACGACGGACCCCACCGCGGTGTCGAAAACAAAGGTCCCGGCACCGTCTCGCCCTGACAGCGCGACGGCCAAAGCAATTGTGGCGTGGCCGCAAAACGGCACCTCGGCGATCGGGGAGAAGTACCGCACGCGGTTTCGACGTGGGTCTCCGTCAACCGTCGCCCTGGTGATAAAGACTGTTTCCGCATATCCGATGTCGGCCGCGATGGCCTGCATCCGGGCGTCGTCGAGTCGGGTTGCGTCCAGGACTACTCCCGCCGGATTGCCTCCGTCGGGGGTGTTGGTAAAGGCGGCATAACGAAGTACGTCGGGAGTCTGATTCATTGCTACATCCTCGGTGGGGTGTGAAGATACGGGCGTGGCGAAGACCAACAGGGCGAAGCGAAATGCGACTGTAGGACTAGTCCTGTACGGCTCTGCCGGCCATGGCGAGGGAGATGTTTCGGGGGAGGCGCTGGGCGATTCCGGCAAGCATGCGATTTCCCAAGCCGGAGACGACGCTTACGGGTGTAGTGCGGCGATCGAGAGCGCGCAGGGCAGTGTCGATGACCTCGCTGGGGCTTTGCAGCCGGCCGACGGCAGCGGCCTGGCTCCCGAGTACTTCGAAGAACTCGGTGCGGGTAGCCCCCGGGCAGAGCGCGAGCACACGAAGGCCGGATTCCTTCGTCTCATGTGCCACGGCTTCGGTGAAGCTCAGGACGAAGGCCTTGGTTGCTCCGTAAACCGCCATCCCAGGCACCGGCTGAAATGCTGCGGTGCTGGCCACGTTGATGAGTGCGCCCTTCCCGGCGGCGAGCATCTCGGGGAGGAATGCCCGCGTGGTCTCGACGAGGGAGGCCACGTTGAGGGAGATCTCCGAGGCGATGACCGCGGGGTCTTCCTTGACCAAAGGGCCGCTCGTGGCGAAGCCCGCGTTGTTGATCAGGGTGTCGATGCGGATGCCCCGGCCGGCGAGCTCGTCGCGGAGTTCCGCTCCGGCTCCCGGACGGCTCAAGTCTTTCGAGAGCGTAGTCACGGTGATGCCGTGGGCGACTGCGCAACTTCCGGGCAAGATCCTCTAGCCTGTCGGTCCGCCGTGCGACCAGCACAAGGTTGGCCCCGCGCGTTGCAAATCGTGCGGCAAACTCGGCGCCGAGCCCGGAGCTCGCTCCAGTGATGAGTGCTGTGGTTCCGGTGTAGGTCATGTTGTCATGTCGAATCCGATCCGTGTCGCGGCTACTTCATGTAGCCAATGCCAACATAGTAGGCACTGACTATCATTGTTGTCAATGACTACTTTATGGCTATACTGATCTCATGACCGATCAGCCCTACCATCACGGCAAGCTCCGCGAGGCGTTGCTCGCCCGTGCAACGGAAACCATCGAAGAAGCAGGAGTCGAGGGACTTTCGCTGCGGCAGCTCGCACGTGACCTGGGCGTGAGCCACGCGGCGCCCGGCAAGCATTTCCGTGACAAGCAGGCGCTTCTCGATGCCCTCGCCCTTGACGGCTTCCGTGGCATGAATGCCACGGATCATCGGGAGCGTCTGAAGCGGCCGGAGACCATCGGTCACGCTTTGTCGGGATCGCTAAGGCCTATGTGGACTTCGCGGTCTCCCACCCGGTCCTGTTGGCCGTGATGCACTCCACCAAGCACCATCCTGATGCCAGCGATGAACTGCGCAGCATCGGCGAAGACGGTATAAGGGTCGCCAGGGCGCTCATCGCTGAAGCCCAGGCCGCCGGGGAGTTGGCGCCAGGCGACTGCGAGAGGCTCGCTCTCGTTTGCTTCGTGAGCCTGCACGGAGCCGCAATGCTGGCGGCGGGCAACCTCCTGGATGGAACATCCGTGGACTACCTGACCCTAGCGACTACCGACCTGTTGTGGGCCGGAATGGTCGCAGGCATGCCCGCGCCCCAGGAAGCCTCGGGAGTCGGCGCATGAGCCGTGCCACGAGATGAACTCGGCGTCATGAACCCTTGTTGAGTCCGAGCTGGCCGTCAGGCAGCCTTCGTTCGGGACGTCGCCCTTAGATATGCCCGGCAGGGGTTCCCAAAACTGGACCGCAGACCGCCAATTCAGCTGCGATTTATCGCGCTTCCTGTTTAACAGTCACGCAGGAGTGTGCCCGTCAACTTCGTTTGGCCCCTAAATCGCAGCTGAGTTGGCGGTTCCGCCGTTTTGTTTGCGGAACGGCCGGTGCAGCAGATTCGGTGTCGACCGTGGCGCCCCGACCGGTGCGGCAGCTCGCCGCCCAACAGGGATCCTTGAACGCAACACCAGGAAGTCACAGGCACGCGCCGGGCGAAGTGCATGGCTCGAGGGCAGGATGGAGAACATGGAAGTCCTTGGGAGCCGCATACTGCTTCATCCGTCCGAACCTGAGCGGAGCCACCGGTTTTATCGGGACACGTTGGGCTTGGCGATCTACCGGGAGTTCGGGAGTCGTGATGCGCCGGGCCTGGTGTTCTTCCTGGGAACCGGTTTTCTCGAGGTCAGTGGACGGTCGGCTGATCCACCGGGGAGTGCCTTGTCGATCTGGATTCAGGTTCGCGACGTGCAGCGCGAGCACGAGCGGCTGCTGGCAGCCGGGGTACCGGTGATCCGCAGGCCGCAGCAGGAGCCGTGGGGGCTGGTGGAGATGTGGATCGCGGACCCCGATGGAGTGCGCATCGTGCTCGTCGAGGTTCCAAATGATCACCCCCTGCGCCGCGACCAGCGGTGATCATTTCTTCTCTCGCGGCCGCCGTCCCGTGGCATCCATTTGCGGCGGAACGGATGTTCGAAGGGCCGGGTCTTAGCATTGGGCGTATGAAGGTTGGTAACGTCCAGGCACGCTCAGGGCGGAGACTGCAATGACGGGTGACAGGGATCGGGATGCTTCAAGGCGCCCGCGGCAGGCCCGGCCGCGTGACGCTCTTGGCCGGCCGCTGGCGTACGGGAGCGCTGGCGTGGAGCCGGTCTCGGAGGAGGCGCTGCCGCCGGCGCAGACGGTGGTTGCGGCCCGGAGTCTGGTGGAAGCAGGCCGGCCCTTCGCCGCCCATGAGGTACTCGAGGCCCGCTGGAAAGCCGGGCCGGCCGAAGAACGCAATCTTTGGCAAGGTCTCGCCCAGATCTGCGTCGGGCTCACCCACGCCGCCCGGGGGAACAGCGTTGGCGCGCTCCGGCTCCTCGAGCGCGGTGCGGCCCGACTCGAGGAGTACGGTTCCGGCGAAGGGCCGACCTATGGGCTGGACTTGTCCGCCGTTGTGAGTTGCGCACGTGATCGGATGCGCAGCGGCCACTGAGCCGGCGGCCAGCACCCCCTCGGCAGGCGGGCGGAGGCACTAATTCAGGGGGACTGCTGAGAGTTTGCTTGACCATTAGCGTGTCCTATAGGGGAAACGTTCAGCGGGAGCGGGTTCTCCTGGGCACGACCTTCTGGTCCGTTTCGGCGACGAGGAACACATCGATGGAATCCTCGTGCTCGTGGACGAATCCGTTGCGTTCGTAGAGACGTCTCGCCGGGCTGCCTTGGAGGACGTTTAGCCGGAAAGGCCGGTGATCGCGCTGCGCCACCAACACGTGGCGCAGCACCGCGCTCCCCAGACCCTGCCCTTGGTACTCGGGGGCCAGATAGAAGTGTTCAATCCATTGCTCATCCGATTCGGGGCGGACCGCAATGGCACCCGCCGCGGAGGCCTCAACTTCGATAACAAACGTATGCGCCGGGTGAAAACCGGTGAGGAAGCGCTGTCTGACGCGCACCGGATCCCAGCGTCCGAGGCGCTCGAGATCGGGACGCATGACCTGGGCGCGGAGCTCGGCAATCCATGAAGCGTCCGAGGGAAGGCTTTGGCGCAAAGACCAGACGGGAGGCATGTAGCCATTGAAGCTGAAACTGCCCGGCACGACGAAATCGAGCAGGATCCACGCCCCGTAGCTGTAGGGTGCCATCTGAACGACTGAACCACTCTCGCAACAACGGCAACTGACCAGTATCGCTAAGTCGTCCCCGGGGGCCTGCTCGCAAGACCGCGACTCGAAGTGCGATTTAGAAGGAGATGGGCAGGGTGTCAGGGCCAGGGACCAGGGGCCTGAGTGGTCCTGATTCAAGCGTCTCAGTGGGTCCTGAATCGGGCTGACATACTCAGGAGCACATCCACCGGACTTCGCCGCGTGCTTGGTCCCAGTCATAGAAGCGGAAGGATTCCCGGACTTTCGCGGCTGCCCCGCGTGGGAGGACGGCAAAGACGCCATTGGACTGTGTTGCTTGCGTCAGCGAGACGCCGATATTGGCCGAGATTCCTTCGCTGAGACGTTGAGCCATCTCGTTGGCGTGACTGGCGGACCGCAGCCACAACCCATCCGTTAGCAGGGCTACCAGTTGCGCAGAGACAAAACGCATCTTTGAGGCAAGCTGCATGTTCATTTTGCGCAGGTAGCTCATGCCTGGGTCGGACTGTGGGTTGAGCCAGATAACGGCTTCGCCGAACAGCAGCCCGTTTTTGGTGCCGCCAAAAGACAGGACGTCGACACCGACGTCGGTAGTGAATGCCTGCAAAGGAAGCCCGAGATGTGCTGCAGCGTTGGCCAGCCTTGCTCTGTCCAGGTGGAGTTTCATTCCCTTCGCATGGACGTGTTCAGCGATCCGTTGGATTTCTTCCGGCGTGTAGCAGGTGACGAGTTCGGTGGTCTGGGTGATCGATACGACCAACGGTTGCGCCCGGTGCTCGTCTCCCCACCCCAGGCTTCGGCGTCGATCAATTCCGGGGTGAGTTTGCCATCCGGTGTGGGGATCGGGAGGAGCTATATTCCGCCAATCCGTTCCGGGGCGCCGTTTTCGTCGGTATTGATATGCGCTGTTGCTGCGCAGATGACAGCGCCCCAGCGCGGGAGCAGGGCTTGCAGGGCAAGGACGTTGGCCCCTGTTCCATTGAAGACCGGATATGCGGTTGCAGTTGTCCCGAAGTGGGACTGGATGACCTCTTGAAGCGCTGCTGAGTAGACATCTTCGCCGTATGCGGTGACGTGGCCTTCGTTGGCTGCCTGAACTGATTCGATGATTTCGGGGTGAGCCCCGGCGTAGTTATCCGAGGCGAAGCCCCGGTATGCCGGGTCGTGCAGGCGCCCCGCCAGTACCTGCGGGACGCCTGCTTTGGTATCAACGCTGACGCTTATGCCGGTGTGCCCACGAGGTGGCCGGCCGTGAGGGGCAAGCGCTGCCCGTTGATCTGTTCTGCCTCCAGGTCGAAGATCCGATGTACAGCGTCGGCAAGGACACTGACATCGGTGAAGCCCGGAAATTTCCGTTCCGGCTGGGCTGCGCGCATCCGGTCATCGACCAGAGCCTTGACGACGAAGACCAGGGCGGCTGAGTGCTGAGCGGAGAGGGGGCTTTCGGTTTCTCCCTGCAGGTGCCGGAATCCGTCGGCCACGGCCAGGGTCCATGCCTCGGCGGCGGACTTGACGGCGGCATAGGCGGCGCCGTCCGCTGTCGGCGAGGAAGCGGACTGTGCGGAAACGATGGCCAGGCGACCCACAGGGGAGGTAGCCAAGTCATGGTAGAACGCGCGGCTGGTGTTCCTCAGGGTGGTGAGGACGCTGGTGTGCAGGAAGTCCCAGTCTTCATCCGTCTGGCCTTTAATACCGGTACCGCCTCGCCACCCTCCTACAAGATGGATAAGGCCGTCCACGGGGCCCAGATCGTTCCGGACAGACGTCGCCAAGTCCTCAACGGCTTGCAGGTCCGCGAGGTTGCAGACATAGCCCGTGACGTTGTCGTACGCGCCCGAGAGCTCCTGCACTCGGTCCTCAAGAATGTCCACGGCGGCCACGCGTGCCCCTGCTTGCGAGAGGGTGCGGACTACCGCGACGCCTGCAGCGCTTGTCGAACCGGCGACGACGACCGTACGCCCCGAGAGGTCCTGGCTCATGCGCCCGCCTCGCCCTCAGTCTTCACAGGCCTCTTACCGGTGATCCCGGCAGTTGATTCAATGACCGAGGACATCTTCTTCTCCAGTGCCTCGTAGAACATCGACAGGGGGAATTCGTCATCAAGGATCTGGTCCGTCAGACCCCGGGGAGGGCCGTCGAGCGGAAGGGCCTCCGGTCCCTTGGCCCACACGGAGGCCGGGTGGGGGGTGAGGGTTTCCGAGACGAGCTCGTAGGCAGCCAGCCAGTGTGCGGTCTTCGGCCGGTCGATTGAACGCCAGTAGAGTTCCTCGATGCGGAGACCCAGCTCGACGACCACGCCGGTGACGTCCTTCCAGTCGATGCTCAACTGTCCATCGGTCCAGTGCAGGACCCGGTGCTGGTGCATCCAGGCGAACAGCAATTGGCCGCCCACGGCGTCGTAGTTACGGACCCGGTTCCCGGTAATCGCGAAGCGGAAAATGCGGTCGAAGATCACGGCGTACTGGACCAGCTTGGCGTGCTTGCGGGCGTCCTCGGAAGCCGTTTCGTCCCGCTCGATGAGGACTGATTCGCGGAAGGCGGTCAGGTCACAGCGGAGCTCCTCCAGGGAATACAGGAAATACGGCATCCGCTGCTTGATCATGAACGGGTCAAAGGGCAGGTCACCGCGCATGTGGGTCCGGTCATGGATCAGATCCCACATCACGAAGGTCTTCTCCGTGAGGTGCTGGTCTTCGATGAATTCCGCGGCGTCAGCCGGCAGGTCCAGGGAAGTGATGTCGGCAGCAGCTTTTAGGACGCGACGGAACCGGGCAGCTTCGCGGTCCGCGAAAATGCCTCCCCAAGTGAAGGAGGGGGTGCTCCGGACCGCTACGCTCTCGGGGAAGAGAACTGCGGAGTTCGTGTCATAGCCGGGCGTGAAATCGACGAAGCTGATGGGGACGAACAGCTTGTTGGAGTAGTTTGCTGCCTCCAGTTCAGCGACGAAAGAAGGCCAAATGACCTCGATGAGGACGGCCTCGAAGTAGCGGTTGGTGCTGCCGTTCTGCGTGTACATGGGGAACACAACCAAGTGCGCCAACCCATCGATGCGCCACTGCTCGGGGTGGAAGGCCACCAATGAGTCGAGGAAATCCGGTATGACGAAGCCCTCGGACGCCCACCGCTGGAAGTCCTGCACGAGCAGTTCAAGGTAGTCCGTGTCGTGGGGGAGGTGGGGGCGCAGGTCGTTGATTGAGTCGGTAATGATGCCGACATTCTGGCGGGCCTGGTCATGGTCAGCGGGTTCCGGAACGGAACCGTCCTGCACTTGAACCTGCTGCAGTCCGATGACGGCTGCCTTCAGGGCCTGCCATGCCGGGAGCGCCTTGAGGTCTTCTGCCCGGGTGGTTGTCACTTCCGGGTTTGCGATTAGAGACATGCTCGTTCCTTCCGTTGAGGGGATTCCTGAAGAAGCTAGCACTGCGTAAGCATGCGTGATGGGTTTTTCCCTCATGCATAAGAAATACTTTTGCTAGGTGCCTTCTCTTCACTGCTATGCCTGCGCCTGACCTTAAGGTCGGGTGTCTTGAGGACATCCCAGAAACGGCGCATCAGATTGAAAGAGCCGCACTATCGGGATGATCCGAGGTTCTGCTCCTGCCACTCGTGCCGATCAGTGGATGCCTTGGAAGTAAGACCGCACCGGCGCTGCTGCGTCTGTCTCTGGTTCAAATTCCCGCTGATTCTCCCAGGGGACAACAGCGTTGACCGGTTGCTCATCTGTCGGGGGGCTCCAGCCTTGTTCGGGCGGCTCGCGGACGAAGTGCGGCAGCCCCGGGTCCTGGCGGTCTTCCTGGTTTACGTGATGACGGTTCCTTCTGCGCCCGGCACAGCCAGAGTGTTTGCTGATCAGCGGGGCCCGTGCGGCCGCCCCTGGATATCCAACTCGACAAGTTGGGTGTGATGGCTTTATTCGCCGCCTATCGACGCGGCAGGTCGTTGCAAAGCAGAAAGGGCTTCCTCCGGGGCGAGTTTGTGAGGCGCTTGCTGGTCGAACCGGTAAGTTCATCGAGGTGCACGCCCCGCTTGACGAGATGCTCCGACACCTCTTGTGCGTCTTTACCCCTGGGATCATTCGCCTAACGCCGGGCCGCCTGCCATAGCAGATCGTCAGAGCTGCTTACTCGACCGGCGAGATCAAATCAGCAAGTCTTACGCTCAAATCGGGTAACCCGTGCCTATGCGTAAGGACTTGACCCGTCGGACGTGCAACATTTGCCCCGCCAAAGGTCGCTTCCTTCACGTGTGTTAGCTTGATCACCATCCTTCCCGGCCCGGGGCTCCGGAAGGCTTAAATCCACCGCAGCTACCTTTTCGGAGGCACCATGGGACTTAGCTCCCACACGCAAAAAAACGATCGGGCTATCGCTCCCCGCATCCCTGAAACCGATCTGTGTTTCGGTGCGGGACTCTTCCTCAGCTCGGGAGACAGCACCGCGGAGGCGAGACCTGTGGGGACCATTTTTTCCTACCAGCTCGCCACGGCAGTCGTAGACGCCTGCACCGGTCGAGCCGTCACCGGCACCAAGAACTCAAGCCGGATCGCAGCGATGCACCTTGGTGGTGTTGCATGACGCCAGTCAGTGAAACATCCGTAGAAATCACACCCGATGCAGTGGCACAACGCGGTTCATCCCCCGAGACGGGGGCAGTCCGCGCCTCGGACGAAACCGGCAACGAACTCAAACGCGGGCTAAGCAGCCGCCATCTGCAGATGATCGCTATCGGCGGTGCGATCGGTACCGGGCTGTTCGTGGCCTCGGGCGCCACCATTTCCCAGGCGGGTCCCGGCGGTGCGCTGGTCGCCTACGCGCTGGTCGGGCTGATGGTATTCCTGTTGATGCAGTCACTGGGCGAGATGGCGGCCAAAATTCCGGTCGCCGGTTCCTTCCAGTCCTTTGCCACCCGTTTCGTCTCCCCGTCCTTTGGGTTCGCGATCGGCTGGAACTATTGGTTCAACTGGGCCATCACCGTGGCCGCCGAGCTGGTCGCGGCCGGAATCATCATGGACTTCTGGTTCCCGGGGGTCCCAGGATGGATGTGGGCTGGGCTATTCCTGCTGGTGCTGACCGGGCTCAATGCCCTCTCGGCGAAGTCCTTCGGAGAGTCGGAGTTTTGGCTCTCCCTGATCAAGGTCAGCGCAGTGGTGCTCTTCCTGATCGCCGGCGCGCTGATGATTTTCGGCATCCTCGGGGATAACTCTCCGGGACTGAGCAACTGGGAAAACCGCGATGACGTGTTCCACGGGGGATGGGTCTCGATCATCTCGGTCTTCATGGTTGCCGGGTTCTCCTTCCAGGGCACCGAACTCGTGGGAGTCGCCGCAGGTGAAGCCAAGAACCCGCGCCGCGAAGTGCCGAAGGCTATCCGCACTGTCTTCTGGCGCATCATGCTTTTCTACATTGGTGCCATCTTCATCATCGGCTGCCTGATCCCGTTCACCGATCCGAGCCTGCTGGCCTCCGGCGAGTCCGATATTGCAACATCGCCGTTTACCCTCGTCTTCTCGCGCGCCGGAATTGCCTTCGCAGCGGCCTTGATGAACGCCGTGATCCTGACCGCAATCCTGTCTGCGGGCAACTCGGGACTATATGCCTCCACCCGGATGCTTTACGCCATGGCCCATGACGGCATGGCACCGAAGATCTTCGGCCGAACCAATGCGCGTGGCGTGCCGATTCCGGCGTTGCTGGCCACCGCGGCCGTGGGACTCTTCGGGTTCCTCTCCGCGATCGTCGGTCAGGGCGCAGCTTACTCCTGGCTGCTGAACATGTCAGGCCTATGCGGCTTCATCGTCTGGGCGGGAATCGCGGTCTCCCACTACCGCTTCAGGCGCGGCTTCCTGGCCCAGGGGAACAAAGTCAGTGACCTGCCTTACAAGGCGTCCCTGTTCCCCATTGGCCCACTGCTGGCCTTCGCCCTGCTGATCCTGGTAATCGCGGGACAGAACTACGAGGCTGTGCTTGCCGGGCGGAGCATGGAGGTGCTTTCCTCCTACATCGGGTTGCCAGTCTTCATCATCCTGTGGCTGGCTCACCGCTTCATCACCAAGTCCAAAGTGGTGCCGCTGCTCGAGATGGATCTCACGGCACCTAAGGACCTCGAGGACGAACCTAGGGGCGGCACCCAGTAACCATGCTGCGCGGGCTACCCCACGCATTGCGGGGCCCCGCGGTAGCCGAGGGCCAGCCGGGCTAGAACCCGGGATCTAGACCAGAAAGAGGGAAGCCGGGTGAGAATTGCACCCGGCTTCGCTCTTCCCCCCAGGTCAATAACGACCGTTTCTGACCAGCCCATGGCAAGCCTCCGAAAAACGACTGTGAACCGCAGCAGTAAGTGGCGGCGTTTTCACAGCGCTAAATGACACCCCGGCCGCCCCGATAGCCGATCGTGCAGCGGGCGGTCAGGCGGGGGCAGTTGCAGAAGCCGAGGACAGGACGTCCTTACGGATTGCCCAACGGCCAATGGCGGCCGCTGCGCCAACGGGGGCCCATGTGGTCATCTGCTGGCCACCGGCGTGGGGCCGCGGGTGGTGGAGTACTTCCCCGACCGCGCGGAGGAATCGCGCTCAGCGCCTCGTCTCGTACCTGGTCAGGACCACGCCGCCGGGAAACGTCCGCGTCTCCACCAGGTCCAGGTTCACCGAGCTGTCCAGCGCGGTGAAGAACGACGTGCCGCCGCCCACCAGGACCGGATGGGTCACGATCGTGTACTCGTCGATCAGCCCGGCCCGCATGGCCGCCCCGGCGAGCGTTGCGCCACCGACGCTCATCGGGCCGCCGTCCTCGGCCTTGAGCCGGGTGATCTCGGCGATCGCGTCGCCGGTGACCAGGCGGGTGTTCCAGTCGACCTTGTCGATCGTCGAGGAGAACACCACCTTCGGCGTGTCCCGCCAGTTCCGCGCGAACTCGATCTCCGCCGGGGTGGCGTTGGGCTGCTGGTCGCCGGTCGGCCAGTAGGAGCTCATGGTCTCCCAGAGCTTGCGGCCGTACAGCGACAGGCCGCTCGCCCGCTCCTGGTCGAGCCACCACTGGAAGAGTTCTTCGCTCGGCCCGCCCCAGCCGATGTCATCGCCGGCCGCGGCGATGTAGCCGTCCAGGGTCAGGTTCATGCCGTAGATCAGTTTCCGCATGGCGCCAGCCTTCCGTCAGTCGGTCTCCATCGTATAGATCGGGCGCGGCGCGGGAAACTCATCGGTGCACGATCGACTCGCAGGTAGTCATGTACTCGGGGCTCAGCGTGGCATCCTCGACCGCCTCCCGCCGCGACGCCCCCTCAACCATGAGCACGCCCAGCCCGGTCGAGGATCCGCCAAGGGCTCCCCGGGTGACATTCGCTGCTAAAACGGCGCCATTTATCGCTGCGATTCACACCGTATGGGATTTATTGCGCGGGGGGAGCGCCCGGAATGTCGCGGTGGGGACCGGCTTAAGCGGCAAACCTCAGGCAATGGATTAGATCTGGGGCCAACCACAGTCACTAGCAAAGAGCGGGTTGTGAATGCCTGCTGGTCGCATTCGTGGACTCATCGCACGGGGGGACTGTCATGCTGGGCGGCTGACCGAAGGCTGTTGTTCAGGATCAACGGCAGCAGGGCCGCGGGGGAGGGGGCAAGGGCGGCCGCATGCGACCCTTCTTCGACCTCCCCGTAGCCCCAGAGTGCGAATATCGTGGGGATTCCGTGTTCGGCTGCTCCCGCAACGTCGTAGCTTCGGTCTCCGACCATCGCGGGGTTGGAGATGTCCACGCTTTCGGACTGAAGCCGGTGCAACAATTCGGCGATGACCTCCGCCTTGCTCGCTCTTCCCTCGGAGTCCGACGCACCGCATACGTTGATGAAGTAGCCTTTCATTCCAAACCTTTGTGCGAGCCTTTTTGCCTGGTCTTCCACCTTGGAAGTGGCTACAGCCATTGGAATTCCGGCCAAGTGTAGGTGTTTGAGCAGGTCCATAATCCCGTCGTATGGGCTGGAGTGTTCAGCCCCGTGATCGGCGTACGCTTTGCGGTAGTGTTGGAGGGCCTTTTGGGCGGTTTTTTCGTCCAGTTGTGAGACTGTTCTGAAGGATTCGATCATCGGCGGGCCGACGAATTGGCGCAGTTTTTCCATCGCGGGCACTGGTGCGCCCACCGCTGCCAAGGCTTGGGCAGCACTTGCTGTAACGCCGGGTGCTGAATCCAGGAGCGTGCCGTCCATGTCGAACAAGATGCAGCTAATGCCAGCGAGAGTGGGCCGGGCATGGTGCAGAAGTGTCATTTTTCAAGGGCTTTCGGTCTTGAAGTTGGTTCCGTTCCGGTTGGGTCCGGAGGATTATTGCTGTGAAGGGTAGGCATGGATCGGGTGAGTCTTGATCAGATAGATCAGAGGATTCTTGCGGAGCTCACGAAGAACGCTCGCATGAGCCATGCAGAGCTGGCGACCAAAGTCCTCCTTTCGAGGAACGCTGTGCGCCAGCGGATCGAACGGATGGAACGGCAAGGGTATATCCAGGGGTACACGATTGTTGCGGGCCCGTCTGGGCAGGGTCCGGTGTCCGCCTTCCTGATGGTTTACAGGAAGGACCGGGTGC
The DNA here is from genome assembly GCA_963722145.1 of uncultured Actinomycetota bacterium. GTDB lineage: Bacteria > Actinomycetota > Actinomycetes > Actinomycetales > Micrococcaceae > Arthrobacter. Next base: position 747,152 of record CAVRLW010000014.1, on the reverse strand, counting down.
GGGGGGCGGACGTCATCTCCGTGTTGCGGTCGATTCCGGAAGTAATTCTGTGTGACGTCGTGAGCGGTGACTTTGATCTCCTGGTTAGGATCGAGGCCCGGTCACTGGAGAGGGTTCAGGAGATCTGGGAGCAGATCGCGGCTATTCCCGGCGTCACGGACACGGTGACGGCCATGACGCTTTCCAGCTACATCAGGCGGGGCGGCGGAGGGGCCAGCGCCACGGAGTGAAAGTGATCAGACTCCGGACTTGCCAGCACTTCCAACGGGCAGCACGGCGCATTCAATCAGTGACTGAGCTACGTTCCGGTCCAAGAGGTTTCTGCCGGCGACTATGTCCAGAATGGTTGACCCGTCTCGGAGGGCTTCCTTAGCCACCGCTGCTGCTGCGGCATACCCGATGGCCGGTATGAAGGCCGTTGCAAGGCCCACTGAGGCTGCCGTTTGGCGGGCGAGGCGTCCGGTGTTCGCTTCAATGCCCTCGATGCAGTATCGACGAAGAGCGCGGGATCCGTGTTCGAGCCATGCAACGCTTTGGAGCAGGACATGGGCAATGACAGGTTCGAAGGCATTGAGCTGGAGCTGCCCGTTGTCAGCAGCCATCGTCACCGTAGTGTCAGCTCCGGCGACCGCGAAGGCAATCTGATTCAGGGTCTCCGGGATGACAGGGTTAACCTTTCCCGGCATGATTGACGACCCCGCCTGACGCGGAGGAAGGATAATCTCGCCGAAGCCGTTCTGCGGCCCGCTCGACAGCAGTCGGAGGTCGCTGCTGATTTTGGAGAGCTTTATTGCCGTGCGTTTCAGCGTGCCCGACATGTGCATGAAAACACCAACGTCGGACGTCGCTTCGATGAGGTCAGCAGCGGGAGACACCGGGACGCCGGAGAGTTCCGACAGCGCCCGAAGTACGAGTTCCTGATACCCGGGTTCGGCGGTGATGCCGGTCCCGATGGCGGTGGCGCCCAGACTGCACTCGTGCATCAGCGCTGCGGATTCCGTAAGCCTGGAGCGGTCTTCTTCCAGCGTAGCTGCGAAGGCATTGAACTCCTGTCCAAGGGTCATCGGGACGGCATCCTGAAGCTGTGTTCTGCCCATCTTCACAACGTCGGCGAATTCTGTGCCCTTGCGGCGGGCGGATTCGGCGAGTTTGCCTAACTCGTGGTTGAGCTCTGTGGTGGCGAAAATCAGTGCCAACTTGATCGCCGTTGGATAGGTGTCATTGGTGGATTGGCACCGGTTGACGTGATCAATGGGGTGCAGGTGCTGGTATTCGCCGCGGCGGTAGCCCAGCTTTTCCAGCGCAAGGTTCGCGATCACCTCGTTGGCGTTCATGTTCGTGCTCGTGCCGGCACCGCCCTGCATGACGTCCACACAGAACTGTTCATGGTGATGTCCGTCCTGGATTTCCTGGCATGCATCGCGAATCGCCGCCGCTTCCCGCGGGTTGAGGATGCCCAGTTCGCAGTTGGCCTGCGCCGCAGCGTTCTTGATCATCGCCAGGGCACGCACGAGGTGCGGGTGGCTGGAGACCGGAATGCCACTGATGGTGAAGTTTTCCAAGGCCCGGGCGGTGTGTGCTCCCCAATATGCTGTGGCCGGTACAGGAACGTTTCCGAGCGAATCCGTCTCGATGCGGGTGGTCATGGTTATTTATCCTCTGTGTGGACGGCTGGATGGTGGCGTCGTTGCGTGCCGCTTGCTCTGAGTGATTGGAGGGGCGCACGGCCCGGTCGCGCCCCTCCAGTTCGATCAGTTCTTGATGCAGATGACCTTTGGCTGGGTCATTTCCTCATATGCGAAATGGACGCCCTCCCTGCCCATGCTCCCGTACTTAGCCCCGCCAAACGGCATGCCGTCGAACCGGTAGTCAGAGGAATCGTTGATCATGACGCCGCCTGCTTCGAGCTGACGGGCTGCGTCCATGGCCTTGGCCAGGGAATCGGTAAAGATACCGGCATGAAGACTGAAGTCGATGGCATTGGCGACTTCGATGGCCTCTTCGAAGGTGTTGAATTTACGAAGCATGACCACGGGCCCAAACACCTCCTCCTTCCATAGCCGGCTGCCCGCCGGGACGGCTTCCAGGACGGTCGGCTGAAGTACATTGCCGTCGGTGACATTGCCTGAGAGAAGGGCAGCGCCGGCGTCGAGGGCCTCGTCCAGCTTGGACTGGAGTTCATGCAAGGCAGCTTGGCTGATCATGGGTCCGACATCCGTCTGTTCATCCATTGGATCTCCGGTAACCAACTGTGCCGTTGCCGCCAGGAAACGCTGCCGGAAAGCGCCGTACACTGAGGCGGCTACCAGGATCCGCTGCACCCCCACGCAATTCTGGCCTGCGGCCCAAAACGCTCCGGAGACGCAGGATTCCACGGCGTTCTCGATGTGGGCGTCGTCCAGGACTATCACGGCTGCATTTCCGCCAAGATCCATGGAGAGCTTCTTCAGGCCCGCGGTGCGGGCGATACTCTCACCCGTGGAGAACCCCCCGGTGAAGGACACCATTCGTACGTCCCGGGACCGAATGAGAGTTTCGGCCACTTCCCGGTCGCCATGAACAATTGTGAGGGCCTCCTCCGGGAGCCCGGAGCTCACGAGGGCGTCCGTGAGCAGCTGGGCTGATAGGGGAGTCAGTGCAGAGGGTTTGAGGATCACGGCGTTTCCTCCGGCGATTGCCGGGCCGATCTTGTGCGCCACCAGGTTGAGGGGATCGTTGAAAGGAGTGATCGCGGCAATGATTCCCAGTGGTTCGCGGGAGTACCATCCGGTGCGGTCCTCTGAGCCCTCGTACGAGTCAAAGGGTATGACTTCGCCGGCGTTCCGGCGTGCTTCGGCAGCGGAGAGGCGGAGCGTGTTGACCGCGCGCAGTACTTCCTTCCGTGCCTGGCGGATCGTTTTCCCGGCCTCGGACACAATCGTTTGCGCGAACTCCTCGTTGCGCTGCTCGATCTCGGTTGCGGCGCCGTCCAGTATCTTCCCGCGTGCGTTGCGGGACAGTGCCCGTGCCTTCCGGGCGCCGACGCGCGCCGTTTCGATCACGGCTTTGCCGGCGGTGGCCTCGGTCAGCGAAACCGCGCCGACCACTCTGCCGTCGTAGGGGCTCATCACGTCGCGGAACTGCGGCAGCGCCGTTTCCGTCGAGCACAGCGTGGATTCAGACATTTGCGGCTACTTCCGTCCTGGCTGCGTGCATTGCGATGATGTCAGAGAGCAGGGCGTAGGCGGTCTCCACACGGCCGGCTCCCGGTCCAGAGACGGTTACCGCGCCCAGAAGGTCGGTGTCGAAGGACACGGCATTGGTTGCGCCGGAAACCCCGGCCAGCCCATGGCCGAGGGGGAGCGCTACGGGGGAGACGCCTGCGGTCACTGACCCGTCCGGGTTCCGCCGCGCTGAACCCACGAGCTTCCAGCGGCGTCCCTCGCGGGTTGCCTTCTGGATATTCTCCGGCGTCACAGTCGAAATCCCCTCCCGCTGAACGTCCTTTAGTTCGATGCCTGCGTCGAGCAGTTCGTTGGCGAGGATCAGTACCTTGAGCTGAACGTCGTATCCCTCGATGTCTGCTGCGGGATTGGCTTCGGCGTAGCCGCGTTCCTGTGCCTCGCTGATGGCCTCTTCGAAGTCCAGTCCGGATTCCATCCGCCCGAGCACATAGTTGCTGGTGCCGTTGAGGATGCCTTCGAACCCGTTCAGCTTCAGCCCCGCGAACATTTTCTTGGCCAGGCGGATGACGGGAGTGCCGCTCATGACGGCACCCTCGAACTCGAAGTGCACGCCGTTCTGTCCGGCCAGGGCGGTCAGTTCGGCGCCGCGGAGGGCAACCGGGCCCTTGTTTGTAGTGCAGACGCTCTTGCCGGATTCGAGGGCCCAGCGTACGTGCGAAACTGCTGGCTCGCCGTCGTCGGGATTCGTGAAAGTGGCCTCGCAGATGATGTCGGCGGTGCAGTCACGGATAACTGATTCGTTATTGGTGTCCGCGGACCCGCCATGGGCGGCGAAGGTTTCGCTTCCACCGTCCAAGTTGAGTGCGATGCCCAGGTCGATCCCCTCGGGCTGGACCAGCGAGCCGAGACGCAGGTCGGTGATGGCCACGACACGCAGGCCGAAGCCCAGCTCGGAACGAAGTGTGTCACCGCGTGTTGCGACCAGTTCGGCCAGCGTCCTGTTGACGCCGCCGAAGCCGATCAGCGCAATGTCATAGGTGGTCATGGTGCTCCTTCAGTCAGTTACATCGGTCCTCCAATGCTCACCGCATTCCATGTCCGTCAGTGCATGTCATTGTGACCGAAAAACAGGGCGAACTGACCATCTGTCCGCCGATTCGGCAGCAGCGCCTCGAGGTAATTTAGGTGCAACATAAGCATGTTGAAATGTTTTTAATGACCCAAAGGCCGTTTTCGTGTTACTTTCATCACTACCGCCACTGCACAGCCCGAGGCGCCCTGTCCCCCAATGCCGGGGCGATGTGCGCATCTTTCGCATCAGACCTATCCACTCACCTGGGAGAAACCATGGAACCCTCATCACCTGTCCAGTTAGACCCACAGCCCACGATTCCCCCGTCGACCGACTCCGGGCTCCGGCGGTCCATGGGGGCACGCCATCTGGTCATGATCGCCATGGGCGGGGTGATCGGCTCAGGGCTGTTCCTGAGCTCGGGCTACACCATTTCCCAAGCCGGACCGCTCGGGGCGGTCATCGCCTATCTAATCGGCGCCTTTGTTGTGTACCTCGTGATGGCCTGCCTCGGCGAGCTTGCCATCGCTTATCCGGTCTCAGGCGCCTTCCATATTTACGCGGCGAGGTCGATCGGGCCGGCCACAGGGTTCGCCACGGCCTGGCTCTACTGGCTCTGCTGGGCAGTGGCCATCGGCTCGGAGTTCACTGCCTCCGGTCTCCTCATGCAGCGTTGGTTCCCGGATGTTGACGTCTGGGTCTGGTGCGTCATCTTCGCCTCGGTCCTCTTCGGCTTCAATGCAGTTTCCTCGAAGTTCTTCGGCGAGTCCGAGTTCTGGTTTGCCATCGTCAAAGTCGGCGCCATCGTGGTCCTCATCATTCTCGGTGGCGCGGCGTTGTTCGGTATCCACCCGCTCAGTGAGGGGGGCAGCCACCCGTTCATGTTTGAGAACTTCAACACCTCCAGCGGTCTCTTCCCCAACGGTTTCAGCGGCGTTCTCGTCACTGCACTTGCAGTGTTCTACGCCTTCTCCGGCTCGGAACTCATCGGTGTGGCAGCGGGCGAAACAGCTGACCCCGCCACCAGCATCCCCAAAGCGATGCGCAGCACAGTCATCCGCCTGCTGATCTTCTTCGTCGGCGCAATCGCTGTCATCGCAGCTACCATCCCGTTCGATCAGGTCGGCCTGGACGAAAGCCCGTTCGTGACTGTCTTCTCATCCATAGGCATTCCTTTTGCGGCCGACATCATGAACTTCGTCATCATCACCGCACTCCTCTCCGCTGGAAACAGCGGCCTCTTCTCCTGCGCACGGATGCTCTACTCCCTTGCCGACGAGGGACACGCCCCACGGGCGCTGAAGAAACTGACCCGAGGCGGTATCCCCATAATCGCGCTTTCAGTCAGCATGCTCGGAGGCCTTGCGTCGCTCATCAGCAGCGTCGTTGCGCCCGAAACGGTCTACCTGGCTCTCGTTTCAGTGGCAGGTTTCGCCGTCGTCGGGGTCTGGATGTCCATCACCGCCTCGCACTTCTTCCACAGGAGGTCCTTCGTCAAGAACGGCGGCGATGTCGCCGCACTTCCCTACAAGGCCCCGCTGTTCCCGCTGGTGCCGATCCTGGCTTTCTCGCTCTGCCTTATTTCGCTGATCGGCATCGCTTATGACCCCAACCAGGTAGCAGCCCTCTATTTCGGAGTTACTTTTGTTGGCGCCTGCTACGCCTTCTTCTACTTCAAGTACGGACGCAAGGCGCGCGCAAACCAACTGTCCTAACGCCGTCATCAACTATCGCCTACCAAGCGTCTCGGCCGGGGACTTTCGTCCCCGGCCGAGGAACCGTCCAACGGATAAACCATGAATTCACAAGACCTGATGCAACGCGGGCGCAGTTCGGGCCTCGACGCCGGCAGCTGGCTGGAGATTGACGCCACAGCTTTCGAGTCAAACGTTCGGAACCTCCTGTCCATGATCGATAACCGGGCGCTCCTGTGCGCAGTGGTCAAGTCCCATGCCTACGGACACGGAGCTGACCTTTTACTTCCTTCCCTTGTTCGTCTAGGCGTTCCCTTCGTCGGAGTAGGAAGTAACGAGGAGGCAGCCATTGCACGCCGTTGCGGTTTTGCGGGCCGGATTCTGCGTGTCCGTGCCGCGGCGCCGCAGGAGATCAAGGCCGGCATGCGTCACGACATCGAAGAACTTGTTGCCGACCCGCAGAGCGCCTGGGAGATGCACAAGATCGCTGCCGAGGCCGGGACGGCGATCCGCATCCACCTCGATATCAACGCTTCCGGGATCAGCAGGCACAGCCTCGACGTCTCATCCACGCTTGGGCGGGCATCCGCGGTAGGGATCGTGAGCCACCCTGGGCTTCTACTGGCCGGGATCATGACGCATTTTCCCAAGGACGATACCGGCCATGTCGAAACGGCTCTTCTGCGTTTCCGCAGTCAGGCGTTGACGCTGCTCCAACTGACCGGAACGCGCCGGGAGGACGTGCTGCTCCACTGTGCCAACTCCTACGCCGCGCTGCACGTACGCGGCTCGTGGCTGGACATGGTCCGTGCCGGGGCAGTCCTCTACGGCGATTCGGAACCTACAACAGGGCACTTCCAACGGTGTTTGGCCTTCAAAGCCCGGATTGCGTCCATTAATAGCTATGCAGCAGGCACTGAGGTGGGCTACGGGCTCACCCACACCTTGGACCGGGACTCCAGGCTGGCGTCAGTTACAGCAGGATACGGAGATGGCTACCGGCGGGCACTGGCCAGCCAAGGCAGCGTACTTGTCCGCGGCCGTCGCGCTGCCATAGTCGACATCGTTTCGATGAATTCCATGGTTGTCGACGTCACCGACGTGGCGGGAGTTTCCCCTGGAGACGAAGTCGTGTTGTTCGGGCGGCAGGGACGCGCAGAAATCGCCCCCGCAGAACTGGAAGCAGCGAATTCAGCGATACTCGCTGACCTTTACACGGTGTGGGCGCAAGGAAACCGCGTCCTGGTCAACAATGAAGACATGTGAGAATAGGCGTAGTCATCGGGCGGAAGGAGCACGGAGCATGGATTCTTCCTCGGAAGCGTCGTCTATGGCCCAAGGACTTCGAATTGTTCGGCTGGTCGCAGACCGGGAGAAGCGGGGCAGGCGGCTTCTCGGCGTTTCCCAGCTCGCATCCGAGTTGGATATGGAACAAAGCCGCGTCTCAAGGCTGACGCAGGAATTGTGTGAGCTGGGACTGCTGGAGCGAGTCGAACGCGGTCCCTTCCGGACCGGTCCACGTTTTTTCAGCCTGGCCGCAGCGCTGAATACCGGCTGGGTCCGCGAATCAAGAACCGAACTTGAGGCTTTGGTGGCTTCTTTCGGCCTTAGATCCAGAGTTTCCGTCCGTGATGGCTTCCGGGTCGTTCTCCTGCGGGCCTCCAGTAACGATGCGGTTCCCGGCAGCTTCGTGAAACCCGGCATGGTGACGCCCGTGTGGTGTACCGGCTCCGGAAGGGCCTTGCTGTGGGACGACCAGCATCCAGCCGTTGAAGTCCTTCTCCAGAATGTCAACTTTATCGGCGTAGGCGGTCCGGGGGCGGCCCATTCGCCGCAAGAAGTCGCCGAACTGATGGACCGGGACAGGGCGCGGGGCTTCATTGTCGCGGAGGAAGAATTCGAGCACGGAATCTACGAACTGGCCGTTCCCGTCCGCAACGCTGATGGATCAATTCTTGCCGCGCTCAGCGTCCTCGGCAGCCGGGCCGAGATCAAACCCAGCACCAATGACATTGCAATGGCCCTTACGGCAGCAGCCGAACGGCTGGGGTCCTTTGAGGGCCGTCCCCGGGGCGACGCGGCCCGGAAGGGCCTTGCCAGCTAGAGCCCGTTCTGCGGCGACGCATGACCCAACGTTGACTCAAGCCACTTTCCCCAGGACACGAGAGCCGTGGCGCATGGCTCCAGCCGCGGCTCCAAGCGTGTCTTGGCGCCTACGACCTGAAGCGCTGCCACCACATCGCCCTTAAAGTCGCGAATCGGAACGGCCAGGGAGTAAAGTCCTGGTTCGGCTTCCTCATCGACAATGGAGTACCCCCGTGCCCGCGCCCCGCGCAGTCGTGACAGGAAGTCCTCGACGTCAAGCGGTGTATTGGGGCCATGGCGCACGAAGGGAACGCCGGAGAAAATGGTTCGGACCTCGGCGTCCGAGGCTTCCCACAGCAGGGCCTGGCCGGCATCACTACAAAACGCCGGGTAGGGCCGGCCCAGCCACGAACCGACCATGTTGCTACTTGCCGGAACACGCTCACCGATGGTGACAGTACTGTTTCCGCTCATAACCCCAAGGAAGCATCCTTCGTCAGTTTCACCGGCCAAGCCTTCCAAGGCGGTTACGCCGTCGGTCTGCAGCCGTTGCTCTGTCAACAGCTGTCCGTCTGTCAGGAGCGACCAGTTCAGGGTGTAGGACCGATGGTCGCCGCGTGCCAGAAACCCCTCCTGCTCGGCGGTCCGGAGGCTGCGCGAAACCTGGCTGCGGTCCCTGCCCAGATCGGCTGCTATATCAGCGACCGTTCCGCCAGACAGGCCTTCTGCGTTGCGGGAGCCCACCGCGAGGACAGCCATGATTCCCCGGCCCATGCTGGACGTCTTAGACATGGATCCGATTCTAGTCACTGCACGAACGTGTCTTAGTGGATGGCGAAGACACGGGCTGGAAAGCCGCTGCCGTGCAGGGGCTTAGGCCAGCTTGCAATGAGGATCGCGCCGGCTTCTGGAAGTCCGTCCAGGTTCGCCATCAGCTCGATCTGCCACCGGTTCCGCCCCAGGACATAGGTCTCCAAGCTGAAATCTTGGCGGGACGTAGCCCGCCCCGGGTCTGTGTCCGTCTGCTCATGGCCGACGGCAGTTACCGACCGCTCCTCGATCAGGAAGGAGAGGACTTCCTGCGACCAGCCAGGTGTGTGGCTGACACCCTCATCGTCCCTGTTTGCCATGGCGTCGGCGTCGGGCCAACGATGGCTCCACCCTGTCCGCAACGCCACAAAGGACCCCGGTGCGATGGCACCGTTGCGGCGCTCCCATGCCTGAACGTCCTCCATCGTGGGAGTGGCGTCCGTATTTGCGGTGACCTGCGCGGTGATGTCGAGGATGACCAGCGGAAGGACCATATCCTCCACAGGAATCTGGTCCAAGGTCCGTCCCCCGCGGATGAAATGCGAGGGAGGGTCAACGTGCGTACCCCATTGGCCGATGATCGAATAGCGGTGAGCGGTGAAACCGTCGCCTTTCTCCAGATCGAAGACCGCCTCCCTGATTTCGTCGGGGAATGCCGGGAAATGAGGCTGGCCGGGGTGGAAGGCGTGCGTCAGGTCGGTGAATGACCTGCCCGCCAGCAACGCCTGCAGACCGTCCCAAAGTCCGGCCGTGGTGGCTTCAATCATGATGCGGCCTCGCTCTCAAAGAGTGCGGGAAGGGCTGTGCTGGAGACGCTGACCGGGCCCGTCAGTTCGATGACCGGTACCTCCCAGGGATGGATATCCACGATGTGCTGCAGGAAGCGCTCCACGGCGGCGTCAGGGGTCGCCGCATCGAAATACGTCGTGAAGACCAAGGTATGTGAAATTGTCCGCTGGCCCACCTGCCCCAACGTAGGGTTAGCGCCTTCAGTGCATGTGAACCCCTCGAAACCCAGGCCGGATTCGAATACATGCCTGTAGTTGCCAAAATCCCCTAAGTCAGGGGATTCGGACGAAGCCTGGAGCAGGGCCGCGATGCCGGCCTCATCTTTGAATGCTTCTGCGTCGCCCCTGGCGAGCCGCGAGAAAGTTTCCGAAGCTATGGGCCAGTGCACGCGCAGCTTGCGGACTGATTTCATTGCAATTTTCAAGGGAAGCCTCTTCCTGGGCAGTTCGCAAATGGTGTCTGAATGCCATGGTGGCATAGAGTGATGTTCATTACAAGCATGAATAAATGCTTATTACGCACAACATGGGAGGAGGAGTTCGAGTTCACACGGCACATCCGCCAGACTTTGGCCGTGGCTGTGCCGCGGAACACCGGTCGCCGCAAGCGGCTGACCGTGATCTGCAAGCCCCGGGCTGCACTGCGCCTTTTGGCACTGCACGTTGTGCTACCTTGCATTGCCGGGCCGCGAGGCGCCGCAACTGCCCGGCAGGAAAGGACAAACCGAAATGCTTGGAGCCCTGAACGATGCCCAGTAACACCATGCTTTCCCGCACTCTCGACGCCGGATTGAACGTGACCGTGGACGGTGCACTCGCCACCGAGCTTGAAGCGCACGGCTGCGATCTGGACGACCCTTTGTGGTCGGCTAAAGTCCTTCTGGAACAACCGGAACTGGTCAAGCGCGTACACCACGATTACTTCCGCGCCGGAGCCACTGTCGCCATCACGGCGAGCTATCAAGCGACACCCCTGGGATTTGCGCGCCGCGGCATCGGCGAGGAAGTGGCCTTGGAACGGGTGGCATTGAGTGTGCGCCTGGCTGACGAGGCCCGCCGCGAGTACCTGGCCGAAAACCCGGATGCGGGCCCCCTGCTGGTTGCAGGATCGGTCGGGCCCTACGGTGCGTACCTTGCCGATGGATCGGAATACCGCGGCGACTATGTCCTCAGCCGAAACGAGTTTTTGGAGTTCCACCGGCCTCGAGTCGCAGCGCTGGTGGCGGCCGGAGCGGACTTTCTTGCCTGTGAGACGCTGCCTTCATTGCCGGAGGCCGAGGCCCTGTTGGCACTCATGAAAGAGTTCGACGTCGAAGCCTGGCTCTCCTTCACGCTACGGGATGGCGGCCACATCAGCGACGGTACGCCGCTGGCTCAGGCGGCAAAGCTCTTTACGGCGGAGCCGCTCGTGGCGGCTATCGGCGTAAACTGCGTGCCGCTGGAGCTGGTCTCCCCATCGCTGGAGGCCCTGGGCAGAGCCACTGATACGCCCCTGATCGCATATCCGAATTCGGGCGAAAGGTATGACGCAGTCACTAAAACGTGGTGGCCGGCCGCGGCGAGCCCTTCAGGCCCCGATAGCAAACAGCCCGCAAGCCTTGCGGAGGGAACGCCAATCTGGCGTGAACTTGGTGCCCGGCTCGTTGGCGGGTGCTGTCGAACGACCCCACAGGATATTGCCGCCGTGACGGCGCTGTCAGAAACTCACCAACCTGGATATCGACCGGTTGGTGCTGCTGGCGTAAGGAACTTCTGACGCGTCTCGAACTTGGCCTATACGCAGTTAACCTAAGTGGCGATGTCCCCTATTGAGTAACGATGTAACGGGATCTGTGCTGGAGCACCGATGATTCTCCATACGGGGCACCGAAACCGCCATCCCAACTGTGTATTAACCCGCCATTCTCAACCCACAGTCACAGATTCACACCTACTGATTTCTCGCGGCGGGGAGCGGGCGGAACGTGCCGCGCTTTAGGACCGGCTGGCGGACACGCCTGACGGGGAGTTGCGCAGTCCCGAGGCGCGCAAAGAAGTGCCGCGCCCCCTGCGGTCTGGGATGTGGCTGGTGGCCGGAATGCTCTGAAACGGCGAATTTGCGGTGTGTACAAAGTACACACTTTGGGCTTCGGATCGGGTCGTACTGGTGCCGGATCGGGCCGGATTCTGTATGTTGCCGCGGGAGTCCAGTGTTTGCAAGGGTGGCAATGCAGTTCGAGTCTCGCTCATCGGCCTGTGGGCTGCGGATCCTCTCATGCTCGGTCTGGCCCGCCTGGGCCAGGGCGCTGCAGCCTCGGCCTTCTCTCCGGCTTCCTCGGCCATGGTCGCCCGCCTGGCCGGGGGAAGGAACGCCGGCACGTATTTTGGCCGGTACGGGTCCTGGAAGAGCCTCGGCTATGTCATCGGACCGCTGCTGGGGGCAGGCCTGATTTTCGCAGGCGGGTTTGCCTTGATGTTTGCCGCCCTCGCGGTGCTGGCCGCCGTCACGGCGGTGTGGGTCATCATGCGCGTGCCTCATCTGGAGCCGCTCCCGCGCCAGCGCTACACGGTGCTGGATCTGGCGCGCCAGGTCACTGAGCGCCGGTTCCTGATCCCCACGCTGGTGCTGGCGGCCTCGACCGCGGCGCTGGGATCCGCGATCGGATTCCTGCCCGCGCTGGCCACCCGGCGCGGCCTCGGCCCCTTCGCCGGGACGGCCGCCGTCAGTGTCCTGGCCATCGCCTCAGTCCTGATCCAGCCCTGGATCGGCAGGTCGCGCGACAGGCGCCGCATCAGCGATTCCCGCGGCATGACAACCGGGCTGCTGCTCACAGCCACCGGTATCGCAATTCTCGCGCTGGCACCCGGGCCCGCCACCCTTTTCCTGGCCGCCGCGGCAATCGGTACCGGCGTGGGTGTCGCCACCCCGCTGGGCTTCGCCCACCTGGCGGATACCACCCCTCCGGAACGAATGGGACGAACCATGGGATCGGCTGAGCTCGGACGCGAACTCGGCGACGCCGGAGGCCCCCTGCTGGTCGGCGGGATCGCCACCCTCGCCGGGCTGCCGCTCGGCCTTGGTGCACTGGCTCTGGTGGTCGCGGCGGCCGGCGCCCTCCGCCTGGACCGCGGCCGTGCGGACCCTCCGTCCATACCGTCACCGGAGACGCCCGCCCCGGGTGAGCAGCCCGGCACTGCCATGATGAATCCGTGAGTATCGCAAAAACCGTCCTCCTGTTCATCCTCGCCGCAGCGGCTGAAATCGGCGGGGCCTGGCTCGTATGGCAGTCGGTCCGCGAGGGCAAAGACTGGTGGTGGGCCGGACTTGGCGTCCTGGCCCTGGCTATCTACGGCTTCGCCGCAACACTGCAGCCCGACGCCCACTTCGGCCGAATCCTCGCCGCCTATGGAGGCGTGTTCGTTGCCGGCTCCCTGGCCTGGGGGATGATTTTCGACGGCTTCCGGCCCGACCGGTGGGACATCACCGGCTCGGTGATCTGCCTGCTCGGGGTGGCCGTGATCATGTTCGCGCCGCGCAACGTCAGCTGATCCCGGACTCCAGTACACAATTGCGTGAATACACGCGTAGATGTACTTTAGGTTCATGGAAACCCTCACGCATGCCCCGGTGCTGGCCCGGTTCGGCTACGCGGTCTCTGACCCTACCCGGGCGCGGATTCTGCTGGCCCTGGCGGATGCAGCCGGCGTACCCGTCGGAGCTGGCCGATTCCCTGGGGGTCTCGCGGCAGAGCATGTCCAACCACCTGACCTGTCTGCGGGGCTGCGGCCTCGTGGTGGCTGTCCCGGATGGCCGGCGGACCCGCTATGAGCTCGCTGACGCCCGGTTGGGCCATGCGATCAGGGACCTGATTGGCGTGGTGCTGGCCGTTGACCCGGCCTGCTGCGCCCCGGACGGGACGTGCCTGGCATGACCACGACACTCCAGACGCTGCCCACCGCCTCCCGGCGCGCCGTCTTGAGCCGCCGCATCCGGCTGTTCGCCGCCGCGACCATCACCTATAACATCATCGAGGCCGTCGTCGCGCTCTGGGCAGGCAACGTGGCGGACTCCTCCGCCCTTATCGGCTTCGGACTCGATTCGGTGATCGAGGTCGCGTCCGCCGTCGCCCTGTCCTGGCAGTTCTCCGCCAAGGATCCTGAACGGCGCGAGCACCTGACCCTGCGGATCATCGCGCTCTCCTTCTTCGCCCTGGCACTGTTCGTCTCCGTGGACTCCGTCAGATCGCTGACCGGAGGCGGCGAGGCGCAGCACTCTACACCGGGCATCGTCATTGCCGCCCTGAGTCTGGCCATCATGCCCGTGCTGTCCTGGCTTCAACGCCGTGCCGGCCGTGAACTCGGCTCCAAAACTGCGGTGGCGGATTCCAAACAGACGCTGCTGTGCACGTACCTCTCCGCCGTTCTGCTGGTCGGACTGGTGCTGAACAGCACGCTGGGCTGGTGGTGGGCAGACGCCAGCGCGGCCCTGGTCATCGCCGGGATCGCCGTCCGTGAGGGCATCAACGCCTGGAAAGGTGACGTCTGCTGCGCCGTCCCGCATATCGGGGCAGGGCATGACGGGGAATCCGATGATTGCTGCACCACCACCGAATCCGGCACTGGCACGAACCACGACGGCGGACCGGCCGGTTCAGCTGTGCAGGCAGTCCCGAATACAGATGCCGTGCAAAGTACCGATTCCGGCTGCTGCGAGGGCTGCCGATCCGGCCCCGAACCGAAAGCTGTCAGCCTGTCTCTGACCCCAAAAACGACTGCCACAGAACCGGCCCGCAGCGACCAGAAAAGCAACCGCCACTGATGTCACCGACCCTGAAAAACACCCCGACCCCCAGCGACCCGGCCAAGACTACCCGCCTGGTGATATGGATCCTGCTGGGGGTCATCGTCGCCGGCGGCGTCATCTGGTACGCGGTCTTCACCGCCACCAAACCCACACCGGCACCCCCGCCCGCGGCCGCGGACGCACAGCTCGTCCGGGCGGACAGCCACCGCGTGACATCTCCCTCCACGGAGAAGGCGCAGCTGGTCGAGTTCCTGGACTTCGAGTGCGAATCCTGCCGCGCCGCCGAGCCGCTCGTGCAGAAACTGAAGCAGGAGTACGGGGACAGGATCACGTTCGTCCACCGCTACTTCCCGCTCCCCGGGCACCGGAACTCCGGAACCGCGGCCCTCGCCGTCGAGGCCGCGGCCGCGCAGGGCAAGTACGAACAGATGGCCGCAAAGCTGTTCGAAACCCAGCCCCAGTGGGGCGAAAAGCAGGACTCGCAGGCTGCCCTGTTCAGGACCTTCGCGCAGGAGCTCGGCCTGGACCTTGCCGCCTACGACGCCGCCGTGACCGATGACAAGACCAAAGACCGGATCCGCAAAGACGTCACCGACGGCACAGCCCTGGGCGTGACCGGGACACCCACGTTCTTCCTCGACGGCGAAAAACTCGTCCTCAACAGCGAGGCGGACTTCCGCCAGAAACTCACCGACGCCGCAAAATAGGCCGGTGGACCGGACAGGGACAATGACCGCATGAGAATAGAATTGCTCCACATTGATGACTGCCCCAACACGGCAAAAGCGCTCGAGCAGGTGAAAGCCGCCCTGGCCGCCCTGGGGCGCGACGACGTCCCGGTCCATCTGCGGCACATCAAGTCTTCTGCGGATACGGCCGGGACCGGATTTGCCGGTTCGCCCACGATCACCGCAGACGGGGCCGATATCTTCCCCGACGGAGCACCAAGCAGTGATCTCGCATGCCGGATCTACCCCACCCCCGGCGGGCATGCGGGCGTGCCGACCGTCGACCAAGTGATGGAAGCGCTCACGAACCATGGCCTCTGACACGTACTGCCAGTGCTCCTGCTGCGGGCGGACAATGCAGCACAAGAAACTTCATGCCCTCGGCGCCGAACCCGCCTACATTTGCCGGCGATGCGGGCTGTGGGTCGCCCTGCGGCTTCGGACCCAAACCTGAACCACGCGCCTTTACGTCGGCCGACTGCCCAGTGCAGAGAACTTCGAACATTCAGTGCAGACGACTTCTGAAAATGACAAGGGACTAGCCGCGTCGCATCCTCCCTGAAGGCGACACCAAGCGATCACAGGACGCCGCCAAAGAGCGATCAAATCCGTAGGGCATCGGGTTTCTCGCTGGGGTTATTCTCGGAATCCTTCGTTTGTAAGAACGAGAACCGCCGCCAGCGCAACGAGTCAGTTTGTAGTGAAGGTGGGCCCGGTCGGGCAAGTATCCCAAACGCTGCTTCCTTTACAGAGTCCGCGGACATGGTTCACGAGACACAGGGCGCCGAGTTCGGCGGACCCATCCCAAGTGCCTTGTGGACGGTCGTTCTTGATTCTGCTGCCACTTACCCCTCCGCGTGCGGCCGTCATCCACGTGCCCTACCGACGCCGTTAAGAACGCGTTAAGATCCCGCTTAAGCCCTTCTGGGCCTGTTGGCCCCGGTGCTAGGCTCCGTTGGTTATTCATGCCGATCCCGCCTGAAAGTAACCCGTTGACTGCATCAGCCCGCTTTTCCATTCCCGCCAGTGTGCCCAGCCCGGAGCGGGAGGGCGAACCCGGAAACCGGCTGACCCGGTGGCTGCTGGAGCACACGGTCCACCAGCCGGTGGGCCCGGAAACCGCGGAGGACCACGCCCCGACCCAGAGCTGGTGGAAGGTCATGTGCCTGACCGGGGTGGACTACTTCTCCACCCTGTCCTACCTGCCCGGCATCGCTGCCCTCGCGGCCGGGGCGCTGTCCCCGCTGGCGACCCTGCTGATTGTTGGCCTGACCCTGCTGGGCATGCTGCCGATGTACCGGCGGGTGGCGCACGAGAGCCCGCACGGCCAGGGGTCGGTGGCGATGCTCGAGAAGCTGCTGCCGTTCTGGCGGGGGAAGATCTTTGTGCTCGTCCTGCTCGGGTTCGTGGCCACCTCGTGGATCATCACCATCACCCTCTCCGCCGCCGACGCCACCGTCCACATGTTGGAGAACCCCTACTTGCCGCCCTTTCTGGAGGGTCAGGCAGTGCTCATCACCGTGGTGCTGCTGCTCATTCTGGGCGGTGTGTTCCTGCTCGGGTTTTCCGAAGCGGTTGCTGTCGCAATCCCCCTGGTGGCCGTCTTCCTGCTGCTGAACGCCGTGATCATCGGCGTGGGACTGTACGACGCCGTCACTCAGCCCGGCGCCCTGTCCGCCTGGACAGACGCGCTCACCTCGTTCGGGACCGGTTTCGGCGACATCGCCGGACCCGCCCTGCTGGCCTTCCCGCTGCTGGTCCTGGGGCTGTCCGGCTTCGAGACCGGCGTCAGCATGATGCCCCTGGTTGCGGCCACCGGCGGCACCGCCGAGGAACGCCTGGCCGCCCGCGTCAGGAACACCCGCAAGCTCCTCACCACGGCGGCCCTGATCATGAGCGTGTATCTGCTGGGCAGCAGCTTTGTGACGACGGTGCTGATCCCCGCCGAGGCCTTCCAGGAAGGCGGCGAGGCCAACGGCCGCGCCCTGGCCTACCTGGCCCACGAGCTGCTGGGCAACGGCTTCGGCTCCGTCTACGACGTCAGCAGCATCCTGATCCTGTGGTTCGCCGGCGCCTCCGCCATGGCCGGGCTGATCAACATCGTTCCCCGCTACCTGCCTTCCTACGGGATGGCCCCGGACTGGTCCCGGGCCGTGCGCCCGGTCGTCCTGGTCTACACAGCCATCAGCATCCTGATCACCATCGGCTTCAAGGCCGACGTCAATGCCCAGGCCGGCGCGTACGCCACCGGCATCCTGGCCATGATGGTCTCCGGCGCCGTCGCCGTCAGCATCTCCGCGGCCCGCAGCAAAAGGCGCGGCGCCGCCATCGGCTTCACCGTCCTGACCCTGATCCTGCTGTACGCGCTGGCCGCCAACGTGATCGCCAAACCGGACGGCCTGGCGATCTCCGGCTTTTTCATCCTGGGCATCATCGTGGTCTCGCTGGTCTCCCGGGTCAGCCGCACCACCGAGCTCCGGGTCCACAAAATCGACTTCGACGACGAAGCCCGCCGCTTCATCACCGACACGATTGACTATGACGGGCGGATAAACCTCATCGCCAACCGCCCGCAGGCCCGCGACGCCGAGGAATACCGCGAGAAGGAAGCCGAGCAGCGTGAGAACAACCCGGTGCCCGGAACAGCCGATGTGATCTTCCTGGAAATCGAGGTCACCGACCCCTCCGGTTTCAGCGACGTCCTGGAGGTCCGCGGAATCGAAGTGGACGGGCACCGCGTCCTCCGCGCCGAAAGCCCGGCCGCACCCAACGCCATCGCCGCCATCCTGCTGGCCCTCCGCGACGCCACCGGCGTACGGCCCCACGCCTACTTCGAGTGGGCCGAAGGCAATCCGCTGGCGCACCTCATGCGCTACCTGCTGCTGGGACGCGGCGACACCGCCCCCGTGGTCCGCGAGATCATCAGGGAAAACGAGCCCGATCCCGGCCGCCGCCCCGGCATCCACGTGGGCTGACGGGAGACATGGCGTTGAGCAGCATCCCGCCGGCCTCCGATGCCCCAATCAAGGGATTACCGGAAGGCGTAAGGCGAAGCCCGCCCGGCAACGGCTCGCGGTGGAAGGCCGTCCAAGGACGGCAAGGAGAACGCCGTCCGGCGTGCGCTCTCGCACCCCGTCCGGTCGGTCCCGCTGGCGTTCCTGGCTGTCATCGTCCTCGGCGCAGCACTGCTGATGCTGCCGCTGGCCCGGACCGACTGACGACCCCGAATTCTTCATGCATGCGCTGTTCACGTCCGTCTCGGCTGTGTGCGTCACCGGGCTGATCACCGTGGACACGGCAACGTACTGGACGCCGTTCGGGCAGGCCGTCATCCTGGGGCTGATCCAGGTCGGCGGCTTCGGCATCATGACCCTGGCCACGCTGCTGGCGCTGCTGGTCCGCAAAAGCATCGGCCTGCGCGGGCAGCTGGTGGCGCAGTCCGAGACGCACACGCTGAACCTGGGCGACGTCCGGCAGCGTGCTGCTGCGGGTGGCGAAGGCTCATGCTCGGCTTTGAAGCAGCCACGGCCGCAGTGCTGACCGGGCGTTTCTGGCTCGCCTACGATCAGAACCCTGCGACAGCCCTGTGGCACGGCGCATTCCACGCTGTTTCGTCCTTCAACAACGCCGGGTTCGCGCTGTACAGCGACAACCTCATCGGCTTCGCCGAGGACCCCTGGATCATCGTCCCCATCTGCCTGGCGATCATCGGCGGCGGGCTCGGGTTCCCGGTGATCATCCAGCTGCTCCGCGGAGACGTCAAAGCCAGGAACTGGAGCGTCCACCTGCGCCTGACCATCTACGGCACGCTGCTGCTCCTGGCTCTCGGCATCACGCTTGTTCGCGGCCTTCGAATGGAACCGCGACGAGACCCTGGGTCCGCTGTCCCTCACCGGCAAGCTGCTGGGCTCCCTGGCCGGCGGCGTCTTCCCCCGCACGGCCGGCTTCAACAGCATCGACTACGGCCTGGCGTCACCGGAAACGCTCATGGTCACCAACATCCTGATGTTCATCGGCGGCGGCAGCGCCGGCACCGCCGGCGGCATCAAGATCACCACGTTCCTGGTGCTGGGCTTCTCCATCTGGAACGAAGTCCGCGGCCGCGACGAGGTGACCATCGCCCACCGCTCCATCAGCGCCTCCTCCCAGCGCCAGGCCCTGTCCGTGGCGCTGCTGGGCGTGGCCGCCGTCGTCAGCGGGACCCTGCTCCTCCTCATGCTGACGGACTACAGCCTGGAAAAAGTCCTGTTCGAATCCATCTCCGCGTTCGCCACCGTCGGGATGAGCACCGGCATCACCTACAACCTCCCGCCATCGGCCGAATGGGTGCTGATGGCACTGATGTTCACTCGGCAGAATCGGCACCGTGACGGTGGCGTCCGCACTGGCCCTCTCCTCACGGCCGCGCCTCTACCAGCTGCCGGAGGAACGGCCCATCATCGGCTAGAACACGCTACCTGCCGCCGCACTTGGAGAATCATCAGCAACGTCAACGGTCAAGCGACCGAGGCCACGGCGAAAGATACCGCCGCGGCAAGCGTTTGAGCATGATCGACAGCGTCAGCTCATGTGAAGAGTCTGGGACCTGTCTGGTCTTCCTCGTTGCAGCGTCGTTGGTTGGTTCAGGAGTTTGGATCGAGGTACAGCGAGAACCCTGTGATTTCGTCGTTCTCGTTCATTTCGAGGTGCAGCTCGTCCTCGTCCGCGCATCCGCCTGCGTCTGCACGCGCCACGAAACGCTTAAGGTCACCGAACGTGGCACGTTGTCCGTCAGATCCGGTGAACTCGATATCCAATTTCAGTCCGACAGCCATGGCAGACAGTATGCCAGTCAGTAAGGTCACCCGTCTTTTTCTCCCTCTGTGTCTGCGGCCGCGGTCTCCGGGCCGCGACAGCGGAGGCCGGTGTGGTGTGGCGTGGTTGCCGGGGTGGTGGCGGATGTCGGGTCAGGGCTGGAACCTGTAGCCGATGCCCGCCTCGGTGAGGAAGTGGCGGGGGTTGGCGGGTTCTTGTTCGAGTTTGCGGCGGAGTTGGGCGATGTAGACGCGCAGGTAGTTGGCTTCCTTGGCATAGGCGGCACCCCAGATTTCGGTGAGGAGTTGCTGCTGGGTGATGAGTTTTTCGGGGTTCCGGACCAGGAGTTCCAGGATGCCCCATTCCGTGGGGGTCAGCCGCACGTCCTGCCCGTTGCGGGTTACGCGTCTCATGGCCAGGTCGACGGTGAAGGACGCTGTGGTGACCACGGGTGATTCGTCGGCCTGGATGCTCCGGCGTTGGACGGCCCGGAGCCGGGCCAGGAGTTCGTCCAGTCCGAAGGGTTTGGTGACGTAGTCGTCGGCTCCGGCGTCCAGGGCCTTGACCTTGTCGTCGGAGCCGTGCCGGGCGGAGAGGACCAGGATAGGGACGCGGGTCCATTGGCGGAGGCGGGTGATGACTGTGTTGCCGTCCATGTCGGGCAGGCCCAGGTCCAGGACTATGACGGCGAAGGGGTGCCGGGCCGCTGACAGGAGGGCGGATTGGCCGTCGGGGGCCGTCGTGACGGTGTATCCGTGGGCGTGCAGGGTGATTTTGAGGGCTTTGAGGATATGGGGGTCGTCGTCGACCACGAGCACGTCGTTCACAGCGTGCCCTCCGTCCTGGACAGGGGTCGGGTGTGGTGTCGGCGCAGGAGGGCTGACTGCGCCTGAAGCGGGGCCTGGGCAGCATTCTGGTCGAAGGCGGCGCCGGCGGAGAGTGGCAGCCGGATCACCATGGTCAGTCCGCCCGCCGGTGTCTGTTCGGCGGTCAGGGTTCCTCCCATGGCCTCGGTGAAGCCTTTGGCCACGGCCAGGCCGAGCCCGACGCCGGTGGCCTGCGGGACGTCATCGAGGCGCTGGAAGGGCTGGAACATCCGGACGACGCTTTCTGCCGGGACGCCCTGGCCGTGGTCGATGATGCGCAGTTCTCCCGCGGGATGGCCGTGCAGGGTTGCGTGGCTGAGTCCGCCTGCTGCTCCGACGAGGACGACGTCGGAGTCGGGGGCGTATTTGACGGCGTTTTCGACGATGTTCGCGATGACGCGTTCGAGCATTCCGGCGTCGGCGTCGACTTCGGGCATGTTTCCCGGCAGCTCCACCCGCACCCTGCCGGCCGGGATTCCGTGGAGGGCGGCCGGTATCACTTCGTACCAGCGCACCGGTTTGATGAGCGGGTTGACGGAATCGGAGGTGATCCGGGACATGTCCAGGAGGTTGCCGACCAGCGCGTCCAGCCGGTCGGAGCATTCGTCGATGGTGGCGAGCAGTTCCTGTTGTTCCTCGGCGGTGTAGTGGACGTCGGGCTGCCTGAGGCCTCCGACGGCCAGTTTGATGCCGGCCAGCGGTGTGCGCAGGTCGTGGGAGACCGCGCGGAGGATGGAGGTGCGCATGGTGTTGCTTTCGGCCAGGCGCATCATTTCGCGGCGGCTGGCCACGAGCTGCTGGCGTTCCAGCTGGGCTGCCAGGTGCACGCCGAACGCCCCGAGCAGCCGCCTGTCACTGGCCGGCAGCGTCCGGCCGGAGAGCACGAGCCGGGTCGTGGGGTCGATCTGTTCGATGTTTTCTGTACCCTCCGGCGCAGCGGGCGGGACGGTCGCCGGCCGCTGCAACGGGCCGCCAGTTCCCGGTAGTTCCCGTCGTTCCGGTGTTCCGGTGGCGGTGTAGAGGGCGGCGCCGCTGACCTGGAACACGTCCAGGGCCTGTTCGAGGAGTCCTTTCAGGGTGTCCTCGGCGCCGGCGGCCCCGCGGGTGAGGTCCCCCAGGGTGGCGGCTTCCGCGCGGGCCCGGGCGGCTTCTTTGGACCGGCGTGCGGAGAGGTCGACGACGACGGCGACGGCCGCGGAGACACCGACGAAGACCAGCAGGGCGAGGAGATTCTGCGGGTCGCTGATGGTCAGGGTGCCGACCGGAGGGGTGGAGAAGTAATTGACCAGCAGGCTGCTCCAGAGGGCGGCGAGGATGGCGGGCCAGAGTCCGCCGACGAGGGCGACGGCGACGGACCCGGTGAGCTGGACGAGTGCCGCGGTGGCGACGTTCTGCTCCGGGTTCAGTAATAGCAGCATCTGCAGAAGCACGGGGAGTATGACGGCCAGGATGAAGCCTGCCGCGACCCGGATGCGCCCGAGGTCCCGTTGCCGCCGCGGGCCGGCGCCGCGGCCGCCGAGGGGGTGGGAGACCATATGGACGTCGATGTCTCCCGAATCCCGGACCACCCTGGTGCCGACTCCGCCGCCGAGCAGGCTTGCCGAGCAGGCCGGCGAGCTTTTTGTGGCGGGAGATGCCGACGACGATCTGGGTGGCGTTGACGCTGCGGGCGAAGTCCAGGAGGGCGGCGGCCGGATCTTCGCCGGTCACCACGTGGTAGCTGCCGCCCAGGTCCAGGATCAGGCGGCGCTGGGCCTCCAGCGCCTGCGGTGACTCCTCGGCCACGCCGTCGGCGGCCCGGACGTGGACGGCCAGAAGGTCCCCGCCGTTGACCCGGTTGAGGATCCTGGCGCCGCGGCGGATGAGGACTTCCCCTTCCGGGCCGCCGGTCAGCCCGATTACGATGCGTTCCCGGGCCGGCCAGCTGGCTTCGATGCCCTGTTCGGCCCGGTACCTGGCCAGGCCTTCGTCCACCCGGTCGGCCAGCCACAGCAGCGCGAGCTCGCGCAGTGCGGCGAGGTTGCCCAGACGGAAGTAGTTCGACAGGGCGGCATCGATCTTGTCCGCGGCGTAGATCTTCCCGTCGCCCAGGCGCTGGCGGAGCAGTTCGGGGGAAATGTCGACCAGATCGATCTGGTCGGCGCGGCGCACGACGTCGTCCGGCACCGTCTCGGCCTGGCGGACGTCGGTGATGGCGCTGACGACGTCGCCGAGGGACGCCAGGTGCTGGATGTTGACGGTGGAGAGGACGTTGATGCCGGCATCGAGGAGTTCATCGACGTCCTCCCAGCGTTTGGTGTGGCGGCTGCCGGGGATGTTGGAGTGGGCGTATTCGTCCACCACCGCGGTTCCGGGTGCCCGGGCCAGGACGGCGTCGAGGTCCATTTCCTCGAACTCGGTGCCCCGGTAGGGCAGGCGCCGGGGCGGGATGACTTCGAGCCCCTCGAACAGGGCCCGGGTGTCGGCCCGCCCGTGGTCCAGGGCGAACGCGACGACGACGTCCTCGCCGCGCTTGCCGAGCCGGTGCGCCTCTTCGAGCATCTCGTAGGTCTTGCCGACCCCGGGCGCGGCCCCCAGGAAGATCCGCAGCGTTCCACGTGCCATCGGTCATCCTCTCCGCTTGGACTTTCACTTGGACGGGGCCGCGGCGGCCAGGTCAACGTTCAGGGCTGTCACGTTGACGGACGGCTGGCCCAGGAAGGCCGTCCAGGCCGCCGGTGGTGTGCCTGTTGACCAGGGACATCACGGTGTCGGCGCTCAGATGATGGGCGGCGGCGACGCGGGGAACCTGCAGCCGCGCATACGCCGGGGAGATGTCCGGGTCCAGTCCCGAACCGCTGGCCGTCACCGCGTCGGCGGGCACCTGGGCCTCGCTGATGCCTTCGGCGGCGGCGACGGCGGACCGGTTCGCGGTGACGGCGTCGAGAAGTTTCGGATCGTTGGGGCCCAGGTTGGACGCCGAGGACGAGGCCGGGTCCCATTTCACGGCCGAGGGCCGGGCGTGGAACCAGTCGCGGGTCCTGGGCGCCGGCGTCATCGGCGGAGGCCTGGGCGATCAGGGCGGACGCGGCGGGGGCGCCGGTGCCGTCTTTGATGATGGAGCCGTTGGCCTGGTAGGGGGCGATCAGTTGCCCGACGCCGAAGACGGCCAGGGGGTAGGCCAGCGCCGAGGACCAGTGTGGCGAAGAGCAGGAACCGGACGGCGGTTCCTGCCTGCCGGAGGTAGCCGGTGAGTGTGTTCATGGGGATGTTCCTAGCCGATTCCGGGGATGAGGGAAATCATCAGGTCGATGATCTTGATGCCGATGAAGGGGGCGATGAGCCCGCCGAGCCCGTAGATCAGCAGGTTCCGCCCCAGTGCCTGGTTGGCGGAGACGGCACGGTATTTCACGCCGCGGAGCGCGAGCGGGACCAGGGCGATGATGATCAGGGCGTTGAAGATCACCGCGGACAGGATCGCCGAGGACGGGGTGGCCAGGCCCATGATGTTCAGCAGCCCGAGCCCCGGGAAGGCGGCGGTGAACAGGGCCGGGACGATCGCGAAGTACTTGGCGACGTCGTTGGCGACCGAGAAGGTGGTCAGCGCGCCGCGGGTGATGAGCAGCTGTTTGCCGATGCCGACGATGTTGATGAGCTTGGTGGGGTCGGAGTCGAGGTCCACCATGTTGGCGGCGTCCTTGGCGGCCGGGGTGCCGGAGTTCATGGCGACGCCGACGTCGGCCGCGGCCAGGGCCGGGGCGTCGTTGGTGCCGTCCCCGGTCATGGCCACCAGCCGGCCTGCGGCCTGCTCCTTCTTGATGACCGCGAGTTTGTCTTCCGGGGTTGCTTCGGCCAGGAAGTCATCGACCCCGGCCTCGGCGGCGATCGCCTTGGCGGTGATGGGGTTGTCGCCGGTGATCATCACGGTCCGGATGCCCATTTTCCGCAGTTCGGCGAAGCGGGCGTGCATGCCGGGTTTGACGACGTCGGCGAGGTGGATGGTGCCCAGGATGTCCGCCCGGCCGTCCTTGCCCACCTGGGCGACCAGCAGGGGTGTGCCGCCCTGGGCGGAGATTTCCTTGACCCGGTGCTCGACCTCGGCCGGGGTGTGGCCGCCGTATTCGGCAACGAAGGCCGCCACCGTGGAGGCGGCGCCTTTGCGGATCTGCAGCCCGTCAAGGTCCAGCCCGCTCATGCGGGTGCTGGCGCTGAAGGGGACCACGGCAAAATCGCCGGAGCTGCGTTCGAGCGTGGCCAGATCGGACCCGGTCACGCCCTTGTCCGCGGCGAGGTCCACGATGGAGCGGCCCTCGGGGGTTTCGTCGGCCAGGCTGCAGACCCGGGCCGCTTCGATGAGGTCGGTCCGCTCCACTGGTTGGCGGGGAAGAAATTGACGGCGCGGCGGTTGCCGTAGGTAATGGTCCCGGTCTTGTCCAGCAGCAGCGTGGTGATGTCGCCGGCGGTTTCCACGGCGCGGCCGGAGGTGGCCAGCACGTTGTGCTGGACCAGGCGGTCCATGCCGGCGATGCCGATCGCCGGGACCAGCGCCCCGATGGTGGTGGGGATCAGGCAGACCAGCAGGGCCACCAGCACGATCGGGGACGGCGTGGCGCCGGCCAGGGCGGCGAACGGGGCCAGGGACATGGTGACGGCCAGGAACACGATGGTCAGGGACACCAGCAGCACGTGGAGGGCGATTTCGTTCGGGGTCTTCTGCCGCACGGCGCCCTCGACGAGCTTGATCATCCGGTCGATGAACGTCTGGCCCGGCTCGGCGGTGATGCGGATGACGATCCGGTCCGAGAGGACCCTGGTGCCGCCGGTGACGGAGGACCGGTCGCCGCCGGATTCGCGGATCACCGGGGCCGATTCGCCGGTGATGGTCGATTCGTCGACGCTGGCGAGGCCTTCGATGATTTCGCCGTCGGAGGGGATGACGTCCCCGGCTTCGCAGATGACGACGTCGTTGAGCCGCAGCTCCGTGCCGGGGACCTCCTTGGTGGTGCCGTCGGGCTGCCGGAGCCGGGCCTGCACGCCTTTGCGGCTGGCGCGGAGGCTGTCGGCCTGGGCTTTGCCGCGGCCCTCGGCGATGGATTCGGACAGGGTGCCGAAGAGGACGGTGAGCCACAGCCAGGCCGTGACCGCGATGCCGAACACCGAGGGCCGGTACAGCGAGATCGCCGTGCACAGGGCGGCCCCGACCAGTACGGTGAACATGACCGGGGAATGGATCATCTGCCGCGGGGAGAGTTTCCGGACCGCGAGCGGCAGGGCGGCGGCGACGGACGTGAGCGTCAGTTTTGCCGGGGCCTTGGTGTGGTGTTTGTGTTCGCCGGGGGTGCCGAGGGGGTTGCCGTCGGCGTAGGTCTGGGCGGCGATGTCCGTGGCGGACGGGGTCATTTGAGGAGTCCTTCTGCGAGGGGGCCCAGGGCGAGGGCCGGGAAGTAGCTCAGGGCGGTCAGGATCACTGTCACGCCGAGCAGCAGGCCGCCGAACAGCGGGCCGTGGGTGGGGACGGTGCCGGCGGAGGCGGGAATCTTGCCCTGGCGGGCGAGGGATCCGGCCAGGGCGAGGACCAGGACGATCGGGAGGAAGCGGCCCAGCAGCATGGCCAGGCCCATCATGACTCGAGAGGTAGGGGCCCGAGGTGGTGATGCCGCCGAACGCGGAGCCGTTGTTGTTGGCCCCGGAGGTGAAGGCGTAGAGCGCTTCGCTGAACTGGTGCGGGCCGGTGGCGGGTGCGTTGGCCATGATGTCCGGGAGCAGGACGGTGATGCCGGCCAGGGCCAGGACCAGGGTCGGGGTGACGAGGATGTACATCGCGGCGAGCTTCATTTCCGTGGGGCCGATCTTCTTGCCCAGGTACTCCGGGGTGCGCCCGACCATGAGACCTGCGATGAAGACGGAAATGATGGACAGGATCAGCAGCCCGTAGAGCCCGGAGCCGGTTCCGCCGGGGGCGACTTCGCCGAGCATCATGTTCACCATGGCCACGCCGCCGGCCAGCGGCGGCAGGGAATCGTGGGCGGTGTTGACGGCGCCGGTGGAGGTCAGTGTGGTGGATGCGGCGAAGATCGCGCCGGGCACGGGTCCGAAGCGCTGTTCAAAGCCTTCGCCCAGGCCGCCGGCGGCAGCGGTGGCCGTTCCCTGGGCTGTGGAGACGGCCCATCCCATCAGGACGGTGGAGCCAAGCCACAGGGTGCCCATGACGGCGGCGACCGTGTAGCCCTGCTTCTGGTCACCGACCATCCTGCCGAAGGCATACGGCAGGGCGGAGGGGATGAGCAGGATCAGGAACACCTCGAAGAGGCTGATGAAGGCGTTGGGGTTCTCGAACGGGTGGGCGGAGTTGGCGTTGAAGTAGCCGCCACCGTTGGTCCCGAGGATCTTGATGGCTTCCTGGGACGCGACCGGTCCGCCCGGAATGACCTGGCTGATCCCGGACGCCTGGTTGGTGACGTCGGTGGGCCAGAAGTTCTGCACGATACCGCCGAGGACCATGACCACTGCCGCGACGAACGCGAGCGGCAGCAGGACCCGGAACGAGGTCCGGGTCAGGTCCACCCAGAAGTTGCCCAGCCGCTGCGTCCTGGTGCGGGCGATGCCGCGCATGAGGGCGACGACGACGACGATGCCGACGGCGGCGGACAGGAAGTTCTGCACCGCCAGCAGGGTCATCTGCACGAAAATGCCGACGGTGGTTTCGGGGACGTAGGTCTGCCAGTTGGTGTTGGTGACAAAGGAGATGGCGGTGTTCATGGCCACCCACGGGTCGACCCCGGGCAGGGATCCGCTGCCCGGCAGGACACCCTGCAGCCGCTGGAGACCGAAGACCACAACGATGGAGACAGCCGAGAACGCCAGGACACTGCGCAGGTACACCGGCCAGGTCTGGTCGGTGCCGGCGTCGATCCCGGCGAGCCGGTAGAAGAGCCGCTCGGGCCGGGATGACGTCGTGCCCTCGAAGACGCGGGCGAGGTAGATGCCCAGGGGCTTGTGCAGCGCTGCCAGGACAATGAGAAGCGCCCCCACCTGAACGACAAAGGATGCAGAGTTGAAGGTCATGATCCGCTCACCACTTTTCAGGATGGATCAGGACGGCCAGCAGGTAGCCGAAGAGGCACAGTCCGGCAATCAGCAGGACGAGCCACATGATGGCGTCGGCGCTCACTGTCCGCCCTCCGGCCGGTCATCGGGACCGCCGACCATCCCGGCCAGAACGTGGCCGATCCACATAACGAACCCCATGGCAGCCATGAGGATTCCGATAACAGCCAGGTCGGCCATTGCAAGATCCTTTCATCCGCGCCCCGTCTGCGGGGCTACTGAAAGTCAACTCCCCTGAAGAGCAAAAAAGCCGGTTCCTGATGGTTTCTTAACGCCTTCAGGACGGATCTTGACGCCGTCTTAACGCGCGCGGAGGCGGGCGGATTTTTTGATGCCGTCCCCGCGTCTTCCGGGGTATGCCGGTGCCCGTTCCTTCACGGATCCGTTCCCCCGGAGCCGATGGGTCGGGACGGACAGGACCCCCCGAACTTCCCGGGCTGCGTGCCGGCAGAATCTGACCGGCGGGGCTCAGCCGACGTGGACCCAGGGGCGCTTCGTGACGTCGGGTTCGGCTTCGCGCAGCACCTCGCGGGTGACGGGAGCGATCTCGCCCTCGCCCAGGAACAGGAACCGCAGCAGGTTCACCACCGGGTTTCCCTCGGTCCAGCGGAAGTAGATGTGCGGCATCAGCCCGGTCACGTCCCTGATGTGGAGCAGCACCGAGGCGATGGTGTTCGGCACCACGGGCCCGTGGACCTCCAGGACCTGGTACCCGTGCCGGGTGACCCCCCGGACCTCCAGCTCCGTTTCAAAGTCGGAGGAATCGTCCACGATCACTTCCAGGAACAACGCCTGGTAGTCCAGCGGAAGATGGCTGACCTCGATCGCGGAGGTCAGTTTGTCCCGGTAGGCCTCGGCAGCTGAGCCGGAGCGGTTCGTGGGCGATGAGCGAGATGGGACCCTCCAGGTTGGAGGACATGAATTCCAGCGCCTGACGGTCCAGATGGACATGCGTGGCGTGCAGCTCGAAGGAACGCCGGACCCGGGACAGCAGCGAAATCACGATGATGCCCAGGATGAAGAACGAGGCGATCCGGATGCCTTCGGGCCGCTCGAAGATGTTGGCCACCGTGGTGTAGATGAACACCACGGCGATGACTCCGAAACCGACGGTGCGCTTGCGCTGCTGCCGGCGGCGCGCAGAGAGCGTCACGGCGACGGCCGCCGAGGTCATCAGCACCAGGACGCCGGTGGCGTAGGCGCCGCCCTGGGCGTCGACGTCGGCGTCGAACAGCCAGGTGATCAGAAACCCGACGGCCGTGAACACCAGCACCAGCGGGCGCACGGCCCGGGCCCAGCCGGGGCCATGCCGTAGCGGGGCAGGTAGCGGGGCACGAGGTTCAGCAGGCCCGCCATCGCGGAGGCGCCGGCGAACCAGAGGATCGCGATGGTGCTCAGGTCATAGACGGTGCCGAAGCCGTTCCCGAGGTATTCGTGGGCCAGGTACGCCAGGGCGCGGCCGTTGGCCTGCCCGCCGGGCTGGAATTCCTGCTCCGGGATCAGGATCACCGTGGTGAAGCTGGTCGTGATGAGGAAGGCACTCATGATGACGGCGGCAGTGGTCAGCAGCTTCCGGGCCCCCTCGATCCGGCCTACCGGATTCGCTTCGGTGTCACCGGGGCGCCCCTGGATCTGCGGCATCACGGCCACCCCCGTTTCGAAGCCGGACAGGCCCAGGGCCAGCTTGGGGAAGACCAGCAGCGCAATGCCCACCACCATGAACGGGCTCCCGTGCTGGGTGGTCAGGGCCTGCCACCAGTCACCGACGGCAACCGGGTGGGCGAACACTTCAAAGAGGGTCGTGATCACCACGACGACGTTCAGAGCCAGGTAGATGGCGACGAGGACGACCGCAACACCGATGGCCTCCTTGAATCCGCGCAGGAACACGGCCCCCAGCAGGGCCAGCAGGAACAGGTGACCAGGACGTTCTGGCCCTGCATCCAGCCCGGGGCGAAGGGGTTCTGGATCGCGTGGGCCGTGGCGTCCGCGGCGGAGAGCGTCATGGTGATCATGAAGTCCGTCGCGGCGAACCCCAGCAGGACCAGTACGAGGAGCTTGCCGCCCCAGCGCGGCATCAGCCGCTCGAGCATGGCGATGGAGCCTTCACCGCGGTGGCTTTCCCCGGCCACCCGGCGGTAGACCGGCAGGGCGCCCAGCAGGGTGACGGCCACCAGAACCAGGGTGGCCAGCGGGGAGATCACGCCGGCGGCCAGGGCCGCGATCGCGGGCTGGTAGCCCAGGGTGGAGAAGTAATCGACGCCGGTCAGGCACATCACCTGCCACCACGGATGCTTCTTCAGGTGAGAGTCGCTCACCGCGCCGGGGCCCTGATGGATTCCCTTGGCGTCCTGCAGGCCGAACAGCAGCCAGCTCCTGAAGTTCTCCCTGGCTCCCGGCCGCAGCGCCGAAGGATCCGCAGGCGGCCGGTTCATCGTGGTCATGTGTGCCTCTTCCGCGCGATGCCCGCCATCGTGTTCACTGCCGACGATAACACCGGCTCCGGGCGCCGTTCCCGGACCGGCGCCGATCTTGACGGATCCTTAACACCAGCCGCTGCGGGGTCGTCACCGCGGTTCCGCTGAATCCAGCCGGCACTGGTAAAGAGGTGGCAGGCCGCATTGATCGGTGAGGCGGCGCCGCCGGCGTCACAGGCTGGCGGCCGGGCCCGGGACTGCAGTTGGGTCTCGAACAGGCCCGACACCACCTCGTCTCTGGTAGCGGGGTAGAAGCGCAGGAGCCGGTGCCCTTCCGGGTGCGCGTTTTGCGCGTCCGCCACGCGTGGCGGAGCCAATGGAATTCCACCGGGCCCAGCGCGGGTCCAAGGATCAGGTGGCGGTTCGAATCCAGCGCCAGACGAAACGCGCTGCCGCTGCGGTCGATGATGCACGCAGCCTCCCCGACGTACTCAAACGCCGCCAGCAGATCCTGTTCGGACCGGTGATACGAAAACTGCCCGCTGTCATCGATGGCGACGAATTCCCGGGAGGCACCGGACCCGGCCGGAAGACCGGCCGGGTCCTGCATCCGCCGGGACATGGCGTTCATGTCGGTTGGCTCCTGCCGAGGATCGGACCGCAGCCACGGTGGTCGCGGTGTCCTCTTGCTTCAGGACAGCACCGGCAAAGCCGCAGCGGAACGGGCCTTAACGCTTTCCATATGCCGGAAGGCCGGAAATTTGCGCGTTCCTAACGCGCCGGCCCATCCGGACCCACCGCTGGGCCGGGAAGCCGGCGGTGGTCTGTGTGCGCCAAGGCCGGCGGGCTTCTGGAACCGACGGGTCGCGGCTGCGTTTGAACGAGCCTCGGCGCCTAGCGGAAACGGAACGACTTTATTGATCTTTTTCGGCTTTACTAGAAATCAATAAAGCTGGATAAGTCCGTATGGCACTACTCAGGTCTTTGGGGCCGCCAAAGCGCCCCCACACCGGGTTGAGGAGAGCGATGCAGGGGCGTGATTCTCGGCCGTTCCGACGCCATTGGGGTGCAGCGGTACCGCCACACACCATTCTCCTCCCCATCTCCCAGGCCAGCAACAAATGCCTGTTCAACCGTCTGACAGCCGCAATACCTCATACATCTCGTCCAGGTTCTTCGGGTTGTCGGTCCGGGGGCCGGCGAAGTAGACGGCGTTGTCCACCATGGTCATGACTGTCTGTCCCTTCACTCCGGCGTCGCCCGCGCGGACGCCGTGCCCGGAGCCGGTGCCGCCGGTGGGTCCACTGTAACCGGATGGTTGGGCCGGGCGGGCGAGTCTCTTCCCGAAAGCGTTTGCGGCCCGAATGGAGCGAATCTGATCGTCAACGGTATGCGCCATGAGTGGCCCAACCGGCCATACATCTCCGTGGATTCCCCGCACAGCGCGACCCACGAAGGTGCGCCACATTCTCAGACCACTTCCACCAGCTTGATGATCTCGTCGTCCCGCTCGAGTTCCTTGGACCAAAAGTCTGGGTCCTTCGCCATCAACCGGTACTGCGGCAGGGAGTCCCGGAAGAGTTCCGCCAACAAGGTCTCATCGTCCTCCACCACACGGCGGACCGCCTCGACATCCAGGGGAACATCCAGAAGCCGCCTCGCAGGGACGATGACTTCGTGGAAATTGTCCTGATACCGGAGACGGAACGAGTATTCAATAGCGAATTTCACACGCTGTGCACCCTTTCGGCTTGGTCGCATGCGTTCGGGTGAAGGCGGAGGCCGGAATCTGCACGCCCACGCCCAATGTATTGGGGACGGACAACGATACGGAAGACCGCCGCGAGGGCTGCGGACTACGGGTGGGCCTGAGCGGGCGATATGGAACGAGCCAAGATGACACACGGGCCACCCGATTCGCTGGAGTGGACCTACTCTTGCGGCTGCGCCTATGGGCTGTGTTCCTGCACTTGGTCGTGCCGACGAAGGCGGAACGCGACCGCGAAGATCCAGGTCATGAAGGTGATCAGGATGACGCGTTGCACCAGGCCTTTCCACTCGAACAGGCTACTGCCAGGCTGTTGGCTGATTTTGAGCAGGCCGATTCCGAGGATGAGGAGAACTCCTGCGGACAGTGTCCATCCTGCGAGGGGGCGCCAGGCCGGGTCGCTGCGAAAGCGCCGGTAGAAGGCGAAGCAGCTAAGGGGCGCGCATGTGAAGACGAGGGCACCAAAGATGCCGTGCACGATGCCGTGCGTGGTGGTTTGGTCGAACATCGCCGACGGGTCGGTGGTGAACGGTCCGGACGCGATCAGGCTGACGCCGATGCTCTGCACAAGTACTGGTCCGGTCCGGGAAGCCGGGCCGGTGCTGAAGTGAGCGGAGAGGCCACGGCCGAAGACCAGCATCCAGGCGCCGGTCAGCACGAAGTTGAGGATCTGGACCCAGCCGTAGGCGCCAAGGGAGAGCTCGCTGACGAACATGCTGGTCCAGGAGTAGCCGGGGTACAGCCACCCGTAAACGGTGAAAACGGCCACGAACACGACTGCCCCGACCATCCCCGCCACGGCGGCCAGCCCGACGCGCCGGCGTCCGGCGGCCGCCCGGCCCGGAACTGAGCTCAAGATCACAAGGTGAAGCTTAGTACTACGCCCGCGGCGTCGAAGGCAGCGCTTGATGCGCCACGCTAACGGCTCTATGAGCGCGCTACCGTTTCCGTCAAGAGGCTGCCTACCGCCATCGGAACGCCTCCTGGGCGCGACGCAGGGGAGAGTGGCTGGTCTTAAGGTCAACGGGGCGGGCTCCGGCCAGTTCCCGGGACGGGGTGATCATCCAGACCGTGAAGTAGTTGTGCGGGATCCACAGCTCCATCGCACGCTGAAACAGCGCAACGACCTGCCGGGCGGAGCTGGCCGCCGGGGAGGAACTGGAACCCCGGGCAGAACGTGCCGTCGTCGATGAAGACGCGGACGAGCTGCTGCATGACGGGTTCGGGGTCTTCCATCAGCTCGGAGAGCCGGCGGTGCACCTGCCGCAGGGCCGGCAGCGTGAATTCCGCCCTGATCGCGTCCCAGGTCTGATCGCTGATCGGCTGGCGGATTAGTGTCACCGTTGCCTAGTCGCTGATGTTTTCCAGCAGCCACTGGGTGGAGAGCGGGTTCCGGCGCAGCGTGAAGGTCCGCAGCGCGGAGTTTGAGGACCCGAGACGGACCTGGATGCGCCAGTATTCGATGCTCACCAGGTCCCCGCCGCCGACGGCGGCCGTGCGCCGGGTGTCCACCGGCGTCCCGGGAGAACCAGTGCACCGGATCGGCCGCCACGGCCCAGATGCGGCCCTCGTGCCGGACGGCCAGGGGCGTGCCGGCCGGGGTGAACCGGACGTCCACGGCAATGTCCGGGGCCGATATATTCGCTGTTGCTGTCACGGTCTGCGCGTTCTCCCAAGTTCCTGTTCATCATTTCGTCCCGGCGGGTGACCGCCGAACTCCACACCCAGGTCCGGTAGGTCCTGGTCATCGAAGGCCCCTCATGGCGCCAACGCGGCACACTGAACCGGCCCGCCGCCATTGACGAAAACAAGGAGAGCAGCAATGCCAACTAACACTCACAGGTGGTCCCATACTCGTGGCAACACGGTGGTCCCATACCGCTGGCAAGCGACAGGCTGAGTCCTAAGGGGGGCAGTCGACAGCCCGCTCTCGCCAGAAAAGGCTGGCCGGCGCCCGATGGGGACAGACGCCGGCACGCGCTCACGGTGAAGGGCCGACCGGAGACCAGATGGGGGGAAGGCGCCGGCCGGCGCTTACGGTGCAGGGCCGGCCGGATGCCCGATGGGGGGTCCTGGCTCCGAGCGGCGCTTACAACGGCGTAATCGTTGGGCTAGCCCGAAAGGTTACGCACCGATCGGAAATTCTTTTTTCTTTTTCAGGCCCGGCGCCGCGGTGACCTATTCGGTTATGTGGGTGGCGGGATCAGAGCCCTGGCTGGTGAGCCCTCCGCCTGCTGGGATGTGGGGTCATTCGGGTCTCCTTTCTGGCTTGCTCTGTGGATGTGGTTGGTCCTTCACTTATTCATGCCGTGGGGTTGTGGTGTTGACATGACCGGCTGGAAATTTCTTGGAGATTTTTTGTTCCGGTTTGCTCCTTCCTGTGAGCCGGGGAGAGGTTGGCGCGCTTTTGTCCGGCCAAAGGTGGCGTGGACATTGTCGACACCCGTGTACACGTGATGCCGTAGAACACCGGTGAGTTTGTGTTCGGCATGGGGCGGAAGTTAATGTCCCAGGATGCCGGTCTGATACTGTTGCTACACCTTTCCGTAGCACAGTCCCTGTGCCGGCACGCCTGCACAGGAGGCATTCCATGGCTGAAATCTTGTCGGACTTTTCGGGTGAGTGGCGCTTTGACTCCACCCACACCCGCATCGGTTTCTCAACGCGCCACGCAATGGTGACCAAAGTGCGCGGGGCGTTCAACGACGTTGAGGGCGCCATCCACGTCAATGCCGAAAACCCTGAGCAGTCGTCGGCACGGATGACCATCAAGGTGGCCAGCATCGACACTCGCAATGCGGACCGCGACCAGCATCTGCGTACTAACGAATTCTTTGACGCACCGCAGTTTCCGGAGATCACGTTCTCCAGCAACCGGGTGGACCAGGTCGACGACGGCCACTTCATCGTTGGCGGTGACGTCACCATCCGCGGGGTCACCAAGGACATCGCCATCCCGCTGGACTTCATCGGCGTCGAACGTGACCCCATGGGTAACCTCCGGGCGGGCTTTGAAGGCTCACGCCGGATTGACCGGCAGGACTTCGGTCTCACATGGAATGCGGCTCTTGACTCCGGCGGGGTCCTTATCTCGGACAAGATCACCCTTGAATTCGAAATCTCCGCCGTGAAAGTCGAAGAACCGGCGGCCTGACACCCGCCGCACCGGTATCGCCGGACGCCAGTTCCAAGCAGCCGGCTGCACCGTGCTCGGCGTCGAGCCCGATGCGCGGATGGCCGACTTCGCGCGAGCCGCCGGCCTGCCGGTCGAAGTATCGACATTCGAAGCCTGGGAACCAGCCGGCCGGAAGTTCGACACGGTAATCGCGGCGCAGTCATGGCACTGGATAGACCCGGTGGCCGGTGCACTGAAGGCGGCTGGGGTGCTGCGCCCGAACGGGCGTGTGGCGATCTTCGGGCACGTGTTCGAGCCGCCCCCCGAGGTGGCCGAACCATTCGCTGCTGCTTTCCGGACGGTCGTGCCTGACTCGCCCTTCAGCAACCAACCGGCTCGCCGCCCAGTAGAGATGTACCAGGCTATGTAAGCCGAGGTTGCCGATTCGCTCCGACAGACCGACCAGTTCCGGGAGCCCGAGCAGTGGCGGTTCGACTGGGAGCAGACCTACACGCGCGCCCAATGGCTGGACCTGCTGCCCGCCACCGGCGGTCTCACCCAATTGCCACCCGAACAGTTGACCGAGATCCTGGACGCGGTCGGGCGCGCCATCGACTCTCTCGGCGATCGCTTCACGATGCAATACATCACCTTGGCGACCATAGCCTTACGCGCCGGTGCCCGCTGACTCCGAGAGCGCACAGGAACGCAAAAAACGCAATCGCCGACACCAGCAACCGCTCCTATCGAAAGCAGGGAAGTTGACATGAGTTTCTGGGAAAATTTTTGGGATTTTTTCTGGTGGTTTTTCTGCGTGTATGCCTTCGTCGCGTTCCTCTGGGCGTTGTT
Organism: uncultured Actinomycetota bacterium; assembly: GCA_963722145.1. Lineage (GTDB taxonomy): Bacteria > Actinomycetota > Actinomycetes > Actinomycetales > Micrococcaceae > Arthrobacter. Next base: position 711,133 of record CAVRLW010000014.1, on the reverse strand, counting down.
CGCCGTCTTTGGGGACCTGTTCCGCGACGACAAGCTGAGCGGCTGGTTGAAAGCCGTCTGGATCCTCTTCCTGGTCTTCGTGCCCTTGTTGGGCGTGCTGGTGTACGTGATTGCCCGCGGTAAGAGTATGACGGAGCGGTCCATGGATCAGGCGCGGGCGAACCGGGAGGCTTCGGATGCGTACATCCGCAGCGTCGCTACAGCGAGTCCGAGCGAGGAGATTTCCAAAGCCACGGCTCTTCGGGACGCCGGGACCATCAGCGCTGATGAGTTTGAGAGGATCAAGACCAAAGCCCTGGTCTGAGAACGCCATGGACTAAGTCCTCGATTAGAGTTCGGTGTCCTTCAGCGCGACACCTCTCAGACGGTCTCTGCATGCCCCGTTCGGCGGACCGGGGGCCGGGAGGCACGAACCGGTCAAATGGACTCTGGCTGCGCTCAGAGAGCCGGGTTAGTGTCCGGCTATTACTCCGTCTTGAAAGGAGAATCCTTGTCCGAAGAATCAGGATGGAAGGTCGTGCTGGTGATGTGCGACCTGCTGACTGCGGAGGGCTGCAGCGTCAGGGGCGTGCAGAACCCGGCGCTGCCCCTTGCCGGCGCCATCGGTCATGGGGCCGGCCGCCGCCTGAATGGTCGCGACGGCGGCCCGGTCCCGCGGCCAATGCCTTGGGTTGCGGGCTGATGTCTACAGACCATGTGCCCACAACCCGGCGCCCTCCAAGCGCGGGACCCGGTAAGTTCATGCACTCCGTCGAGGCCGAGACACTGATCAACGCCTGAAGCTCCACCGTCTGGGACATCGTCACCGATGCACGGAACTACACCGTCTGGGAATCCGGCATCACCCACATCAGGGGCGAGCTGCGCAACGGTGGCACCATCAGAATCCGCACCCGCACCGGAGGGAACCGCACCTTCCGGTTGCGCGTCCAGCAGACGCCTGGTGAGGTGATGACCTGGACCAGGGGCCTGCCCCTGGGCCTGCTCACCGGCGTGCGAACCTTCACGCTTGAACCCTTGGGCGGCATGACGCACCTGCGCGTAAAAGAAGAGTTCACTGGCCCGCTTTGCGGGCTCCTGCTCTGCGAGTTCGTGTCCGACACGCAGCAGGCTTTCACCGAATACGTCAACGCCGTCAGGAAACGCGCCGAAATCCTTGGCCGACACCCTCAAACCACGGGGTCATAAGCACCACCGAAGCAGCGCGCAGCGTCCAAGCGAGCCCGCCGCCGCCTGAACGTCCTCTGGGCCATGCTCCGCGACGGCACGGTCCACACCCTGAGGCAGACGACGGCACCACTAGTGGCCTGACGTTTGACACCGCTTGTCTGCCCGGACACCTTCAGAAGGCCACGGATATATCCCTTCGGGCCCTGTTGGCTGGACGCTATTAGGTCTACCGTAGGGGTGCCGGGCCAGTGGGAGCATGAACGCGCGCTGGAGGGGGACCCTACAGTGATCATCTAACACGCCTTCGGGGTCTCAAAGGCGAAGGAACGTCATGGCGATGATTGCTGACCCGGAAATCCACCCGCAGCACCCTTTGGCAGGCCGGGGCGTGTATCTCCTCGACGACCATGAAGTCGTGAGGCGAGGCCTGCGCCAACTGTTGGGCTCAGATGGTCTGAGGATCGCAGGGGAGTCAGGGTCCGCGCGTGTAGCGGTCCGGCGGACGCCCGCCCTTCGCCCGGCGCTGGTCATTGTTGATGATGATCTTCCCGACGGTTCCGGTGCCGAGGTATGCCGGGCCATCGCCGCGGCGGACCCGATCATCCGGTGTGTGCTGATGACCGACGAAAGCGACGAAGCTGTGCTGATCGACTCCATTCTGGCCCGCGCGTGGGGGTGCCTGTCCAAGCAGGATGACGGCAGTGAACAGCTCAGGCTCATCCGCCGCGCGCTGGCCGGGCACACCGCGTACAGCGGGCGGTTCCAGCCCGCGCTCCTTGCCCCGTCCGCCCCGCCCGGCCCGCAACGCCTGGATAAAAGACTCCTGACCCTCACGAGACAGGAAATGAATACCGCCATCGGCCTGGGGAAAGGGCTGAGCAACCGCCAGATCAGCCAGGAGATGTCCCTGGCGGAAAAAACCGTGAAGAACCTGGTCTCGTCCGTGCTGACGAAACTCGGCATGGCGCGCAGGACACAGGCCGCCGTGCTCATCACCAAGGCGCTGAATCCTTCGGAGGACCCCGACGACGGCGGCTACCGGTCCAGCCTGTACCCGGATCTGATCGCCGAGGTCACGGCAGCACTACTGAACTGCACCAGCGAGTCCCGCACAGTGCCCCCCACAGACGAACTGCAGGCAAACGACGCCGGACGGCTTGCGGACGCGCTTACCGCGACCCGGACCGGCCGGCGGGGACTCCGCCCGCTGCAAAGCCGGACTTAGGAACCCGGGCCCCGTGGGGTCCAGTGATGTTTGTCCGTTGCGTTGTTCCAAAGCCCCAGTCCTGCGGGTCGAAGGAAGGGCAACCAACTCGGCGCGGCGGCGGGGCGAGATTTCCTTGAGGCTGTCGCAGAACCCCGGAAACGTGATCCTGCCCTTCTGGTCGTTCGGCCGGGAGAGCAGCCTGCAGAGTTCGAGGGCCGGTTGTGTCTGCGCTCGGGAACGCGAGCAACGGACAGGATGCGGACCCACTGGGCGAGTTGATCATGGGGTAGGAGCGCGTGAGCGTCCACCGAACGCTGTCGTGGCTGTCCATTCGGATCCTGCCGGGTCAGTCAGCTAGTTTGCAGGCGCCGGGACCGGCGATGCGGGGCCGGGGCGGTCCCGTGGGTGTGTCCGATGGCCTCGAGCACCACGGCGCTCAGGCTCTGGGTGCTCATCATGATCTCGCGCTGCCGGCGTGATCCTGTGCCGGAGGTCAGGATCCGGGCCGCTTCCGCGGTTACTTGCTCCTCGTCCCCGCTGTCGGCCAGGGCTGGCCGGATATGGGAGAGGAGGACCTGCACCGCTTCTCCGGCCGGGCATGGAATGTTCAACAGGGGGTGCAGGAGGGTGTCGTCGACTCCTGATTGACTTGCCTTCCACGCCGCCAGGCGCAGTTGCCCGGCGGACAGCCCGGGTGCAGAAATCCCGGCGCGCCATTCCTGGGCGGCCCGTTCAACGAGTCCCCGCACTATCGCGGCTATCGCGGCCGCGTGTGAGGCCTCCATGCAGACGTCGGCAATTCGCACCTCCACTGTCGGGTGGTTCCGGGAGAGGCGCGCGTCGAAGTACACCATGCCTTCGTCGAGGAGGACGCCCGTTGTCAGCAGGGATTGCACGTACCGGTGGTATTCCCGTTCTGATCCGAACCTTTCGCAGGGCCCGGCGGTCGGCCAGCGGGTCCAGGCCTGGTAGCGGAAGCTTGCGTATCCGGTGTCGGCGCCCTGCCAGAAAGGGGAGTTCGCGCTCAGCGCCAGCAGCACGGGCAACCAGACCCGGATTCGGTCCAGGACTGCCACCCCTTCCTCACCGTCGGTGATACGGACATGAATATGGAAGCCGCAGGTGAGTTGCTCCCGGAGCGTCAACCCGAACCGGGTTGCCATGTTCAGGAATCGGGGCTGCGGTACGAGGGTAGGAGTGGCCGGGACGGGACTGGTGGCAACGGCGACCGCTCGTGCGCCCACCGAACGGGCCGCCTCGTCAGCTAGCCGCCGGCCCTCGCGGATGCCCGCAACCACTTCCTGCAGCGTGGAACAGACAGGGCCAACGGCCTCGAGCTGCTCTTGCTGGACCTCCAAAGCCAAGGATGGGCCGCCACTGGTTTCAGGGCGCTGCGGGGCCTTGGCCAAGCACGCTTCCGCGGCGGGTACGGGCTGCCCCGTCGTGGCATCGACGAGCAGGAATTCCTCCTCGACGCCGAACGTCCTTTGAACCCCGCCGCTAGAACGGTTGGGTGGTCTCGTCATTGAAGAATTCAAGGCAGCTCCTAACAGGAAGGCCTCCAGCCCTGCTACTGCAGGGCGGCTGCCAATGAAGCTATACAGCCTCCTCCACGAGCCATGACCACCGGCCCGCTCGCGCTGCTGATTTCCCCAGAATATCCCCTATAAAAGCACGCCGGAAGGAAAAGCCAATACGACCGTCATCCAGACGCACGCGGGCATGCCGAACTGGGGCAGCGAGGGATGGGACGCCGGATCGTGGCCCTAAATCATCCTCACCGTCAGCCGCACCAGTGACCGGAACAGAGAACGTTTCGGGTACGGCATCTACGTCGAGGGCGACACCACCACGCACTGGTTCCGCATCCAGGGCGCCTGTTTCGAAGCGATCACCGCCGAGGTGTTTTTCCACTGGAAGTCGGGCCAGTCCAACGGCTCGGACAATCTCCCCGTAACGGCAGCCCAACTGTCCGACCACGCCCGCAAACCCTACGCCGGTTGGACCAGCTAGAAGTAGCTGAGGTGTCCCGGCCACAACCGGCCGGGACACCCGACAGGCATGTCAACATGCGTTGCCGCAAAAGACGCCGTTTTTACCGCTGACTTCATTGCCAGCATCAAGGAACACCGCGTGATGGAACCCGTCATCGCCCACCGCAAGGGTGACGGCACCGTGCACGTGCTGACGGGACAGCGCCGCACCCGCGCCGCCATAGAAGCCCGGCACGAGCATCCCGGTGATGATCATCGACAGCCGATTCGAAGATGAGAAGCCGTTCGCCCTCAGGGACCACACGATCTCGTCCACGCCTGTCGGGTGGCGCCGCCGTTTCTGACGTTTTGCGAATCGAACGGCGACCGACGTCCCCGCCGTATCGACCTGCACTGGTCCCGATACTCACTGGGTCTCGTCCTAAGTGGGCGTCCGCTGGCACTGGTTGAGTTGCGGGAGTGTCTGAACGTGCCGCACTGGACCGTCGCGGCAATAGCCTGGCCGGTGCCGGAGGAGCTGGCCATTTTTTGGGTGTGTACTGTCCACACTTCGGGCGTCGGATCGGGTCGTACAGGGGTCGGATCGGGCCGGATTCCGCATGTTTCCGTGGGAGCCCAGTGATGCAGGGGCTGGAATGCAGTTCGAGTCCCACCTCGGGCACGCAAACCCCCTCGTCAGAGGGGGTTTTTGCTTTAACGTGTGTACATTGACCCTGCTCGGGTCCCTCTGACGCTTGTCGCGGCTGGTGCCTGGCCGCCGCGGGGGCCCGTGAAGTTGTGTGGGTGGCGGGTTCAGGGCCCTGGCTGGTGGGTCCTCCGCCTGCTGGGATGTGGGCTCATTCGGGTCTCCTTTCTGGGTTGTTTTGGTGGGCGTGGTTGGTCTTGTACCTATTCATGCCGCGGGGCTTTGGTGATGACATGACCTGCGGGGATTTCTTCCAGATTCTTTGGCCTCGATTCGCCGTTTCTTGGGGCCTGGAGGAGAATCTGGCGGTGTTTGTCCGGCCAAGGGTGGTGTGTACAGTGTCCAGAGCCGTGTCCAGGTGATGCCGTTGCTGGTGGGTGACTCCCTCCGTGCCTATTTCTGCTGACACGAGTTCATGCAGCCACGTCCGCGACATGACATGACTAGTTTTTGTCCTAGCGCTTCATGGCTGAGACGGCTATCCGTGGGCGCGGGCAGGATTCGCGTCGTGGAGCCGGCGGACTGCGTCTGGTGCGTCCGTAGCATAAAGGTGTGCGGGACGTGGGTCCTTTCTCCGTGGCCGTGCCGGTCTGGGTGATCGGTCATACCCGTCCTTCACTGCATGCACGGTTTTCGACATGATTGCATGAGTGGGTTCTTACCCCGCGGTCTGATCGATTCCAGGCATGAGCTCTTCCGCGCAGGGGCCTGATCCCGCTCGGGCCGTTCGCCGCCGGAGACGCCTACGGCCGCACGCATTTCACAGTAAGTTTCGGACTTCTGGGTTCCTCCGACCACAATGGAAATTGTGAGTGAAGACATCCCTGCGGGTGCTGGGCAAACTGCATTGCCGGGCCTCGCTGATGCGGCAGACAGCGCACTGAGGCGCGAGCTCGAGGAGCTGCGTCGCGACAATGACAGGCTGCGGAAACTGTTGGAACTTACCGAATCCGAGTCAAGAGCTCCGCATCAGGACCAGCCGGTCATTCCCGCCGTTATGCACCGTGGCCCGGTGAGCATGGATTCGTCTCCGGTGGAAAAAGTCCGCTTCTTCCAGGACCTATTCCGGGCACGCAGCGATGTCTACGCGCTCCGGTGGGAAAACCCGAAAGATGGCCGTTCCGGTTGGGTTCCAGCGGTCGCCGGTGGCTGGCGCAAGGGTGCGAACATGGCCCGTGCCAGCTATCTGGCCCTCACTCTGGGGGTCGTCGCTGATCATCTGCGCGGGCTGCAGCACATTGGTCTGTATCCCTTGACTGAACAGGACACCTGTTGGTGGGTAGCGGCGGATTTTGATGGCGGCGCAGCAATGCTGGATGCTTTGGCGTACGTCAAGGCTGCACGTTTTCGCGGTATTCCGGCGGCGCTGGAAGTGTCCCAATCCGGGCGCGGCGCCCATGGCTGGATCTTTTTCAGCACGGCCATCCCGGCGTCAACCGCACGCCAGCTGGGCACTGGTCTGATCCATGAGGCCATGGGATTGCGCGGCAGCATGAGCCTGGCCAGTTACGACAGGCTTTTTCCATCCCAGGACGTGCATTCGGGCAAAGGCCTGGGCAACCTCATTGCTGCACCGCTGAACGGAAGACGCCGCCAGCACGGCACCACATTGTTCCTGGATACCACGACACTGGAACCGTATGAGGACCAATGGGCGTACCTGTCTAGCCTGGACCGGCTCTCGGACCGGGAAGTCACCACCCACATCCGAAGGCTGCCTGCCGTTAAACTGGGTCACGAGGTTCGCCGGCTCGAACTGCCCCAATCGTCCAAGATCGTTCCTCGCCCTGCGCTCATCATCCGCACAGATTTTTCCTCACGCTTGACCATCAAAGCCGCGGACCTGGGGCCGGCCATGATTTCGGCAGTCAAACATGCAGCGTCCATGCCGAACCCCGACTTCTACGAACGTCAACGCCAGCGCCGGTCCACATGGAACATTCCCCGTTTTCTACGCAACTACGATGAAACCCTTGAAGGCGACCTTATTCTGCCTCGTGGGTTGTTGCCGCTGTTGCAGCAACTGGTCGAATCCAGTGGCAGCTCATTGCGCATTGATGATCAACGCGCGGCCGGCACGGCCCAACGGTTCGAGTTCACAGCCCGTCTGCACCCGGAACAACAAGGCGCGGCGGATGCCGTCACCGCCACGGATCACGCCATTTTGGTCGCTCCGCCCGGCAGTGGAAAGACTGTCATCGCCTGTGCCGCGATGGCAGGCCGCGGCGTATCCACGCTCATTCTGGTTGACCGCAAGGCACTGGCTGAGCAATGGCGTAGCCGCATACGCGAGTTCATGGATGAAAAGTGCGGCCAGATAGGTGGCGGGCGTGCAAAGAGAACGGGACGCGTCGACGTTGCACTTTTGCCCACGCTGGCGCGGCGCGAGAACGTCGCCGAGCTGACCGTCGGGTACGGTTTTGTCATTGTGGATGAGTGCCACCATGTCCCGGCTGCGGCGTTCAGCCACGTCATGAACCAGATCCCGGCGCGGTACTGGCTGGGGCTGACGGCCACGCCGTACCGGCGGGACAAACTTGACTCGCTGATATACCACCAGCTCGGCAGGATCACACACACCATTCCGGTTGCTGTTCCCGAGCAGCTGCCGCGTCACACGCGGGAGATCGCCGCACCGGCGCTGGCCTTGGAACTGCACCGGACGACCTATGCGTACGAAGGTGCCGCGGACCCCGGCGAGCCGGGTGGGATCTCCGCCATTTACAAGGACCTGGTCGCCAACGAGGAACGCCTGACACAAATCTACGACGACGTTATTGCAGCCTACGCACACAACTCGCGCATCCTTTTGCTGACAACCTGGAAAGCCCATCTTGACTCCTTCAGGTCCCGCTTCGAAGCGGTTGGCCTGGAACCGGTGGTCTTCACCGGCGCGATGAAAGCGAAGGAAAGGCAGGCCGCCGTCGACCGTCTTTCCAACTCCGATGACGCACAGCCATTGCTGGTGCTGGGAACCGGCTCGTACATTGGGGAGGGCTTTGATTGTCCGAAGCTGGATACCTTGTTCCTTGCGGCACCCATTTCCTTTAAGGGCAGGTTGGTCCAATACGCTGGCCGAGTTATCCGACCATACCCAGGGAAAACGGTGGCGACTATTCACGACTATCATGACGAGTCCACTCCCGTGCTGGCGGCGTCGCTGAGCAAACGGGCGCCGGGCTACGTCTCGCTCGGGTTCCCTGATCCGCGGAAGATATCAATCCGCTGACGCCCATGCTCAAGGAAAGTCCGTAGTGGCATATGTGATGGCGGCGGTCCTGCAAGCGCGCATTCAACGGTGACCAATGGACGATATTCGGCGACTCACCCTCGCCCAGCTTCCGGTCTCGTGAGCGGACGCTGATCGAGCGGCAGGGCCCGCAACCGCATTCCCGACGGCTGACTGGGTTACCTTTGATGCGAGTCACACCGAAACACTGAGTGGTACTGTTTTGGTACCATAAGGTATGGCAATGAATCTGCGCGTTCCCGAAGATCTTGACCGCCGGCTTGAGCAGCTTGCCGCCGAGGAGCATACGTCCAAGTCCGCTCTTTTGCTTCAGGGTGCCGAGTTGGTTCTGCAGCGCCATAGGCGTCATCGTGAGATCAGTGAGGGTCTGGATTTTGTGATGAGCCATGACGCTGAGCTGCTCACCCGTCTTGAGGATGCGTGACCGAGTACCTCGAGATTGAGGACGCGTTGCAGGTCGTTGACCGGTACGGGTTCCATATCCGAGACATCGGTCTCTTGGCCTCGGCACTGGCCCGGCCGGCAACAACTGTCATGAGTGTGGAAGCCTATCCGCAGTTATCAATGAAGGCGGCGGCTCTCATGGAGTCGGTGGCGCGGTTCCACCCGCTGATCGACGGCAACAAGCGCACGGCGTGGACGCTCATGGTTCTGATGCTCTGGATCAACGGCTACCGGCATGATTTCACCACCGATACGGCATTTGATCTCGTCGTGGGGGTGGCGGCCGGTGACGTTTCGTTGGAGGACAGCGCGGGGACCATTGCCTTGCATCTCGTCAGCCGGTAGCTGCCGGGCTACTGCGGACGGGGTCGTTACTGACCCGACGGTCGATTGCTGCGGGTCGCGCGTGGTTCCGCACCCAGCAGTGATCGGTTGTGGTGAGCAGCCGGATGGCCTTGCAGCCGCCTATTGGGCGGTCTTGTGCATGTCTGCCCAATGGCCCGTGAGCTGTCTGAAAGGAGCTCTATTCGCAATGAAGTTGCTCGATATCCGATGGGCTTCCCGGCCGCTGAGTGGTCCGGACGTTGCCGGCAACATACCCAGAAGCCCGGCTGGAGTGGACCGGTCCGAGCAGTCCTAGCCCTGTCAGCACAACGAAGAACCGCGGTCCCTCAATGGGGGTGCGGTTTGTCGTTCGGGGTACTCAGAAGGGCGAATTAGAGGTGTGTACTGTCCACACTTGGCGTCTCGGACTGGCTCGTATACCTGTCGGATCGGGCCGGATTCCGCATGTTTCCGCGGCAGCCCAGCGTTTGCAGGGGCTGGAATGCAGTTCGAGTCCCACCTCGGGCACGTGTTTTCCCTGTTCAGGGGCTTGCGGGCCGCTGAATGTGTACAAATCTCCTTTTATGGGCCCCTGCAGGGGCCCATTTTTGTTGGTGGCGGCTGCTCTGGCGGCTCCTTCTCTTGGCTGGGACAGCGGTGTTGCTGCTTACTCCTTCATGGCCGGGAGCGCTTGGAACTGCATGACTTGCTGCGAACCCTCTACCAGTACCTCCGGACAGGCAGCACCGCGCAGTTGAAGTAACCGCACCCCGGTATTCAACAGATCGAGGCCGGACCTTACCTAAGTTCCAGCCTCGATGGTTCTGTCTCTTAAGGGGCGCCCGGATCAGTTTGTGCGCCTGGTCCGGCCGGTATCAGCCGGTTAAACCCCGGTCCGGGGTGGTACGAATTTTTTTCTTCTCCGTGTATCACGTGCTCGACGGCTTGCGTCAGCGGTCGGTGATCAGGTCGTGGGTCACGTGCCGTGTGCGGCGCGAACCGCTCTGCGATCATAAGACGGTGGCGAAAAAGTTGACGGTGCGAAGGATCATGCCGCTCGCGACCGGGTTCGTCGTCGTCGGGCTCCTGATTGGCATTCCGTGGTTCTTCCAACGCTCGCTCATCTATTTTCCCGACCGCGGCCAGCCACGTCCGGCCGCCGAGCTGTTGCCCGGAGCCCAGGAAGTCACGCTCACGACGAGTGACGGCCTCGAGCTCGGTGCCTGGTACTTGCCAGCCGCAGTCGGCTGCCGCGCGACCGTGCTCGTCGCACCGGGCAACGGCGGCAACCGGGCTAATCGGGCAGGGCTGGGACGAGCGATCAGCGAGCTCGGCTTCGGCGTGCTGCTCTTCGACTATCGCGGTTACGCGGCGAATCCCGGGTACCCGTCCGAGGACGGTCTCGCGCGCGATGTCCGCGCCGCTCGCGAGTTCCTGACAGGTGCGGCAGGAGTACCGGCGGGCTCGCTCGTCTATTTCGGGGAGAGCATCGGCGCCGGGGTGGTCACGGAGCTCGCCACCGAGCACCCTCCAGCCGCGATGCTGCTGCGCTCACCTTTTACCTCGCTCGCCGACGTCGGCCGGGCAGCCTACGGCGTGCCGGTGGGCTGGATGCTTCGCGATCATTACCCGGTACGCGAGAACGTAGTGCGAGCGGACATCCCGATCGCCGTGGTCTACGGGAGCGCGGACACCATCGTGCCCGCACAGCAGAGCCGGGACGTGGCTCAGGCGGCCCGGGACGCCGGAAACTACGTCATCGAGGTGGAGGTAGCGGCGGCGAACCACAACGATGCAGCACTGGGGCTGGGTCCCGAACTCATCGGTGCCCTCGTCGACGTGGCTGGCCGCGGCGGGGCGACCAGGTGCCCGTGACGGCTCAGGACGCCGAGTACACGCGCGTTTCGGCCGCTCACCACACACGCTTCAAGTCAATGGCCAGATGGAAGTCCCCGGCGGAAGGCGTCCAGACGCCGCAAGAGCACATTCCCGTGCACACCTGCCTTTGTGTCTCCAACTTTTCCCATTGCAGGGACTCCCACCAGAGGAGCCCAACGGAACGGTAGCGTCGGATTCACGGTGTTGGCGCTCGGCGTACTCGATTGCCAAGCCCAGCGGCTCTCAATACCCGTCATCGGGTGGGTAGGAGAGTGCGTCACCGTATTCCTGCCCGCCAAACCAGGTGAGGAGCACGGCGGAGACATCGTTCCGCCAGGGCATCAGCACCGGCGAGCCGGAGTTGACGATGACGACGGTGCGGGGGTTCACGGCGGCGACGAGTTCGTCCTGCCGGCCGGGAAGTGCGAGCGACTCCCGGTCGTATCCTTCGGATTCGACCTTCGCGTTGGTGCCGACCACGACGACGGCGGCATCTGCCTGGCGGGGGAAACCCGCGCTAGCCGCCGGTTCTGGGTGCGAGGAGGATCTGCACGGCCTCGATCCGTTTGCTCATACCCGATGTGCCCGCCGTTCCGCCGTCGGCGACCCATGACTGCCAGCCCAAATCTTGCACGTGGGCGCGGTAATGGATCCTGTAATGGTTCGCCATCTCACCGGTCAGCCTGATTTCAAACGCTTCCAAACGTAGCCCTTGCCCGGCCGTGCCGATGGGATTGGCCAAGGATGTCCACGGCTGCCAGCCGATGTTCTGCACATGCCCCCGCCACTCGATGTCCCCGGTATAAGCCGTGCTGGACACGTTGAGGCGCAATGCCTCGGCCCGAAGGGCCCGGCCCGTGGTCCCGGCGACGGTCCCATCCGAAACGTTCGCCATCCAGCCGAGGTTCTGAACGTGGGCGGCGTACACGGCAGTGAATGCTGGTGCGACCTTCGGAACCAACTCGATCGTAACGGCCTCCACCCGCAGACCTTGCCCGACGGTGCCGGCCGTGGCTCCGTCGATCCCGTACGGCTGCCAGCCGACGTTCTGCACGTGGGCGCGATACCTGATGCTGTACTGCGAGGCCAGATTCCCCGTCAACCGCAGCTCGAACGCCTCCAGGCGCAGACCGCGCCCGGTCGTTCCGATCGGGGACGCCGACGTCGTCCATGGCTGCCAGCCGATGTTCTGCACATGCCCCCTCCACAGAATGTCGCCCGACAGGCGGTCTCCTGCCACCGACAGGCGCAACGCCTCCATCGGCAGTGACCGGCCGGTCGTTCCTGCGGTGGCGCCGTCCGAGACGCTCGACTGCCAGCCGATCGTCGCGACGTGGGCCTGGTAGACCCCGATGCACGTCATGTCGTAGTCGTAGGTGCCGTCGGTCCATTGCGCGATGTGGACGGTGCCACCGGAGAAGCTGCGATTCACACAGAGGTCGGATGCTTCACTGGCGAAGTCGAGACGCCCTGCCGGTGACCAGACGGGCACGTCGGGAAGCTGCCACGATCCGGTGATGGCCTCCCAAGCGCTCAAATAGGAGTAGATCCCGTGCGGGTACCCGACGTCCGCCAGTGCGGCCAGGAGCCCGGAGATGACGTGCCGGTTCTCCTGCCGCTGGGCTGCTGTCGAGCTGGGCCAGGGCTGTTGCGGGCGGGGCTCGACGTCGACCCAGATTCTCTCCGGTCGCCATCCCACCTCATCGAGAGACGCGAGAGCCGCGCGACCCTCGGCGTACCCGACGTTGCGCAGCCGGTCCGGCCTGGTGCTTGCGGGCCAGGGGCCGTCGTCGCCGTAGGTGTCGTATTGCGCGGTGGTGGGGAACGTAGCCATGGTGTAGGCCTGAGCCCGGACGCCGCGGTCGAGCACCCACTGGAACTGCCAGTCCAGGCAGGGGTTTTCGGTGAACGCGAGTCCTCTCGTCAGCCCCACGACCACGAACTCCGTGTCTTCCGGCGGCATCGGAAGACCGCCCGGACACTGTGGCCACGAAACGTCATGTCCGTAGTCGACTGCTCGGGCGGGTGCAGCGAACAGCACGCCGAGTGCGAGCACAAGTAAAACCGCCAGGAGCCGGGGCGTGGATGCCCGGGAGCGGCGGCCAGGTCGAAGAGCACCAAGGCCGGCCATGATGGCCCCCTATTCGAAGGATGACCAGAATTATCCCACTCGGCCACCTTCGCCGCACGGAAACTGCCCCGGGTGCCGTCCGAGAGGGACGCCTTCACAATGCGGCAATCAAACAGGGCCGTTCGTAAGACGTATCGGAACCAGCGTCTGTGGACGGGACACTTGACCGTCACCGACTCGCCCTCGAGCATCTCAAATACGATCGATTACTGAGACGGTCGGGCCGCTCTCGAGGTGGCGTCAGGAGTGTTGAGATTCTCGCGGTTCGACACGGGCCTTCGCTGTCGCTCTTCGTGGACGCGGTCGTGGTCAAGGTCCGTGACGGGCAGGTGCGCAACACCCCGTTCTATGTCGTCATGGGCGTCACCGTGAACGGGGAGCGGGAGATTCTGGGGATCTGGGCCGGCGACGGCGCCGAGGGCGCCCGGTTCTGGCTCCAAGTGTTCTCCGAGCTGAAGAACCGCGGCGTGGAAGACGTGTTCATCGCTGTCTGCGATGGGCTTAAGGGTCTGCCGGAGGCGATCACGACCACGTGGGAGCGAACGGTGGTGCAGCAGTGCATCGTGCACCTGATCCGCAACAGCTTCCGCTACGCCGGACGCCAGCACCGCGACGGGATCGTCAAGGCCCTCAAACCGGTTTACACCGCCCCGTCCGAGCAGGCCGCGAAGGAGCGGTTCGCCGAGTTCACGGCCGAGTGGGGCCAGCGATATCCGGCAATCGTCCGGCTCTGGGAGTCCTCCTGGGCGGAGTTCGTGCCGTTCCTGGAGTACGACGTGGAGATCAGGCGGGTGATCTGCACGACGAGCGCGATCGAGTCGATCAATGCCCGCTACCGGCGGGCCGTGAGGGCCCGCGGGCACTTTCCAAACGAGGCCGCCGCGCTGAAATGTCTGTATCTGGTCACCAGGTCTCTTGATCCGACCGGCGGCGGTCGGGCACGCTGGGTGATGAGGTGGAAGCCTGCGCTGAACGCGATCGCGATTACCTTCGCCGGTCGGTTCGAAAGAACCACTCACCAATGAAAACCAGCCGGACCCACACACCGTTTATCCCAGTGTCAGCGCCAGTGCTTGAGGGCGGTGAGGACCTCGCCGTTAGGTGGTCCACCCGATAAGGGAACCTGCCTTATTAAAGTCATCGGCACGGCGGGAGCTCTCTGGTGTTCAGGGAGTTCCCGCCGTGCGGATGGTGTTTGTGGTGCGGGTTCGTCCCTGTCAGTCCGTGCGGACCTTGCTGGGGTCGACGTTCCGGGCGGCGAAGATGAGCAGGCCGGAGGCCAGGATGGGGAGGACGCCCCACCATAGGGTGGCGTTGATCCAGCCGGCGCCGGCGGCGAGGGCGGCGGTGATCAGCAGTCCGCCAATGATCGCTCCGACCTGGCCGGAGGCGTTGATGATGGAGCTTCCGGTTGCCCGGGTGTGGACGGGGAAGCTTTCGCCGGTGAAGAACAGCAGGGCGGAGAAGGGGCCGATGAGGAAGAACAGCCCGGCACTGTACAGCCCGATGATGAGCGGGAAGTTCCCGTTCGGTGCCTGGAGCATGGTGAAGAAGGAGGCGGCACACAGGATCCAGCCGATTCCGATCGCGTTGCGGCGCCCGATCCGGTCGCCGAGCCAGCCGTGGAACAGGTAGCCGGCGAAGGCCGTGGCATTGGAGATGATGAGTACCAGCAGCGCGTTGTCGAACTCGATGTTCTTGCCGTCCGGTGCGGTAAGCAGCGACGTGCCGAGGATCGCGAATGCAAGGACGCCGAGCCAGTTCAGGAGGAAGGCTCCGCCGATCGTCAGGGTGGACCGCAGCGACTCTCCGCGGAAGACCGAGACGAGTGGACTGGCCTTCTCCGAGACGTCGATTCCGTATTTCGCTTCCGAGCTGCTGCGCCTCTTCCACCCGGCCGTCCTTGATCATCTTGTCGATCTGGTGACGGTGGGCGAATTGGGGGCTCTCCTTGAGCCAGCGTCCGGCGAGGACGATGAAGACGGCGGGGAGGGCGGCGACGGCGAAGCAGAGCGCCCACCCGCCGATGGGGAACAGCAGGTAGACGGACCCGGCCGCCAGGACGGAGCCGACCGGCCAGCCGGATTGGACGAGTGAGTAGATGAGACCGCGGCGGCGGGCCTTGGCGGGATCGCTGTTGTGGGCGAACATCTCGTTGAGGTAGGCCGCGTTGATGGCCTGTTCGGCGTAGCCGAGGCCGGCCAGTGAACGCACGAGGACCAGGAAGACGAGTCCCAGGCCGGCAGCGAGGCCCACAACCCAGCCGACAGTGGCGGTCAGCAGTGAGGCGACGGCTGCACCGACGACGGCGATCAGGATGCCCTTGCGGCGGCCGATCCGGTCGACGATCGGGCCGATCCCGAAGGCCACGAGTGCAGTTCCTGCGGTCACCCAGGTATTGATCCCCGTGGACTGGGCCGCGCTCCAGCCGAGGTCTGCGGCCAGCATCGGCAGGAGGTTGCCGAACAGGACGAAGTCATAGACGGCGAAGGTCCAGGCGAAGAAGCAAATCCAGGTGGCCAGCCGGACGTCCTTGGGCGTGACATCAGACTCGACAAATTGGAAGGTTGGGGCAGTGGTCATAGCGGTTCCTAATTCACGGGGATGGTGGGGATGTGATCAGTAGGGAACGAAGGGGGCGGCCTGGAGACCAGCGTCAATAACTGGCTCCAGGCCGCCCCTTTTACTGCGTTTACTGGCTTAGGTTGCGGAACTGAGCTCGGCGACCAAAACCTCGCGGCGTTCGGCGGTTGACCTCAGATCGACCGTGAGCTGGCCGTTGACCTCCTTGAGGACCACACCGTAGTCACGGGCGGCCGCCGCGGCGGTCGTGAAGCCGTCCAGCACGTCCTCGAGGACCTTCAGCGGGTCCCGCTTGTGCGGGTCACCGAAGCCACCACCGCTGGGCACGGTGATCTGCAGGGAGTCACCGGCCAGCAGTTGACGTCCGGTGACCTTGGACGGCCAGGACTCCTCGCCCGCCCGGCCGACGTTCTTCACGAGCGAGCCGTTGAGGCCGTCATGGCCGCCGAAGGCGCCCCATGGCACGTCCGACTCGTGGCGTTCACCCTCGCAGGTGATCGCGGTGTCGGTCAGGAAGGTGTTCTCCCGGACGATGCCGATGCCGCCGCGGAATTCACCGGCGGCCGCCGGCTCGGAGCGCAGTTCGTAGCGGTCGGTGCGCATCGGGAACCGCCACTCGAGCTCCTCGATCGGGTTGTTGCGGGTGTTGGCGATGAGGTTGTCTACGGAGTCCGGCCCGTCGCTGGTGGCGCGGCCGCCATAGGAGCCCTCGTTGACCTCGAGGTAGACCCAGTACTCGCCCTGCTTCTCGTCCCATCCGGAGTAGGAGATGAAGTGGATGTGGGCGGAGTTGCCGGCGGTGACGCGCTCCGGGATGACCGGGGCGAGGGCCCGCAGGGCCAGGTCAACGGCCCGCTGTACCTGGGAGAACCGCGAGAAGGTCGCAGCCGGGTACGTCGGGTTGAAGATGGTGCCCTCCGGAGCGATCACCTTCAGCGGCTTGAGCATGCCCTCGTTCTGGGGCACGAACACCGGGAAGGCGACCTCGTCCAGGAATATCATCCGGGTGATGAACGTGAACGCCGAGACCGTCGTGCCCTCGAATGCGCAGTTGTAGGCGGTGGGCACCTGTTCGGAGGATCCGGTGAGGTCGTAGGTGATCTCGTCACCCTCGATGATCACCTTCACGACGATCGGCAGCTTCTTGCCGTAGTTGCGGCCGTCGTCGTCCAGGTAGCCGACCTCGGTCTCGTAGACGCCGTCGGGGATCTTGGCGATCTCCTGGCGCAGCATCCGCTCCGAGTAGTCGATCCAGCTCTGGCCGGCTTCGCGGACCGCGCCGAAGCCGTACCGCTCGATGAGGGCGATGTAGCGGGACTTGGCCAGCTCGCAGGCGGCGATCATCGCCTGGAAGTCGCCCTCGTTGGAGGTGGGTGTCCGGGTGTTGTTGAGGATGTGCCGGATCAGCGATTCCTGGCGGACGCCCTTCTCGGAAATCTTCACTGCCCGGAAGATGGTGCCTTCGGACTGGATGTCCTGGATGTCCACCATCAGTCCGGAGTACGCACCGCCGTTGTCGATCAGCTGGCCCGAGGCGCCGGCGAAGCCGACGAGTTCCCCGTCGTGGAAGATCGGTTCGATGATCGCGACGTCGGGGGAGTGCGTGGCGCCGAGGTACGGATCGTTGTGCAGGATGATGTCACCGTCGTGGATGTCGTCGCCGAGGACCGAGATCACACCCTTGACGATCTTGGGCATCGAGCCCATGAACATTGGCGTGGAGTCGGACTCGGCCAGCACGTTGCCGTCCTTGTCGAAGAGCCCTGCACCGAGGTCCTCGGACTCACGGATGATCGAGGAGTAGGCCATGCGGAAGAGCACCGATGCCATTTCCTTGGCTGCGGAGTTCAGGGCGCCGCCGATCACGCGCATCAGGATCGGGGTGGCCAGTTTCTCGGCGCTCTGGGTGGCGGCCGGGCAGTCGATGACGAGGTTGCCGGCTGCGTCCACCGCTCCGGAGAATCCCGGAGGAATAACTGTGGTGGAGTCGTACTGCTCGATGATGGCGGGGCCGGTGAAGGTGATTCCCACGCCCATCCTGTCGCGGTCGTAGAAGCCGGTGTCCAGGGTGACCGGCTTGCCATCCTGTTCGAAGGTCACCGGGCGGGTCTCGACCAGGGCGTCATCGAGGGAACCGGACTTGATCGCTTCCGGCGTGGGCAGGTCATCCATCAGGGCGCTGGCCTCCACGCGGATGTTGATGACTTCCACGGTGCCGTTCTTGAAGCGGTGGCCGTACTCCTCGAAGTGGGCGTCGTGGAAGGCTGCCTCGGCCTTTTCCAGCCAGGCCTGGTTAACCGGTCCGGCGGGCGCAGTGAAGCGGATCTCGTACCCCTGGCCCTCGTAGCGCGCGTCGGCGAGCCATTCGAGCTTGCGGCGTCCGGCTGGCACATCCTCGGCATCGAGTTGGGCGTTGGCCTCGCGCTCCAGTTGTTCATAGGAGCCCTGGATGGCGGCGGGGTCCGCGCTGGCGAACGTGAACCGCCTGGTGGCGACGAACTCGTACTTCTCGTCGGTAGCCAGCAGGCCGGTCGCAGCCATGATGCCCGGGTGGGCCGGGATCAGCACCTTCGGGACCTCCAGCTCCGCGGCGATCTCGCAGGCGAACAGTGCGCCGGCGCCGCCTGCCGCGACGAGGGTGAAGTCACGTGGATCGTAGCCGCGGCGTACGGAGTTCTGCTCGATCGCCTGGGTCATGCCGAACTTCTGGATCTGCAGCGCGCCGAGGGCGGCCTGGTCCACGGACATGTTGAGTTTTTCCGCCAGACCTTCCATGGCCTTTCGGGCGCCATCGAGATCCAGATCCATGCCTGAGCCTGCCAGGACGCGGTCAGGACGCATGCGCCCCAGCAGCATCTGGGCGTCAGTTGATGTCGGCTCCGTCCCGCCGCGGCCGTAGCAGACCGGGCCCGGGACGGCGCCGGCAGACTGCGGACCGACGCGGAAGACCCCGCCGGCGTCGACGTAGGCGATGGAGCCGCCGCCTGCGCCGATGGTGTCGATGTCCACCATCGGGACCATTGCCTGGTGGTCGCCGATCTTGGTGTCCAGCAGGTGACGCATGCGCAGTTCACCCTGGTAGGCCACACCGATGTCCGCTGAGGTCCCCCCAATGTCCAGAGTGACCACGTTCTCGAAGCCGGACTGACGACCGGCCCACATGCCGCCGATCAGGCCGCCGACCGGTCCGGACATCATCAGTGTGACGGGCCGCTTGGCGGCCTCCTTGATCGGGACCATGCCGCCGGAGGACTGCATCAGCAGGATCTCCCGCTTGTAACCCAATCCTTCGTGCCTGCTCCTGCAGGCGGTAGAGGTAACGGGAGACCCGGGGCCCGACATAGGCATTCAGCGCCGTGGTGGAAAACCGCTCATACTCCCGGTACAGGGGCACGATCTCGCTGGAAAGGGACAGGTAGGCCTCAGGGAACTCCTCCGCGACGATTTCCCCGATCCGCTGCTCGTGGGCGGGATTCAGATACGAGTGCAGCAGGCAGACGGCGATGGCTTCGACTCCGGCCGCCTTCAGCTCGTGCACGCGCTCACGGACCTCGTCCTCGTCCAGGGGAACCAGGACCTCGCCGTTCGGTGCGGTGATGCGCTCCTTGACGGTGAGCCTGTGGCGGCGCTTGATCAGGGGCTTGGTCTGCCAGGGCAGATCCTGCTGGAGGGAGAAGTTGTACGGCTTCTTGTGACGGGCGATGTGCAGGATGTCCCTGAAACCCTCGGTGGTGATCATCCCGACCTCCGCACCCGTGTGCGTCAGCGCGGTGTTGGTGGCGACAGTGGTTCCGTGCACCAGCTGGTCGATCTCCGAAAGCGACACACCGGCCTTCGCGCAGAGCTTTATGATGCCGTTGATCACGGCCTCAGACGGATCGTGCGGGGTGGAGGGAACCTTCTCCACAACGGCGATGCGCTGGTCGTCGTCCGAGAAATACAAGTCGGTGAATGTACCGCCGACGTCTACTCCGATGCGCTTCATAAGGGGGTCCTTTCGAAAGTTTGGTTCAGGACTGGGTTGAAGGGAAAGACGGGGGCCTCTCGGCCGGGCCCGGATTCACCCGGGATTGGAGCTAGTCCGCTGGGCCGGGGGTCCGGTCCCGCAATCCGATGTGCGGTAGCTCACATCGTTGCTTAGAAAGCAATTTAGTTCCTTTATGAACAACGCGCAATGCTTTTGACGTTCATTTCTTGGGACTTCCCCTTTTGCGTCAGGGGACGTGCGCCTCCCTAAGTGTTGGAGAGCAGCTTGCGGAAGGATTCGGCAAGGCTCTGCCAATCAAGGTGGGGAGGGGGCACGGTCGGTTTTAGACTGCTGAGAAAAAAGGGTTTCATGTCACGATCATGTCGGAGAACAACCACGAGCAGCTTGAGGCCGACCTCGAGAGCCTGCTGGAGAAGGTCTTTGAGGCCGACACCGAGGAGTACCACAAGCGCGGATTCAAACGCCGCGTCGGCTACGGCACCCGGCCGGCCGTCATCCACATCGACATGGCCAACGCCTGGACCCGCCCGGGCCACCAGTTCTCCTGCAAGAACATGGAGACCATCATCCCGGCCTGCCAGGACCTCAACACTGCGGCCCGCGCCAAGGGCGTGCCGGTGATCTACACGACCACCGCCTATGACGTCCTCGATGTGAACCTGCCGTCCGACATGGGCCTGTGGTCCCAGAAGATCCCGGTTGAGACCCTGGATCCCAACTCGGAAGCTGTGAAGATCGACGACCGCATCGCCCCGCAGCCGGGAGAGCTCGTCATCACCAAAAAGCGTGCAAGCGCCTTCCCCGGCACCAACCTGCAGCAGTTCCTGACGGTGAACCGGATTGATACCGTCATCATCACCGGCGTGACCGTGGCCGGCTGTGTCCGCCACACGGTGGAGGACGCGATCGCCGAGGGCTTCCGCCCGATCATCGTCAAGGAGGCCGTGGGCGACCGCGTGCCAGGAGTCGTGGCGTGGAACCTGTTCGATATGGACTCCAAGTTCGGCGACGTGGAGCCGCTGGAGAACGTCATCCAGTACCTCAACAACCTGCCCGACTTCGCTGATACCGTCCCGACCTCGGCGATCCCGGTCGCCAGGGCTGTCGTCGCCTGATCTGACCCTCAATGCCACAGCGCGGCCCCGGATCTCCTGGGCCGCGCTGCGGCGTGCCGGGACAGGTATGACTTGTCCTCCGACGAGAGGTTGGATGGGCACACCGTACGATGGCTACGGTGACTGCGCGTAGCGCCTGGAGAGGGAGAACCCATGCTTGACCCACAAACAACCACTGACAAACCGCAAGGGGCGGCAGCATCGCTGCTCAACGGTCTTACCGTGCTCGAAGCCTTCTCCGTCGCCAAGCGTTCCCTCCTGGGCGTCACGGAGATCTCCGAGCTCGTTGGCCTGCACAAGAGCACGGTCTCCCGGATGCTTAGCGGCCTGGACGAAGCCGGCTACGTGCAGCGCGACGAGGAAACAGGGCGATACCGCCTCGGGCTCGGGATGATCGGCCTGGCAGGACCACTGCTGGCCGAGCTTAGCGTCCGCCGTGCCGCCCTGCCCCACCTCGAAGAACTCACACAGGCCACCGGCGAGACGGCCGCGATCGCCGTTTGGAACGGCAGCAACGCGATTGTCGTGGAACAAACGGCTTCCACCCACCAGGTCAAGCACAGCGCGGCGATCGGCACGCGCTACAACAAGTTCGCCAGTTCCTCAGTCCGCGTGTTCCTCGCCGAACTGCCGCCCGAGGAGACCGACCGTCTGCTTGCCGACCGTACGGTCCTGCGGGAGGGCTACCTCGGTCTCGAAGACCCGGCCCACGAACAGCTCGTCGGCGTACGTGACGACGGCTTCGCCGTCAACGACGGCGAGACCACTTACGAGGAATACGGCGTGTCCGCTCCTGTGCGGGACTACCGGGGCGAAGTCGTCGGCTGCATCACAGCCAGCGCGCCCCGATCCCGAGTGCAGTACATGCAGAGTCAGTCGATCCTGCGCGAAGCCGTGCTAGAGGCCGCGGCGCGGGTGTCTACACGGTTGGGCAGCCTGCCGGGGAAACAGATCCAGGTCGCTGACGGCGCTGTTGGCTGATCCGAGCAGGAGCCGATGGGCCTGCGAGCCGTGATCCTCGATGGTTTGCCAGAGCAGGGACCGACGGAACCTCAAGCAGGGCCACCCCCTCGAAGTTGGCAGCTGCTCCCTCTCGGAAGACTTTTTCCAAGTGCGACAGCGCGGTCAAGCGTCTCGATCTGAATGCGGTCGAATACATGATGTTGCTGACGTTCGCCTAGCCGCGTGGATGAATCACCCCGGAAGCGAGGCCGCCCAGCCCAAGCGGGTGGATACTTCCGAGGCAGCCTGTTGTACGGCTTGAACCAGAGCATCCTTGGTGGCGTGCTTGTGCACACGGGAACGGGGAGCGGATGCAGTGATGCACCCAACCACCTTGCCCCGGTAATCCCGAACCGGAGCGGAGACCCCAAACTCCTCCTCCGTAGTCGAACCGTCGTTGACGGCGTATGCCTGACGGGCGACTTCCTGCAGGTGGGCGGTGTGGTCCAACGGCAAACCATCTCCTGCCGTGCGTAGTATCTGCCCGGATCCGATCAGTTCGGTCGCGAGAGCCGGCGCCAGCTCCGCCAGGAAAACCCGCACCGAAGAGCTCTCGAATTTGTTGTACCGGGTTCCGATGGTGGCAGTGTGTTTGACCTGATT
Organism: uncultured Actinomycetota bacterium; assembly: GCA_963722145.1. Lineage (GTDB taxonomy): Bacteria > Actinomycetota > Actinomycetes > Actinomycetales > Micrococcaceae > Arthrobacter. The sequence goes on along the minus strand of CAVRLW010000014.1, from coordinate 688,759 downwards.
CGGGCTGGCAACCTGCTCCACGACGATGGCCTCGTGACCATTCCAGACCGAGATAGCGCTGGTCTCTTGGGTGCTTTCGGTTAACTGCTCCAAATACGGAACCGCAGCACGGCGGACATCCAGATCCGCCAGCAAAGGGGCGGACAACGCGAGGAGGCCCAGCCCGAGCCGATACCGTCCCGTCTCCTCATCCCGCTGGACATATCCAGCTTCTGTTAGACCGCTAAGAATGCGTGAGACCGTGCTCTTGTGGAGGCCAACACGCTGAGCAACCTCAGTCACACCAAGAACCGGACTTTGAACGGAAAAGGCTTCCAGTACAGCAAGACCGTTCAACAGTGACGCCGCAGCTCCTTGGACCTGCCCGTTGTCCTGCCTCGGCCTGCCTGCCACCTTCATCCTTTCGCGCTACGTGACTATCCCGCCACTCTTTGGCCCATCATATGCCGCAATCTGTACCCGCCTCACTGAGGTTGTCAGTTCCATACTGCGGACGTGAGATTAACGAACAGAAGGCCCGCCTTGGCGGGCCTTCAAAGTGTTCCGCTCAGACTACATCCGAGCTTCGGCAGGCTTCCCTGCTTTTGCCTTGTCCCGAAGGGATCGGCTGCTTTGCAAGCAACATAGTCACAACAGGAGCAACGCACATAGGCCTACTGTGCGCTCTATCCACCCGATATACCTGACCTGGCGGGCCGACGATGTTGCTCGTGGAGCAATGCGAGCCTCAATAGAGAAACCGGCGGATATTGTCATCGCGTGGCACGAATGTTTCCGCCGGGAAAACTGCGGACGCCTCAGCCCATGTTGCTGGGGTCGGCGGGCGGCCCCCGGGCAGGCACTGCTGATCGCGCCCGGATCGTGGTCAGCAGTGCCGCCGCGGCCGCGAACCGGACCCTCGCCGGGCTGCCGGAGTGACGTACTCGCCGATGCTCGCCCTGTCGAGAAGTTGGTCCGGTGGAGATGCAGACTCTGGGCACCTCTGGTGCTGTGCCGGTTCGTGGGCTACAGTATCCACTACAGCAACCTCGTTGCTACCTTAGAAACAAACAGCCGAGAGAGTGGAGAGAACCATGACAACAGAGACAGAGACGTTCAACGACATCGAAGCCCGTCTTGCAGCAGTGCTGGAGGAGGCGTTCGAAGCAGGCACGGGCATCTACAACGAGCGAGGCTTCAAGCGTCGGATCGGCTACGGCAACCGCCCCGCCGTCATCCACATCGACCTCGCGAACGCTTGGACCCGTCCGGGCCACCCGTTCAGCTGCCCGGGCATGGAGGAGATCATCCCGAACGTCCAGCGGATCAACGAGGCCGCGCGCGCCAAGGGCGTCCCGGTCTTCTACACCACGAACGTGTATCGCAACCGCGACGCCACCTCCGGGACGAACGACATGGGTCTGTGGTACTCGAAGATCCCCACGGAGACCCTTCCGGCGGATTCCTACTGGGCGCAGATCGACGACCGCATTGCGCCCGCGCAAGGCGAGGTCGTGATCGAGAAGAATCGCGCCTCGGCGTTCCCGGGGACGAACCTCGAGCTCTTCCTGACCTCCAACCGCATCGACACCCTGATCGTGACCGGTGCGACCGCGGCCGGGTGCGTGCGCCACACCGTCGAGGACGCGATCGCGAAGGGCTTCCGCCCGATCATCCCCCGGGAGACCATCGGCGACCGCGTCCCGGGCGTCGTGCAGTGGAACCTCTACGACATCGACAACAAGTTCGGTGACGTGGAGTCCACGGATTCGGTGGTGGAGTACCTGAACCGCCTCCCGCAGTTCGAGGACACGGTCCCGAAGACCCTCTCGGATCCCCAGCCCGAGGTGGCGACCCCCGCGGATCCGGCCTGAGCCGCACCACACTCTCGGATCCCCGCGGCCCGGCATCCCAGGGCCGACCCGACGACAGCCGGCACCCCTCAGCGGGTGCCGGCTGTCGTCGGGTCGGGCTGGGCTGCGGTGATGAGTGCGTTTCTGAAACACCGGCTGGACCGCCGACGAACTGCGCTCGGCCGGCCTCAGCGAACCCGAGCAGAAGCTTCGCGTGCGCAAGCGTGCAACGTGCCGGAGCACGCCGACGCCGACGCCGGCGGCGTCGGCGTCGGCAAGGACTGAACAGCCTCAGCACCACGGTAGCCTCTCGCCCACATGTGCACAGCAAAAGCTCTATCCTTCGGGCTTTTCCTGCACACATGATGGACGACAGGAACCAGCTGACCGCCTGCACACAACCGCCAGGTCACCAAGGGCGGGAACCTCACCCAACGCAACCAGCGGACGTGCACAGCCTCCTGAAACTCCCCCATCCCGGCTTCTGATCGTCGCTACTCCTGGTGCATGGTCAAGGGCGCTGCGCGTCACTTCATGATGGGCCTTCGAACCACCCTTGACCGCGCACCATGCGCAGCACTTCGGCCTTTATCGGGATGGGGGAAATGGGGACTCAGGACACAAAAGAGACCCCTTCCGAGACCACTTCCGTAAGTGATAGTAAACGCCGATAATGGACCTTCTGTCCGCCGCGGCAGAGGGCGCCTGATGCTGCGGCTGACCGGAATTCCGTTCCGGACTGCTCCTGGCGCAGAATACAGAACAGCCGCACCCCGGATTGGGGAGCGGGGCCGCAATCCTTTGAACTGGGCAATTTGGAGTGTGTACAAAGTACACACTTTGGGCTTCTGACTGCGTCGTATATGGGTCGGACTGGGCCGGATTCTGCATGTTTCCGCGGGAGCCCAGTGTTTGCAAGGGCTGGAATGCAGTTCGAGTCCCACCTCGGGCACGTGTTTTCCCTGTTCAGGGGCTTGTGGGCCTCTGAATGTGTGCAAATCTCCTTTTATGGGCCCTGCGGGGCCCATTTTTGTTGGTGGCCGTTGCGGTCTGGCGGCTCCTTCTCTTGGTCTGGGCAGCGGTGTTGCTGTGTACTTCTTCATGGCCGGGAGCGCTGGGAACTGCATGACTTGCTGTGACTTGGGATCAAATTCTTATGATCGTCCCTGTCGACAGCCGGAACTCCTGGGAAACGCTCGTCATGACCTCGATGATGTTCTCGAGCATCGGGTAGGGGCAGGGCCAACCGATGGAGTTGGGGCCGCCGGGGTGCCGCCGGCCCGGGCAGCCGCCAGGGCTTCGTTCAGTCCCGGCCGTTCCTGTTCGTTCCGGTCAGCCGTGGCCACCATTGATCAGGCCCTCGGGGACGACCAGGCCCGTAAGCGCCTTGCCCTGCGTTGCCATGTCCTGTTCGTTGGTGGAGACCCGGGCATAGCCGTTGATCTGCGCGGTCAGGTGCGACTGTCGCGATTGTCCAACCTGAGCGGGACAGTATTGCGGATGGGGTATACGCGAATCCAGGATTCCAGTATCTTTATCGGATTTTCTCGGAGCGCCAGTGCGGGCGGAGGATGTCGAGGTGGGGGACCGGCTTACGAGCTGGCCAGCGTGTGTTTTCGAAGAGTCTCGCTTTCTGGAATTCCGCCGCGGAGATTGGGATCCGGGCGGTGGCGCTCAAGCGTTCGCGTCGATGAGGGTGGTGCCGTTCCTTCGGAGTTCGCTTAGGGTCTGGTCGTTTTGTGGACGGTCTGTGATGATTCCCGCGATCTCGTTGAGGGGCAGAACCTTGTAGCGGGAGGAGACTCCGATTTTCTCGGCGCTTGCGAGAACGTAGGTCTCGGCTGCCCGGCTGGCGAGGGCCCGCTTCATGGCTGCTTCGTCAACGTCCCCTGTGGTCAGCCCCTCCGAGGGGTGAACGCCGGTCACCCCGAGCAGGAACAGGTCCGCGGAGATGGCCTGTACTGCCTCTACCGCAGCGGCACCGCAGGTCACGGCGGAGTGTTTGAACAGGCGCCCGCCGAGGAGGAAGACGTCGATACCCGCATGCGGCACGAGCGCTGCGGCGATCGTGGGGCTGTGCGTAATGATGGTGCAGGACAGGGAAGGCGCGAGGGCCCGAACAACGGCGAGGGTTGTGGTGCCGCCGTCGAGGATGACGGTGCTGCCTGGATCGATGAGGCGGGCAGCGCGGCGGGCGACCCGATCCTTGCTTTCCGGCTGGACACTGGTCCGGGTGGCGTAGTCTGCGGTCGCCGGGGAGGCGGGCAGGGCTCCGCCGTACACGCGTTGGCACAATCCGGCGGCGGCCAGTTCCCGAAGGTCGCGGCGAACGCTGTCATCGGACAGCCCAAGTTCGGCCGCGATTTCCTTGGCGACAAGCTTCCCGTCCTGAGCCAGCCGGTCGAGGAGGAGGGTGTGGCGTTCAGCAGCAAGCATTCGTGTTCCTTCCGGGTTATGCACGTTCTTGCACTATTGTAGTGCCTATGTCTCCTTCCTTGATGATTCTGATCGCCGGCCCTTACCGCTCCGGGACGGGTGATGACCCGGAACTGCTGCGCCGGAATCTTGCCCGGCTCGAGCAGGCGGCGTGGCCGATCTTCCGGGCCGGCCATTTACCGATGATCGGCGAGTGGGTGGCGCTCCCGGTTCTGGAGAGCGCGGGCGTAGTTGATCTCTCGGACCCGCTGGCCGGTGAGGTGATGTATCCGGCTGCTGAACGGTTGCTCGAGCGGTGCGATGCGGTCCTCAGACTGGCCGGTGAGTCACGCGGCGCCGACCAGGATGTTGCGATTGCCCGGGACCGCGGCATACCTGTCTATTTCGGCCTCGACGAGATTCCAGGCGTCGTTCCGAGGCGAACGGACATGATTCAGTGATGCCGGACCGCGGGAATTCTCGTCTTGGACGGCCGGGCGTGGACATTCCGGACGGCCGGGGCCGCACGGGTCTGGACCGTGCAGGTGTCGGCCTGCAGCGAAATCCCGACGTCGGGGTCACCCGCGTCGAGGTGACGTCGGACGGATGGCATGTTCTGCGCCGGACCACCTTCACCTACCGCCGGCGCGACGGGCATCAGGTCATGGAGCAGCGGGAGACATATGACCGGGGCAACGGTGCCACGATTCTGGTCTACGACCCGGTGCGGCGACAAGTCCTCCTGACCCGGCAGTTTCGGTTTCCCGCCTACGTCAACGGGCACCCCGACGGCATGCTCATCGAAGCAGCCGCAGGCCTGCTTGACGATGACGCCCCTGACGTTGCGATCCGCCGGGAGGCCAGCGAAGAGCTCGGAGTCACCGTGGGCGACCTGCGGCACGTTTTCGACCTCTATATGAGCCCCGGTTCCGTCACGGAGCGCGTCCACTTCTACGCTGCGCCCTACAGCCCGAACGATCGGACAGCACCGGGAGGCGGTCTTCAGGAAGAAGGTGAAGACATCGAAGTTCTCGAGATTCCCTTCGATGAGGCACTTGCCATGACAGCCGACGGCAGGATCGTCGACGGCAAGACCGTCATCCTCCTCCAGTGGGCCGCCATGACCCGCCTCCTCTGAGCCGTCCGGCGGGAAGCCTCCGGACCGGAGAGACCGGCTCATGGGTATCGACCTGGGGCCCGTGCTTCTCAAAACCCGATTCCTGGACTTCGATCGGCTGTGCGATTTCGAGAACTGTTATCGAGAAATTCTCCGCAGGGCTGGCAGGCTCTCAGTTCTCGATTGAGATCATCCTCGAAATCCTTCGTTTGCGAGAAGGTCAACCGCCGCCATCACAACGAGTCAGTCTGGGGTTGTGAATCGCTTGAGTGATCACGAGCATTTGGCCTTCTCCTACGAGCTTGCCGGGGCCGGGGAACGCGGTTCGCAGGGCCCGTCCGTGGGACCTCGCCAACTTTCCGGCTACTGCCAGAGAGCTGGAGGAAACGGGCAGTGTGACGATGCGTGCAGCCCCAGTTCCGGCCGAAGCATCGGCCAGGACATCACAAATTCCTGCGGCGCCGCCCACGCCTCAGTGGTGGCATTCAATGTCACTGGCGAGAATGTCTGTGGCGGGGCTGCGCGGGTGAAGGGACATCCCTTGAGGGTGCGTTTCTCTGTGGCCCCTGAAACCTGCTCCATCTCTAAGGGGGAGATGGAGCCGGCCTCTGGGGTGTGCATCGTCATTCCGAGGGAGAATGACGCCGTGGCGTGCCCCTGACTGGGCTGCTGTGCCACGCAGGCAAAAGTAGGTTTCTGACCTGCATCTTTCCTTGTCGGCCCCATGGATCTGGTCTCAGGCTTCGATCGCTTACTACTTCACTAACGAACACAACACGGCATCCATCAGAATGCACGAGACTTCGAAGTCCTCTTCTCAAGTGGCCGGAGCCCTGCTCACGATTATCTGCGCAAGGCTGGGTTCGCCCGGATTATGGATGGCGAGCAGGGGCATGATGGGACATGATCGGAAGATGCGCCGATCCGGAAAGACCCCATTCTGGGCGGTCCCGCCAGCCCTGCGTGGCTACAGGATCGAGTGGCTGCGCCACGACCTGGTGGCCGGCGCCGCGCTCTTCGCGATCTTGGTCCCCGCGGGCATGGCGTACGCCCAGGCCGCCGGCCTTCCACCGGTGACCGGCCTTTACGCGACGGTAGTGCCCCTGCTTGTCTACGCAGCAGTCGGACCATCGCGTGTGCTGGTGCTGGGGCCGGATTCCGCGCTCGCCCCGATGATCGTTGCAGCCTTGGTTCCCTTGGCCGCGGATAACGAGCAGAAATCCGTGGCCCTGGCGGGTCTCCTGGCCATACTGATTGGCGGCATCTTGCTGTTCGGTTCGGCGCTGAGGTTGGGAATCGTCACTGGACTGTTGTCGAAGCCCATCCGGCTCGGCTATCTCAACGGCATCGCCTTGCTGGTGGCTGTGTCCCAGCTTCCCACCCTCCTGGGGATCTCCGTGGAAGGCAGCACACCCTGGGAAAAACTCATCGCCGCCGCGCCGAAGGTGCTTGCCGGCGAGACCAATTTGACGGCACTACTGCTCGGCTTGGTCTCGCTGGCGCTCATCTGGGTTCCCCGCTGGCTGAAATGGAAGGTTCCGGGCGTGCTCATTGCGGTAGTTGTGTCCTGCATCGCCGTGGCCCTGCTGGGACTCCACGAGCGTTTGGAGGTCACAGGTGCCCTCCCGCAGGGGCTCCCTGCACCGGCCCTCGGCGGAATTGGCTGGGCCGACGTCCTGACGCTGTTGCCCGCCGCCGCCGCGATCGCCCTCATCGTCTTCGTTGATACCGGAACCCTGTCCCAATCCCTGGCGGCCGCAGAGGACGCGCAGGGTATCCGGCAACCATGAAATGGCAGCCTTGGGTGCGGCGAACGCTGCCAGCGGGCTACTGGGTGGCTTCCCGGTGTCGGCCAGCACGTCCCGCACGCCGGTGGCAGTCGAGTCCGGGGCGAAATCCCAGCTCACGGGGGCCGTAGGTGCCGTCCTAGTGCTCGGCTTCATGCTCGTGGCGCCCGGCGTCACCGAGTTCCTGCCGGCCACAACCCTTGCCGCCATTGTCATCGCCGCAGCCGCAGCAATAGCCGACCCGGCCGGTGTGCGACGGCTCATCGGCATGAGCCGCAGTGAATCGTTGGTGATGCTCGCGGCATTCCTGGGGGTCACCATACTGGGCGTCCTCCCGGGCATCGCCGTTGCCATCGGCTTGGCAATCCTGGACTTCCTGCGGCAGGCCTGGGACCCCTACCGTGCTGAACTGGTGGACGTGCCCGGGATACCGGGATACCACGACGTGAGCCGTCATCCGGAAGGGGAACGCATCCCCGGCCTGTTGATCCTGCGCTTCGACGCACCGCTGTTCTTCGGCAACGGAGCCTTGCTGGGGTCCTTCGTGCGCAACGAACTGGACCAGGCGGCGGACGGCACAGAACGCGTGGTGCTGGCGGCAGAACCAGTGACGGGAATCGACACGACTGCACTGGACGAGTTGGTGCAGCTTGACGAATGGCTGGACCGGCACGGCGTGGACCTGGTGTTCGCCGAGCTCAAAGACCCGGTCAAAGACAGATTGTTGCAGTACGGCATGGGCGCCCGCTTCTCTCCCGAACATTTCTACCCAACAGTGAGCGAAGCAGTGAGGGCGTTCCAACGGGAGGATGGGGACGAGTAGGAAACGGTTGTCCCGGTGACGAAGGGCAGCGGCTGTAGGTACAGCCCCTGATCGGGGCCCTTTTTTCTGGGCAGTTTCGTGACAACAACGGCTGATGGCTCAGGGAAACCCGACGCTGTTATCGGTCCGGCGTCCTTGTCGCGGGCGTCCGGGAAGACTAGGCTGGCCACCCCCTCCAACGATTACCGCCGACGAACGGACCAACCATGAGCAGTTATCACCCGGAAAACGATCCCTCCAACCCCGACAAGCCTGGCACCAGCGACGAGATGGGGACCGCTGGCAGCGATGCCGCGGACGCCAAGGATGCCGCCGCAACAGCCAACCCCGATCCATTGGAGGGCAACATAACCGGCCTGGAGCCTGGGGGAGGGGTGCCGCCGGGGGAGACGCCTCCGGCCGAGGACTCGATGAGTGGGGACCAAGGCCGGGAGGAGTGAGCCGAATCAGCTCCGGCTCTGGAGCCGATACCGAAGGGCTTCTAATGGCTGATCCGCGGAACGGAGCCACCCAGTCCGTCCCCGGGGTAGTCAGGTCGCAGCCACGCATGCAATTGACTGAAATCCTTTGCCCTTGGGATGAGTGAAGTGCGGGCTTCCGCGCCCGGGTTCATGCTGGAAGGATGCCGGTATGAGCGAAAGTCATGACGAGAAGACGCGAAAGCATCACCCTCAGGACGGTTTCGCCGGTTCACCTACTACGCAGCAGATGCGTACTGTGGGTCAACGCCGACGTGATGCTGCAGAGAAGCTTGAGCATCATCTGGAGGAAACCCGCCGCAAGGGTGATCCCCGCGATGACAATGCTGTCAATGAGGCGGAAACGGGGCGGTAGACAGCCATGACGTTCCTGCCATCCAGAACGATGATCGGCTTACCGCAGCTGTCCGATATTGATCGCCAACCGGGGCGTTGCCGGCGACGATGACGGCGTAGACGCGGAGTATTCCCACGAGTCAATTCGACCCCTGTCCTTTCCCAGCCGGGGGACTTAGTCTGGGGATTCCTTCCGTTTTAAGGCCAGACCTTAGGGGTAGTCCATGACTCTTCCGCCGCAACGCGAACCCGACCCGTTTCCGCCAGATCCCGGGCCGCTGCCCGACTCTCCGGATCCGACTTCCCCCGTGCCTGCGCCGGGGTCTCCCGACCCGACGTTTCCTGGGCCAAGCCCTGTGCCCGATCCCGGGCCGAGGCCGTCCGGACCCGATCCCACGCGTGACTTGTAGGACCCGGCGTCGTCACGCTTCGCGTCTAGAGGAAGCAGCGCTACAGCGGCAGCCCAGTGAGCGCTTCACCAAAAAGCCTCTGTCGCAATACCTTCCAATCCATAGTCGGAGAAGTGTTGGGTTGGACCAAGCCAGTTAGTTGGACAAAGTCGCGCACCCGCATCCAGATTTCCACGGCACCGTGAATTTGAGCTCTGGCGTGTCAGCTGCTCACGGTGCCTCGTTCCACTGAACAGGAATTGCCGTGGCGATCTGCTTCAAAAATTTGGCTACGGCGGCCGGGCCCAGAAGACCACGCACGCCAAGCGGCCAGCCGGCGCAGGGCCGGCGGTAGGATTCCAGCGCCCGGAGCAGGGGGCGTGATCCGTCTTCAGATGATCGACGGGGGCGGGTCCCAGCCAGGTCCCGGGACGGGGTGACCATCCAGAGGGTGAAGTGGTGGTGCGGGATGTCCGGCTGCATGGCCGACGGAAGAGTGCTGTGACGGTCGGCTGGAGCTGCCCACCTTGGAGGAACTGGAATCCCGGGCAGAACGTGCCGTCGTCGGACCCTCGGCAAATCCTACCGAGCAGCAGTCGACCACGGTGGCTCGTGGCGGGCTCGTGGGCCGGGGCCTGGTGCGTCAAGAAGGGGACGAGCTGCCTCAATTCACGATGTGAACCGCAGCGTCACCCGGCAGCTCCTGAATGAGTTTCCAGGCGACCGGGACGTGACGCCGGCCGGGGGGTGCATGAGGGCCACGTCTAGCCCGGCCGCACGCGGGTTGAGGAGAACGTGCGGCCGAGGTCGGGGTATCGAAGGCCGTGCCAGCGTCAACAATTCGGGGTTTGTCCTACTGTCCCGCCTCGTGCTGAGAACATGCTGAGAGCTGCCTCTCGGAGCAAAACGGGCGGACAAGCTGCCTCAAGGCTCGTGTCCTTGGCACCGGGAAGCTCGTGCCATCCGGAGACCTGCCTGGTCCCGTAGCCGGACATTAAGTGCTGCAATAATGCCGCCACACCCAAGCAGTGGGATGCGGGCCTTTAAGAGGAATGCTCGACGCATCCGGTCAAGTCGCTGGAGAAACTACGGTGCTGGGCTGGAACATAAGCGGTGCGTGAGCTTGCATTTGAGCGAATGGTTTGCGGATTCGACGTAGTGGCCCCTGATCCCAGGCAACGCTCCGTCCGCCGTGGCGCACCTTGGGCGTATGGTGGACGACAGTCAGGGGGCTCAGCCGCCGGCCTGCGTGGCAACGCCGCGGTACGGGAATCGGGCGTCTTGGAGTTAGCTCTCGAAGCGGGTGAGAACGGTCGGGTCCTCCGAGACGGAGTTGAGGATCGATGATGCGATTTCCCGGAGTTTCACGTTGCGGGTATTGGAAGCGATCCTGAGGATTTTGAAGGCAGTGTCCTGGCTGCAGCGGTTCTGCGCCATGATCACACCCAGGGCCAGGTCGATCGTGGTCCGTGATTCCATCGCCGCGGTGAGGTTCTTGCGGTCATCGGAAAGCTGGGCGATCCGGACGGCCAGGCGCAGGGCTTTGGAGGCCTGCCCCGCATAGGCCTCGGCGTTCTCGATGTCCTCAGCACTGAAGGCATGCGTCTGGGTCGAGTACATGTTCAGGGCCGCTGCCGCTTCCCCTTCCAGGAGGAGCGGAACGGCGAGGATGGATCCGACACCCTCTTTCCAGGCGGCGTCGCAGTACAGTGGCCACCGGTGCTCGTCCCTGAGGGAGGGCGCGTGGACTGTGGTCAGTTCCCGGATCGCGGTCAGGCAGGGGCCATCACCGAAACCGTACTGCATTTCGTCCAGTGCGAGGACCCGCGGGTCGCTGATGGCAAGGGTCGTTGGCTTCTTGCGCCGCATCAGCGTCACGGCGCAGATAATCTCGTTGCGGATGGACAGGGTGGGGGGACTGTGGCCGCCTGCGCGGCGGAACTTCAGTCTACGCCTGCGGGCATGTCCGGGCTTGGACGTGGTCAGTCAGCCCCTGCACGACTTTTAGTGAAACTGCACTGTCTGCGAGGCCATCGTCTACGACTGATGTGCGAGCAGCGCGGGCCGGCTGCTGCGCCTGCCCCAGCGGGCACAACCCTCGTGGGGTCGTTGCTGCTGCCATGGTTCAAGGCTGTGGGGTGAACCCCGCGGATCGCTCCACCTCCGAGGTTAAGCCAATTCGCGGGTTCAGGACCACGATGTGCGACTGCCTCGTCGTGCGCAGATTCCGGAAAGGTGCGTCGTCCATCGCGCGACCACCGGGGTCTCAATGAGGTGCTCCCCGTGGCCCGGGGCGGCACTGGCGTCGGGGCTTTCTCCCCCCGGTCGGCCGCAGATTTCCCCGTTGACAGCGAGGCCCGGTGCTCTTAAATTCTTAGTGTTTCAGGAACGTTCTGTTGGTCTTGCTTCACATTGAATGCTGTTGCTTTTGCTGTTTCAGTTGAGCGGTTATGCCGCCGGGATGCAGGAGGCCACGATGGCGAAGACACCACTGGAAGATTTCCTCACTGAGTGCGTTGCCCGGGATCCGGAGGGGGACGGCCTCAGCATGGCAGAACTCTATGGCCTGTACCTGAGCTGGTGCGCGCTCGAGGGTTCTACCCCTGTTGGCGACAAGACCTTCAGAGCCGGGTTGCGTGCAGCCAATATCAGTCCCGCACACCGAGGAGGCCGGTGCCCGGGTCTCAGGATGGCCGGCCCGGCAGCGTGCGATTACCTTGTCCACCGCGAGCTTCCGCTCGTCGTGCTGGACGATCCTGCCGGACGTCCTCGACTGATGTCACCGCCGGCCCCCGAACGCGTCGCGTCAATCCCCGGGCCGCCGGTCGAGGGAGTCCGCGGCTCCGTGCCGGCCGCCTGATGTCCGCGGCTCGATAAATGGCGGAGTCCCCGCGGGAGGCCTATCCGGGTTGGACGGCTCTCTTGGACGGAGTGCGGTTTCTGTCGGGCGTAGCGGGAAGCCTCCGCGCGAATCCCAGGACTCAAGCGCGGAGGCTCCCGGTTCTCCAAGCTGGGGGGACTGGAGAACCTAGGTAATGCTACTAGCCGGCGCAACGTCCATGGGCCGCTGGCCTCTGGGAGGTATGCCGTTTGTGTAGACGCCCGTCGCCTGCGGTCTTAGAGCCTAACCTGGCACGCGACAGAGGTGCTGTTACGGCTGGCTCTTAGGCGGTTGAAGGCGCTAGGGTAGGGCTTCGCCTGAATCCACGAGCTGGCCATTTTTGGGGTGTGTGCATTGTGCACATTTTGGGCTGCGGATCGTGTCGTACTGGTGCCGGACTGGCCCGGATTCGTGATGTTTCCGGGAGTTCCCAGTGTTTGCGGCGGCGGGAATGCAGTTCGAGTCCCACCTCGGGCGCAGCATTCCCCCTCATCAGAGGGGGTTGTGCTTTAACGTGTGTACATTGACCCCGGTTGGGTCCCTCTGACGCTTGTCGCGGCTGGTGTCTGGCCGCCGCGGTGGCCCGTGAAGTTGTGTGGGTGGCGGGTTCAGGGTCCTGACTGATTGGTCCTCCGCCTGCTGGGATGTGGGGTCATTCGGGTCTCCTTTCTGGCTTGGTCTGGCGGGCGTGGTTGGTCTTGTACGTATTCATGCCGTCCGGTTCTGTTGATGACGTGACCTGGGGCAGTTTCTTGGAAATCGGCGCCCTGCGATCCGTACCCGTTTCCGAGCTGCATGCCAAGGATCATTTGTGAATTGGTCAATGTGTCACCTAGTCCGGCCTTCTATTGGCCTTCAGGATCGTCTTCCCACGCATTCGCTGTCCCCGGTTCAAGGCAAGGGAGGAAGGATTAGCGGAAAGTGGTGGATGGTTCTTGGCCGGGAAGGCGTGCGGCGTCCGGCGGTGACGGCAATGAGGGCAGGTAGCAGCAGGACCCAAGGTGTGCGCTTGGGCAGTGCGGCCGTGCCACGACCGGAGAGATGCCGCCGCCAGCGACGCCGTTGTGTGGTCGGATGCTGCAAGCCCGCGATGCTTTTTGGGTATGTGGACTCGTCCCGGCCGAAGCAGGGTCCGGGGCGACTGCGGCGTGTTCAGCCGGTGGCAGTTGTCAGTGGTGCGCGGCGCGGTTGATCGCCACGGTCTCGTCCAGGGACGGTGCTTCCATGAGTGAGCCGAAGTGCTCCATCAGTCGATCGCGGGTGATAGGCGCCTTGTCCTTCTCTGCCGCTGCAAGAGCCTGGCCGAGTTCCTCAAGGTTAAGTTCGGTGCAATATGCTGGCGTGCCGGGTTGCTGGCGCCAGGACTCAGCGAGGACGCCAGCATCGAACGGATCGAAGCCCGTATCGTCGACCAGCTGCATGACTGTCCTGCGGGCCAAGTCCGAATCGGCGGCGACTGGGATCGCGATGCGATCCGGTGCCCCAGCGGGGCGCCCCTTCGTCTGCTGTGTTGCGGCAAGCGCTGCGTTCCACGCCTTCACGATCGGCCTGTCGAGCTGCTCCGCGCTCCAGAGGCTCTCGACCTGGCCGTTGTCGACTGCCTCGACGGGGCCGTTCATAAAGGGGTAGTAGTTCGAGGTGTCGACGATCACCGTGTCATCCGCGGCCTTCGCGAGGAGGTCGGCGAGTTCGGGCTGCTTCGAGAAGGGGATCGACAAAATAATCACGTCCCTGTCCTCGATTGCGGCTCCCGGGTCCACTCCCCGGGCACCTGCAGCGAGTACCTTGGTGGCGACGACCTCGGGGCCGCGGGCGTCCACGATAAGAACGTCATGTGCGGCTTCGCTGAGCCGGCGTGCGAGGTTGCCGCCGATGGCGCCGGCGCCGATTACGGAAATTTTCATGGGTGTGTCTCCTGTAGTTCTGACTTACTCGCCTCACGTTGGCGAACAGCTGGTCACGCGATCGGGCATAATGTACGTGTTAGTGCGTACATCAACCGTAGCCTATGTACGCTCTAATGTGTACATAGGATGGATATCAATGCTCAAAATGAGGAGGAGGATCATGGCTAGTCGCTTAGCGAATCCACTGACCATTCCTGCGGAGGAAGAAATCGATCTGTTCGAGGTCATGTCCGCGTTGGCCGATCCTGTCCGACGGGCAATCGTGTACTCCATCGCCCGGGATCCTGGCACGGCATGTAGCGGTTCTGACTACGGCGTTTCGAAGTCGGCGCTGACGCGCCATTGGCGCATTCTCCGGGAGGCGGGCATCATCAAGCAGGAAGTGGAGGGTACCCGGCACCGAAACTGGCTGCGCGGTGACGAGCTCGACCGCCGCTTCCCAGGTCTGTTGGCGCTCGTGCTCCAGGAGCACAAGCAGCCAACCTGAGTCCCCGCGCGAGATCTTAGGCAGACTCTGTCGCGCGTTGCACTGTCTAGAAACGACCGCTGATGAGACTAGTTTGGGATGCTAAAAGCGACGCGGATTTGCTCGCTCCTTGGCGGTCTTCTATGAGCACTTTATGTCTCGGGCTAAATGGCCGATGCGGGACAAGCGCCGGCGGCAGCGGCCGGTTCCTGACGACCGGAGGGAAGCCAGCGGATACTAGGCGGTTTTCTCCAGGGGCGTCGACTGGACGTTCTCGCGTTCCTCCAGGGCTCCGGTCACTGAGGCTGTCAGGCTGTTGGCGATGTGGGTGCGTGCGAGTTCGGCCGCACCGGCGCCATCCCCGGCAATGACGAGCTCAAGGATCTGGTGGTGCTGGTTCAGGTCGATCGTTCGGGGCTCATCCCCGGAGGGGAGCTCGAGGCCGATGCGGCGGTAGCGGTCAGACTTGTCCCACAGGTCATCCAGGAGCTTGATCATGACGTCGTTGTGCGAGGCGGCGTAGACCGCCCGGTGGAATTCCCGGTGCACCGTGATCGCGTCCTCGCCCCAAACCCGCGTGACGGGGAGCAGCTTCCCGGCTGCTGCGCGCATCGCGGCGATATCAGCTTCCGTCCGGCGGGAGGCTGCCAATTCTGTTGCCGATGGTTCGAGTGAGAGGCGGACTTCAAGGAGTTCTCGTGCTTCGGAGGCGCTCATGGCGGCCACCCGGGAATCCCGGTGGGTGTCCATGATGATCAGCCCCTCGCTGGCGAGCCGGCGGATCGCCTCCCGCAGGGGAGTGATGCTCATCTGCATGTTCTCCGCCAGTTCGTACTGGGAGATGCGCGAGCCCGGGGCAAGGCCACCGGAGAGGATCAGCTGGCGGAGTTCGTTATACGCCAGGCTGCCCTTACTGGAAAAGACGTTCGTGGTGTTCATCTGCCGCTCCGAATCCCTCATCGAGGTGTGGCCCCCGTGCTCACAGTGTAGTTCCTTGGAAACATCTTATAAGAAATTCCCACGGAAGGCTTGTGCCCCCCGTCACTCCTGGGCTAGCCTTTGATCCAAGGTCTTATAAGATATTCGCTCGAGGGGCTGATGTCCCTCGTCACTTGGGGTCAGTCTCCATCCAACTCTTATAAGAAATAAGATACCCACTCAGGAGAGATTCAAAGATGAAAATCGTTTCCGCCCACGTCGGCACCATTCCCATCAGTTCCTCGATCCGGAACGCCTTCATTGACTTCACCAAGATGGACTGCACGATCATCGCCCTCGTCTCCGATGTCTTCGTCGACGGCAAGCCCCTGGTTGGCTATGGATTCAACTCCAACGGCCGCTACAACGCGACCGGCATCCTGAAAGACCGCATTCTTCCGCGCATCATGGATGCCCCGTCCGAAGACCTTCTTGATGAGGACGGCCAGCTCTCCCCGGAGAAGGCGTGGGACCTGATGATGTCCAACGAAAAGCCCGGCGGACACGGCGAACGCTCGGTCGCTGTCGGCGTCGCCGACATGGCCCTGCACGACCTCGCTGCCAAGATCGCCGGCGTGCCGCTCTACCGCTGGATCTCGGATCACTACGGCGACGGAAACCCGGACAAGGACGTCTTCGTCTACGCAGCCGGCGGCTACTACGCACCCGGCAAGAGCCTTGAAGACCTGCAGAACGAAATGCGCGGCTTCCTCGCCAAGGGCTACAACGTGGTCAAGATGAAGATCGGCGGCGCCGACCTCGCCGAAGACCTTCGCCGCATCGAAGCCGTGATCGAGGTCCTCGACGGCGACGGTTCCCGCCTGATGGTGGACGTCAACGGCAAGTTCGACCTGGAGACCGCGCTGGAATACGGCAAAGCCATCGACCAGTACGGGCTGTTCTGGTACGAGGAAGTCGGCGACCCGCTGGACTACGCCCTGAACGCCACCCTCTCCGAGCACTACAAGAACCCGATCGCCACCGGAGAGAACCTGTTCTCCCTCCAGGACGCACGGAACCTGGTCCGCTACGGCGGGATGCGCCCGGACCGCGACTTCATCCAGGTCGACCCGGCCCTGAGCTACGGCCTGACCGAATACCGCCGGATCCAGGACATGCTGGCCCAGCACGGCTGGTCCTCACGCCGCTGCATCCCCCACGGCGGACACCAGTTCTCCCTGCACATCGCCGCAGCCCTCAAGCTCGGCGGCAACGAGTCCTACCCGGGCGAGTTCCAGCCCACCGGCGGCTTCACCGACGACGCCGTCATCGTCAACAGCCGCGTGGCCCCGGGCGATCTGCCGGGCATCGGGCTCGAAGGCAAGGCCGAGTTCTACAAGGTCCTGCGCGCACTGCACAACTAACCAATCCGGTAGTGCCCCGGTCCCGGGCAGCATCACTGCCCGGGACCGCACCTCTCCAATTTTCTCTGTCTGCCGTGCAAAGGAGCACCCAAGATGTCGTCCCACACCATGCAGAACCCGCAACATTCCGCCCCGCCCAAGCAGCGATCCCGGTTCGGCCGGCTGCTGCGCGAACTCTGGTTCCAAGTCGTCCTGGGCGCCGTCCTGGGCATCGCCGTCGGCTTCCTCCTGCCGGAAGTCGGCAAACAGCTCACCCCGCTCAGCGACTGGTTCATCGCCCTGGTGAAAATGATCGTCATCCCTGTGGTGTTCTGCGTGGTGTCCCTGGGCATCGCCTCGATGGACAGCCTGCGCAAAGCCGGCCGCATCGGTGTCAAGGCACTGGGCTACTTCATCGCCCTGTCGCTGGTGTCGATGCTGATCGGGCTGGTCGTCGCCAACGTCTTCCGCCCCGGCGACGGAATGAACATCGACCCGGACAAGCTGGACGCCAGCAAGGTGCCGGCGGCCGCCAACAAGGGCTTCGACGGCCTTGAGTTCGTCAACAACATCATTCCCGAATCGCTGTTCGGGGCCCTGACCGGCCACACCATCATCGCCGCGCTGATGGTATCGATCGTGTTCGGTGCCGCCATGAACGTCTCCGGCGAATCCGGCGCGTTCCTCACCAAGGGCATCCAGGCCCTGTCCGTGGTCATCTTCAAGATCGTCAACTGGGTCATGCGCCTTGCCCCCATCGGTACCTTCGGCGCGCTGGCGGCAGTGGTGGCCAACTACGGCACCCAAAGCCTGCAGCAACTCGGCTACCTCGTCCTGTTGTTCACCGCGACCTGCATCCTCTACGTCCTCGTGGTCCTGGGCACCATCGCCCGGGCCTGCGGACTGAGCATCTTCACGGTGATGCGCTACTTCAAGGCCGAGCTGCTGATCGCCCTGAGCACCTGCTCGAGCGAAGCGGTCCTCCCGCAGCTGATCAAGAAGCTCGAAGCCATGGGCGTCGGCAAGTCCACCGTAGGCATCGTGATCCCGTCCGGGTTCTCCTTCAACCTCGACGGATCCGCCGTCTACCTGACCATGGCCTCAGTGTTCCTGGCCCAGGCCGTCGGCATGGACCTCTCCTGGGAACAGCAGCTCGTCATGGTCGGCGTCATGATGCTCACCAGCAAGGGCACCGCGGGAATCGCCGGCGGCGCGTTCATCGTCCTGGCCAGCACCTTGAGCTCGGTCGGCGGAATCCCGCTGGCCGCTCTCGCCCTCATCGTCGGCATCGACCGGCTCCTGAACGAAGGCCGGGTGTTCATCAACGTCCTTGGCAACGTGATGGCAGCCGTCGTCGTCGGCAAATGGGAAAAGGATTACGACCCCGAACAGGCCCGCAAAGCCCTGCATGCCCATGGCCAGAAGAAGAACGAAATCGAATCAAAGACACCGACCGCTTGTGGAAGCGGACAAGGTCGACGTCCACTAACACCGCACCCGGCAGGGCCGCCGCGCACACCACGGCGGCCCTGAGCCGCGCAAACCCCAAGCCCACAGCCGCTGACAGCAGCGCATCCGCACCAAACAAAAATAGGAACCACCCGCACCATGGCCCCACGCATCCTGATCACCACCGACTACCTCCACCCGGGAGATGCCGTTGACCAGCTCCTGCGCGAGCACGGTCTGGAACCGGTCTACTCGCCATCCCGGGGACCACGGACCCTTGAGGAACGTCGCTCGTTGTTCGACGGCATATCCGGCGCGATCCTCGCCAGCGAACCAGTCACCGCCGACATGCTCACCGGCGCTGCCTCCCTGCAAGTCATCGCGCGCAGCGGAGTGGGGTACGACTCCATCGACATCCAGGCCGCGGCCGCACAAGGCATCAGGGTCTGCAACGCCCCCGGAACAAACCACCACTCGGTCGCCGAACTGACCATCGGACTGATCATCATGGCCGCACGCCGCCTCCTGGAGGTCACCACCGCCGTCCGCCAAGGCCAGTGGCCCCGGGAAGCCGGACATGAACTGCGCGGTTCCACCCTGGGCATCATCGGCTACGGCCCCAGCGGACGCGCCACGGCAAGCCTGGGTGTCGCCCTCGGCATGACCGTCCTGGTCAGCACCGCCCACCCCGACGCGCGATAACAGCGCGGTACAGTTCACCGATCTCGACACCGTCATCCGCGACGCTGACTACCTCTCCCTGCACACCCGTGGAGGCCAGGGCATCGGCAAACTCATCGACGCGCCCCGGCTGCAAGCGATGAAACCCACCGCCGTCCTCATCAACACCGCCCGCGGCTCACTCGTGGATGAAGAGGCCCTGGCCAAGGCACTTTCCGACGGCACCATTGCCGGCGCCGCGCTGGACGTGCTTGAGAGCGAACCCCTGCCCGGCGACAGCCCCCTTCGGGGCCTGGACAACGCGCTCATCACCTCCCACCTCGCCGGCCAGACATCCGAAGCCCGGACACGGGCCGGCCTGGCAGCCGCGCACGCCGTCATCGACGTCCTCGAAAACCGCGAACCGGCACACCCGGTCGACCGCTAACCAACGAACAACCTAACAACGACGAAGAAGGATCCTGATGTCGAAACCCCACCGCATCGCAGTCATTCCCGGCGACGGAATCGGCACCGAAGTCGTGCCCGAAGGACTGCGCGTCCTGGACGCCGCAGCCTCAGCCTTCGACCTCAACCTCACATACGAACACTTCGACTACGCCTCGGCTGACTACTACACCCGGCACGGGAAGATGCTGCCCGACGGATGGTTCGAGGAACTGAACCAGTTCGATTCCATCTTCTTCGGCGCCGTCGGGTGGCCTGACGTCGTCCCCGACCACGTCTCGCTGTGGGGCAGCCTCCTGCAGTTCCGCCGCCACTTCGACCAGTACGTCAGCCTCCGCCCGGTCAAACTCCTGCCCGGCGTGCCCAGCCCCCTGACCGGCAGGGTCCCGGGCGATGTCGACTTCTACGTCGTGCGCGAAAACACCGAAGGCGAATACTCCAGCATCGGCGGGAAGATCTTCGAAGGCACCGACCGCGAAACGGTCATCCAGGAAACCGTCATGACCCGCACCGGCGTGGACCGGATCCTCAAGTACGCCTTCGATCTGGCCCAGAGCCGGCCCAAGAAGCACCTGACCTCCGCCACGAAGAGCAACGGCATCTCCATCACCATGCCCTACTGGGACGAACGGGTGCAGGCCATGGCCGCCGCCTACCCAGGGATCAACGTGGACAAGTACCACATCGACATCCTGGCCGCTAACTTCGTCATGCACCCCGACTGGTTCGACGTCGTCGTCGCCAGCAACCTCTTCGGCGACATCCTCTCCGACCTCGGACCTGCCTGCACCGGAACCATCGGCATCGCCCCCAGCGGCAACATCAACCCCGAACGCAAGTTCCCCAGCCTCTTCGAACCCGTCCACGGCTCCGCCCCGGACATCGCCGGCAAAGGCATCGCCAACCCCATCGGCCAGATCTGGTGCGCCGCCATGATGCTCGAACACCTGGGCGAACCCGAAGCCGCGGCCGCCATCACCACCGCCATGGAAACCGTGCTCGCCCACGGGCAACAAGCCCTCACCCCCGACATGGGCGGCAACGCCACCACAGAAGAACTCGGCAAAGCAGTGGCATCGGCCCTGACCGCACCATGACCCCATCAACCCGCCCCAGCGACCGGCGCGCACCTGCCTACGGAGAGCGGATCATGCTCCGCCAGTACATCCACTGGCGCCGCCTTATCGGAGCGACCGTGCAGATCCGCCAGCACGGCCACATCATCCGCACCGGAACCATCGATGATGCCATGGCAGACTCCACAGCGCTCTGGATCGCAGGCGACGCCACCCAACCACGCACCATGTACGACGCCGCGCTCGGGATCGAGGTGTGGACAGAACCGGAAGAAACCGAAGACGGGCTCTGCTACCACCGGATGACATCCCCAACACCATCACCCAACTGAGTTAGCACGGAGACCCATGACGCAGCACATCTACATGCCCCAAAGCCCCGAAGACACCATCCCGGCGCTCAGTGAAGGCCAGGCCTTCATCCCGAAACGCAACATCCCCGCAAAAATCGCCCGCTCCTGGCTCCTGGTTAATGCCATGAAGCCCGAGCTGTTCGACCAGTCGGCGGTGTCCCGCGCTGACTCGATCATCCTCGATGTTGAGGACGCCGTGGACCCGTCGCAGAAGAACCAGGCACGCTGCAACGTGGTGGAGTGGCTCTCCGGCGGCGGCAAGGCCTGGGTCCGCATCAACGATGCCACCAGCCCCTTCTGGGCCGATGACCTCGCCGGCCTCCGCGGCACCGCCGGCCTGCTCGGCGTCATGCTCGCCAAGACCGAATCCGCGGACCAGGTCACCGAGAGCTTCCACCGCATGGACGGCAAGACACCCGTCATCCCGCTGGTCGAATCCGCCGTCGGCATCGAGGAAGCCAACCACATCGCCAAGGCGCGGGGTGCCTTCCGCCTGGCCTTCGGCTCGGGCGATTTCCCGCGACACGGGCATGGCCGCCACCGCCGAAGCAATGGCGTACCCGCGGGCCAAGCTCGTGGTTGCCAGCCGGGTGGGCAACCTCCCGGGCCCCATTGACGGTCCCACCGTGGGCACCAACCACCCCATTCAGCGCGAGCAGACGGGCATCACCGTGATGATGGGGATGACCGGCAAGCTCTGCCTGGCCATCGACCAGACCCCGGTGATCAACGAGGTCATCAGCCCCACCCCCTCCGACGTCGCCTGGGCCACGGACTTCATGGCCGACTTCGAAGCCAACGGCCGCGTCATCCGTGACGGCTCCGACCTTCCGCGCCTGGACCGCGCCGGAAAGATCATGAAGCTCGCCGTAGCGTTCGGGGTGCAACCGGCACTCTAACGCCCTCATCCACTCCAAAGGTGGGCATGGATGCCCAGGGGAGCAAGACACGCCCTTCGCGCGTCCGTACACTGCCGTAAACAGCGACCAAGATCAGGAAGAGAAAACGAATGGCCTACGCAAACTACCGATACAAGGGTCACAACTTCATCGGCGAAGTTCACGGCGAACACCTCATCCCGCTGGCCGGGCTCACCGACGTCGGACCGGAAACATCCGCAGAGCTCCTTGCCAGTGCTGCCCGCCTGACCGAATCACGGGTTGCCCTATCCGAAACCACCCTGCGCGCTGCGTCGCCAAGGGCCGGGAAGATCCTCTGCGTGGGCCTGAACTACAAAGGCCATGCCGGCGAAGCCTGCACGGCCGCCTTCCCGTCCTCTTCTCCAAGTACACATCCACCCTCATCGGACCCGGCGACGACATCATCCTGCCTCCGGAATCCACCCAGGTCGACTTTGAAGGCGAACTCGCCGTCATCATCGGCAAGACAGGTCGCCGCATCGCCGAACAGGACGCCATGGACCACATCCTTGGCTATTGCGTCTCCAACGACGTCACCATGCGCGACTGCGAGAACAAGTCCCACCAATGGTTGCAGGGCAAGGTCTGGGACAACACCACACCGATTG
The DNA here is from genome assembly GCA_963722145.1 of uncultured Actinomycetota bacterium. GTDB lineage: Bacteria > Actinomycetota > Actinomycetes > Actinomycetales > Micrococcaceae > Arthrobacter. The sequence continues at coordinate 666,472 of CAVRLW010000014.1, read as the reverse complement.
GCCCCTACATCGTCAGCCTCTGCAGAAGCCGACATCAGAAAGGCAGACATCAGCACAACCCTGAACGGGGAAGTGGTTGCCATGCGATGGTTTCGATGCCCGCCGTGGCACCATCCGGGATGCGGCCCGCCAGGACGGAAAATGCTTTGGCCCTTGGACGTCGCAGGGGGAGATCGACAACGTGATGCCTATTGTCGGCTACTACTCCAGGCCGTGATCGTCCGGTTGATGTAGGTCTTGACGCTGACGGTGACTTCGGTGGACGGGTCAAGCAGCCATTGCAGCCCGATCCCGTCCAACACGGCGGTGACCAGGCGAACTTCTATCTCGATTTCGGCGGGGGTGAGCGGTGCCACCTCGCCGGCGTCGACCGCCTGCTGGAGATGGATTCCAAGGGTGGCGAGGTTGTCCGTATAGCGGTGCTGAATGAAGACGTGAGCCGGATGGGCCGGGCTGGAAGCCTCAGCCGCGATGGTGGTGAACAACTCGAGCAGCCCCCGGTTGCTCAGATGTGCAGTCATGACCTCAGGCAACCGGCGGAAATAGTCCAGCCCGACAACACCGGCCAGGCTGGCTTCCACCGTTCGGCGGTCCCACTCCTGCAGCACAGCCGTCAGGAGTCCTTCCTTGCTGCCGAAGTGCTGCAGCAGCGTCGCATGGGAGACCCCAACCCGCTCAGCGATGGTCCGGATCGATCCACCCGCGTAGCCGTACTCGCCGAAGACCGCGATCGCCGTGGCGACGATCTGCTCCCGCCGCCGGATCCCTGTGCGGTAGGGACCCCGCGCGTTAGTCCCTGTGCTATTTGGCATGGGCACCACCATCTCATACTCCGTTGACCAAAACCTACCACTCGGTTATAGTTTATCGCCAGAGAGGGGGCAAACAGTTCTGGCCAACAGACCCTCGACGCAAACACGCTCCGCCCACGACCGGGGCCCGCTACGCCCTTCCACCCAACAGCTGCCACTGCCCAACGCAGCGGACGCACGAAACGACTTACCCGAGGAGAGCAATGACTGACACGCGAATGTGTTTCATCACCGGCCAGGGCGAGGAATGGCTGTTGTTTTCGCCCACGAGAACGCCTGACCGGCGACAATAGGACCAGCACCGATGAATCCGAGCTACGACTTCACTGGCCAGGTCGCCCTAGTCACCGGCGCCAGCTCAGGTATGGGCTTGGCCACCGCCCGCGCGTTTGCCGAAGCCGGCGCCGCCGTGGTGCTGGCCGATATCAACCAGACGGCGCTGTCCGCCGTCACCGCGGAGCTGGCCGACTCCGGCCACCAGGTGCGCGCGGTGCCGTGCGACGTGGCCGACGAGGACCAGGTCGCCGCGCTCATCGCCACCGCCGTCGAAAGGTTCGGACGGCTCGACATGGCTTTCAACAACGCCGGCATCCAGCTCCCGGTCTGCGACGCGGCCGACGAACCGGCCGAGGCATTCGATCGGGTGACCGCGTTCAACCTCCGCGGCGTATGGGCCTGCATGAAGCACGAACTGGCCCAGATGCGTCTCCAAGGCAGCGGTGCCATCGTGAACTGCTCCTCCCTTGGCGGACTCGTCGGCAACCCCGGGCGGGCCGCCTACCACGCCACCAAGCACGGTGTGCTTGGCCTGACCCGCAGCGCTGCCCTCGAGTACTCTCCCCGCGGGATCCGGATCAACGCCGTCTGCCCCGGAACCATCGCCACTCCGATGGTCACCGACATGCTCGCCACCGGCGAGCTCGACCTTGCGGAGTCGCTGGCCAACCAGCCCATCAACCGACTCGGCGAACCCGAAGAGATCGCCGCCGCCGTGCTGTGGCTGTGCAGCCCGGGCGCGAGCTTCGTCATTGGGGTCGCGCTCCCGGTCGACGGCGGCTACACCGCCCGCTAGCCCCGCCTCCCACCGCCACGGAAGACAAGGAAACTTGCTGATGCAGTACTCCATCCTCGGCTCAACCGGCGTCAAGGTGTCCCGGATCTGTCTGGGCACCGCCACGTTCGGGGTCGCTCCCACCGCGCAGGATGCCAACCGGGTCGTCGGCGCCGCTATCGACCTTGGCATCAACTTCGTCGACACCGCCGATGTCTATGGCAACATGCCGGTCTTCGACCGGCCCGGCGCCCCGGCCGCGGCCGACCGTGAACCCGCCGAGCAGATCCTCGGCCGCGCGCTCCGCGGCCGCCGCGAGGAGATGGTGATCGCCACCAAGTCCAACGGAATCGTCGGGCTCGACGTCAACGACCGTGGCCTGTCACGCCGCCACATCATCCGTCAGGTCGAAGCCAGCCTGCGCCGTCTGGAGACCGACTACATCGACCTCTACTACGCCCACGACCCCGACCCCGACACGCCGTTGGAGCAGACCCTCGCGGCCTATGACGACCTGATCCGGCAGGGCAAAATCCGCTATGTCGGCTTGTCCAACCACCCCGCCTGGCAAGTCGCACAGGCCCTGTGGATCGCGGACGACCGCCGGCTGAATGCGCCCGTGGCGGTCCAGGTGAAGTACAACCTCCTCGATCGAGCCGCCGAACGCGAACTCGCGCCCGCCTGCCAGCAGTTCGGGCTGTCCATCGTCCCCTACGCGCCGTTGCACGGCGGCCTGCTCGCCGACCTTCGGGTTCTCGACCGCGACGTCTCCGGCGACCAGCGCTTCGCTGGAGCAGGTTTCACCGACGCCGAGATCGCCGTCGCACGGGAGGCCGAGCGACTCAGCCGAGCATGGGGCCTGGCGCCGTATCAGGCCTCGTTGGTCTGGCTGCTGTCCCGCCCGGCCGTCGCCTCGGCCATCGTCGGTGCCGAGACCCCCGAAGAGCTCCAAGCCAACGCCACAGCAGCCGACATCGAGCTCGAACCGGCGCAGCTAGACTCGCTCACCGCTTTGGCCAGCGAACCCGCAGCCTTCCATCACCGCGCCGGTGATGGACCGGAACAGCGACCCGCCGCGAGCGGAACGGCCTCCACCGACTAAGGTGCTCAACCCCGCCGCGCAGAAGTGAACTGGTTATGCCCCTGTACCAACGGCAGTCAGGAGTTCGTCGCTCGACTGCGTAGCCCAGCCCTTCATTACCTGCAAAGGAACCCGTTATGCCTCAAGCCGACCAGGCCACCATCGATCTCCTGACCGACTACTTCGACGCCATGGAGGCCAAAGACCCGGAACGACTGGGTTCCTACTACGCCGACAACATCACCCTGTCCTTCGGTAACGCACCGACCACCACCGGCCGTGCCGCCGTGCTGGAACAGATGACGACCCTGCTGGGCAAGGTAAAGTCGCTGGCCCACCCACTGACCAACGTCACGGGCCGCGGCTGCCACCCTGCTCGACGACGGGCACCAGGTCGTCGTCCATGCCCGCGACACCAACCGGGCCGCCGCGCTCAGAGATCTGGCCGCCCGCGGCGCGGCCGTGGTCGTCGGCGATCTCGCCAGCGCCCAGCAGACCCGCAGCCTGGCCGACCACGTCAACCAGCTCGGCCGGATGGACACCATCATCCACAACGCCGGCGTCTACGGCGACCCCGGCCCTAACCCCAGCCCGGAGGGACACCCGCGAGTGCTGGCAGTCAACACTCTGGCCCCCTACCTATTGACCGGCCTGATCCAGAGGCCGAGCCGGCTCATATACCTCACAAGCAACATGCACGTCAGCGGCGACCAAAGCCTCCACGACCTTGACTGGACCACTCGCCGCTGGAATAGCGCCCAGGCCTACTGCGACAGCAAGCTTTTCGTCACCGCGCTCTCCCTCGTTGGGTGCCCACCCGCATGGGCGGCCCATCCGCCACCGACGACCTCGACCAAGGCCACCTCACCCAAACCTGGCTCGCTGTCAGCGGCAGTCCCGACGCCAGGCGCACCGGTTCGGCCTGGCGCCACCGTCGACCAGCACCGGTCGCCGCCGTAGCTCGCGACAGCAACTTCCAAGACCGGCTCCTTAAGCGGTTGGCCAAAATTACGGGGATTGCTCTCGAAGGTAGTACCCCGCGCCTCGTCAGATAGTCCAGAGACCTACAGGTCACGGACGACAAGTGAGCGACACCTGTCGTGCACCAACAACTGCGCTCTCGCTAGGCCAAAAATCCGAAAAGTGCGGTTCACGCCAACAGAAAAGCGGGTCAGGTCCTTGCCCGGCCGGGACCACGGTGTGGCGTCTGCAGCTGGCTCGCTCCGGTCTCGTATAGAATGTATGTTCGAATAGACGCGCCAAAGGAAACGGCAACCACGGAAGATAGCCAGTACCGGTATAACGTAAACGCCTACGTCACGACCGATCCTTCGCGCCGTGGCCATGGCAATGGGGCGCCGACAATCGAGGACGCGCTCTCCACGTACCACTGGAACGGCCTGTCGCGCTAACGCTCTAAGGGCCAGGGTCGCGAGCCAACTGGGTGTCGGGCGTTCTCGCTGCGGGAGCGCTTGGCTTCTCGTTCTGGCAGGCAGCAAGAGATCAGCCGTCGAGAGGCCATGGATTGCGTGGACAGTGTCAGAATGGTCCACGGAATGGCGATGAGCGGGCCCGGGACTATATCTTCCTTCGCCCTTTTTGCCGTGGCTGAACAGTCATAAGCGGAAGGTGGCTTTCGACATGACGGCCGGCGCTCTCTCGTCGAGCTTGGTCGTTTCCAGATTCCCCTGGCGTGTCATCAGAAAGCGGCATCAGCGTCGATGGTCGGCCTGGCGTGCTTGGTCGGAAGCGAAGGACCGGACGCCGTCGTCGGGGATTGCCGTCGTCGGACGTCGTCGGTGAACGCCCACGCGGCGCGGTTGGGGGAGGGCGACGGTGAGGCAGTCCCGTGCTTGGCTGCCACGGAGATACGTTCGGCATTGATGCAGCTCGGCTGAACAGTATCGAGCGGGACTTCCGGGCCGCCGCCGTACGACATCATGCGTGGCTGGTGCTCGGCCAAAGATGAGGGTCCTACGATCCAGCCGGCACGGATTGGCATGCCGAACTCTGCCACTCCTGTTGCGAGTCGTGGATGACGGGGCGGAAGAATTCCGAAGAGGCCTGCATTAGGCGGCCGAATTCTGTCGACATTCTTGCCGGAGGCGTCAGCGAGACAGCAGCACGCCCACCTGGGTCCGGATGTCCTGCACGATCTCGGCGATGCTCATGGCGGCGTTCACGCTCGCCGCCATGCTGAGGAACATGATGGCGGTGACGATGCGGGCCGTCGTAGCGGCATCGTGCGCACCGACCAGCTCGTGCCTGCCCAGGACGGCAGCGATGGCCTCCTCGGTCTGCGCGACGATGGACAGAGCTTCAGCGTGACGGGGCTCCGAGGGATCACCGAAGACCATTTCCCGCAGGTAGGTGCGCCCGTTGTCGACCTGGACGCGGTTGCATTCCACGATCGGCCGCACGATTGCCAGCACCGCATCGAGGACTCCAGGAATGGTTGCAGCATCAGCCCGACCTTGCTGAAGCGCTTCGGCGTAGTGGGTGTTCTGCACGAGCAGGAGCAGCTCGCCTTTGGTCTTGGCGTAGAGGAACAGGGTGCCGGTGCCGATGTCCGCCTTGTCGGCGATCTGCTGGGTCGTGACGTCCTCGATGCCGTGTTCGGCCAACAGTTCGCTGGCCGCGGCCGTGATGCGGTCCAGCTTCTGCTGTTTGTTCCGCTCGCGCCGTCCGACCGGCTGGGAGGCGAGAGACATGATGATGGATCCTCCGGAATAGATTCTGACTGCAGTCAGTTATGAGTGTAGTCACTACTGGGTGGGTTCGAATGTTCCTTCGTTCATTCTCCCACGCAAGGGCCGAACCCCAGTGTTCCGCCCGGCACAGTGGTGGCGCTATTACCCAACGACGCAAAGGACCGCACGCATGACTTCCTCCCTCTGGCAGCCATTCACTCTCGGCAGCGTGGAGCTGCCGCACCGGCTCGCGCTGGCACCGCTGACCCGGAGCCGCGCGAACCCTGACGGCACCCCCGGGGAACTGGCCGCGAAGTACTACGGCCAACGCGCCTCGCTCGGGCTGATCATCACCGAGGGCACACAGCCGTCCGAGGACGGCCAGGGCTACCTGAACACCCCCGGCATCTACACTCCCAAACACATCGAGGGATGGCGAAAGATCGCCGACACGGTGCACACAGGCGGCGGAGCACTGTTCATCCAACTGATGCACGTCGGCCGGATGGCGCACCCGGATAACACCCCGCACCACCGTCAGCCCGTTGGCCCGTCGGCGATCTCGGCCGAGCAGGACATGTTCACTCCAACGGGCCCGCAGAAGACCCCGGTGCCGCGCGAGCTGAGCGCCCGCGACATCCAGGCCACCATCGCCGAGTTCCGCCACGCCGCAGCCTCCGCTATCGCAGCGGGAGCGGACGGCGTGGAGATCCACAGCGCGAACGGGTACCTGCTCCACCAGTTCCTCTCGCCGAACTCGAACCACCGCACGGACGAATACGGCGGATCGGTGGAGAACCGGTCCCGGTTCGTCGTCGCGGTCGCCCGCGCGGTGGCCGAGGAGATCGGGGCGGACCGGACCGGCATTCGCATTTCACCGGCGTTCCCGCTGGGCGGAATCAACGAAGGGGACCCCGCGGACGTCCGGACACAGTACCGCCACCTGGTCGGCGAACTCGCCACACTGGACCTTGCGTACCTGCACGTGCACCACCTCGGTGACGACGAACTGCTTCGGTCCTTCCGCGACGCGTGGCCTGCGGCCATCCTCGTCGTCCGGTACGGGCGCGACCGCGAGCAGATCGCCGACGACATCGACGCCGGCCTCGCGGACATCGCGCCGCTGGGCCGATTCGCCCTGGCGAACCCCGACATTGTCGAGCGCCTGCGAACCGGCGCACCGCTGAACGAGCTGGACCCGGCAACCCTGTACGGCGGCGGCGCGGCCGGGTACACCGACTACCCCGCTCTGGCACACGCCTAATCGTCTGCCGCGGGCCGCACGCCCGGCCCTCCTGAACCGCACCCGGCGGGCGGCCACACTTCGACCCCACCGACCTCACACAACCCACACCCCTGAAAGAAGAAACACTAATGCCCTCACTCAACGGAGCAGTCGTCCTCATCACCGGAGCCAACGGCGGAATCGGCACACAGTTTGTGCACGAAGCCCTCGCCCGGGGAGCTGCAAAGGTTTACGCCACCGCCCGCACCCCCCGCGCCTGGGACGACGAGCGCATCGTTCCGCTCGCCCTGGACATCACCGACTCCGCCTCCATCCAGGCAGCGGTCAGGGCGGCACAGGACGTGACCGTGCTGATCAACAACGCAGGTGCGTCGGTCTCCAGCTCCGGGATCCTCACCCACACGGACGAGGAGATCCGCAGGAATGTTGAGACGAATTTCCTCGGTCCGCTCTTCGTAGCCCGCGCGTTCGCTCCGGTCCTGTCGGCGAAGGACGAAGCGACGATCATCGACATCCACTCGGCCCTGAGCTGGTACGCCGTCGCCGGCATCTACAGCGCCACCAAAGCCGCCCTCTGGTCCGCGACCAACTCCCTCCGCCTCGAACTCGCCCCCGCCGGCGTGCACGTCGTCGGCGTCCACGTCGCATACGTCGACACCGCGATGGCCTCGCACGCCACCGACCCGAAGCTCGACCCGGCCGTGCTGGTGCGCACCGTGTTCGACGCCACCGAGGCGGGGGAGTACGAGGTCCTCGCCGACGACACGTCTGTCCAGCTCAAGGCCGGACTCAGCGCACCCCTCGAAGCGGTCTACCCGCAGTTGGTGGACACGAACGCATAAGCGGACAACCGGCGCCACCGCGTTCACCAAAAGTGAGCGCGGTGGCACCACTCCTGCCAAAGGACGCCGCGGCCCCCGATGCCCAAGACACGACGGAATGGGTGGGGAGTGTCTGAATAACGGTGGATCCGGACCTGACACGCCGGGGTAGTCACCAGCCAGAGGCCGCGTCGGGGGTGGCGATACTTTTGATCACTCTGCTGATGCGTTTGTGAGTGTCCTGTTCGAGCTGGCCAGTGCGACGACGCCCCACGCCAATGGCTGTACCCGCCCGTATTCACGGGCGGGTACAGCCACAGTGCCTCTCTGCTCTGTTGGCGGGATCTTGTCAGGTAGGTGCTGGTCAGTGGGCGAGGAATTCTACGGCGGCGGGGGAGAACCGGTCGTGGAACTGGAAGATGCCGCCGTGGCCCGAGTCGAGGTAGATGATCAGCTCGGATCCCTTGATGCGCCGGTGCAGGTCCTCGGACAGGATCGACGGCACCATGCGGTCGTTGTCGCCGTTGGCGATAAGGGTGGGGTGAGTGAGCTTCGACAGGTCCGACGGCACGGAGCGGCCGAACTTCTGGATTGCCTTCAGCTGCGTCCGGAAGGCTTTGGTGCTGATCGGCTTGTCGCGCTCGGCCGTGCGCTCCTGCAGGCGCTTGATGAACGCCTTCGCGGCCGGCTTGCCGGTCGAGTTGCGGTTGAAGAACAGGAACTCCTTCGGGTCCGCGCGCGTCAGGGTCGCGCGGAGGATGTCCCAGTAGGTCGTGCTGACCACCTTGTCGATGTCCGTGCCGCCGCGCGGCCCGGTGCCGGCCAGCACGACCTTGCGGACGAGGTCGGGATGTTTGAGGAGCAGGTCCTGGGCGATCATGCCGCCCATTGAGAAGGAGAAGATGTCGACCTGGTCGAACCCGAGGGCCTTGATGAAGGTGTAGGCGTCGTCGGCCATCGCCTCGATGCTGTCGGGAACCTGCCCGGTGGAGGCGCCGACACCGCGCTGGTCGAAGGTGATGACGTGGCGGTTCTTCGCGATGGGCCCGATGATGCGGGGGTCCCAGTTGTCCAGGGTCGCGGCGAGGTGCACGAAGAATACGACGGGGATGCCGGCCTTGGGCCCCAGCTCGCGGTAAGCGTAGGTGACGCCACCTGAAGTGATGGAGCGTGTGGCCGCCTTCGCGTACGAGGTGACGACAGAGCCGTTCGGGATGTCGAAGCTGCTCATGCTGGTAGTCCTCCTGAGTGGTCTGTGAGGTGAATGGCTGCCGGCGGCTCAGGAGGGAAGGGTGACGACGGCTTTGCCGCGGAGGCCGCCCTTGGCCAGCGACTCGAGCGCCTGTGGGGTCTGGGCGAAGTTGAAGACCTGCCCAACGACCGGGCGCAGCACGCCGTCGTCAACCAGGGCGGTGATCTGGCGCAACTGGTCGCCGCTGGCACGCATGAAGAGGAACTCGTAGCTGACGCCGAGCTTCTTCGCCTGCCGCCGGATCCTGCTGCTGAGCCCCGCGATGGCCAAGCGCAGCACAGGGTTCAGGCCGGCTTTGCGCGCGAACGCCGGGTCCGGCGGACCGGCGATTCCGATCGCCTTCCCGCCGGGCTTCAGGATGCGCAGTGACTTCACGAGGTTCTCCCCGCCGAGGCTGTCGAGCACCAGATCGTACCCGGTGATGAACTGCTCGAAGTCCTGCGTACGGTAGTCGATCACCGTGTCCGCGCCGAGGTCGCGCACGAAGTCGGCGTTGGAGGCACTTGCGGTGGTCGCGACGGTGGCGCCGAGGTGCTTGGCGAGTTGGATCGCGATCGACCCGACCCCGCCGGCCCCGGCGTGAATGAGAACTTTCTGCCCCGGCCGTACGTTGCCTTGCTCAACGAGGACCTGCCACGCCGTAAGCGCAACCAGCGGCAGCGAGCCGGCCTCCTCCATGCTGATCGATGCGGGTTTCAGCGCCAGATCGGCCTCGGTGATGGCGATGCGCTCGGCAAACGTGCCGATGCGGTCTTTGTCGGGGCGGGCGTAGACCTCGTCACCGGGCTTGAAGCCGCGCACCTTCGCCCCGACACGGATGACGGTGCCGGCGACGTCGTTGCCGAGGATCAGCTGGAGCTTGTACGGGAGGATCTGCTTGAACTCACCCAGGCGGATCTTTTCGTCCAATTGATTGAGGCCAGCTGCCTGAACCTGGACCAGCACATCGCGGTCGCCGACGGTCGGCTCAGGGACGTCTGCTGCGCGCAGCGGCTCCTTGTACTTGGTGACGACGAATGCCCTCATGGCGTGCTGCTCCTATATGACGTGCGATTTGGATAAAAATGACTTTACTCAATGTTGAGTCGACTCAGAAATATTGTCAAGTGGGACCGTGAGGGGCGCACGTTCATTTGAATGTTCCCGAAGACGTGCGATAGGGAGTTTCGGGCGTCCATCGCCGGAGCCACATTCCCGTGATGGATCATGGGGAAGCATGCAGTCTGCGAATAGGGGGCCCTGATTGGTGATGGTGACAGCCGGTGGGAAGTTGCCGAGAAGGGGACCAGTGCTGTGTCGGATGGGTGGATCGTCCGTGGAACTTAAGGGAGGAGGCAGGGCAACTTTGTGGTCGCCCTGCCTCCTTGCATGATGCGCAGTTCTCGCGCCCGTCTTTCGGGCTACCTGTTGCGATGGAGTGCGGGAACTGCGCAGCATGCGTACCGGACGTTGAGTCCGGCAGCATGTTGCGTGTCCTCGGAGCTTGTCCGTCGTGGATGTACGGTGGCCGTGGACGCTTTGGTGGGTTCGCCGGGACGGGCAACGGCCCGTCTGCTGTTGCTGACCGGCCGTTGCCCGAGGCGCGGGCTCCGGTTACATGATGCCGGTGGGAACCAGCAGGACCCAGGCCAGGGCGGGAGCTACGAGTACGACTCCGCCGGCGTAGATCATCAGCTGCTTGTAGACGCGTTGGCGGTCGTTTTCGCGAGCGTTGGCGACAACGAGGGCGCCGTCGGTGGAGAAGGGGGAGACGTCCACGACGGTGGCGGCAATGGCGAGTGCCGCGACGGTTCCCGAGGCGCTCAGCGTACTGGAGGCCAGCAGCGGACCGGCCAGGGGGATGAATGCGGTGAGCAGTGCAGTGGAGGAGGCGAAGGCTGAGCCGACGCCGATTACGTAGCAGAGCACCAGCGCGATCAATAGTGGTGCGCCCAGTGCGAGGGCTTGCTCGGCGAGGGTGTCGATGACGCCGACGTGCTGGAGCAGGGAGACGTAGGTGATCATGCCGGCCACCAGCAGGACGGTGGACCAGGAGATGCCGCCGATGAATGTCCGGTGTTCCTTGATGTTGATCAGCGCCAGGAGGAGGCCGGCGGAGAGGGCGACGAAGCCGATCGGCATGTGGAAGCCCAGCGTGCAGATCAGCATTGCAACGATCAGAGCGAGGGTGAGGATTTGCTGGCCGTGCGGGCGGCTCGTGCGGGGCGCGTCAAGGTCGAGGTGCTGGGCGCCTTCGCCGTCCTTGAGCTTACCCAGGAGGGCGAACAGAACGACGGTCAGGGCCGAGAGAATGAGGTTGATGGCGAAGCTGGCGGCAAAGAGTGCGCCCTGGGAGACCGGGAAGCCGTTTTCCAGCGCGATGTTGTGTACCAGCACTCCGGCGACGGACAGCGGGGAGAACCCGCCCGCGTGCGCTCCGTTGATGATGAACGCACCCATCAGTACGGGGTGGATCCGTGATTCGTAGGCGAAGCCGATGGCAGCAGGTGCGAGGAGTGCGACGGCGGCGGGGGAGAAGGTGCCCAGCGAAGTCAGTGCGGCAGCCATGAGGAAGAAGACCCAGGGGAGCAGCAGTGTCTTACCCCTGACGAGGCGCACACAGGTCTGCACGATGATGTCGATGGTCCCGTTCCGCTGGGCCATGCTGAAGAAGTAGGTGACCCCGATGATCGTCAGGACGATACTGGCGGGGAAATCCGCGAGTATTTCCTTATCGGTCATTCCGAGCATGAAGTAGCCGACGCCGAACGATGCCACCAAGCCCATCACCCCGATGTTCAGTGGCCATTTCGTGGCGACGACGAACATCACGACAAGTATGACCAGCGGGATGATCTGGATGGCGGTCATGGGCGGCTCCGATTCCGAGGTGGCCGCCGGGTTGAAAATGGCACCCCCGAATACGAGGGCGACCAGACCGAGGATCGCGATCGCGGCTACCGATATCAGAAGGATACGGCGCCGACGATTGGGACCCTTGGGACGGTCTTCGCGGATTTCGCTCTCTGCCTTGGGAGCGGGTTGGTAAATAGTCTTAGTCATGATCTTGGCTCCTCATTGAGTGGCTGATGCTAGTGAGGCTTCGACGGCGCTGCCGAGAGCTTCCGGGAGGTGGATGATGGTGGTGGCGATGGTGCGGGCCGTTCGGTCGACGCCGACCAGCAGGGACCCGTCGCGTTCCTCGCTCCAGGTCTCGATCACTCCCGCGGGAGTGCGCAGCCTCAGCGTGGGCCGCGGCGTGTCGCCGGTGATGTTGTTGAGTACGGTGCCCGGGGTGCGGGCGGCGAGTGTCAGGGCGATGCTGCCGGTGATGGCCAACGCAGGGTGGGGTTTGCCCATCGAGAGCATCATGACGTTGACGTCGCAGTCCGGGTCCGACTCGGTGGGGGAGCCGACGATCGCGAGCTTGGGGATGGCTCGGGCAGCTTCGGTGATCGTTGGTGCCAGTCCCATCCGGACGGCGGCCTGTCGGCGGATGTGATCGAGAGTTTCCAGTTGTAATTCCACGCCGGCGACCCAGCTGTCGTATCGGGCTGTGTTCAGGCCCAACTCCTCAGCGCGGACGATGACTACCGGCGCTCCGGCGTCGACCATCGATACATTCCAGCGGGTTCCGCCGGCAAGTATCGTGTCGGTCGCTTCGCCGGTGGGGAGCAGATTTCCGGTGGTCTTGCCGGCCGGATCCTGGAAGCCGAGCCCGACCCGGTAGCCGGGGAACACAACCCCGGGCATCTGCGCATCCGGAACGATGGGCAGGGCGCCTGCGGGAGTGGCGACCCGCTGGATGATGATCTGGCCGGTGTTGGTGTTGCGGGTGACGATGCGGGTGTTATCGCCCTTGGGGACCACCCAGCCCTTTTCGATCGCGTAGAGGCCGACAACCGCGGAGCAGTTCCCGCAGTTGCTGCCCCAGTCCACTGCTGCCTCTTCGATGCCGACCTGGGCGAACGTGAACTCGACGTCAACATCGTCCTCAGCGGGCCGGCGAAGGATCATGGCCTTGCTGGTTGTCGAAGTTGCTCCGCCGACACCGTCAATCTGCCGGGAGTCCGGACTTCCGAACAGCCGGGGCAGCAACTCATCGAGGCTGGTGCGGGTCTCGTCCAAGTGATCCGTTTCGAAGACCCAGCACTTGCTGGTCCCTCCGCGCATCCATTCAGCTTCAATCTTCATCGTGTTCCCTACATCTCCTAGTACCGCGCATATGTTCTGGGGCCTGATAACAGAATGAGCCGGATCACAATTGAAGACAATGTTCAATTATTGATGGGGGATGTAGAGATGCTTAATTCATTGACACTGGCGGCCTGCAGCGCGGTTTTTTTGCCCACGTAAGGGAGAACGACGGGCCCGCGATCACGCAGACTTGCCCGGGATTGCATAGAATGAACCAAGTACACAGAAGGGTGAACCATTGCTTAACGATGAGAGCCAGGAATTATTCGACATCCGCCGGTTGGCCCTGCTGGTGGAGGTCGTCGAGCAGGGATCCATCACTGCGGCGGCTGAGCTGATGATGTACACCCCGTCAGCAGTTTCCCAACAGCTGCGGAAGCTCGAACAAGAAGTCGGGCAACCCCTGCTCAACCGCCGCTCCCGCGGGGTTGCGCCCACAGAGGCCGGCCAGGTGCTGGCCGGGCACGCCCGCAAGATCATTGGACAGATGCGGGCAGCCCAGTCCGACCTGGATCAGATCGCCGGTCTCAGACGCGGCTCCTTGACAGTAGGCACGTTCCCCACCCTGGCCGGATCCTTTTTGCCCCTTGTTATCCGCGCCTTCAAGAAGCGATACCCGGCAATCGGCCTCTCGGTGCGCAGCGCACGCTTTGACGAACTTGTGTCGGACCTCGAGTCCGGAGTCACCGGACTGTGCCTGCTCTGGGACTATCCCTGGAATCGGTTCCAAGACGATTCCATCCGAGTAACAGAAGTCTTCCAGGAGAGCACTGTAATCCTGGTAGCCCGCGGGCACCCACTCGCTGACCGGGATGAGGTGAGGATGGAGGATCTACGTAAGGAGTCATGGATAGTCCGCGCGGAGGCCCACCCCGTAGTCGAAGTCCTGCAACGCTCCGCCCACGACGCCGGGTTCGAACCGACCATTGGCTTCCTGGCCAACGACTACCAAGAGGCCCAGGCCATGGTCAGCGTCGGAATGGGCGTGGCCATGGTGCCGAAAACCGCAGTTGCCCTCCAACACCCCGACGTAAGAGTACTCAGCCTCGGTGCTGCCGCGCCCATGCGGCGGGTATTGCTGGCCCAACGCCAGGACAAGGTCTACGCCCCGGCAGAAGTCGCCTTCCACTCCACCCTCCTGGAAATCGCCCGCGAACATGTCGGCGACTACCTCTAGACCGAGGAGGGGAAGAAGACGCCGAACTACCTTTACTCCGAGACGGATGACCTGCTCGCGTTCGCGGGCCTCTACGAGTTCTGTCCTTGGGCAGCCCGACTGCGTCGCGTGCGGCTGCGATACATCGAGATCGCCCACACCCGCTCGGGCTCCGCACGAGGGGATCGGGACGGGAACCGGCCGCTGCTTTACCTGCACGAGAAACAGAGCGAGGCCTCACACCGCGGTTACCGCACAGGCGATGGCCCGTATGGCCCCTTCTCAATCCCAGCTTTAGGTAATCTCCGCCATCGGTAGGATTCGAAAGAGCTTGGCCTCTGAGAAGTGCCGTCCGGGGGAGTAGCGGCGAAGCCGCCGCGTGGAACAAAGGCGGATGGGATCATCGCTGCCTGGACTGGATCGGTGGAACATCGTCAGGCAGTCGCGGGGTAGCTGGCCAGGATGTAATCCGTTGCGGCCTGTCCCTTCATCCGTCGACGGCTGTTGCGCAGATCGACGCCGCAGCGTTCCGTGGCTGACCGGAAGGTAACGTCCTCCACGGGGATGATGTCGTGGAGCAGACACCAGCTTGTGTACAGGCCGTAGAGACAATCCGGCCCCAACGGCCAGTGCGTTTCATCCGGGACGCTGGCTTCAAGGAGGAATCGTTGAAAGTGCGAGGTGGCCATCAGTGGCTCTTCTCCGCGGGTGCATCCTTATGCCACCGTTCGGCTACAGCGGCCCTCTTTGCGGCCGTGCACCCGGCGGCAAAGCGTCCCACCCGGAGGGGTTGATCAGGACTGCTCCGAATCTCGGAATTCCGGCGGCCCTGTGCAGAGTATGGGCCGGTCCCGACCTCCCAGTACACCGGCAAAGCTTCCATGCACTGTGTTGTCAGCTGGGCTGGTTGCGGATCAGACGTGGTGTTGGTCGGCTCTGGCGAGCCAGGCGCAAGAACGCCCGAAGGATTGAAACCCGTCGCAATGCAGCAACCAGAATTGTCCCAACCTCACCAAGCGCACGAAGCCAGCCATTGACCGGTACCCGCGCGCCTCGTTTGAATGACACCAACCGCGCTGACCAGACCCCGCACAGCGTGTGGTGTGTGACAGTCTGGTCCCGGCAGGGCGCACAGATCAGACTGTCATATCCAGATGGGGACCGTTTCACTTCACGGGCGGATTTTGAAGGACTCCACTTTAGCGGGGTCGCGTTCAACGACCGGGTCCAGGATGTCGTCGATATTGGCCAGCAGGGTCGGGTCAAGTTTTACCCCGGCTGCGGTGGCGGTGTCGATTAGCTGGTCGGGGCGCCGACAATGGCTGCCGAGACGTTGGGGTTTTGCAGTACCCAGGCGACGGCGAGGGCGGCCATGGACAGGCCGGCGTCCGCGGCGAGCGGTTTGAGCTGCTGGACACGGGTGAGGATGTCGTCGGTCAGGTAGCGGTTGTCGGACTTGAACCCGCCGTCCTCGCCTGTGAAGCGGGATGCTGCCGGGGTAGCTTGGCCGGGCACTTATTTTCCGGTCAGCACGCCTTGGGCCATGGGTGACCAGCAGATCTGTCCCAGGCCCGACTCCTCGCAGGTAGGGACGACTTCTTTTTCGATGACCCGCCAGAGCAGGGAGTACTGGGGCTGGTTGGAGATCAGGTGAGCCCAGTTCCCGGGCGAGGGCGGCGCCCGCGCGGATTTCGTCCACGGTCCACTCGGAGACGCCGATGTACAGGGCCTTGCCTTGCCGGACGATGTCGGCGAAGGCCTGCATCGTTTCTTCCAGCGGCGTGTCGTAGTCGTAGCGGTGGGCCTGGTAGAGGTCCACGTAGTCGGTGCCCAGCCGGGTCAGGGAACCGTTGATGGATTCCATGATGTGCTTGCGGGACAGCCCGCGGTCATTCCGGCCTTCGCCGGTCGGGAAGTAGACCTTGGTGAAGATCTCGACGCTTTGGCGCCGCTCACCGGCCAACGCTTCACCGAGTGTCTGCTCCGCGCGGGTGCCGGCGTAGGCGTCGGCGGTGTCGAAGGTGGTAATGCCCAGATCGACGGCCTGCCGGACGCAGGCCGTCGCCGCGTCCTGGTCGATCTGCTCACCGTGGGTGACCCAGTTCCCATAGGCCAGTTCGCTGATGTACATGCCGGAGGAACCAAGTTTGCGGTATTCCATGCTTGTGGCGTCTCCCCATATCTGGTTGCTACGGTCGTATTGGGGTCTGCGGTGGCACCATCTGTGGCGCGCCGGGCCTATGCCAAGGGCGTGATCGTCAGGCTCTCGAATGTTGCCGAGCCGCCGTGGGCGTAGATGGAGACTCCGGTGCTTGTCTTGTCCGGGAAGATCAGGTCGGTGAGCACCAGTTCGCCATGTTGGGCGAAGACCTCAACGGAGCAGTGGTCGACGTAGATTTTCAGGCTGTACCGGCCTTCCCGGGCGCTGATGGGGGCGGTGTCGACGGATGGGAATCCATCATGGAAGCCGGTGTCCCCCGAGGCGGTCCGATCGAGGATGAGGCGGCCCTGGGCGGGGTTGATGCCGATTCGGGTTCCTTCCGTGCCGCCCCCACGAACGATGAGGCCGAATTCTTCGGCCGTCCCTGCCGTGAACTCGGCTTCGATGAGCTGAACCGTGCCCGTGGCGGCAGGGATCGGGCGCGTTTCCCCGGACAGACGGATGGGGCCGCCCTGAACTGCCGGCGCCTCATCGCGGCATACGGCTTCCTCGACGACGTTCTGGACTAGTCTGGTGCGGCCGCCAACGGTGGCCAGGGAGAGTTCCCGGGGCAGAGACATGGGGCTCCGCCAGGGTGAAGTAGGGATCTGATTGGCATAGTCCCAGTTGTTCATCCAGCCGATCATGATCCGCCTGCCGTCGGGGGCGTCGCTGAAGGAGACGGCGGCGTAGTAATCCCGTCCCCAGTCCAGCCAGTTGTACTCCTGAAGGCGGCCGGGGTCCTGCTCCCCGCTGGTGATGGTGGAGTCGGAGGTGAATTTGACGCCGTCGAAGTCTCCTGTGAAGTACTGCCCGGCTGAACCGCCGTTCGGGCCGCCGGGGTTCAGATTCACCGTCAGAACCCATTTCAGCTCCAGTGGGTTGCCGTCCACCGGCAGGGCAAACAGGTCCGGACATTCCCAGATGCCGCCGGTGGCGTTGGCGGGGCCGAAGTCGCTGAGGTGTTCCCAGGTTTTCAGGTCCTCGGACTTGTAGAGGACTACTTTGTAGTCTTCGGCTTCGACCGCGACCATCACCCAGTAGGAGCCGGCCCCGCCGTCGTGGCGGAAGACTTTGGGGTCACGGAAGTTGGCCGAGTTGCGGCTGAGCACGGGACTGCCGGCGTATTTTTGCCAGGTGAAGCCGCCGTCCAGGCTGTAGGCCAGTGACTGCGCCTGGACGCCGTGCAGCGGCGAGGCTTCCTTGTAGGCGCTGGTGTAGACGGCTACCAGCGGGGGCGCCGTTGCGGTGCCGAACCCGCTGCTGTTTTGGCGGTCGAACACGATGCTGCCGGAGAAGATGTCCTCCTGCTCGTCGCAGGCAATCGCGACAGGCTGTTCGGTCCAGTCGGCGAGGTTTTCCGAGGTCGCGTGGCCCCAGGACATGTTTCCCCAGGTGTTTCCGAGGGGATTGTTTTGATAGTAGAGGTGGTACACGCCCTGATGGTGGATCAGCCCGTTGGGATCATTGAGCCAGGTGTTTCGGGCCGTGTAATGCAGGGCGGGCCGGAAGGCTTCAGCGTGTGTGGTGGTCACGGCCGTCATGGGAGGTGTGCTCGTTTCAGTTTCGGGTTGGGGCAAGGGGAGGGCCTTGATTTTGTGGTGATCGTCAGGTTGGCCGCGGTGTTGGAGCCGTAAAGTGGTGGTCAACTGACCAGGTTTGCCCGCACTTCGGCCGAGCAGGGCAGGTCTGCTCCTGGCCGGCCCACGGTGATGGCGGCTGCAATGGATGCCATGAAGGCGATCTGTTCGAGAACGGGTGGAGCCAGGCCCTCGCCTCCTCGGGTCAGGAGCCCCAGGATGAAGGCCGCCATGTAGGCATCCCCGGCACCGATGGTGTCCGCGACAACGGTTTCCACGGAGGGGATGCTGATTTCCGTGTCCGTGGTGAGCAGGAAGGATCCTTCTGATCCGCGGGTGACCACGACCAGATCAGTGCCGAGTCCGCGTATGTGGCGGGCAGCCTCCTCCGACGACCTGCGCGGATACAACCATGCGGCGTCCTCGTCGCTGAGTTTCACGACGTCCGTGAGGGGAACGAGATCTTCGAAGATGGTTCGGGCTTCGTGATGGCTGCCGAGCAGTTCGGGCCGGACGTTGGGATCATAGGTGAGAGTGCTGATGCCTGCGCAGTGCTGCAGGAGGGATTTCACGCCTGCGGCCCCGGGCGCGAGGAAGCTGGCGATGGACCCGGCGTGCAGGAGCCTGGGCAGGTACGTCGGTGCAAACGGGGCCAGTTGCCAGACGAGGTCGAAGGAATAGGTTGCGGACCCATCGTGGGCCAGCGTTGCTGTGGCGGTTGATGTAGCGGCGGCGGACTGGGAGCCTGGGAGTATATGGACACCTGCCCCGGTGAGGTGGCGGCTGATGGCAAGACCCCGGTCATCCGTACCGATTGAGGTCAGGAACCCTGTCGAAACATCCAGACGGGCGAGTCCGTAGGCCACATTGGCCGGTGAGCCCCCCGGGTGCTCAGTGACGCCGTCCCCTGTGTGGACCACGTCGATGAGTGCTTCACCGACAACGATCACCTCGGGTACGCCGGATAGTGCGGCAGCGGGTTTCATCATGGGTTTCTTTCCTGGGTCTTCGGCAGCCTGCAGCGAAGCTGTTTGGGCCTGATTCCGCGGAGAAGGCGGGCCGGCCGGGTGGCGGGAGGGGGCCGTCAGGCGGCAGATTCTGCCACTTTCAGCGCCCAATGGGATTTGCTGAGGGTGACGCGTTCACCGGTGCCCCGGCCGGCGTTCCGTTCTGTGGCATTCCTCTTCGGCGGTCGGACGGTCTGGGTCCTGCGGGCGTCGGGTACAGCGGAGAGCAGCAACTGTGTGTACGGGTGATGGGGGGCGGCCATCAGCTCGATGCTCTCACCGCCCTCGACCAGGTCCCCGGCGCACATCACCATGGTTGTGTCTGCGATGTAGCGTGCGGATGCGAGGTCGTGGGTGATGTAGAGCATGGACACCCCTCGTTCGTCGCGGAGTTTTCGCATCAGGTTGAGAATTCCGATGCGGACCGAGACGTCGAGCATTGAGGTGGGTTCGTCGGCCAGTATGATTTCCGGTTCCACGGCCAGGGCTCTGGCGATGGCGACGCGCTGCCGTTGTCCGCCTGACAGCTGGTGGGGGTATCGGTCCAGCATCTGTTCGCCCAGGCCGACTGTGCTCATGAGTTCACGCAGTTTGAGTTTGAGGGCCTTGGGGCTGTCGTTTTCTCCGTGAAGCTGCAGGGGACGCGTCAGGAAGTGCTCGATGCGGTGCGCCGGGTTGAGGGATCCGAAGGGGTCTTGGAAGACCATTTGGACTTTGCTTCGGTATGTCATTGATGCCCGACGCCGTTCGGTGGCAAAGATGTCTTGTCCGTCAATGATGAGTTGGCCGCCTGTGGGCTGTTCAAGGCGGGCGAGGATGCGGGCGATGGTGCTTTTTCCGCTGCCGGATTCCCCGACAAGTGCCACAATCTCGCCGTGGTTGATGTCAAAGGAGACGTCGTTTACCGCGCGTACGGTCGAACGGAAGGGAAAGCTTCCCAGATGATAGTCCTTGCTCAGGTTGCGGACCTGGACCAGGGGCGCGGTCGCCGTTTCGGGGCGGGATGAGGTGCTGTGTGCGGGGATCATCGGCGTGACCTTTCGCGGGGGACGACATATTCGGATACGAGCAGGCACGCTGCTTCGTGGTTTTCGGCTTCTGGAAGGAGCGGTGGCTCGACGGTGCGGCACGCGTCGATAGCCAGCGGGCACCGGGGGTGGAAGCGGCAGCCGGCGGGCGGGTGGGCCATATTCGGCGGGGCGTCCGGGATGCCTGTCAACTCCACTCTCGGGCCGGTCAGCGGAGGGAACGCTCCCATGAGGGCGTTGGTGTACGGATGAAGCGGGTTCTCCAGCATGTCCTTGGAGGGAGCGACCTCGACCAGCTTTCCCGCATACATCACGGCCATGCGGTGGGAGAGCTCGACCATGAGTGAGATGTCGTGGGTGATGAAAAGTATGGAAAACCCCAGCCGCTGCTGAAGTTCCTTGATCTGGTGCATGATTTCCTGCTGAACGACCACGTCCAGGGCCGTGGTGGGTTCGTCCATGATGAGGAGGGAGGGGTTGAGCGCCAGCGCGATCGCGATCACTGCCCGCTGGCGCATTCCGCCGGAGAGCTGATGCGGGTAGGACTTGAGGCGGTCGGGGCTGATGTCGACAAGTTTCAGCAGCTCTGCGGCACGTTCGCGGGCGGCTCTCTTGGGCATCCTTTCATGCGTGGTGAAGACATCGACGATCTGATCTCCGATGGTCATGACGGGGTTCAGGGAGTTCATCGCGCTTTGGAAGACCATGGCGACATCGCGCCAGCGGGTGCGTCGCAGTTCTTCTTCGCCCAGGTCCAGGAGATTCATTCCGTTGAGCTCGATGGAGCCGCCTGTGATATTTGCCGGGGTCTGCAGGAGCCGCATGACCGCGTTCGCGATGGTGGACTTGCCGCAGCCTGATTCACCGGCGAGGCCGAACACTTCGCCGGCGCCGATCTCGAAGCTGACACCATCGACGGCGGTGACGTTTCCGCTTTCCGCCGTGTATTGGACCTGCAGGTTTTTCACGCTCAGCACGGGAGCGGCGGCGGTACGGCCGATGTTTCCCCGGTCCTGTTCAGTCAGGGTTTGCATCTGTCAGCCTTTCTTTTCCACGCGCAGGCGAGGGTTGGTGATTTCATCAACGGCGTAGTTGATCATGGCCAGGGCAAATGCGACGACGGCGATGGCGACGCCTGAAGGCAGGAGCACCCACCAGTCGCCGGTCATGAGGGCGCCGTCGTTGTTTGCCCAATAGAGGTTGGTTCCCCAGCTGACGGACCCGGTATCGCCGAGCCCCAGGAACTCCAGGCCCGCCTGGGCGCCGATGCCGTAAATGACGCAGCCGAGCAGGGTGCTCATGACGATGGAGGCCATGTTGGGCAGGATTTCCCGGAACATGATGCGCCAGGCTTTCTCACCGGTCACCACGGCCGCGGCGACGAAGTCCTTGCTGCGCAGGGACAATGCCTGGGAGCGGAGCACACGGGCGCTGCCTGCCCAGCCGGTGATGACCAGGACGATGACGACGGTGGCGGGTCCCGGCGGCAGGAATGCGGCGAGAACCACCAAGAGTGGAAGTCCGGGGATGAGCAGGAAAATGTTGGTCAGCAGCGAGAGCAGTTCGTCGATGGCTTTGCCGAAGTACGCGGAGGCGATGCCGACGAGACAGCCGATGAAGGTCGCCGCAATGCCTACGGTGAATCCGACCGTCAGTGAGCTTCGCGACCCCCAGAGGGTGAGTGCGAGCACGTCCTGGCCTTTGGAGGTGGTTCCGAGCAGGTGCTTCGCGGACGGCGGCAGGGATGCTTCGGGGCCGAAGTCGGTGGGGTTTCCCGGTGCCAGGAGGGGTGCGAGCAGCGCCAGGAGCGCAAATATGACCAGGATGGCCAGCCCGAAGAGGGCCTTCTTGTTCGTGAGGATGCCGTGGACGAACCCTGCGTGGGCCAGGCGTCCGGGGACCGGAGGTTCCGGTACTTGGACGGTGGGGTTGCCGGTCGTGATGGTCGCGGTAGGTGTTGAGTCTGTGAGTGACATGGGGAACCTGTTTCTAGCTGACCCGGACCCGGGGGTCCAGCCGTACGTAAATGATGTCGACCAGGAAGTTAGCTGCCAGCACGGCGGCGGTGATGGTCAGGAAGATGCCTTGGGTCAGCGGGTAGTCCAGTGCCTGGACGGAGGTCAGGAGCTGGTAGCCGATGCCCGGGTACGCGAACACGGTTTCGGTGAGGAGAGCGCCGCCGACGACGAAGCCAAGGGACATGCCGAACGACGTCACGGAGGGCAGCATGGCGTTGCGGGCCGCGTACTGGAACATGATCCGTGCCGGACGGAGTCCCTTGGCCCGGGCCATCGTGATGTAGTCCTCAGCGGTGGTAGCGATCATCGTGTTGCGCATCCCCAGCATCCAGCCGCCGATGGAGACCAAGACGATGGTCAGAGCCGGGAGGATGAGGTGAACTGCGACGTCGCCGATGTATTCGAGGGAGAACGAGGCGCTGAGGCCTATGGAGAAGGCATGGCTCAGCGGCAGCCAGCCCAGAGTTATCCCGAACAGATAAAGAGCCGCCATGGCCAGCCAAAAGTAGGGAAATGATCCGACGAAAATCAGCAGCGGAGGAAAGACGGAATCCAGGAACTTTCCGCGCCGCCACGCTGCCAGAATGCCGAGGAAATTGCCCAGAATGACGGCAATAACCAGAGAGGTGCCGCCGAGCAGAAGGGTCCATCCGATCTGTGATCCGATCACCTCCGAAACGGGGGAGGGGAACCGGGACAGCGAAATGCCCATGTCCCCACGGAAGATGTTGCCGATGTAGGCGATGTACTGCTCCCATAGGGGCCGGTCGTCCAGGCCGAAGAGCCGCCGGAGTGCATCCACCTGGTCCGGGCGCATCTGAGACTGTACCTGGGAGAACATTCTGCTGACAGGGTCCCCGGGCATCAGCCTGGGGAGGAAGAAATTCAAGGTGATGCAGGCCCAGAAGGCGATGACGTAGAACCCCAGGCGGCGGAGGAGGAATACCATGATTCCGCTTCTTTCTTGATGATTGTTGCGCCGCCCGGGTATCAGTCCGGGTCCGGCAGGTGGTAACGGTGCGGGTGCCGTGCGTGCAGCGGCTTTGGTGGCTGTTCGGGGCCGACCGGCCCCGAACAGCCACCAAATGCCTACTGCGCCGGCTTGAGCGAGGTCAGAACCAGCACAGTGGTGGCGGAGCGGACCGAAAGAGTTGCATACGGGTTATCGCTGCTGGGCCAGCCCGTGAATCGCTGGTCGGTGTAGGCGCCCCACTCCGGACCGGAAAACAGCGGGATCACCGGGGCCACGTCATTGAAGCGCGCCTGCAGGGTGTTGACGACGGTCTTCTGCGCTTCCGGGTCGGCCGTTGCCGCCAGCTTATCGAGCGTTGCGGTCGCTTCCGCGTCGCCGAACCGATGGTAGTTCTCGCTGGCCTTTTTGCCGACCGGCACAACAACCTTCTGTGACATGACGCCACGGTAGAACTCGTAGGGCGTCGCGCCGCCGTTGCTCCAGACGATGCCGCTGTCGAAGGATCCGTCCGTGTAGCCGGAGACGACCTGGGACCAGTCCGGGGAGCTGACCTCGACCTTCACGCCGAGTTTTTCCATGTTCTTGGAGATGATCTGGCCAACGGAGAGCCAGTCGGAAGATGCCGAGCCGACAGAGAACTTGAACTGGAACGGCTTGCCGTCCTTGAGTGTGCGGATACCGTCGGCTCCCTTTTTGTAGCCGGCGTCATCGAGCATCTGGTTGGCTTTGTCCACGTTCAGCTTCGTCCAGTCGCACTTGTCGACGATGCTCTGGTCGCGCCAGCTGTTATAGGCGTCGCTGAGGCCGGTGCAGTCAGCCGGATGCGTGTAGCCTGACATGCCCAGGCTGGCGACCTGATCGCGGTCTACGGCCATGCTGAGTGCTTTGCGCACGACGGGATCGTTAAAGGGAGCCTTGGCGGTGTTCATCTGCCAGTTGATCGTGCCTCCGGTGGTGGGGTACCAGAAGTGCCGGCGTGCCGGATCCTTGTCGATAAAGGTCTTCTGGACGTTGGGGATGAACTGGTCGCTCCAGTCCACGTCGCCGTTCTGCAGGGCGAGGTTGGCCCCGGAGTTGCCGGCGAATGCCAGCATCCGGATGCCGGTGAGCTGCTGTTTTTCCGGCTGCCAGTAGTTGGGGTTCTTCTCCAGGTCGAATGACTGTGTCTGGAAATGGGAGACCTGCGTGTAGGGGCCGGTGCCGACCGGGTTGTCGTTGGTGGCCTTTGCCGGGTCAGCGATCTGGGACCAGACGTGCTTGGGGGCAATGACCTGCTGGCCGACTTCGTAAAGTCCGGGGGCGTAGGGCTTGTTGAAATCGAAGCGGACGGTGTGTGCGTCGACGGCGGAGACCTTGGCCAGGTAGTCGAATCCGCCCTGGATCTTTTTCTGGAGTTCAAAGGTGTACACAACATCGTCGGCGGTCAGAGGCTGTCCGTCTGACCATTTGACCCCGTCGCGGAGCGTGAATGTCACTCCCTTGCCGTCTTCGTCTGCTTTCCACGAAGCGCCGAGCCAGGGCACGGGCTCCCCCTTGACAGGGTTGACGATCAGCAGAGGCTCGAAGACCGACTGCTTCGTCATCGGCAGCGCGTTCGGGGAAAACGGGTTGAAGTTGCTGGTGAACGTCGCGGTGTCCTCCCGGGGGATGGTCAGGAGTTTGTTGGAGGAAGCCCCGCCGGTTGCTGTGCCTCCAGATGTGTTTCCTGCGCTGCAGCCGGTGAGAGCCAGCGCGCCGATCGCCAGTGTGGCTGCAACAACCGACAGTGACCTTTTGGGGTGGATTTTGGGCATGAGGGAGCTCGTTTCGTCAGTGAAAGGGAGAGGGGGTTAGCGGATGGTGGACGTCAGGACGCCGGGACCGGCAGGCGCACGGATGTACGCTCCACCAGAGGGCATTCGACAATGTGTTGGAGCGGGGCCAGATCGCGGTTCGCTGCCAGTTTGGCCAGCAGCGCGACGCCGGTTGCCCCCATTTGCCGGAACGGCAGTGCGACGGTCGTCAGGCTGGGTCGCAGGTAGTTGGCGATAATTTCCTGGTTGTCGAAGCCAACCACGGAGATATTGTCCCCAATACGAAGCCCACGTTCTTTGATGGCGTCGTAAGCGCCCATGGCCATGCGGTCAGTGGCGCAGAAGATCGCGGTTGGCGGCTCGTCGCCATCAAGGAGGGACACTGCCGCGCGATAGCCCTGGTCCGCCTCGCCGTCCTCGTTGATGACCAACTTCTCATCCAGACCTATACCTGCCTGTTCAAGGGCGCGGATGTAACCGGACCGGCGGCCGATGGCTGCTGGAATAACGGGATCAAGGTTGATGAGCCCGATCCGGTCGTGTCCGGCCCCGATGAGCCTCATGGTGGCGGCGTAGCCACCCTGAGCCTCGTCAGGAATGACGGAATGGAGTTTGGCCGCCTCGTCAAAACAGTGAACCAGGACCGTCGGCACCTCGTCCGCAACAGCAGGCAACCGCACACCCCTATGCCAGCTTGTTGCATAGATCAGACCCTCGACACGGTGCTCGAGCATCGTCTCGATGGCCTGCCGGTCGGCGTCAATGCTGCAGTCAGTGCTGGCGATGAGAAGTGTCTTACCCTCCCGGGCGGCCTGTTCCTGGGCGCCCCGGACGATGTTGGCGGCAAAAGGCGCGGTCACGATTTCCGTAATAAGCCCGTACAGCTTGGTCTGCTTGGACGCCAACGCTCGTGCTCCCGCGTTCGGGCGGTAGCCCAGGTCGGTCACGGCCTGGTGGACGCGGTCACGGGTTTCTTGTGGAATTCCATTTCCCGTTCCACCATTCAGGACAAAGGAAACAGTCGTCCGGGAGACTCCGACATGGTTCGCGACATCCTGCATCGTCACTTTGGCCTGCCGTGGGTTCGTCTCCATTGACCGTCCGATGTCTAGTAATTAGGGCTGATTTTGGATGAGAGTCTAGCTGGATCAACTGATGCGCGTTACTAACGCGCGTTAGTGGATGTGACATAGAACATATCCCGCGTTGGGTTGGGGTGTCAAGCAGCGTGCGGCGGCCACCGTAACAAGCATCCGCCTGCGTGCGTAGCAGGTGGCAGTGCACCATGCTGGCACCCATGAGCTGTGAGCCGTCGCGGTCAGACTCAGGAGGCGCGCCATTGGGCCTCGGGAAGGACCGATGAGGACGTGGCACACTGCGGCCATGGATATCGAGCAATGGTGGCGCAAGCTGAGCGCATCTTCGCGGGAATGGCTCATCGAACAACGGCGATGTGGTGCCGGTCGAGATGGCCGCCGAGATCGCGGACGCTTAGGGTTCATTGCTGACGATGCCTGGCGGGTGGGCAACAGTGAACCTTCGGTTTCTATTTATCCGATGACGCCGTCGATTGGATTGAAGCTGTCGGTAATAGTGAAACGCCCGGAGCGACCCTCCGAGTAGCCCCTTCTGGGCGGCAGCTTGTCATAATCTTCGCTATCGGCCCTGCCGGAACTGACTAACAGACTCCGGTAGTGACAGACGTTCCAGTCTTATGCTCGGTCGGTCAGCTTGGGGGCTGACCAGCTAACTCGACAGAATAATATGTGGCCATCGGATGGCCTGGGCCACGCCGTCTGCGGTGATGGCCGGCCAGCGAGACGGCTCCATCCGGGCGGACCTCGATCCGCGCGAAACCGTTCTTACGTGCTCCACCGCAGTTTTCGGTGCAGCGCAGCGTTGCGTCGCTATCCCGGGAACGCGAGAGGCCCCAAAACTCGCCGACACGATCATGCGCGGACCGAAATCGCCGTCTTGCGCACTCACCTCGCCGGCGCCAACTCGCCTACGTACGTCGCCCAGTAAGCGAGGAGCCAGAGTAGGCCGTCCTGGCATTCGCGCGAGCCGGTCCACGATTGCAAACCACGACGCAGGAGTGTGCAGTGGGCGGTGCCCAGGGCCACGTTGAGGACGTCCGGATGGCCGTGCCGGATCGAAGCGAACACGGCCGCCGCATCGGCGCTCGGCGACCTTTCGGCGACTCAAGCGGTGGATTTTCTACTCTGATGTTGGGGGATTGCTGTTGTGCGTCAGGCTCCGTGGGAGCCATAACTCCTTGGCGCGCAGCATTGTCGGGTGTGAGGATGCTCAGCCTGCAGTCGGACTGGAACGGATTGACATGGGCAGGCAGGTGGTGAGACCGCGAGCAGGTCCGGAGTTCTGCCAACGCGTCGGGCTCGAGCCGGGCCCGGGTCATATCGAGCTCCAGGGTCATGCCCGCAGTGAGCGAGTTGGCGCGCTTCATCACCTCATACAGGCCGTGGACGCTCTTGGAAATCACATGCCCCTGGGCGGCAACCTGGGCCTTCGCGCAGTCGAGGTCCACCCGGACCAGCACCCGAAGCTTGTCTGTCGTCACGAAAATCTCTCCGCTCTATGTCGCGTACGCGGTCGTAGCAGGAGGCTACGCATTCAATCTCTATCGCCAGGACCCGGATGGGCTCAGATCCGGCGTCATCGATGCCGCGGTTCTCTTCGGTGCGCTCCTGACTCCGCTCTCAGCATGGATCACGTTCACGCCGAACCAGTCCACGCCCGTCCGGTGAACTCGGCGTTTGCCAGGGCGCTGCGGTATGCCGGGGGAGCCTCCGCCAGGAGCAACAGTTTGCTGGGCGACGCCGTCACGACCCGAACTTGAAGGAGTCGACCACTGCGCCAGCTCCGGCTCCTCCGAGATAGTCCCTGAGGCGGTGCTGCTCGAGCGCGGCGGTCACCTCGATCGCGACGTTTCCTTTCTCCCAGTCGAGGAGGTAGAGCCGCATTTCCAGCGGGGCGCCGATTATGTGATGAAGGTCAGAAACGCCGCCGCCGATGACGAGGGGAATCGCGTGGATGACGCCGTCGAGCGGGCAGGGGCTCCTCCACCCATCACCCACCCGGAAGTCGAGCACGATACCGGACAAGCCACCCACCGACACGGGAACGTCTCGTACGATCTCAAGACCCGGCACGGTGCGGTACCAGGCGGCGATTTCCGCGGCGCTCGTACCGACCCCGGGCTGCGTTTCTTCGGCGCAGAGCGACGGCGCCCGGACATTCTGGTAGACGCCGATGTAACTGCCGCCCCAGGCGCCCTCCTCTGGGTCCTCGATCCTGCTCAGCAGCACATTGCCCGGCAGATCCTCCCCGTTGGCCCAGCCTTTAGGGACGGTGTACGACAATTTCGGTTCAAAGGACGTGGTGGAGTAGGTGCCCGCAGCAAGGTCACCCAGGCAGACACCACCATGCGGATTCGGGCAGGGCGACGCCGCCGACTGTTCAGGCCGATCGAGGATGGCACCGTCCGGTGCGGCGATCAGCGCAGCGGCCGCCACCTCCTGAGGGTCGAGGGCACGCGACCAGGTTCGCACGTCGGCCAGGGTGCCCTCGAAGGAGTCAGCCAGTTCCCCGTGCGCCTGGCCGCGACCGAACAGCAGCGAACCTTTCGCTGCGAACAAGGGGTCGGTGGCGACACCTTCGACGCTGGCCGGATAGCCGTTGAGAAAAAAGCGGGCCCGTCCGTCAGTGGAATCATAGACTCCCGCGAGATGTACCCAGGTGTCCGGTTTCACCTGGACTTTGGACGCTCGGTCGCGGTTGGTCACGAAGTTGTCCCCGTTGCCATCCTTAGGTTTGACCGAGAACGACCAGAACCCCTCGGCGACGCCGAGGAAAAATGCGCCGGCGACCTTCCCTGCCTGGCTGAGGACCGCGGCGTACGCCTTGGGCTGCCCTGCCGGTCGTACCCATGCGCTGACAGTGAAGCTCGAGTCGGTGGCGATGGGGCCAGGCGCCGAGGTGCTGGCGTAGCCTGGGCCGTTCACCTGCAAGCCGTCGCCTGTCCATCGGGCCCCGGCTTCGACTGAAAGGGCCACGCCACCGACCGATGCTTCGGGACCCGTGAGGGACCAGACGTTCGATGCTCCGAGTTTGTCAGAGGAGGTGCATGCGCCGAGCGTTCCGATCAGAACGCTGACGAGGATTACCGCGACGGTACGCGACCAGCGGCGACGGGAAGACAATTGTGAGGTCCTATTCAGAACCCCGGAAGTAGTTGGCCCCTTCTCTGAGTCTTCCACGGTGTCCAGATCGTCCATGATGGCCATTCCCTTCATCGGATACCCTGCCGCCCAGCGCCGAGGCATGTATCCCGGGTCTACTCGCCAATCGAGATCGCAGTCAAGGCTTGTACCGACCCTTTTCGGACGCGCCGCCTTTTTTCAACTATGCATAACGTCGGCTATCGGCCAGTCCAGTCGCGCGGTAGCCCACAGACTCCCGTAGTGACACATTTCTGAGCTTGCTGCTCCACCGGTCAGGTCACCGCGGCCACACCGGCGTCGCCTTCGTGGCGCCGCTGACGATCCTAATGGGCGGGGGAGTGGTCAGGATCAGCAGGAGCAGGGGAGCGCGGTCGCCGCTGTGCGCCTGCAGGCAAAGGAGCGCCCGGGGAAGCTGCTCGACGTTGAATGCGGCGCCTCCTCCTACCACTTCCGTGGCGCGAGGCCATGGCACTGTTCTGAGCACTCCCGACACACATCCGCCGGCGCGGCCGGGCACGGAACTACGGCGAAAGGCACACTTGACCTTCGAGAACATCATGACCAAACACGAGATTCCCCTGAGTATCGACGGCACGGACGTGCGCCTGTCCTGCATCAGCCGCACAGGCCAGGGACTGCCACTGGTATTCCTCCACGGATTCGGCTCCACGAAGGAGGACTATGCCGACATTGCACAGAACCCCGATTTCACTGGCCAGCCCTTCTTCGCCTACGACGCCCCCGGCTGCGGGGAGTCCTGGTGCAGCGAACTGGAAAAGATCTCGATTCCGTTCCTCGTCGACACAGCCTTGGCAGCACTCGCAGACCAAGGGATCGAGCGATTCCACCTTGTCGGCCATTCGATGGGCGGGCTGACCTCGCTTATGCTCGCCCACCAGGAACTCGGCCGCGTGGCCAGCTTCATTGACATCGAAGGAAACGTTGCGGCGGAGGACTGTTTCCTCAGCCGGCAGATCTTCCTCCATCCCCACAAGGACCTGGAACTGTTCCTAGAGGACTTCATCGCCCGCAACTGGGCGGCACCGTTCTATTCGAGTCCGCTCTACGCCACCAGCGTGAGGTACAAGGTCCGGGCTGCAGCGGTCCGGGGGATCTTCGAATCCATGGTCAACCTCTCGGACAACGCCGACCTGATGGAGAAGTTCCTGGCCCTGCCGTTCCCGCGCATGTTCATGTACGGCGAGCAGAACCGCGCTCTGAGCTACCTTCCCCACCTTGCCGCGAACGGCGTACAGTGGCGGAAATCGCCCGCAGCGGCCACTTCCCCATGTACTCCAACGCCCCGGAGATGTGGAACAGAATCGCGGCCTTCCAGCGCCAGACAGCAACAGCACAAAAAACCCAGGACGAGCCCGTCAAGAGGAAACGGCCATTGCCTCCCGCAATTCCCCCGCTGTTGGCGGATTCGCTCCATGTCGGGTCACAGTGCTGGCTGCAGCGGCAGCAGCCACCGTTCCGAACCGCCTGAACTGCTCCTCCTCGAAGTCCAGCCGGGAATCGGTCGAGATCCCAGCGATGAACGAGGACATATAGGCCTGTGTTCGCCCCGAGCCGTCCAAGGCCGCAGGCCACTTTGAGGCCTGACCCGCCGGAAATTCCACAGGTCCGGCTGACGTGGTGATGTCGGTCAGAGATTCCCCGACGACGACGACATCCGGGTTGGGGCGCTGGGAGCCAGAAGCGCTGGTCACGGCTGTCCTGACAGTGCGGCCTGACGGGTAGTTCCCACGCCATTCACTGTCGGCTTCGAAACCATGCTGAGCAGGGGCGTGGAGGCGGTGTTGGCCACCGTCAGCGTCACGGGTGCATGCACGATGGGCAGTGGGACTGCCATGATGCCCTGATCGCCGGAGAGTTCCAAGACCCCGGCGTCGATGATGACCCGCAGCTCGGAGCCCTCCTCGGCCGGCAGGAACGCGTCGGCGAAGTCGGCGTTCCCGGCCACCGTGACCCGGATGCCGTCCCCGTCGTGCCGGAGCGTGGCCAGTGTCCCGTCGAGGGTGGCGAGGCTGATGACCATCCCGGCGGTGACGGCGCACCGGAGGTCCGCACCGTCGTCGAGCACTGTCTCGAAAACAGCAGCGCTGACCTGCTCCAGGGAGTCCGGCCGGGAGTACCTCGCAAGGTCGGCGTGCGGGGTGGCCACCAGGGTGTCGCCGTCGAGCGTCAGCGTGTGCGGGACGCTCAGCGCGCTGGCCCACTGCCCTTCCGGGCTGATGACGCCGCGGACCCAGAAGATCAGCGACGGCGCGCCGTCCTTGTCCCGGAAGAAGGAGGGGGCGTAGTAGCTCTTGCCGTAGCTGAGCTGGCCCCAGGAGCGGGCGGTGAACTTGCCGTCGGCGTAGCTGCCCACGCCGTAGGCCACGTAGTGCAGGACGTCGTCTTCCCAGATGGAGGTGACCAGCACGTGGGAGCCGTCGATCTCGAACAGCTGCGGGCACTCCCACATGGTGCCGGTCCAGACCGGCTCCGTTTCCGTGCCGGAGCGCTGCGCGGCGATGCCGTCCAGGGTCCACTGCGACAGGTCCGGGGAGCTGTACGAAACCGCGGCGGCGGTGCCGCCCTCCAGCCCGGCGCCCACGAACATCCGCCACTGCCCGCCGTCGCGGAAAACGAACGGGTCCCGGTAGGCCACCACGCCCAGGTCCGGCGCGGTCATCAGCTTCGCGCCCTTGGTCCACGAATCCCAGGAGGCGTCGTCGGGCGTGGCGGTCCGGACGGTCCCGATGCCGATGTCCGGTTCGGTGACCGAGGTGTAGAACATGGTGGCGGCACCGTCCGGGCCGGTGACGATGGAACCCGACCAGACGCCGTCGTCCCCGTCCCCGGGTGCGACGGCGACGTCCTGTTCCGTCCAGGCAATCATGTCCGGGGACGTGGCGTGGCCCCAGTGGCAGTTGGACGCCCACGTGGTGCGGCCAGGAACGTACTGGTAGAAGAGGTGGTACTGGCCGTCCTTCCAGGTCACGCCGAGGGGATCGTTGATCCAACCCTCAGTGGCTGTGAAGTGGAAGGCGGGGCGGGGTTCCTGCGCGTTCATGCTGATCCTTCTGTGCTGTCTGCTGGTGGGATTACTGGACCGGGACGCTGTTTGCGGCCAGGAACCGTTGCCGGACTTCGCGGGCCTGCTCGGCGTTGGCCTTCTCCCAATGGTCGATTTCTGCCCTGCGTTCGTTCCGGACGGCGTCGCGGGCTTCGGTGAACCGCTGCATCCGTTCGGCGGCGGCGTCACGGGCGGCCTGCTGGGCCGGCGTCAGTTCCGGCAGGGGAAGTTCTTCCACCTGGTCGCGGGGGCGCAGCGGCAGGCGTTCCTCCACAGCGTCGATGTCCAGCACGGGGGAGGGGAGCGTCTGGTACCAGTAGGCGGTGGAGGACCAGTCGTCGGAGAGGTGGTTGGCGTGGCCGTGTTCGAAGGTGACCTTGATGCGCTTCTGGAACCTGATGGGATCCGTCATGTGGAAGCGGTAGCTGTGGTGGAAGCCGGGCACGTTTTCTTCGTGGACCATGGTGCCGTTCATGAGGAAGGCGTTGTGCTGCATGCCCCAGGCGTGGCCGAAGTAGTCCTCCATGCCGGTGCCGTGGAGGCTGGGCGGCCAGGTGTCGTCGTCGATGAAAATCATGTCGTCGCCTTCGCCCCACCATGAGCCCTGGAAGTGGCGGACGGCGAGGTTGCAGCCCACGTAGTGGCCTTGGCCCTCGGTCTCCAGGACCACGTAGTTGTCCTCGCCCGTGAGGTTGGGGATGGCCACCTCGATGCTGTTGGTCTGCAGGTCCGGGCCCCAGCCGGCGTTGGGCTTCTGGCGGCGCCAGTGGGCGTGGAAGTATGCGGTGTCCTCCGGAAGCGGTTCGGTGTAGAGCTCGTAGTCGATGTAGAAGTACTGCAGGTAGGGGATGTCGTTCTGGTTTTCGACGACGATGCGGGCCCGGGAGTTGAAGGGCATCTCGAAGTAGCTGTTGAACGCCGCGCTGCCGCCGAAGGTGTTCAGTTCCCCTTCCTTGGCGGAGACGGAGAGCGGCAGCGAATCGTAGGAGCCGGACAGCGAGTTCAGCAGGCCGAAGAAGTCGCCCAGTGGCGCGATCACGCTGGGCGTTTCCTGGTCATCCCAGTACATCTTGATGACGATCTTGCGGTAGTAGTCCGGGTCCACTACTTCCCAGCTGACGCCCAGCGCGTTGTGGATTTCCAGCATCGGCACGCCCACCAGTTCCGGGGAGATCTGGCCGGGGCCCGGCTGGATCCGGCACGACTGGGTCATCCAGATGTGCGTGATGGAGCCCGGGCCCTCGATGTCCGCCAGGACCCGTTCCTCGCCGGGCATTACGATCCAGTTGTCGCGGTTTCGGCCGGTCTGGTCCCAGCTGGAGGCGCGGGCCGTTCGGGCGGTGGAGAGCTTGGTCAGGCTCGAGAGCAGGCCTGAGCGCGGCGATGTTGCCATGGTGGTTCTACCTTTCGGAAAGAGTTGTTGGTTAGCCCTTGACGGCTGATTGGGTGAGGCTGGCGATGATCCACCGCTGGGCCACCAGGAAGACGATGAGGGCCGGTGCGATGGCGATGGTGGTGGCTGCCATGACCTGGGCCACGTTGCCGGCGCCGTACGGGCCGAGCATCAGGACCAGGCCCAGTGGCAGGGTGGCGGTGTCTGTGCTGTTGAGGAAGATCGAGGGGGCAAAGTAGGCGTTCCAGCTGCCCAGGAACGTGATTACACCCAGGGTGCTCACGGCGTTCTTGGCCAGCGGCAGCGCGATCAGCCGGTAAGTCTGCCAGGCGGTGGCACCGTCCATCCGGGCGGCGTCGATGATTTCCTGCGGCAGGCCCAGGAAGAACTGCCGCAGCAGGAAAACACCCAGTGCTCCGGTGATGCCGGGCAGGATCAGGCTGAGCGGGTTGTCCAGCAGGCCGAAGGTCCGCATTAGCAGGAACAGCGGAATGATGGTCACCTGGGCCGGCACCATCAGCGAGGACAGCAGGCCCACAAAGATGGTGTTGCGGCCCGGGAACTCCAGCTTGGCGAACGCGTAGCCGGCCATGGGCGCCGTGATGATCATGCCGATGCTGACGGCGATGGCGATGACAGAGCTGTTGAACATGTTCCTTAGGATCGGCACGGGTCCGCTGCCCGCCGCCGCGTAGTTGGACCAGTCCCATTCGGTGGGCAACCACTGCGGCGGCAGATCGTAGGCCTGGCCGGCGTCCCGGAGCGAGGTGGTGAACATCCACAGGAAGGGGGCGACCATCCCGATGGCGCCCAGAACCAGCAGCGCCACCGAAATGCTCTTCCCGACGCCGGGGCGGGGCCTGCTGCGGCGCGCGGCGCTGCGGCCGGTACCGATGACGACATTGGTGTTACTCATTGTTCACCCACGACTTCCTGAGGCGGAACTGCAGCAGCGTCACCAGCATGATGATGAGGAACAGTGTGACCGCGATGGCTGAGGCGTAGCCCATATCGAATTTGTTGAAGGCAACTTCGGCGATGTACATCACCACGCTGCGGCTGGCATCGCCGGGGCCGCCCCTGGTGAGGACGATGATCGATTCGTAGATCTGGAATGCGCCGATGATGGTGATGGTGATGTTGAAGAACGTTGCCTGGCTGATCATCGGAAGAGTGATGCGGCGGAAGACCTGCCATTCGTTGGCTCCGTCCATGCGGGCGGCCTCCACCATGTCTTTGGGGACTTCCTGCAGGGCGGCTACGAAGATCAGCATGGCGAACCCCACGTTCCGCCAGGTGTCGACGATGATGACCGACACTTTGGAGAACTCGGAGCTGTTGAGCCAGTCGATCCGTTCCCCGCCCAGCGCGGTGATGTAGTAGTTCAGGATGCCAGTGTCCTTCTGGAAGAGTGCCTGCCAGATGATGGACACGTACACCAGGGCCACCAGGTACGGGAAGAAGTACGCGGAGCGGAACACATAGGTCAAAGCCCTGGGGAGTCGCTGGTTGATCAGCACGGCGAATAGGAGCGCAAAGCCGTTGATGAGGACGACGGCCGCCCCGACGTACAGGACGGTGTTGCCGTAGGTGGTGGCGAGCCGTTCGTCCCGGAACATGCGGGCGTAGTTGTCGAGCCCCACGAACTTGGGAGCCGTCAGGATGTTGTACTTGGTGAGGCTCAGGTAGATCGCGGCGACCAGCGGGCCGAGGACGAAAACCAGGAAGCCGAGGATGGTGGGGGCGGTGAAGAGGTACCCGGTGAGGGCTTCGCGCCGACGGGCGGCGGTGAGCCGCCCGGGGCGGCCCCCGTGCCCCGACGGGGGCGCGGGCGGCAGCTGGGTTTTGGGGGCTGTCAGGGTCACTTCTGCAACGCCTCCTCAACATCCCTTTGGGCCTTTTCCAGGGAGGAACCGGTGTCTTGGCCGGACATGATCTCGTCCATGGCCCGCATGAACGCCGGATCCAGCACGTTGTAGGCGCCGGGGGCCGCTACCGGCTTGGCGTAGGACAGGGAGTTGTAGAACTCCTCGGCATGTTCGGGGGAGGACAGGAACTCCGGTGATGATGCGGCAGTCTTGGTGGACGGAACGGCGGAGCCGGCGTCGGCCCACTTCTTCTGCGTCTGCTGGTCGGTGAGCATCTTGATGAACTCCCAGGACAGCTCCTGGTTCTTGGAGGTCTTGGAGATGGCGAACGCTCCGGCGCCGAAAACGGTGGACTTGGTGGTTCCCTTCGGCCAGGGGAGGATGTCGTAATCGGAGAAGCCGGCCTTGGCGAATCCGCCGGTGACGAAGTGCCCGGCCCCGGTCATGGCTGCCTTGCCGGCGGGGAACAGCTGGTAGGGATCCGCGCCCTTGGGCTGCGGTGACACGCCGTGCTTGGTGGCCAGGTCCCGCACCCATTCCACGGTCTCCTGGACTTTCGGATCGGTCAGCTGGGCCGTCTTGAGGTCCACGCTCATCATGGAGGTGCCGTTGGAGTAGAGCCACGGGGTGATGCCGAAGGAGTAGTACGGCATGGCGAACCCGTAGACCTTGTCAGCGCCGGAACCGGTGGTCAGTTTCTTGGAGATCTCCAGGAAATCGTCCCATGTCCAGTCATCGCTGGGCCGTTCGATGCCGGCGGCCTCGAACATCTTGGTGTTGTAGTAGATCACCATGGTGTTGAAGGTGTTGGGCATCAGGTACGTGGAGCCGTCCTTGCCGAATCCGGCCAGCAGCTTGGGATCGATGTCCTCGCGCAGTGCCTTGGCTTCGGGGTCGTTCTTGAGGAAGCCGTCCAGGGGCGAGAACAGCTCGTTGGCCAGGCCCAGCTCCACGCCTTCGGTGGCGATGTTGATGACGTCCGGAGCCTGACCCGCTGCGGCCTGCGTTACCAGCTTGTTGACGTATTCGGTCCAGGTGGTGATGGGGGTGAAGTTGTTGTTCACCGTCACGTTCGGGTACTTCTC
Source organism: uncultured Actinomycetota bacterium (assembly GCA_963722145.1). Lineage (GTDB taxonomy): Bacteria > Actinomycetota > Actinomycetes > Actinomycetales > Micrococcaceae > Arthrobacter. The sequence goes on along the minus strand of CAVRLW010000014.1, from coordinate 629,937 downwards.
CTTGAAGCGTTCGGCCACGCCGTCGTATACGGCTTTGTCCCCTGGATCGCCCCAGTTCGAGACGGAGATGGTGGCGGTGATGTCCTTGGCGGGGGCCGCGTAGGGCCCGTCCGCTGCGGGCCCGGCGGACTGGGTGGCGCTCCCGCAGGCGGTGAGCGCCAGCAGGGCAGCGGCTGCCGCCGTGGCGATGGAGGTGCGGACTGCTTTTCTCATGAAATGCTCCTTTGCATGCGGCGCCTGGAGGGGCCTGATGGGATGCGATGGGTTTATACAGCAGTTACTGGAGTGACGCGGATTGGACGGTGGAACTGTCAGGAGGTGGAACTGCGGAATTCGATCTGGGACTCAAGCCTGAGGACCTTGGTGGGAGCGGAAGGGTCGTCGAGACGTCTCAGAAGTAGGCTGACGGCGCTTTCGCCCAGCTGGAAAGCCGGTTGGCGGACGGTGGTGATCTGCGGCTGGAATAGATCCGAGTAGGTGAAGCCGTCGAACGTGGCGAACGCCATGGTTCCGGGAACCCGCAAACCCGCGTGCTGCACAGCCCGCAATGCACCCGCCGCCAGCAGCGTGCTGCAGGCGATGATCGCCGTCGGACGCTCCGGGCCCCCTGATGAGGAGCCAAGCACGGCCCGGACGCTGTCAAAGGTGGCGGCCGCGGTGACCGTGCCTTCGCAGAGCAGGGCTGCCGGGACCCCGAGGCCGCGCTCCTCCATGGCGCCGCGGAAACCGTCATAGCGCTCCCGGAGTGACGAGACCCGCAGGTCCCCCGAGACAAGGAGGATCCGTTCGTGTCCGCGGGCGGTGATGTGTTCAACCAGGGTTGCCATGGCGGACTGGTTGTTGACGCCCACCTGGTCCACGTCCAGGTCCGCGAGCCGGTCCAGCAGGACCAGGGGCTTCTTCTCCTCGCGGATCCGCTCGAGCAGCCCGGCGGTTGAACCGGCCGCCCTTGCGATGATGACGCCGTCGACGCGGCGGTCGAGGAGAGCCTCCACCGCAGCGCGTTCCCGGGCGGGATCTTCCGCCGAGTTGGCCAGCAGCAGGGACAGGCCGTTCTGCGCGGCGGCATCTTCCACCCCGTGCACCATGTCAGCGAAGGCCGGTTCCCCGGCGTCCGAAACCACCAGGCCGATTGAGTCAGTCCTGGCGCGGCGCATGGAACGGGCCAGCACGTCGCGCCGGTAGCCGGTGGCCTGCACAGCGCTCATGACGCGCTCTTTGGTCTCCGGCTCAACGTGCCTGGTGTCGTTGAGGACGTGCGACACAGTGGACGTCGAAACGCCGGCAAGGGATGCGACATCTACGATGGTTGCCACTGCGACTCCTTCTAGCGAAACGTTTGCGCGAACGTTTCGATAGTAGATACAAACGTTTCGATGTGCAATAGGTCACAGAAAAGTCTTTTGAAGGTTCGTCCGCAGCAGCTGAAACACGAAAGTGGGTGAGGGCCGCACCCGGGGCCTCAACTCACGTTCGCGCCTAGGGGCGGACAGGTTTAGGAGCCGGAACGCGGGCTGGTAGAGGCACGGTACTCGATTGTGGGCGCCAGACGGACAATCGAGGGTTCCGCCGACTTGTCGGCTATCCTCTTGATCAGCAGCTCGGCCGCAGTAGCGCCTACCTGGAAGGCGGGCTGTCGGACGGTAGTGAGCTGGGGCTCGAACAGGTCGGCGTAGGCAAAGCCGTCGAAGGTAGCGAAGGCGATGTCCTCCGGCATCCGGAGGCCGCGCTGCTGGATGCGCCGCAGTGCGGCTGCCGCCAAGACGGTGCTGCACGCGATCACAGCGGTAGGGGGCTCGGCTGCGGACAGCGCTGCCTCAATGCCGGCGTCAGTTTCTGCGGGTTCGAAAGCTATGACTTTTAGCTGGTCCGATGGCGCGATCCCGGCCGCGGCCATAGTTTCGGTGAACGCATCGTGCCGTTCCTGCAGGGTGGCAACTCTGGTGTCCCCGGCGATCAGCAAAATCCGTTCGTGGCCCTGCCCCACTAGATGCTCCACCAGTTCCATAATGGGCTCGCGGTTTTCAACTCCCACCTGGTCGTACTGGTCAGCGGAAAGCCTGTCCATCAACACGAGGGGCGTCTCGTGATTGGCGAATTCGGACAGGGCCTCAGGACCGGAGCCCGCCGCACGTGCCAGGATGAGGCCGTCGACCCTGCGTTCAAGGAGGGCCTGGACTGCGCGCGCCTCGCGTGTCGGGTCTTCAGCGGAATTGGCCAGTAGCAGGGTGATGCCCTCGCTGGCAGCGGCCTCTTCCACGCCGCGGATCATTTCGGCGAAGGCCGGCTCCCCGCCGTCGGAAACAATGAGACCGATGCTGTCCGTCCTTGAGCGCCGCATGGCCCGGGCCAGTGCGTCCTGCCGGTATGAGGTTTCCTCGATGGCCTTCAGGACCCGCTGCCGCGTCTCATCGTTCACATGCCGGGTCCCGTTGAGGACGTGGGAAACAGTCGAGATTGAAACGCCGGCAAGCTGTGCCACTTTTACCATCGTCGTCATCGTTGCCGCCCTCGGTGAATCGTTTACGCGAACGTTTCGCATAGCCTCCGCCAGTTTACAGACGGGCACCACGGGACGTCTGCACAGGGTCGCCGTTGATGGTCCACATGCTTTCGCCCTCGACGACGAACCGGAACGCGTTCTGCGAATGTCGGTGTTCCGGCGCTGTCTGTGCGCCCAGGCAGTGAATGGCGGCCCACAGCATGGGAGTGGCGTGCGGCGTGTTGCCAGCTGACGACCAGATCGACCAAGGCATCTGTGGTCTCGCCCGCAACGCCGGCTGTGATGTGCGGACGCTGGTGTATGGCCGACGGGGCCGGGACGGCCTGGGCGGTGGCCGGCTTGCCGCTCATCGAGTGCCGGCGACGACCCGGCTCCAGATGACCAGGGTGACGAGACCCCTCACGACGGAAACAGCTCCGGCGTCGTTGAAGGGCACATCAACCGGGCCAGGATGCCCAGACACGCCGGATCGGCCGGGCCGACTTCCAGTTCCTGCGGCAGAGAGTCCTGCTCTCATGAGCCCTACCACGCCCGGTCCCGCTTCACGGATTCGTGCCAGAACCGTTTTCCGCTAACAGTCACAGGGATTTTGCCAGGCGGGGAGCGGCCTGAAGGTGTCGCGGTGGGGGACCGGCTGGCAGGACCGGCGCATGGGGAATTGCCCGCGGCGTCCGCCCTACGCGATAAGCGCCACCGCCATGACCATCGGCAGCGAAACCACCGAGGCGATGGAGGTGACCATCGTCAGGGTCTTGAAGGTCCCCTGGGTCGACAGTCCGAGCAGCGACTTGAACATCCAGAAGAAGTTGCTGTTGACCTGAAGGGCGAACATCGCGCCAGAGGCGATGGCGAGGCCGATGACGATCGGCGGGACGTTGATCGATCCGAGTACCGGGCCGATAATCCCGGCGGCCGCGATGGCCGCCACCGACACCGACCCGATCGCCAGGTGCAGCACCGCGGCGATGAACCAGGCGAGCAGGATGCTGAGGATGACCGGCGCCGCTGCGTCGGCGGTGAAGAGGCCGGCCAGGATCTTGTCGAGCCCGGTCTCCCCAATGACGGCGCCCAGGGATCCGCCGATGCCGGTGATGAGCAGGATCTCGCCGGTGGTGTGGAAGCCCTCGCCCATCGCCGTCCCTGTACCCTCCGTGCCCAGGGTGCGCCGGCAAAGCACGTAGGCACCGAGCAGGCCGACGAAGAGCGCGAAGTTGGCGTCGCCGAGGAAGGCGATGAAGTCGTTGGAGAACCCGAGCAGCTCAGCGAAGGCACCGAACGCGATCATCACCAGCGGCACGAGGATGGGCAGCAGGCAGACGAACAGCGGGGGCGTCGCGGTGTCCTCCTCGACCAGCTCGGTGGTCTCCAGCTCGACCATCGCCTCATCGACCTCTTCGTCCTTGGCCGGTTTCCAGTAGCGGCCGCGCAGGAACAATCGGAAGAGCAACGTCGTCACGATCGCGGTCAACGGCCCGAGCACGAGGCCGTAGATCAGCCAGATGCCAAGCGGGATGTCCAGAAGGCCCGCGATGGAGACCGCGGCCAGTCCCGGGATCACGAAGACATAGCCGGCGAAGATCCCGGTCCCGAGCGCACCGGCCATGTGCGGCAAGCCGGTCCGGCCGATGAAGGGCCCGGTCGAACGCGCCACCGGAGAGGCCAGCACGACCTGCACGTCCACGTAGATCGAGGGGAAGATCGTCGACATCGCAGCGGTCAGCGCATACGGGAGCCGGCGCGCGCCGACACCGTTGACGAGCATCGTCACCATCTTCCCGAAGGCGCCCATCGCATGGAGCATCGCCCCGATGAGCACCCCGAAACCGATGAGCAGGCCGACCTCACCCATGATCTCGCCGAAGCCGGTGGCGATCGCGATGATCGTCGCCGTGAAACCGACACCGGTCGCGAGGCCGAGGTAGAGCGAGCCGATGATCAGCGAGATCACCGGGTCGACCTTGACCTTGATGATGAGCACGATGATGACGACGATGGCTATCACGGTGTGAAGGGCGATCATGACCTGCTCCTGCCGGTACGGGGAGTGGCGGGGTTATCCGGCACCGTCGCCACGCCGACCCCGCATTCTGGCACTGATCGGGCTCCGCCGTGCGGCTGTCGACGCCGAGCCTGCCGTTGAGATAAGTACGAACACACTGGAGTGTTCCCGCAAAAGTGGACGCCGGGTTCTACGCGATGAACATCGTCGATGTACCTTGATCCCCAGTTCATACTGGCCGGTGGGCAGTGTCAAGGCCCCGGAAGCAACATGGGTAGGCCGAGAAGGAGCCGTTCGAAGCACTCCCGTGGGGAGCCCTTCGAACGGCATCTGCGGCCTTCACCGTGACAGAACGCAACTCATTGAAGGCACTGAGGAAAATTCCGGGCGCGCACGGCAGATTGAGCCCCAACGCCTAAGTCAAAATGGCAGGCGACCTGTTGCCGGTGTCACTGTCCGGCGACGCCGGAAGTCGCATCTGATGACGTTCGCAAACTCCCCGACTACATATGCGCTCCGATGGTCAGCGTGCCGCGTTGGAGGTGCTGTCGAAATCGCAGACGGCGTCTCATCGTGAGGTGAAGCGGGCGCAGGTCTTGTTGATGGCCGCGGAGGGGTTGGCCAATGAATCGATCGCGAAGATCGCCGGGACGAGCCCGGGGACGGTGCGTTCGTGGCGGGCCCGGTTCGAGGAGGAGGGCCTGGCGAAGCTGGCGAAGGTCCGCGCCGGGCGGTGCCGCAAGCCGGTGATTCCGCAGTCCAGATCGATGAGATTGTTGAGCTGACGCGGGACTCTAAACCGGAGGGGCATACGCACTGGTCGGTGCGGACCATGGCCGCAAGGGTCGGGGTTTCCCCGGCGCAGGTCCAGCGGATCTGGGCGGTCCGGGGGCTCAAGCCGCACCGGGTCGAGGCGTTCAAGCAGGCACCCTCGAGGACGATCCCAACGTGACCGACAAGAAGTTCCCCGGCAATCCCACCCGGTCCTACCGCACGCGGGAGCCGGTGAAGGTCGTCGGTGAACTCCTAGACTGGGCACGGCACTCGCCCGATCAGTTGCAGGCCATGCGAGACGGCCTCGCCGACCTGGAACGCCGGGGCGTTGCAGTCATCCTCGATTAGCAGATGCAGGCTCTATGGGCATCACACCCACCATGACGAGTGGTCAGTGGGTGACGTATGGACGAGCTGCACGTGGCACGCTTCGACGCCGTCGAGACTGAGGCCAGAACAAGGCAGGGATAACGACCTCACGGGGCGATAGTCGCGCGGCGTGAGGCTGAACCGTGATCCTTCGGCCCCGAAGGTGACATTTAGCGGCGAGAGAACCCCGCCATTAATCGCTGCAATTCACACTGGCGGGTGGCAGTCAACATGTCTTGTGAGCTGTCGTGTGCCGGTCTGGCCTCACTTTGAACAATGGCGTGGCCCCTGCCCGCCTGGCGGCTGTTTCCTAGGCGATGGGTGTGGTCCGGCCTTACTTGGCGATTCTGCCCACGATCTGGTGGGCCACTAGCCGGTTGATTCGTGGCAGATGGGTTGCCCGTATGATCCACCGGCGCAGGAGACGCTGGGCCCTATTTGCCGGGAGGAATGAGGACGCGGCGCGCCTGCCGGCGGCCTGCGCCACCTCTACTACTGGTCTCCAACGTCGCTCGAATTCGGCGAGGGCTGAGTCGATCCCCTCGGGGGAGCCCGCGGGTCCGAGGACGTCCCCCAGTAGCGCGGCGCCGGCGATTGCGAGCGAGCCGCCCTGACCCGCGAGGAGCGACACGGCCCCGCACGCGTCCGCCACGAGAACCGTCCGCCCCCTCTGCCAGCCGGGCATGACAATCTGTGCGAGATGCTCCGCGCGACTCACTGCGGCAGGGGTCCATACCGGGCATAAGTCACTCATCTTCCGCGGGCCGGTCGCCCTTCGGGAACGTCGTTGGCCGAGTTCTACGTCAAGAAGTTTGGCTCCATGAGCTTACGGTTGGATGCGTCGATATCACCCAGGGGTTGCTCCGGGTCGCCCTGGTGGCGCTTCCCGTCCGCCCGCCAGTAGGCTGTCCCCGGGGCGGGGCTCTGCACGGTCCCTGGGCCTTGCCGCTTCATCCGCTGACGTCGTTAGAACGCACGACGTTGCGGAAAGGCGATGCGGTCAAGGTCATTCGCGGCAACCACTCTGGCTTCACCGGCGCGGCCCCGAGCCTGCTCGGCGAGAGGGGCAACGTCGCCGTAGCGCGAAGAAAAGTGGGTGAGGACGAGAGTCCCTGCGCCCGCCGATGTGGCCAGTTCGCCCGCCTGCCCCGCTGTGAGATGGCGGAACTGCGAGGCGAGCTCGGCGTCGTCGTCGCTGAATGTGCACTCGGTGACGAGCAGGTCGGCGCCCTCCGCCAGTTCCTCTGCGCCCTGGCAGGGCGCGGTGTCCATGACGAAGGCGAAGCGTTGACCGGGCCGCGGCTCGCTTACTTCCTCCAAACTCACGCCGCCTAGGCTTCCTTGGCGCAATAGGCGGCCGACGTCGGATCCCGCAATCCCGACTGCCGCGAGCTGGTCAGGAAGGAGCGTGCGGGCGTCCGGTTCCACAAACCGATAGCCATAGGTCTCGATGCGGTGATTCAGTGCCCGGACCTCCAGGCCCGGGGCGATCGGCTCGGCAGCCCTGTGGCCGGGGCCCTCGTGTTCGCTGCCCCCGTACGCAAAGCCCCCATGTGGATGAAGCCGTAGATCTATGCCCGGGGACGCGACGGACACGAGAGCTCGGACGGTGTCCTCCCCGGTGGCAGGATAGTGCAGGTGGACGGGGTGGCTGACCTTGTCAAGGGCCATGCGGGAAAGGACGCCGGGCAGGCCGTAGCAGTGGTCGCCGTGCACGTGCGTGAGGCAGATGCGCGTGATCTGGGAGACGGTGACTCCGGCGTGGATCATCTGGCGCTGCGTGCCCTCTCCGGGATCGAAGAGAAAGTCCTCGCCATCCCAGCGCAGCAGATACCCGTTGTGGTTGCGGGTGCGGGTCGGGACCTGCGAGGCGGTGCCGAGGACGACGAACTCACGCATGAAGTCCAGTGTGCCACTCGATTGCGACGACAGGATGGGACTCGGGCCTGTAGGGCGCCTTGGTCCCTCCACTCGGTCTCGTCTCGTCGCGACGCCGCGACAAACCCTGGACAACCCGTGGGTTGCGATGAGAAGACTCTCAGTTCCTGGGTGACTTCGGCCGGGCTCGCGCCAGTGCCGCTGGCCAGACCGACTACAGAGGGACGGAACTCCAAGGTTATTGAAGCTGCGGGGCTCTTTTGTGCCGTGTATTCACGGCACCCTGTTGCCTCACGTCAATAGGTCCGGGAAGGTTGCTTCGTTGCCTCATGCGGAAAGGTCCGGTTCGGGGGCTTGTTGAACCAGGTGTTGATGGTGTGGTCCCGGGGAGCGGCTTTGGCCTGGGCGAGGCTTTCCAGCTCTCCGGTCAGGGCCAGGATCTGCCGGGACAGTGCCGCCGGCTTGAGCCGGTTGAACTGTGCGTTCATGGCAATGACGGGCCGTTTCCGGACGTCCGGGTGGCCGGCGGCGCGCCGGTGGGGCGTGAGCGCGGCGTCGTGTTATCGTTGCGCATTCCCGCCCGTTTGTCGTCGGCGTCGACACCCACGCCAGGAACCATGTCTACGCCATCATCGCCACCTCAACCGGCGAACTGCTTCAGACCCGGGATTTCCCCACCACCAGCGCCGGCATCAACCGGGCCATCGCCTGGGTGGCGCGCCGCACCGGCGCCGACCTGACCACCTTGTGGGTGATCGAGGGCGCCGCCTCATACGGCGCCCTGCTAGGCATAGCGGTTCAGGCACCTTCCTCATTTCGCGGATATGGTCAGGGCCGCGCACGGCCGGTACCAATCCGGGTAGAGGTCACTTCGGAACAGCACTGTGACGAGCCACGCCCCGTCAAACAGGACGGGCAACCTTCTGATCAAGTCACCGATGTGGGCCGGGCAGGTACCGGCCGCCCACCCCATGGACGGACGAGTCGACGGAAGGGCACCCGACGGGGGCCAGTTCTTGTTTGAGTCGCGACCACAGGGCAGAACGGCCAGCACCCACTCTGCCAGCCAGTCCCAGACCAGCCACACCAATCCTCACAGTTCTTGTTCCCCGGACGGGACCTGGTGAACGTGATCTGGCGGGCATGGCAGTACTCGAGCAGGTAGTCGTTGATGAACTCGGTGCCGTTGTCCGAGTCGATCCCGGAGACCGGGAACGGGAACCGGTCCAGTGCGTACTGCAGTGCCGCGAACACCCATTTTCTGGGCCTTGTTCGGCACGGACCGGTTCACGGTCCAGCCGGTGGCGATGTCGGTCACCGTCAGGGTGAAGCAGAACTCGCCGGAGCTGTTCCCGCCCTCGTGGCCGACCTGGTCGATCTCCACGAAACCGGGGACGGCGTCGTCCCATTGGGCCCAGGTGCGGATCGGGATCTGGTACTTCAGCAGGGTGCCCGGCTTGGTGTGGGACCGGCCCCGCAGGATCAGCTTCGCCCGTTCGCCGGCCAGTTTCCGGTCGATCGTCGCCGCGCTCATCCGGGTCAGCAGCCGGGCCTGGTCATCGGTGATCATCAGCTCCTGCTCGGCCCGCAGCAAGGGCACCAGGCCAGCCACCACCCATTAGAGAGTCAACGCGTGGGGTCGACAACCGCAGGGGACGTCCCTAGTCTGGGGGTGAACCGGCGAATGGAGGTCGCTGATGTCTACCATCGATCTCATCGGGAGCACGAGACTGGTCGCCGACGTGGTGCGCGGCACCGACGACGCCCAGCTCGACGCCCCCACGCCCTGCGAGGATATGCCGGTACGTCTGATGCTGGCCCACCTGCACGGCCTGGCCATCGCGTTCCGCGATGCGGCGCGGAAGATCAATGGTCCCACCACCAACACGCCGCCCGACCCCAGCCGTCTCGTTCTTCCCGCGAATTGGCGCGAGCTCATCCCGGCACGCCTCGAAGAGCTCGCCGCGGCATGGCAGGAAACCGGGGCGTGGGCCGGCACGACGGCGGCCGGCGGAGTGACCATGCCCGCCGAGGACGCGGGACTCGTCGCCCTCGATGAGGTGGTGCTGCACGGCTGGGACCTGGCCGTGGCCACGGGACAGGGCTACGAGCCGGAACAGGAGGCCCTCGACGCGGTCGAGGCGTTCTGCGCCGGCATCCCGGACGACCCCGACGCACGGAACGGACTGTTCGGGCCGCGCGTCGCCGTCGGCGAAGGAGCCGGACAGTTCGAGCGGGTGCTGGGGCTGGCCGGACGGGACCCCCGCTGGCGGCCGGAGACCTGAACGCCCGCCTCGGGCGTCATCATCACAGCCCTCGGGCTGCTGCAGGGTTCGCGGCCGGCAACCGTGGCGGGATGCTGGACAGGGGAAGGTTGCCGATGGGCATCTACAACGAACACATCCTGCCGCGGTTGGTCTATGCCACCTGCGGTCTGAGGAAGGCCGACTTGCTGCGCAAGCGTGCGAAAAGCCTCAAAGGACAGGGCCAGCGGCCCTGGGATCTCCCAGCGGTCAGCCGGCGATCCCAATGCAGGACCCGAACGCCAGCTCTCCGGCTCTCTGGCCGAACCGGTGGGCCCATTTGGGGTGACAACAGCGCCCAGTGATCGGGAGATCAGTGGGCATATGGAATGCGGGTGCGTTTCGTAATGTGCTTTGGACGGCCTGTAGATCCGTCCGTCATTAGGATAGAAGCTTGCAGGTGGATGGACCCGCAGGACGGTCTTTCTGGCTGACCCATTTCGCCCGAGACGAAGACTTTGCTCCACCAGGGAGCCAGCGTCGTCGTCAACGGGTTTTATAGGTCCGAGACCGAGGACGCCGTGACGCGGCTGATCGCCGAGACAGACGAATCTCGTGTGGTTGGCGCACCAGGTGATGTCACCGACCAAGCAGCCGTCGAGAAGATCCTCGAGACCGCGCTCGTCTCATTTGGGCGTCTCGATCACGTCGTCTGCAATGCCGGCATTGACATCATCAAGCCTGCCATCGACTACAGCCTGGACGAGTGGGATCGCGTCCTCACGATCAACCTGCGCGGAGCATTCCAGATCACCCAAGCGGCAGCACGGCATTGGATCGAGAACGGTCTTCCCGGGTCCGTGACGATGACGTCCTCGATCGCCGGGAGTGTTGGCATTCCGACACTCACCCCTTACGCGGCAAGCAAAGGCGGCGTCAACCAGATGGTCCGCACCCTCGCCGCTGAGTGGGCGGCACACCGCATCCGTGTCAACGCCGTTGCACCAGGCTATGTCGCGAACATCATGGACAACGTGACCGCCCACGAGGATCCCGCATCGGACAGGCGCATCGAGACCTTCACGCCGCTCGGCCGCCGAGCCCACGTCAATGAGATCGCAGCGCCATACGCATTTCTGGCATCGCCGGCAGCCGCCTATGTCACCGGTGCCATCATAGCCGTCGATGGGGGTTACACAGCGTCTAAGGCGACCTGCAACCCCTTCGTGCAGAGGACGAAACCAGCACCGGTCTGCGGATTCCCACCGCCTGGCGCGCCGACAAATCTGCGGACCGCACGGGAAGCAGCACTGGCACCGGGGTGCGTTTAGCACACAACATGGACTCCGTCGGGAGCATGCGTCGGCTGAGATGTCATGGGCACATGCTTCACAGTGTGTGTTTCTTAAGCCTCACAGCGCCGCCTGACCAGCCAGATGACCAGGGCCAGGGCTGCGGCGGCGCAGAGCACGGCGGGGCCGAAACGACGTACCAGCACCGGCCATGCGGCCGAGCCCAGATCCAATTCGGCCGCCGGCGCTGACGGTGTTGTGGGCGCAGGCGCCGCCGGAGGCCGGGCTGCCGGTGTTGCAGACGCAGCCGGAGCCGGCGGGCCCGCGGGGGCTGACTCGGCAGGCTTAGCCGGCCCGGGCTTGGCTGGTTCGCCCGGTCCAGGTTCCGCCGCCCCCGCAGAGTCGGGCTCAACTTCCCTCGCAGCCCCGCCACCCGCCTTCCCAATCACGCACTGGACAAACTGGTCCAGCAATTTGTCCGAGACGTCCTGGATGACGCCCCGGCCGAACTGGGCTGGTTTGCCGGTGACGTTCATGTCGGTGGTCACGTCCACGGAGGTGCCGTCCCCGTCAGCCGCCAGCACCGCTGTCACCGTGGCGCCCGCCGTGCCGTTGCCGCGTTTGTCCTTCCCTGTGGCCGAAATAACCACCGTGTGCGTGTCCTCGTTGCGTTCGAGGAATTCACCGGTGCCGGTGTAAATCATCGCGATCGGCCCGAGCTTGACCTTGACCGTTCCGGTGAACTCGTCGCCGCTCACGGACGTGAGAGTCGCTCCCGGGAAACAGGGCGCGATATCTTCCAACTGGTTGAAGGAATGCCAAGTGTCCTCCAGCGAGCTGGGAACCACGAAGTGATGTTTGAGTTCCACGTCTCCCTCTCGTCGCGATCCGCTAGAGCCCGGCGGCCGCGATGACGGCCCGCTTTGTCAACACCTCGGCCAGATGGCGCCGGTAGGCCGCGTCCCCGTTGAGATCGCTGGCAGGATCGGTCCCCTCCGCCGCGTGTGCGCTGGCGGTGGCGATCGCCTCCCGAGTCAACGGGGCACCCGCCAGTGCCTGCTCGACGGCGGTGGCCCGCAAGGGCGTGCTGCCCATGTTGGTCAGACCGATCCGGGCCTCGGCGATGGTGCCGCCTTCGACCCGGACCATCGCGGCCACCGCGACGATGGACCATTGCTGGGCCAGTCGGGTGAATTTCTCGTAGTGCGCACCCCAACCGGTGTACTTCGGCACGCGGATGTGGGTGAGGATCTCGCCCTCGGCGACGGCGGTGGTGAAGTAGCCCTGGAAGAAGTCCGCCGCTGCCACACGGCGTTCCCCGCCCGGTCCGGCCAGGATGAAGGTCGCGTCGGCTGCCAGCACCGGCGCGGGCAGGTCGCCCGCAGGGTCGGCGTGCACCAAAGCGCCGCCAAGCGTGCCCCGGTGGCGGACCTGCGGATCGGCGACCGTCGCCGTTGCCTTGGCCAGCAACGGCAGGTGCTCGGCAATCAGGGGATCGGTGGCCACCTGGTGGTGCGTCGTCATGGCCCCGATCAGCAGGGCATCGCCGTCGTCGCGCACCCCGGAAAGCTCGCCTATCCGGCCCAAGTCGACCACCATCGCCGGGTCGGCCAAGCGCAGCTTCATCACCGGGATCAGGCTTTGACCCCCGGCCAGCAGCTTCACGTCGTCGCCGGCGTCGGCCAGCAGGCCCAGCGCCTCCGCGACCGTAGCGGGCGCGGCGTAGTCGAATGCGCTCGGAATCATTGCACACCTCCGGTCATCTTGGCTTCATCAAGGGCGGCCCACACGCGCGACGGCGAACAGGGCATCTTGATGTCCTTCACGCCCAGATGCCGGACTGCGTCCAGCACTCCGTTGACGATAGCGGGCGTCGAGGCGATGGTTCCCGCCTCCCCGACCCCCTTGGCACCCAACTGGTTGGTGGTGGAAGGGGTCTCGGTGCGCGCCGTCGTGAAGCGCGGCAGATCCGGCGCGCCGGGCACCAGATAGTCCACAAACGAGCCCGTAACCAGGGTGCCGGCGTCGTCGTATACGGCCTCCTCGTAGAGGGCCTGCGCGATTCCCTGCGCCAGTCCGCCGTGGACCTGCCCTTCCACAATCAGCGGATTGACCACCACCCCCACGTCGTCCACGCAGACGTACTTGCGGATGGTGACCTGCCCCGTCTCGGTGTCCACTTCCATGGCGGCCAGATGGGTGCCGTGCGGGAAGGAGAAGTTCTGCGGGTCGAAGGTGGCATCCGAATCCAGGCTGGGCTCAAACCCGTCCGGCAGGTTGTGCGCGGAGAAGATGGCGAAGGCGATCTCACCGAGCGTCGTCGACTGCTCGGTGCCCCTGACGCTGAACTTGCCGTCCACGAACTCGATGTCTTGTTCGCTGGCCTCCATCATGTGCGCGGCCATTACCCTGGCCTTCTCGATCACCTTGTCCGCCGCGGCTAGCACCGCCATGCCGCCTACGGTCAGAGACCGGGAGCCGTAAGTGTCCAGGCCCCGCGGCGAGCTCTGGGTGTCCCCATGCAGTACCTCGACATTTTCGAACGGCACACCGAGCCTGTCTGCCACGAGCTGGCTCCACGCGGTTTCGTGGCCCTGGCCGTGCGGGGAAGTGCCGGTGATCACCTCGATGTTGCCAGTGGGCAGCACCCGCACCTGGGCGTGCTCCCAACCGCCGGCGACGTATCTGAGCGCGCCAAGCACGCGGGATGGAGCCAGGCCGCACATTTCGGTGTAAGTGGAGATGCCGATGCCGAGCTGGACGGGGTCGTTGGTCTCGCGGCGCCGCACCTGCTCGGCCCGGAGCGCGTCGTAGCCAAAGAGCTCCAGCGCCTTCGCCGTGGCTGCCTCGTAGTTGCCGCTGTCGTATTCGAGGCCGGCGACGGTGGTGAAGGGGAATTCCTCGTGCTTGATCCAGTTCTTCTCCCGCAGTTCCAGCGGGTCCATGCCGAGTTCGACGGCGAGTTCGTCCATCATCCGCTCGATCGCGAAGGTGGCCTCAGGCCGGCCTGCGCCACGGTAGGCGCCGGTCCACGCCCTGTTGGTGAAGATGTTGTTGCATTCCAGGCGGTACGCCGGAAACTTGTAGATGGCGTTGTACATGAACGCACCCAGGATTGGTATGCCCGAGCCAATCAGGCCAAGGTAGGCGCCCATGTCCGCCAGCAGGTTGACGTCCAGCCCGGTGACGATCCCGTCCTTGGTGGCGGAGAGCTTCAGCCGTTGCACCTGAGCCCGGCCGTGGTGGCCCGCCTGCAGGGACTCGCTGCGGGTCTCGGTGTACTTGCACGGCTTGCCGACCCGCCGGGCCGCCATGAGTGTGATGAACTCCTCCGGGATCACCGTCAGCTTGCCGCCAAAACCGCCGCCCACGTCGGGGGCGATCACACGCACCTTGCTTTCCGGGATGCCCAGCGTCAGCGCCAGAATCAGCCGCAGAATATGCGGCACTTGGGTGGACGACCACATGGTGATTTGCTCGCTCGTGGGGTCAACGACGATCGAGCGCGGTTCCATGAACGCCGGGATGAGGCGCTGCTGGTAAAAGGTGCGTTCAATGAGGACCTCGGCGCTCGCCAATGCCTCGGTGATCGGCTTGCCGGTGCCCGCCTCACCGGAGTCAAACACCCACGTCGCCGAGAGGTTGGAGTCCAGGCTCGAGTGGGCCAGCACCTTGTCCGTGAACGCCTCCTCCAAGTCCATTACCACCGGCAGTTCGTCGTAGCTGACGTCCACGAGTTCGACGGCGTCGCGCGCCGCCGCGGCGCTGCGGGCAACGATGCAGGCCACCACCTCGCCGGCAAAGGCCACCTCATCCACAGCAATCGACGGGAATGCCGGGGCCTTTTGGTCCGGCGTTATTGGCCAGACGTTGGGCAGGCTTCCCTGTTCGGCTGCCACGTCGGCTCCGGTGAGCACCGCAACGACGCCGGGGGAAGACTTAGCGGCTGCGGTGTCGACCGACGTGATCTTCGCGTGGGCAAACGGACTTCGCACCATCGCCAGATGCAGCATGCCGGGCAGCGTGATGTTGTCCGTGTACTTGGAGCGCCCCGTGATGAGATGGGCATCTTCCTTGCGGAGGCGGGCCCTGCCGACTTCGGTGGCGGTCATGCCACACCTGCCGTTTCGGCTTCGCTGTCCGAGGGCACCGTGCCGTCCGCTACGGCTTGGACCGCGGCAACAATGTTCTGGTATCCGGTGCACCGGCACAGGTTCCCCTCCAGGCCGTCCCGGATTTCCTGCTCGGTGGGGTGCGGGTTTTCGTCCAGCAGCGACGCCGATTGCATGATCATGCCCGGCGTACAGAAGCCACATTGCAGCGCATGGCATTGGTGGAAGGCCTGCTGCAGCGGGGCGAGCTTTCCGTCCCGGGCCAGGCCTTCGATGGTGGTGACGCTGTGGCCGTCTGCCTGGACCGCGAACATGGTGCAGGATTTGACGCTGGCGCCGTCCAGATGGACCGTGCAGGCCCCGCAGTTGGTGGTGTCGCAGCCAATCAATGTGCCCGTCTTGCCAAGCCGTTCGCGCAGGTATTGGACCAGCAGCAATCGCGGCTCGACATCGTCGGTGTAGCTCACATCATCGACTACGACGGTGATCGTCTTGGAACTCGCCATTGGGATCTCCTGTCGCCTTGGAGGACGAGCACGACCGCCCGGCATCCAGTCCTGATGTGACACAGGTTACTCCAAGGAGAAGATTAGCGCCCTAGGTCGACCGGAGTTCGTACCCCGCATCCTCATGGTCCGCGTCAGCCGTGGGCTCGTGGTGGATCCGGGCCTCCATGGTGCTCAATCGTCCGCCGCCGCCACCCCAGTGCAACGCAATGATTTCCGCGGCGATGGAGACGGCTGTTTCCTCCGGCGTACGGGACCCCAGATCCAGGCCGATCGGGCTGGAGAGCCGGGCCAACTCGGCCTCCGTTAGGCCCGTCTCGCGCAGCCGTTCCAGACGGTCGTGGTGCGTGCGCCGGGACCCCATCGCCCCCACATAGGCCACGTCCTGGCGCAGCGCCAACTCCAGCAGCGGCACGTCGAATTTCGGATCATGGGTGAGCACGCAGATCACCGTGCGCTCATCAACCTGGCCGGCAGCGATCTGCTCCTGCAGGTAGCGGTGCGGCCATTCCACCACTACCTCGTCCGCTTGCGGGAACCGGGCAGCCGTCGCGAAGACTGCGCGTGCGTCACACACGGTCACCCGGTAGCCGAGGAAGCTGCCCTGCTTGGCGACGGCGGCGGCAAAGTCAATCGCGCCGAACACCAGCATCCGCGGCTGCGGGGCGAAACTGCGGGCGAACACGCGCATGCCCTCCCCGCGCCGCTGGCCGTCCGGTCCGTACATGAGGGTCGCGTTGCGGCCTGCGGCCAGCAGGCCCTGGACGTCGTCGCATACCGCATGGTCGGCACGGTCGCTGCCCAGGGAGCCCACGAACCCCTCCGGGCGCACCACCAGGTGGCGGCCCAGCCAGGCCGGATCGGGGTGTTCGATCACGGTGACCACGGCCACCGGCCGGCCCGCGCCGACGTCGTCCGCCACCCGCGGCAAATCCGGGAAGATCTTGGTGGAGACCGGCTCGACAAAAATGTCCAGGATCCCGCCGCAGGTCAGGCCAACCTCGAACGCGGCGTCGTCACTGATGCCGTAGCGCTGGAGCACCGGCCGGCCGGACTGAACGACCTCGGTGGCCAGTTCGTAGAGCGCGCCTTCGACACAGCCGCCGGACACCGAGCCGACCGCGCTGCCGTCGGCGTCGACCATCATGGCGGCCCCGGCCGGCCGCGGTGCGGACCGGAAGGTGCGCACCACCGTACCGAGCCCCACTGTGTGGCCGGCCACTATGGCGGCGACAAGATCGTCCAAGACCTCACGCATTGGCAATCACGTCCAACAAGTCCTCGAAACTCTGCATTGAGTGCCCCCCTATAAAGTAGTCAACGTGCGGCAGCACCGCCCTGATTCCCCCCTGCAGGGGCTGGTAGCCCGCCTTGCCCCGGTGCGGGTTGGACCAAATGATCCGCCTGGCAAGATGGTGCAGCCGCTCGGCCTGGCGCCCTAGCAGCGCCGGGTCGCCCCGCTCCCAGCCGTCGCTCGCAATCACGACGACGGCGCCGCGTGCCACCGCGCGCTGGCCCCAGCGGTCGTTGAACGCGAGCAGCACCTCTCCAAGCCGGGTTCCACCGGACCAGTCGGGGACCGCGCGGCCGGCGAGGGCCAGGGCATTGTCGGCGTCTGGCACCCGCAAAGCGCCGGTCACCCGGGTCAGCCTCGTGCCCAGCGTGAACACCTCTACGTGCCGCGGGGCGGCTTCCACCACCCTGTGGGCCAAGCGCAGCAGGCTGTCCGCGTAGGGCGCCATCGAGCCCGAAACGTCGATCAGCCAGACCAGCCGGCGGGGTTTGCGCGGTGCTCGGGCGCGGCGCAGCGGCCCCGGTTCGCCGCCGCGGCGAAGCTGGTCGCGCAGGGTCCGCACCCGGTCGACGTCGCCGTGCCGGTCCAGGCGTTTGCGCCGAGTCTGCCGGGTGGGCAAGCGCACCGGCAGCTCCTCGAACATGCGGTGCAGCAGTGCCCGCTCGGCGTCATCCAGGATGGCTACGTCGCGGTGCCGCAGCCGTTCCCGGCGGCTGGCGAGCGCCAGCAACTGGTCCCGCCCACCCTCCGGGCCGCCGTCGTCGTTGTCCAAGGCTGCGGCGCTGGTGGAAGTTGCGGGGGACTCCAGGCGCTGGCCGGCCGAATGCTCCACTGCGAACCAGGCCTCAAAGGTCCGCTGGTAGGCGGGCAAATCCTCCGGCGAGGCGCACAGAGTGGCCCGGCCAGCCCAGAACACGTCCGAGCGGCGGCCCAAGTCGAGCCTGCCAACGGCGTCGACGAAGCCGCGCGCCCGGTCCGCGGTCACTTTCACCCCGGCCGCGCGCACGGCGGCGGCAAAGGCCAACAGGATCTCCTCGGCGCTGTGCTCTGGGCTCTGTCCTACCGGGGGCACGGGCTCAGCCGAGCATCCGGGACAGGGCCGCCGAGACCCGTTCGGTGTCTTCGCGGTACTTGCACAGCGCACCGATGCTAGCCGAGGCCGAGGCCAAGTCCAGCTCGGCCCGGCCGAGCTGGTGCAGCGCGCGGGCCCAATCCAAGGTTTCAGCCACGCCGGGAGGCTTTAGCACGTCGTCGGTGAGCCGGATCTGCTGGACCACGCGCACCACCTGCTCGGCCAGCAGGGCGGGCACCTGCGGCAGCCGGGTGCGCACAATTTCCACCTCTCGGGCCAGCCCCGGGTGGTCGATCCAGTGGTAGAGGCAGCGGCGTTTGAGCGCATCGTGCAGGTCACGGGTGCGGTTGGAGGTGAGCACCACAATCGGCGCGGTGTCTGCCTTGACCGTGCCGAACTCGGGGATGGAGACCTGGTAGGTGGAGAGCACTTCCAGCAGGAACGCCTCGAATTCGTCATCGGCACGGTCGATTTCATCGATCAACAGCACGGCAGGGCTTTGCTGCAGCGCTTTGAGGATGGGCCGGGCCAGCAGGAAGCGTTTGTCGTAGAGCGAGCTTTCCAGCTCGGCCACGCTCATTCCCGCGCCGCCGCTGGCTTCCACGCTGCGCAGATGGAGGATTTGGGCGGTGAAGTCCCAGTCGTACAGCGCTTGCGAGGCGTCGATTCCCTCATAGCACTGCAAGCGGATCAGCGGCAGCCCGAACCCTTCGGCGAGGGCCTCGGCCAGCGAGGTCTTGCCGGTGCCGGGTTCCCCCTCCAGCAGCAGCGGCCGTTCCATGCTCAGGGCCAGGTAGCCAACGGTGGCAAGGCCCTCATCGGCGAGGTAGCCGGTAGCGGCCAGCATTTCGGCCAGCGCTGCGGCGGAGCTGATCGACGTCTGCGTCATGGCACCAGCATAGGGTCACTGATCGTAAGGGGCCGGGCGGTGGCGCTGGCGATACCGGGAGGCCGGATTTAATGGGGCGCGTTCGGCCCGGCTATCCGCCGATGTATGACATCTCGATCTTGTGTGCCGCGGTGGGGGCCTCGGGGGTGTTGGCTTGGGGTGTGTGGGCACGGCGCAGTTCCGAGTAGCGGTCTGTGCGGCCACCCCAGAGGGCGGACAATGCCGCGGATAGCTCGACGTCGGATGCGCCGCCCCTCAGCAGTGCCCTTAGGTCCGTGCCGGCTGTGGCAAACAGACAGGTGAACAGCTTGCCGTCGGCGGAGAGCCGGGCCCGCGTGCAGCCGCGGCAAAAGGCCTGGGTCACGCTGGAAATGACCCCGATTTCACCGCTACCGTCCGTGTAGCGCCAGCGATCTGACGTCTCACCGGGGTAGTTGGGCGGCACCGCCTCCAGCGGGAACACCGCATTGACGCGGGCCAGGACTTCGGCGGAGGGCACCACCTCGTCCATTTTCCAGCCGTTGGACGCACCCACGTCCATGTACTCAATGAACCGCAGGATGAACCCGGATCCCTTGAAGTGGCTCGCCATGTCAAGGATGTCCTGGTCATTCGTCCCGCGCTTGACCACCATGTTGATTTTTACCGGCCCCAGGCCGGCGGCCTGGGCGACCTCCGCCGCGTGCAAGACCTTGGCCACGGGATAGCCGACGTCGTTCATGGCCTGGAAGGCCTCCTCCCGGAGGGAGTCAAGGGACACCGTCACGCGATTCAGCCCGGCATCCTTGAGGATCTGCGCCTTCTGCGCCAGAACCGAGCCGTTCGTCGTCATGGCCAGATCCGGCGCCAGCCCGTCAGGAGCGCGCAACCGCGCCAGCATCCGGACCAATACCTCAATGTCCTTCCGCAGCAGGGGTTCCCCGCCGGTCAAACGGATCTTCCGCACCCCATGCGCGACGGCGATGGACGCCAGCCGGGTGATTTCCTCAAACGTCAGCAGCTGGTCCCGGGGCATGAAAACGAAATCCCTGCCGAAAATCTCCTTGGGCATGCAGTAGACGCAACGGAAATTGCACCGGTCCGTGACGGAAATCCGCAGGTCCCGCAGGGGCCGGTGGAAGGTGTCAGTGATGGAATTGGCGTCCATGCATCGCCCTCTCCAAGCGGTAGTAGTGCCAACCGCTTGTACCTCTCTCAGGGTATGCCCCCACGCCAGACCGTCACAATGGCCGTCCCGCTGAACGCCGTGGAGCCACACGCCGAGGGAGTGTTCACGCTCTGAGTCACTGTGCTGGTGGGGGCCAGCCGTTGCCTCCCTCCCGGAAGGCCGCGAGCTGGGCGAGGCGATCGCGCCAGCGGGCTTCGTCCTCGGTCTCCCTGGGGTTGTCCAGCCACCCGGGCACCGGGGCAAGCCTGCCACCCGGTCCGGTGCGTACCCATGACTACCGCCGCCCGTTCTCAAAACTCGTGGCCGCAGACCTCGTCCAGCCTAGGGTTTCGAGAACCGTATTCGAGAACAAACGGACGGCGTGGCCTCGCGGTCTGCCTTCCTAATATCCTGCCTCCGGCGAACGCCCCAAGCGGGCCTGAGGCGACGTAGCATCAAGGTATGGGGGCAGCCAGGAGTGTGGCGAAATGTTTGAGCGATTTACGGACCGTGCCCGTCGCGTAGTTGTGCTTGCCCAGGAAGAGGCGCGCATGCTGAATCACGGTTACATTGGTACCGAACACATCCTCTTGGGTCTGATCCATGAGGGTGAAGGTGTTGCCGCCAAAGCCCTTGAGTCCCTTGGCATTTCGCTCGACGGTGTCCGCGAGCAGGTGCAGGAGATCATCGGCCCGGGCCAGCGAGTCCCCGTCCGGACACATCCCCTTTACCCCTCGTGCCAAGAAGGTCCTGGAGCTCGCGCTGCGCGAGGCCCTGCAGCTGGGTCACAACTACATCGGTACCGAGCACATCCTGCTCGGCCTCATCCGGGAGGGTGAGGGCGTGGCCGCCCAGGTGCTGGTCAAGCTCGGCGCGGACCCGAGCCGGGTCCGCTCAGCAGGTCATCCAGCTCCTCTCGGGTTACCAGGGCAAGGAGGCCACGGGCTCCGGCCAGGATCACGTTGAAGCGATTCCCGCCGGTTCCGTGGTTCTGGACCAGTTCGGCCGCAACCTGACCCAGGCGGCGCGCGAGAACAAGCTGGACCCCGTGATCGGGCGCGAATCCGAGATGGAACGCGTCATGCAGGTCCTGTCCCGCCGCACCAAGAACAACCCTGTGCTGATCGGCGAACCCGGCGTCGGCAAGACCGCCGTCGTCGAGGGCCTGGCCCAGGCGATTGTCCGCGGGGATGTCCCGGAGACGCTCAAGGACAAGCAGCTCTACACCCTGGACCTGGGCTCCGTGGTGGCCGGCTCCCGTTACCGCGGTGACTTCGAGGAGCGGCTGAAGAAGGTCCTCAAGGAGATCCGCACCCGCGGCGACATTCTTTTGTTCATTGACGAGATCCAGACCCTGGTGGGTGCCGGTGCCGCCGAGGGTGCGATCGATGCGGCCTCGATCCTGAAGCCGTTGCTGGCCCGCGGCGAGCTCCAGACCATCGGTGCCACCACGTTGGATGAGTACCGCAAGCACATCGAGAAGGATGCCGCGCTGGAGCGCCGCTTCCAGCCGATCCAGGTCAAGGAACCCTCCGTGGCCGACGCGATCGAGATCCTCAAGGGCCTCCGGGACCGGTACGAGGCGCACCACCGGGTCACCATCACCGACGGCGCGCTGGTCGCCGCGGCGAACCTCTCGGAGCGTTACATCTCGGACCGGTTCCTGCCGGACAAGGCGATCGACCTGATCGATGAGGCCGGCGCGCGGCTGCGCATCCGCCGCATGACCGCTCCGCCGGAGCTTAGGGCTATTGCCGAAAGGATCATTGCCGTCAGGAAGGCCAAAGACGATGCGATTGACGCCTCCGACTACGAGGGTGCCGCGTCGCTGCGCGATGAGGAGCAGAAGCTCATTTCCGAGCGTGCCGAGAAGGAACGCCAGTGGAAGACCGGCGGCATGGACGACATCTCCGAAGTCGATGAGGATCTCATCGCCGAGGTGCTGGCGAATGCCACCGGCATCCCGGTCTTCAAGCTGACCGAGGAAGAGTCCTCGCGCCTGCTGAAGATGGAAGACGAGCTGCACCAGCGTGTCGTGGGCCAGGAGGAAGCGATTAAGTCGGTTTCGCGGGCGATCCGCCGCACCCGTGCGGGCCTCAAGGACCCGAAGCGTCCGGGCGGCTCGTTCATCTTCGCCGGCCCCACCGGTGTCGGCAAGACCGAACTCGCCAAGGCCCTCGCCGAGTTCCTGTTCGGCGAGGACGACGCGCTGATCACCCTGGACATGTCCGAGTACTCGGAGAAGCACACGGTGTCGCGGCTCTTCGGTGCCCCTCCGGGCTACGTGGGCTACGAGGAAGGCGGCCAGCTGACCGAGAAGGTCCGCCGTCGTCCGTTCTCCGTGGTCCTGTTCGATGAAGTGGAGAAGGCGCACGCCGATCTCTTCAACTCGCTGCTGCAGATCATGGAAGACGGCCGCCTGACCGATAGCCATGGCCGCGTGGTGGACTTCAAGAACACCGTGATCATCATGACCACGAACCTCGGCACCCGGGACATCTCCAAGAGTGTGGCCACCGGCTTCCAGTCCGGCACGGACACGCAGACCGGTTACAACCGGATGCGGGCCCGGGTCACGGAGGAGCTCAAGCAGCACTTCCGCCCCGAGTTCCTGAACCGTGTTGACGATGTTGTGGTCTTCCCGCAGCTGACCCAGGACGAGATCATCGAGATCGTGGACATGTTCGTTGGCCGCCTCGAGAAGCGCCTCAAGGACAAGGACATGGGCATCGAGCTCACGTCCGCGGCCAAGGTGCTGCTGGCGACCCGCGGCTACGACCCCGCCATGGGTGCCCGGCCGCTGCGCCGCACCATCCAGCGCGAGATCGAGGACCAGCTCTCCGAGAAGATCCTCTTCGGCGAACTGCACGCCGGCGACATCGTCGTGGTGGATGTGGAAGGCGAGGGCGACGACGCCAAGTTCACCTTCGCCGGCAACGCCAAGCCGATCATCCCGGACGCACTGCCAGCCGCAGGCTAAACGGAAATCGCCGCTGGCCTCCGCCGAGGTGGGCTGTTATCTGGTGTCTCACCTCATCGTCCTACAGGCTAAGGCATGCCGGACTCTTTAGTACCCGGCCGCGGCGCTGCTACCTCGTGGTCAATGCGGGGGTGCGGCCCGTCCGGACTGCACCCCGCTTTCCGGCCTGGGATCAGTGTTTCCTGACGGCGTCTTTGACTTTTTCGCCGCCCTGCTTCAGGTCGGCTTTGACGTGGTGGCCCGTGCCCTCAGCCTTCAGCCGGTCGTTGCCGGTGGCATCGCCTGCTGCTTCTTTGCCCTTGCCGTCGGAGTTTCTCGGCAGCGTTATGGATCTTCTCACTCAAATCTATGGTGGTTCTCCTTAGTTGGCCGCCCCGTCGACGATGCCGTAAGAGGCCGACTATTCATTGCACGGACAGACCCGCGATAAGGGGCAGAACTGGACCGGTCCGCCATTTGAGGTGCCGCTGTGCCTGTGGCAATGGTGGGTTTGGATCCAGGTCGGGGTGCCCGTGTGCGGTCGCGGTGGCAGCCCGGGAGATCAGTGGTCTTCGCCTCTTTGTGGGTAACTTCTAGGGCGTCAGTCGGTGGTAGGCAGAAGCAAAATGTATGAGCGGGTCCGGTACTTCCGCCGCTGGAGCGTCACTACCCATCGCAAGTACCTCTCCCACGATGAGCAGATGCGTTGCCGCCGGATGGATGGCAACCGTTCGCAGTTCGAAGTAAGCGATCGATCCGTCGAGGATCACCGATCCGGTGGCGGGGCCACGGCGGTAGGGAACCTGGGACAGCAGGCCCTCTACTGGGGTCACTGGACTGGCCAGCCAATCCGCCGCGCCTTGGTGCTTGCTGCGCAGCAGACTCAACGCCCACGTACCCGCCGTGGCAATGGCTTCGCCAATGCGTGAGCCCGCGTAGAGACTGACAAGCATCGTAGGCGGATCATAGGAGACGGAGAGAAAAGCAGTCACTGTTGCTGCGTAGTCGCGCTTGCGCAGCGACGTAGAAACCACGGCGACGCCGGCTGAGATGTCCGCACTGAGCACGCGGTACAGATCGATGTCCGCTTCGGAAGGCTGTTCGTCGCCAAGGCGATGCGCGTCCAAAGTCCCTGGAGTCTCCATAAGCACATCGTTTCACGCGGTGAACTCATCAGGGCCTATCGAGACGAGGCCTTGGTGGTCGTTGCGGGCCACGGAGACGCCCCGGCGGGGGCACCTTGCCTTGAGTAGGTGGCAGGCCCTGCTGCCCGGTAGGCGGTGAGTTCCTCGAAGCGGTTCTGCCATCTGGCTTCGTCGGCGCCGGCGAGGGGGTTCGTCTGCCAGTGCTGTGGCCAATTGCCTCCTTTCTTCCTTGGATCGACGGTTTGTCCTTCATTACCTGTTCATGGACGGCCTTGGCTAGGGCAACATGACCTGAGACAAATCGGGTATGAGCTTCTTTTCTGCGTTGCTGCTTCTTCATTGTGGGTCCGGGGGAGGGCGACATGACTTGTGCCCAGCCGGTAGGGAATCGGTGCTGGCCCGTAATTCTTCAAGGGGCTCTCCTTCTGGCGTTGTTGGAGGCGCGTAGCGTGGCCGCCTTGGAAAGCGCGGGCCAGGAACTGGGGATAGTCTTCGTAGACCGGGTCCCTGCGGGCGCAGAATAGCGCCACGGAGAGTGCTCCGTGGCGCTTGTTTGCGGATGAATTGCTTGACTTTATGAACTGCTCGACTGCATTCGGCTGCGTTCCGAAATGTGCTCCACCAGTTCGCCCACACGCTCCTCTGAGTAGTTGCGCGCGATGTCACCCTGGCTGATGATGCCGACCAACTTGTGGTCAGCAATGACCGGGAGCCGCCGGACCTGGTACTTCTCCATCATTTCGATGGCGGCGTCAACGTTCGAGTCGGCGTCAATCCAGTGGGGTGTACCGGTGGCGAGGTCGCGGGCCATCATCTCGCGTGGATCACGGCCCACGGCAACGCACTTGAGCACGATGTCCCGGTCAGTGATCATGCCCTTCAACTTGCCGTCGTCACCACAGATTGGCAACGATCCGCAGTCCAGATCCAGCATCATCCGTGCGGCATCTACGAGGGACTGGTTCTCCTTAATGCACTGTGCATCCGTACTCATGAATTCACGTACGGCACTCATTGGTCCTCCTTCATCGATTGAGGTATCGACGCAGAGTCACCGGGCACATGCGCCGATGCTGCCAGCCTACGCCGGGGCCAGTGCCGATGTCGACGGCGGGTTCCGAACCTTCAGGGACGGGAGCGCGGAGGCCCGCACGACTGGCTTCGCCAGCACGGTTGGGGACCCTCACCCCCCGAACACAGGCCCCGAACTGTCCTCGGTTTGGCTCGCGCAGCGCTCCCATGGCCGCTGTGCAATAGCCATCATGGCGGTTGGTGTTTGAGCCAGTAGCAGCCGCCCCGCGCACCAGCGGCACCCGCAATCCATTGCCGAGAACCCACATTGAGTGCCAAGAGCTCAATGGGGCTGTCCAATTAGGGCATGCCTCAACCGGACGTCAGGAAGTGATCAGCATTTATGTCAGGTTCAGACTTGATGCGCTATTTACTGACACTTGTCGCCTAGACTCTCGGAGTTCAACCTGACACTCTTCCTTCGAGGGCAGCGTGGCCGGGCAGTGCTTCGGCGGCAGCATCCGCGTTATCAGCCTGGACCATAAAGCCCGTCGGGCGGACCGCGGGATCAAGAACAGTGGCGCCTGTCAGATTAGTATTCACGGCAATGGCTTCGGTCAGCTGGGGACGACACTGTGCTTCAACGACGAAAAGTATCCCGATGGCCCGCAAAGTACACATTCAGTTGATGATCTTTCGGGTGAGGACGCCCAGGAAACTGTCCTATTTGGCGTGGACGGTGTGCATGACGAAATCGAATTGACGGCCGCTCATGCCACTGAACTTCGCGGCGTGCTCGAAAAATATGTTGTGAATGGCCGGCGTCTCCGCGGCACGTCAGGCAGCCGGGGCGAGAGGATCGCGCCGTTGGGCCGGGAAGAGACGCAGAAGATTCGGGAGTGGGCTAAGGCAAACGGATACAGTCCCAGCGCCAGGGGACGAATCGGCCAGGGATGAGCCAGCCGCCTGATGTCGACAGGGGAGTGGCGGGGAACGTTGAGCCGGTGGAAAATGATGTCAGGGACTGCACGGGGGATATTCTGAGGTCGGCGCCCGGGGGTGGCGTTAGGCTGCCAGCCCCAGAGGGGCGGCGGACGTAGCGGTGATGGGTGGCAGGATGCTGAGCCTGCAGTCCGCCTGTGATGGATCGATGGTGAGGGGCAGATGGTGGGTCAGGGCGCAGCCCCGGAGCTGCTCGAGTGCCTCGGGATCGACGCGGGCGCGTCGAATGTCTATTTCCAGATCCAAGCCGGTACGCAGATTATTGGCCCGGTTTAGAACCACGTAAAGGGCCCGGATGCTTTCCGCCGTCACATGGCCCTGGGCCAGGACCTGGGCGCGGGCGTCCTCCAGATCAACGCGGACGAGAATGCTGAATTTGTCAGTCACGACTCTTAACTGCCCTTCACGAGGCGGAGGCCGCGACGCTGCGGCCTCACCAAGAGTAAACATATAGTGTGACCTGCGCAACAGTGAGGCCAGATCTCGCGCCGGCGCCGTCCCGGAAGGTGCACGCGTCCCGCCAGGCATCTCAGCGCAAGTGCCGCTCAGCGATTGCCGGACATGTGCCGGGCCGCCCGTCCGGTGATTTTCCCCCTGTGAGGACGGCGGCTGCAGTGGGATCTGTTGCCGGCCGGTCAGTCCCGCGAACATCCACGGGACGCCTTAGACGGTCATGGCAATGACTTTCGTAGTCGCAGTGCGTGCCGGGACGTCCCTTCTTCATGAGGATGCCCGGTGGGACGATTCCAGTATCGGCGGGAGGAAGGCCGAGGCTCCGCGGGAGCATGGCCGCCATCAGGAGGGCCACGCCGGTTCACCGACCACGCAGCAAATGCGCGCCGTCGGGGCGCCGAGGAGAAGCTGGAGCAACATCTGGAGAAGGCCCGCCACAAAGATGATCTCCACGGCGGAGGCGCCGTCAACCTGGAGGATTCCGGGGAAGGTCGATAGCCGGGACGTTGCTGCTGTTTAGAACGACGACGGTCGTACCGCGCTGCTTGCGTGGAGCTGATCGCCAACCACGTGGGTTCCGGGTCTGAGAACGCCGAGGGTGGGCTGCCAGCTTTCTCTCGACAGGGTGGGGTGCCGTGAGTAGATTCAAAGTTGAGCCCGGTCGTGTGGATCGGAGCCGGCCCTTGGCGGTCGCGTGCAGGACCGTCAGGATTCGCCGCTGTAGCCAAACGGCGGCACACACTGCACCTGGCGGAAGGTTGCCCTGTTGGCCGCCTCGCACCCGGACAATTCCTCGATGAAGAAACAATCCCCGGCATTGGCAGGGATTGCCCTGATCTCTGGTGCCGACGTGGGTGAAGCCAGCCTTCGGATGGTTGGCCAGGCGGCGGCCGGCTTCATCCCGGCAGGTCATCCCTTGGCCGCATAGTCATGTCGAACAAACCAGGACGTCGTGCACCCCTTGGCCCGGATCCGCGGGAGCACCCCTTGTGGTGCGCCCTCTGCGGCACGGATTCTCATCTGTTCATCAGCTCCATCGTGCCCTTGTGGCCGGCATCCGAGGGTGCGCTGCAGGTGTCCTATACCTGCACCGCTTGCGGGCTCTCCCGCTGCCAGGTAGCCGATGTCGGTCAGTTCGCCGGGATATTGGGCCTCGCGGCAGGACGCAACGATGTTCTCGTCTTCAGCGGTCAGTACATTCATTGCGGGCAGTCGATGCAGCAAACCGGTTCAGGAGGGATCCGGCTTGACAGCCCTGCCGCCGGTGAAGGAGAGCACGGGAAGGCAATGAGCGTGCACCTTGAAGTCCGGGTGCTGGAGTGTCCTTGTGGCTTCCGGCTGTTGCTCCCGGGCTAGAAGCCGCGACTATGGCCTCCGGCGGCTCGCAGCACGTCGCGTGCTCTGACCATCGCCGGGGGAAGTCCTGTCGGTCGCGTCATCGGGATCGTGCTGCGCGCAGCGGCCGGGATCGACCTGGAAGCTTTGCCGTTCACCGGCTCACCGCCCAATCACACGGTCCGGGAACTGCGGCACCGCCGACAGGAGCTGTCCGGCCAGGTCCCTTTGCCCAAGTTCCATGTTGCTTAGTCGACGAAATCTTCTGGAGGGTGCTGGCCGACCTCGGCCATTGCGTCCAACCGTTCCGGGTCCTCCCGGTAGTTGAAGGAGAATACGTCGCCGGTTTCCCTATCGACGAGCGTGGAGCCTCGGCCGATGAGCTGGCAACTGTAGTGGCCTCGATGATCCCTCCTGGGGCGGCTGATGGCTCGGATGCGAGCTTCTTGATGGCCATGAAGAATAGCTCCGTGATGTCGTCTCCGCTTCCCGATACGACCCCGTCTAGCGGACCCGTGCAAGCGAAAGGGTGCACTCCCATGGGAGATGCACCCTTGCTTGCGTTCAGGTCAGTCCTTTTTGAATGCGTCCTTGACCTTCTCGCCAGCCTGCTTCAAATCACCCTTGGCTTGGTCGGCCTGGCCTTCGGCCTTCAGGCTGTCGTCGCCCGTGGCCGCTCCTGCGGCTTCCTTGCCCTTGCCGCCGGCCTTCTGCGCAGCGTTTTCGATCTTGTCGCCGAGTCCCATGGTGTTCCTCCTCTGGTTGGCAGCCGTTCGATCCGGCCTTAGAAACATCATAAGCATGCTTAGCAAAGAGCGCCACCGCCCACCGGGCCGAGGGGAGGGGCGGAGAGGAATCCTGGATGTCGCAGGGTGTCATCTGCGCTGATATCGGCGTTCGTCAGGTACGTCGCCCGGCAAAAAGCTGGTGGTGGGCGCGGCTACTTCCCGACACCGTCGGCCAGGCCACGGATGAAGTACCGCTGGCCGGCGAAGAAGAGCACGATGACCGGAAGTGCGGCGATGGCCATGCCCGCGAAGACGACCGGATAGTCCGTGCCGTATTTGGACATGAGGTTGGTGAGGCCCACTGGCAGGGTCTGCAGGGCCCCGCCGCTGGTGAAGATCATCGCGAAAAGGTACTCGTTCCAGGTGAAGAGTATGTTCAGCAGGACCGTGGAAACAATGATCGGGCGGCACATCGGCAGGATGATCTGCCAGAACGCCCGCGATTTCGAGGCGCCGTCCACCGCGGCTGCCTCGTCCACTTCAGCGGGAAGGTCCATCATGTAGGCCCGGATCAGGAACGTTGTAAACGGGACACGGAACGCCGTGTACAGGATCAGCAGCGCCCAAAAGCTGTTGTAGAGACCCATCGCCTGGAACATCTTCACCAGCGGGATGAGGGCCACGGTGGGTGCCAGCATCAGTCCGCCCAGGATAAGGATCAGCACGGTGCGGCTGAAGGGGATGTTGACCTTCGTTAGTCCGTAGGCCGCCCAGGCACTGATGAACACGGTGGCGACAGTGGACGCTACGGTGACCAGGACGCTCGTCGTGAGATAGTCCCCGACGCCGCGGTTCCAGGCGGTGGCATAGTTTTCCCAGCGCCAGGCGACCGGGAGTGCGAACGGGTTGGCGAACAGTTCCGCGTTGGACTTCATCCCGTTCAGCAGCATCCACAGCAACGGATAGATGACGACGACGGCGAGAGCCACCAGGAATGCCCGGACGAATACCCGGCCAAGAATGATGAGTATGGACGTGCGCGTTACCATTGGACCCTCCTGCGCTGGGATAGCCGGAGCTGCAGCACGGCGAGCACCAGCGTGATGATGAAAACCGCGGTGGCGATGGCGGCCGCGTAGCCGAAGTCGTTGCGGACAAAACCGCTTCGGTAGAGCCAGGTGCCCAGGACCTGGCTGGAATTGTTCGGGCCGCCGGTCGTCATCACCATGACTTCGTTGAACACCTGGAAAGCCCCTGACACCGTGACGATCATCATGAGGCTGCTCATTTCCCTGACCAGCGGCAGGGAAAGCGAAACGAAGCGCCGGAAAGGGCCGACGCCGTCGATCGAGGCTGCCTCGTACAGTTCGGTGGGGATCCGCTGCAGGGCGACGGCAAACAGCAAGGTGCAGTAGCCAAAACCCTGCCATTGGCTCATGGCGATGATGCCGAAGATCGCGGTGTTTTCCTGGCCCAGCCAGGCCTGGGTGATGTTGCCCAGGCCCAGGAACTCGAGTGCCGCATTCAGGATGCCCATCCGCGGCTCGTAGATGAAGTAGAACAGCAGGCCCGCGACGGTGAGCGATATCGCGGACGGGACGAAGTAGATGGCACGCAGGATCCCGCGCCACCGTTCGCTGCGCAGCCCTTCGACCATCGCAGCGAGGATGAGCGCTCCGAACACCTGGAACACGATCGAGATGCCGGCGTACAGGGTGTTGTTGAGCAGTGACTTCCAAAAAATGGGGTCGTGGAACATCTTGATGTAGTTGTCCGCACCCACAAAGGTCTGCCGTCCGCTGTAGATGTCCCACTTGAGCATGCTGAAACCGAGGTTCTGCACGAGTGGCAGGTACGCGAAGACGCACAACAGCACGGCGGCCGGAAGCACCCAGACGAGGTTGCGCCACCGGTGGGGCGACGCCTTTTTCGTGGGGCGTTCGGGCGGGCGCCCGGGGGACTTAGATACGGAGGGCGGGGCTGCCGGTCTCCGTGCGGTATTGGAAATTGTCATGGCGGTGCCCGCTATTTGGCTGCGCTGGAAGCGGAGCGGACCGAGGCAAGAACCTGTTCGGGGCTTTGTGTTCCGGCGGTCAGGGCCTCCCCGCCGGCCAGCCAGGCATCTGCGACCTCGGGAACTGTCACCGAGTCCAGCCAGATAATGGCGTTCGACGCCTCATTCACCTGGTTGATGCCCTCGATGACGGGGTTTGTGGAGTTTTGTTCCGAGACGGCGCCCTTCACTGCGCTGGGCTGACCGTACGGCGGGGCCGAGAGCTTCGCGGCGTTCAGGGTGCTGGTGGCGAACTTCATGAAGTCTGCAGCGAGGGCGGCGTTCCCGGACTTGGCATTAATGATGTAGCCCTCGGGTGAACCCTCAATGGCCTTGGTGTCGCCCTTCGCGTCGGAGGCGGCGGGCAGTTTGAATATTCCGAGCCCGTCCTTCTTCAACGGGGAATCGGCTGATGCCGTGGTGTCGAACTCGAGGATCTCCTGGTAGTACATTCCGGCCTTGCCTTGGGCCAGGGCCTGCTGGGCGGTGGTGTACAGGACACCGTTGGAATCCTTGCCGCTGCCCGTACAGCCGTTGACCAAGGCGGAGAATTGCTCCATCGCCTTGAGGTATCCCGCGTCCTCCAGTTTCGCCGTTCCCGGGTTGAAGTCGCCCGCCAGCACCTCGGCCGGTACTTCGTAGGCGAACAGTTGCTGCAGGTAATGCAGTGCCGGCCAGCCGTCCTTGTTTCCAAACGCGATGGGCTCATAGCCGGCGGCCTTGAGAACGGAGCAGGAGGAGATGAGTTCCTCGAAGGTCGACGGCGGCGTGAGCCCCAGTTCCTTGAAGATCCTTTCGTTGTACCCCATGAATTTGCCGTTGTTGTACAGCGGGACGGCAAAGTATTTACCGTCCTTTTCGAAGGCCCTGAGTGCCGATTCCCCGAATTTGTCCCCCCACTCGGTACCTGGTGCGATGGCCGGGGTGAGATCGGCAGCGAGACCGCCGTCGATGAAGTTGTTGGCCCAGTTGCCGGCCCAGGTGAAGTAGATGTCCGGCAGGGCCTGGGATGCGGTGAGGGTCTTGGTCTTGTCCTTGATGCTCTGGTCCGTCTCCTGAATGAGCTCGAAGGACACGTCCGGGTGAAGTTTCTTGTACCCGGCGGCCAGATCCTCGAAGTACGGCTCGAGGGGATCGCCGCCAAACTTGGTCAGGATGCTCAGGGTGCCCGAATACTCCGGGGCCTTGGTGAGGTCGAGGGGCGCGGCGGTCTGGCTCCCGCCGTCCGCGCAGCCGGCCAGCGCCAGGGCGGCGCCTGCCAATATTGCCGTCATCAATTGGGTGCTTTTGCGCATCGTTTTCTACTTTCGCTCGGTGGCCGATGAGCCGAGGCTTCACGATTTGGAGTGGCGCCCTACCCTCCGTTGGATGGGGCCCCAGCCTCCGTTGCCGAAGATGTTGGGATTAGTGATACCGGTACCACAGTGAATCATGGTTTGGGGCGATGGGGAAGGGTTCAAACAGGAATTGCCAGGGGAATTTCTATTTGCCGTCCACGGGCGGCACAGGCCCGTCCGACGAGCGTGCGATCAGCGTCGAGGGCAGGACATGCTTCGACGGGGCAGAGGTGTCGCCGTCGATGCGGGCGATGAGTTGCCGGGCAGCGACCGTTCCCAGCTCCCGCATGGGCTGCTGGATCATGGTCAGCGGCGGTTCCATGACGGCAGCCCACGGGCTGTCGTCGAAGCCGATGAGCGAGACATCCTTCAGCAGCCGCAGGTTTCGGGCCCGCAGCGCATGAAGGGCGCCTACGGTGGCCTCCGTCTCGGTGGTGAAGATCGCAGTGGGCGGATCCGCGAGTGCCAGCATGCCGCTGACGGCCCGGGTAGCTTGTCCTTCGTTTTTGAGGACGTGGGTCACCAGGGCGGTGTCGAATGGTATTCCGGCTTCGTCCAGGGCGTCGAGGTAGCCGCGAAGGCGTTCCCCGTCGCTCCAGAGGGCCTCATCGAGGATGCGGTGCATCTGCTCCAGGTCCGTGGCCGGGCTGAGGGTCACCGGTCCCCAGGCAAAGGCGATTCTCCGGTGGCCGCTCCGGATCAGGGAACCGACGGCGGATCGGGACGCTTCACGGTTGTCGATCACCACCGAATCGGTGTCCAGGCTGTCCACCAGGCGGTCGATCAGGACTACCGGAATTCCGCGCTCGATGGCGTTGGCAAGGTGCGAGACGTCGTCGCTCCGACCCGCGGCCGAAGCCACCACCAGGCCGTCAACCTGTTTGGCCAGCAGGACCCCGATGGCGTCCCGCTCCAGCTCCAGTTTCTCGTCGGTGCTCAGGATGATGGCATCGTAGCCGGCCAGCTTGGCGGTGTCCGAAATGCCTTTGAGGACGCCGGAGAAGAACGGGTTGGCGACGTCCGCCAGGACGATTCCGAGGGTCTTGGTGATGCCCGTCGTCATGCTCCGCGCCAAGGTGTTGGGCTGGTAGCCCAACCGCTCCGCGGCGCGCATCACCTTGGCGCGGGTGGCATCGCTGACTGAGCCGTAGTTTCCCAGGGTGCGGGCGACCGTGGCCCTGCCGACTCCGGCAGCAGCGGCAACTTCTGTGATGGTCGGAGCAGCCGCATGGTGCTGATGGTCCGACGACATCCGGGTCCCTTCGTTTCATGGAATCCGCGACTGCGGTTCCGGCTCATTGGTTTGTTCCTGCATCAGATCCTAGTTGGTGAAGCGACCGGGATTCCGTATCCGAAGGCGCCCTCCACATAACACTGCTCTGCGGCAGTGCCGGCTGCGAAGGCCAGTGCCTCCCGCAGATTGCCGGCGGATGGCCGGAAGTGCCGGGTCCAGCCGGCGTTGAGCAGGCTCACGGTGAGCCCGGTTAAGAAGGCGTCACCGCATCCCATCGTGTCGGCGAATCGCCGGGCGTCTGTGGCGGCGGCCCCCTGGGAGAGGAAGTCGTTGCCGTCGAACAGCAAGGCCCCGGCCGCCCCCCTGGTCCCGACGGCCAGGGAAGCGCCGGCTGCAACTACCCGCCGCAGGTCCCTTTTCGCAGCGTCCAGGGGCTGACTCCCGAGGGAGAGCAGGGCCAGGTCGATGAACGGGGCCGTTCGCTGCAAATAGTCGTCGGTACGCCGTTCCGGTTCGGAGGAGTAGTCAAAGCTGACCAGGGTCCCGACTGTTCGGACCGCCGGAAGCTGCGGTTCGGACGCGGAATAGACGCTTGAATGAACCAGGTCCGCCGTCACCAGATAGTCGAGGTGTTCCCGCTCCAGCACGAACGGCTGACTCAGGGTGACGCCTCCGTCATTCCAGCCCAGAAATATCCGGTCGCCGTCAACGACCTTGATTTCGGTGACGCCGTTGGGGCCTTCACGGATAACGCAGCGGCTGAGGTCTACACCCTCTTCCTGTAAGGCGGCACGGACAAAGTCACCCAGCGGATCGGAACCGAAAACCCCGAGATAGGCGGATTCGACGCCGAGGCGGCGCGCCATGACTGCAAAGTTGACGCAGTTACCCCCTGGATACATCACTTTGCGGTCCAGAAAGCGGTCCACAATGTTGTCCCCGAAGCCGATTACTTTCATGCTGTTCCTGTCTCGACGCTGCGGGCCCGGGGCGGCCGGGCCCGCAGTGCTGGGTGCCATGCCCCGGAGCCGGGTGCGGCAAGCGGTCTCTGTCAGTATTCAACGACGCGGTAGTAGCGGCGCAGGTCCAGCGGGTGGTTGCGGACTCTCTCGAGGTGCTTGCTGATCCGGTCAACGACGGTGTCCATGATCAGGGGTGCCACCAGGCTACGGAACCGGGGGCTGATCCCGGCCAGTTCGTAATCCTTGGTGTCGAACAGGGTGGTGTTCTTGTTGTAGTTCTCGGCAAACTTGACCACGCGTTCCATGAGGGGCCGGCTTTCGTCCTCACCGAGGA
The DNA here is from genome assembly GCA_963722145.1 of uncultured Actinomycetota bacterium. Taxonomy (GTDB): domain Bacteria; phylum Actinomycetota; class Actinomycetes; order Actinomycetales; family Micrococcaceae; genus Arthrobacter. Next base: position 595,306 of record CAVRLW010000014.1, on the reverse strand, counting down.
AAAGCATGAGGCTCGTATCTTCCTCGATGAGTTCCAGGGAGCCGTGGAAAAATTCAGCGCCGTGGACGCGCGTGGTCCGGAGCCACTGCATCTCTTCGAGGATGCACATGGAGTAGAGGTAGGTGAAGCCCCAGAGGTTCCCGGCGCCGACGAGGAAGTGGTAGTCGACGTCCTTGTTCCTTTCGGCGAAGGCCTCCGCTGCCGGTTCGGCCTGGCGGGCCACGTCAACGAGGGTTTCGGGGATGGTCTGCAACTCCGCCGCAAACTCTTCGTAGCCGTCAAACTCGCCGCGCGCGGCGAGCAGACGGGTGCTCAAGAGCAGCAGGGGGATATCGAACGGCCAGGTCTTGGGTTCGGTGACCAGGACGGTGTCCAGTGCCTTGGCAAAGGGGCTGTCCCCGAATCCCGTGAAGCCTACCGTGTAGGCGCCTTTGGACTTGGCGAAGTCGATGGCCTCGATGATGTCCTCCGTCGTTCCGGAAACGGAAGCGAAAACGGCGACGGTGCCGGGTCCGAAAGCAGGGTCCGCCGTCAGCATGAGTTCCTTGCCGATGGCCGCGCGGACGGGCAACGTGGAGCGCGAGCGGATGAAGTGCTCGTACGGGAGCATGGCCGCATACGTGCCACCGGCCCCGACCAGGAAGAGATTCTCGAAGCCCCGTTCCTGGACCGAGCCGACGAACTGTTCAATCTGTCCCTGCAGCGCCAGTGCGCTGCGGGTCTGGGTAAGGAATTCCTCTTCTTTGAAGCCAAGCACGAGCGGTCCTTTCGTCGGTGGGGGAGCCGTTACCGATACCGGTTGATACCGGTATCACAACTATTCACAATCCTGTCACGGGGGACCGGAGGGCGTCAAGAGGGCCTCAACCGATCGAGGTGGCCGTGCCTGCTTTCAACCCTGGCACGCAGCGACATCGGCGGCGCCTCAGGGCCGGTGCAACCAGCCACCGTCTGCGGCTCCGCACTCTCGAACTTCCAGAAGCGGTTTGACGCAGGCACCTTCAAGATCCACATCAGACATGGTCCAGCCGGCAGCCATCGACTGGCAGAGGTTCTCAGGTGCCGAGCGAGCTCGATGATGTGGCGCGTCTAGCCGGGTTAAGCTGGAATCCAAGCGGGCGGACTGGGAACGCAACGAATTCGTCGGGAATCTTGCAGTCATGTGCCGGTGTACCGGCTTACCGCACGCCGAGGGATCCGAAACCGCAGCGACGTGAAGGCCAAATAGCGTTGCGAAAACGAGCCAGATAAGTCTGCGATTCACAATTCTTGCTGCGGGGAGCGGTACTAAAGTGTCGCGGTGGGGACCCTCTACCGGGACGATTGAAGTAATCGGCAATCCAGAAGATATTCGGGCGCACGTCGCGGGATCGGCCTACACGCCCGAGCTATCGCGTGGCATGCTGACAGGGAAAATCCGTTCCACGGACTGGTTCGACCACGGTGACTTCCGCTCCACCAACCCCCGGTTCACCGAGGAGAACTTTCGCGCCAACCTCCGCCTGGTGGACGAAGTGGAAGCCATCGCCACCGGGATCGGCGTCTCCGCTGCACAGGTATCCCTTGCGTGGCTGCTGGCACAGGGCGAAAACATCGCCCCGATTCCCGGCGTCGAGAAAGTGGCGTACCTGGAGGAGAACGCCGCAGCGGCAGCTATCGCGCTGACCAATGGGCAGGTCGAGAAGCTCAACAACCTCACACCACCGGCCGGAGACCGCCTCACTGAGGACTACCTGAAGACCATCGAACACTAAAGAGACTCGACGATGCGGCGTTCGCGCAAACCGCAACACCTATCCAATCCAAAGGAAGTCTGGAAGATCACCGGCGCTCATGCGACAGACCAGCCCCGCTAAACCGCAGGAGCCGGTCCTCGCAACGAACGTTCATTTTTCGAAGTCGTCTGCACCACTTCATGCGGAAGTACGGGGTTGTGCAGGCGAGTATGAACATCTGGGTGTTAGTTGCCTGCACGGCCTGCATTTTGATCCGTAGTCGGCTGCACAAACCGTCAGGGCACGCCCGGAGCCGGGCTTCTGGGTTTTCTGATACTCGACCTCAGAGTCTCCGGTGGTGATGCGGAGAGGGCGCTTGTTACTTTGCGCCGAGAGCGCCTTCTAGCTCGCAGCTGGGCCTGCAATCTTGCGCAGGAGGCCGGCAAGGTGCTGAATGCCCGGGCTTTCGGTCATGGTCCTGCGGTGCACCATCCCCACATGACGAGCCGGCACGGGATGGGCCACCGGTACAGCGACCACATCCGCGGGCAGTGCGGGCCTGCCGAGACGAGGCACGAGCGCCACCACGGCCCCTTGCTCCACCAGCGCGATGTGGGTTGCGAAGTCCGGATCGTAGACCTGGATATCCGGGACACGGCCCAGATCGGCAAAAATCCGCAATAGGGCCTCGTTGCAGATGGCGCCGTGCGGGGTGCTGATCCAGCGCTCATCAACCATATCGGCAGCTTCCACCTCCGCCCTTCCTGCCAGGGGATGGTTGCGGTGAACCAGAAGATCCGCGATGTCGTCGCAAAGCCACTCGAGCATCACGTGCGCTGGAATCACAAGCGGGACGGAGTTCCAGTCGTGGACGATGCCGAGGTCGGCTTCCCCGCCGGCTACACGTGCCACCGCTTCACGTGGGTCCTCAGCCAGCACAGTGACGTCCAGATCAGTTCCGGAGGAAGCGAGCATGCCCAGCATCGGCCCCACCAGCCCCCGGCACGCGGTGGAGAAGGACACCACCTTTAATCGGCCATACGGTTTGGCGGGATCGGCCAGGAGCGTGGACTGGAGTTCTTCCAGTTCGGCGAGAATGCGGCGCCCATAAGCGGCCAATGCAAGTCCGCGTTCAGTCAGCAGCACCCCTCGGCCATGCCGCTCCAGGACCGAGAAGCCAGTCTGCTTTTCCAGCTTCTTGATCTGCTGCGACACCGCCGACGGGCTGAAGCCCATCACCTCTGATGCTGCAATGACGGATCCATGGTGCTCAATCGCTGCCAGCGCACGGAGCGCCCCGATGTCTATCATGAAGCAAACGTACATGCTATGCGGTATGAATCAACGCTGGTGCTTCATTCTCCTCTGTGTCAAGGTGAGGAGCGTGAACCTTCGCCATTCCCTGCTTGCCACCCTCGTCGCTGTCTTGTGGGGCCTAAACTTCGTGGCCATCGACTTGGGCCTCCACACCAACGGACGCGACGTTCCGCCGTTGCTGTTCGTGGCCATGCGGTTTGTCCTGGTGGTCTTCCCCTGGATTTTCTTCGTGCGCAAGCCTGATGTCAGCTGGGCAGCAATTATCGGCGTCGGACTCTTTATGAGCGCCGGCCAGTTCGGGCTGCTGTACCTGGCCATGGCGCTGGGCATGCCGGCTGGTCTGGCCTCCCTGGTACTACAGGCGCAGGTTCTGCTTACGGTTCTGTTGGCCGCCGTGTTCCTTGGCGAGCGGCCCAGCGGGCGTCAGTTGGCCGGCGTCGTACTTGGCGTCGCCGGCCTGGCGGTAGTGGCGGTGGGCCGCAGTGCCGTTGCCCCGCTACTTCCGTTCGTCATTGTGCTGGCCGCGGCGCTTTCCTGGGCTGTGGGCAACGTGGTTGCACGCAAAGCCAAGGCGGCGTCGGGGCTGGGGCTGGTGGTCTGGTCGGGTGCGGTGGTCCCGCTCCCGCTCGCCGGACTTTCACTGATCATCGATGGTCCCGATGCCATCACCGCAACGATCGGAGACCTCCAGCCCGCCACTGTCCTGAGCGCTCTCTACACTGCGGTTTTCGCTTCGCTGGTGGGCTACGGGATCTGGAACCGGCTGCTCGCGAAATACTCGCCGTCGGCCGTGGTCCCTTTCACGCTGCTGGTGCCGGTCGTGGGGATGAGCGCCGCGTGGCTGGCCCTGCAGGAGGTGCCCTCGGCCACGGAAGTGGTTGGCGGACTGCTCCTGCTGGGAGGGGTGGCGACGGCGGTGCTCACCAGACGCGGTGGGCGGATTCAACGACAGGGCCCCGCTCTGCCGCCAGTTTTGGGCCCGGCTTCGGCCAGTGGCTTGCGGGTCGCAGACGCCGACGAACAAAACCTACAGCGACTGCAGGGAGCAGCCAGTGGAAAACCTTCCGAGAACTGATAACGCTGTTCAGGGGGCCAGCTCAACCACCTTAGAGCCTCGCCCCCCGGGTTCGACCACGCCGCTTGAGAAACCCTCCTCATCGGTGGGAGCCGTCGTGCGGCGAGCGGGCCCGGCTGTGCCCCAGCCTTAGGTGAGCTGAAATTCGGCCCATTTCGAACTAACCGTCACAGTGACACGATTATTGACTGTCTCGAAATGCCGTCCAACAACAGGTAGTCTCACAACTGCGAATTGTTCGGGATTAAGAGAATACGGGGACGGCCATGGCTGTGATCGGGTACGCGAGGGTTTCCACCACGGAACAGAACCTTGATCTGCAGCTCACTGCACTCAAGGCCGCCGGCGCAGCCCGGATCTTTGCCGACAATGGCGTCAGCGGGTCCACGACGGAACGCCCTCAGCTCTCCAAAGCCCTGGACCGGCTGGAGGCCGGTGACGTGCTCACCGTGTGGAAGCTCGACCGTCTGGGACGCAACACCCGGCACGTCCTGGACGTCATCGAGAACATCCGGGAACAGGGAGCAGGCTTCCGCTCCCTGACCGAAGGACTGGACACAACCGGGCCCATGGGCACAGCCATGCTGACGATCATGGCCGCCTTCGCGCAGCTGGAGCGCGACACGATGATCGAACGCACCAGGGCAGGACTCGCCGCGGCCGCGGCCAACAACCGCCACGGCGGAAGGCCCCGCAAAGTGGACGACGCTGCCGCTGCCAGGGCCAAGGAACTCAAAGGCAAAGGCATCAGCGCCTCTGACATCGGCAAGATGCTCGGAGTCTCCCGCGCCACGGTCTACCGATACCTCATATAGGCGACATATAGGCGACGCGCAGAGACATCTGGGAATCCGGCAACGACATGGCCAAATACTGGAGCGAAGGGGAGGAGTGCCCGCTGCGGTGGGGCGGGCTCGGAGCGGGAGCCAGCGACTACTGCTCAAACTCGCCGGTGGCCTTGGTGACGCATGAGAAACCGGGTGCGCTTCTAGGGCTGGTAGTACTCCTCCGTCGGAGTAAAGCCCGCACGGTCCACTCTCCGGTGGTAGTGAACTCCGGTGAGCCCGCCCAGCACGGCGCCTATCAGGGCTGTGGCGGCCACCGCGATGGCCGCAATGATGCCGTCTAGACTCAGCTGCCCCTCGAGCAGTGGAAGGCGAAGGAAAGTGTTGAGCGTGGTCAGGACATTGTGTTGCCCAGTTATCGCCAGCAGTGCCATCGCTGCGGCTCCGATGACGCCCCACAGCCACACCATGAGCCCCTGGCCGACGCCGTTGAAGCGCGCCATCCGCCCTGCCACGTAGCCACCCGAAAAATATGCGAGGAGCTGGAGCGAGAGGAGCACGATCATACCGGTGATGCCACCGGATGATTCCTGGCCAGCTCGGGGGAGCGGGTCCGTGCCGGGCAGAAAGCCGGCCCTGCCGGCCGCCGCAACCAGAGCAACCAGCAAAACAGTCATTGCGGTCGCGACCAGCCAGCCGAAGAAGGCCGAGCCGATCTTGATGCCGCCGAACCGCTCCTCTTCTCGGGCAACCACGGTTTCACGGAGAGCGGCGGCGGCCGGGTCTCCTGTGCAAAATATCGTCGACCGGGCCGCCTGTGTCATCGACGTACCCGTCGTTCTCGCCATCGGGGAGAACACCGTCAGTCTCTTCGTGGAAGCGGTCGTCAACGCTGTGGTCAGAAGCGCGGTTTTCCGTTTGATTCAGGGGTTCCGGAGTGCCGTCCCGGTCTGCGTCGAGTCGTCGCGCATCATCAGGACCGCTTGCGCTGCCCATCAGGCATCCTGCCTTTCAATGATCTACCGGGCTCACTTCCGCGGCGGCCCGGGCCGGACATTACTAAAATTACGCGCACTCAGCCCGGTTCGCGAGGGGCTTTGGGCCCGACTTTGACCTAGTGTCCAGTGGCCGCGCCGAGCCGTGTGTGAAGGCCGCCGAGCCGTGTGTGAAGGCCGCCGGATCGGGCGTTCAGGCCGAAAAACGCAAGGCGGTTGCCCTTCTCGGCTGCTCGCCGCAAGCACAACGATTCTCGAATCAACCTGTTCTTGAAATCCTTCGTTTAAGTGACACCAACCCGCCGATCAGCAGGAATGGGCATCCGTGTCGCTTTACCCGTCATCTAATCTAGGTGTCGCAGACGTCCCTTCCCTCCGCTTGGGTGACAGATTTCGTACCGCTAAAGCGGTCGTTTCCGCGGGTCTGCGGAGAACGTGGGCTAAGCAGCGGTGCCAGCGGTTTGGCGCGCCGAAGCCGCGTCTGCCGTGTCGATATAGGTGGCGATCGAGTCCCGGTTTCGGGTGAGGAAGTCGATGCGTTGGGTCATCTTGTCGCGTTCGTCGCGGAGGATGGTGAGTAGTTCTGGTTGGATGTCGTCGGGAACGATGCCGCGCGGTTTGTCCAGGCACGGGAGGATCAGGGCGATGATCTTAGTGGGGACGCCGCTGTCGATGAGGCCGCGGATCTGGATCGCGCGGTCGATCAGGTAGGGGTCGTACTCCCGATAGCCGTTCTCCAGGCGCCGCGGGACGATCAATCCTTGCTCTTCGTAGTATCGGAGCGATCTGGTAGGAGTGTTTGAGAGTTTCGCGAGCTCTCCGATTCGCATGTCGTAGCCCCTTCGGACGGAGTCGGTCAGCGGCCGGTTTGACCTTCACACTAGTGTCAACCATTTACCGTAAGGTTTATGACACTAGTACAATACGCCCCTGAAGAGACGAGCAGCCCCCAGGGCCTGCCACTTTGGAGCCTGCTCGCGCTGACGGCAAGTGGCTTCCTGACCATCATGCTGGAGACGATGCCTGCTGGCATCCTGCCCGAGATGAGCCAGGCGCTAGGGGTGAGCGAGTCAGCTGCCGGCCAGTTCGTTACGGTATACGCCATCGGTTCAATCGTGGGGGCGATCCCGATCATCAGCGCAACGATGGGATGGTCCCGTCGCCGTCTTCTCGTTGCTGCGCTCACGGGATATGTCGTGACGAGCCTGATAGTGGCCGTATCGCCGAGCTTCGTGCTCACGCTGGGTGCCCGTTTCGTCGCCGGTATCTTCGCGGGTTTGCTGTGGGGCATCATCGCCGGGATTGCGGGCCGCCTCGTGAGGGGTGAGCAGCGGGGCCGCGGCTTGACGATTGCACTTGCGGGCACCCCGATCGCTCTGGCAATCGGTACACCGGCCGGCACATTGCTGGCGGGCATGATCGGGTGGCGGTTCACTTTTGTCGCGATGGCGGTGTTCGCAGCGGTGCTCATCGGCTGGGTGTTGGTGGTCCTGCCCGGACTGCCCGGTCAGGAGAAAAGTGAACGGACCCCGGTCCGTCGCGTGTTCACCCTTCCTGGCATGGTCCCTGTGCTTATCACCGCGGTTCTCTACGTCACCGCGCATAACCTGCTCTACACGTATATCGCGCCCTTCCTGGCACCTGTGGGCATGAGCGACGCTGTCAGTGCGGTTCTGATGGTTTTCGGTGTGGCATCTCTGGTCAGCCTGGCGATCACCGGTGCTCTGATCGACCGGCACCTGCGGACCCTGATGATCATCAGCAGCGTTTTGTTCGCCGTTGCGATGCTCGCCCTGGGAGTCCTTGCCGCGTCCCCTATCGCCGTGTACGGCAGTGCTGCCGCGTGGGGTCTGGCGTTCGGTGGCGCTGCGAGCCTGCTGCAGACCTCAATGATGAATGTCGCCGGCACCGCCGTGGACGCTGCTCAGGGCGTTATGGTTACCGGTTGGAACATCGGCATCGCCGCGGGCGGCATCCTTGGAGGCACACTCCTTGGCTCGTTGGGTTCACCATCGCTGGGCTGGGCGACCCTGGCCTTGCTCGTCATCGCCCTCATCATCGTGGTCGCCGGTCGCCGTCACGCGTTTCCGCCCCCACGTCGCTGAACAGGCAGGCTACATGGCACCGTCCGCCGAGGTGGGAGGCCGGCTTACGGGAATTCATACGGGTTGTAGTCTCAGAACTCGATTCAAGACCCTACTTCCCCTGACTCAAATTGGGAGCTATTTCTGAGAAGCAGACTGCCACGGTCATTTGCACCGATGGGTCCCTCCGCCGAAGGTAAGGGATTCTCGATTCGCTCCCTTCTCGGAATCCTTCGTTTGTGAGAACCAAGACCATAATCAGACATGTCCGCTGCTTGAACTTGGATCTGTCGCTTGTCGGCCCAACGCTCGTGTGCGGACTGCCTGCTGATTCCTACAGCGCGGCCAATGTCCGCCCAGGAGCGGACTCCAGATCAGCAGGGCGGTGAATGAGCTGATCTGGCTAAGGATTACCAACACCGGTCCCGGCCTCGGCTGGGACCAAGCCCGGAATCGAGGCCCGCGCAGCCTGGGCCCGACCACCGCCGCCCGTTACCCTGATCAAAGCATCAGCACTGCGACCAGGGGCGTGAACATGTCAGGAAGCAATCCCGACCCAGATGAGGACAAGATCACTGGCTTGGAGCCGGGAGGCGGCGTGCCGCCAGGCGAGACCCCTCCGGGCGAAGCCTCGACGGCCGGGCCGCAGGGTCACGACGAAAACGGCACGACGAAGGGTGCCCAGATTCTCTGGATGGCCGGGATCGCGGCAGTGGTCCTGTTGTCGCTGCTGTACTTTGTCGGTTACATCGTGGGATTACTTGACTAGCGCCCTCGGGGCTGCCGGATCGATCACGGACAGATCACCCCCGCACCTGGAAAGCGCCGATAATGGACCTTCTGTCCGCCGCGGTAGAGGGCGCCTGATGCTGCGGCTGACCGGAATTCCGTTCCGGAAGCCTCCTGGCACAGAATTCAGAACAGCCGCACCCCGGCTTGGGGAGTGGGGCCGCGATGCTTCGAACAGTTAAATTTGAGGTGTGTACATTGTGCGCAGTTCGGGCTTCGGATCGGGTCGTATGTGGGTCGGATCGGGCCGGATTCCTTATGTTTTCGGGCGACGAGAAAACGCGAAAAGCATTACCCTCAGGACGGTTTCGCCGGTTCACCTACTACGCAGCAGATGCGTACCGTGGGTCAACGCCGACGGGATGCTGAAGAGAAGCTTGAGCATCATCTGGAGGAAGCCCGCCGCAAGGATGATCCCCGCGATGACAATGCTGTCAATGAGGCGGAAACGGGGCGGTAGACAGCCATGATGTTTCCTGCCATCCAGAACGATGGCCGGCCTACCGCAGCTGTCCGCTTGGATAATGATCGCCAACCGGGGCGTTGCCGGCGACGATGACGGCGTAGACGCGGAGTATTCCCACGAGTCAATTCGACCCCTGTCCTTTCCCGACCCGGGGACTTAGTCTGGGGATTCCTTCCGTTTTAAGGCCAGACCTTAGGGGTATCCATGACTCTTCCGCCGCAACGCGAACCCGACCCGTTTCCGCCAGACCCCGGGCCGCTGCCCGACTCTCCGGATCCGACATCCCCCGTGCCTGCGCCGGGGTCTCCCGACCCGACGTTTCCTGGGCCAAGCCCTGTGCCCGATCCCGGGCCGAGGCCGTCCGGACCGGATCCCACGCGTGACTTGTAGGGCCCGGCGTCTGTCCACACTTCCCCTCGTGAGGAAGCAGCTCTTGATGCTCCCTCACGTGGGGAGCCGCCGACCATTGCCGTGCAGAAACGTCTGGCGAAAGCCTGCGTAAGTCACGCCGCCGCCCGTGGGACGATTTCCAGAGGGGTAGGAGGCTGAACACGTGAGTGGTCTTGAAGGCGAAGGGCTGCCGATGACGTTTCTGGCGGTTGCCGCCGGCCGGGCTGTCGAGGCTTCCCGGGCGGATGCACTTGTTGCCGATCCTTTTGCTGCTGTCCTCGTGGAGGCTGCTCAGTCGAACCTCGGCCTGCCCGTGGCCTGGCCCGCGGACCCGGCTGCGGCAAGGTAGCTGAGGTACGGCCGGCGATGCCGTTGCTTCAGGCTTCCCGGGCAGGGGTGACCTCGATCTTCCCGACCTGGGTTCCGGCTTCCAGATAGCGGTGGGCTTCGACGATGTCGTCCAGGGCGAAGATGCGATCGATGCTCGGCGTACTCGCCCTTTCCTGATTGCGAGGTCAAGAGGCACTTCCCAACGAAGGACACATCGTCGCAGCCCTGGAATGGGCAGAACCTGAGACCCCTGCGGTGCGGGACTAATAAGGACTCCGGGACAGCCCAGGGGGCGTTTCCGCCGCTGCCCAGATAGGGGTCCGGTCCAATCCGCGGGGCGCTGCCGGTCCCGCGACAGGGGAATACCGGGGCCATGGTGTACGTTGCAGTTCCGTCAGCTAAGAACGCCAGAAGAGAGAATGACCCCAGTGGCAACCGATTACGACGAAGTACGTTCCGACGTCAAGGAATCCCAGGACCGGTCCCTGGAGGCGCTGCAGTCCGCCAACGCTCCGGATGCCCAGAGCGTCGTCCGTGAGCTGGACGAATCCGATGCTCTGGATGAGGCCATGACCCCCGGCGGGGAGTTTGTCGCCGAGGAACTTATCGTTCAGGTCATTCCCCAGGCCGAGGATGAGTTCACTTGCTATTCCTGTTTCCTGGTCCGGCACCGGTCCCAGCTCGCGCATGAAATGGACGGGCACTCGTACTGCATCGAGTGCGAGGGTTAGGACGCTCCCGCTCCAGATGCCCGGCCATCGGTCATCCGCCATGCTTCCTGTTGATTGTCGTCCTGGTCCAGGCAAGAGTCGGAAGGAGAGGCGATGAACACCCCTGCATACCTGCGCTGGGACGAATCAGGCCAGCAGCAGCTCCTCGCCCGGGCTGAAGCGCTGCTCCTGCGGCGCGGACGGTGCCTGCTCGGAATAGCCGGGGCGCCCGGTGCCGGAAAATCCACGATCTCCGAATGGCTGCTGGAGCACCTGCTCATCAACCATCCCCGGCAGGTCGCCCTGGTCCCCATGGACGGATATCACCTGGCGCAGTCGCTGCTCGAGTCCCGCGGGCTTGAGCACCGCAAGGGCGCTCCGGACACCTTCGACGGTGTCGGCTACGTCGCGTTGCTCCGCCGGCTGCGCTCAGAGACCTCGCGGGAGATCTTCGCACCGGTCTTCCGCCGCGAAGTCAACGACGCGATCGCCGGGGCCATCGCCGTCCCGCCGGAAACACGCCTGATCATCACCGAGGGCAACTACCTGCTCTTTGACGAGGCCCCATGGAACGAGGTCGCATCCCTCCTGGATGAAACCTGGTTCGTGGAACTCGAACAGGGCGAACGCCTGCGCCGGCTCACCGCCCGGCACCTGAGGTTCGACAACGACGCCGCCATCGCCGAATGGCGTGCAACCGGCAATGACGAACGCAATGCCCGCCTGGTAGCAGCAGGAAGCCAGCGGAGCACGCTCGTCATCGAGCACACACCGGCGACCGTCTCGGCGCCCGGTCGCGAGTAAGCAGCTGGAAACGGAGCCGCTGGCTTCACGGCGGCCCGGCATTATTCCCTGCCTAAGACACAAGTGCCCCACGAGGCTCATCGATAGTGCTCACATCTCGTGCCTTCACAGCCTCTTCTGCGCGGCAGCTTGTCATAATATCCGCTACCAGCAATCTCGGCTGGTGGGGGAGTAGCTTTTCTAGCCGCCATGGATTATTTATAGGCGGAGGGGATAGTTCGCGTTCCGCGTGGCGCCCCAGAACGTTTCTGCGCATTGAAGGATGATGTCTGGAGGCGGAACGTGATCGGCGGCGGCTCCTCAACAAGAATCCCGATCGAACGGACCCCCACATGCGTGAGTTGAATTTCATGAGCACCGGCAAGCTGGACTGGATCGAACGAGAAAACCCGGAGTTGATGACCGGCGACGATGCGATCGTGCGTCCGATTGTCGTGAGCCGCTGTGACGGTGACACGCTGCCGATCCACCACCGTGTCTCGCGGGCGATGCAGGCCGGGTTGAAGGCCGGACTGAGCCCGGCGCGACGGTCCTCGTGGTGGGCGGCGGCGCCAAGTCGATCGGTCTCTACGCTGCCGGCCTTGCCGTCGCCCACGGCGCCTCGGTCGTCGATTACGTCGACTCCAGCCACCGACGCCTGGAGGTTGCTGATTCCCTCGGAGCCAACGCCCATCAGCGATCCAAGAAATCCGCCAACCCTGGAGCGCGGTACGACATCGTGGCCGAGGCCTCCAGCAGCACCGCCGGCATCCGCCACGCCATCCGCGCCACGGCCCCCGGCGGGATCTGCACCGCAGTTGGCTACTACGTCGGCACCAACACCGGAATCCCCCTGATGCACATGTACGCCAACGACATCACCCTGCATCTGGGCGTCTCCCACCCCCGCGCCGTCCTGCCCGAGCTCCTGGACTGGGTCCACAGGAACGACTTCCCCGCCGAAAAAGTCACCAGCCACCTGGCCGACTTCGACGACGCCCCCACCGCGTATGCCCAACACGCCACCAAACTCGTCCTGCACCGCCCCGCCCTTAACCAGAACTAACGGCACGGAGTGGCTCGGGCAAGGGAATTAACCCCGGACACGCCGGTTTCGTGCCCCTCCGACGAGCGGAGGAGCTGCTGCTTCACGGGTTCGGGGTCTTCCATCAGCTCGGAGAGGCGGCGCCGCACCCGCGCGAGGGCAGGCAGCGTAAATTCTGCCCGGCTCCCTTTCCATGCGCGGTTGGCGGAGTCATCCTGTCAATGAGTTGAAGTCGGACTGCCAGGTTTCGTTGGGCGGCCCGGTTTGAAGCGGGCGTATGAGGGAAATGGTCGCTTCGTCGAGGTGTCGGCGACGAACATCACGCGGTTCGCATGATGCGACGGCGTCGGGTGGTCCGGGATGCTGGGGGCCAGAGACTAAGGTCCGGGCGTTGCCCGCTGCGAACGGTGCGAGTGATGTGTATCAACCGGAATTCGGAGGTGGTTGATGATCATTGCGCTGTTGGTCATCCTCGGCGTCAACCTCATCGTCCTCGTGGTTTTCCTCGCTGTCGTGTTGGGGCCGGAAGCGGTGGGTCAACCGCCAGCCGGGCGTGTTCCATGGTGCGATTCGCGTCACCAATGGCGCGGTCGACGGGTTCCGGCCGAAGTGGACGCGAGGCTACGGTCGTTGGGTGCGCGACGTCCTAGTCTGGACCAAGGCCCCATTCCTCTTCAGGAACGAGCTCATCGCCATCGACAGCGTCAGCGGACATCGGCCCGCCGCGCCCGGCGATGTAGAGCGACTCGGCTCTGATCCCATCGTCGTCGTCCTGAATGCCGGCACCGCCACCGTCGAGATCGCCGCGCACAGCGACGACCTGAATCGGGTGTCTGGACCATTCCGGCCTGCCGAAGCTGGGCATGTGTGATTCCGATGGTTCAGCCGCCGGTGAACCGATTGCTGCGGGCCACCGTGCGCTCGGCGGCCGGACGTTTTGTGCTGCGTGCTCTCCGTGACATTCGTGACCTCGAGCTGTTCGATCGAGCGATGACGCTCGCCGCACAGTCGTTCACCTCGATCCTGCCGATCCTCATCGTCGCCAGTTCGTTGCGGGGGAGCCTGAACCCCGAGGCGGACGCGATGTTCGCTGAGAACCTCAGCCTCGATGATCACACCGCGGAACTTGTGAAGCAGTCGATTCCCCAAGCGATCGAAGGGGTGACGTTCACGCAAGTCATCGGCGCGCTGCTGCTCATCCTCGCCGCGACCGCCTTCGCCCGCGCGCTCGAGCGGTGCTTCCGCAGGATCTGGAAGACGCCAAAGGCCCCCATCCGCTTCGCGTGGCGCTGGGTCGTCACGATTGTTGCGATCCTCATCGGGTTCGCCCTCGTGGTCGTGAACCGCTACGTCGTGCGCGGCACGGGTGCCTTGTCGGTGCTCGAGTTCATCATCGAGGCGGCGATCTGGTCCGCGCTGTGGTGGGTCGCGTCTTGGATCGTGATCAACCGGAGCGTCAGCCTGAGGGCACTCCTCCCGGGATCAGTGCTCGCCGGACTCGGATTCGCCGTGGCCACGGTGGTGGGGCGCGTGTATCTCCCGGGGGCGCTCGCCTCCTCCGCCGATCAATTCGGCGTCCTCGGGCTCGCTTTCTCGTACATCGGGTGGCTGTTCGTGCAGATGTCCGTGCTCCTCGTCGCGGTGACCATCGGCCGCGTCATCCACCTCACCGTGATCGGGCAGCTGTGGAGCCGTTCAGGCGAGACCGCCGCAGCTCCAACCCCACCGAGAAGCCTGCACTGAGACGGCTAACCGCGCCAGCTGACGCAACGTGAGCTAGCGGCTTGGTTCTTCCAGCGATCCAAGCCGCTAGGGCCGGGGCTTCGTCCTGCCCTAGTCCACTACTGCGATGGAGAGAGGCTTTGTCCGCGCATGTGCGCCCATAGCTCTTCGTGTCACGGGCGGCCATTCGCCCCGCCGCCAGAACTTCACGCCTGCTGGCGGCCTTCGTTCCGGGCCTGCGACGATATGGAGGTGCATTCTCATCCTGTCGCCCCAGCTGATGTTCAAGCAGCCGATCGAATGTGGGCCGCCTACGCCGCCGCGCATCCCGATGCCGTTACCGCGTCGCCCGAGTTCACGGTCGAACACTTCGGCGATTCGAAACGGCTCGCCAACGAACTGCTCGGCATTGTTCTCACCGGAAGGAAACGCGCGACGGCGGAACTCGTCGCTGACTTCATCGCCCGCGGCGACCAGGTGCCCCGCATCGGATCCCATTGGATAGCCTGCGACGGTGATGGGCTGCCCCGCATCATCATCCGCAGCACAGAGCTCCGTATCGGCCCCTTCACGAGCGCCGATGCGGCCTTCGCTCGTGATGAGGGCGAAGACGACCTGACCCTGGAAAGTTGGCGGCGTGAACACCGCCGCTACTGGACGCGGGTCTCCGCCGCCGTCGGACGTGAATGGTCAGAGGACGACGAGATTGTCTTTGAACGCTTTAGAGTGGTCTGGCCACCCGAGCTTGCGGACGCACACGCGCCGCAACAGTAAAGGTGCGCCGCGCTGCATGACCGAGCAAAGTTATCCTGGCCGGGGGGCGCTGGAGCCCCCCGGCCAGGATAACTAGGGTGCAGCGTTCACCACGGATGTCTTCACGGGTGTATAGGTCGAGACGGTCGCGGCGGGAGAGCCCGGATAGTCCTTCAGCAGTACGCCCTGTTCCCCGATCACCAGTCCCGAGGCGGGATCGATGATGATGTCCGTCCTCGTTCCTCCGTCGGGGGAGGGGATGCTGATGGCAATCCCCGTTCTGGGAGGTCACCACTGACCACGACAAGGTACAGCGCGCACATGAGCTGAAGGTGCGAGGGCAAGCCAGCTGACATCGGAAGATCATCGGTGCCAGCCGCGCCACCGTGTACCGGTACCTGAGCATGGAACCTTGAGGAAAACGAGGTACCCGTCCCGAAGGATTCCTCTGTGACCGTCGTTTACGGTGTGGGTTGTGAGGGGGGCTTGAGGACTAATGAACCGCATGGGGCGGCTCCCACGATCACCTGACAGGGATGAAACCGGCTGCGGCTTCAGTGCCCGCCGAGGATCTCCACAAGGGCGAACGAGAGGCCGAATCCGACGGCGATCGCGATGCCGGTGGCGGCGCCGGCGTCCCGGAGCCCCTCCGGCACCATGCGGGTCGTTACGTTCGTCAGGATGCCGCCGCCGGCGCAGGCCAGCGCGAAGGCCACCACCTCGGGCGGGGCTGCCCGCAGCAGCACCGTGAAGAGGGCCACCGACGCGGCGCACAAGAACGTCATGGCCAGCCAGGCGGACATGACGTGGCGGGTGGTCATGCCTGACTTGCGCAGCGGTCCGGTGTCGGCCATGGCCTCGGGGACGCCGCAGAGGAAGACAGCGGCAAGCACCGCGGCACTGATGCCGTAGCCGCTGAGTAGCGCCCCGGTGATAACAACCGCTTCGGCGACCACGGACAGCCCGATCACAAGGAATCTGGGCTCGTGGACGGGAGGTTCGGACAGCCGCCGGCCGCGCACGGCACCCGTTACCACCCACGCCGTCGCCACAGCCCCGCCGATCAGTCCCAC
Source organism: uncultured Actinomycetota bacterium (assembly GCA_963722145.1). Lineage (GTDB taxonomy): Bacteria > Actinomycetota > Actinomycetes > Actinomycetales > Micrococcaceae > Arthrobacter. The sequence goes on along the minus strand of CAVRLW010000014.1, from coordinate 579,274 downwards.
CCCGACATAACCGCTTCCGCCGGCCAGCCGCCCGGCCTCGGCGACGAGCTTGTAGGCGACGGCCGAGAGCAGGGCGCCGGCACCGAGCCCGGTCAGGATGCCGAGCAGGACGCTGTTGCCAACGCGCCACCGCAGGGCGAGCAGTCCACCCAGGAAGTACGAGGACCCGGCAAGCAGACCCCAGCCAAATGCTTGCAGCATCGGCGCCCCTTTCGCTTAGGCACTAAAGCACCGCGCCTAGGCATCATCCCGAACGGCCGCGGGGATGGCAAGGGCCGCGCGCGAGGCGCCGCCTGACCCAAGAACACCAGGCATATTGAACCCGCCAATCCAAATGCTACCGAGCCCGGCACAACCCTTATCGGGGCGCTGATTGTCAGAGTCCCGGGAGTCTTTTCGGCGACATTGAAGCTGCTTGTCTGAGATGTGTCATAAACGACCGTTTCCGCTACAACCATCAGCGCGTGGACCAGTGCCCTACGCCACAGTCGCAGATTCACACCTCCGTCAGCGGATGTGCTGGCCCCGGCCGGTGGGTGATGCCAGGGGTGGGCCCGGCATCGGCCCGGACCCGGAGATGGCCCGCCACGACCACGCCGGCCGTGAGGACGGCGGCGAGCAGGATGGGCAGCCACATGGCCACGGTCAAGAGAGCCGCCCCGGTGAGGGCGCCGAGCAGGATCAGCACGACGGCGAGCAGCCGCTTGGGCCAGTCCTGACCCTTGCGGGCCGCGAAACGTGAGTCGGCCGCGAGCCCCGTCAGGGTCGAGGTGACCACCACCGTGGTCACGTCCGCGACTTTGACGTGCCGTGCCGCGGCCGCCTGGATGCCCATGACGAGCCCCAACGCCGAGGTCACGAGCTCGGCCTGGTGCGGGAAACCGTGCGCCCCGAGAAGGGACAACGTGGCCGAGACAGCCAACAGCAGAAGACTGACCACGCCAAGGGCCACGGAGGTAGGCCCGGACCAGCCGTCGGACCTTCCCCGCAGCATGCGCCCGGAAATCATGGCGCCGCCGAAGAAGAAGACCAAAGCCAGTACGGGGCCGAGGACGGGCAGACTGGATGTGCCGGTCAGCGCCATACCCAGAATGACCACGTTGCCCGTCATATTGCCCGTGAAGACCCGGTCCAGGCCCAGATAGCCCACGGCATCGATGACTCCCGTGGAAAACGTCAGGATGAGCATGAGCCAGAGGTGCAGCCGCGCCGCTGGCATGCGGGCCGTCGTCGCGCGTGTGCGAACCCTTTCCGTTACAGTCACGGTCAGCGCCCCACCGCGTAGCCCTGCATGCCGCGCGGGTTGGCGGCCGCGCGCACCGTCCCCGTCGCGGGATCCCGCGAGACCGCGCACATTCGGCCGATCTCCCAGTCACCCGCCACGCCGACGTGATGGCCGCGCGCCCGCAGCTCCCGCACTATTTCCTCGCCGATCCGTCGCTCGATCACGACGACGCCGAGCTGATGCTCGTGTGGGAAAAAGGAGCTGGGAAAGTGGGTACTGTGGAACGACGGCGCATCGATGGCCTCCTGTAGGTTCATCCCGGCGAGCACGTGGTTGAGCAGAAATTGCAGCTGCCACTGGTCCTGCTGATCGCCGCCGGGAGTGCCAAAGGCGAGCACGGGTTCGCCGCCCTTCAGAACCAGGGTCGGCGAAAGTGTGGTGCGGGGTCGCTTGCCCGGCGCCAGGGTGTTGGGTAAACCTGACTCGAGCCAGGCCATCTGCAGCCGGGTCCCCAGCGGGAAGCCGAGCTCCGGGATGATGGGGGAGGAGTGCAGCCAGCCGCCGCTGGGCATGGCCGAGACCATGTTGCCCCAGCGGTCGACGACGTCGACGTGCACGGTGTCCGAGCGGGCCTCCCCGTTGGCCGCGGGGCCGGAATCCAGCAGCGCCGCGACGGCGTTGGGTTCGCCGACGCCGCTGAGTCCCCTGATGTCAAAATCTCCCGTGACGCGAAGATCCGGCAGGACCGCCTCACGGCCGTCGGGCCGGCCGGGCCGGATTTCCATCGAGGCCGCGGCACCGATGAGTTTCCGGCGCTCGGCCGTGTACTCGCCTGAGAGAAGGGTATGCGAGGGCACGTCGGCGACGTCGCCGTACCAGGCGTCCCGGTCCGCGAAGGCCAGTTTGCTGGCCTCCAAGATCTTGTGGATGCCGTCCGCCGTGCCCGGTTCCACGTCCATCCCGTCCAGCAGGGCGAGCTGCTGCAGGAAGACGGGACCCTGGCTCCAGAAGCCCGGCTTGCAGACCGTGAGCCCCCGAAATTCCAGGGTCACGGGTGCCTCATAGTGCGGGCGCCACGACGCCATGTCCTCATGGGAGAGGAATCCGACATGGTCGCGGCCACTCGAGTCCCGCCAGGGTGTCTTGACGAACGCGGCGATGGCGTCAGCCACGAAGCCCTCGGTCCACGCCCGGATTGCGGCGTCAAAGCCCTCGGAGCGGGTGCCGCCGTCGAGCAGTGCGGCGTCTTCCGCGTCCATGAGGCGCCCGTAGGTGCGGGCCAGGGCTTTGTTAACGAGCAGCTGCCCCTCGACGGGAACCCGGCCCCCGGGCAGGTAGAGTTCGGCGGACGGTCCCCAGTGCTCCCGGAACATCGGCTCCATCCGCTTGATGTACTCCACGACCTTCGCCGCTGCGGGAAAGCCGTCCTCGGCATAGGACGCTGCCACGGATAGGACCTCGCGCAGGCTCATGGTCCCGTGATCACGCACAAACGTCATCCAGCCAAGCGTCGAGCCTGGGATTGCCGCGGCCAGGGTCCCCGTGCCGGGCACCATATCGAGCTCTAGCTCGGCGAAGGCCTCCGGCGTTGCGGCGGCCGGGGCCGGGCCCTGGGCGCACAGCACGGTGGGCCTTTTATCGTCGGCGCGGGCGAAGATGAGCGGAAGGTCGCCGCCGGGGCCGTTCTGGTGGGGCTCGACGACCTGCAGCGTGAAGGCCGCCGCGGCGGCCGCGTCAAAGGCATTGCCGCCGCGCTCCAGCACGCCCATGCCGACCTGGGAGCCCATCCAGTGCGTGGAGGAAACCATGCCAAACGTCCCGATAAGTTCGGGGCGGGTTGAGAAATTCATAGCAGCTGCCTTTCTAGGCTGTGTGCGCGGGAGCCGTCGGAGCCGCGGATCAGAGGTTAAGGAGCTCGTTGAGGCCCAGGCCGCCGAACATGACGAGGCCAAGGACCAGCGAGGCGTTCATTACGAGGCCGTTACGGTACTTCTTGTCGAGGCGCTTGGAGTTCATGAGCCAGAGCAACCCGCCGATCATGACCGGCATGAGCAGCGCGCCCAGTGCGGCGTAGATCAGAACCAGCGTGACCGGCTTGTCCAGGAACAGCAGGGCCAGTGGAGGAAGGCACATCCACAGGATGTAGGCGCGGAAGGGCACGGACCGGGCGGCATTCTCGTCCCGCTCCTTGTCGGTCTTGCGGTAGATGTTGAAGATGTCATTGAATACGTTGGCCAGGGCGTTGTAGCCGCCGATGAGCGAGCTGAAGACGGCGGAGAACATTCCGATAAGCAGGAGCCACTTGGCGGGCTCGCCAAAGCGTTCCGCGAAGGGGCTGGCCAGGGCGTTGAGGTCGCTTAGCCCGCCGACCTCGGTGCCGCTGCCCTGCAGGAAGGCCGCGCCGACAATCATCATGGCGAACATGAAGATGAAGGTCATGCCGTAACCGATGACGAGGTCAAGGCGCATCGTCTTGATCCAGCTGGGACCGTTCCAGCCCCGGTCGCGGAGCCAATAGCCGTAGGACAGAAGGCCGATCGACATGCCAACCCCGCCCATGACACCAAGCACGTAGAAGGTTCCGTCCTGCGGGACGCGCGGCGTCAGGCCGCTCAGCAGGATACTGAGATCGGGCTTGGTCAAGATTGCGGCGCCCACAATGGAGATGAACATGACCGCGACGAAGAATGACATGAGCTTCTCGAAGAAGCTGTACTTGCCGATCCACAGAATGCCCAGGCCGACCAGGACGGCGACGACGGCGCCCAGTTTGATGTCTACCGCAGGGAACATCGCGTGCACCGTGAGTCCGAGCGCCCCGGCGATGGCCGCGCCGTAGAAGAACCCCAGGATGATCGAGTAGATACCGAAGTAGCCGGTGAAAATCTTGCTGAGCTGGTGGAAACCGCGCAGTGGGCTGATGCCGGTCGCAAGCGACCAGCGGCCGATGCACTCGGTCACGATGAACTTGATGAAGCAGCCGACGACGACGGCCCAGGCCAGGGTTAGCCCGAAGCTGGCCCCGGCGTTAAGGGAGGCGATGAGGTCTCCGGCACCGACGCCGGCAGCGGCCACGATGAACCCTGGACCCGCAACGCCGGCAATCCGACGCCAGCGGGACGTGCCGCCGACTTGCTGAGTCTCCTGCGTAAGTACCTTTTCCATTTCACTCCGTAGTTGTGATCAAGACCACCATTGGTCTATTGGTCCGACCAATATGCCACGGCTAGACTGTAATCGCAAACGAAACAGTAGAGACGAGGTGCACGGTGGTTGACTGGGCCGCAGTGAGTCATGGCTGGGTTTCCATGGGCGGCAATCTCGCTGCCGAGCTGGAGCTCATGATCGTCCGCGGTGAACTCCCGCGCGGCGAGAAGATTCCCGCCGAGCGCGTGCTGGCCGCAACTCTGGGAGTCTCACGGACGACGTTGCGCGAGGCCCTGCTGGAGATGGAGCTTCGCGGTCTCGTGAGTCGCCGTCCGGGCAGGGGGACCATCGTCCTCGAATCCTCGACGCCCAAACAGGCGGAGGAGCTCACCTCGGTCTTCAGCGCGGCGCAGGAGGACTTCAACCAGATCATGGAAATGCGCCGCTGTATCGAACCAGGGGTCACTGCGCTCGCGGCGGCCAAGGCGACACCGTCGGACCTGCGGAAGCTTGAGGCAATTCTGCGCACCGCAGAGCAGGAGACGAGCTCCGCGAAGCTGCTTGAGCTCGACGTCGAATTCCATGTCATGGTGGCCGACATTGCGCGCAACCCGCTGCTGTCCAAGCTCATTCGCATCGTGAGCGACTGGGCACGCTCCTCACGCCGGCTCGGGTTCCAGGGCACCAGCCGCAAGGCCGCCTCGCTGTTGGGACACTGGGCCATTATCGACGCGCTCAAGGCCGCGAATGGCCCTGCAGCCGAACAGGCAATGCGGGACCACATCGGTGGGATCCAGGAACTCATCGCGCCGGCGGCCGGTCCCAATCCGGCAGCAACACCTCCTGAGTAGGCACGGGCTAAGTAGGCACGGGGCCGTTGGCTTCCGGATGGCTTGCCTGTTGGGCGCGGAGGCTCGGCACGGAGCAGGAGGGGAAGCTATCCCTCGCACTCCAAGCTCATCGCGCGAGCTGGCTGCGGTGATTGACCAGAAAGCAGGACGTGGTCCCGGATTACTCAGTGGATATATTTCCGCGCGGCGATGCCGGCGGGACGCCGACCGGCTCACCGCGGCACTGGACTGGACCGAGCACCCGTAAGGCTGAAGACCGCGGCGGCGCGGCCGACCCAATGCGAGCCGGCCATCAGGACAATGAGTCCTCCATCCCGGCGAAGAGCCGGCGGCGGCGGCGGATCGCCCAGCGAGGCGCGGACACACCGATCTTGAAGTAGTTCTTTGCCTAGTCGCGGTCCAGTTCGGCGGAGAGCACCACGTTAGATTCAAGTCAGTGCAGGGTCTCGTGCCAGCCCTCGGCGTCCTCGAGCCCGTCATCGCCGACCGCAAGGACGACGGCACCGTGCACGTGCTGATGGGCCAGCGCCGGACCCTGGGAGCCATCGAAGCCGGATGCCAGAGCATCCCGGTAGTGATCGTGGCCACCCCGGAGGAAGCTGACCGCATCGTCAACCTGGTCGTGGAGAACATCCAGCGCATCGAACTGACCGACGCCGACGCCTGCCAACACGCCCGGACAGGGTCACGCCACGGCGTCATTCTCCCGCAGAATGACGTTGCACACCCCAGAGGCCGGCTCCATCGTGTCGGAGGTCGCGTCGTGTGTTCCGCCCACCACCGGGGCCACTCGGCATCGTTCCCGCTAGCGAAGGCCTTGGCTTCGTAGACGCCGTGGGCAGCGGCCACCCGTCCCGGCGTGTCGGGCCCCAGACCGACTCAGTTCCCGGACGGTCGCACGACGTCGCCGGTCTGGAGAGTGGTTGCTATTCGATCTTTGAGACGTGGTAGTGGCTGATCAGCCAGGACCCATTGACGAGTTGCAGCAAAGCTGTCAGATGCACTGGTATGACGTCGCCGTCAGGGCGGGTGAAGTCGACGTCGACAAAGGAGATGAGTGCATCATCGGAAAGCTGCCGGTGTTCCAGAATCCGGAACGCGGGACTGAGGCCCACGGGCTGTTTGTCGTAATAGGCGACGATGCCGGGCTTGCCGATGGTCTGTGTCCTGTCGAACCCCTGGAACAGGGCGTTCTCAGTGAAGCGGGAAGCGACAGTTTCCGGCTGATGTTCGCGGATTCCGGTCGCCCACGCATCAAGGACCTCAGTAAGGATGCGCACTTGTGCGGTGCTTTCGATTGTGATCACGGTGTCCTCTTCTTCTATTTCCTGAAGGCTTAGACGGGGCAGCCAGCTAAGCCTGCCCCGCCAGATCCTGACTTAGTTGCCGGCGCTTTGTCCGCCGTCGACATGCAGGAACTCGCCGGTGACGAATGGTGCCTGCTCGAGGTAGAGGACGCCACGGGTGATGTCACCGATCGTGCCGATCCGTCCGACGGGATGGAGGCTTGCCAGCGCTTCGTGCGTCTCTTCAGGGTGCATGGGTGTTTCGATGATGCCGGGTGAAACGGCGTTCACGCGGATTCCACGGCCGGCATACTCGATGGCCAGGGACTTCGTGACGGAGGACAGCCCTCCCTTGGTCAGTGAGGCGAGAGCCGACGGAACGTTGGAGTTAGCGTATTCAACGAGAGTCGTAGTCACGTTCACGACGTGGCCTTCTCCCTGCCCGACCATCTGCGCGATGGCCTTCTGCGTGATGTGGAAGAAGCCCCCGAGGTTCACGTGAAGAACGTCGTCATAGTCCTCCTGGGTGTACTCGGTGAACGGTTTGGCGACGAAGATCCCGGCGTTGTTCACCAGGGTGTCGATGCGGCCGAACCGCTCGAGGGCGGCGTCGACTACCTTCTCGGCCACAGCGGGGTCCGAGATATCTCCGGCAACCGTGACGACGTCAGGGTCTTCGGACGCTCCGATGGAGCGTGAATTTGCCACGACGCCGTAGCCGATGCCGCGGAAAGCAGAAACCAGCCCTGCTCCAATGCCTTGTGAGCCCCCGGTGATGATGGCGACTTTGCGAGATTCCATTGCTTTGATCCTTTACTAGATGGTCGGTCAACTACTTGACACTTCAGTTATAGCCGACCGGTCGGTATAATTGCAAGCATGGGACGAAAATCAGACGCGCGGCAACGGATTCTCGACGCCGGCGCCGATCTGTTCGGGAAGCGGGCCTACAGTTCGATCGGCGTCGCCGAAATCTGTACGGAAGCGGGTGTGCAGAAGGGGAGCTTTTACTATTTCTTCCCGTCCAAACAGGCTCTCGCGCTGGAGGTCGTGAACGAGCACTGGAGCTGGCAGCGCGGCGAATGGACTCGCATCCTGACCGCACCTGGCGCGGCCGTAGAACGGCTGCGTCATCTCTTCGTTGCCACCGCCGAAATGCAAAGCGAGGCGCTCAAGGGAACGGGAGCCGTGACGGGTTGCCTTTTCGGCAACCTCGCGCTCGAGGTCAGCTCGCAGGACGATCCGGTCCGAACGCGTCTTCAGGAAATATTCCAGGAGCAGATCGACATCGTGGAAAGCGTGATCCGGGAAGCCGTGAGCGGCGGTGAGCTCAGATCGAGCGACCCTCGGGCGGCGGCGAAAGCCATCGTCGCTCAAATTGAAGGCTTGGTACTTTTTGCGAAGCTCTTCAACGATCCGGCGCAACTAGATCAGCTCTGGCAGAACAGCATGAACTTGCTCGTCTCGGAGAAATTTGCAGCGGCCTAGACTGCCTGAACCCCGGCATGCGGAGCCTGCCGCGATGCCCCTAGACGATATGAGGTAGCCGGGTTTTTGGGCTGGAATCTCCTTTTCAAAGCGGTACGTGGGTTGCCTGCCACACTTGGCGGACAGGTAGAGCCACATTTGAAAATTGGAGGTTCCAGCTATGTTCGAGCGTACAAGCGTCGGCCTGGATGTCCATGCCCGCTCCGTTGCCGGATGCGCCCTGGATGCGCAGACAGGCGAGATCCCGTCACAGGTTCCGCCCAGACGGCGATGCCGGATTGACCTTCCGATCCTCCGTCGCCGCCCGTACCGGAGCACAATTAATGCATGTGCGGCAGGTACGTGATGTCCAAGGCGACGGGGGATCTCCTGCGCCATTTCGAGGCGAAGGACGTCGAGGGCAGCCCGCCTCCGCCGAGCTGGAACGTGGCACCGACCCAGGACGTCCCGATCATCGCCGAGAGGATGGATGAGGACGCCGTGGAGCGCCGGCTCCTGATCGCCCGCTGGGGTCTCGTCCCGTCCTGGGCGAAGGAGGTAAAGATCGGCTCGAAGCTGATCAACGCCCGCAGCGAATCCATCCTGGACAAGCCGGCCTTCCGCAAGGCGGCCATCAAGCGGCGCGCCCTGATCCCGGCCGAGGGATACTACGAATGGGAGAAAACCCCGGACGGCAAGAAGATCCCGCATTACCTCCATTCCGAGAAGAACGAACTGCTGGCCTTCGCCGGGCTCTACGAGTTCTGGCCGGACCCATCCCTGCCCGTGGATGATCCGCACCGGTGGCTGCTTAGCTGCACAGTGCTGACCACAACGGCCCACGACTCGATGGGCCACGTCCACGACCGGGCCCCCGTCATCGTCCCGCCGGAGATGTTCCGGGACTGGCTCAACCCCGGCACTACCGACAAGTCCGAAGTGCAAAGGATCCTGGATGCCATTCCCGAACCGGTCCTGACGCCGACGGTGGTGACGGACCGGGTGAACAGCGTCCGCAACAACGGCCCCGAACTCATCGACCCGGCCACCTGACCCACACCTCCTGATTGGCGGATCTTCAGGCCGTTCCAATCAAGCAGATCTGGCAGCAACTACGGCGCTCCGCTCCCAGAAGGTAGGCCGAGCTGCCAAAGGCGCTCGTCATCGTCCCTAGGACTTCATGCAGCACCCGATCCGTACGGACGCGTGATCGCCTCGAGGAAATGCCCGTCAGGATCCGCGAAGTAGACGCCACGTCCGCCGTCGTTGTGGTTGATCTGCTGCGGCCGGGACCGTCCCGGGTCCGCCCAGTAGGGGATGCCCTGGGCCTGGATCCTTGCGAAGATTCCGTCGAAGTCCTCCTCGCTGACAAGGAAGGCGTAGTGCTGCGGGGAGATGGGCCGGTCCGCCGTGGCGAAATCGAGGGCCACTCCGTGGTCGAGGGGCACGGTTATGAAAGACCACATGGCTTGGGGTTTCGGCAGTCCCAGCACGTTGGCCAGGAACTCCGCCGAACGGCGCTTGTCCGTTGCGTAGACGATGGTGTGGTTGAAAGTGACCGTCATGATGATGACCTCCTCGGGTGTTTCGTCTGCGACCATCTACGTCCAGCGCCCCTGCCGGCGACGCGCGCTCCCGGACCCTTCAACTATGGCGAGTCTAAAAACGTTCGATTTACAGTTTCCGACGGCCGACGGGATCAGGCCCCGGCGAGCGGCAGCACCAGCATGTAGCCGGTCGGCAGATCGCTGCTCCAGCGTCGCGGCTCGCGGACGACGAGCTGCGTCGCCAACTGCTCGGGGGTGAGCAGGGCGTTGGGCGCGGGGGACGGTCCCCACTGCCCGCTGCCATACGGGTAGAGCGGATCTTGGACGCGGATGCCGGTGACTGAGAACTCCGGGAACTGGTCGGGATCGCCGAGTGACTCGAAGCCGCTCATCACCCATACGTGGCGACCGCGCCACATGACCAGCCCGACCGGCCGGTCCGTGTCGGCGATGGCGCGCGCCGCGGTCTGCATTGCTTCCTCGTAGTCGGCGATGCTGACGACGGCGTACGGCCCCATCCCGACCTCGGTCAGCACCTTCGCCCAACCCAAGGGGTTGGCACCGTTGAACGAGTTGGACGACCGTGCCCGGGCCATCTCCCACAGCTCGCCCTGCTGAACGCTATCGGCCCACGTGCCGGCCCCCGTGTCGTCGATGAGGTTGTGCATGATCTGGATGCTCGCCGCCACACACCAGTCAAAGGTGTACTGCGGCACGAAGTCCCCCTCCTGGTAGAGGTTGAGGGCGAACGCCTGGGGCACCGGGGTCGGCGTGGGAACCGATGTCGGGGTGGGGGACGGGGTCCGGTGAGGAGCGGGGACGTCATCGCGTGCGGTTGGCGGGGCCGAGGAGGTCTGGATCGGTCGATCGGTGGTGGCCTCATCGAGTCTGATCGCGGGCGCGCAGGCCGAGAGGAGGGTCGCTAAGATGACGAACCAGGCCATAAGACGGAGCGAGGCACCGATCATGATCGATACATTTTATCGCGACTTATCGCGACGCTGCGGAAATGCGTCGTGCAGGGGATGGCACCCGTGAGCCTCAAGGCCACCAGTGACTTGAGCGGTACTTCGCTCATGGTCTGCTCCTTGATTCGGGATGAAATGCGGCGTAGGACCGCGGACTGCAGCCAGCCGACTCGGTCGCGGGTTACGGGCGGACGAGGACTTTGATTGCTTCGCGGGAGTCCATGGCGCGGTACCCGTCGGGAACCTCGTCCAAGCCGATCGTGCGGTCGAAGACCTTTCCGGGCTCCACTGTGCCGTCGAGGACGCCGGGCAGCAGCGTCTCGATGTAGGCACGGACCGGGGCGGGCCCGCCGGTGAGGGTGATATTTGGCCCGAACATGGAGCCGAATCCGATCGGAGCATCCTCGTACTGCGGCACGCCGACGCGGCTGATGGTTCCGCCCGGGCGGACCACGCCGAGCGCCTGGTCATACGCGGGCCGATGTCCCACGCACTCGAGCACCGTGTGGGTGCCGTCGCCCCCGCTGATCTCGCGCACGTTCTCAATGCCAGCCTCGCCGCGTTCGGCTACGACGTCTGTCGCACCGTATTCCAGGCCCAGGTCGGTGCGGGCCTGATGCCGTCCCATCAGGATAATCCGTTCGGCGCCCAGCTGCCGGGCCGACAGCACGGCCATCAGCCCCACAGCGCCGTCACCGATGACGGTCACTGTCGTGCGCGGGCTGACCCCAGCCTTCACGGCGGCGTGGTACCCGGTGCCATAGACATCGGACAGCGTCAGCAGCGACGCCAACAGCGCCGAATCCTCGCCCACCGGGGCCTTGACCAGGGTGCCGTCGGCGAAGGGGACGCGGATGGCTTCGGCCTGCGCGCCGCCGACGCCGCCGGAGGCCCAGAACCCGCCGCGCCGGCACGAGGTCTGCAGTCCTTCCCGGCAGAAGTCGCAGGTCCCGTCGGACCAGGCGAACGGGGCGATGACGAAGTCGCCCTTCTTGAGGGTCGACACGTCCTCGCCGGTCTCCTCGATCACGCCGATGAACTCGTGCCCCATGGGTGTTCCCTGCTTGGAAGCCGGCATGCCGTGGTAGGGGTGCAGGTCTGTGCCGCAGACACACGAGCGCACGATCCGCACGATCGAGTCAGTAGGTTCCTGGATGATCGGGTCCGGCACATTCTCCACGCGCACGTCACCGGCACCGTACATAAGGGTCGCTCGCATTAGCTATCTTCCTTTCTCATTGGTGGTCAAAGCATTCCAAACCGCTGGAATGGACAGTGTGAGGGTCACCAGGATCCGACGGCGTCAGACGCGAGGATCGGCCTACACACCTGAACTATCGCGTGGCGTGGACTCGCCTGTGGGGCGTTGGGCGGGGGAGTCGTCGGTGCCCGTGTCGATCCGGCCCGGTTCTTTGCCTTCCTCCTTGATCACGTCCTCGCCTCTGCGGGTGGCGCTGACTCCGGTGCCTGCCGGCGGGAGGTCTGCTGCGCTTTGTTCGTCCGGGGCCTCTGCGGACTCCGGACGGTCGGGGTCCGCGGCGGGTTCTTCGCTGCCGAAGGCCCGGCCGGTGCCTTTGTGCTCCTCCGGGTTGCCGACGTTCCTGTCCTTGTACGGGGGGACGGGGCTGTCGCCGGTGTCAATGTCGCCACCGGGGCCCGGGTTGGGCCCGCGCTGGTAGTCGCTGCCGGCGCGGTCGTCCTTGGGCGGGGTTGTGGGTGCCATTTTGATCCTCCTTGGTGTGGCGGGTGGTCAGCTGATCCTGGTCCGCGGTGTCTGCGCGAGGCCCGTCCCGTACCGTCCGATACTTGCTCGGGGACACCTATTTGGCGAGTTCCCCTTCGTCGGCTTCCTTACCCGGCTGAATCAGCCGGTGCTGGCGCGGTGCAGCTACTACGGCGAAGCCTTCGCCTGCCTGTTGCAGGGCTTGTCTTTCGTGGGCATTCTGGCGGGGTGCGCCCGACCGAGGGTGCCGGAGGTGCGGTGTCATTCATGATCTCGGACTTCATTCAGGCCGTGCGCGTGGCCGCACACCGACCGCGGGCTCCGGGTCCCGGCAGCTGATTAACCGGGAACTGAAGCGTCGTTTCTTATTCAGCTCCCCGGATGGGGGGCTGTCAAGAGACCCAGCGAGAAGCAACCGCCGCCACGATATCTATGCTGCTGAACAGGATCGAAGCCGTGGACGGAAATGCGTGCAGTTCGGCCCGGCCAATCTGGAATTCCGGGTGAGGGGCCCGGGCAGCCATCGGGTGCAGCGGGCCGAGGTCCGCTTGTTCGGCCGCTCTTCCGGTGCACTTATTGGGGGCTGACGGCCCTCCCGTGCGCTGCTTGTGTAGCTGTTGTCTTCACTTCCGCCTGCCATCCATAATGTCGATGTGGGTATGGCGCTGCTCTTCGGTGTCGTGACGTCCAGTGCCTTGCTGCTGGGGGCCTTCGTGGGCGTGCGTTTCGAGTTGCCTAAGCGCGTCCTGGCCATGATTTTGGCGTTCGCGGCAGGTGCCCTGATCACGGCCCTGACATTCGAGTTGTTCGAGGATGCCTATGAGCGCGGCGGAATCTGGCTCGCAGCGACCGGCCTGTTCATCGGTGCCGTAGTGTTCACGGTCTTGAGCGCGCTGCTCGACCGCTGGGCCCAAGCAGGTTCGCGCCCGATTCCCGCGGATGAATACCGGGGCAGTCCCAAGCTCGACACCGACGCCGCCGCCACAGGGCGGGAGCCGTCCGCGGCCTCCACCAGGGGCGCGGCGGGTCTGGCACTGCTGGCCGCCGCCACACTTGATGGAGTGCCAGAGAACCTCGCGCTCGGTGTCGCGCTGGGCGAGGGTACCGGCGGCCTGGCGCTGCTGGCCGCGATCTTCGTCTCCAACCTTCCCGAGGCCCTCGTCGGATCAGCCTCAATGCGCAGCCAAGGCATGTCCACGTCCGCCATCATCAGGCTCTGGGGTCTGTGCTCGGCGGTGCTGGTCATCGCCGTGGTGATCGGTGCCGGCCCGCTCTCCGGCAGCAACCCCGAGACGATCTCGTTGCCGCTTGCCTTCGCGGCCGGAGCGGTGATCGCCGCGCTGGCTGACACTCTCATGCCGGAGGCTTTCGAACATGGAGGGCCGGCAGTGGCCTTGAGCACCGCGGCCGGTTTCGTGCTCTCATTTGTGTTGTCCCTGGCATGAGGACCGTGGACGTTTCGCGGGCACGGGGCGGCTCTCTGGTGGCGGCGAAGTCGGCCTGGAAGGCAGACCGGGGCCGACAGACAAACCCCTCGCCATCCGGCGCGACGGGCCGAATTGGGTTGTTTGTCCTGGGCAGGAAGGGCAAGCTGGTTCGGGTCCTGCCACTCGCGTTGCGAGAGTTCAAGTTGTGCGGAGCCCGATCCACACCCGTTTGGTGGATAGCGTCAGCGACTAGTCCCCGGCGCGCATCTGGGCATCGCGCACCTGGGTGTGCATGTCCCAGGGCGCCTGCGGCAGGACCTTGCCCGTCTCGAGCAGCGATTTGAGGTTGGAGCCGACAGCGGCCCAGCCGAGGGCAGCGGCCTCCGCATCTTCGGCGGTGGGAATGTTTTCGTGCACGATTGAAAGCTTCACTATGTCCTTGTATTCCTCGATGGTGAAGGTGACCAGCGAAGCGGGCGCGGTCCCCCCGGCCGGGTCCTCGAACGTGATCGCGAGGCGAGTGGGGCGTTCGCTTTCCACGACGCGGCCAACGACGTCCGCGATGCCGGAACCATCGGCGCGGACGTGCTTCCAGGGCTGGCCCGGCTCCCAGGTGGAGACGTTTCTGTGGCCCCAGAACTGCTCCGTCAACTCCTCGCTTGTCAGTGCGTCCCAGACGGTCTCGGCTGATGCGCCGATGTAGGTGACGTAGACGTAATCAGGGCGTTTTGTCATTGCGGCTTCCTCTGCTCGTTTCTTGATGGTGCTGACCGTATCCATTCGCGGCCGATCGAACTTGCTGATCCAGCGTTCTTGGATCTCTTGGAGCGGCACCGGGTTGAGGTAGTGAAGCCGTTCCCGGCCGTGGTGCACGACGGCGACAAGGTTGGCGTCCTCCAGGATCCCCAGATGCTGGGTTACGGACTGCCGCGCCATGCCCAGCCCTTGGCAAAGCTCGGACAGGGTTTGGCCGTTCCGCTCGTGGAGGCGGTCTAGCAGCGCGCGGCGGGTCGGATCTCCGAGAGCCCGGAACACCTCAGTCATGGAACCAGTATGCAGGCAAATGCCTGCATATCCACCTACGGGCTCGATGAAATGATCGTTCGCGAGACGGCACAGGGGTGCGTCCCAAATCTGGCATTCCTGTCTTATGATCCGTGCCCGCTGTCTACGTACCGGAACCAGCGTCTGAGGGTGGCCGACCCGCACCTGCCCCCGGGAAAAACTCAAAAACTACAGCGGACGGTCCCGAGGCAGCGGACGAAAACGCCGCGCCCAGGCTGATCTGGGCGGGGCGTAACCGTTCCTGCAGTCTGAGTGGTCAGGCGCTGCTGTATGACCGTGGTCAATACCAAATCGAAGCTATTGGGGGAGAAGCGTCCGATCCCGTCTTTGATGGAGCTGGGAGGTTCCACTGGGCCCAGTCCTGGGGGCGGGTGGTGGGTCGGCCGAGGAAGTAGCCTTGCACGGCTGTCACGCCGAGAACGGCGACGGCTGTCAGTTCGTCTTTGGTTTCGATCCCTTCGGCGATGAGCGCTGCTCCGAGCTGCTCGGTGAGGCCCACCATGGCCTCGCCGAAGGCATGGCGGAGGGTGTCCGTATCGATTCCGGCGATGATGTTGCGGTCCAGTTTGATGATGTCGGGTTGGAGCTGCCTGATGTGGCGGATCGAGTCGAAGTACGAGCCGGCATGGTCGACCGCGAGCCGGACTCCGCGCTGTCGCAGGGGTGCCAGTGCGGCGACCAGGGCGGCAGCCTGCTCCGCGGTCAGAGCTTCGGTGAGTTCAAGGACCATGCGGTCAGGGGCCAGCCTGGATTCATCAAGCAAGCCTGGCAGCAGTGGGTCCAAGCAGCTGGCCGGGGACAGTTTTAGCGCCACGTACAGGTGTGGCGGGAGGTGCTGTGCGGAGGCGAGGGCGGACTCCAGCGCCGCGAATTCGAGCTCGCTCCCGAGCCGTGCTTCGGCGGCTTCTGCGAACCAGTAGTCTGCGTTGTCGCCCCCGTCGGTGACGAACCGTGTGAACGCTTCGACGCCGACAGCGGAGCCGGTGGAGAGATCGTAGATCGGCTGAAAAGCGGTCAGCAGCATCCTGCCTTTCAGGACCGCCTCGATCCGCGAGGCGCGCTCCGCCGCTGCCGGAGCCGAGGTTCCGGCCTGCGGCTGAATGGCAGACCCGGCGGCCGGAGGTACCACCGTGGAGGTGCCGGTGGGGAGCTTGGTCAGGGACCTGAGGGAAATCAGGTGTTCCTTCAGCGCTGTTTCCGGGTGCCCGGGGTGGGCGGCAAGGTGTTCGCGAAGCTGATCCCGGACACTGCCTTGCTCCGGGGCGGGGTCCGAGAGCACTGTGTCGATAATGGCCGAGGCCTGCCGGCGAACCAACGAAGTGTCATCGCGGCAAGGGCCACCGGGTGCGGGGTCCGCGGGTGGGTGGCTTTCGGCGAATCCTGGCCAGGACGACGGGTCCATACACATGGGCTATTCCTTTGTTCCACGTTCCGGCTGAGCCCGGAACCGGCCCGCCTCTTCCGGAATCCAGCATCCGGGATCCCGGAGGCGGCAGGCCGTGAAACGGACTGTACCACGGTGCCGGCAAGGCAGGAATGGGACCGACATATTTGCCGGAGACCTCAAAATGACAGATAATTCAACTGAATGACAAATTTGTGACATCTGTTCACGGAATTTGTCATTCGAATCAATTGGGCGGCGCCCGTCGCGACGACGACCATAAGGTCCGGGAACTCGTGCCTCGGGGGAAATGCCGTCGCCCTTGACTTGGGGAGGCCTGCGATGGCTGGACTATTTGAACTTTTTCTCGATGCGCACTCACGGTACAGGTTCCGGCTAAAGGCTCCTGACGGGACGGTCATGGCCGTTTCGAAGGCCTTCGACGACAAACCGTCGGCGGTGTCAGGGATCCGACATGTGCGTGAGTACGCGGGGACGGGACTGATCCGGGATCTGTCTGCCGTTGAGCCGCCGACGCCAGGGTCGCCTACTAATGCTGACGTTGTTCTCCCAATCACAGCAGGCGCGCGAGCCGGTGTCTCCCCGATTCGAGTTCCGATTGTCTCCGCCCGCCGGCGCCGTATGAATCCGGCGTATTGAGGCCCGGACGCTAACAAGGACGCAAGCACGATCCCTGTACCGTCCAAGCCACCGCCTGGTTGTCGACGTGGTCAGCGGACCAGCCGTGGACAGGTGCTGACGGTCAGGCTCGCTCTGTGCTTCCCCGGACGCCCAGGTGCTGGCCCTGCACGGCTTCAAAGTCGCGCTGGGTGACGTCGACGGCGAGACCGCCGAACGCGCGCGCCTCAGGCTCGTGGAACAAGCCCGCGGGTTCGAGGCCCAGGGGCTGTTCCCGGACGGTGCGGCCGCGGTCATCGAGGGAAACCTTGCCGCTGCCGGCAGCATAGAGGACGCGGTGGCGGCCGCGGATTACATCGCCGAGGCCATACCCGAAGAACCCGGTCTCAAGGCCAGGATCCTCCGCCGCATCTCGGCGGCTGCCCCTGCCGGGGCTGTCATCGGCACGAACACCTCCGCCATCCCCATCGGAGAACTGGCACTATCGGTGGCAGGACCGGAGCGCTTCCTCGGCGTGCACTGGATGAATCCCGCCCCATTTATCCCCGGCGTCGAACTCATCCCCGGTCCGGACACCGACCCCGCTGTCCTGGATCTCGCCGAGGATCTCATCCGCGGACTGGGCAAGACCCCCGCGAGGGTGGCCGACACGCCGGGCTTCGTTGCCAACAGGCTCCAGTTCGCGCTCTACAAAGAAGCAGTACAGATCGTTGACGACGGCGTCGCCACACCGGAACAGATCGACGCCGTCGTCAGCAGCACATTCGGTTTCCGTCTGGCACTCTTCGGTCCCTTCGCCATCGGCGACATGGCCGGGCTGGACGTGTACGCATCATCGTTCCGCACCCTGGAGAAGGCCTACGGTGAACGGTTCGCGGCCCCGGAAGCACTGGTCGCGACGGTTGAGGACGGCAACCTTGGGCTCAAGAGCGGGCACGGATTCCTCGACATCGACTCCGCAGACCGGGCGGCCCTCCTGGCCTACCGGGACCATGCCTACGCGCGCCTTTCGCAGCTCCGCGCCGAACTCGGTCAGGCGCCGGGGCTGTAACGCGAGGCGTAGGATCACCGGAAATGCGCCTTGGCTTGACGCAGTATCCGCTATCGGGGTCCGGGCAATAGCCGCGGGTGGCTGGCCAGCCTCACAGACATACCGAATACGATTAAGGCGCCCGATACCTTCAGGGCAGCTGACCGCCGTCTTTCGTTCAGCAGTCCGGTTCTAGGGATATGCCGGTATCGCGATGTACTGGTTGATGTTCGTGGACTGGAAGGTCGCAAACGGCAGTGTTTCCTGGCCGCCCTCCGGATCTCCCACCACGACGGTTTGGTTGGAGGAATTAACGCCCAGCAAGGCGTAGGCGTGGTTGGATACCAGCTTGCCGTCGGCGTTGGAGGTCCCCAGCGTTACGAGGCCGTTGGTGAAATCCTGCTGCATCTGCTCAAAGCTCACTCCCGTCATCGGGCCGCCGGGGTTGCGGTCGATGGCCACCTCGCCGGTGATGGCATAGAGGCCGTTATGCACGTCGTGGTCCTGGATGTCGCTGAGGTCGGTGCCCTCGATGCCCTTATAGCTGTTGCCGTTCGCCGCCGCCCATCCCTTTTCGATAATCGCCGCCCATGAGACGTTCTTGCCGCCGATATTTTCGATGCCATTCTGGAAGGGTTTGCCGTGTCGATACGGAAGGTCACCGTTGACCGTCACCGTCACCGGATTGGGCACCCCGTCGTACTTGCTGTGGAATGAAACGGTGTAGGTGCCGTCGCCATTGTCGTGAACCATATTCAAGATGGTCTCGGGCGCCCGGGCGGCCACTGTCAGCAGGGCTGCCAGGAAATAGCAGTCTCCGGTGTCGCCCTGCGCGATGTTCGTCAGGTTGCCGGAAATATCCGGGTTACCGGCGCTGTCCAGCGCAAACAGCACCTGGTTCGGGACTTTCTGGTAAGTAGTGCGCCCGCTCACCGAAGGACTACTCACTGCGCGCCCGGACGCCACCGGGGGACTACTCACCGGGGGAGCGGACGTTGTCGGGCTAGATGTAGGCGTCGGAATCGGCGTAACAACCGGAGCGGTGGTAGCCGAACAGGAGGATAACGCGAACAGCAAGGCGGCCGCCGCTGCCGCCGTCCGGACTTTTTCTCCCATGGCCGGATCATACCGCCGTCGACAAGCGTCCTGAAGTGCCTATTGGACAGAGAGCGGTGCGCGATCGTTCCGCTGAACCTTCAGATATCAGGCGAACCGCAGCAGCTCAGCAGCTGCGCGTCTACAGGGGATTGCCCTAGTGGATAGCAACCTCAGCCACTTCAACCTCAACCCCGGCGTCCCTGAACTTTTGCACCTGGGCCGGGTCGGCGCCGTCGTCTGTTACCAGGGTCCAAGGGAGGGCGAGCCGGGCCCATGCGTGGAAGGGGCGGACGCCGAGTTTGGATGAGTCGGCCAGGACATAGACGTGGTTGCCGCGCCGGGCCATGAGCTCTTTTAGCCTGGTTTGGGCGTGGTCGGCCTCGCAGATGCCGTCTTCTGCGGTGACGGCGTCGGCGCCGAGGAACACCCGGTCAAAGCTCATTCTTTCCAGGGCTGCCTCGGCCAGCGGGCCCACGAAGCTTTGGCTGAGGCTGCGCAGCCGCCCGCCCAGGCAGTCCACCTCGATGCGACGTGATCACGCTGCACCTGCCCAGCGCCCCCAACGGCACCCCGATTGTCACAAGGGACGTATTGCAACGGCTGAAGCCGGGAACACTCCTGGTCAATGCGGCACGCGGCGACCTGGTCGACGGCGTCGCGATCGCGGAGGCGCTCAGCACAGAAGCGCTCGGGGGCTACGCGGCCGACGCGTTCACGCCGGAGCCCCCGCCGGCGGATCATCCGCTGCTGCAAGCTCCCCGCACGCTGTTCACCCCACATATCGGAGCATTCACCGACATGTCGAACGCCGCGATGGGGACGACCGTAGTGGGCGACATTGCGCGTGTGCTGAACGGTGATGCGGCGGTCAACGCAGTCGCCTAGAACCTGTGAATATAGTGCCCTGGTCAGGCACACGACGGGAATTTTCGGTCGGGGCCGGCGTTAGGTCTGAGTATGAAAGCAATCGTGTACCGTGCCACCGGCGATCCGTCTGTTCTCGAGCTCGTCGACCGCGAGATCCGCGACCCTGGGCGCGGGGAGGCGCGCGTGCGGATCATGGTCTCCGCGGTGAACCCCACCGACTGGAAGTCGCGCCGCGGCGCCAAGCCGGGGGAGCCCTTGCCTTTCGCGGAGGTCGTGCCGAACCAAGACGGCGCCGGAGTGGTGGACGCTGTCGGACCCGGGGTCGAGCATCTCCACGTCGGTGACAGGGTCTGGCTGGCCCTGGCCGCCTACCAGCGCGCCGACGGCGGGACAGCGCAGGAGTTCGCCGTCCTGCCGGCCGAGCGGGTCTTTCCGCTGCCGGAGAACGCCGGGTTCGACCTCGGCGCAAGCCTGGGCGTTCCCGCGATCACCGCCCACCGGGCCCTGACCATCGCCGAGGACGGCCCGCGGCGGCTGCACCCGGGAACCTTGGACGGCAAAGTCGTTCTCGTCGCCGGAGGAGCCGGCGCCGTGGGCCATGCGGCGATCCAGCTCGCCAAGTGGGCCGGCGCCGTTGTGATCACGACCGTGAGCGGACCGGCGAAGGCTGCGCTGGTCACGGCCGCCGGCGCCGATCACGTCATCAATTACCGGGAAACCAACGCGGCCGCGGAGATCCGCCGGATCGCTCCCAACGGCGTCGACCAGATCGTGGAGGTGGCACCCGCGCAGAACGCGGAACTCGACCTGGCAGTGATCCGCAACCGCGGCTCCATCGCCGTCTACGCCAACAACGGCGGCGATCAGGTGAGCCTGGACGTGCGCAGGCATTTCAGCCTCAACGTCCGCTACCAGTTCGTGCTGCTCTACACCGTTGGCATGGCGGCGGTGCAAGCCGCCGCCGAGGACATCAATGCCGCCATCGCCGACGGCGCCCTTCCGGTGGGAGAGGCCGCAGGCCTGCCGCTGCATCGCTTTGACCTGGCTGACACGGCTGCGGCCCACGCGGCGGTGGAAGAGAGCATCGTCGGCAAGGTGCTGATCGATGTGTCAGCGGGCTAGCCGATAACGCGTCTGGAGCCTCGTGGGGACGAGGAGGGCCCGAATTGCGCTGGGCGTAGGGTGGAAGTTAGACGAAAGGAGAAACTTCATGAAGAAAATCCTCATGGTACTGACCAGCGTTTCCGAGATCGGTGATACCGGAGAGAAGACCGGCTACAACGTTGCCGAGGCTGCACATCCCTGGAAGGTCTTCAAGGATTCCGGACATTTCGTCGACTTCGCGTCCATCCAGGGCGGCCAGCCCCCGCGCGACGAGGTGGACTCAGAAGATCCGATCCAGGTCGCCTTCACGGAAAACGAGGCCACGCGCGCCGGTCTCTACAACACTGCCCGCGTCGACGTCGTTGATCCCGACCAGTACGACGCCGTCTTCCTCGTGGGAGGCCACGGCACCATGTGGGACTTCCCGGACAGCGAAGGCCTGCAGAATCTGGTTGCCAGCGTCTACAACGCCGGCGGCTTGGTGGGCGCGGTCTGCCACGGACCGGCCGGCCTGCTGAACGTGGAATTGGACAACGGGTTCCGCCTCGTCGAGGGCCGGAAGGTGGCCGCCTTCACCAACGACGAGGAGGTTGCCGCAGGGAAGGACAAGGTCATCCCGTTCTTCTTGGCAGACCGACTTGAGGAACAGGGCGCCACCCACGTCTCGGCTGATGTCTTTATGGAGAAGGTCGTGGTTGATGACCGGCTGGTGACCGGCCAGAACCCGGCCTCAGCCGCCGGCGTGGCCAAAGAGATGGAGAAGCTCTTCGCAGAGATCATCCACCAGGAAAAAGCCGAGGAACAGCACGAGACGGAGTCTCTGCGCGCCGAGAAGGACGCCGAGAAGAACGCCAAGAAGGCTGCCGCAGACGCGGAGCACTAACGCAGTCGTTGAGTAATTTCTCGTGTACCCCTTTACTCAATGCTCGTCATTCTCGGACCGCAATGCCTGCCCCTGTAAGGAGTCATGCACAAGGCACGCAAGCTGCCGTCCGCAGGTCCATTATTAACCGGCGATTCCTGATGAAGGCATTCGACCATTCTTGGACAGTTGGATCACAGTGAGAATGATGCAACGAGGCGGGCGAGCGGCGGAGGCGCATGTCCGGCCGGCAATGCGTCGACTAGCAGTGGAGCGTACCGGACCTTGTTACCGCTGCGTCCTCCGAAGAACCGGCGCAACTGCGCCGTTATAGGCCGCTCTCGCAGTGACGGCTGGCGTTGGAGGAGCCGGAACGACGCAAGTTCGCCTTGAGCCGCGATGACTTTGAGTACGGCATCGATCCCAAGGCAGCGGATGAGTTCGTCCTCCAGATCGGCGTGACAGACATGGAACCCAAGCTCGGCCAGCGAACCGGACCCGATACCTGCCCGGCCGAGTGCGCGGGCGATGCCACGAGATTCCCCTGCATCACACAGGCCCAACAACCGGTGGCCTGCGCCATTGGGGCCGTAGCGGTCGAGGAAGTGGACGATGCTGGTCGCGCCTCCCATCGGTACGACCGACACCCGCAGGGCTGTCAGGTCATGGCCAAGGCGAAAGGCCAGCGTCTCGACCGCCAACCGGTCACTCTCGCCCTCGACTAACACCGTCGTCGCCTGCATAGAACTAGTATGTCGCCTACCAGGTCGGCTTCAGCGGCACCGTCTCGTTCGACGACGACTTCTGAGCCACGGAGAGCGCCCCGGTTCCGGCCGCGTCGCGGGGTCAGGCCCTCGACGCGGCTGGAGCTGTCTGGCGTTGGTGGTCGGTTGAGACCGAGGCCGACGCACGCCTGCGGCGGGCCCGTCGACCGCCGGCAACGCTCGAGTTGGCAGCTCGGTGCGTTTCAGTTCCCGCTCTCGGTCCGCGCGGCTGACGGGTCGTACTGGAGGGAGGCGGCGTCGGGCAGCCAGGCGGCCTCGTCGTAGAGGCTGCTTAGCCGGCGCGGAAGCTTCTCCAGAACACGGTCGGTGCGGACCTGCTCCAGAGCGTCCACCAGGTAGTACGTGCTGGTCGGATGACCTTTGGCCGCGGCGGCGGAACCGAGCTCCTGCACCACTGGGCGGGTCACGACCGCGTCCTGGTAGTCGCCGAGCAGGTCCTGGAGCTTCTTGGCCTGCCGGCCCAGCCGCCGGGCGGGTTTGCCGACGACAGGGGTGGCGACGTCGATCACGTACCGGAGTTGCTTGTCGGCCTTGCGGGCATCGTGCAGCGCATCATCCCGCTCCGACCCCGCCGGCAGCGCCTGGGCGGCCACAAGGTGACGGTCGAGCGTTCCCAGCGCCTTGGCGATGCTCTTTGGCAGCTCCTCCGCCGCGGGCCGCACCGCGCGCCCGGTAAAGGGCGGGTCGGCCGGCAGCCAGTCCAGCCACCTGACAGAGCGCGGCGTAGCGATCACTGTCGAGCGTGGCATAGGTGGTCTGGCTGCTACGGACGGCGAGCTGGTCCAGCTGGGTCCGGGCGTCGTCGACCACCGGACCAACGATCAACTCCGAGGGCAGGGCGTCGTGCTGTCGTTTCAGCTCTATGACTGTCCTCTGGGTGTCGTTCTCCTCGCCGAGCTCGCGGCCCAGCCAGGCCAACTCGGCGCACACCGGCCGGGTGACCTGCCGATCGAGGATGCGGGAGAAGCCGCGAAGGATGGAACGTAGCTGGCGGATGGCAACCCGCATCCTGGTGACCCCCTTCGGGTCACCGTCGCGCACCTTGCGCTCGGCCTCCCAAAGCGCCCTGGTCTGGGCGCGGAGGGCCTGCAGCACCACCTCGCCGGCCGTGGGCGCGGACGCGGTCGCCGTCTGGTTCATCGCCGACGTGGTGCGGCGGGTGGACGGCTCTCGGGTGATCGTCGCGGTGGTGGTCATTAGAGGGCTCCTACGGTGGTGAGGCGGGCGACGTCGGCGGAAGGGTCTGCCGGAGCGGTCTCGGGCAGCTCTGTGTCCAGGACGCCACCCTGGCGCAGGTACACGGTGCGGGTGGCCAGCGCAGTGACCGCGGGCCGATGCGTCGTCGCGATGATCGTGCGACCTTCGACGAGCCGGCTCAGCGCCTGGACAACGAGTTCCTCGGCGTGAACGTCCAGGCCGGCGGTGGGTTCGTCGAGCAGCACGACGGGGGCGTCGACGAGCAGTGCGCGGGCGATGCCGACGCGTTGGCGCTGCCCGCCGGAAAGCCCGATCCCGCCGGTACCGACGGTGGTGTCGAGCCCGTCAGGGAGGTCATCGGCGAACTCGCTGACCAGGGCAGCCTCGGCGGCGGCAGCCACCTCGGCGTCCGTGGCGTCGGGGCGGCCGTAACGGATGTTGTCGACCAATGTGCCGGAAAACAGGAAGGTGTCCTGCAGGACCATGGCCACCTGCTGGTGCAGCCAGTGCTCCGGGACGTCGGGGACCGAGTGCCCGTCGAGCAGGACCTGGCCGGTGGTGGGACGGTAGAGGCCGCCGATCACGGACAGGAGGGTCGACTTGCCGGCGCCGTTGTCACCGAGCAGGGCGATCCGCTCGCCAGGGGTGACGGTCAGGTCGACGTCGGTGAAGACCGGGCCGCGGCCGGTGCCGTAGTCCAGCGCCACCTTGCGCAGCTCGATGCGGCCGTCGACGCGGGCCGGCAGCGGCTCGTCGGTGCCCTGGTGGTCAGTGGGCTGGTCGAGGATGTCGGCGATCCGTTGGGCGGAGGCGGCGCCCTGGGTGAAGCTAGGTGCCAGCTTGGCCAGGGACTTCATCGGCGAGAGCATGCTCTTGAGGTAGCTGGTGACGACCACCAGCACCCCGACCTGCCACCAGCCGTTCAGCGCTCCGTAACCGCCGATGAACAACACCAGCGCGGTGCCCACGGCGGCGACCAGCTGCAGGGTGGGGGAGAACTGGGCGCTGACCTTGACCGAGCGCAGCGACAGGCTGAGCACGCTGTCGTTCTGCGTGGCGAACCGCTGGTCCTGCACCCGCTGGTTGCCGAACGCGTGCACGGTGCGGATGCCCATCAGAGACTCGGTGACGAGCCCGGTCAGGTTGCCGGTGGCGGCGCGCTTGCGACGGGCGTACTTCCGGGTCAGGCCGGCGAAGTGGTTGGCGGTCAGGAACACCAGCGGGGCGACGACGAGCCCGATCAGCCCGAGGCGCCAGTCCACCGCGACCATCACGGCGGCGGTACCGGCCAGGGTGAGCACGGACGGGACGAGGTCGGTGCCCACATCCCGCAGGGTCGATTCCACCGTTGACGTGTCGGAGACGACCCGGCTGGAGAGCTCGCCGACGGTCTGCCGGTCGTGGAACGTCATCGGCAGCCGCTGGGTGTAGGCGAACACATCTGCGCGGATGCGCGAGGTGATCCGCTGGCCGGACCCGTTCATGTACATGTCGCCCAGGTAGGAGAACATCCCGCCGGCAGCGGTGATCACCAGCACGGCGCTCGCCGCGACCAGCAGCATCGCCATCGACGAACCGCCGAACCACCCTGCGACGGCGTGCAGGATCCCGCTCTTGCCCTGGCCCGTGCCTTGGCCCTTGTCCTGGAGCAGGTCGTTGATGACCAGCGCCAGCGGCCAGGGGGCGGCAAGATTGGCGGCCATTTGCCCGCCATTCATCAGCACGCCCAGGACCAGCGACTTCCGCTCGGGCCGGCCGTAGTCCCTGAACCGCCACAGCTCGCGCAGAGTGCTGAGATCCCACCGCGAACGCCGACCGGCGCCGTGTTTTCGGGGTTCGTCTGCGTCGATGCCTGCCGGGCCGGATGGCAGGTCGTTCGTGGAGTGTACGGTCATGGGTGCTCCTCTGTCCTTGGCGGTATGGGCTATTGCGTTGGTGATGCCGAAATGTTTCCTTGAACCATACGTTGTATGGAATTACAACCATACAACGTATGGAAGTCCGACCGCAATACCCATCCCCTATGGTCGAAGGAATTTTTCATACACTGTACGAATCTGTTGCGGTGCGTATGGAAAAGACGAAGAGTCCCCGCGGGAATAGGAAGAGACGTACGTCTGACCGGGGCCGGGATCTATGCCGCCGCCCTACATCTCATCGACGCGGACGGGGTCGAGGCGCTCACCATGCGCAAACTCGCGACCGCGCTCGAGGCGAACCCGATGTCGCTCTCGCACCATGTGCCGAACAAGGACGCCGTGCTGCAATGCGTGGCCAGCATGGTGGGTACCCAGTTCCGCTCCGCGACGCCCGAGGACGCTCCA
This sequence comes from uncultured Actinomycetota bacterium, assembly GCA_963722145.1. GTDB lineage: Bacteria > Actinomycetota > Actinomycetes > Actinomycetales > Micrococcaceae > Arthrobacter. The sequence goes on along the minus strand of CAVRLW010000014.1, from coordinate 553,278 downwards.
GTGTCGGCGAAGACGGACTCACCCCTCCAAGGCCATGCCACGTCCACGACCGGGCCCCCGTCATCGTCCCGCCGGAGATGTTCCGGGACTGGCTCAACCCCGGCACTACCGACAAGTCCGAAGTGCAAAGGATCCTGGATGCCATTCCCGAACCGGTCCTGACGCCGACGGTGGTGACGGACCGGGTGAACAGCGTCCGCAACAACGGCCCCGAACTCATCGACCCGGCCACCTGACCCACACCTCCTGAGCCGCCGCGGGCGGCCCCTGCCCAGGCGGCTCCGGAACTAGGCAACCTAGGAAACGGGATTGGCCTCTCCGGTAAGGTGACGGCTCGAAGCAGCGCGTGGAGAGCGGGCACCACGGCACGAGCGAAAACGGCAACCACCACATCCACGTCGCCGTGACCCTGGTCCGCGAAGACGGCATCGATCTTATCGAGGGGTGCGCCTTGTCGCGATGTTCACGAGTATTCCTACGATGACGACAAGGCAAGATATCGAAACGGAGTTCTACGGCGAGACCATCCTGTATTCACTGTGATTCGCAGCGATAAGTGGCGGCGTTTTCGCGGCGCTAAATGTCACCCCTGGTGCCCGTAAGCCGATCCCCTATCGGGCGGCCGCACCTTCGGCACGGACGGGAAGCTTTTGCGCATCGGTAGGCTAAGCCCATGGCATTGGGGGACGCGGCGCAGCCGCAGGCAGTTCGCTCACACGGGGTGATCCTGGATGCGTACGCGTTCATCAAGGTCTGGCTGATCGCCACTTCGCTTTGGGTGGGCGTGCTACTGCTCCTGGTGGCGGCATGCCCGCCGCGCGGGACGAGACCGACGCCGGCCACGTGTGGGGCTTTGTGGGTATGGTGATTTTGTATGGCTTCGGAATTTCCGGTGTATTCGCGGCGCTGCTGGCCTGGGTGTTGGCCTATCTTTTGCGCCCGGTCCGGAATCAGTGGATCCACATCGGAGCCTTTTTGGCGGTGCCACGCTCTGGCTCTGGCTGCTGGGAAGCGTCCTGGGTCTCGGCCATCGGCCGTTGGGCAATCCGCAAAGACGTCCTTTCCGCGAATTCTGCAGCTAACCCGGTCTGACCGCCCGCTGCACGATCGGCTATCGAACAGGAGGTGACGCCCGCCGCGGGTGCCCGCCTGTAAGAGTTTCGTTATGAAGAGTGGGTTACCCTGCGATATGAAACGAGCACCCATGCCTCCTCCGCTTACCCTTAGTGCCATCGATCAGGACATCGACGATCTGTACCGCCGGCTCCGGGGCACGCGGTGGGCGGAGCGTTGGCCGTCCGCGACTTGGGAAGCGGGCACTGACGATGGAGAGCTTCGTCGCTTAGTTGCGTACTGGCTGGACGATTTCAATTGGGATGTGCAACGACGTCGAATCGATGCGCTGCCTTGGTGCACGGCCGACATCGAGGGCACCGCCATCACCTACCTCCGATTCGACGCGGAGACGGAAGGGGGTCTCCCGATCGTCCTTACTAACGGGTGGCCAAGCACGGCACTCGAGCTCGTGGAACTTGCCCAGCGCTTGGCGACGCCGTCACGTTTCGGCGGCGACCCGAGTAGTTCCATCCCCGTGATTGTCCCGGCCCTCCCGGGGCTGCCGTTCTCCCCGCAGCGCCCCACCTTTGGCGAGCAGACCCACGAGCTCTGGCACCGGCTTATGACCGACCACCTCGGTTTCACGCGGTACGCCGCACATGGAGGCGATCTCGGGGCGGGCATCACCTCACGGCTTGCGCAGGCACATCCCGAAGCGGTCGCGGGTATCCACTTCTTGGCGGTCGCAGCCCCACGCCACGTCGAGGTGACAACACTTACCGAACAGGAGCGAGAGCACCTGGTGCGGGTTGACGCGTGGGTAGCAGCAGAGGGCGCGTACCAACACCAGCAACAGACGCGACCTCTCACGCTCGCACCAGCGCTGTCTGACTCGCCGGTGGGGCTATTATCGTGGCTACTCGAAAAGCACCGGGCCTGGAGCGACTGCGGGGGAGATGTCTCGACGCGGTTCAGCGACGACTACCTGATCACACTCGCCTCCGTCTACTGGTTCACAAACGCCATTGGGACGTCATTCCGCCCCTACTACGAGTTCGCCGCTGGCTTCACGACCCGCGTAGACCGCGTGCTCGTTCCGACTGCCGTGGCCCTCTTCCCCTGCGATCTTGCCTGCCCACCTCGCAGTTGGGCAGAACGGACGTATGACGTGAAGCGGTACACGGTCATGCCCCGCGGCGGACACTTCTCTCCCCACGAAGAACCCGCGCTCCTCGCTGACGACATCATGACGTTCCTGCAGACGTTGTGACATGAGGGTGAGCGGCAAGGGATCCCTAAGCTAGATGCGTTCGCAACTGTTGCGTGGCAACACGTAGCGGCGGTACATGACGGCCGGCCGGCGGTTCTCTGAATGGTCCCGGCACGACGCGCATCCGGCGGGCCGGACAGCTGTGGGGAGAAGCGTCGAGGCTCAAAGGCCTGCAAGCGCCCCGGTATGCTCGACCGCAGGATCGGCCGGAAGGAGTCGGTGTGGAAGCGGGTGAGGTATGGCTGCGCGGGGTGGTTGCTGAGGAGCTCCAGGACCTGTGAGCTGCTGAAACTTCTGATCAGCGGACTGGCGACCGTGGCGATCGGCGCGCTGGTGCCCGTCGCGACTGGCAAGGTGGTCGGCGGTACGTACCGGGGGCGCGACGCCGCAGGTCACGGGTGTGATTACGTCAGGCGCTCCAGTGCGCCTCGAGGGCCGCGGCGACCTCGGCCGGCTTCTGCAGCACCGTCCAGTGGCTGCTGTCCAGCGTGAGGAACCGGGACGCGCGCACGGCGGCGCTCAGCTTCTCGCCGAACTCCACGGGGCCCACCGGGTCGAGCGCTCCCCAGAACACCAGGCTCGGCGCGGAGACGTTCGCCAGGTCCGGTTCCCACTCCGCGCCCACCGTCTCGGCGGAGCGGTACAGCTTGAGGATGCTGTCCTTCATGGTCCCGTCCATGCGGCGGGCCGTTTCCTCGGCCGACTCAGAAGGAACGTGGAGGTTCGCCACCAGGTCCTTGGCGAACGACGTTGCGTCGAACTCGTTCATGAATACGTCACCCTCGACGGGGTCCTGCCAGATTTTGGCCAACGGATGCCAGACGTAGTCGGCGCTGACCGGACCGTTGCTGCCGGCCCAGGTGCGGACCAGGTCCGGCCGCAGGGAGGCGACGCGTGCGGTGAGAATGCAGCCCCAGTCGTGCCCGACCAGGTCCACCGGTTCGCCGACCCGCTCCAGCCGGTCGATGAGCCAGTCGACGTACTCCTCCTTGGTCGAGCCGAAGCCCTGCGGCCGCGGTGCGCCGCCGAAACCGGGCAGGTCCCAGGCGTCTACGTCACTGCGGGTCAGATGGTGGCGCACGGCGTCCCATACCCGGTGGGTGTCGGGGACGCCATGGATCAGAACTGCAGGCACAGGTGGCCTCCTTAATCGGCTGGTCATACAACAACCATACACTGTATGATAATTTGGGTCGACCGCGACGGACATTTCGCAGCGCCGGAGGCCCCGACGTCCTGGCCCGCGACGTCAGCGACTTCCTCCGTTCCTTGCGGTGGGTCCGCACTGCTCATCTATGACCGTGCGTCCGGGAACGGTATAGGTTCGCATCCCACCGTTTTCCTTGGCGTTGATGCGATCGTCGTCGGCGGTGGCCCTACACCGGCGAATTTTCACGTGAAGATATCGGCCACGTACCTGCCATGGGTGCGTTCTAGCTCATCCATCCACGCGTCGGCGTCCGCAACAGATGCGCCGGTCGCCTCCCGATAGATGCGTCCGCACGTGTCGCGGACCTGCGGCCCCATGTTCTTGCCGTCGCCGCAGACGTAGACGATTGCGCCCTGTTTGACCAGCTCGACGACGTCGGCCCGGTCTGCCCAGAGCCGATCCTGGACGTACTTCCTGCCGTCCTCGGGTTCGGCAGAAAAGACCGGCCGGAGGCCGACGTTGGCCTGATCCGCCCAGGATGCAAGTTCCGCCTGGTATAGGAAGTCGGTGTCCGGTGCCCGGCAGCCGAAGAACAACAAGGAAGACGCCGGCGTCGTACCCTCGGCCTCGGCCCGCAGCGCCCGGTCCTGGACGAATCCGCGGAAGGGCGCCAGCCCGGTCCCGGCGCAGACCATGATGAGCGGGACGTCCAGGGACTGGGGCGGGTGGAAAGCCGCGTTCGAGGGCCGCACCGAAACCGCGATCCGGGAGCCCGGCCTGGCCAGGGCGAGATGCGTGGATGCGACGCCTTCGAAGGTGCCGCGGCCGGACCACGCCGGAGCCTGCACGACGGCGAAGGTCAGGGTTGCATGGTCGGGGCTCCAGAGCGGGGACGAGGAGATGGAATACCGCCGGGGAGTCAGCTGTGTCAGCCGCTCCAGAAACGAGGTGAACGGCAGTTGGCACGATGGGTACGTCTCCAGCAGATCCAGCATGGAGACGCGCTTGTCGACGATCTCGGCCGCATGGCGGCCGCGGTCCTGCGCCAGGGCCTCAAGTTCGGCGCGGTGGGCAGGGTCCGCCGCGACATCGGCTAGATGCTCAAGCTGGGTCCGGGTGGCCGGGGCGGCAAGTTCCACGTAGCTGCTCAGCAGTTCGCCCACGGCCACGGGAGCGCCCGTGGGCAGGAAAGTGTCTCCCCGCTCCATGTTCAACTGGACGTGCGAGTCGTAGTCGAGGTTGAAGCGGGCCAGGGCGCGCTGCACGAGGTCGCTGGGGTTCAGCGGCAGCACAGCCAGATAGTCCCCGGTCCGGTAGCTCATCCCGTCGGGCAGGGCGATCTCGACATGCCGCTTGGACCGGGCGCCGGGCTTGGCCAGATCGACCAGTTCCCGGTTGGCGACGACGGTTCCGAGTGCCAGCCCGTTCTGGCGCAGCAGCGGGTCCCGGACGTTGCCCACGAACTGGATCTCAAGCTGGGGCTGCGCGGCCGGCGAACTGGTCTTCTGCCCGAGGGCGGCGTCCACCGCGGGCCAGAATCCCGCGTACCACTCGTCAAAATCGCCGAAGAAGTCGCCGCGGGCGTCGGCCTCACCCCGGGCATAGATCCGCGCGGCACCGGCAGTCTCGAGCCGGGCGTCGATGGCCTTGGGCACCTCCTGGTACGTTCGCGCCCAGTCCTTGTTGCCGTTGCCGAAGACCGCGTACCGCACCCCGGCGAGGCTCCCCGGCTGCAGGCCCCCGGTCCAGGCCACGAACTTTCGGGCATTGTCCGGCGGCTGCCCCTCATAGGAGGAAGCCACGATGGTGACCAGACCCGCCGTCGGCAGCCCGCCGACTGCCTCGTCGAGCGGACCGATGGTGGGGCTGTAGCCGCGCCCTCTGGCGTCGTTGGCGATGCGCTGCGCGAAGTCCATGGAGGTGCCGGCATTGGAACCGTAGAGCACACGGACCGGGACACCATTGGGCGCGGCGGCCGCCGTTGCCGCTTCGGCCTGGCGGTCATGGTCGACGGCGGTCCGGCCTGCCGCTTCGATCCGGACGTCCCGCCGGCGCACGTGGATGAACAGCCCTTCGGGCTTCATCGTCAGGGTGTGCTTAATCTGCAGTTCATAGCTGCGGTCCGCCGCAGTGATATCGAAGCGCTGCAGGAGCTTGGCCAGAAAGAGCATGGCCTCCTGCAGGGCAAAACCCCGGCCGATGCAGGAGCGCTGCCCGTTGCCGAAAGGCTTCCAGGCATTGGCAGGGATTTCCGCGGCCCGTTCTGGGGAGAACCGGTCCGGATTGAATGTCCCGGCGTCCTCGCCCCACGCCGCCGGGTCCCGGTGCAGCTGCGGGATCAGGACCATGATGGTCTGGCCCGCGGATACCTCGTAGAGTCCGCCGAGCGTCGTGTCCTCGAACGAAGCGACGGTGAACGCCGGGGCGGTGGGCCACAGACGCAGCGTTTCCTTGAGGATCTGGTCCAGGTACCCCAGCCGGGGCAGGTGCTCAAATCTGGCGCTTTCGGTGCCGAGGACCTCGTCCACCACGGCGCGCGCCCTGGCCAGGACGTCCGGATGGCGCAGCAGTTCGTACAGCGTGAAGGACAGCAGGCCGCTGGTGGTCTCATGCCCGGCAATCAGGAAGGTGACCAACTGATAGCGGATGTTTTCATCAGATAACCGCTCACCGGTCACCGGGTCCGCCGCGTTGAGCATGGTGTCCAGGATGTCTTCGCTGCCCGCCGGACTGGGATTGCGCCGGCGGTCGCTGATGATCTGCTCGGCGACCTCGGACATCAGGGCGTTGTCTTCCTCAAGCTGGTGCCGTCTGCGCAGCATGATCTTGTTCTGCGCCGGGAGTCTGCGCGTTCTGTCTTGGGATTCGGCCAGAGCGCGGACCATGGCGCCGATGAAGGGATGCATCTCCTCCTGGTAGAGGCTGTTGAAGCGGTAGCTGAACGAGCACAGGGCGATGGTGTCCAGTGTCAGGCGGGTGGTGTTGTCCGGAACGTCGATCCGGGCCGTGGGGCCGAGTCTCTCCCACTTCAGGAGCAGCTGCTCGGCGATGTCGTCCATGCCATCGAACATCCGCTTCAGCGCCGCAGGCCCGAACGCCGGCATCAGGATCCGGTGCGCCTTTTGCCAGTTTGGTTCGTCTGTTTCTGCGGTGAACAGGCCGTCGCCGATGAATAGGCGCACCTGCCGGAGGGCATTGCCCAGCACCTTGCCGAAACGGGATTCGTCGCACACCTCGTTGACGAGCTCCTGGGAGGAGACGGCGACGAGGCTTTCGTTGAAGAATTGAAAGCGGACGATGGGGCCGTACTGTTCGGCCACCTCCGCCAGTCCCAGGATTCCCTTGCTGGAGTCGATATCGGGCAGGTTGCCGACCACCGGCCGCGGGGGAGGCTGAGGAATGGGAATGTTGGGCGAAGCCATGAGCCCTCCTAGGAGGTCGTCGATCGAGGCTTGTTAGCATTATCTTCTGCCTGACCGAAAGAGACAGTCAAGGGTGGATTCTCGCGATACTCAGCGCAGGCGTTAGGCACACACGCGGAGCCTTCGATATCGATTTTCTGTCAGCCCCGGTTGAACATCCGTTCCAGCGAACGAGCGGCCGGCCGCATCGTCCTCGAACCCAAGCAGGGAGCGCGTGCTCACTCTCCGGGGATGATGACGGGCGCGGAGGGCGGCTGGAAGATAAACTGAGAACCGCCATTCCACCACGGTCAATCGGTATCTGAGGAATAGGTCACCCACATGAACGAATACCCATTGATCGCCGACCACGGCCTCATCGGTGATCTGCAAACAGCGGCTTTGGTCGCAACTGACGGGACCCTCGATTGGTTCTGCAGTCCCCGCTTTGATTCCCCCAGCATTTTCGCCTCCCTGCTGGACAGTTCCCGGGGTGGTCACTTCAAGACTCGGCCGGTCGACGAGTCGTTCGCCACCAAGCAGCTCTACTTTCCCGATACCGCAATCCTGATCACCCGGTTCCTGACGGAAGGCGGGGTTGGCGAGCTGATCGATTTCATGCCAACGACTGGGCTGGCGCCCAGTGCAGAGCACCGCCTGCTGCGGTTGCTGCGATGCGTCCGCGGACAAATTTCGTTCGACATCCATGTGGCTCCGCGCTTCGATTATGGGCGAAAGACCCACAAGCTCCGTGTCGACGGCCAAGGCGCAGTCTTTGATGCCGGCGAAATCCGTCTGGCCCTTTGCCTCATCCAGGAGGAGGGGGATGAACAGATCGGGCCCTATGACGCCACGGAAGAAGGTGACCTGCATCTGACGGTGAGCCTGGAGCAGGGCCAGATGCGCGGCGTCGTCCTGGAGACAGGTTCCGACGTGGAACCACGCGTGATGCGTCCGGCCCAAGCCCAGCGGCTGTTCGATGACACCACACGCTTCTGGCACGAGTGGTTAAGCCAGTCCACGTATGCCGGGCGTTGGCGGGAGCAGCTGGAACGGTCGGCCATCACGCTAAAGCTCCTGACCTATGCGCCGACTGGAGCCCTGGTGGCAGCGCCCACCGCAGGGCTGCCCGAGGAGATCGGTGGGGAACGGAATTGGGACTACCGGTTCACCTGGGTGCGAGACGCGTCCTTCTCGGTGCACACGCTGATTCGAATGGGCTTTGTCGACGAGGCTATCGCCTTCGGTCAGTGGCTGGGCGACCGGATCACCGAGCGCCTGGAGAGCGACACCGGCCCGCTGGACATTATGTACCGGGTGGACGGCAGCCCGGATCTGCACGAGGAGGAGCTGGCTGATTGGGAGGGCTACCGCGGCTCATTCCCTGTACGGATCGGAAACGGAGCCGCCGGACAACTGCAACTGGATATCTACGGTGAGGCTCTCGACGCCATCTACTACCTCGACCGCATGGGCGTCCGGTTCGGGCAGGCCGGTTGGCTCGCTATCTGCGAAGTGCTCCGATGGCTCTCCGACAACTGGGATCAGCCGGAAGAAGGAATCTGGGAAACCCGGGGCGGACGCAAGGACTTCACTTACGGCCGGCTGATGTGCTGGGTCGCGTTTGACCGTGCCATCCGGCTTGCGACAGCGCACGGCCGGCCGGCACCCTTGTCCCGCTGGACGAGCGAGCGCGATGCGATCTACAACCAGATCATGGAGAAAGGCTGGAATCCCGAACGCGGAGCGTTTGTGCAGCAATTCGGTGACACGGTTCTGGACGCCGCCCTGTTGAAGATGCCCCAGGTCGGCTTCATCGCTCCGGGGGATCCCATGTGGCACTCCACCCTCCGAGCCATGGATGCCGAGCTCGTATCGGACAGCCTGGTTTACCGATATGACCCAAGCGCCTCCCCTGATGGGCTTCTCGGTTCCGAGGGCACCTTCTCCCTGTGCACCTTTCTCTATGTGGATGCCCTGGCGCGCGCAGGCAGGGTTGAGGACGCGCGCCTTACCTTCGAGAAGATGCTGACCTACGCGAACCACCTCGGGCTTTATTCGGAAGAGATTGCGGCTACTGGTGAACAGATCGGAAATTTCCCGCAGGCGTTCACCCATCTCGCACTGATCGATGCCGCCATCACGTTGAACGAGTCCCTGGACGAAGCTGCGGGCAGGACGTCCGCGCAGCCAGCGGGCTGAGCGGAAGGCGGGTTACTGGGACCTACCCCCGTTCTTCCTCATGCGTCGAGGGAGGAAGCCCTGCCTGTTGTGGCATGCGGTCGGTTAGATGGTTCGTACGGCGATGTCGGCTGAGAGGCGGGGCAGGCGTGGGAACCAGGCGTTCTCGCCTGGTTCCCCGACGTTGACCAACATGAACGCCCGGTGTGTGGTGCCGGTGTTGAAGTCGGCGTCGACGCCGGCGGCGTCGAATCCGCCCATGGGGCCTGCGTGGAGTCCGACTGCGCGGACCGCCATGATGAAAATCCCGGATTGGAGCCAGGCGTTGTTCTTGCCGATTTCGGCGCGTGTGGTGCTGTCGCCGTCGAACATTGCTTTGCGTTCGGGTGCGGGTGGGAAGAACGTTGGGAAGTGTTCGTGCCAGTCGCTGTCATAGGAGAGCACCGCGACTGCCGGGGCGCTGCGGGTCTTTTCCTGGTTGCCTTTTTCCAGGTGTGAGGCAAGGCGTTCGCGGGCTTCGGGTGACTGGATCCAGGTGATGCGCAGCGGCTGGTTGTTCATCATCGTGGGGCTCATCTTCGTCAACTCGTAGATCGCGGCCAGCGTGTCGGCTGAGACCGGTGTGGAGGAGAAGCTGTTGGCGGTCCGTGCTTCGAGGAAGAGCCGTTGGGTGCTGTCGGAGTCGATGGCGAGAGTGTCGTCGATGGTGGCTTGGGTTGTCGTGGGGTTCATGGTGTTCCTTTAGTTTTCGGTGGGAGGGGTTGACCCCACGGGGTGTGACAGCCACTTCTGCTGCGTGATGCGGAAATGCCCCCTGAACCATACGCTGTATGGAACTATAACCATACAACGTATGGAAACTACGCCGCAATCCCCTGGCTGCCCGGGCAGCTGAGGGCGACCGCACGGTCCATCTGATTTTCATACACCGTATGAATCTGATACCGTCCGGGTATGGAAAAGGTGAAGAGTTCCCCGCGGGGAACCAGGAAGAGAGACGTGCCTCTGACCGAGGCCGGGATCTATGCCGCCGCCCTGCGGCTCATTGACGCGGACGGGGTCGAGGCGTTCACCATGCGCAAACTCGCGGCCGCGCTCGATGCGAACCCGATGTCGCTCTATCACCACGTGCCGAACAAGGACGCCGTGCTGCGCGGTGTGGCCGGAACGGTCGGCGCCCAGTTCCGCACGGTGACGCTGGAGGGCGCGCCCTGGCAGGAGCGCATCCGCCTGCTCGCCACGGATTTCCGGACGATGGCGCACCGCCACCCCAAGCTCATGGGCTATTCGTTCCACCACCAGGTGGACTTCATCACGCCCGAGGACCCGTTCTGCGTTGAGCTCACCGCGATCCTGGACGCCGCAGGGGTACGGCACCCCGAGCTCTCGCATTTCACCGCTCTTGTGGGCGCCGTTGTCATCGGTGTCGTCACCGCCGGACTCAACGGAGCGCTCCACCGGTGGTCAAGCCTCACCACCCCCAGCGTCGGCGAAGAGGAGCCGACCCCTGCGGGCCGTGACGAGAACAGCATTTTCCGCCTGGCGCTGGACACGATGATCATGGGTATGGAGAGCCAATTCGCCGTCGTTGGTGGGGGCCAGCGCGCCGATCATTGATTGTGCAGTCATGCGGCGTCGCCGCCTGAGAGCGCCCGTGATGCCTGCTGGCTCCGGCCGCACGCGTACGGAGGCACCCATCACTTCCGCAAAAGCCCTCTCCATACGGCCGTCTGAGTCGGTCGCCAGCCGTCCATGCTGCCAGCGGCCGCATCCGGGCCCGCGGGGCCTTACTCGAGTGCTGGGATGAATCAACTTTGGCTGCTGGCCCCTAATGCAAGGCCCCGATGCGGGCGAGGATTTTCAGGCGGCTTCTTTGACTCTGAGGATGACCGGCGGCTCCACGATCTTCAGTCGGCAGGGAGTAACCGAGGAGTCGATCCCAGAGGAAAGAATGGACCGGCTGGCGTGGTCCTGGAGTTCATCAAAGGCCGCGGCCGTTACCCTGGCATGTGCGAGATCTACCACGATCTCATGCCCCGGCAACTTGGTGACGATCCGGTGGCAGACGACGTAGAGGGCCCGGAGGTTGGCCTGCGTCACAACGCCCCGAACGGCGACTTTGGCTGTCTCCTCGACGGCGTCTATTCGGACGACTACTTTGATCCTGAGGTCCCTGTGGGACGGGTGGATAAAATACGACGAGCTGGCCTGGTGGTGTTGGTAATGGTTCACGGAGCAACAGAGCTCCCCTGCAGCCCCCGAGCTGACTGAGTGCCGCGAGGCTCCTTGCGAACTAACATGGGACGTGGTCTCCTGCCTTTCCTGCTGAACGCTGGATACTGCAAATTGCCACTTCTTTCCGGGACTCGCCCACGATTGGCTTTTTGGGTGGCCACACGGTGCCCGCTTGAACTCGCTGGCACGTATTGCGGCCAGATTGGCGGTCTCACCAGGTGGATGACGACGGCGGTGCCGCAGATCTCGCGTCGCGGGGTGCTGCTGGAATCCGGAGGATGGCGACGGCCTCCATGTCCACAAGCTTGCGTGTTCCGGTCCTTGAGCAAATGATCCAAAACATCTCCACGGACGGCAGGGTATGGCTCACCCTTCCCCGGTGCAGTAGTTCGCCGGGGCGCCAGGCTTCGATCTCATCCCCGTAGGAAAGTTCCGTGCATGAGCGGATAAGTGAGGACTGGGTTGCAGTCATGATTCTCTCCTTGCGGTGCGGTTGCCGCTGGGGGTGCGGCACCGCCCGGTTTTCTAGTGCCGAGGGAGTAACGGGTGTTTGCGCATTAGTTCAGTGAGTTCGGCGAGCTCGGCTAGCCGGTGCGCCCGGGCGGATTCGGCCGGGGTGAAGGGGGCGCGGGGACGGGAGAAGCCGAGGGGCCCATGCCAGGGTGACGGTATTTTCAGCACTGTCCCATCACACGCGGGTTTGCTGTTGCTGGCCGCGGCGGGGGTGCTGCCGCCGGTGGAAGTCGTGACGGGTTCGGCGTCGAGCAGTTCGGCGACCGCGAGTTGGAGTTCGCCCGGGTTCTCCACGACCCGCAGGGCCAGGGCGAGGGCCTTGGTCTGGCCGTCGGCCATGGTCAGGGCTGTCGCCGGCCACGCTTGGACATCCCGTCCGCCGCCGCCTGCGGCCGCGGAGAGCAGTTCCGTGTGGGTGACATGATCGGGCGCGGAGACGACCAGCTCGTCCAGCATCCCGCCGGCAACGGTGTGATTCCGGCATACGAGGACCTCGGCGTCGACGCGGGAGATGGCCTCCACCAGTTGCTCCTGGGCTTCGACGCTGTCGTCGATCAGCGTGCGGACCCGCCACAGGGCTGCAGAGTCGTGCAGCCGGCGCCGGTGGCGCAGGGCCGGTGCGTGGAGCCAGCCCCGCAGCGCCCGCCGGACGGAGGGCTCCGCGACCCAGATCACCAGTACGGTGGCCGTCAAAGTCAGGACCAGTACCTTCAGCACATAAGGCAGTGCAGCCTTCACCACTGCGGCGTGAACCACCAGTTCAATCGGCAGCATGGCAGCGACGTTGGCCAGGGTAAGGCGGGTTTTCGAGGGATGGGGCAGTTGGCCGCAAGAGTCACACAGCAGCGCTTTGATGGGGTTCTTTACAGGCGTTGCTATGGGTGGCGAGTGGTTCAGGGACTGTGCGGTCATGGGTTGCTCCTCAGTACAGGGCGGTCGGGGCTAGGGCGCCGGCGATGCGGAGGTGCATCAAGGAAACATACGCCGTATGGAAGTACAACCATACGACGTATGGCAGTAGGCCCGCAACACGGGTCTCATTCGGGCGGCCATCAGGCTAAGACATTTCCATACACTGTACGAATCTGATACCGTGCGCGTATGGAAAAGACGAAGGGTCCCCCGCGGGAAACCAGGAAGAGAGGGGTGCCTCTCTGACCGAGGCCGGGAAGTAGTTGCGCGAAACGCAAAGTTGCATTTAGTGCAACGTTACGTTTAGTGTAGATACATGCCCTCCACGCCACTATCGAGCCCTGCTCCCATTGACCGTCGTGAGCTCCTGAAGTTAAGGAACCGACGGGCCATCATCGACGCCGCCGGGGCTCTGGCGGAAGAGAAAGGATTGGGCGGATTCACAATCGCCGAGCTCGCCGAGCGAGCAGATGTTTCCAAGCGGACGATCTTTAATCATTTCGCCTCAGGGGAAGAGGCGGTCTATGCCCGCCTGGCGGAGTTACTGGGGGGCATCGTGGACAACTTCGTGAGCGTCGCGGAGCCGAATCCGATAGATGATCATCGCAATCTGGGTTCGATTTTCGAACAGGTTGCTGCGGTCATCCAATCAGCTGATCTACTGGGCCCGCTAAATGGCATGATGCGTCTGGGACGAAGCAGCCAGGATCATCCATCGACTCTTAGGTGGACTCACGAAGTGATGCAAACGGTCACCTCGAGGCTCACTGCCGAAGTTGCACGCCGAAACCCCGGGGCCGATCAGTTCGCGATCCGCATCCTCGCCAGCGCCCTGGTCAACGTCGTCGGAACCACCTTTGAGGCCTGGGGCAACGAAACCAGCGGTGTGGACAACGCCGCGACCCGAGAACGGTGGGACGCCCTCCTTAGCCGCGCTGTGGACTTTCTTCGCCACGGATTCTCCCACTAGAACGGCACACCCAGGCCCCGGGGCAGGGGTCCACTACCTATTCAAACTCACGGCACGAAAGGGAATCCTCATGGCATTCCTGCTATATAGACTTGGCCAATTTTCCGCCCGCCGAGCATGGGCAATTATTGCGTCCTGGGTGCTCGTTCTCATTCTTGGCGGCGGTGCTCTCGCGTTGGGCGGGGGGCAGCTGTCCACCACGTTCACGGCCCCAGACACCGAATCTCAACGACTGGCCGACCGGCTCGCCGATGAGCTTCCGGATGCTTCAAAGGGCAGCGGTCAGATCCTGTTCCACACGGAGGACGGAACGGCCTTTACTGCCGATCAGAAGACCGCCATTGGCGGGGCAATCGAGGCAGCTGCGGCATCGTCTGGGGTTTCAGCGGTAGCCAACCCCTTCACCAATGACGCCAACGTTGAAGCGCAGCTGGCTACGCTGGCCGACTCTCGTGCACAAATTGATGCTGGACGTCAGAGCTTGGTCCAGGGGCAGGCTGCCCTGAATGCGGCACGCACTCAGGCGGTCGCTGCAGGGGTGCCAGCTGGGGTGACGGCGGAACTGGATCAGCAGCAGGCCGCGCTGGATCAGTCCGCTCAGCAGCTCGCTGACAGCGGGATTGAACTGACCAATGGGGAGCGCCTGGCCAGACTTGTCGGTGATACGCGCTCGGTCTCGAAAGATCAGACAGCGGCGGTCGCCAACGTGACCTTCAACGGAACGAACCAACAGGTCACCGTGGAGGAAAAAACTGCCCTGATGGACTCAGTGAAAGACGTCGCTATCCCCGGTGTTAGCGCCGACTTCTCGAAGACGATTTCTCCCCAGGGAGAAATTCTCGGCCCAGCGGAAATCATCGGTGTTGCTGCCGCCGCCGTCGTTCTTCTCATCATGCTCGGCACGGCCATTGCCGCTTCCCTGCCGATCATCACAGCGCTGGTCGGAGTCGCAATAGGGACGCTCTTGACCCTCGTTGCATCCTCAGTCATCGACATCCAAATCTCGACCCTGGTACTGGGCCTCATGCTCGGACTCGCCGTAGGGATCGATTACTCCCTGTTCATTCTCAATCGGCACCGCAAGCAGCTGCTGCAGGGGATGGAAGTCCGCGAATCCATCGGCATGGCCACAGGAACGTCCGGGAACGCGGTGGTCTTCGCAGGCATCACCGTTGTCATTGCCCTGATGGCCATGAACCTCACAGGAATCCCGTTCCTGGGCATCATGGGAACCGCAGCGGCCGGGTTCGTCATCATCGCCGTCCTGCTCTCCATCACCATGACCCCTGCACTGCTGTCCCTCGCCGGTCACAAAGTGATCACCACACGCGCCCGCAAGAAAGCTGCAGCCAAGACTCGGACAGTCACCACTTCCGGCGCGGCAGCGGTGGATCAGAAAAGCCCCAGCCGAACGCGATCGGTACTGTCCATCGTTGCTGGCATCCTCGCTCTAGGAATCATCGCCGTCCCGGCACTGTCCATGCGTCTGGGACTACCGGATGCTTCGTCCGAAGCGCCCGAATCAACCCAGTATGCCGCCTACACGACGATCGGGGAGAAGTTTGGTGAGGGGACAAACGGGCCTGTCCTCGTGGTCGCGGATCTGCCCGCAGGGATTTCCGCAGCCGAAGCCAATGACCTGCAGCTGACCATCGCCGAGCAGATCCTCAAACGCGATCACGTTGTCAACGTGCTCCCTGCTGGCGCTACCGAGGACCTCACCACAGCAATCTTCTCCGTCACACCAGAAAACGGTCCCTCAACCGAGTCCACAGAAGACCTCGTCCACGACCTCCGCGACTTCTCCGCCACCGTTGAAACGGACTACAACACCAGCATCGGCGTCACCGGCACCACCGCGGCCAACATCGACTTCTCCGAAGTCCTCGCCGGTAGCCTGACCCTGTACCTGACAGTGGTTCTGGTGCTCTCCCTGATCCTGCTGACCATCGTGTTCCGATCAATCCTTGTCCCGTTGATCGCCAGCGCCGGATTCCTGCTGTCGCTCTTCGCCGCCCTGGGCGCCACAGTCGCCGTGTACCAGTGGGGATGGCTGGGGCCAGTGTTCGCCGTTCACGGAACCTCGCCTGTGATGAGTTTCCTGCCGATCATCCTGATCGGAGTCCTCTTCGGCCTGGCCATGGACTATCAACTGTTTCTGGTCACCGGCATGCGGGAAGCCTACGTCCACGGGTCTTCCGCTCAGGAAGCCGTCACCCAGGGAATGAGAAATGGGCGGGCGGTCGTGACTGCTGCAGCCATTATCATGCTCGCGGTGTTCGCCGGGTTCATCTACTCCCATGTGACCATCATCAAACCCATCGGTTTCAGTCTGGCTGCCGGTGTACTCCTGGACGCATTCGTGGTCCGAATGTTCCTGGTACCAGCGGCCATGCGTCTCCTGGGCGATAAGGCTTGGTGGATCCCGAAATGGCTTGACCGCATCCTTCCCAACGCAGATGTAGAGGGCGAATCCCTCCAGAAGCTCCGCTCCCACAACCCGTCCGCAGAATCATCTTTCGAGCGGGTCAACGTCTAACATCCGCTCCGCGGGCTGGATCATCCATAAGATCACCACGACTGGCAGGCGCCCTGAACGAGGGCGCCTGCCACTACTGCGGCGAGCAGACCCCGACCCCGCCGCCCACACGAGCCCGGCCAACCCCACGCAACCCGTCGCTATCATCATTCAGGATGGGTCGGAAGCGACAGCGCCGGTGGCCGTCTTTCGTCGTGCATTCCCGTCGTCGGACGTCGTCGACGAATGCCCGCGGGGGGCCGGGGGAGGGCAACAGTGAGACCGCTCTGCACCTGGCTTCTGCGAAATTCAAGTTCGGCGTTGAGGCAGCTCGATTGAACTGCCTGCAGCGGGACTTCGGGCCGTACGACATTGTGGGGGCTGGTCCTCGGCGAAGGATGAGGGTCCGACGATCCAGCCGGCACGGATTAGCATGCCGAACCCGGCCAGCCGGTGGGCGAGTTCGTGGATGAGTGGGCGAAGGCATTCCCCTTGTTCCGCTGTCCAGGGCGCGTCCGCCCCGAGTTCCTGAACCGTGCTGACGATGATGTGGTCTTCCCGCAGCTGACCCAGGACATGGATCGGCCCCTACCACCAGGACCCGGGGAAATTAAGTCGGGGACGCGGCCCCCTCCGAGGGCGAGTGCTCCGGCGTCGCTGCCGGTTTCCTGGCCGCCGCCGGTGTCGGGGGAGGTGGCTGCCGGCGGAAGCGTGGGGGCAAGGTCGCTCCTGGCCGCCCCGCCCGCCCCGCTCAGTGTGGCGGGACCAAGACCGTGGACGACCACAACAGCGGAGCCGGCTTCCAGGGCTGCCTTGGTCTCTGCGTTCCGGAACGGCGGCAGCTGGCCGGTCGTTGGAAGGGCATGAACAAGCGAGTCGCCGTCTCGGCTGTGGTCGTCTTGGCCGCCATCGCGGTCGCCGTCGGACTGTACCTGTTCCAGCCGTGGCGGATCTTCACCTCTTCCACCGTGACCGAGGACGTACCGGTCGCTGTGCCGTCGGCGGGCCCGTCTGGGGGGTCATCGGTCGAGCCCTCCGCGGCCGCTCCGCGTGAACTCGTAATGGGGGAACTCATCAGTCACGAGCATGCCAGCTCTGGAACAGTGAGAATCCTGGAGCTTTCCGACGGGAGTCGGGTTCTCCGCTTCGAAGGCCTCGATACTTCCGATGGCCCGGACCTACGGGTGTGGCTCAGCGACGCACTTGTGGTCGAGGGACCGGCCGGCTGGCATGTCTTCGACGACGGGGCCCACCTCGATCTGGGGGCGCTAAAAGCCAACAAGGGCGATCAGAACTACGCGATCCCGCCGGGTACGATGCTCGGCGACTACAACTCGGTCAGTATCTGGTGCGCGCGATTCGCGGTTTCCTTCGCCGCGGCCGAGTTGAAGTGATAGGCCTCGACCGGAGTCGTGATCCGCTTCCTCTGTTTCTGGGGCGGTTTCATTGGAATGAGGGCTCCTTGCTTGCTTCGATCAGTTGGAGGAGGGATTCGACGGGGATGGTGACGCCCGGGAACTTGGCGAACCGGTTCATCGGCATGGAGTAGGCCATCTTGAGCCCGTCCTGAATTCCCTCCGCGGCGTGCCGTTGCTCCTCCGTCAGGGACGCCGTGATGCCTTCGATCAGCAGGGGACCGACGACGGGGTGGGTGAACCATTCCTCGACGGTGGAGGTGAGGGTCAGCGGTGACGGGCGGTCTGCATCGCCATCAAGGTCAATGGCTGTCCGGTCTGCGATGACGTGGGAAGAGAGGCCCAGTTCAATGGAGTACTGGCCGGGCGCGACGGCCCATCGGTGGTCGGTGACGTCGTAGTAGGCGAAGGCGCGGCGGTCCAGTTCGAGGGTGACGGTACGGGATTCGCCGGGTTCGAGGGTGACTTTCTGGAAGGCCCGCAGTTCACGCACGGGGGTGCGGACCGGCCGTTCGGGGGCAGCCACGTAGATCTGCACGACATCAGCGCCCGCCCGGTCCCCGGTGTTCGTGACGGTGACCTGCACGGTGGCTTCGTCGACGCCGACGGTCCTGGCGCTGAAGTCGGAGTAGGCGAAGCTGGTGTAGCTGAGGCCATGTCCGAACGGGTACCGAGCGGGCACATCTGCCGTTTCGTGATAGCGGTACCCGACGAGCACGCCTTCTCCGTAGCGGACGTGGCCGGCCTCGCCGGGGAAGTTGATGAAGGAAGCGGTGTCGTTCAGACGATGCGGGATGGTTTCGGCGAGCCGGCCCGAGGGGTTGGTGCGGCCGGTGAGGATGTCCGCGATTGCTCCGCCGCCTGCCTGGCCCAGTGCCCATCCTTCGATGATGGCGTCAACGTCGTCGTGCCATGGTTCGAGCGTCACCACTCCGCCGTTGGACAGGACGACGACGGTGCGGGCGCTCACAGCGGCGACAGCCTGGATGAGGGCGACGTGGTCGGCGGGCAGGTCAAGATGGGTGCGGTCGAATCCTTCGGATTCTTCCTTCTCTTCCAGCCCGACGAAGACGATGCTGACGTCCGCGCTGCGCGCCAGATTGGTCGCCTCTTCGCGAAGCAGCGCGGCGCTGGCGGTGACACCGTCGGAGCCATAACCGGGCGCGTAGTGCACCCGGTCTTGGCCCAGGGCGCGCCGAAGTTCGTCGAGCGGGACGTCCACGCGGGTGGCGTTGACGTGGGAGCTGCCGCCACCTTGGTAGCGGGGCTTCTCGGCGAATTCGCCGAGCACGGCCACGGTCGTTCCCTGGGCAAGCGGCAAAGTGGTTTTGTCGTTGCGCAGCAGGACAATGGACGCGGCAGCGGCCCGGCGGGCGAGGGCATGGTGTTCGCCGGCGTCGAAGGCGGTCTCGTCCACGCCGAGGGCTGTCCGCCGCTGCAGGGCGGCGATCCTCGCGGCACTGGAATCCACGAATTCAGCATCGAGGCTGCCGTCCTGGACGCCGGAGATGATTTCTGCGACGGTGGCGCCGTCGGTGCCGGGCATTTCCAGGTCAAGGCCCGCCTCAAGTGCGGCAATGCGGTTGCTGACGGCGCCCCAGTCCGAGATGACGGCTCCGCGGAAGCCCCATTCCGTGCGCAGGACGTCGGTGAGGAGCCACCGGTTTTCGGAGGCGTAGGTGCCGTTGATCCGGTTGTAGGAGCACATCACGGTGGCCGGGTCGCTGTCGCGGACGACGCGTTCGAAGGCGGGGAAGTAGATTTCCCGCAGGGTCCGCTCGTCGACGTCGGAGCTGACCCGCATCCGGTCCGTCTCCTGGTTGTTGGCCGCGAAGTGCTTCACGGAGGCGCCGACGCCCTGGCTCTGGACACCGCGGACGTAGGCTGCTCCGAGGACCCCGGTGACGAGGGGGTCTTCGGAGAGGTATTCGAAGTTCCGCCCGCACAGGGGAGAGCGTTTGATGTTGATTGCCGGGCCCAGCAGGACATTGACGGACAATGCCCGTGCTTCCCGTCCCAGGGCGCGGCCGACTTCTTCCACGAGGTCCGGATCCCAGCTCGATCCCAGGGCGGTCCCGGGCGGGAAGCAGGTGGAGGGCAGGCTGGTGTGGAATCCGAGGTTGTCGGCCGTGCCTTCCTGGCGCCGGACACCGTGCGGCCCGTCCACCATCACGATCGACGGGACGCCCGGTGCCGGTGCCGTGGACCAGAAGTCGCGGCCGGAGAGCAGGGAGGCCTTCTCCGCCAGGCTCAGGTGTCCGACGGACTGCTCTGTCGCGGTGGCGCCGGCGGAGTGGGGGCTCATACGGAAACCTCGTTTGCGGTTGTCAGAACTTCTTCTCAAGGGCAGTGGCACACGTCCAGCGGCAAAGCACGGGCTTCCCGAGGGATCCTACGGACCACAACAGGCAGGGTCTTCTTCCTCATGCGTCGAGGGAGGAAGCCCTGCCTGTTGTGGCATGCGGTCGGTTAGATGGTTCGTACGGCGATGTCGGCTGAGAGGCGGGGCAGGCGTGGGAACCAGGCGTTCTCGCCTGGTTCCCCGACGTTGACCAACATGAACGCCCGGTGTGCGGTGCCGGTGTTGAAGTCGGCGTCGACGCCGGCGGCGTCGAATCCGCCCATGGGGCCTGCGTGGAGTCCGACTGCGCGGACCGCCATGATGAAAATCCCGGATTGGAGCCAGGCGTTGTTCTTGCCGATTTCGGCGCGTGTGGTGCTGTCGCCGTCGAACATTGCTTTGCGTTCGGGTGCGGGTGGGAAGAACGTTGGGAAGTGTTCGTGCCAGTCGCTGTCATAGGAGAGCACCGCGACTGCCGGGGCGCTGCGGGTCTTTTCCTGGTTGCCTTCGGCCAGGTGCGAGGCAAGGCGTTCGCGGGCTTCGGGTGACTGGATCCAGGTGATGCGCAGCGGCTGGTTGTTCATCATCGTGGGGCTCATCTTCGTCAACTCGTAGATCGCGGCCAGCGTGTCGGCTGAGACCGGTGTGGAGGAGAAGCTGTTGGCGGTCCGTGCTTCGAGGAAGAGCCGTTGGGTGCTGTCGGAGTCGATGGCGAGAGTGTCGTCGATCGTGGCTTGGGTTGCCGTGGGATTCATGGTGTTCCTTTAGTTTCGGGTAGGGGAGCGGTTGAGTTGAACGACGGCAGTCGGGTGAGGCTTCCGGCGACGGAGTCGGAGGTGAACATCACGGCGCGATCCGGGCGGACAACCGCAGCAGCGATCCGGTGTCGGACGAGCCACTGATGGAGCTCAGATCCGGGGTTGGGGGCGACGGGCGTCGCGCCCTTGTGCAGGATCTGTTCGTGCTCCTCGGGAGTGATCGCGAGAGCTAGCAGCGCGAATCCGGTTCCGGCGACGTCATCGAATCGCTTGGCGTCCGGGGTGACCGAGGTGCGGGAGTTGGGGCAGAGACGTCCGACGGCGGACGTGCGGGCGAGGGCCGGGAGCCGGGTGCGAGAGCCGGGGGGTATAGCTGTCCATGACTGTGCGGGACGGCCTGCCACGAGGTGCAGGCACGGTGCGAGGAACCTCCGCAGGGCCGTACCGACGCGACCACCAGCGGTCATGGTGAGGCCGAACAGCTTTGCGACGGTGATGGTTCTTCTCGCGTGCCGCTTGCGCTCGGTCTGGTAGCTGGACAGCGCGGTTGCGGGGAGGTCACCGGCCAGCACACCGGCGAGCTTCCAGGCCAGGTTCATCGCATCTCGGAGTCCCGCCCCCATGCCCTGACCTATGAAGGGAGGACTCAGGTGAGCGGCGTCGCCGAGGAGGAAGACCCGGCGGTCGCGCCACTTATTGGCAACCTGGGCACGGAAGGTGTATTCGGCGACCCGGATCACGCGCAGGTCGTCCACCGCGACGTCACCGGTCCAGGGCCGGATCAGTGGATGAAGCCTATCCATCGTCGCGAAGTCGGCTGCAGTCTCGTTGGGCAGCAGTCGGAACTCCCAGCGGTAGCGGACCTCTCCGACGCGCATGTAGGTTCCGGCGCGGTGGGAGTCGCACAGCTGGTGGACGCCGTCCCACTGGTTCAGTTGCGCCG
Source organism: uncultured Actinomycetota bacterium (assembly GCA_963722145.1). Classification (GTDB taxonomy): domain Bacteria; phylum Actinomycetota; class Actinomycetes; order Actinomycetales; family Micrococcaceae; genus Arthrobacter. The sequence goes on along the minus strand of CAVRLW010000014.1, from coordinate 531,615 downwards.
AGGTGTCGATGTCGACGACCAGCCAGCGTTGTTCGAAGCCCAGGTCCTCCATCTCCGCCCCGATGGCTTCCCTCACCACGCTGTTGGCACCGTCGCAGCCGAGGACGTGGCTGGCACGGACCGACTCGCGTGCCCCGGTGGCACGATCCGTGAACTCCACGTGAGCTGCCGCGTTGCCTTGGGTCACACGGTGCACCTCGACACTGCCGCGCAGGGTCACCGTCGGCATTTTCCGGAGGTTGGTGCGCATGAGCTGCTCGAGGTCCGGCTGGTCAAACAAGTTCGCTTGGGGATAGCCGTGGGCGCCGCCATCGGCCGGTCGCTGGAACTCCGCGAGCACCCGGTGGTCGGGTGCGAGCAAACGTAGCCCGTGTGCAGGGCGGCTGAGCCCAGCGAATTGCGTCCCCACGCCTAGACGGTTGAGGATGCGATAGACCTCGTCGTCGAGGTGCACCGCCCGTGGTAGCGGATAGACGCCCTCCCAGCGGTCCAGGACGAGGCACTCGACGCCGTACTGGCCGAGTAAGGTGGCGACAGCCAGCCCGGAAGGGCCGGCGCCGACCACGACCACCGGCGCCGCGCCCTCGTCGTGGGCGCTCATACTATTGCCGCCGTAACGAGAACAAGATAGCTGACGAGTCCCGCCATCATGACCACCGCCGGGGCGATCTCACGTGGACCGTCGCCCTTCCTGAGATGGGTGATGCAGGCTCCCGTCATCAGAAGCAGGAGGCCGACGGCTGCGGCTAGCCCGATCCACGGCAGGACCAGCCCGAGCAGGAGGCCGAGGACGGCAAGAAGCTCCAGGCCGCCGATGCGCTTGTAGGCGTCGCTGGTGAAGCCCACAGCTGCGGCGCGGGCGGGCATCCCCGCCGCGCCAACCACTTTTGCCAGGCCGAGCATGGTGAAGCATCCAACCAGCGCTATCGTGAGGACGATGATCATCGTTCCGCCTTTCGGGCGGGCCGACGCGTGATCCGCCATCGGACGCCGTATTCGTCGAGGGCGCGCTTGACGGCCGCATGCGATGCCTCGTCAGCACTCACGGTGGCGACAATCGTGCCGTCCTCGATGTCGGTCTCCACGGCGTGCACGGCGGCGATCTCCCGCAAGGCCTCGCTCAGCGCTGCCCTGGTGGCGTCCGCCCGGAGCGCGAGCTTGTATAGTTTGCCGACGGCAGTGACCGGCAGCTGGTCGACGACTGTGACCGACTTCGGCGAGGACGCCCGTTCCCCGACCCGGTCATCCGCCCATCGGATCAGGTCCTCGGCCCTGGTGGTCGCACCCGCAGCCACTGTTACGTAGGCGACAGGCACCTCTCCCGCATGCCGGTCGGGTCTGCCGACCGCCGCTGCGCCCGTCACGTCCGGGTGGGAGAGGAGGGCGTCCTCGACGATTGCCGGGTCGATGTTATGGCCGCCTCGGATGATCAGATCCTTGGCACGACCGGTGAGCTGGACGAATCCGTCCTCATCGACCTGTCCGAGGTCGCCGGTGTCGAGCCAGCCGTCCCGCAGTTTGCCGAGGCCGTCGAGCAGGAGGCCGTCGGGGCCGTTGCCGATGACGTAGCCGGGAAAGACCGTCGGGCCCTTGATCACCAGCTGGCCTCTTATGCCTGGCCCGACATCATGCCAGTTTCCAGCGTCGTCGACGTGCACCGACTTGATCTCTTGGTAGGGCAGTCGGCAGCCGAGCGAACTCGTGGCGGCGCCTGGGAAGCTCCGTACGCTTACGCACGTCGCTTCCGTCAGGCCGTACCCTTCGATGAGGGTGACGCCGGTTGCTGTCTCGAAGCCGGCGCGCACGGCCGCGGGCAAGGGACTGGCACCGACCATGGCGTGGCGCAGGCTGCTGATGTCGGCGTTCACCGGAGACGCGGCGAGCGTGGCATAGACGGTAGGGACGGCACTCATGGCGGTAAGCCGGTGGTGCTCGACCAGCTTCCAGAAGACGTCGTAGAGGGCAGGGTCGCGGTAACCCAGCGGTCCGGACCACACGACCGACTGGCCCTTGAAAAGGGGAGCGAGAACGGTCACCACGAGGGCATTGACGTGGAACAGCGGCAGGGCGGCGAAGTACACTGCGTCCTCGTCGGGGAGTTCGTTGGCTGCGAGCATCCAGGCGTCGGCGACCTCGTTGGCGTGGGTGTGTGCCGCAAGCTTCGGGGTGCCGGTCGTGCCGCCAGTGTGGAAGAGTGCCGCCAGATCGCCTGGTCCGGGCTGATCGCCGTGGAACTGCTCGGACGACGCGTTTGCTGCCCGGCGTGTCAGGTAGTCCACGCTTGCGTGTCCGACGGTCGAGGCCGGGCCGGCGGGTGCCTGCCCGGTCGGTGACATGAGGAGCACATAGTCCACCAGGCCCTTCTTCGCGAGGCTGAAAGCGGCCTCGGTGACGACGGGATCGAGATCGGGCCCGGCCGCCACCAGCACACGCGCGCCCGAGCGCTGGAGCAGCTCGGCGATGTGGTCCTCGGACAAGCCGGGGTTGATCGGGACGGCGATTCCGGCAGCCTGGGCGGCCAGGGTCGCCGAGATGAGCTCCTGGCAGTTGGGCGAGAGCAGGGCCACGGTGTCTTGTCGGCCGACCCCGATTTCTGTCAGCAGGTTCGCTGTCCGGTTCACATTGGCGAGAAGCTCAGCGAATGTCAGCTTGACGGGTTCCTGCCACCGCTCGGTGTTCCGAAGTACTGCCGCCGCCGTACGATCCGGCCAGAGCCGGGCGGCTCGGCACAGCAGCTCGTACGTCGATGCCGGAAGTCCGCGTTCGGAGAGGGGGGTCCTCTCGATCTCGACGACGTCGCCGGGGCCCGAGTACCGCGGCCAAGGAGGCATGCCGTTCACCGGGCGTCCCTCACCGTCGTGCGCTGGCGTCCCAGATCGATCTTCCCGTCGTCGGTGCTGATGGCGATCTCGATGACGTCACCGCTCTTGAGGTATTTCGGATTGCGGCCCTGGGCCTTGAAGAACAGGCGCCACTTAGTGGCCCGGGGGAGCAGATTACTGATGATCTCGACCGGTTTCGGTGGCGCGCTCAGTGCGGTGCCGATAGGGGTGCCTGTCAGGACCAGGTCGCCCGGGGAGAGGTGCTGGAAGCGGGTGAGTGCCCGCAGCGCCTCGACGGGGAGGTAGATCATGTCGGCCACCGTCATGTCCTGACGGATCTCGCCGTTTACCCACAGCCGCAACCGCAGGTCACCAAAGCGGCTCCAGTCCTCGGCGTCGAAGAGCACGAGCGTCGGTCCGGTGGGCGTAAAGCTCGGGTAGGACTTGGACTCGTAGAACTGGGTCTTCGGGAGTTGCAGGTCGCGGGCCGAGATGTCGTTGGTGATCACGAGCCCAGCGACGTAATCGGCGATCGTGTCACCGGTGATGACAGAGCCGACCGGGGTCTCTTGGCCCATCACGAGGCCGATCTCAGCCTCGTAGTCGAGGAACCGCACGTGCCCGGGCCGGACAACGTCGTCATGGGGCCCGCTGATCGAGCCCGAAGACTTCCGGAAGAATGTCAGCGGGATCTTCTTCGGATCCATGCCGGCGTCCCTCACGTGCGAGGCGAAGTTCGTCATCTGGGCCACCACGCGGCACGGCACTGTGATCGGCGAGATGAGGTCAAGGCTTTCCACCGGCACAGTTTCGCTGCCGCCGATCGCGGCTTGGATGGCTGCCCGATCGGCGATCAGCTCGCCCGTGGTCGTCGCGGGAGTGGCGATACGGGCGGCGCCGGTGGGCGTGTGGACCCACCAATCGTCGGCGGTACGCAGGATGGAGATGGTCATGATGTGGCTACTTTCATCAGGCCGCGTAGGCGCGCGAAATCGAACTCGTTGTCGTTGCGGAGCGCGGAGACCATTGCGGCAAGCTCACGCAGAGACTCTCGGCCGGGGGTGATACCGAGGAAATCCTTGCTGGCCGGAGGGCCCCACTGGGCGAGATTGGAGGCGGACATTTGTGCCCAACCGGGCTCGAGGGTGCAGTCGAACATGTCCCCATCGGTGAAGTGCTCGACCAGGAAGCCGTTGGGATCGCGCCAGTAGTCGAAGATTTGGCTGCCCTGGATGTGGCGGCCGATCCCCCACGAACGGTAGTACCCAAGGTCGTGCAGAAGCTCACCGCCGGCGGCAAGCGCATCCAAGTCAGCGACCTGGTATGCCGAGTGCACGTAGCGATTCGTCGGCCCCAGCGTCATCGCGATGGTGTGATGATCGGTTGGAGTCGAACCCCGGTCGCAGCGGATGAAGCTCATTGTTGGACCGCGCTCGCGCTGGCCCGGGAAGTAGAGGAAGTCGCTGACGATCAGGCCGAGGTGCTCCAGGTACCAGTCGAGCGTTTCACGATACTTTGTGCTCTGCAGCACGACGTGACCGAGGCGCTGAACCGTCGCTGGTTGACGCAGGGGCCGCTGGGTTTGGTTGGTCCGCGCCAGCTCATGGCCGGTGTTGAACGTGAGGGGCGTCTGGGACGGCAGCGGAGGGAGTTTGTGCGTGTCTGCGACGACGCGAATTGCAGCACCGCTCGGATCCACGAGGTCGACCCCTATGCCGCCGATGGTCTCCGGTAGTTTTTTCGAGGTCGTGCCTGTCGCGTTAGCCAGGCGGAGGACGTCCGAGGCCTCGGCCGCAGTGAACGCGGCGCCCAGGTATTGCGATCTCGGTCCGCGCCGTACGATCACGCACGGCGCTCCGGTGTCGGTGCCCCGGAGGTGCAGCTCGTCAGGGGTGCGGAGGCTTGTGGCGAAGCCGAAGGCGTGCGCGAAGGTCTCTGCAGCGAGCAGGTCTGGCTTCTGGAACTCGAGCCAGGCGATGTCATGCACCTTGATGATCGGGTTCGCGGCCCGTCCGCGGTGCTCGCCTCGCAGTGCCCCTTGCTCACTGTGCAGGTCAGTGTGCACGTCACTGTGGGTCCCAGGGTGGTCATGGTGGTCGTTCATGGATTGCCTCACTTTCTGAATATATATTCGTTTATGAAGATATCGTCAGTCAAGGGGGTTGAAGATTTCGTCACTGTGGATGGTGCGCTGGTAGGATTCCTATGACCGGATGACTTCAAGGAGCCAGCGATGACCCAAGCCCTAGCCTCGTCCCCGGAACCAACCCGGTCCCACCGACGGAAGGCGCAGACGCGCGCCGCGTTGGTCCGCGCAGCACAGTCCTTCCTGGCTCGAGGACAGACCAACACGCCGGTGCTGGAGATCACCCAGGCCGCGGACGTTGGGATCGGGTCCTTCTACAACCACTTTGAGTCGAAAGACCAGCTGTTCGAGGCAGCGGTCGAGCACGTCATGGACCTCCTCGGCGCGGTCCTCGACGAGCTCTCCACCGACGTCGATGACCCCGCCGTCGCGTTTGCGACCAGCTTCCGGTTGACCGGTCGCTTCCACCGCCGTGAACCTCAGCTCAGCAAGGTGATCCTGCACAACGCCCTCGACCTCCTCGGCGCGCAGAAAGGGCTGACACCGCGTGTCCGGCGTGACATCGAGGCAGGCGTCGAATCCGGTCGGTTCACAATGACAGACGTCGATGTCGCGGTGGTGTGCGCGGTCGGCGCTGCAACCTTTCTCGGACAGCTCATCCATGCCGAACCGGACCGCGACGACGCCGAGACGACGGATCGGGCGACCGAGGCGCTGCTGCGAATGTTGGGTGTGCCTGCAAGCGAAGCAGGTGCGATATGTCGCCGTCCACTCCCCGAACTCCATACTGCCGGGCTGCGCGGTGCCGTCGACGAGGCGACGGCGAACGCAGACGCTGCCCGCTGAATTGGCCGACCTCGATGCCGACGGAGAACGACCGTCGCCATGCTAATGGCGCTCTGGAACTTCTGACGCTGTCCGAGTTTCGAGTTTTTGGAGGCCGCCCGCAAATTGGCAGTTGTGAATCAAGAGTTCGGTGTAGTCAAACCCGCTCATTTCCTGACCGCCTGCAAATATGTTCTTCTCGAAGGTGCAGTTGATGAATGACAGGGATTTGGGCCGCTGATACGTGGCGAAGCTAAAGCTACCGTCTTCAAATCGGCAATCCTTGAAGGTTAGGGTCAGGGCATCGCGGCTTTGTTCGACATTTTCAAATGTCGTTCCGCTGAAAGTGCAGCGGTTGAAGTCAATTCGACCGCGACCACTGCCGTTTTCGTCGATGCTGTACCTGATGCTGCCACCATGAAACACGGAGTCCTGGAAGAGAAGATTGCCCAAGTCCAACTGCAGATCGGTCAGGTCGACGATGCCGGCAGCCATGTACCACCTGATCATGTAGCCGATGTCATAATCCCCACGCTCCTCGGCACGAACGCCTCGGAGGTCCAGCTGTGCGCCATTGACGTATAGGTCGGAAATGTTGGACGGAGCATGATAGGCCATGTTGATGCGCAGCCCCCAGTACCGTCCCTCGGCGAGCCCTGCCTTTAAGCGGCCGAGGATAGTCGCGGTAATGAGAGAGCCTACATCCGAAAGATCATCTTTGTCCTTCTTCGCCAGCCTTAGGAATTCAGTCAAAAGGCTTACACAGTTTTGCCGCTCAACTTCGTTGCACTGCGCAAACCATTCATCGGTCAGGGACTCGATTGAATGGACGCCAGCAATGGCAAGGGGTAGTTTATTGCTCCCCAGCTGCTCTGCCGCAAGTGAGTAACGGTCCCTGAGGTCGGAGACCACCTGAGTGTCATGCTGCCGTTGCTGTAGTTCCAAAAGGCTGTTGGTGATCGAGAGATTTTCCTCTGTTGCTCGTTGACGCCGGTAGGTGAGTAGCAGCGTTACACCAACACCGAGGGCGGCTGCTGCTGTCACGGCGTTACGTAGAACGCCGGACTGTTGATCAGTCGTCAGCGTCTGATGGCCCAGGGGTGCCAGGCTCTGTGTGGTGTAGGCGGCGAAGACGTACGACAGCGCCGAGATCAACGCGAGAGAGGCGAGAAGCCCGAGTAGGACCAGCCCCCAGAGGCTGACTTTTTCCTTCGGAGCAGCAGTGGCGCTCTCGTGACGTTTCCTGGACATGGGATCCTTGATTGTTTCGAATGTTGTGGGTCTGAAGACCTGGGATGAAACCGACAGTCCACACACGACTGGCGCCGGTGCTCTCTCAGGCACCGGCGCCCACTCGCTCCTGCCGAGGTGGTCTTGATGAACTTCTGTTCAGGTGTTAGGGCACCAGGATGAGGCGGATCGGGTCGCCGATTTTGTTCGCCAGCCGGTTCACAGCGTCGGCGGCCTCGGAGAGCGGGAAGTGGTCGGTGATCGAGGGGGCGAGGTCTAGACGGCCGACCTCGGCCAGCCGGACCAGCTCGCTGACGGACTCGGGGGTGCCGCCGTAGTGGCCGCGCACCTGCTTGCCGAGGTAGTTGAAGGTCAGGCCCTCGGTGATGGTGAGGGGCCTGGGGCTGATGCCGACCAGGATGAGGGCGCCGTTGAGGCCGAGTACGGAGGCGGCCTGCTCTCGGACGGCGGGCACGCCGGCGCAGTCGAAGGCGAAGTCCAGGCCTCGTCCGCCCGTAGCCGTGCGGATGTGGTCGGCGAAGTCGTCGGCGGCGGGGTCCAGGGCGAAGTCCGCACCGAAGGCCAGGGCACGCTCGCGGGCGCTGGGCAGCGGGTCGACGGCGATGACCGGTGCGGCGCCGGCCATGCGGGCGACGCGGACGTTGTGGGCGCCGACTCCGCCGACGCCCCAGATGCCGACGGACTGTGCGGGGCGCACCCCGGCGGTGGCAACGACGGCGGCGTAGGGTGTGGAAACCGCGTCGGGGATGATCGCTGCCTGGTCGAAGGGGAGGTTGTCGGGGATGGGGATGAGCGTGTCCTCGCGGGCGAGCGTGTACTGGGCCCAGCCGCCGTCGTAGTCGATGCCGGCGGTGAGCATCTGGGTACAGGGGCGGCGGCGGACGCAGCCGGCGCACTGGCCACAGGTCTTGCCGGCCTCAAGGGTGACGCGGGTGCCGACGGTCAGGCCGCGCTTGAGGTCAGGGCCGAGGGTGTGGATCACACCGGCGACCTCGTGGCCGACGGTGACCGCGTCGGAGGTGGCGAACAGCGGGACGAGGGAACCGTCGAGCAGGTGGACGTCCGACAGGCAGACACCTGCGGCCTTGACTTCGATCAGGATTTCACCCGGCCCCGGAACGGGGATGGGGACCTCCTCCACGGCGAACTTCTTGCTGTCCAGGTGGAAGCGAGCGGCGAGCATGGTAGGCATGGTGATTTTCTTTCTCTGAGCGGCTTTTCCTGGCGGTTCGGGCCAATGGCTGCCGTGTGGTTATGGTGTTTCGCAATCGGGTGGTGGCCGGGAGGGTGCGGTGTCGGGTCCGCCGCACCCTCCCGGCGTCTGGGGGATCAGGAGATTGTGTGGGCACCGCCGCGGATTTCAGTCAGCTGCGGTCTCGCAGTACCAGCCGGCCCATGGCGTATGGGTCAGCTCGCCAAGCCCGCCGGCGCTCAAGATCAGCAGGCGGAAGTTGCGGTGGCGGTAATGTCGTTGCATCGGTTTTGCCGGTGGCTGTCAGGATGCCTCCTTGGGGGGCGGGCGTCGCCTGGGTTTCCGTCGCCATGGTGACTCCTTTGTTGACTTGCTTGCCTAGGTAGGTGAAGGTCACGCCCTCGGTGATGGTGGCGGGCCTGCGGCTGATGCCGGCCAGGATGTCCGGGGGTAAGCGTCGGACGAGCATGGTGTGCATGGTGATCTGCTTTCTGTGAGCGGCGTTTCCCGGCGGTTCGGGCCGCCGTCGGGGGGATCAGGCGAAGACGTCCTGCTGGTAGCGCGCCATCGGCCTCGAGCTGGGCGAGCCACTGCTGCGCGGCCTCGTCGTCGCTGCCGGTCCGCTCGCGGTAGATCGCCGCGAGGGCCTCGCGCACGGCGGGCGCCATGCGGCGGCCGTCACCGCAGACGTAGATGTACGCGCCGTCCTCGATGGCCTGCCACACCGTGTTGGCGGCGTTGGCGATGGCGTTCTGGACGAACCGGGCCGGGTGGCCGGTCACCGCGGAGAAGGCGGTGTGCACCTGGGCGATCCCGGCCTGCTCCCAGTCCTGCATCTCCTGCCGGTAGAAGTAGTCGTGCTCCGGGTGGCGGCAGCCGACGAAGACCTGCGACAGGCCCACCTCGGTGCCGTTCTCGTGCTGCGAGGCGCGTTCCTCCAGGAAGCCGCGCAGTGGCGCGATGCCGGTGCCGGGGCCGATGAGGATCAGCGGCGTGGCGGGGTCGGCCGGTGGGGCGAAGGTCGGGGAGGGCACGCGCACGTAGCCGTAGAAGACGTCCCCGGACTCAAGGCCACCGATGTAGGAGGAGCAGGTGCCCCGGTACTGGCCGTCACCGGACAGGGCCGGGCCTTCCAGCAGGCCCACGGTCAGGCGCACGTGGCGGGGGTTGGCCAGCGGGGCGGAGGAGATGGAGTAGAACCGCGGGCGGATCGGGCCCATCAATTCCAGGAAGACCGCCAGCGGCAGCTCGACCGCCCGGAAGCGCTCCAGCAGGTCCAGCACGGAGACCCGCTTGCCCAGGATCTCGGTCTGATAGCGCTCCTCGGCTTCGGCAGTGTCGGCCGTGTAGGCCTGCAGCTGCGGTCGGGTCCACGGGCACTCGGTGTGCTCGGCCAGCGTCTGCATCTGGGAGCGGGTGGCCACGTCCTGCAGCTCCAGGAACTCGGTGAGCAGCAGTCCTGCCGTCACAGGGGTGCCCACCGGGAGGTGGGTGCGGCCGCCGGCGGGCTGCTCCAGGCGCAGGACCTGATCGCGGTCGACGCCGAGCCGCGCGAGGGCGCGGTTCACCAGGGCCGGCTCGTTCTTGGCGAAGACGGCCAGGTGGTTGCCAGTCTCGTACGTGACACCCTCCGGCAGCCCGATCGTGATGGACTTCGCCGACGGGCGCGGCGGCTCGAGGCTGAAGTCCCACAGGCCGGTCGCATCGGCCACGAGCTCCTCGGTGGCCACCACCGTGAGGGGGTAGGCCTGCTCGGAGACGATCGCGGGGCGCACGTCCGCCTCGGTGAGCAGCTGCACCTGGAAGCGCGGGCTGCTCGTCTCGGAGGTGTCGGCGGCGTACTCCTCGGCCAGGGTGGCCCAGAGGGTTTCCATCCAGCGGGTCGCCATGCCGTCGAAGTCACCGGCGGCATCCGCGGTGCCGCGCTCGATGACGGGGGTGGCGCCGGCGGCCAGCAGGCCTCCCTCGATCCGCTTGGGGAAGCCCTGGTAAGTGGCCACCCACTGGGTGTTGCCGGCACCCAGCACCGCGAACCGCACGTTCGAGAGCGAACCCTCCGGGAGTCCGGCGGCGAGCAGATCGTCGAAACGCTGCGCGTTGTCCGGGGCCTTGCCGTTGTAGCTGGAGGCCACCACGACCAGCAGGCCCTCGGTGGGCAGGTTCTCGCCCAGCTCGTCCAGACCGAGCAGGGTGGTGCCGAAGCCGGAGCGCTCACTGCGGTCGGCGATGGTGCGCGCCAGGTCCTCGCACGAGCCGAGGCTGGAGCCGTAGGCGACGGTCAGGTTTACCCCGACGCCACTGACTGCGGCCTGCCCCGGCGTGTCGTCGGCCTGCAGGTCCAATGCGCCGAACACGGTCCGCTCGTGCTCCTGACGGGACCGTACTTTCAGTTCGAAGCCGGCGGGCTTGCGCGTCAGCGCCTCCTGGACGTCCATTTTGTAGTCGTTGGTGTCGGCGAACTTGAACTTCTGCAGCACCAGCGCGAGGGCCAGACGGGCCTCGGTGAGCGCGAACTGCCGGCCGATGCAGGCACGCACGCCGTTGCCGAACGGCTTGTAGGCGTGCGGGTGGTGGTTGACCCGGTTCTCCGGCAGCCACCGGTTGATGTCGAACTCCTCCGGCCGGTCCCACGCCTTGGGGTGGGTGTGCAGCGGGCCCTCGAGGATATTGACCCGCGCTCCCTTCTTCAGTTCGTAGCAGCCGCCGATGACGGTGTCCTCCAGCGGGGACTTGCCGATCATCGGGATGGGGGCCCACAGGCGCAGGGTCTCCTCGAGAACGCGCGGGATCACGTCCATCTGCATGATCGTGTCGTAGTCCGGGACCGTGTCGCCCGGCAGCAGCCGGTCCACCTCAGCGTAGGCCTGGGCCAGCACGTGCGGGTTACGCATCAGCGAGTATGTGGCGAACGACAGCAGGCCACTGGTGGTCTCGTGACCGGCGATCAGGAACGTCACCACCTGGTCACGGACGTTGTCGTCGTCCAGGCCCTTGCCGGTCTCCGGGTCGGTGGCCTCCAGCATCAGACCCAGCAGGTCATCCTCAGCGGTGCCCGTCCCCTCACGGCGTTCCTTGATCACACTCGCGACCAGGTCCCGCATCAGCTGGATGTTCGCGCGGTACTTCTTGTCATCGGCCTTGCGCAATTTGGTCATCACCGGCAGCTCCTGCGCGCGCCGCAGCGATTCAACGAGCGCCTCCAGCAGCGCGTTGAGGAAGGGGTGTAGATCCTCCTTGGCGAAAGAGTCGAACCGGTAACCGAACCCCGACAGGGCGATGGTGTCCAGGGTCAGCCGGGTGTAGTCGTCGGTGATGTTGACCGACTGGCCCTCCCTGCCCTCCCACTTGCCCACCAGGTTCTGGGCGATCTCCAGCATCTGCCCGTAGTAGCCCTTCATCGCCCGCTGGCTGAAGGCCGGGAGAAGGACCCGGTGCGCCATGCCCCATTCCTCCTCGTGCTGGTGGGCCGTGAACAGGCCGGCGCCCGTGTAGTCCCGGACATGGGCCAGCGGCGTCTTGTCGATCTGTTTGAAGAAACGAGTCTCGTCGCAAACCTCCGCCACCAAATCCGGGTCCCAGACGAAGACCTGCTCGATGTCGGCGATCTCCATGCTGTAGAGCCCCTCGGGGAACTGCTTGGACAGTTCGCCGAAGTACTCCACCGGGTTGGTGCTGGGGATCTGCGGCGTGTGGCCGAAGAGCGGGACCCCGCGCGGAGATGCGGATGGGTCGCGGGTCGTTCTTGGACTGTGTGGTCATGGGTTGCTCCTCTGTACAGGGCGTGGATGGGCTGCTGCGCCGGTGATGCGCAGATGCACCGGGGAACCATACGTTGTATGGAATTGCAACCATACAACGTATGAAAGGCCGATCGCAACCCTGAATGTCGGGTGGTCCCATTCCGCCGCACGGCCGAGGTTATTTCCATACGCTGTACGAATTTGATAGTGTCCGAGTATGGAAAAGACGAAGAGGTCCCCGCGGGGAACCAGGAAGAGAGAGGTGCCTCTGACCGAGGCCGGGATCTATGCCGCCGCCCTGCGCCTCATCGACGCGGACGGGGTCGAGGCGCTCACGATGCGCAAACTCGCGACCGCGCTCGATGCGAACCCGATGTCGCTTTACTACCACGTGCCGAACAAGGACGCCGTGCTGCGCGGTGTGGCGAGAATGGTCGGCACCCAGTTCCGCACCGTGACGCTGGAGGACGCTCCCTGGCAGGAGCGCATCCGCCTGCTCGCCACGGATTTCCGGACGCTGGCGCACAGCCACCCCAGGCTCATGGGCTACTCGTTCAGCCTCCAGTCGGACTTCATCCAGCCCGACGACCCGTTCTGGATTGAGCTCACCGCGATCCTGGACGCCGCAGGGGTGCCGCACTCGGAGCTCTCTCATTTCACCGCTCTCGTGGGCTTCGCCATGAACGGTGTCCTCACCGCCGAACTCACCGGCGCGCTCCACCGGTGGTCGAGCCTCAATCCCCCCAGTGTCGGCGAAGACGGGCTCACCCCTCCAGGCCGTGACGAGAACCGCGTCTTCCGCCTGGCGCTGGACACGATCATCATGGGCCTGGAGGGCCAACTCGCCGCCGTTGGTGAGGGCAAGAGCGCCGACCATTGATTGTGCAGGTGAGGACTGGGCTGCTCCATTGTTGTCTCCTTTCGATGCGGTTCCGGCTGCGGGGACGACATCTCACGGTTTTCTATTGCCGGGGCCTTACTGGGTGTTTTCGTGTAATTCAGTGAGCTCGGCGAGCTCGGCTAGCCGGTGCGCCCGGGCGGATTCGGCCGGAGTGAAGGGCGCCCTGGGACGAGAGAAGCCGAGGGGTCCATGCCGGGGGATGGTATTTTCAGGACTGTCCCATCGCATGCCGGTTTGCTGGCCGCCGGTGAGGTGCTGTCGCCGGTGGGAGCCGCGACGGGTTCGGCGTCGAGCAGTTCGGCGACCGCGAGTTGGAGTTCGCCCGGGTCTTCCACGACCCGCAGGGCCAGCGCAAGGGCCTTGGTCTGACCGTCCGCCACGGTCAGGGCTGTCGCCGGCCACGCTCGGACATCCCGTCCTCCGCCGCCCGCGGCCGCAGCGAGCAGTTCCGCGTGGGTGACATGATCGGGCGCGGAGACGACCAGCTCGTCCAGCATCCCGCCGGCAACGGTGTGATTCCGGCACACGAGGACCTCAGCGTCGACGCGGGAGATGGCCGCTATCAGTTTCTCCTGGGCTTCGTTGCTGTAATCGATCAGCGTGCGGACCCGCCACAGGGCCGCAGAGTCGTGCAGCCGGCGCCGGTGGCGCAGGGCCGGGGCGTGCAGCCAGCCCCGCAGCGCCCGCCGCATAGAGGGCTCCGCGACCCAGACCACCAGCACGGTGGCCGTCAAAGTCAGGACCAGTACCTTCAGCACAAAAGGCAGTGCTGTGTTCAATAGGGCAGCGTGAACCAACAGCTCAATCGGCAACAACATGGCTGTGACATTGGCCGGGGTAAGGCGGGTTTTCGAGGGATGGGGCAGTTGGCCGCAAGAGTCACACAGCAGCGTTTCGCTGGAGTCCTTTGCAAGCGTTGCCATGGGTGGCGAGTGGTTCAGGGACTGTGCGGTCATGGGTTGCTCCTCAGTACAGGGCGGTCGGGGCTAGGGCGCCGGCGATGCGGAGGTGCATCAAGGAAACATACGCCGTATGGAAATACAACCATACAGCGTATGGAAGGAGAGCCGCAATCCGAGGCCCCGGGCGACCGTCATCCCGCCGCGGCCGGGGTTTTTTCCATACAGTGTATGAATCTGATACCGTCCCCGTATGAAAAAGACGAAGAGTCCCCCGCGGGGAACCAGGAGGAGAGACGTGCCTCTGACCGAGGCCGGGATCTTTGCCGCCGCCCTGCAGCTCATCGACGCGGACGGGGTCGAGGCGTTCACCATGCGCAAACTCGCGGCCGCGCTCGAGGCGAGCCCGATGTCGCTGTACCACCACGTACCGAACAAGGACGCCGTGCTGCACGGCGTGGCCGGAATGGTCGGCACCCAGTTCCGCACCGTGACGCTGGAGGACGCTCCCTGGCAGGAGCGCATCCGTCTGCTTGCCACGGATTTCCGGGCGCTGGCGCACACCCACCCCAAGCTCATGGGGTACTCGTCCTGCCACCGGGCGGACTTCAACCAGCCCGAAGACCCGTTCCGAGCTGCGCTCACCGCGATCCTGGACGCCGCAGGGGTGCCGCACCCGGAGCTCCCGCATTGCACCGCTCTCGTGGGCGCCGTCATCACCGACGTTCTCACAGCCGAACTCAACTGCGCGCTCCACCGGTGGTCGAGCCTCAAACCGCCAACTGTCGGCGAAGACGGCCTCACCACTCCAGACCGTTACGAGAACCGCGTCTTCCGCCTGGCGCTGGACACGATCATCATGGGCCTGGAGAGCCCACTCGCCGCCGAGGGTGACTTCCAGGGCGCAGAGCGCTGATTTTGCAGCCATGCTGCGTTGCAGCCTGAGAGCGCCCTGTGGTTGCTGTGCGTGAAGCCCTATACGGCGCTGCTCGCGGTCGGGGCGGTCTCCACACCGAAGTAGAGTCCGCAGGCGTGGGCCGCTTCATCGGGGCGGACCTCGTAAAGGAAACCCAAGGGCGTTGCCCTGGAGACCCGCGATTCCGCCGCAACCCATGAAGCGGAACATTTCGCCATCCCTGTAAGCAGGGAGGTCAGCTGCTGGCTGCCTGCCGGGTCCTGAACTCTGCGGCGGCATATACACCCAGGATCCGGACCTCGGCGGTGAAGAACTCCAGTTCCTCCAAGGCTAGCTGCAGCGGCAGGTCCGCGGGGTGGCCCTCGACATCGGCCATGAACATGGTGGCAGCAAACTCGTTGCCCACCATGTAGCTCTCCAGCCGGGTCATGTTCACGCCGTTGGTGGCAAAACCGCCGAGAGCTTTGTAGAGCGCGGATGGGACGTTCCGGACGCGGAACACGAAACTGGTCACTGCCGGTCCGGGCAACTCATCCCGGGTCGGCAGATCCGCTTCCCGCGCCAGGACCACAAAGCGGGTGGTGTTGGACGGATCGTCCTCGACCCGAGAGGCCAGCACTTCCAGGCCGTAGATCTGGGCCGCGAGCGGGGGAGCGAGGGAGAGTTTGGCGGGATCGTTCCACTCCCGCACTTCTCGCGCAGAACCCGCCGTGTCGCCGGCGATGACGGGGCGTAACCGTGCTTCACGGATCAGGCGCCGACACTGGCCCA
Organism: uncultured Actinomycetota bacterium; assembly: GCA_963722145.1. Classification (GTDB taxonomy): domain Bacteria; phylum Actinomycetota; class Actinomycetes; order Actinomycetales; family Micrococcaceae; genus Arthrobacter. The sequence goes on along the minus strand of CAVRLW010000014.1, from coordinate 516,212 downwards.
GTGCGTGAATGTGGCTGTGGACCTCGGTGGCAGCCTCGATAGTGCTGCCGGGGATTCCAAGCAAGTCGAAATGGATGGGCAGGAAGAACTCGCCGACGATCTGCGAGACGGGACTCGGGGAGCAGGATGTGGATATCCGCCACCCGGCCGGCAATCGAGTTCTCGATCGGAATCATGGCCAGATCAGCCTCACCGCTGGACACCAATTCAAAGACGTCCTCGAAGCTGGCGCACGGGACGCTTTCCAGCTCGGGGAACATCTGCTTGCACGCGATATGGGAGTTGGCGCCGGGCTCACCTTGGTACGCAATCTTCTGGGTCACGATCCGTATGGTTTCACGACTCACCCCCGGCCACCCAAACCGGGTCGCACAGAAGGTCATCAGGACTCGTGCCTACCGTCCCGGCCGGGGCGCTCCAGTCCTGGCTCAGCGGTGGGTTATTTGTTGCTGGCCTTCGGCGCTCCGATGCCTGGGTCGATTTTGTGGGGGCCGGCAGCAGAGGGGCGTACATCGAAGTCGAAGATGGCTGTCGGGATGTAGACCGTGGAACAGGAATTCGGGATGTCCACTACGCCGGAGAGGCGCCCTTCGATCGGTACGGCTCCTAGGAGCAGGTATGCCTGCTCGCTGCTGTAACCGAATTTGGTCAGGTAGTCGATGGCGTGGAGGCAGGCCCGCTGGTAGGAAAGGTGCGAGTCGAGGTAGCGCTGTTCGCCGTCCAGAGTCACGGAGGTGCCGGAGAACGCCAGCCACTGGCTGAACTGCGGGTCGACGTTGCCGGGCATGAAGATGGCGTTTTCGCTCACCCCGTAGGTCTCCATGCCGCCCTTGATGAGCTCCACCCTGAGGTCCATGAAACCGCCCATCTCGATGGCGCCGCAGAACGTGATCTCTCCGTCGCCTTGCGAGAAGTGGAGGTCGCCCATAGAGAGGTTGGCTCCGTCCACGAACACGGGGTAGAAAATACGGGTGCCCTTGGACATGTTCTTGATGTCCTGGTTCCCGCCGTTTTCCCGTGGCGGTGCGGTCCTGGCCGCTTCCGCGGCCACCCTGTCGAATTCCGACGGCGCCAGTTGCCCCAGAACCGCGTGCTCCGCCTCGGGCGGCAGCGCCAGGGGCGGGACCCTGTTCGGGTTCGTGGCGATCAGGTCGCCTTCGCGCTTGTTCCATTTCGCCAGCAGCTGGGCTGAGGGGGCCGTCCCCATCAGCCCGGGATGGATCAGCCCGGTGAAGGAAACACCCGGCACGTGCCGGGATGTTGCGACTTGTCCGGTGAAGTCCCAAATGGCTTTGTATGCGTCAGGAAACTGCTCGGTGAGGAAGCCGCCGCCGTTGGTGGTGGCGAAGATGCCGGTGTAGCCCCAGCCCTGTCCGGCAAGTGGGCCGGAATCCTCCTGTGGGATGGGACCGACGTCCAGGATGTCGACCACCAGCAGGTCGCCGGGCTTGGCGCCCTCGACGGCGAAGGGACCGCTGAGTTTGTGGACGGTCAGCAGCGGGGCGTTGAGGACGTCGTCGGCGGAGTCGTCGTTGACGATCGCGCCGTCGAACCATTCCCGGCAGTCGACCCGGAAGGAATCGCCCGGTTTGACCGTCGCAACGGGTGGAATGTCGGGGTGCCATCGGTTGTGCCCGATCTTTTCCTGATCCTCGAACTTTTTGCTGGAGTCCAGGGAAAATATCTTTGCTGGCATTTCATCTCCTTTGACTGGGCGCCGCGTTCTGCCGGTTAGGGTCGCGGCAGTGTCCGATGTAACGGGTTGGATGAATACTGCTGAACGCGCCCGGGGCGGCCCGGAATCCGAGAGTTCACGACCTCGGGTTCGGCTGCACTGCGTTTAGTGGAGTCAATGAGTCGGAAGGCCTGCGAACCGGCCCTGGAAAGGTGCGGGGCGCTGAATACCCGGCGGGAGGGTTCACCGCAGGAGGGGCACGGAAAGGTGTCCGGTGCGTCCCCGATCGGGTGGGATGCTTCGAAAAGCGAACCATCGGAGCAACGGTATTCATAAGTGGCCATGGATCGGTTCATCTCCGTTACCGGTGCGGATATTCCAGACGGGGCAGGCGACGACGATGATGGAAAACCATCCCAGAGTGCACTGCCAGAATAGGCTGAGCCGCGGAACGGGGTCAGGGGCTTTGGGCCCTTTCCCCAGGCCGTCATCCACGGCGGCTGGCGCGTCTGCGGCGTTCGGGAAAAGAAACCGACCTGAGGAACGTGGCAGGGAGTGTCCGTACGTCCGGTCCCATTCAGCCGACATCAGGGGCAGGCAACCTCACTAACCGACCGGTGCTTGCGAGTGTCTCCGGGTTTACCTTAGATGCATGGAGTACTTGCGGGGTCTGTTGTATCTGGACATCGCCGCGAAGGGTCTGTGCCTGGCGGGTGTTGTGTTGATGGTTTTCGGGCAGGGCGGCTGGTTCACTGTCGGTGTTTTCACCGTGTTCATCGGCGTGCTGATAGGGGCATGGGCGATGGTTGCCGGCCGTCGCACCCGGTCATCGATCGGCCCCTCCGGCCCGGCAGTTTTCGGCGCGCGGACCCGGGGGAACGGCGCTGCGGAAGAAGACGGAAACTCCTGAACCTCCCGCCGCCGTCGTACTCCCCGACGGGGGCAGTAGGTGGATTGTTTTCCATCTGTCCACGCTTTACCGTGAAGAGACGGTCAGCCTAAGTGCAGGTGCGGGCATGCGAGATATTCCCTGGTCATCGCGCTGCTTTCTGTCGTGCATCTTGGCCGTCAACGTTCTTGGTGGCTTCAGCCTACCGGCGGCCGGCCATGCCGAAACCCTGGCAACGAGAGCCGTAAATCCCGAGCAGGCCTACGAGGCGCTGGACGTCTTCCTGCAGGACCGGATCGACGCCCTAGGGATTCCCGGCGCCGCCATCGTCGTTATCCAGCACGGCGTCCAGGTGCATTCTGCTGCGTTTGGCCGCGCCGATGACACTGGACGAACCATGACAGCCCAGACGCCGGCGCTCCTGGCTTCAACCAGCAAATCCCTCACAGCCATCGCTGTGATGCAGCAGGTTGAGGCTGGTCGGCTGGAGCTGGATGAGCCTGTACGGACCTACCTGCCATGGTTTACGTTGAATGACAGCCGCACGTCGGCCATTACGGTTCGCCAGTTGCTGCACCAAGTCAGCGGTATGGCTTCGGCAGACACGGCCTTCGAAGCCTCCGACGCCCAGGGCCCGGAGGCCCTCGAAGAAGGTGTGCGCGCCCTGTCGGGTTCCCCCTGGCCGGATCACCCGGTGAAGCATTCGGGTACGCCAATGCAAATTACAACATTCTGGGCCTCCTGGTGCAGACGGTCTCCGGCCAGCCGTTCGGCGACTACATGAAGCAGTACGTTTTCGCACCCTTGGACATGGCCCACAGCCATCCGACGCGGTCTGCTGCACGCCTGGACAACGTGGCTGCCGGGTATTCGCTGTGGTTCGGCTCCTTCTGGCGCCAGACGGATGTGCCCGCACCAACCACCGGCATGCCGTCCACCACGATGTACTCCTCAGCCGAGGACATGGGCCATGAGCTGATAGCGCTGCTGAACCACGGACGGTACGGTGATGGCCGCATCCTCCAACCGGAAAGCGTGGCGGCAATGTTCGAGACCCGGGTCCCGGTGGACGAGTCCAAGGGGTACGCCATGGGATGGTTCACCCGACCGCTCGTAGAGTCCGCAGACCCCTCAGGACAACCAGATGCGGTCAGGGGATTGCCGCTGCTGCTGGAGCACCAAGGCGAATGGGGCAACTCGCACACTTACCTGGCGATGGTTCCAGCCTCCGGCATTGGCGTCGCCCTGGTCATCAACGGCAATGACACATCGGCCCCCTCACGGCTCAAGGCCGTGGATACCAACGTCCTGCGGATTCTCCACGCGCAGCCCCCGGTGCCCACGGTCGTGCAGGAGGACTGGCTTCAGCGCTACAGCTGGGCGGTCTCGCTGGCACTGCTGCTCGCGGAGCTGCTGAGTTTGTGGCTGGCGCTCTCCATTCTGCTCCGGAGACGTGCCCCGTCCCGAACGCGGAGGCTACCCCTGGCTTTGGCGGCCTGGGCCCTTGTCCTTGATGCGTTCGCGCTGTGGTTGTGCTTCGTCTACGCCCCCGCCCGGTTCGATACCCACTTGGCCGTCATCGTCCGCCAGTTTCCCGATGTCGGAGCCACCCTGGTGCCGGTCCTGGCCTTGGCCCTCATCTGGTCTATCCCACGGACAGTGTGGCTGCTCTCGAGGATGCGGGCAGGTCCGCAGTGATGTCTCAGGCGGAGGTCGGCACGATGTTGTGGTTGAGGCGGAAGAGGTTGTGCGGGTCGAATCGGTTCTTCAGTGCCACCAGGCGGTCATATGTGTCCGGCCCGTAGGCCTGGCGTGCGGCCTCGATGATGTCTTGTCCGATTTCTGCGCCAAGGAAGTTGACGTACTGGCCGTGCTCTCCGAACGGCTGCATGAGAGTGTAGGCCTTCCGGGCGAATGCGCTCAGACGCTCGTCCTCCGCCGGGTCGTGCCAGAAGCCGTAGATGTTCAGCCAGTACTTCGCCGAGCGGTTGGGAAACGCTGTGGTCTCCTCCGGCACACGCCCGAAGGCCCCTTCCATGTGGTGGATATCGATTCCGGTCCCGAACCAGGTCACCTCAGAGGCGAAACCGACCAGAACGTCGACGGCAACGTCGTCCATCCGGGAGAACGACACGTTCTTCCAGTACCCCCGGGAGCCCTTGGGAAAGAGGCTGTCCATGGCAGACTGCCACTGGAGCCAGGCGGTCGGGGCGACTTCCTCCTCGTCCGGGGGCGCGGCGTCGCGCAGCTGCTCGATCAGCTCGAGCCCGGGCTGGTGGTTCTCCGAAGCCCAGGCAAAGCCGATGATCATCCACGGCTCCTCTCCCATCTCGAAGTCGGGCGGGAGCACCAGGAAGGAGACGATCGGGTTCATCTCCTCGGGTAGATCCTGCGTCCACCGGCCGAACGCGCTCAGCGCGCTCTTCCAGCGGGTCGGGCGGTAGAAGAAGTTTCCACCCAGTACGGCAGCCGGCAGCGGCCGGGCGCGGAAGGTGAAGGACGAGACCACCCCGAAGTTCCCGCCCCCGCCGCGCAACCCCCAGAACAGCTCGGGGTTCTCCTGTTCGCTGGCGTGCAGGTGCTCTCCGGTGGCGGTGATGACGTCGGCGGAGAGCCAGGTTGTCCAGGCTAAGCCCGTTGGACCGGGTCAACCAGCCCACCCCTCCGCCGAGCGTCAGTCCCGCAACCCCTGTGGCGCTGATCACCCCAAGCGGCACGGCCAGTCCGTGCGCGGCGGTGGCCCGGTCCACGTCTGCCAAGGTCGCCCCGGGTTCGACGGTCACGAGCCGGTGTTTCGACATCGACCTCCACACCGCGCAACTGGCCTAGATCCAGCACGAGGCCGCCTTCGACTGTGCCGTGTCCGGCAATGTTGTGCCCGCCCCCGCGCACGGCAAGCGGCAGGCCGGTGCGCCGGGCCGTGTGCAGGACTGGATCAATGTCTCCGACGGCTGCCGCCCGGATGACCGCCCGCGGACGCACGTCGATCATGCCGTTCCATACCGCCCGAGCCTCGTCGTACAACGGATCCTGCGGTTCGATCACCGACCCCGTCAGGTGGCCGCGCAACTCCTGCAGGGCGCGGTCCTCTTCGCCGCCCTGCTGCCCCTGATGCATTGTGCTCATCGGTCTGCTGCTTCCGTGCCATGGGGGCTGGTACCCCTGGTCCAATAGTGGATTTGATCTCGCCGGGGTCGGCGCTGCAGGGCGATACTTCCAGCCGCCAACGCACTGGAACAGCTCGCGGTGTCCACAGTATAGATTCGCCTGCGGCGCCGGACAACGGACAACGTGGAGTGCCCCGTCTAATGCGCCCGTGATCGAGAACCAGAAGCGGGTGACGCCGGACCGCCGCTGGGCTGCTCACCACCCGCTGACCTACCGAGAGGCTACGAGGGGGACCATACCCGTTCGGGTAGTTGCAGGCCTCTGTTCTGTCATCGGATTAGTTGCCTTTCGTGACTTGAATGATCGTCTTGCCCTTGGTTCGCGGCAGGGTGTTGAATGCGGAAGGTGCCTCGGCGAGGGGGCGGACCGCGCCGAGGATGGTGCGCAGGCGCCCGTCTCTGAGCCGCTGCGCCAGGTCTGCGAGCCGGCTCCGGTCGGCTTCGACGACGAAGAACACGGCCCGTCCGTTCTCGGGCTGCACGGAAGGAGGGCCGGCGATTGTTACCAGGGTGCCCCCTGCGCGGACGAGCGCGGTGGAACGATCGCGGATGTCGCCGCCGATGACGTCGAAAACCAGATCCACGTCACCGGCGTCTTCTAGCTGATCGGCGTTCAGGTCAAGGAATGTGTCGGCGCCGAGGTCAAGCACGGTCTCCCTGTCCGTTGCCCGTCCAGTGCCGATGACGCGGGCGCCGGCTTCGCGGGCCAGTTGTGTTGCGATTGATCCGACACCGCCGGCTGCGCCGTGGATGAGGACGGTCTGGCCCGTTGCAAGGCGGCCGTGCTCGAAGAGTCCCTGCCAGGCGGTAAGCCCTGAGATTGGCAGCGTGGCGGCCACGGTGTGGTCGATATCCGCCGGAAGCGGGGCGAGATTCCGGGCTTCCACTGCGACGTATTCGGCCAGGGCGCCGTTGCGGGTCCAGTCGCACAGGCCGAACACCCGCTGGCCGATGGTGAGGCCGGTCGTGCCGTACCCGAGTTCGGTGACGACGCCGGAGAGTTCGTGTCCGGGGATGCTGGGGGTGCGGTCCCTTCCTGACCTGTCTGACCAGGTTCCGGGCCAGTCAAGTTCCCCGGGCGTGAATCCCGCTGCATGGACACGAACGATGACATCGTTTTCCGCTGCGTGCGGGTGGGGCTCTGTGGTCAGTGTGAGCCCGGCAAGTCCGGCATCGGGGTCAGAGACGGTGACTGCGTGCATATCAGATCCTCTGTTTCAGATGATTTCGAGATTCAGATGATGGGAACGGCCCGTAGCGGACCGCTTATCTCGTCTCTGACGACCAGGAGCGTCATGGCGTCCCGGGCCGTCAGGACAAAAGTGCGCCTGAAGCGCAGTACTTGTGCCTCGAGGGGTGTCATCGGGCGACAGGATGCCGTGCACGGACGGACGTCAAGGGGTCGGGCGGCCCGCCTCCGCGGCCTCCGCCCGGGCCACTGCGGCCGCAAGGACGTAGTACTCTGCCTCCTGAAGGGCATAGACGGCGAAGTTCACGGCCGCTTCGGCGTCGGACTCCGCGTTTTCGGCGGTGCGTTCCGCGCGCGCAACCGCGCGGTCAGCCCGCCGCGCCTCGATGTTCTTGCGCAGCGAATCGAATCCGTCGGCGACTGATTCCTGCATTTGCTTCCAGCGGCTGGAAATTTCCGCGGATCGCTCCTCGACTTTGGTATCCATATTGGACTTGGCCAGGGCGATGGACGTGCGCAGCTCGTCGGCGCGGGCTTTGAGTTTCGTCTCGTTCTCCTGGCGGGTTCCGGCAGCCGAGTCCTCAAGGTCCTTCGCCTGCTTGCCCAGATTAATAAGAGCGTCTGAGAGTGCCATTTCTGTTCCTTTCAGCGGACGTCCATGATCGGGTGCGCCTGCCGCACCGGACGTGAATGCGCAGGCCCCGCATTGCCGGATGATGGATATCCGGCGGCCCTCAGCGGCCGGTTTGTCAGCGCCGGGGATGTACCGGGGAACGGGACTGGATGCTCGCGGCGTGAATCATTCTGTCGACCGACTCCTTCGCGTGGCGGCATGCTATCACCGCTTCTATTGGCGGTAACAGGGTCGGCTGGCGAAGGTTATCGGTGGACCAAGCCGGAGCGCCCGGGCGGTATTAGCTGGCAGGGGGTACCGCACAGGTAACCGTTCGATGCCGACTGCATTGGCGCAGCGGCAGACTGCGGCCGGCGGCCGGACCGCAGTGGTCGATTCTCGTCCAGTCGGAGCAGCCGCGACGAAGTGAACGCAAGTGAATTGTTGCTCCGGGGCTGACCAGGGCGGTGCGCCGCTTGCTATCATCAGGCCAGATGGGCACACCCGGCGCGGTGCATGGCGTCGTTGAAGGTCGATGGTGACCAGGTCGTGGGCCGCGATCCGGGCATGTCTTGAGAGGTTCGGCCGTCAGCGCTTCCTGAGAGGACGCCATGACCGACGACACGACGACGCCGCCCGCGGCACCTCGGGGTGTGACCGCTGAACATGCCCGGCTGGCCGAGGCCACGGGTGCGGCGGCGGATGACCTGTTCGAGGCGAATCCCTGGTACGAGTGGGGGCCGTACCTGTCGGAGCGGGCATGGGGCACGGTTCGGGAGGACTACAGCGACAACGGCGACGCATGGGAGTACTTTCCGCATGATCATGCCCGGTCCCGTGCGTTCCGGTGGAACGAGGACGGCATGGCGGGGCTGTCCGATATTCACCATGACCTGTGCCTGGGGTTGGCGCTGTGGAACGGGGCCGATCCGATCCTGAAGGAGCGGATGTTCGGGCTGACTGGTCCGCAGGGCAACCACGGGGAGGACGTCAAGGAATACTGGTGGTACCCGGATGCGTTGCCCAGCCATGCCTGGCTGCGGTGGCGGTATCACTACCCCCAGGCGGCGTTTCCCTATCAGCGGCTGATCGATGAGAACGCCCGTCGTTCCCGGGACGAACCCGAGTTCGAGTTGCTGGATACCGGTGTCTTCGACGGGGGCCGGTACTGGTCCGTGGATGTCGCGTACGCGAAGGCCTCACCGACCGAGGTACTTGCCCGGATCACCATCGAGAACCATTCGTCCGAGGAAGCGGTGCTTTCGGTGTTGCCCACCATGTGGTTCCGCAACACGTGGCGGGTTTCGGGCGGTGAGGCGCCGTCGTTGTTCCTGGACGGGGACGGCGTCGCGGTCGAGCACCCACGGCTGTCCGGCTACCGGCTCGACGCCGCTCCCACCAAGGAGGGAGTGCGGCCGCAGGCGTTGTTCTGCGACAACGAGACGAACACGGCCCGACTGTTCGGGGCGGCTCCGGTTACCGCCTATCCGAAGGACGGCATCAACGACCACGTGGTCTCCGGTGCGGACACTGTGAACCCTCAACACCAGGGTACGAAGGCCGCCTGGTGGTATCAGGTGGCCGTGCCGGGCGGGGGCAGGGCAGAGCTGCGGCTGCGGCTGCACCGGCCGGTCCCGGACCAACCCAAACCCACCGACCGATGGTTCGACTCGTATTTCGACGACGTCATGGCAGACCGGGAGCGGGAAGCAGACGAGTTCTATACGGCGATTGCCCCCGCTGACATCGGTGCCGAGCCGATGCGGGTGATGCGCCAGTCCTGCGCGGGCCTGGTCTGGAGCAAGCAGATGTACCCGTACCGGGTCAACCGGTGGTTGGATGGCGACCCCGGCTGCGCCGGCGCCGCCGGCCGGGCATCGCAACGGCCGGAACACGGGGTGGCGGCACCTGGACTCGTTCGACGTGCTCGCCATGCCCGACCCGTGGGAGTACCCGTGGTTCGCGGCCTGGGATCTGGCGTTTCACGCCGTCACCTGGGCGCACCTGGATCCAGCGTTCGCCAAATACCAGCTGTTGGTGCTCCTTCGGGAGTGGTTCCAGCATCCGAACGGGGCGCTCCCGGCTTATGAGTGGAGCTTCGACGACGTCAATCCACCGGTCCATGCGCTGGCCGCCATCCGCGTGTTCGTCATCGACGGCGGCACCGACTTGGACTTCCTGGAACGGGTGTTCCACAAGCTGCTGCTGAATTTCACCTGGTGGCTCAACCGGCAGGACCCCGACGGGAACAACCTGTTCGGCGGTGGCTTTTTGGGTTTGGACAACATCAGCCCAATCGACCGCTCGCACCTCCCGCCGGGCTTCAGGCTGGACCAGGCCGACGGCACCGCGTGGATGGCGTACTACTCCGTGGCTATGCTCACCCTGGCCACCAAACTCGCCGAACACGACGACGCCTATGAGGACATGGTGGTGAAATTCCTGGAACAGACGGTGCTGATCATGGACGCGCTGGAGGATTCAGGCTGCTATGACACCGAGGACGGCTTCTTCTACGACCGGCTCACCGACCCCTCCGGGATCACCGTCCCGATCAAGGTGCAGACCCTCGTCGGGCTGATTCCGGCGCTGCCCGCGGTCGCGGTCCCCACCCAGAACACGGAGCGGATCCGCCGGCTGCGGAAGCGGTTCGCCAGCCGGTTGGAACAGACCGAGCGGCACCAGATCCTCGACTGGCGGGTCCGTGGCACCGGGGACTCCCGGCGGACGCTGCTGTCGGTCGTTCCGATGGACCAACTCGCCCGGCTGTTCGCCACCCTGTTCGACGAGGAGGCGTTCCTGTCTCCCCACGGGCTGCGATCGATCTCCAAGCGGCACAACACTCCCTACACGGTTCCGGGGATGCCCACCGCGGCCATCCAGTACGAACCCGCCGAATCGCGGACCGCGATGTACGGCGGCAATTCCAACTGGCGGGGGCCGGTGTGGTTGCCGGTCAACTACCTCGTCATCCGGTCCCTGCTGCAGTACGACCAGTTCTTCGGCCCCGACTTCACCGTCGAATACCCCACCCGGTCCGGTCACCACCTGACCCTGCGGGAGATTGCCGGTGACCTCGCCGATCGGCTGGTGAGCATCTGGCTTCCCGGGCCGGACGGACGCAGACCGGTCTATGGTGGCGTCGACCTGCTGCAGAACGATCCCGCATGGAAGGACAACCTGCTGTTCTTCGAGTACTTCCACGGCGACAACGGGGCCGGACTGGGCGCCATGCACCAGACCGGGTGGACCGCTCTGGTCGCGGACCTCATCCTCGACCCACCCCGCCACAGCTACCGGATGGTGTTCCCGGAAAACCCGGACCCGACCACCACTGCAGCACCGCCGGAAATGGAACCGTGAACCCATGTCAAACAACGCTGAGGGGCCAGGCCGTTTCCGCAGAGCCATGATCGGCGAGGGCGCTGTGACGGAAGAGATCGTAGCGGCGGCCCGACCACCAGGCCTGTCGCCACCAGTAGCCCATCCCTTTATCTACGAGATCAACACATGGGCATGGCTCGAATCAATCAGCGCCAGGGAAGACCAACCAATCGATCTGGGCTCCGTCCCGAAACGGCACTGGGACGAGATTGCCGGTCTTGGTTTCGATGCGGTCTGGTTGATGGGGGTCTGGCGGCGCAGCCCGGCCGGAATCGGGATCGCACTGGCAAATCCAGCCCTCCGGTCCGATTTCCAGGCCGCTCTTCCCGATTGGCGTGCCGAGGATGTCGTCGGGTCGCCGTACTGCGTCAGGGACTATGTGGTCGATGACCGCCTGGGTGGCCCTGCCGGGCTTTCCGCCGCCCGGGAGGCGCTGGCGGCGCGAGGTGTCCGATTGATCTTGGACTTCGTGCCCAACCATGTCGCCCCGGATCATCCGTGGACCGCGGGGAAACCCGAGCTCTTCGTACACGGGACCGCGGCGGATCGGGAGTCGGATCCGGCGTCTTTCGTCGAGGTGGGCGGCCGAGTGCTCGCCAACGGGCGGGATCCCTACTTCCCGGCGTGGCCGGATGTGGTTCAGCTCAACGCCTTCGACCCAGCCCTGCGATCGGCGGCCGTGGAGACGGTGAGGTCGATTGCCGATCAGTGCGACGGAGTGCGTTGCGACATGGCGATGTTGGTCATGAACGACGTTTTCGCCCGCACTTGGGGTGCCCGGGTGGGGCCTGCACCGACCACAGAGTACTGGCCAACCGTGATCCCCGCCGTTCGCGAAACCCACCCCGATTTCCTATTCATCGCCGAAGCCTATTGGGATCTTGAGTGGTCCCTGATGCAGCAGGGCTTCGACTACTGCTACGACAAGCGCCTGTATGACCGCCTTCTCGGCGGTAGTGCCGACGAGGTGCGGCGACACCTGCAGGCAGAGCGCACGTATCAGAACGCCCTTGTGCGATTCGTGGAGAATCACGACGAGCCACGGGCCGCGACGGCGTTCCGAGCCGGCCGTACACAGGCGGCGGCGGTGACGGCACTGACCCAGACCGGGGCACGGCTCATTCACCACGGCCAGCTGCTGGGGTGGCGGGTGCGCCTTCCGGTGTTCCTCGGCCGGTTCCCCACGGAGCCGGTCGATGACCAGCTCGCGGCACTCTACCGCCGGCTCTTGGCGGCTGCCGCCGACCCGACCTTCCGCGACGGGCACTGGCAATTGTGTGAACGGTCGGGGTGGCCGGGGGACAACAGCTTCGAAAACCTCGTCGCCTGGAGCTGGGACGGTGCCACCCGGTGGCTGATCGTGGTGAATCTGAGCGATGCGCCCGCAACAGGTCAGGTGAGAGCGCCGTGGCCGGACCTGCGTGGTCACCGGTGGCAGCTGACCGACCCGACCAATGAGCTGAGTTTCGACCGCGCCGGTGACGATCTCGTCGAGGGGCTGTTCGTCGGACTTGACGCCTGGCAATGGCATTTGCTCCGTCTGGACCGATCGCCGGAGAGCGCTGACCACGACTGACGGGGCCCCGGGGCGCCCGCCGCTGTGCCGTCCGGCGAGACGGTCGACGGCGGCCACCCTCGCACTCCAGCTGTCCGCCGTCGGAGGGCGGCGCGGCCACCTCGAAAGGAGCTCGGAATGGCCGGAAACGTCGTTATAGGCCGGACGAAGCAGGAGCTGCGCAGGGTGCTGGTGCCGCTCGCCTTGGCGCAGTTCATCTGCAGCTTCGCGGGCTCGAACATGAACGTGATGATCAACGACATGAGTCAGGATCTGAATACAACCGTCGAGGGTATCCAGACGGCCATCACGATCTTCTTGCTGGTCATGGCCGCGCTGATGATTCCCGGCGGCAAGCTGACCGATATCTGGGGTCGCAAGAGACTGTTCATCGTCGGCCTCTCGCTGTACGGGGTCGGGGCGTTGATGAGTGCGGTGGCGCCGAACCTGTTCGTGCTGATCCTCGGCAACTCGATCTTGGAAGGTGTCGGCACGGCCCTGCTGATTCCACCCGTCTACATTCTGACGACCATGCTGTTCACGGACGTGACCTCCCGTGCTTGGGCATTCGGAGTGATCAGCGGCATGGGCGGGATCGGGGCGGCCGCGGGGCCGCTGATCGGCGGGCTCATCACCACCGCGATCAGCTGGCGGGCGGCATTCATCTTCCAGGCGCTGATCGTCGCAATTATCATCTTGCTCAGCCGCCGCGCGGTTCAGGATCCGGTGCCCGCGGATCCGAGCAAGCCGTTCGACACCATGGGGGCTGTGCTCTCTGCCGCGGGGCTGGTGGTTCTCGTCACCGGCATCATGCTGGCGGACAACGACCTGTTGCTGATGGCGGTCTTCCTGGCTGCCGGCGCGCTGCTGCTGCTCTGGTTCTTCATCCACGTGCGCGCCAAGGAGCGCAAGGGTGAGCAGCCGCTGCTGTCCACCGGGCTTTTCCGGAATCGGACATCCAATCTCGGCCTCATCACGCAGAACGTGCAATGGCTGATCCTGCTGGGGACCTCATTCGTCAGTGTCGGCGTACCTCCAAGTCGTGCGCGGGTACAACGCGATCGAGACCGGCGTGATCTTCACGGCGGCCACCGCCGGCATCCTGGTCTCGTCGATCGCGGCAGAGCGGCTCGCGAAGAGGCACACGCAACGCACCCTGGTCATCGCCGGCTTTATCATCACCCTGTGCGGGATCGCCTTGCTCGTCGCCATGGTGTACGGGAATCCGACCGCGTGGGCCTTCGCCCCCGGGCTTCTGCTGATCGGGCTGGGAGTGGGTGCGATGCTGACCCCGTCGGTCAACCTGGTCCAGTCGAGCTTCCCCGATGAGCTGCAGGGCGAGATCTCCGGCCTGTCGCGCAGCGTGTCGAACCTGGGCTCATCGATCGGCACCGCCGTTGCCGGGACGATCCTCCTCACCTGGTCGTACGGTGCCGCGATGATCACCCTCGCCGTGCTGGGAGTCGTCGGGCTCGTGGCAGCGTTCATGCTCCCTATCAACCTGGTTCCTGCGAAGTCCGGCGCCCAGCCCGACTGACCCGGCTGGCGCGACGGGGCAGTAGGCCGGGGACGCCGGCCGCGCTTCACCCTGGATGCCTATCTGATCGATTCGAGCCACGCGACCGGAAAGTCCTCTGCATCGACCACTTCGGGTTCCTTTCCCATGAGCGGCTCGTAGGAGAAGGCGAAATGCTCGTGATCACCCTAGGCGCAGGAATCGACGCAGCTGCTCCGCATACTCGACGCCGAAAATCGCGCGCTGCGTGGACGCGTCATGGAACCAGACCAGGGAACCCCATTGCCAGATCGCTAATGTCGCTTACGGAAGCCACCTGCAGACAGCATCAACCCCGAGGAATATCAGCACGCCACTCCGAGAGTGCAATAAGCCAGGACGAAGCTCAGAGTCGAAGGGACGTCCTTCCCTGCTGCCTCAAAATCATGGGTCTGAATGTCAGATCTCCGGAGTCGGAGCGGCAAACTCGCCTTTGAGTCTGTTCTTGGCTCCGTGTTCGACCAGGGTCGGGATGTAAGTCCGGATCCTGCTTCCATCCAGTGATTCGTATTCATCCCCGACAACCCGGGCAACCAGGGCGCGGGATGCGTAGGGGAAGCGTGCGGCGAGCCGGTCTGTGACTTTGGCGATGGTGTCGTTCTTTTCCGTGTCGTCCATTTACTCAGTCTGGGGCCGTGGGTCCATGGCGTCCATCAGTTTCATCGCCGCCTGGTACAAGGGTTCCCTCGTTCACCGGGGTTGCATGGCCGAGAGGGTCCCGGAGCACGGGCTGTTCTGGATCATGGACGAGCTGACCGGGGCGGCCTTTGTTGGAAATGGCAGAGCTCGACATCGTCCGCGCACGCGCCTGATTCTTCGAGCCTCCTCGACGGCGGGATGCCGTGTCCGGGCTGCCGCCTGACTACTAGCGGTGCATGATGTGGTGTCATGCCCGCAGTGAGACGGCGGGGAATTTCTTCCATTCGCGGTGGAAGCGGGCCTCTGCCTCGAGTGCAACGGTTTGTTCCAGCGCGTGCAGCCGTCCGTAGCTGAATCCGTTCTCGCCCAGGGTGAAAGCCTCGGCGCCGAGCCTGCGCAGAAGCTCGCGGGTAACGACGCTGTCCTGGTGGTCACCGAGGACTTTCTGGACGCCGTGGGCGGCGTCGGCCAGACGGGCGGCCTGCTTGGGGTTGATAGGGGCGGCGGCTTCGGCTGCATACCGCAGCCGTTTCCCGTCTTTCCGCGCCTCGTGCAGGGCCGGGTGGTCTCCGGTGCCGGCTGGATGTCGTTTGGCTTCCCGGGCGGCAGTGCGCAACCGCTTGACGTCGCGTTGGACCATGCCGGGGATGAC
The DNA here is from genome assembly GCA_963722145.1 of uncultured Actinomycetota bacterium. Taxonomy (GTDB): domain Bacteria; phylum Actinomycetota; class Actinomycetes; order Actinomycetales; family Micrococcaceae; genus Arthrobacter. The sequence continues at coordinate 500,894 of CAVRLW010000014.1, read as the reverse complement.
CTTGGCCGCCGGTTTGGATGCCAGCGGCGAGAGGGGCGGGGCGGCGATCAGGGCATCGAGGGCGTCGAGCAGCCGGAAGTAGCGCTTTCCGTCCAATGCTTTCAGTGCCTTGTCGTGGGCTTCCTGGTAGGCGCCGCCGAGTTCAAGATCGACCCGGCGGGTGACCGGTCCCATGACCAGCTCTCCGGGTTCCTCGGCGACCATCTCCTTCAGGCGGGCGTGCATGACCTCCGCATCGCGGGCCTCGCCGAGCACGCCGGCGAGCCATTTCAGTTCGTCGCGCAGGAATTTCACCGTCTCAGCGTCGTCCAGCAATTTCCGGTAGGTCGCCAGCGCCGAGCGCATGCGTCTGGTGGCAACCCGCATCTTGTGGACCGCATCGTGGGCGTCCTGCCGCACGAGTGGGTCCTGGTCCTTGAGCTCCTTCACCTGTTGCCTGAGGTAGGCGAGCATGACATCGCCGGCCGGACCTTTCCGCGTCGGCGCCAGCAGCGACTCCGGGGATGCAGGATCCCGGTTCAGGGCGCGTGCCAGTTTGGACTGGTGCGCGGAGGGCCGCGCGCCGGCTCCGGTGAGCCGGTCCTGGCCGGCCTCGAGCAGGGCCCGGGGGCCCGCGGCGATTTCGAATCTCCCACTCCCGCCAGTGCAGGGTGCCCCGATTGGGCCTCAGTACCTCGGCCTGCACCCGGTCATCACTGACGTCTGCGAGAACGGCATCCTTCTTGTTCCTGAGCCGGTACACGGTGCGCCTCGTCTTCAGCCGTGCCACCGGGACCAAGGTCCGGTCCCTGGTGTGCACACGGACCAGCCGGAGGAGGGCATCGGGGACGCCGTCGGTCCGGTCTCCAAGCGGTTCGCGGAATTCCGTCCGCTCGTCCGGGCCCGCGGGCAACTTCAGATGCCATCCGGCGTCCTCGCCGCCAGTCCTGCGGCGCAGGGTGATCTGCGCGGACGCCAGGCGCAGGTCCTTGGTGTCGAAGTACTCGGCCTCCATCTGGTGCTCCACGGGCTGCTCCACCCGGTCAACGCCGGGCAGGTCCTGAAGCGAAGGAAAGAGTACCGCTTCCTCGACATCAAACTTCCGTTCGATCTCAACGACGCGTGTCGGGGCCATACCGGAATTCTACGTCCGGAACCGCTGCATGACGCCAGATGTTCATTGCCGGGGTCCGCGCAACAGATCGACGAACCTATCCCTTTGGTTCATACCTTCTAATCAGCGCTCGATGCCTTCGCGGCTTTGATGGCGGCCTTGGCAGCCTGCTTGCTGGCGCGCACTTTTTGCAGCGACTCTGGATCCACGATGTCGGCGACGGAAAGAAAGGCGCTCTCCTGGCCATAGGGGTCAGTAGCCTCACGCCAGCCTTGTGCCTGGAGTCCGCACTGCTTGCCGAGTAGTGCGAGGAAGATCTTTGCCTTTTGCTCTCCGAAGCCGGGCAATGCCTTCAATCTGCGCAGCACTTCCTGGCCGTCAGGGTCGTCCTGGTTCCAGATGGCAGTTGCGTCCCCATTCCAATCGCGCTGTACGGTCGCGGCGAGGTCCTGGACGCGGCTGGCCATGGAGCTAGGGAAGCGGTGGATGGACGGACGCTCCTTGAAGATCTCAACGAAGCCTGCCGGATCATGTTCGGCGATTGCGGCAGGGGTCATGGACCCGATGCGCGTCCGGATCTTTTCGGGTCCGGCAAACGCAGACTCCATGGTCACCTGCTGATCAAGCAGCATGCCGATTAGGAGTGCGAACGCGTCATTGCTGAGCAGTTGGTCGGCGGCGGGGTCGCCAGTGATGTGCAGTTCCATGCGCCCATCCTCCCACCTGCTCCGGGCCGCGTCATGGCACCTACGACAGTAGGGCGTTGCCGTCCACGCCGCCACGTCCCCCGGACTCGGCAAGCGGGATGCTGAAGCTCCGTCCTACCGGACGCATCGGACTTTGGCGAGCATGAACCTCTACTCGATCCCAAACAGCGTTAAGGGGAAATGGACGGTTCAGGTCAAATGGTCGAAGTCTCCTCGCGCCCACGCAGCGTGCCGTTGGGCGGAATCGTGCAGAATGGCCTTGGCTCCGGACGCGATGACGTTGTTGAAGTTGCCGTAGATCCGGTCGAACTTGAGCTCTCCCAGTTGCGCGGCGATTCGCAACGCCACCGCGCCGGATAGCGGCAAATGATTCGGGTAGCTGCGCATGAAGGCGATGGAGCGACGGTCTGGATTCGGGTACACGCTGTCACCGGTCAGCAGAACTCCTCTGCCGCCCGCTCCTGCAGCCCAGTGCACCACCGCGCTGCCCGGGAAGTGCCCCCCGGTCTGGTGCAGTGTCAACCCTTCGGCGATGGTTCGACTGCCGGACCAGTATTCGATGATCGGATCGTTGCGCCCCAGCCATTCGCCGGTCCTGCGTCCGCCACAAGTACAGGGACGCCACCGAGCTGATGCGACCATTCGACCTGCACACCAAACATGTGTGGATGGCTAGCGGCGATCGCCAGGACCGGGCCTTGCTCGAGCACTGCCTTCATAGCGCTGTCATCGACATATCCAACCGGATCCCACAGCAGCGAACCCTCGGGTGTCACCACAAGCTGAGCGGTCTGGCCGATCCCGACTTTTGGCTCTGTCGTGATCCCGATAAGTCCCGGCTCGTTCTCCTTCAACAATGTCTGCTGGCCCTCCTGCGCCAGCCCGTCCAGTGTGAGCCACTTTTGTCCGTCCTCGGGCACGTACTGCCGCTCGTCGGTGCAGATCGGGCAGACCCCCGGTGTGGGTTCGTCGCGTTCGACGGCGCAGGTTGCGCAGATCAGCATGGCTGGTCCCTTCTAAGCGTGTCTTGTCCTGGTTTCCGCCTTCTTCACCTTCGGCCGCAGGCTGGCGTGCCCAAACTATCGCACGCGAAAGTCTCCTAGGGGCTGTTGCTCTGGCCGTTATCCGGCCAGAGCCTCCGGTGGGAGCGCCGGTGAGCCTGCTTGGGGTTCGTGCTCGGGTGGGCGGCTTGTAATCGCGTTAGCTGTTGCGTCGCCGTCTGGTTCGCTCACTGCGGGGCCCAAGGCGGCACGGATGCTCCGGGCAGCTTCCCGGTATCCGTCGCCGAGACCCGCAGCCCTGATCGCGTGGACGGAGCTGTTGCCGTCAAACTGCTCCTCGATCCGCTCGCCCCGCTCAGCGAAGTCGGATGCCACGGACTCCACTTTCTCGAGCCGGGCTAGTTGTTCCCGCACCAGGGAGAGGAGATAGCGCCTGTCCCGGACGTTCTTGTCGACGGCCCCCCGTGCTTGTTCGTCCTCGTCCGCGGCGAGCCGCGCTTCGATGGCGGCTAGTTCGTCAGAGGCGTTCATTGGGTCCTCCTTCATGAAAATCTTGCCAACAGAGTAGTCCCAATGCGCGGCAATGGAACGGGTGCTCAAGGTGCTCCCATGGCGGGGCCTCGGCCGGGCCCAGCATCCTCTTTTGCATGGATTCGGGATGAGGTTTCACGGAAAGGCTCCCGCAGGTTCCGGTGCGTCAGGAAGCGTCATTGAGGAGGGCCGGGCGGCGGAGGTTTGGTCATGGACTCGGGCGGCGCGGGGAAGGCCGCGGCCGGGTAGAGTCCGGCGACCTGCAGCATGTAGTTCGCCCATTGCGGGCCGGCGAGCATGTAGCCGTCAATGCGCCTTGTAGAACTTGCCGTTGACGGTGATGTTCTGGCCGGGCCGCTTCTGGCCCTCCAGGGCGTCGCCGAAGAAGGAAGCGGTGGCAATGCCGGTGGTGTAGCCGACCACCCACGTCGCGCCGTTGTTGTTGGACGTGCCGGTCTTTGCGGCCACCGGGACCCTGTCCTGGACCTTGGGTTCGATGTAGACGCCGGACCCGCGCTTCAGCACGTCCTGGAGGACGGAGTTCACGCCTCGGGCAACCTCGGGCCTGACGGCGTCGCGGCAGTCGCTCGTCTCGGCCGGAAGCTTCGCTCCCGACGCATCGGTCACGTCCGCAATGGCGATCGGCGCGCAGTACTGCCCGTCAGCTGGCGAACGTGGCAAAGGCATTGGCCAGATGGAGCGGCGCCACGCCGATGGCACCCAGCAGGTTGCCCAGCTGGTGCATGTTCACCGGGGCGTTGTCCACGCCGCTGTGGAGCCCCACGGCGTCCACCATTTTCTGGATGCCGCAGAAATCCAGCTGGGCGGCCTCAGCGAAGGTCGCCGTGTTGATGGAGTTGTAGAGCCCGTAGTTGACGGGCATCTTTCGGTAATAGCCCTCATCGTTGTTCTGGAGGTCATCCGCGGCGCCGAGGGCCTTGCTGCGCCGTATTGTAGGCGCCGAGGACCTTTCCGCAGCTGGACTTCCAGGGGAAGTCCAGCGGATAGGTCCGCCGGGACGCATCCACCTCGGCGACCAGGGACTTGCCCTCATTGAGCCATTCCGCGAACGTGAACGGTTTCATCGTGGACCCGGGCTGGAACCCGCCGGCGCCGTTGAGGTCATTGCCGTTCGCGTCCTTGGAGTCGACGTTGAAGTTCAGCTGGGTATCGAATTTCCCGGGTTCGGGAAGAAAGACGGTGTTCTGCGCCATGGCGAGGATCTTGCCCGTGCCGGGCTGGATGCGAGACCAGCGACGGCACCCCACTTGTCCGGGTTGGCCCCGGCCGTGGCGTCCACCTGCGCCTGCGCGGCACGCCTGCAGCCTGCTGTCCAGCGTCGTGGTGATGGTCAGGCCGCCGCGGTACAGCTTCCTCTCGCGCTCGGCAGCGTCCACGCCGTAGGCCGGGTTGTTGAGGATGAGGTGGGAAACATAGTCGCAGAAGTACGGCGCCATGTCCGCCGCGGCGCAGCCCTGCTTCGCGGGCGTGATCTTCAGCTCGACGCCGCTGGCGACGGCGGCGTCATGCTCAGCCTGGGTGATCTTGCCCTGGCTGAGCATTGCGTCCAGGACCTGGTTGCGCCGCTGGATGGAGTTGTCCGGATGGACGGAGGGATCGTAGAAGCTGGGGCTGTTTACCAGCCCGGCGAGCAGGGCAGCCTGCGGCAGGGTGAGGTCCTTGGCGGTGGTGCTGAAGAAATGCCGGGCCGCGGCCTCGATGCCGTAGGCGTCCCGGTTGAAGAACACGATGTTGAGGTAGCCCTCGAGGATCTGGTCCTTGGTGTATTTCTTCTCCAGCTCGATGGCGAGCTTCATCTCGCGCACCTTGTCGCCGATGCTCTTCTGCCCGCTGAGGATGACCTGATCGGCCCTTTCCGCCGACAACAGGGACTCGTTGACCACGTTGGTGACGTACTGCTGGGTCAGCGTGGATGCGCCCTGCCGGCCGCCGCTGGTCAGGTTGGATGTCAGCGCCCGGAGAATCCCCTGCGGATCCACGCCGGCGTGCTCGTAGAAGCGGCTGTCCTCGATGGCGACGATCGCATCCTTGATGTACGGGGACATCTGGTCCAGCCCGACCTTCACCCGGTTCTCCGCATAGAAGGTGGCGATCGGCTTCCCGTCCGCGCTCAGCACTTTGGTTGATTGCGACGGCGGATCTACCGCCAGCTCCGCGGGGAGGCCATTGAAGAAGGTGATCGAAGTCTTCTGACGGCAATGCCGGCAGCAGCGATACCGGGCACCACCAGGCTGGCGGCCAGCACGCCGCAGACAGCGCTCAGAGTCAAGAACCCGAGGACCCTCCAGAGGGCCGCGGCCAGACGGGATCTTTTTCGGTTCTTCGGCGCCATTTTCTGTCCAGCCTTCGCGCACGGAACGTGTGATCAGGATACGCGGGAACCCCATCAGGGGCCAGTGCACGGAGGGTGGCGACAGCCCTCGCTGAGACTGGATCAACGGCGCGGGCCGCCGTAGGCTATGGGGATCCAGCACACCGAGGAGGTACCCATGCGTACGGGAACGCCGGCGGCCGAGGCCGATCAGGTCCGCCATCTTTCAGAGAATTTTAGAGTTCAGCTCACGAAGGGGAAGGAGTGGGCCACTCCCGGAGTTGAGGCAGCACTCCAGAGAGTGCTGGCGGGGCTCGATACCGGGATTGAATCCGCGTCCCCGAGGATCCAAGCCGGCCTGCGTCGGCTCGCTGACGAACTTGCCAGCGGAGCGGAAACATTGACTCCCCGCGTTCAAGAGGGCCTGAGGCGGGTTGCGCCGAAAGCTGCCCCGACGGTCACGGCCCCCGGCCGGGCTCAGAAGGGACGACCGGCGTCTCGGACGGCATGGTTGATTGCCGGGGCGGTGGCCGTCGCGGTGACCGTGGGAGTCGCGGTGTGGCACGCTTTTCATCCGGCCGATGAAGAGCCGGTGCCGTCCGTGAAGACGCAGCGCACCAGCGGCGCGAACCCCAACGACGCCCGTGCAGAGGCCCTGACCTAGGCGTTGCTGCCGACGGGACGCTGCGGCGGGTCCCAATGACGAACGTGCCGCGAGCCGTCGCCGGACGGCATCGCGTGCTTAGCGCTGGACCAGCGCATGGATGCGCCGGGAGATTTCCTCGCCTGCCAGGATGCCGCGGGCGTCGGTGACGCGCAGGTGATCCCTGCGGAAGTCGATGTCGGCGAGTTCTCCGTGGGAGGGACGGAAGGCGATGTCGGCTTCGGCCAGCATCGGCCCGTCCAGCAGAGAATCCCCGGCGGCGATCACCCGGGTGGCCCCGGTGCGCCGGGCGACTTCTGCGACGGCGCTGTTCTTCGTCACAGGTTGCGGCACGCAGTAGAGCTTGCGGCCTTGGACGGACACCGTCCAACCGAGCGAGGCACACCAGCTGTCCAGCTCCTGCACGAACTCCGCGGGCATGAGCTGCCGGTCCACGAGGGCGTAGAGGAAGAGCTCTTCAGCCCGGCGCAGCCGGAGGATCCAGGATCGGTAAGCCTCCCGGGACAGAAATTCCTCGATGACGGCCAGCGGTGCGGAGCCTTCCGAGACCTGTTGCCCGACGGTCGTCTGCCACTCGATGTCCGGCTCGCCGTTCTTGAGTAGGACACCGCCGTTGGTGGTGACAGCGTATTCGGGCACGGCTCCGGGCAGCCGGACCCGCCGGTACTGGGCCACGGTCCGGGTGGTCACGGGAACGAAGATGGCCATCTGGGTCAGTTCGAGCAGCAGCTGTTCGGCGGTGCGGGTCATGAACGAGATCGGCACACCCTGATAGAGCTCCGTGACCACCATGGCAGGTGCCAGGTGGTCGGGGACCTCCAGGAAGAAGGCCTTCGCGGAGAAGATCAGGGTCCGGTCCAGATCCGAGGCCACCAGGACGGAATTCACAGGGCGGCCTCCGCTGTTAGTCCGTCGGGAGATCCGTCTGGACCGGAGTCACCGCGGCTGAACCGCGGATCGATGAGTCCCACGCAGCTGAAGGGCAGGTCCGGCACCTCCAGCACCGCCACGCCGCGCTGCTGAGCCAGCAGTAGGATGTGGGCTATCTCGGGCACGGCATCGGGACGCACCAGGATCTTCCACGGCACCCTGCGCAGCAGCACCCGGGTTGTCTCGCCGACCCCGGGTTTGACCAGATTCAGGTTGTCGATCCCGTATTCCCGGCCGATGCTTTCCACCGCGAGCCGGCCGGCCCAGGTGGGCGTCCGGTCCGCGGCCAGCAGGGCCCGGGCATCGGTCCGGGCGATGGCCTCGACGGTTGGGAAATGGACGGAGACGGCGGCCAGGAAATCCCGTGAGACGTCGTCCCCGTGCAGCTGGTGGTAGAACTTGGCCCCGTGGAAGTCGTCCGGGCCGATGAACTCCGTGTTGAAAACCGTGCGGGATACGAGCCCGGACACCGTCGAGTTCAGGCAGGCGGAGGGGATGAGGTAGTCCTCGCGCGTGCCGTACATGGCGGCGCAGTGCCCGGGATCGGCGAGCACGGCGAGGTCCTTCGGGAAGGCAATACCGTCGGTATCGGCGAAGCGGTCGAGGGCGGCCGAGAGCTCGCGGGTGATCGCGCCCTTGCCGGTCCAGCCGTCCACAAAGAGGATCTGCTCCGGGTCATGATTGGCGGCCAGATATCGCAGCGCCGTCTGGTCCAGCCCGACGCCGCGCACGATGCTCATCGTGTAGTGGGGGAGGTCGATGCCGTGGATCTGCTGCGCCCAGCGGCGCATCAGGATGCCGACCGGTGTGCCCGCCCTGGCCAGGGAAACCAACACCGGCCGGTTCCGGCGCGCGGCCAGCGCCATCTCAGTCACCGTGCCCACGGCCTGCGCGACGCGCGCGGAGGAGCGCTCCAAAGCGTCCCGGTACAGCTGCTGGTACTGCTGCGAGGGCGAATATTCGATCGGCAGGGACTCGGCATAGTTCGCCCCGCCGGACTGCATCGCGGCTTCACGACCGGCCGTCGGCGCTTCCAGCGCCGCGTCCCCGAGGTCCTTGAGCAGCCAGGTGACTTCCTCGGGCGCGTAGGAACCGAACGCCGGTCCAGCCAGCGGCGCCGGGAGGACGGGCGAGGCGGGCAGGAGGACGACGACGACGGCGCTGCAGACGGCGCTGAGTGCCTCCGTCACGCTGCCGGGTCCCGAGAGGACCTCCGCGGGGGTTCCAGGTTCGGGCATCATGACGATCGTGCCGAATCTGCGGCCGGCGGCGGAAACATTGTGGGCGAAGCGCACACCCGGGCCGTCCACGGTGACGTCATGGCTGGTGAACCGCACCGTGCCGGTGATGGCATAGTCCGGGCGGTCCAGGGCGACGATGGGGGAGCGGGTAGTGGTGGAGAAGCGGACGCCGCGGTCCGGATTCATCCGGTCCAGCGCATCGGCCACGGCCAGGGGCACGTGGATGAACTCCTCGCTGCCCAGGACCAGAACGGACTCCGCGGCGGCCGGCTGCGGCAACGCCCGGTGGATCGATTCCGCGATGCCGGCCAGGGTGGCCGCCGCGGGGGAGTCGCTGTTGCCGAACCGGTCGCTGCGGACCGGCGCACCGCCCGCCCCGGGTTCGAGGAAGGTTACCGTTCCGCGTGCCGAATCGGGGGCGGCCGGCGCCTGCGGCAGGGCCGCCACGACCCCCTCGGCGCGCTGGAGAATGTCGGCGCCCAGGGTGATCTGCCCCGTGCCCAGTGCCACCACCTGGATGCGGGTTCCGAGCCGTTCCGCCAGTTCGTCGATCCTGGCCCGGTCGACCGGAGTCCGAAGGTCCACGAGTGCGGCCACCGTGTAGCTGGGATGGGGCGCCAGGGCGTGGAGTTCGGTGATGGTGTTGATGATCGTGGCCCCGGTGCTGAGTTCGTCGTCGACCAGCACCACCGGTTCAGGGGCGTTCAGGCGCCGCGGATCCGTGGGCAGCAGCCGGTGTGAGGTGGCGTGCGAATGTGATTCCTCGAACGACCCGTACGCGGCGGCGCCCGCCGGGGCGTGCCGGGAGGAATGGATGTAATACGAGCCGATCGTGTCGGCCACAAGCCGCCCAAGGCCGGTGGCCGTCTCCGCGTAGCCGATGGTAATGATCTGCGGGTTGCGGGTCTTCAACCCGGCCAGCTGCCGGCGGAGGCTCCGCAGCGTGGCCCGCCGGCCGTCGTCGTGTGTTTCCCCGCGCAGGACCGCGGCGAGCCTGGCCGCGATGGTCCTGGTGGCCGGAGGGGATTCCGGGGAGGCGGACAGCGCCTCGCCGACGAGCACCCCCAGCAGCTCACCGGCGGCCATGACCAGCCCGGGTTCCGACGGGACGTGTTTGCCCAGCACCCGGGACACCAGCAGGTGGGCCCGCCTGGGGTTGCGCCGCAGTGCCATTCCCACCAGGTCCTCGACCGGCAGCAGGCTCGCGCAGTGGTCCGTCTCGATGCCGACGCCGAGGGCGTCCCGCACAAAGCCGCCAGTCCAGGGGTGCTGGCTCAATTCATGCTCGCTTCCAAGAGGTCAACGTAGGTGATGTTCTCGGCGGCAACGCCGAAGGCTGCGGCACGCAGCAGCGTCTGGCCGGCCCAGGCCTGATGGGGTTTCATCTCATTCATCTTGTTGCCGTACGGCGAGGCCGAGGCGCCGCCGCCGTTCTTGCCCGCGATCTCCAGAGCGTCGACGTATTCCTCGTGGCTGATGACGCACATGGCATGGACCAGCGGGACATGAGTGGGGTGGATGACCGTCTTGCCCAGCAGCCCGTTGGCCAGGTCCAGTTCGATTTCACGGATCAGCCCGTCGAGATTGGCCGTCAGAATCCGATCGCGGAGGGGCATCTCATTCGCGTCGGCGAAGGGAGTTCGCCGCAGCAGGGGGCGCAGTACGCGTTCGCTGTTGCCGTAGTGCTCCCACACCGGGCCGGAGATCACGAACCCGTCGTCCGGCCGGCCCAGCACATTCACGATGTCCCCGATCACGGAGGCGACCACCTTGACGTCATAGATGGTCAGGTCCCGGGAGCGGCGCAGGCCGAAGGCACTGGACATGTCCGTGGCGCCCACGCGGACAGCAAGAATATCATCCCGGTTGGCTTGCAGCACGTCGCAGATACCGGACAAGGTCCTGGCCCGAGTCTCGCCGTGGATCATGACCCGCGATTCCATGATGGGCATGATCCTCAGCCTGCGGCCGCCCCCGCGGGAAGCGTTGATCTTGTGCAGGGCATCCAGGAACCGCTGTGCCTGGCCGGTCTCATTCTCAAACTTCGGAATGACAAAGCCCATCAGCAGGTCCAGGGCTTTGCCGCAGCGGGGGGCCAGGCTCAGCATCTGCTCCGGGGTGCGGACCCGCAGAAACAGCAAAGGCCCCTCGTCGGGGTGGAAGGCGTTTTCGGGGCCGCTGCCGTCGCCACCCCTGTCATCGTCGCTGCCGCTCCCGCGGCGTGGCCCGTCGGAACCGGCCTGCAGCCGGGTCAGCGTGTTCACGACGTTGGTCTCGGCGGCATCCACCGCATCATCGGCGATGGAATCCTCTAGGCAGATCACCATGCTCAGGCAGCCGCGGGCCGCCTGTTTGCGGATATCTTTCGCAAGGTTGGGGCGGTCGGCAGGAATGTAGAGGGTGGCGCCCAGGGCCACGGCCAGCAGCGCGGGGGCCGAGCCCATGCTCAGCTCCTGCGGGGCGATGTGGAAAAGGCGCGAGGCATGCTCGTCGCTAAGAAAACTGAAATGGCGCATGCCGTCCCGTCAGGGTCCGTGCCGACGGGCGGCAGCTTTGGTGGTCATGGAAAAGCCGAATTCCTGCCAGAGCACGGCGGCGTCGGCGCTGGCCGGCACCGGTTCGGCGCGCAGCTCGACGACTCCATCGATCGCGGTCAGGGACAGGATGTATCTGAGCTCCCCGTCGGCCGCGGGCACTGTCACGGTGCCGCCGTCGAAGATCTCCGCGGTCAGGGGGGCCGAACGCGGTCCGATGAAGAGCGCCCGGCGCAGTTCGCGGATGTGCCGCAGCGCCACGACTGCCGTCCCGTCCACGTAGCCGACCAGCGGGCGGTTTCCCGAGCATTTGATGGAAGTGCCGGATACGGCGCCGTCAACGGTCATGGCCCCGGTCACGCGGTCTGAACCTTCCCATGCCGCCGAGGTAGCCCCGGTCACCAGCAGGCTTCCAATCGCCGACTGGCGCGCGTCGAGGCGGATCATCGGCGTCTGGGCGTCGAGGAGCCTCGTCTCGCCGATCCCGGGAGCCGGAAAAAGCCGGGCGGGCCGAGGGGCGGCTGCCGGCCGGGCTCCGGCCGATGGAGTCGCTGGCGAGGTGGCTGACCCGGTGGCCGCTGCTGGGGATGCGGGCGCGGCCGATCGGCTCAGAGACAGCGACGGGGCGGCTGTCGGGGTGGTCGGCGCGGCGGCCGGGGTGGTGGCAGGGGACACCGCCGACGACGGCGCTCCTGCCGCCCGGCTGGATGTTGCTGGGGCGGATGCTGCTGGGTCGGATGAGCCAGCGTCGGCGGCCGGTTTGACCCGCCGGCTGAGGTAGGTGATGTCCGTGCGGATGCTGGACCTGTTCAGTGCCATCGCCTAGACATCGAACCGGAAGTCGGCTGCCACGCCGCGCAGGCCGGTCGTGTAGCCCTGGCCCAGGGCCCGGAACTTCCAGTCCTCGCGGTGGCGGTACAGCTCTCCGAACATCAGGGCGGTGATGTCGTCCCGCTGGGACTGGGGAATCTCGAACCGCACCAGCTCCTGATTCTGCGCGGTGGCCACCCGGATGTACGGGTTGCGGACGGCGGAGAAGGTGCCGGGCCCGCGGAGATCGGGGTCGACGTAGACAATGAACGTAATCTTGGCGACGCTGGCCGGCACCAGTGACAGGTCGACGTCGATCTGTTCCTGGTCATCGGTGCCGGCGAAGGCCACCGAGCCGTCCGGGCTGGCGATCTGGTTGAAAAACACCAGGTGATCGTTCGAGATGGCCCGGCCGCTGGCGTCGCACATTATCGCCAGGGGAACCAGCTCGGACTGAGGACCCCGGCTCGGGATGGACTTCCAGCCCAGGCCGACCAGGATCTTGCTAAGTCCGGGGTTCTCGGCCGTCAGCGCGGCGTTGGCCCCGGCCACAAGAGTACCCATCAGCGGCCTTCCAGCCGGAGCGTGGACGGTGCGAACTTATCCTCGAGGAACCGGCCGTGGGTGGACAGCTCGGCAATGGCGCCGATCCGCACCTGATTGGCCAGGTCCTGGGCTATTTCCTCGAGCGTGGCGAACTGTTCCGCCAGCAGCCGCGTCGGCCCGGACTCCTCAGTCCTGGCACTTTCCGGGAGCGCCAGGTAGGTGCGCAGGGGATCTGGGATGTAGCTGCAGACGATGGAATTCAACAGCACCTGCTGCTCCATCGAAGCCCCCTGCTCGGTAATGTGGGACACCAGCGGGCGCAGCACATCGTCGATTTGGCGCAGCTGCGAGGACACCGAGGTCGGCAGCTCAGCGCCGGCCCGCCGGATGGCGCTGCGCAGGTTGTCCAAGGATCCGGCGGTCTGCGCCATCTCGGCGTCGGCCGTTGGCTCGGGAGCCTGTTCCGTGATGCTCGACACGGGGGCGCCGCCGAACAGGGAGCCGATGAATTTACCGATCACTGGGTACCGCCTGCTGCTTTCCGCCGTCACTTAGTCTGTCTGGCCCTGCCGCGCGCGTTCCAGGTACGGCTTGGCCTTCAGTACGCTGGATTCGAGGGCCCCGACGGTGCTCTCCATGTTCTTGGCCGCCTCCGACCGGAAGGTGTCGATGGCATCCATCGTGGCGAACACATTGTCGAACGCCTTCTGCAGCGTCTCCACGCTGACCCCGGAGCTGGACGCCTGCTGGTGGATACGGGAAGTCTGGTCCTTGAGCATTTCGCTGGTGCTCAGGATCATGTTGTTGGTGGTGGTATTGACGGCGTCGATCTGGTCCAGGACCATCTTCTGGTTGGCCAGGGCCTGGGCCACGATCACCGCCGTGCGCAGGGCCGAAATGGTGGTGGTCCGCGCCCGTTCCACACCCTTGATCAGTTCAACGTTGTTCTTACGGATCAGGTCCATCGCCAGGTACCCCTGAACCGAAACGGCAAGCTGGGTCAGGATGTCCTGGTGGCGCTGTCGAACGGGGAACAGGACGTCCGCCTCCATCTTCTGCGCCTCGGTAATCTGCCCGGCGGCGCGGGTGGAGTCGATCTTCTCCACGCAGGCGGCATCCAGTGCCTTGGCGAAGACGGCATATTCGCTCAGCGCCTGCATCGTTTCCCAGAGCTGGATTTTTTCGTTGGCCAGGCTGGCATTGTCCTTGAGCAGCTCGTCCTGGCCCGTCATCAGGGCCTTGATGATCTGGTTCAGCTGGGTCTGCGCCGACTCGTATTTCTGGAAGTACTTGGCCAGCTTGTTGCCGCCGGGGATGAAGCCCAGGATCTTCTTGCCCACGCCCATGTTGGCCTGGTTGGGAGTGAGGTCCTCCACTGTGCTCCGCAGCTCACCCAGGGTGTTGGCGACCGCAACCTGGGCACTGTTTCCGGACTTCTTGGCACCAGCAACGGAGGTGGAGGAACGCTCCAGCAGCCTGCTGGAGGAGTTGCTGGACGCTGTGATCTCGGCACTGCCGATCTTATTGATGCCGTCGACCTGTGAGGAGAACTCCGGGCTGCGCGCATCCAGCTGGGCCAGGCCAGCCACGAACTCTCTGGCCTGCCTGTTGATCTCGGCCCTTCGCTCGTCGGGGACCGGCACCATGCCGGGAGCGTCTTCGGGCTGAACTATGGCAGGGGCGTCCGGAGCCTGAAGCACCAATGAAGCCTCTGCGGCGTCGGGGGGAGTCAACGGAGAATTCATGATGCGGCCTTTCAAGCGAGTGGTGGTGTCCCGGTTTCGATTGGCCGGGACACCACCTCAGATGGAAACAATGCGGGGCAGGACTAGTCAGTCCGGGCCACTAATCAGCTCAGGTCGACGCCGAAGTCCGTGGCGATGCCGGCGAGCCCGGTGGCGTACCCCTGACCGACGGCCTTGAACTTCCAGTCCCCGTTGTTGCGGTAGACCTCGGCGAAAATCATCGATGTTTCGGGCGCCGCGTCCTCGCTCAGGTCGTAGCGGACGATTTCCTTGTCATCGGTCTGGTTGACCACACGGCAGTAGGCGCTGCGCACCTGGCCAAAGTTCTGGCCGCGTGCTTCACCCTGGTCGATGGAGACCACGATGACAACACGCTCGACGTCGGCCGCAACCAGGGAGAGATCGATCAGGATCTGTTCGTCGTCGCCGGCGCCTTCGCCGGACCGGTTATCGCCCAGGTGGCTGACCGAGCCGTCCGCGGCAGCGGGCTGGTTGTAGAAAATGAAGTCCGCGGAGGACCTGACCTTGCCGTCCGCCGCCACCAGGAGGGCGGAGGCGTCAAGGTCGAAAGGCTCTCCCGTTGTCGTGCGCGGGTCCCAGCCCAGCCCGACCACAGCCTTCGTCAGGCCCGGTGCGCTCTTCGTCAGGGACAGATTGCTGCCTTTGGTAAGGGTTAGTCCTGCCATGTTTGTACCATTCCTTCGTGTTGAATCGATCTTGCGAACTAGTCCAGCGATATGCCGAAATCGGTGGCGATGCCGTGGAGGCCCGTGGCATAGCCTTGGCCAACCGCCCGGAACTTCCATTCGGCACGGTTGCGGTAAATCTCGGCGAAAATCATCGACGTTTCGGGTGCCGCGTCCTCGCTCAAATCGTAGCGGACCACTTCCTGATCCGTGTCCTGGTTCAGCACACGGCAGTACGCGTCACGGACCTGGCCGAAGTTCTGGCCGCGGGCATCCGCCTGGTCGATGGATACAACGATGACAACGCGCTCCACGTCCGACCCGATCAGGCTGAAGTCGATCAGGACCTGTTCGTCGTCGCCGTCGCCCACACCGCTGCGGTTGTCGCCCTGGTGGACCACCGCCCCGTCTTTGGACCGGAGCTGGTTGTAGAAGATGAAGTCGTCTTGGGATCGGACTTTCCCGTCCGCTCCGATCAGGAGCGCCGAGGCATCCAGGTCGAAGGGTTCGCCGCTAGTGGTCCGCGGGTCCCAGCCCAGGCCGATCAGGGCCCGTTCCAGCCCCGGATCAGCCTTGGTAAGTGAGAGATTATTGCCTTTTGTAAGGGTCAGACTCGACACAATAAGGGATCCTTCGAACGACTAGAGGACGGCGGCAGCAGGTGCGATCAGGTCCGCGACCGACCGGCCCTGGGCTCGCTCCCCGATGGCCTTGAAAGTCCAGCCCGCGCCGTCGCGGGATACTTTGGACATAATCATGGCCGAATGCGTTCCCGAGTCGGTCAGCTGGTACTTGGCAATTTCCGGGCTTCCCGGCGTGGAGTCGTCCACCAGCCGGCAGAAGGCATTCTGCACCTGATCGAAGGTCTGGCCGGTGTAGCTGCTGATGACGAAGACGATGTGTGACACGGCCGGGGAGACGAGTTCCAAGTTGACCAGGATCGTCTCGTCGTCGCCGTCGCCGTCACCCGTCAGGTTGTCCCCGGTGTGACGCGTGGAGCCGTCTCTGCTCTGCAGCTGGTTGTACCAGACCTGATCCAGCGACTTGCCGGCCGCGTCGAAGAAAATGGCCGAAGCGTCGAGGTCGACCTCCACGGTCTTGGCTTTTCCGAAAAAGCCCTTCTTGGCCGGGGCCGCCGAGTCCCAGCCCAGCCCCATTTTCGTCTTAGTGAGTGAACCGCCGTCTTTTTTGGTCAGCGACAGCGACTGGCCCTTCTGCAAACTCAATCCCATAATTTTCTCAACCTCCAGCTAGTTTGAATACTCTTGTTCTCAGGTTCCAACGACTCCGGCCATGCGCTTGTTCCGGATGTTCATGTTGAGGTTAGCGGTGTGGGGACGAAAACGATGCCGACAGGCGGGTCCGAGAGTGATGTTGACCGGACTCGCGGTGATGGCGAAGGCCCCGACGCTGCTGACGGAGAAGAGGCGGCGACGGCCTGGACCGGAGCTACGGCCGTAGTGACCGATCTCAGCTAACGTTTTCAAGAACACTTCGCGTGTGGGCCCCTTCAGGTGCTGTGACCACGCGGGCCTACGTTGGCCCGGGAGGCAGAGAAAGCGTCCGGGGCCGATCCCCAAAGACCTTGTGTTCACAACCTATCACCCCGTAGTTAAAGTCCGGCATGAGGAAGACGACGCCCGTGCAAACAAGGAATTCCAGGATTCCGGCCGTCCGGGATGGGACGCTCGAATTGGCGTCGTGGCGCGGGCGGCACCGGACAAGGCGGCAGTGTATGGTCTCGTCTAATTGGCGAATCTTGACGCGGGGACGGCTGTGGCTGGAGAGCATTCACCCGGAGTCGATGTCCCGTAAGGATTGAATTCAGATGGGGGAAAAGTGACGGACATAAAATATCAGGCGCGTTTGCAGGTGCTGTCTCAGTGGGCGGCTGAGGCATCTGGGCAGGGTCACCTGGTTCCGCGCATTGTCGACCTGGAGGCCATCTCCGCGGCGAGGACCGTAGAGGCCCCGGGAGTAAACAGGGAGGCCGTCGAGCCTTGGTTGCCGACAATCCAGTGGTTGTTGAAACAAGCGGCTTTTGGTGTCGTGGACGCACATGTCCAGCTTCCCGACGAATTGTCGCGTCCCGTGGGTGCGGCCCCCGCCCTCCACGTCCTTCCAGCCGACGAAAATCCAGCCGACGCGCCGGCGCCGCCGGCGATGGAAGTAAGTCTCGTTGCGGTCCTTGCCCAAGGCACTGAACACGGGAGCAGTCCCGCCACCGAGGCCGTCACAGTCATAGCGGAGATCAAACCCACGACTCCGACCGCCAAGGGACCGAAGTGGGAATCCGAGGCCCATGAGCAGGTCAAGTCTGCCGTGCAGCGATTCACAAGACCGCTCCACGATCTCCTCACCCGTGACGCTAACGAGGGCGACACCCGCCTTTTGATTACGGACATGCTCTGCGAGGGTTTGGGCTACGACAAATTCCGCGACCTGACTACCGAATACATGGTCAAGCAGGATTTCGCGGACTACGGCGTCAGAATTGACAAGCAGCTGATTGCCTTCATAGAGGTTAAGCGGGTGAGCCAAAAACTCAATGAGCGCCACCTTCGCCAAGTCCAAATGTATGCGGTCAACGAGGGTGTGGAATGGATGATCCTCACCAACGGCCAGGTCTGGCAGGCCTACCACCTGACCGGCGGGCTCCCCGTGATTGTAAATCTCGCCTTCGAGGTAGACCTCCTCGGCCCTGAATCGCTGGAGACAAAAGCGGACAAAATGTTCTTCCTCCACCGGGAGGCGCTCAAGCGCCGTCGGATCGACGAGCTGTGGAAGCACCGCGCGGCAACGTCGCCGGATGCGCTTTTGGACGTCATCCTGTCCGACTCAGTGCTGGAAACCATCCGCAAGGAAATCAAGCGGAATACCGGTATCACCACAACGGTCCAGACGCTGGCGGGAGTGATCCGGACGGAGATCGTTGACCCTAAGCTTCGGAACAGATAGAAAATCCGCGAGTATTCAGCAGGCGCCTTCCAGCATCCCCAAGGAGGCCCCATATAGATCCTGCGGTTGCACGGGAAGTTATGCCTGCGACCGCGCCGCTCAAAGACTTACAGAGTCTGTAAGTAGCAGAGCCGCCACGCGGACAATCGGGACGGCACCGATACGCCCGGGTCGCGACGACTGCCGGGCCAACCGGACCACGCCTAGCCGCAGCGCTGCGCGCTCGGTTTCAGAGAAATAGCCGGTCTCCGGCTAGGCGGCACTACCGAAATCCGGTCTGTGCCCTCGCCTTTCTTGAGAGTGTCACGTGCATGGAACCGGGGACAAGACGCGCAGCCATTGATCTGGTTGCGATCTGACCAACTCGATCAGGAGGGGATCAAGCCGGCGGAACAGCGGTCCTCTGCGGCCGAAGACAGTGCGATGAGGGCTTTGTAGCTGGCCGGGTGCTGCTTGCCGATGTTGACGCGCCTCTGTTCTGTCATCGGATTAGTTGCCTTTCGTGACTTGAATGATGGTCTTGCCCTTGGTCCGCGGCAGGGTGTTGAATGCGGAAGGTGCCTCGGCGAGGGGGCGGACCGCGCCGAGGATGGTGCGCAGGCGCCCGTCTCTGAGCCGCTGCGCCAGGTCTGCGAGCCGGCTCCGGTCGGCTTCGACGACGAAGAACACGGCCCGTCCGTTCCCGGGCTTCAGGGAAGGAGGGCCGGCGACCCCTCTGGAATAGTGCGACCCCCTGGAGTTAAAATTTCCGTTGTGCGGCGGCCTTATCGAGACGTCTGTACTTGGATAACGAGGGTCAACCTCCATTTCGGCGCACGAGCAGTTCAGCGAGATGCAGCCCTCAATTCCCGCACTCCTCTGAGTAGGGACCGCAACGCTAATTGCGGCGCGCTCTGAGAACAGGGGGCCTATCGGCCAAAAGCAAGAGACAGTCCCTGTTTCCCGCACCCCCGGCCCTGGAACAGGGGCGACCGTGTAGGATGCAGCCCTCTAACGCACTCCTGGGAGAGGTCCTCTCTCTGACAACAGCAAGGTTCCGCGTCGTCCGGTCCACGCGACGCCGGAAGTTGATAACGAGGAATTCAAGATGTCTGTAACAAGCGATAAGTCCACGCCCCAGCCGCCCCAAGGGTTCACCGATCGCTTCGAGGAGGCGAACGGAATCCGCGTGCACTATGTGACTGGTGGGGCCGGCCCCACCGTCGTCTTGTTGCACGGTTATCCGCAGACCTCCCATGAATGGTTCAAGGTCATGCCCGCGCTAGCAGAAAAGTTCACTGTCATAGCGCCGGATCTCCGGGGTGCGGGAGCCACTTCAGCGCCAGTGGCCGGCTATGACAAGAAAACAATGGCTAAAGATCTGCGGGATTTGCTGGTTAATCTCGAAAAGCAAGCCGACCTCAATCTTGTGGGCCACGATATCGGGACGATGGTCGCATACGCCTATGCGGATGAATACGGAGACAGTGTGTCCAAACTTGTTCTCAGCGAAGCGCCGATTCCGGACTCTTCCGTCTATTCGTACCCAGCCCTCACCGCAAGCGGACCGGGCTTCTGGAACTTCGGCTTTTTCTCCCTGAAGAACGGACTCCCCGAGTCTGCCGTTGCTGGCAGTGAGACTGAGTGGGTGGAAGGATTCCTGGACTGGCTAAGCGTGAGCAAGGAAGCATTCACGCGCGAAGACATTGCTGCGTACGCAAATCCCCTAAGGGATGACGAGCATTTACGGGCGAGCTTCGAATGGTTCCGGGCATTTCCGACAGACGTCGTCGACGTCGCTGCGGGAGCCGCTACGCGGCTGACGATGCCGGTGCTGGCGATAGGGGCCGACCACAGCCTGGGTCAGTCCGTCGCCGACCAGGTCAAGATCTATGCCGACGACGTTGAATCTGTTGTCATCGCAAATTCGGGTCATTGGATCTGGGAAGAGCAGCCGGCCGAACTAAGTGCTCTGCTCCTCCGGTTTCTTGCAGAGTAAGCAAACTCAAATCCACGCGCATAAGGCGCGCTCGACCGGTCTTCTGCTTTCCATCTTTGCCCCGGGCCGAATCCTCAGCCGAACGTGCAGTCGACGGTGACTCTTCCCAGGGCGGTCTCGAGAACGGCGAGTTCCTGATCGTCGAGCCGCTCGACGAACAGTTTGGACACACCGCGAAGGTGGACCGGCACCGTTTCCGCCAGACGCGCGAGACCGGCGTCGGTCATCGCGACCACCACGCCGCGCCCGTCCCCGGCGACGTTCGCCCGGCGTACCAGGCCCTCATCAACCAACCTCGCGACGCGTCGCGTCAATCCCGAACGCGAGATGAGCGTGCGGGCCGCGAGGTCAGTCATCCGTAGCTCGCCGCCCGCCCCGGCCAGCTGAGCCAGGACGTCGAAGTCGGCGAGGCGCAGGCCGGTCTTCTCCCTGAGCTCGGTGTCGAGCTGGCGCATGAGCGTAGCGTGGGCCTGCAACAACGCGCGCCATGCCTTCTCTCCGCGCTGCCCGGGAAGCGACTCTTCGACAAGCCTGTCGAAGAGAGCAGCCACGGCGATCGGTGGGGAATTTTCGTCCATGCTCACCAGTTAACTCCACAGGTACTTGCAATCGCAAGTACATCGGAGCGGTGAGGAGGACCGTCTCATGAGTGAAGTCCAGCCCAACAGGACACTGAGTCGTGAATTCTCGGCCCCGGCCGAGGAGGACGGCGTGGCGCGAACTGCTGCCGCGCTGGAAGCGAACGGGATCACTGTCCTTCGCGCCCCGAACAGCGCAGAAGCCAAACGCATGGTCTTGGATCTCATCCCGGCGGGGTCGCAAGTACATCAAGGCGCATCGCAGTCGCTCGAGGCTGCGGGCATCACCGAGGAGATAGAGAAGTCCGGCCGGTACAAGCCGCTCCGACCACGGCTCCACAGCATGGACCGTGCGACACAGGCCGACGAGATCCGCCGGCTAAGCGCGTCGCCCGACGTCATGCTCGGTAGTGTCCACGCCATCACCGAGACCGGGTCGCTGGTTGTCGCCTCCGCGAGCGGCAGCCAAATCGGCCCGTACGCATCCGGCGCCAGGAAGGTTATTCTTCTGGTTGGGACGCAGAAAATCGTTCCCGACCTTGAGGACGCACTTCGCCGCGTCGATGAATACGCCTTCCCGCTGGAGGACGCGCGGGCCCAGGCAGCGTACGGCGTGCACAGCGGCGTGAACAAAGTTCTCATCATCAATCGCGAGTGGGTCCCAGGCCGTATCACCGTCGTCCTCTGCGATGAGGCCTTGGGATTCTAGTCGTGTCAGAACGGACGCTGGCTGTTGGGATGATCGGTAACCGTCAGGGTGAGGAATTGCGGTACGACTGGCCGCCTAGTCCGCAACGCGTCGATACCCGCCGCTGACCCAGTCGGCGACCAGTCGGCCGTATTCCTCCGCTGCTTCTTCCCACGCGAAGTGCCCGGCGTCGAGAGGATGTAGCTCGCTGTTGGGGAGGAGGTCGTCCAGATACTCGTTGTTCGACCACGGCACCAGGTTATCGTGGCGGCCCGCCGCGATCTGGGTCGGCGTGGTGATGGACGGCAGCAGATCGTGCAGCACCGGGTTCTGCTCGGGGTAGGTCCGCACAAACCGCGCCGACTCTGCGAAGCGCCCGAGGTCGTAGGCGCTGACGTAGTCCTCGTGGACCTCCGGCTCGCTGGCGCTCGGGGCGGCCGGCTCGTTGCTGTGGGCACGGGAGCCCGGATTCCCGCTTCCAGCCTGGGCGAGCATACTGAGATAGTGAGGATCGACGCCGGATCAGGGCCTCAGGGGAGGCGGCGGCCCGGGGGAGGCACGAGCCCGTACCCGCCGATCGCCGACTACGGGTTTTTGTCTGACTGTGAGGCCAACTGCCTGATCGCATCGAGCGGGCAGGTGGAGTGGATGTGCGTGCCGCGTCATGACTCACCGAGCGTGTTCTCCACTATGCTCGACCGCGCCGCGGGTGGCTTCAAGGTGGCGCCGTACGGCGTCCGGGAGCCCACTGCGCGCCGCTATCTCCCCGGCAGCCTGATCCTGGAGACCACCTGGCAGTCCAGGACGGGCTGGCTGATCGTGAGGGATGCCCTGGTGATGGGTCCGTGGCACCACACTGAAGAGAGGGCCGGCCGATACCGCCGCCCGCCGACGAACTACGAGGCTGAGCATTGCCTGCTGCGCACCGTCCGGTGCGTCAACGGTGCAGTTGAGCTGTCCGTGCTGTGCGAGCCGGTCTTCGGCTACGGCCGGCGCCGGGCCCGGTGGGAGTTCTCCAGTCCCGGATACGGGGAGGTCGTGACCGTCAGCGGCGATGAGGGGGATCCGGTGCTGCGTCTGACCACCGACCGCCGGCTGGGCATCGAGGACTCCATCGCGGTCATCCGCAGCCGGATGACCGAGGGCGAGCAGGCTTTTATCGCGCTCTCCTGGGGGTCGCTGCCCCCGCCGCGGACGTGGGAGGAAGCCACGCGCAAACAGTGGCAGACCACCGAGTTCTGGAGGCAATGGATCACCGGGGGCGAATTCCCCGACCACCCGTGGCGGGAGGAGCTGCAGCGCAGCGCGCTGACGCTGAAGGGCCTCACCTACGCGCCGACCGGAGCTCTGGTCGCGGCGCCCACCACGTCGCTGCCCGAGACGCCCGGGGGAGAGCGGAACTGGGACTACCGGTATACGTGGGTGCGCGATTCCACGTTCGCGCTATGGGCCCTCTACACCCTCGGCCTGGACCGGGAAGCCGACGACTTCTTTGCCTTCATCCGCGACGTCGCCGCCGAGGACGACCTGCAGATCATGTACGGAATCAACGGCGAAAGGGACCTTCCCGAGGTCACTGTCGAGGGGCTCGGCGGCTACGACGGCGCCCGCCCCGTCCGGATCGGCAACGCTGCCGCCCACCAGCGTCAGCTCGACGTCTGGGGCACCATGCTGGACTCCGTCTACCTCCATGCCAAATCCCTTGACCAGCTCCCCGAGCCGCTCTGGCCCGTCCTGCTCCGCCAGGTCGAGCAGGCCGCCGCTCACTGGCGGGACCCCGACCACGGCATCTGGGAAGTCCGTGGCGAACCGCAGCATTTCACCTCCTCAAAGCTCATGTGCTGGGTCGCCCTGGACCGGGGAGCCCGGCTGGCGCGCCTGCACGGTCAGGCGGATTACGCCCGGAAGTGGGACACCATCGCCGAGGAGATCCGTGAGGACATCTGCCGCCATGGTGTCGACGACCGCGGTGCATTCGTCCAGTCCTACGGCACGACGAACCTTGATGCCTCGCTTCTCCTTGTCCCGCTCGTCCGATTCCTGCCCGCCAACGATCCACGCGTTCGCGCCACGGTCCTGGCCATCGCCGATGAACTCACCCAGGACGGGCTCGTCCTGCGCTACCGCCCCGAGCAGACCGACGACGGACTCGCCGGCGACGAGGGGACCTTCACGACCTGCTCGTTCTGGCTCGTTTCAGCCCTCGTCGAGATTGGGGAACTGGTACGCGCCAAGGCACTGTGCGAACGTCTGCTGTCCCTCGCCAGTCCCCTGGGCCTCTACGCTGAGGAGCTCGATCCGGTGAGCGGCCGCCACCTGGGCAACTTCCCACAGGCGTTCACCCACCTGGCCCTCATCAACGCGCTCGTGCACGTCATCCGCGCCGAAGAAACCAGCCGCGCGGCGCAGTTCGCCCCGGCACACCGCAACACCTGACAGCAGAGCCGGTACCAGCGCGTTCAGCGGTCAGCCGATGGGTTCCGCCATTTTTTCCACGATGTACGGCCGCTTCCATCGAGTAGTCGGTCACTGGATCCGTCATCTCCACCTTCCAGCTGCGGGCGAACTGGTCCACACCGCCGGTCATGGCCACTGTGCCGGAGATGAGGACGGTGCCGGGCTGGTTCAGGCCGCGCTCGGTGAGGACCTCCAGCCAGTAGTCCGGGGTCAGCAGGGCCCCCAGCGAGCTGTCCTGGATCAGCGTGTCCGGCGTCATCCCCTCCCCCACCCAGCCCTTCAGCGTGATCCGGTCCAGGTGGTCCCGCACGTCATCCAGCCGCCAGGCCTTGCGGCCCAGCACGTCAGGGCTGGCGTTCTTGCTCCAGGCCACCCCGTGGACCTCGAGGTCGCGGTCCGTGTGGTCGCAGGCGACCGTCAGCAGCACACCGTCCTCGGTGATCACCATCGCCCACTCGGCTTCCCCCGAGGTCCGGCCATGCTGCACCCGGACTTCGGAGACCTGCTGCGCAAGATACGGCGACACCGGATACAGCGCCGGGGTGGTGGCGGGCCCGGGAACGCCCAGCTCGGCCAGTTCGGCGATGTGGGCCTGCACTTCATCCTGCTCGCGCCCTGCGTAGCCGGCGTTGAGGAGGTGCGTGACCTGCACGTTCCGGGTGCTGCCGTCGGGAAGTTCGAAGCTAAGAGTCGTCATGTCAGTCCATCCTTTGCGTGTGCGGCTGAGAGAAATTTACAAACCGGAAACCGGAAACAGTCGCCAATGTACATCCAGTATGCGTAATGTATACATTTAACGCCAGCGTGACAGGCGTCACCTCGAAAATCTCGTGGAGGACAACATCATGGCCAACGTCCCAGTACCGGCTTCCGGCGCACGCCGCGCTCCCGGACAAGCCGATTCGACCGCAAGGGCCTGTACAAGGCCTTTGCCGCCAGCCTCACCGGCACCGCGCTCGAGTGGTACGACTTCGCGGTCTACTCGGCCGCGGCCGCCGTCGTATTCCCCATCGTCTTCTTCCCGTCGTCGGATCCCCTGACCGGCACCATCCTGGCCTTCTCCACCTACGCGGTCGGCTACGTTTCCCGCCCCGTGGGCGGCATCATCTTCGGCCGTCTCGGCGACCGCATCGGCCGCAAGAAGGTCCTTGTCGACCACCCTGATGATCATCGGCGTAGCCACCGTTCTGATCGGCGTGCTGCCAGGCTACGCCACCATCGGCATCGCGGCCCCGATCATCCTGGTGCTGCTCCGCTTCGCACAGGGCGTGGGCGTCGGCGGCGAATGGGGCGGCGCCGTCCTGCTCTCCAGCGAATACGGCGATCCGCACCGCCGCGGCTTCTGGGCTTCTGCCGCCCAGGTAGGCCCGCCCGCCGGCAACCTGCTGGCCAACGGCGCCCTGGCCGTCCTGACCCTGGCGCTCACCGAGGAACAGTTCCTCAGCTTCGGCTGGCGCATCGCCTTCCTGCGTCTCGGCCCTACTGGTTGGCATTCGGCCTCTGGATCCGCCTCAAGCTCGAGGACACCCCCGTCTTCAAGGCAATCGAGGCCCACGGCGAGCAGCCCGACGCCCCCATCCGCGAGGTCTTCAGCAAGGAGCTCCGCCCGCTGATCGCCGCCATCCTGTGCCGCGTGGGCCCGGACGTCCTCTACGCCCTGTTCACCGTCTTCACCCTCACCTACGGCATCCAGGTCCTCGGCTACGAGCGCAACCAGGTGCTCACCGCCGTCCTGATCGGCTCCGCTTTCCAGCTGTTCATGATCCCGCTGGCCGGCGCAGTCTCCGACCGCTTCAACCGCCGCCTGGTCTACGGCATCGCCGCCGTCGTGGGCGCCGTCTGGACGTTCATCTTCTTCGGCATCCTGGGCGGCAACAACGAGCCGATGCTGATCATCGGCATTGTGCTGGGCCTGATGGCGCACTCGTTCATGTACGGCCCGCAGGCCGCCTTCATCGTGGAGCAGTTCTCGCCGCGGCTCCGCTCCACCGGCAGCTCACTGGCCTACACCTTCGCCGGAGTGATCGGCGGCGCCATCGCCCCGCTGATGTTCACCCTGCTGCTGTCACAGTTCGGCACCTGGATTCCGGTGGCGATCTACGTCGCCGTTGCCGCCGCCGTCACCGCTGTTCGGCCTGGCCCTGGGCCGGGACTCCAACACCACCGAAGATGACGACTACCGTTGCTCCTCGAAGGTTCCTCGCAGCGAACGCCCGGCAGTCGGCGATCGGTGGAACCAAGGTCAGTGCCAGACAGCTAGCTGCGGAGCAGGATGTCCCGCGTAACTGCCAGATGATGGTCGATCGCCTGCTCCGCTCTCGCGGCGTCGCCGGACACCAGGGCATCCAGGATGCCCTGGTGTTCGGCGCAGACGTCGCTGGCGGCGGCCGGTGGTACGGAACAACGCGGAGATTCCCACCAGGATCTGCCGGACGTGAAGCTTGCTGTAGGTCCGGGAGATCAGCGCGTTACCCGCGGCGTCGATGAGCTGCTGATGGAACAGCGTGTCCAGTCGAATGAACTCCCTGACGGACTCGGGCTCGAGCGTGTCCGGCAGGGCCGCCTGAAGGGCCAGGGTCTCCTGCATCGTCAGCGGCGGGAACCTTTCCCTCGGTCGATGACCAGCCCGGCCGCATGGCTCTCGAGGACGCCGCGGAGCTCCATCAGTTCGGAGACTTCACGGCCGGTGACCAGCGGCACGTAAGCCCCGCGCTGGGGGATCAGCTCCACCAGACCGTCGGCGACCAGCAACAGCAACGCCTCGCGCACGGGGGTGCGGGAGACGCCAATGTCGGCCGCGAGTTCCTGTTCGTTGAGGAACTTTCCCTGCACGTCCGGGTCGGTCAAAACGTTCTCACGCAAGTACGCGTAGGCCTTTTCCCGGCCTGAGGAGGCCGGCCCCGAAATTTTCCGCATACATTATGTATACAACAAACTGGAGTAAAACCATGCGTATAGCACTCGCCCAAATCATCACAGGCGCCGATCCGGCAGCCAACCTGGAGCTGATCCGAGACTACGCCACCCGCGCCCAGGCCGCGGGCGCCGAGCTCGCAGTCTTCCCGGAAGCTGCCATGCGCGCCTTCGGGAATCCCCTTGCCGAGATTGCCGAGCCCCTCGATGGCCCGTGGGCCACCGCCGTCCGTGGAATCGCCGCGGAGCTGGGACTCACGATTGTGGCGGGCATGTTCACCCCGGGACGGGAAGGCAGGGTGCGGAACACCTTGCTGGTGACCGGCCCGGGCACCAGCACCTCCTACGACAAGATCCACCTCTTTGACGCCTTCGGCTTCGCCGAGTCGGATTCGGTCGACGCCGGCACGTCCCCGGTAGCGTTTGAGGTCAATGGGACGGTCATCGGCCTGGCCACCTGCTACGACGTGCGCTTCCCCGCCCTTTTCAGCGCCAACGCCAGGGCCGGGGCGCAGATCAACATCGTCTGCGCCTCCTGGGGATCCGGTGAAGGAAAGGCGGAGCAGTGGGATCTGCTGATCCGCGCCCGCGCCGTGGACAGCACCACGTTCGTCGTGGCGTGCGGACAGGGAGATCCCGCCAGCATCGGCCAGGAGCCAGCGGATTCAGCACCCACCGGCATCGGACGCAGCGCAGTGGTGTCCCCCCTCGGCACACCACTCGTCACCCTCGGCCGCGAACCGCAACTGGCAGTGATCGACGTCGACCCCTCCGAAGTAGCGGCCGTCCGCGCCAAACTGCCAGTGCTGGCCAACGCGCGGGCCCTGTAGCGGGCTTCCTGAAGATGACCAGAACGGCGGGGACAGTGCAGGGACGAGAACATTGAGCAAGCAGGAAGAGGAATTCCACCAGCCGGCCGGTGAATGGCACCCGCCGGGACTCAAGACAAACGGCATCTGGGAACAGATACTTGCGCGGGACCCCGACAGCGGGGATGCCACCCTTCTCCAGCGCTATGAGGCTGGTGCCGCCACTCCTCCGGAAACGATCGCCCATGAGTACTGGGAAGAAGTCATGATACT
Organism: uncultured Actinomycetota bacterium; assembly: GCA_963722145.1. Taxonomy (GTDB): domain Bacteria; phylum Actinomycetota; class Actinomycetes; order Actinomycetales; family Micrococcaceae; genus Arthrobacter. The sequence continues at coordinate 473,420 of CAVRLW010000014.1, read as the reverse complement.
TTCCGGTGAATTGACCGACCTGGGACTTGGGCGCACGTTCACGGCCGGGATGTATGCGTGCCGTCCGCCCGGTATGAAACACGGGCCCTATCGAAGTGGAGCCGGTTGCAGCATGCTGGTGGTCATCCGGTACGCAAACGAAACCGCCTCGTAATTCGCAACGCGAATGTCAGGAGGCGGCAATAACGCTGCGTCCAGCCTGAACGAGGCGGCTGGTGCACTTTTCGGCTTCTTTCAAGTGAAGCCGCCTGCACATGTAAGGGTCGTGATGACATAGACTTGAAGCACTTTTCTATCGTCGTCGGGCCTAAGGTAACGAGGTTGTTCATGACCGCCAAACACGAATCCGGATACAAAAGCGCCAGGACGCTGGGCGCTGCCGAAATGCTGGTCGCATTCCTGAACACCCGCCCGCACGCCGACAAGGGCGAGGGGCTGTTCAGCAGCAGTGGACCGTCCAAGGACATCCTGAGCGATTTCGTCGACGGCCTCGCACAAGCGGGTCCTGCGGATCGGGCCTCTCTCCACAGCCTCCGGGACGCCTTAGCACTCACCGTTGGCGCGGAAGGAACCGACGCTGAGAACGCATGGTCAGAGGTTTCGCGACTGATTGCCCCTGTCACCGTGCGACGCGTATTCACCGCCGACGGCGTCAGTCTTGAACCAACTGGGGGAGGGGTGGCCCTGAGCGGCGTTGCCGCAGCCGTCCAGACGGTCGTTGAAGCCGATGCCTGGCCCAGGCTGCGGATCTGTCCCAACCACAAGTGCGATCTGGTGTTCTACGACGCCACGCGTAGCCGTACCCAGAAGTGGGACTCCTACGAGACGTGCGGCAACCGCGCCAACGTGTCTGCCCACCGCGCCAGGCAGCAGGAACGGCAGGCCGGCTAGCGGCCATGAGTCGGTGACGCCACCGATACTTCATGACCCTGGCGCCGTTCAGCTGACCCTTATGCACCCTTGTGCACCCTTGTGTTCGCGCCGGTTTCGGACGAGAGTGTGAAGATGCCTGGCCCTGGCGCGTCCCGAGGGCAACGGAGCGCCGCACCCTTGGAGCTCCCTGCTGAAGGAGCGCCAACAGAATGCTGTTGGTGCCGTTCAACCAAGATCCCGCTTGGCCCTGACCCCGCCGCCAGATCACCCTCGTGCCGGGCATCGAGCCTGCAGTGAACAGGCCCGTACCGGTTCAAGATTGCCTTCACGCCTGGCTGGATGACCGCCGGTTGGGGCAGTCTCTGCCCAACGGAAGAGCACTCCATGGTGCACGAATCCGTCCCGCGGGACCGGTGGAAGTGTGCGTCCAGCGCCCACGCCGGCCTGCCCGATGAGGTACTCGGAGAACCCGAGCCGCGTAAGCCGCCCGAGAATAGGCCTTGCCCGCCCTACCGTAATGGGCTATCGTAACTACACCATTACAAACGCTCCTCGTCCCATGGTCGCGGAGATCACGAAAGAAGGAATCTTGAGCGACCTCGTTGAATTTATTCTCACCAAGCATGGTGGGGCGGAGCGCTGGGAAGGCGCGGAGACAATCTCCGGCCAGGTCAACGTTCGCGGAGCGTTCTGGCCCTACAAGGGCCAACCCGACCTTTTGGGCATTGAGACGGTGACGGCCGACCTTAGGCGGCAGCGAATAAGCATGACTCCCTTCGGCGAAGGAAGGACGCTGCATTTCGACGCGGCAGAAGATCTGGTGACCATTACGGACGCCGCCGGTCGCGTCGTCGACAGCCTCTCAGCGCCACGGCAGAGCATGGCCGGATACCAGGCCGACACTCAGTGGTCCGCGACCCAGATGGGGTACTTCATCTCCTACGCCACCTGGACCTATCTCGCCGAACCGCTCCTGTTCACCCTGCCCGGCGTCCAGACGCGCGAAATCAGCCCCTGGGACGAAGACGGTGAAACCTGGCGGCGCCTGGAAGTAACCTTTCCCGACTCCATTAACAGCCACAGCAAAGTCCAGACCTACTACTTCGATTCCGAATCCGGCCTACAGCGCCGAATGGACTACGACGTCGAAGTCAATGGGTGGGCACATGTCGGCCACTACACCTCCGAATACAAGGAGTTCGACGGCCGAATCGCCCCCACCCGGCGCCGCGTGCTCCTGCGGGACGAGGCTAACAAAGCCGACCACAGCTTCGCCGCTATCCTGCTCGACGTCAGCGAACTGCGTCTCTCCGCCTAGCTAAGTAGCCGGCACCCGCAGGTGCCAGAACTCCTGGCTCGCGCCGGCGCGGTGCCCGGCCTCATCCGCCTGGAGTCCGCCAAGGTTTGGCCCAAAGAAGAGGCACACCGACTCCGGCGTATCGCACGCTCGACCTCTACTTCCCAGACTACGACGCCGCAACACGCGCCGTCGGGACAGCCGAAGCGGGAGCGTTCTTTGAGGCACTCTCGGCTTCAGACGGCACCTTCACCGGCCTATTCTCCGAAGTCGAATCCGCTTAGAGCGCACCCCACCTAGTGCCAGGCCGGGCCGGCCAAGAACTCCAGATCCTCGGCCTTAATGGACGCGCAGTGTCAGGACCCAGGGCGCCCCGGCCACTCTTTGCCCGCCCATGGGTCGTAGTCCGCGATGAGCTTCTCCTGTGGCGGGCGCTCATTTTCGGGGACATGCTGCAGGTTCACCCGCACCCGGTACCAGAGCGAACTCGACCCACGCATTCCGTCGACGAGCATGTCGGCGGGATGCAGTGCCGGGACGAGGCCCGCATGCCGGGTCTTCCATTCGTCGAGCGCCGCGAGCGCCTCGGGCTTGGTCTTGGTACGTGCCACCTCGATGAGCGGCATCACCGACTGCCGGCGGCCCACGCCGTTACCGCCGCGCGGCGGCTTTTCGGCGGGGCCGAGCTCGGCAGCCAGGGTGATGAGTCTGTCGAGTGACCCTGCCGCGTCGTCGATGCCGGCGTGGGGGTCGCCCATCACTGCGAAGCGCTCAAGCACCGTGGGCACCGTGAATTGTGCCGGCCGGGTGGAGGTAACCTCGTCCCAAGTGAGCGGCGTCGAGACTCGGGCGTCGGGCAGGGGCCGGATCGAGTACGCCGATGCCACGGTGCGGTCCTTGGCGTTCTGATTGAAGTCGACGAACACACTCTCGCCGCGCTCCTCCTTCCACCACCGCGCGGTGGCCAGACCCGGAGCGCGGTTCTCGACCTCGCGGGCAAGGGTCTCGGCGGCGAGCCGCACGTCGCGGTACGTCCACTGGGGCGCGATGCGCACCAGGATGTGCAGTCCCCGCGAACCACTCGTCTTCGGCCACCCCACCAGCCCCACGTCGTCGAGCACCTCCCGCGCGACATAGGCGACGTCAACGATCTGCGACCAGTCGACCCCCGGCATCGGGTCGAGGTCGACCCGGAGCTCGTCGGGGTGCTCGAGGTCCTCGGCGCGCACGGGGTGCGGGTTGAGGTCCAGGCATCCAAGATTCACTACCCACGCCAAGCCCGCAGCATCCCGGATGACGGCCTCTTCGGCTGACGTCCCCGACGCGTAATGCAGCGTAGTCGTGTGGATGAAGTCGGGGTGGTTTTCAGGCACACGCTTCTGAAAGAACGGCTCAGCGTCGATCCCCTTCGGGAAGCGCTTGAGTACCATGGGTCGTCCGCCGGCGCCCCGCAGCGCACCATCCGCGACGGCGAGGTAGTAGTGAACCAAGTCGAGCTTGGTCAGCCCTGACTCGGGGAACACCACCTTGTCCGGACTTGAGATGCGGACCTCGTTACCGGCAATGTTGAGGATCTCGGCGGGGGTCTTCGACGAGTTCATTCCGCCACGCTAGCAATGATCGGATGTCCCAGCCAGACCATCTGTGCGGCAGGCGAAATCGTTCTGGAAAGAGCCTGGGTCCGGCCCTTGAGCGGCCGCGCTTTTGGCTACTGACGAGCGGCGATGCCGTCGATGTCGATCAGGAGATGCGAGGGGCCGCGGAGGAACGGGCTGGGACGGTACGGGGGCGGGTCGGAGACCAGCCGCGGGTTCTCCAGCCTGGCGGCGAACGCGGTGAGGGCGATCTGGGCTTCGAGCCGGGCCAGGGGTGCGCCGAAGCAGAGGTGGATGCCGCCGCCGAAGCCGAGGTGTTGGTTGTTGCGCCGGTCCGGGACGAAGAGGTCGGGGTCGGTGACGTGGGCGGGGTCGCGGTTCCCCGAGGCCAGGACCAAAGTGAGGGAGGCGCCGGCGGGGATGGTGGTGCCGGCGATGTCGATATCGTCGAGGGCTGTGCGGAAAGGGACGAAATGCACGGGCGGCTCGTAGCGGAGCAATTCCTCGACCATCGGGATGGCGAGGTCGGGCTCGTTGCGTAGCCGTTGGAGCTCGGCCGGGTGGCGGAGCAACGTCAGTGCGCCGTTGGAGATGAGGTTCACGGTGGTTTCATGTCCGGCGATGAGCAGAAGGAGCCCGGTGCTCACCAGTTGTTCGTCCGGCATTCGGCCTTCCGGGCCGTCATCGGTGGCCATCGCCGAGAGCAGGTCCGGGCCCGGTGTCCGCCGGTGGGCTTCGACCAGTTCTTCCATGAACGCGCGCAGTTCTTTGCCGGCCTCGGCCCTCTTTTCTTGCTGTGTTTCGGGATCGAGTCCGGGATCCGTGGATTCTAGGGCTACGTCCACCCAGACCCGGAAGCGCTGCTCGTCGCCCGGGGGCACCCCAAGCAATTCGCAGATCACCGTGACCGGCAGCGGATACGCCAGATCATCGACGACGTCGATCCGGGAGTGGGCCGTCATGTTGTCGACCAAGTCGGTGACAATTTCCGCCATCCTCGCCTCCATCCCGGCGACCCTGCCCGGCGTCGTAGGCGGTCCGAAGTGGCGCATGGTGATCCGTCGAAACTTGTCGTGATCAGGAGGATCCATGCTGAGGAAAGTCGGAGTCATGCCTGGGCCGTCCCCGTCGTCTCCGGCCGCCGTGGCGCCCGCAGCAGCGGCGGCCGGGTTGCGGGTGATGTCGGAACTGACCCTCGGGTCGTGCAGCAGGGCGGCGATCTCCGCGTAGGTGCTCACGAGGTAGCTTCCGTCCGGAAGCCGTGTCACCGGGGTCCTGCGGAGCTCGTCGTAAAACGGGTAGGGGTTAGCCCGGTTGGAGAAGTCGAGGATCTGCTCCCAGGTGCTGGCCTTGGTCATGGTGAAGGCTCCTTCAAACGGGGGGCGGTTTCTGTGGGTCTCCGTGATGGCGTTTCACCGGCCGCGGTGTTGGTCAGTCTGGCGCGGCGTTCATTGGGATCGTGGCCGGTCACAACGACAGTCGCGTCCTGGGTGGGGCTGACGGCGGGCTTGAACCCGGCCGGCAAGGGCCGGGCCTGGACTGACTCATCGATGTGGTGGAATGCCGGCGGGAAGGGTGCGGCCTGCTCGATCAGCGGTTCATAGAAGTCGAGCCACTTGTTCTGGTTGAAGGCGACCGCCGCCACGATGCGGCCCTTGTAGCCGTAGACGGCCAAGAAGCGCCGCAGTGTCCACCGACCCTTGGACGATGGCTACCTCATCGGCGACCGAGGGTACCCCGACGCTCTTTATTTCGGTGCCGAACTGGACTGACCAGAATTTCGGCACTTCCAGGTGAGGCCACCGTTCGGTCTCGCCGCTGACCATGTTGTGTGCCGCGATCTCGGCCTGGGAGATGGCGTTTCCCCAGTGCTCGACGGCGAGGTATTGATAGCCGTACATCGGCTGCGGGGCGCGCGCTATGTCGCCGGCGACAAACACGTCATCGGTGACCAGCCCGTTAGCGTCGAACGCGCGGCAGCCGGCGTCGCACGCGACGCCCCATACACCGCACGCCAGGCCGGAATCTGCGAGCCACTCGACATTGCGGACGGAGCCCAGCGCGGCGACCGCCACATCCACCTCAAGCGTTGCGCCGTCCGACAGAATGGCCCGGCGCAGCTGTCCGGTGGCATCACCCTCAAGGGACAGGACGCGGACGCCGCATCGCAGATCCACGCCATTCTCGATCTGCAGCTCCCCGGCGACTGCGCCGATCACTCCGCCAAGGGCAGCGACGAGCGGAGCCGGCCCAGCTTCTGCCACCGTGACCGTCAGGCCGAGTTCCCGGCACACGGACGCGACCTCGCACCCGATGAACCCGGCGCCGATGACCAGCACCCGACGCGGACGCCGAGCGAGGTGCTGTCGCAGGGTTGCGGCGTCCTCCCGGGTGCGCAATGTCATCACTCCTGCAAGGGCCGCCTCCACAGGGTTAGGCCAGGGGCGGGCCCGCAGGCCCGTGGCGATCAACAGTTTGTCGAATCCGATCCGGTTGCCGTCGGCGAGGTGGAGCTGCTTGGCAGCCAGATCCAGCCCGGTCGCCGCCATACCCAGCCGCCAAGTGGCGCGGATGTCCCGGTGGCGTGGCAGTGAAGTGTCTTCCAAGGGCACCGACCCGGCCAGGACCTGCTTCGACAGCGGAGGCCGGTCGTAGGGCTCGTGCGGCTCCTCGCCGACCAAAGTCAGCGATCCGGTGAACCCTTCCTCGCGCAACCGCTCCGCCGCGCGCAGCCCCGCCATCGATGCCCCCACGATGACGATCCGTCCGGTTCTCTTAAAAGTGCTCCCGCTGTCTGCGACCGGAACAGCCGTCGCCGGTCGTGTGGCCGGATGCAGCGATCCGTCCTGCCCGTCCGGCTGGTCGAGCCGGATGGCCTGAACCGGACACGCAGCGGCGGCCCGCCGAATCCCGGTCAGATGTGCCCCGTCAGGGTGCGGGTCGTAGGTCAGTGCCTCGTCCCCCTGAATCGTGAAAACGTCCGGGGCCAGGAAGGCGCACTGGGCGTAGCCCTGGCATTTGGTGAGATCGACGAGGATCCTCATGCCGCTTTTCTCCCTCTGGCGGGCTTGCGCCGGCCGTCGGCCAACCGGCCGGCGCCTCTTCCGATCAACCGGGCCGCCCCGGGCCTGTCAGAACTTCCGCTCCCCTCAGCCGGGCAACGGAATGGGGCCTGCATTCGATTCGATTTGATGAGTGTAGGCCCCGTGGGCATGCGGCGGAAGAGGCCTGCGATCGGACAGGGCGGGCGCCGTGATCCTGGACTCCTTGGCTGCTTTGGAGGAATAGCCGGGGCTGCAGAGGTCTTATTCAGACTGGGCCGCCGATGACCGGCTGCCTCGTGAAAGGACCTCCTTGCCCACTCCCTTTATCCCGTTCACCCTGCGCGCTACCGTCCGCGAAGACCACAAGCGTTCCTTCCGCACGGATATAGAACGTCTTACCGGCGGCCATCGTGGGTGGGCGCCGCTGGACGTCGTCAAGTCCACCGACACCCAGGCGGTGCTGCGCGGAGCGATCGCGCAAAGCGTTCACACCGCCACCGACGCGAGCCTTGCCCGCTACCTCCAGGACCGCTTTGTCGCCGACAACGACATCTATCTCGATCTCACTGTCAGCATCGGGCGATAACAGACGCCAAGGCAAGCCCCGGACCATTCTGGTCCGGGGCGGACTCCAACGCTAGGAATCTCCTCGCGGCCTTGTTCGTTCCTCCTTCGTGCCGGTGTCGAAGGGCTTGCCTGCGGCCGGCGGCTCGCCCGCCGCGAGACGGTCCGACTCTCGAGCCCCAACAACGGACTGGGCTCCACCGGATCCGGCTTCGGCAGGTGAAGGTCCAGGCGGTACGGCCCCGGCTGTCTTTGCTGAGCCGGTCACGGTCCGTTGCCCCTCGGTCATGGCGGGGTCGTTGAACACCTGCTCGACGGGCGCCTCGCCTGTCTTGGCCCGTTCCGGATGCGAGTGATCCCCCTGCGCCTTGGTGCCCGACTCCGCGACATCGATCGCCTCTCGCACATCTGCGCCGCTGCGGGAGTCGTCGGCCTGGGTGTCGCCACCCGACGAGGAGTCCCGGGCCTTCGACGCAGCGTCCTGCTCTTCTGGTTTTCTTTCCGTGGATGCCTGCTCCGCGGGCAATTCAGAGCCGCTGTGGTCTGTCATGATCCTGCCCTCCCGAGACGAATTCATGCGTCTAGTCCAGCGCAATTCAAGTCTAGCCAGAGCCTCTGCACCCCGATAGGGCGCAGACGCCGTCGGCCGAGCAGGTCCGGCTGATACAGCTGAGCACCCGAAAGGATTTCCGGGCGGTTATTGCCCGTTCCGTGCATGTTCCTGACGGTGCCTGTGGTGGAATGCGTAACTGTCAAACACTGCCGACGACGTTTCGCCGGAGTGGCCGAACTTACCGCGGAGGACAGCAGCCAGGTCCTCTAGGGACGCATGCAGCATTCGTCCAGCGAACCGGAGTTCCGTGCTGTCACTGAGCTGCGCCTCGGATGCCAGGTCCTGTGCATAAGCAACTGTGGCTGGCAGCGAACTCCTCTGTTCGACTTCCCGGAAATAATAGCTTTCACGAAAGGAACTCAAGTCGACACTGACCGTAGCGACACTGCTCGCCAGCGATTCGATCAAACCGGCAGCGTGAGTCGGGTCAAGTCCAGCTGTGCCTTCTTGTCCGCCCGCTTCCCGCATCAGATTGAGCTGATGCGCAAGCGTCCGACGGCGGGTCAGGGCAGGGAAAAGTTGCAGGAACCATGACACCGTGGCTGTCAGCAACGCGAATCCGGTGATGGACTGCAGGCCTGCCAATAACCGGAGGAGCGGAGGCCCGGCGACTATTTCTCCGTAGCCAACGGTGGACAGACTAGCCATTGAGATGTAGACGGCTTCGGCAAAATCCCCCTGCTGCGGTACCCCTTCTCCGTAGACGAACCCTCCCGGCAGGTGAGGCAGGTAGAGCAAAGCCCATCCCAGGATCGCGAGCCCGGCCCAAGCTGCAATAACGGCGACCAAAGACACGGGAGCCGACAATGTCCCGGCTCGACCTCTAAAGCTCCTCGTTAGTAGCCAGAATGCCCGCATTATTGTTCTACAGACTGGACCGGAACCGTGGGGATAGAGAAGGGTGTGGAAGACGTCGGCCAGCATCATCAAGATCAGCCCAGCTCCCACCGCAGTCCACAGCGTATCCACGAAGTCCATGCCTCATCCTATGGTGGGCGAATCCCGGAGCATCTGACCAGTCGGAAAGGGCGTGGCAGCCCCCAATGCAGGCGCAGGGATGCACGCGCCAAGGATTTGCCGCGTCGGGGGCGCACTTGTGGCGTGGCGCCGGTCAGGGACTTAGCGGTGGGGCATGGCTTGGCTAGACCCGGAAAGGAACCCGCTGTCCCCGGCCTGGCGGCCCAAAGGACAGCGAGGTCTTTCAAATCACTGACGTCTTTCGGACCGAGGAGACGTGCTTGAGTACGTTCCCACCGTGCTCCGCAGTCCGCCGGGCAGCGGTCCGAGATGACGCTGTTGCGGCGCCGAAGTCCGCAGGGAATTGCCCGACGCCGGCCGGCTCACCGCCGGGACTGCACTGAGGACCCGCAAGGCTGAAGGCCGGTGCGCAGCGCGAGTCATCGGGCTCCAAGACGCGGCGTACCGGTCCCGCGACATGGGAATAGGGGAGCCGTGGTTTGCGTTGCAACTGCGTTAGACAAGAACGCCAGAAAAGAGAAGACGAAAGTGGCAACCGATTACGACGAAGTCCGTTCCGAAGTCAAGGAATCACAGGACAGGTCCCTGGAGGCGCTTCAATCCGCGAACGCCCCCGATGCCCGCAGCGTCGTCCGCGAGCTGGACGAATCCGACGCGCTGGACGACGCAATGACCCCCGGCGGAGAGTTCGTGGCCGAGGAACTCATCGTTCAGGTCATCCCCCAGGCCGAGGACGAGTTCACCTGCTACTCCTGTTTCCTGGTCCGGCACCGCTCCCAGCTCGCGCGCGAAGAGAACGGCCACTCGTACTGCATCGAGTGCGAAGGCTAGGACGCCCTCGCTCCAGATACCGGGAAGCAACAACAGCCGCAACAGCGTGACGTGATCCGCCCTAACGCAGTAATCGAAACGGAGAAGAGCGGATCAGCAGGCGTGCGGGGAACGCGGCTGTCATTGCTGACTGGTTCGAACCAGTGCGCCAAAAGCATTGGCCCCATTGGGTCTGCACGGGTATTGAATAGGGTCAGCGAAGTCACGAGGATGGGCATGCCAAGCGCTTGTCATTTTCAGCAGAGTGTTGCGCTGGTTGGCAGAAAGCCTGCGGCACAGCTGACGTTAGCTGGCTCGCACTACGCCATAAGCTGGTCCGCAGGCAGGAACTACGACAGAACACTTTCTTCCAACGCCGGGGAGCTCATCATGGACACCGAATTCGCTGATGTAATCGATCATGACGTCACCACCATCACCTGCGTATGCGGCAACACCGTCAGCAACGAGGGATTGATTCAGGCCAACTCACAGGGCATCCCCGTTCACATCGGCGGAACCACACCAGTGCCCGCGGGGCTGGCTACGTGGCCAGAGGACGAGGATCTCTACACCCTGTGTCCGTCATGCGGCCGCGTTTACCATGACGTGGTCATCGAAGAGACAGGGACCGCGCCCGTTGCTTTCCGAGTCGATATCACTGCTGGACCGATTGCAGAGGCAATCCGTGTCCACTGGGACCTCAACACGTAGTCGTGTGACCATGTCCAGGCTCCCCGTGCAGTTCGTAGATCGGGCTGGCATGACCCTGCACAGGCGGGAAGTTTGCGGACCTTGACGGCTTGCCGCGAGCTTGGCATGGTGGAAGTCGGATCGGGGAGGCGAGCACCATGCAAGAGAAGAGCTGGTCGGTGAACATAGTCATCGACGAACATGAAAACCAAACGCGGGCCACGGCGCGATTGAGGGCCGAGAACCGGGCCGAACTGGAAGGTGTCGGGTTGGCCAGGCTGAATCCGATGGATTCCGATGTCCCGGAGATCGGGGACGAGCTGGCGACCGCACGCGCCCTGGCAGACTTGGCGCATCAGTTGATCGAAGTCACCGCGGCCGATATCGAGAAAATTACCAAAGTACCTCCGCATCTCCGCGCCTAGGAACCCGGAGCGAGAGGATCTGGCCCGGCGACATTGCTGACAGCGTCGCCCGTATCCTTGATAGATGAGCGACATCGCGCATTCAACCGTCACATTTGATGGCCGCTTCGCCCGGGAATTCAAGGAGATGGCCATTCCTTGGCGCGCGGAGGAGGCACCCGACCCGCACCTTCTGGTACTCAACGAGCACCTAGCCATCGAGCTAGGTCTCGATCCGGCCTTTCTCCGGAGCCCTGAGGGTCTGCTTCTGCTGATCGGCAACGCCATCCCTGCGGAGGCCAGCCCCGTGGCACAGGCTTACGCCGGCCACCAGTTTGGCTGGTACGCACCCCGTCTCGGCGACGGGCGCGCACTCCTGCTCGGCGAGATCGGGCACGCGGACGGGCAGCTCCGCGACATCCACCTCAAGGGATCAGGACGCACACCGTTTGCGCGAAACGGCGACGGTCAGGCAGTGGTCGGTCCTATGCTGCGCGAATACATCGTGAGCGAGTCGATGCACGCCATGAACATCCCCACCACACGATCCCTCGCCGTCGTCGCGACGGGGCGTTCGGTGCAGCGCGAGACGCTCCTGCCCGGCGCCGTCCTTACCCGGGTTGCCAGCAGCCACCTGCGTGTGGGCAGCTTCCAGTACGCCCGGTCCACCGGCGACATTGGCCTCCTTCGCCGCCTCGCCGAATACGCACTGACCCGCCACCACCGGGCCGCCGCGGAGGCCGAGAACCGTTATCTCGGACTCTTCCAAGCAGTCATATCAGCCCAGGCTTCACTGGTGGCCCAGTGGATGCTTGTAGGGTTCGTTCACGGGGTGATGAACACCGATAACATGACGATCTCGGGCGAGACGATCGACTACGGGCCGTGTGCCTTCATGGAAGGCTTTGACCCCGCCGTCGTCTACAGTTCGATCGACGAGACCGGACGCTACGCCTACCGCAATCAGCCCGTCGTGGCGGAGTGGAACCTTGCCCGGCTCGCGGAGTCTCTCCTGCCTCTGCTCCACGATGATGAGGAGCAGGCGGTGGACCTCGCGGTGGAGGCACTAAGCGAGTTCCGCCGGCAGTACAGTGAAGCCTGGTCGGCAGGCATGAAGGCCAAGCTGGGGTTCCGTGAAGGGCTCGACGATGAAGTGACGTCGCCTCTTGTGGACGAACTTATGGCCCTGATGCAGGAGTCGCGGGCGGACTACACATCGTTTTTCCGGCACCTCGGCAAGGCCGCCCGCGGCCAGACTGAACCTGCGCGGGCCCAGGTTCTGGACGCGGCAGCGTTCGATGCCTGGGTAAGGCGCTGGCTCGCCTTGGCGCCGCATGCTGACGCCATGGACGGCGTCAACCCCGTCTACATCCCGCGGAACCACCTGGTCGAGGAGGCCCTGACTGCCGCTACCGGCGGGCACACGGGTCCGCTGGACCGGTTGATGCACGCGCTGGCCTCGCCCTTCGACGAGCGGCCCGGTCTCGAGGATTACGCCGCTGCCGCCCCGGAAAGCTTCGGCCCTTACCGGACCTTCTGCGGAACCTGAGCCGCTGAGGCAGGTTACGGCGCTCGGGAGGTCCTGTGGCCCTACTCCAAGGGGACGCCAATAAATAGCATTGCTTCATGGAGCAGTTGCAGGACACGAACGCTGAAGAACCGGCGTTGTCTGCCACCACGGTTTTCGCCAGTCTCGCGGAGTTAAGGGACGCCCCCGGCTATAGCCCAAAGGCAATAGCTGAACGGCTAATGGATTCGCTGGGCGCGGATGCTGCGGCACCGCTGCTGGGCGTCAGTGTGGAACTTCTGGACCGCTGGGCATCGGGCCAGGATGCGCCGAATGCGGACGGCCGGCTCCAGCTTGCGGACCTGGACGCCCTTGTAGGGCACCTCCACTCTGCTTTCACGCCGGCCCAGGCCATGCTCTGGATGTGCAGCCCCAATGTGCAGCTGGGCTCCAGACCCATCGATGTGTACCGCACTCAGGGATCGGCGCCCGTAATCGGCGCCATCCGGGTCCACGTAAAGGAGGCCTTCGGCTGATTGGATTCTCCAGGCGGAGACCGACTAGGGCGCAATCTCCGTTATCAGTCGGACCTCAACGACCTCCAAGTCCAGTGTCTCCGCCGGCGGCGACGTCTTGATCCGGCTGACCGCCAAGCCATTACCGCTGCTGCTTCCGGCTGTGTCGCCGCGAGGGGAAGCCCGCGACGAGCAGCTCTAGGCGCCCTGCGATCCGGCGCTCAACCCTCAGGCGCTCAGCTTCCCAATAGCGCTGCTCTCAAGGTTTTCCAACAGGTGCCGCGGATTGTCGTACACCTCCGCGGCACCGGCATCCCGCAGTTCGGCTTCGCTGATTCCGCCGCAGGTCAGGGCAATGGTGGGAACTCCGATTGCCGCGGCGGCCTTCACGTCCCAGACGGCGTCGCCAACGAAGACGACGTCCGCCGGGCTCAGTTCAAGCTTTTCCAAGCACGCAAGGAGAATGTCGGGGGCGGGCTTGCTCTCGTCGGCGTCGTTGGAGCTGGTCCAGGCATCGATGGATGTGGCAGCGTCTAGGAGGCGCCGGGTGACGTCCAGGTCGCGCTCCTGCGCTGATGATGCCAACCCCACGGCCAGGCCGGCGTCGGAGCACGCGGCCAGGAGGTCCCGGGCAGAGTCGAAGGGCCGCAGGGAAGGCCAGAACGTGGAGAACACGGCGCCGTGCGCTGATTTCAGGTCCTCCTGCATGTCCTTGGTGCACTCGGGAACCAAGCGTTCGATGAGCTTGTCGCCGCCCATGCCGACGCAGCGGTGGATGGCGGAGATCTGGATGTCCAGCCCCTCCCGCCGGAACGCCTGCCACCACGCAAGGGCGTGGAAATAGCTGGAATCGATTAGGGTCCCATCGACATCGAAAAGGACACCGCGCTTCTTTCCGGATTTTGAGCCTGACAACCCCACCCTCCTCGTCTCTGATGGCAACGTGCATAGTAAGACTACTTGGTATAACGGCCTCGGCAGACGGTCCTAGTCCGCCGCGAGGTCCGGCGGCACTTCGTTCACCATGAACTTCACGAAGTCCGGCACGGCAGCGTGGGACACGGGCTCCAGCCATGCCAGTGACACGGTGACCGGCGGGGCGTCGACCAGCGGCCGGTACATCACCTCAGGGTGCTGGTAGGTTTCCGCAGTCGAGATGCCGCTGATGCCAATGCCGCGGCCGGAGGAAATCGCGAGCAGCCAGTCGTCGGTATTGTCCGTGGCCACCGTGTGCTTCGGGCGTATCCTCGCCGGCCACAGGTCCAGCCTTGTGAGCCCGGTGAGCGTATTGACGACCACAACGTCGTGGGACAGGTCAGCCAGACGCACCTCGTCGCGGCCGGCCAGTTCGTGGTCGGCAGGCAGGACGGCGAAGCGGGGCTCCTCGGCCAGTTCGCATTGCCGCATGCCGGCCGGGCCGCCGGCCACGGGCGGATTCCCGCGTATCAGGGCGACGTCGGCACGCCCGGAGGCTAGACCGCCGAATCGGTCATCCACGCGTCGCAACTCCACCGGCGTCCCAGGGTGCAGTTCGCGCCAGCGGCGTAGCAGGGGTCCAGTCCGGCGGCCGAGCGCGGACCACGGATACCCCAGCAGTAGCGGCCGGACAGCTGTCCCTGCGGGATCCAGTGCCGCGTCGAGAGCGGCGATCGCGGCGGCGGCTCGCGGACGCAGCGCTTCCCCGGCAGGAGTGATGGCCACGTGGTGCGTCGAGCGGTCAAACAGAGTGGCGCCAAGGTGTGCCTCCAGTTGCCGCAGCGTCCGGGACAGCGCCGGCTGGCTGATCCGCAACACCGCCGCAGCCGAACTGAGCCCGCCCTCTTCGGCGATAGCCAGGAATGCCCTCAAATGTCGCGCCTCAACGCTCATGCGTCTAGGTTATAACAGCAACTCAAATGGCATTTCCCGCCGCCTGCTGACTTTCCTAACGTTGGAACCATGCGAATGACGACTTCCCAGGCCTTCCCCGGCACGCCCGCCCCCGGTTACGCCCCGGCAACCGTGCTGGTGATGGCCGCGGTGCTATGCCAGCAGCTCGGTGCGGCGGTAGCTGTGCTCGTCTTTCCCGCAGCCGGGCCGTTGGGCACCGTGACGCTGCGGCTGGCGTTCTCCGCCATCATCCTTCTGGCCGTTTCCCGGCCGGGGCTGCGCGGGCACAGTGGAAGGGCATGGCGGGCTGCCATCGGACTCGGAGTGACCATGGCAGCGATGAACTCACTGTTCTACGAAGCCATTGCACGGCTGCCGCTGGGTACGGCAGTAACCATCGAAGTACTGGGCCCGCTGGTCCTATCCGTCGTGGCCGGCCGGCGCGCCAAAGCCCTGCTGTGGGCGGCACTGGCCTTCACCGGGGTAGCCCTACTGGGTCACGAAGGGCTGGCCGATCTCGACGTCGCCGGTGTCTGCTTCGCTCTCGGTGCGGCGGCGTGCTGGGCCCTGTTCATCCTGTGCAACGCCAGGACCGGAGCAACGTTCCCAAGGCTCGGCGGCCTGGCCCTAGGCATGGCCATCGGGGCGGTCGTCTCGCTGCCCGGCGCGATGCTGACGGCCGGGACCGCCCTGTTGGAGCCGGCGATCCTTGGCCTTGGCCTCGGCGTCGCACTGCTCTCGACAGCTGTCCCATACTCCCTCGAGCTCATGGCGTTGCGCCGCCTCCCGGCCGCCACGTTCTCGGTGCTGACCTGCACGGCACCGGCCGTGGCGGCACTGGCCGGCTTTGCGGTTCTCGGGCAGCAGTTCGGGTATATCGACGCCCTAGCGGTTGCCCTGGTAGTGGCTGCCAGCATAGGCGCCATCCGCACAGCATCGCCGATCAAAGCTCCCGGGCCGGCAATTTCCAGCCCGGGTACGCAGCGAAGGGTCCCTAGACGGCGTCCGGCCGCTGATCTCCCTTGTGGCTCCGAAGATTCTCCTGCACCTTGCCGAACAAATCCTTGATGGTCGACTCAGTACTGGTAAGCATGTCCGGCTGGACGTAGACCTGTTGAGCGGGCGGCAGGCTGAAGTGGGAAGGCAGCCCACCCGTGCCATCCACCCCTGCAAGTGCGATGGTCACGCCGCCCTCCTTGCGCGCAATGGCGCCGATCCGGCCGAAGACCACGGTAAATTCGTCCGACTGGAAGCTCACGGTCAGTCCGACATGTGTCCGGTTAAGGTCGCTTGCTGCGACGGCCTTCTCGTTACCGGTGCCTGCATAGCTCATATCCATCTCCCGACAGTTGGTGGCGTTGTACGCGAGCAGTCTACGTCTGTGTCCGGAGGCCGGGTAGGGACCTGCCGGCTGCCCGATACGGGGCGGGGGCCGCTCCTGGTGGAGAATGCGTTCATGACCAATGACGATCTTCGGCCTGTCTACTTCCTTTCGGACAGCACCGGCATCACCGCGGAAACGCTCGGCAACACCTTGTTGACGCAGTTCCCCGCTAACAACTTTGACCGCATCACGGTCCCCTTCATCACCACCGTCGAACAGGCCAAGACCGTGGTCCGTACCATCGACAAACTGGTCGCCACCGGCCCACGGCCGATCGTCTTTTCCACCGCCGTCAGCAGCGACATCCGCCAGGTCCTGGCGACGTGCCAGGGGATCATCGTGGATCTCATCGGGACGCATGTCGGACAGCTGGAACAGGCCCTCGGCTCACCGGCCAGCGGGGAACCCGGCAGGGCCCACGGCCTAGGCAATGCAGAGCGGTACCAATCCCGGATGGCCGCCGTCGAGTACGCCATGGAACACGACGACGGCCAGAGCCTGCGCGCGCTGGAAAAGGCCCAGGTCATCCTGGTGGCACCGTCCCGCTGCGGAAAAACACCCACAACCATGTATTTGGCGCTGCAACACGGAATCTTCGCCGCGAACTTCCCGCTGGTGGACGAGGACTTTCAGCGGGAGGGGCTCCCCAAGCCCCTGAGGCCTTTCGTTGAGAAATGTTTCGGCCTCTCCTCCAACCCCCTGCGCCTAAGCCAAATCCGCACCGAACGGCGCCGCGGCTCACCCTACGCGTCGCTGCGGCAGTGCGGCTTCGAGCTGCGCTCCGCCGAGCAGTTGTACGTCTCCCATAGGATTCCGTACCTGAATTCCGCCACGGTTTCCGTGGAGGAAATGGCCGCGACCATCTTGCAGCGGATGAACCTCAAACATTAGGGAAAAGTTTCACAAACCCGGTGTGGCGCACGTCATATGGAAAGAGCGCTGGAGACCTGTCACTGTGGACAGGATTCGCGCCCACCAACCGGCCATCGCCGCAAGCGGGGCGGCACATCTGCATGCCATCATCTGCAAAGGAGCAGCAACCATGACGACAGACATCCTGTGGTTCTCAGAACTCGGACTCAAGGACCTGGATCGGGTGGGAGGAAAGAACGCCTCCCTCGGCGAAATGGTGCAGAATCTGACCTCTGCCGGCGTCCAGGTCCCGGACGGCTTCGCCACTACCGCGGATGCCTACCGCAACTTCTTGGCAGATTCCGGCCTGGACCAGAAGATCGCCGACCGGCTGGTCGGCCTGGACACCGATGATGTGACGGCCCTTGCCTCCGCCGGCCAGGAAATCCGCACGCTCATGCGCGAGACGCCCTTCCTGCCGGACTTCGAAACGCAGATCCGGAACGCCTACCAGCAGCTGGTGGACAAGCATGGGGGCTCCGAGGACCTCTCCTGGGCCGTCCGCTCCAGCGCAACGGCGGAAGACCTTCCCGACGCTTCGTTCGCCGGGCAGCAGGAAACGTTCCTGAACGTCCGCGGCATCGAGAACATCCTGCTCGCCATCAAGGACGTGTTCGCGTCCCTCTACAACGACCGGGCCATCGCCTACCGCGTGCACCACAAGTTCGAACACGCCGAGGTGGCGCTTTCGGCCGGCATCCAGCGGATGGTGCGCTCCGACGTCGGGGCCTCCGGTGTCATGTTCACCATGGACACGGAGTCCGGGTTCCAGGACGCCGTGTTCGTCACGTCCTCCTACGGGCTCGGCGAGGCCGTCGTCCAGGGCGCCGTGAACCCCGACGAGTTCTACGTCTACAAACCCGCGCTGCAGGCCGGCCGCCCAGCCATCCTCAAGCGCGGACTGGGCGAGAAGGCCCTCCAGATGACCTACACGAGCAGCCGCGAGATCGGCCGCACCATCGACTTCGTACCTGTTGAGGCCTCGTTGCGGAACCGCTTCAGCCTCAGCGACGACGACGTCGAGCAGCTCGCCCGGCACGCCGTCGCCATCGAGGAGCACTACGGCCGCCCCATGGACATCGAATGGGGCAAGGACGGGATCGACGGCGGCCTGTACATCCTGCAGGCGCGCCCGGAGACCGTGCAATCCCGCCGGGCCACCGGCAGCCTGAGCCGCTTCCGCCTCAACGGAACCGGCCGGGTGCTGGTCGAGGGCCGCGCCATCGGCCAGCGCATCGGCGCCGGCAGCGTCCGCATCCTCACCGCGATCGACCAGATGGCTGCGTTCAAGACGGGCGATGTGCTCGTCGCCGACATGACCGACCCGGACTGGGAACCGATCATGAAGCGTGCCTCCGCCATCGTGACCAACCGTGGCGGACGCACCTGCCACGCGGCCATCATTGCCCGGGAACTGGGGATTCCCGCCGTCGTCGGCACCGGGGACGCTACGGACGCCCTCTCCGACGGACTCGAGGTGACCGTCTCCTGCGCCGACGGCGAGACCGGCACCATCTACGAGGGGCTCCTGGACTTCAGCGTCGAGGAAACCGAGATCACCCAGCTGCCCGAGGCCCCGGTCAAGGTCATGATGAATGTCGGGACACCGGAGCAGGCGTTCACCTTCGCGCAGCTGCCCAACCACGGAGTGGGCCTGGCCCGGCTCGAATTCATCATCAACCGGCAGATCGGCATCCACCCCAAGGCACTGCTGAACCTGGACGAGCAGCCGGCGGACGTCGCCGCCGACATCCGGGAGCGGATCGCCGCGTACGACAGCCCGCGCGACTACTACATCAAGCGCCTGGCCGAAGGCGTGTCCACCATCGCGGCTGCCTTCGCGCCGGAACCCGTGATTGTGCGGATGTCCGACTTCAAGTCCAACGAGTACGCCAACCTGATCGGCGGACCCGCCTACGAGCCGCACGAAGAGAACCCGATGCTCGGCTTCCGCGGTGCCTCACGGTACCTGGAGCCGTCCTTCCGGGACTGCTTCGACCTCGAATGCGAGGCCCTGTCCTTCGTCCGCAACGAGATGGGGCTGACAAACGTCAAGCTCATGATCCCGTTCGTGCGGACCCTGGACGAGGCCCGAGGAGTCATCGAACTGCTGGCGGAAAACGGCCTCACCCGCGGGGAGAACGGCCTCGAGGTGATCATGATGTGCGAGATTCCGTCCAACGCCCTGCTCGCCGACGAGTTCCTGGACTACTTCGACGGATTCTCCATCGGCTCCAACGACATGACCCAGCTGGCCCTGGGCCTGGACCGGGATTCCGCGATTGTTTCGGGCGGCTTCGACGAACGCGACCCTGCCGTCAAGAAGCTCCTGAGCATGGCCATCAAGGCCTGCAAGGCGCGCGGCAAATATGTGGGCATCTGCGGCCAGGGTCCCAGCGACCACACGGACTTCGCCGAATGGCTGGTCGAGGAAGGCATCGATTCCGTCTCCCTGAACCCCGACACCGTGGTGGATACCTGGCTCCGGCTCGCCGGCGCGACCGTCGAGGCAGGGATCGGCGCCGAGGCGAACTGACAGCACGGCGCCGAGGAAAGCGAAGGACAGGCAGGACACCGACGGGCAGCACGGACTAGGAATTCCAGTCCGTGCTGCTTGGGGGTTCGGCCCGGGCGAACAAGCCGCCGAACGGCGCCTGTCGGCCGGGTGTTCTGAAGTGCCGGAACGGTGCTGGTCAGGTCAGGCGGGCTACACTTCGGCGAGTCGGACGCAGAGCGGCGCCGTCGGAAAAAAGCTGTGGCGTTGCCTGCTGGATGCGCTGAACATCCTCAAAAACGCCTCGCAGGTGCAGGCGGAGGGAGTTGTCGGCGTCGGTGAGGTTGTTGGCTTCCAGGGCGTCCACCACTGCTGTGTGCTGCTGGATCAGCGTTGCAACGGGCCTGCGTGTCCAGCAGGCTCAGGCGTCGTGCGCGATCGAGGTGCGCTTTGGCGGAGTTGACGGCGGCCCAGGCGGACTCGTGCCCTGCCAGCCGCAGGAGTTCGCGGTGGAATTCCTCGTCCAGGCGGAAGAACTCCTCGATGTCGCCGTTGGCGTCAGCTTCCGTTTGGCTTTGAAGTATCACGCGAAGCCCCGCAATGCCGGCATCGTCGACTGAGAGGTCGCGCAGGGAAGCGCATTCGATGGCCTCGCGGACAAACTGCGCTTCTGAAACCCGTCCCAGATCCACGAGCGAGACGAAGGAGCCGATCTGCGGGTAGACCTGGACCAGCCCCTCTTCCCTGAGCAGGATCAGGCTTTCCCGCACCGGCGTGCGGCTGACACCCATTTCCTGCGCGAGTTCGTTCTCCGAGAGCGGTTCGCCCGGAGGTAGCTGCAGGGAAATGATGCGACGACGCAGCGTTTCCAGGGTCTGGTCACGCACGGACAGCCTCGGCGGCTGTCCCTTGCTGGGTTTATCGGATGCCATGCCCTCAGTCTATTCCCTTGACACACTAGAATGGTAGTGCTTGTATGGTAGTAGTTAGCGAGGTGCCGCCGGTCACATTGAGAGAACACCGGCCTTCCTCCGTTCACTCTCCCCTTCGTTTTTCATCGCCTGCAAAGGAGCATCAGATGACTGAGAGCATCGCGCCGCCCACTACCCGGCCGGAGACCAAACCCACCAAGGAACTGGCCAAGGTCGCCGTTTCCGGGTGGCTGGGAACTGCCATGGAATTCATGGACTTCCAGCTCTACTCCCTGGCAGCAGCCATCGTCTTCAACAAGATCTTCTTCCCAGAAGTCAGCCCGATCCTGGGCCTCATCGCCGCCATGGCCACCTACGGTGTGGGTTATGTTGCCCGCCTTGCCGGCGCCGTCTACTTCGGCCGCATGGGCGACAGGATCGGCCGCAAGAAGGTCCTCTTCATCACCATCGCCCTCATGGGTGCCTCAACCACCCTTATCGGCATCCTGCCCACATACGCGATGATCGGCGTCTGGGCCCCCATACTGCTGGTTGCGCTGCGTTTGGCGCAGGGCTTCGGCGCCGGCGCCGAGATCGCCGGTGCCACCGTGATGCTGGCCGAGTTCGCTCCGGCCCGCCGCCGAGGCGTCATCGCCTCCCTCGTATGCCTCGGCACGAACTCCGGCACCCTCGCCGCTGCCGCGCTCTGGGCGATCCTGGTGAGCACACTTTCCGAGGAGCAGCTGCTGAGCTGGGGCTGGCGCATTCCGTTCCTGTTCAGCTTCGTGCTGATGATCTTCGCCGTGTGGATCCGCCGCTCCCTCAAGGAAAGCCCGGTCTTTGAACAGCGGGCAGATGTTGTGGACGGCGTGGCCCTCTCCAAGCGTGAAATCGCCGCGGCAGACGAGCTCGCAAACACCAGCACCATCGAAGCTGCCCTGCACCAGCGCAAGGGCAAGGCGTTCCTGATCGCCCTGGGCCTGCGGTTCGGGCAGGCCGGCAACTCGGGCCTGGTCCAGACCTTCCTGGTGGGCTACCTCGCCACGGTCCTGCTAGTGGACAAGAGCGTGGGCACAACCGCCATCATGTATGGCTCCCTGCTCGGATTCCTCACCATCCCCGTCATGGGCCTGCTGGGGGACCGGTTCGGCCGCAAGCCTCTGTACCTGGTGCTGAGCTCTCTCACGGCACTGTTCGCCATCCCGATGATGCTGATGGTCACCAGCGGCAATACGGCGCTTATCACCATCGCCATGGTCATCGGGCTGAACCTGGGCGTCCTGAGCCTCTTCGCCATGGAGAGCGTCACCATGGCCGAATTCTTCGGAGCACGCACCCGCTTCACCCAGCTGGCTCTGGCCAAGGAAATCGGCGGCATCCTCGCCACCGCCATCGGGCCGCTGCTGGCCGCCACCCTCACCGCCATCACGGGCCACTGGTGGCCGCTCGCCGCGATGCTCATCGGCTACTCCCTGATCACCCTGATCTCCGCGGCCGTAGGGCCCGAGGTCCGCGGCCGGGACCTGGTCCGCCTGGAGGATGCCGTATGAAAGCCGTCGTAGTACACGGAGCGAACGACCTCCGCATCGATGACCGTCCCGAGCCTGTCGCCGGACCCGGCGAGGTAGTCATCGACGTCGAATGGGGCGGGATCTGCGGCTCGGACCTCTCGTACTGGCGCCACGGCGCCTCCGGGACCGCGGCCCTGAAGTCGCCGCTCGTCCTCGGCCATGAGGTGGCCGGCCGGATCGCCCAGCTGGGCGCCGGCGTCGACAACCTCGAGGTCGGCCAACCGGTCACCGTGCACCCCGCGGAACTTGTGGGAGACGGAACCATGCCGGACCGCCTGGCGGGCCGCACCAACCTCTACCCGCGGATCAGGTACTTCGGTTCGGCGGCCTTTGACCCGCACACCGACGGCGGGTTCAGCGAGCGGAAGCTCGCCAAGGCTTCGCAGATCCGCCCGCTGCCCGACGGCGTGGACACCCTGCGCGGCGCCCTCGCCGAGCCGCTCGCGGTCGCCATGCACGCGGTCGGCCGGGCAGGAAGCCTCGCCGGCAGAGACGTCCTGGTCAACGGCGCCGGGCCGATCGGCTCGCTGCTGGTCGCGGCGGCCAAGTACGCCGGGGCGAGGACCGTCATCGCCGCGGACATCAACGACGCATCACTGCGGATCGCCAGGGCGATGGGAGCGGACGAGGTCCTGAACGTCTCCGGCGGTGACAGCCTCCCCGAGGACATGGAGCTGGTCTTCGAAGCCACCGGAATCCCGGCAGTACTGGGAGGTGTGCTGCGGGCCACCGCCCGCGGCGGCACCCTGGTCCAGGTGGGCAACCTTCCCGGCGCACCGGCCCCCGCCGCCCTCGGTGACCTGGTGACCCGCGAGATCACCTGGATCGGTTCCTACCGGTTCGTCGACGAGATCGGTGACGCCCTCCGCGCCATGGCCGACGGCCTGGACGTCTCCCCGGTCATTACCCACAAGTTCGGCATCGACCAGGCGGAGGAAGCCATGCGCGTCTCGGCGGACCCCGCCTCCGGCAGCAGCAAGGTCATGCTCCGCCTCGGCTGAGGCACGCCAAACCACCAAGCCCGCATCAAGGCATTCAACATCTGAAGGACCAACCAGTGAAGATCACCGACGCACGAGTAGTGGTTTCGTCGCCAGGACGGAATTACGTCACGCTCGTAATCGAAACCGAGGACGGCGTTACCGGCGTCGGCGACGCCACGCTGAACGGCCGCGAAATGGCCGTGGCGGCCTACTTGTCGGAGCACCTGTGCCCGCTGCTGATCGGCCGCGACGCCCGCCGGATCGAGGACGCCTGGCAGTACTTCTACAAGGGCGCCTACTGGCGCCGCGGGCCGGTGACCATGACCGCGATCGCCGCGATCGACGTCGCGCTTTGGGACATCAAGGGCAAGGTGGCCGGCATGCCGGTCTACGAACTCCTGGGCGGGGCGGCCCGCGAGGGCGTCATGGTGTACGGCCACGCCAGCGGCTCAACGCTGGATGACCTCAGCGCCGACTTCCAGCACCACCTGGACCTCGGCTACAAGGCCATCCGGGCGCAGGCTGCCGTGCCGGGGCTGGAAAAGACCTACGGGATTGCGCCCGTGGACGGCAAGACCTACGAGCCTGCCAGCGGCAACGTTCCGCAGGAGGACATGTGGGAGACCACGTCCTACCTGGACTTCGCGCCCAAGATGATGGCGCACGTGCGCGAGCAGTTCGGCTATGGCGTGCACGTCCTGCACGACGTGCACCACCGGCTGACGCCGATCGAGGCCGGGCGTCTGGGCGCCTCGCTGGAGCAGTACCGTCCGTTCTGGATCGAGGATCCGACGCCGGCCGAGGACCAGTCGGCGTTCCGCCTCATCCGCCAGCACACCACCACGCCCATCGCCGTGGGCGAGGTGTTCAACTCGATCTGGGACTGCCAGCAGCTGATCACCGAACGCCTGATCGACTACATCCGCACGTCCGTTTCGCACGCCGGAGGCATCACGCACCTGCGCCGGATCTTCTCGCTCGCTGACCTGTACGGGGTCCGGTCCGGCTCGCACGGCGCCGGGGATCTCTCGCCGGTGTCCTTCGCCGCGGCCCTGCATGTGGACATGAGCATTCCGAACTTCGGCGTCCAGGAGTACATGGGCCACCGGGATCCGGCGGGTGAGGTCTTCAAGACGTCCTACACCTTCACTGACGGCTACATGCACCCCGGTGACGCCCCGGGCATCGGCGTCGAGTTCAACGAGGAGGCGGCTGCAGCCTTCCCGTTCGACCCGAAGTATCTGCCCATCAACCGCCGGCTCGACGGGTCGGTGCACGACTGGTGAGCACCTCAACATACGAACCGAACGCCTCCACGCAAGAGAACCGGCCCTTCGACGTGGTGGTGATGGGGGAGATCCTCGTTGAAGTCGCAACCGACGTCGCGTTCGGCCACGGCGTGCCCGCCCAACTGGGCATCTCCGGCGACGCGCTGAACGTCGCAGCGGCCGCCGCCGCGGCCGGAGCCCGCACGGGCCTGCTGGCTGTGCTGACCGACGACGACCTCGGCCAGGCGATCGCCGCCAGAATCCGTGAACTCGGCATTTCCGACGAACTGCTGAAGTTCAGGACCGGCCAGCAAGGCGTTTACCTGGTTCACTCCGACCCCGACGGCCAGCGCGAGTTCTCCTACGCCCGCACTGGAAGCGTTGGCTCCACTCTGGCTCCGGAGGACGTCAACTCTGCCGTCTTCTCCACGGCGAAGGCGGTGATCGCTGGCGGGATCGCCTGCGCAATTTCGACCACCTCGCGGGCCGCAGTCCTCAAGGCTTCGGCACTGTCCCGCCGCTTCGTTTTCGACCCCAACTTCCGCCCGCGGCTCACCTCGGTGGAGGAGGCGACGGCGGTCCTCGCCGAACTGGCGCCACGGACGTTCCTGGTCACCCCCTCCTTCCCGGGCGAAACATCCGCGCTGCTGGCCACCTCCTCGCCGACGGAGGCGGCGGCGAAGCTCCGCGGCCTCGGGGCGGCGAACGTGGCCGTGACCTGCGGGGCGGAGGGGATCCAGCTCCACGGTGAACTGCTGGGCGGTGACCAACTGAGCAGTGACCAACTGAGCAGTGACAACGACTCCTCCTGGGTCGACGCGGTTCCGGCGCCGTCGGTCGTGGACCAGACGGGCGCGGGCGACGCCTTCGTGGGCACGCTGACCGCCAGGATGGTGCTGGGCGACAGCCTTGCCGCGGCCGCCCGATACGGGGCCGCCGCCGCATCGCTTGTGGTCGGCGGCAAGGGCGGCACCGGCTTTATCCCCACGTTCGAACAGACAAGAGCACATGCCCTGCAGGCCACCGAAGGAGAGTTGTCATCGCACGCCTAAGCTCCGCTTTGCTGGCTGCCAGCGCAAGCCACCACGAACTGCTGCCGCGCGAAAAGCTGCGACCCGGCATCGTGCACCTCGGTCTTGGCGCCTTTGCCCGCGCCCACACGGCGGTGTTCACCGAAAACGCGATGCTGGCCTCCGGTGACTTCGATTGGGGGATCACCGGAGTCACCCAGCGCTCCGATACGGTGGCGCGCCAACTGACACCGCAGGACGGGCTCTTCACCGTGACCGAGCGGGGAAGCGGCGCCGCGCCGCTCCGCGTGGTTTCCAGCATCGTAGAAGCCATCTCCGGACGGGACAATCCCGGAACCGTCGTGGACCGGATCGCAGACCCGTCGACGTCGATTGTCACACTCACCATCACGGAGAAGGGCTACCGGATCGATCCCCACACCGGAACCCTCAACACCGGCGACGAACAAGTCCGGGCTGACCTCGCGGGACAGCCTCCGCTGACGGCCATCGGACAGATCGCCCGGGGGCTCCAGCAGCGCGCCCGCGCCGACGCCGGACCCTTCACCGTGGTCTCATGCGACAACCTGCCCGGCAACGGGGAGCTTACGGGCAAGCTCGTGCGCGCTTTTGCCGCCGAACTGCCGGCGGCGGAGGCAGAGCCGCTGCTGTCCTGGCTGGAGGCGAATGTCACGTTTCCCAACACCATGGTGGACCGGATGGTGCCGGCCACCACGGCCGGTGACCTGGACGCCGTCGAACGCGAACTGGGTCTCCGGGACGAGGCCGCCGTGGTGGCCGAACCCTTCCTGCAATGGGTGATCGAGGACAATTTCGCTTCGCGCCGCCCGCGCTGGGAGGACGCCGGCGCGCTCTTCAGCTCCGATGTTGCCGCCTGGGAAGCGGCCAAGCTGCGCCTGCTCAACGCCAGCCATTCCATGCTGGCGTACCTTGGGCTGGCAACGGGAAAGACCACCATCAGCGACGCCGTGGGGGAGGAGGCCTTCCGCACCGCTTGCACCCGCATGATGGCGGAGGACGCCCTTCCCACGATCACGCTTCCAGCCGGACTGGACGGCGCCGAGTATTGCTCGCAGGTGCTGAACCGCTTCGCGAACCCCGCGCTCGGGCACACCACGGCCAAGGTGGGCAGCGACGGGTCACAGAAGATCGGGCTGCGGCTGTTGACCACGGTCCGCGGCAGCCTGAACGCAGGCCGAGAGCCCCGCTGGGCGGCCCTGGCCGTGGCCGCCTGGATGCACCACGTGGCCTCCACAGCGACGGCGGAACTGAACGACCCGCTCGCACCCGAGCTCCACGCGGTACTGCCGGCGACGCGCACAGCGGCAACCGTGGTCCCCGCGTTGCTTGGCTGCCGCAGCATCTTCGACGGCGGACTCGCGACACACGAGGGGTTCGCCGACCTCCTCATCCACTGGTACAGCATTATCGACACCTCCGGGCTGCACGGCCTGAGAAATGAGATCAACCATGGCTGATGCCACCAGCATCCTGCACGTTTCGCCCGTCATCCCGGTCGTGACCATCGATGACCCGCAACACGCTGTTCCGGTTGCCCGTGCGCTGGCCGACGGGGGCGTCCGCATCATCGAACTCACGCTCCGGACCGAGAGCGCCCTCACCTCGCTCAAGCTCATCGCCAGCGAAGTCCCGGACATCTGCGTCGGGGCCGGCACCATCCTCAGTCCCGGCCAGGCCGACGCCGCAGTGGCAGCGGGAGCCGGCTTCCTGGTCAGCCCCGGGGTTACGCCCGGCCTGCTGGCCCACATGCTGGCCCTCGGAATTCCGGTCCTCCCGGGAGTTGCCACGGTCGGTGAGGTGATGATGGTCCTCGAGCACGGCCTGAGTGCCATGAAGTTCTTCCCGGCAGGCCCTGCCGGCGGCCCCGAATACCTCGCCGCCATCGGAGCGCCCATCCCGCAGGTGCAGTTCTGCCCGACAGGCGGCGTCAGCCTAAACTCGGCACCCGAATACCTCGCATTGCCGAACGTCTCCTGCGTCGGTGGCAGCTGGCTCACTCCGAGGGCGGCCATGGAAAACAACGATTGGGAGCAGATCACCAAGCTCGCACGGGAAGCTGCCGGGCTCAGGCGGGACTAGGCCGCGGGCAGTTACCGGCGGTCGCCGCTGACGACGGCGCCGCGCGCCGCGACAACAGGTTCCGGTCCGAGCGCAGGGGCATCGGTGTCCTGGCTCGCCCGAGGACCCGGCAGAGTCAGGACGAACAGGCTGCCGGCTATCAGCGCGGCGCCGGCCCAGCCGAGCGCCGGAAGACGTTCCCCCACCACCACGACGGCCAGGAGCGCCGCCACCACAGTCTCAGCGAGGGACAGCGTGGTGGCGGTGCTGGCACGTACTCGGGCCAGGCCCCAGCCAAACAGTACGTAGCCGGCGAACATGGGGACGAGCGCCATATACACGCCCACCGCGAGGTTCTGCCAGGACGCGACGAGGGAAGCCCCGGTGGCCGCTAGGACGGGCATGAGCAGCAGGCCGCCGATCCCGAAAACGGTCCCCATCACTGCCCTTGAGGGCACGCCTGTGTTGATCAGGCGGTGCGCGGCCCAGGAATAAAGGGCGTAGGTCAACCCGGCCAGCAGCCCCAGTGCGATGCCAGCCTGTGTGGACCATCCCGGGCCCGCCGTCGATGTTGCATCAGCGTGGCCGGAGTCGGCGATGCACAACAGCACGGCGCCGGAGACGCCGAGGACCGCGCCGGCCGCCCAACGGCGCGTAAACGGCCTCTTGTCCACGATGCGTTCGATCACGGCGGATGCGAGCGGAGCCGAGCCGATCGAGACGACTGTCCCAACCGCCACGCCGGCCAGATGCATGGACGAGTAAAAGGCCAGCGGATACAGCCCAACAGACAGCGCACCCAACGCCACGGTGCGCCATCGGCTGTGCAGGGACGTGCTGTACGCCGTCATCGGTCGCGCCGCGATCCCCGCCTGCAGCAGGCCACCGAAGCCCATGGCTACCGCTCCGATCGCGAGCGGGCTCACGTCCGGGGCGAAGGTGGCGGCTGTGCCGGTGGTGCCCCACAAGACAGACGCGGCGAGTACAAACAGCGCGCCCCAGGTGCCGCCCTGGAAACCCGCCGGCTTCACAGATCGCCGATCAGGCTCGCCGCGATCCGCCGAGACTCCAGAATGCAGCGGTCATCACCTTCAAGACCAGCGCGGGCCATGGCACCTTCAAGGAGGAATGCCAGATGCCGGGCCAGGGGGGCCACCTGCTCGGCCGAATGCGGCAGAAGCTCGGCCAGATTCTCCGACAGCAGTGCTTCAACTTCCTCCTTGTGCTCCCGGACAACCGCCCGTCCGGGATCCCCGGCAGGGAGTTCGGCCGCCGCGTTAAGGAGGCCGCAACCGCGGAAGCCATGCTCATAGGCGAGATCAGCGTGGTCTGCGTAGGCATCAAAGACAGCCAGCACGCGTTCGGCGGCAGTGACCGCAGCTTCCTGCCTTGCCCGATACAACCCCAGCCATTCCTCATGGCGGGCGGAGAGATAAGCCGACACGAGGTCGGCCTTCGAGGAGAAATTGTTGTAGAGGCTCTTCTTGGCCACGCCAGCCTCGGCTGTGATGGCGTCGATGCCCGTCCGCGCCAGGCCGTCGGCATAAAACCGCCGCGCGGCCGCTTCAAGGAGGGCCTCGCGGGCAGGCCTCCTGGGCGTGCGGTTTGCCGGTGCAGTCTGCTTCGTCATGGCCAGTCCCAGCTTGGTAGAAGTGGATGTAGTTAGACCAGTCTACCTACTCTCCAATCGTGCGATCAATCAGCGTTTGTGGGTGCAGTTCGGGAAGCGCCGGGAAAGGCTGAATGAATTTTCCCGGCCCGTGTCGATTGACCCTCCCGCTGTTCGACCTGTGGGTGAGAAGGTCGAGGGGCGACCTTCCAAAACCTAGGAGATTGAAATGGCAAAGTACATGTTGATCATGCGCGGAACCGACGAGTCGTACGCCAACCTGGAGAACGCCGACTTCAACGAAACCCTCGAGACCATGGGCAAATTCAACGACGAGTTGATCCGCGCTGGAGTCTTGCTGGCAGCCGAGGGCCTGGATGATCCGAAAGAGGGCGTCGTGGTGGACTTTACTGGCGAAACCCCGGTGGTCACTGACGGGCCCTACGGCGAAACCAAGGAACTGTTCGCCGGCTACTACATCCTCGATGTCGCATCGAAGCAGGAAGCGATCGAGTGGGCCAAGCGGGCACCCCTCACGGCGGGCACCAAGACCGAGATTCGCAGGGTACCTTCCATCGACGAGTTCCCGCAGGACAACCAATGGATTCAGAAGGAGCGCGCGTGGCGGGAACAGACCGGCCAGGTCTGAACCAGCCAGCCCTGGGCAGCCCAACACCTGACCGGCAGTGAGCAGCAACGAGGCAAGGGCCGCCGTCGAAGCGGTGTGGCGCATGGAGTCCGCCCGCATCGTCGGCGCCCTTGCCCGCTATACCGGCGATTTCCCGTTGGCCGAAGACCTGGCACAGGAGGCGCTCGCCGAGGCCCTCGTTTCCTGGTCGGTGAACGGGATCCCCGCGGAGCCGGTGGGCTGGCTGCTGACCACCGGCCGGCGCCGAGCGGTGGACGCCTTCCGGCGCCGAGCGGCCCGCGACGAAAAGTACGCACTCCTGGCCCGCGACCTCGCCGAGGAGCTTCCGGGCGCGGATTCCCTGTTCGACCCCGACGCGATCGACGACGACGTGCTGGCCCTGATGTTCATCTCCTGCCATCCGGTGTTGTCCAAGGAAGCGCGGATCGCCTTGACGCTGCGGGTGGTGGGCGGCATGGGCACCGACGAGATCGCGAAAGCGTTCCTGGTTCCGGTGCCGACCATCCAGGCACGCATTACCCGGGCCAAAAAGACCCTTGCCGCCGCCCACGTTCCGTTCGCCGTGCCAGAAACGCGTGAAGTGCCCGAACGGCTAGGCTCGGTGCTTCAAGTCGTGTACCTGATCTTCACGGAGGGTTCCTTCGCGTCCGGCGGTGACTCCTGGATGCGCGCGGACCTGGCCGGCGAAGCACGCCGCCTGGCCCGAGTGCTCACGCGGCTGGCGCCGGAACCTGAGGTGTTCGGCCTGCTGGCCCTGATGGAACTGACGGCCGCGCGCTTCCCCGCGAGGCTCGATACGTCCGGCCGGCCGGTCCTCCTGGAGGACCAGGACCGACGGTTGTGGGACCAGTCGGCGATCCGGCGCGGCCGCGCAGCGCTGGCGAGGGCCGTGGCTGCGCGCCGCGGGCTCGGCGCGTACGGGCTGCAGGCCTCCATCGCCGAATGCCACGCGGTGGCCCGCTCCGTTGCGGAAACGGACTGGCAGCGGATCGTGATCCTCTACGAGGCCCTGGGGAGGCTGGCGCCGTCGCCGGTCGTCGAACTGAACCGCGCGGTGGCGGTGGCCATGGCATCGGGCCCGGCGGCCGGGCTGGAACTGGTCGAGGCGATCGCATCCCGGGGCGAGCTCAACGGCTCACACCTGCTGCCTGCGGTCAGGGGCGAGATGCTGACAAGGCTCGGCCGGCGCGGGGAGGCGGAGTCCGCCCTGCAGCAGGCCGTCGCGCTGTGCAAGAACGCGGCCGAACGCGCAGCGCTGGAACGAAAGATCGACAAGCTCGCCCGCCCATAGGCCCTGCCCCTGGGGGCTGTCTGGCCGCCTGGGACGAGAACGCTGTGTGGCCGCGAATTGACTGGCTGGATTCCTTGCCAAAGATACTAAGCATGCTTATGGTTAGTACCTGCGGCTGCCCACACCGCGGGAAGTACGGGTCCGGCCATGAGGTATTCGGACGCCCGAGTTGAAGAGAACAGCAGCATCAGACCACAGAGTGAGGAAACAGCCTATGTACCTGCACACCCAGCTTCTGATCAACGAAATCGCCGCGGACGAGCCCGATCCCGCCGCAGCCAACGCTTTGCAGGAGGGTCTTGGTGGGCAGTTCGGCGAGATGCGCACCATGATGCAGTACCTGTTCCAGAGCATGAACTTCCGCGGCGATGCGGCCGCGAAGCCCTACAAGGACCTGCTTCAGGGCGTCGGCACCGAAGAGATCAGCCACGTCGAGTTGATCGGAACCACCATTTCTCAACTTCTAGACGGCTCCCCGCGCTATCAAGGCAAGAAGACCGATCCTGTGGACCAGCCCGGCGCCAAGGGGGCCACGCCCCTGAAGATCGCGCTGGACACCAGCAACATCCACCACTACCTGGTCGGCGCCCAGGGGGCGTTGCCCGTGGATGCGGCAGGGAACCCGTGGAGCGGGTCCTACGTGTACAACAGCGGCAACTTGGTTTTGGACCTGCTGTACAACCTGATGCTCGAGTCCACCGGACGGCTGCAGAAGTGCCGGATCTACGAGATGACCGAAAACAAGACGGCCCGGTCCACGATCGCCTACCTCATCGTCCGGGACCAGGCCCACGAGAATGCGTTCGCCAAGGCTCTGGAAAGCCTCGGCGTGAACTGGGGCAAGGTCCTCCCGATCCCGAAAACCAATGCCGAGCAGTTCCCGGAAGTGAAGAAGCTCCTGGACAAGGGCCTGCAGAGCATCCAGTACACGTTCAGCGCCGACAACCTCAGCGAAGCAGGCAAGCTGTACCGGGGCGCCTCCCCCTCCAACGACGGCACCGAACTGAGCACCGACGTCGCGCCGGACGGCTTCCCGATGACCATTTCACCGGAACGCCGCGAGGAATTCGCGCCCGGACTCGACCCGGACCTGCTGGCACTGATCCAGGCCACCGCCGAAGTGGAACTCAAGGACGCCGACAATCCCAAAGAACCAAAGAAAGAACCCAAGAAAAAATAGCCCGACGCAGGTAGGGCCTCCAGGGGCGCCAGCACTCGCTTGCGTTGTGGCAGGCAGCCCGCTTTCCACCTGGAGGGCGGGCTGCCTCTTCACCCGTGCGGCAGGCCATGGAGTCCTCGGATGGGGGGCCTGTTGCCTCCGGACCGGGCAGGGCTAGCATCCGGCTATTACTCCCTTTCGAAACAGGAGAATCCCATGTCCGAAGAATCAGCAAAGAACGTCGTGCTCCCGAAGAGCGGCTCCCGGACGGCCGTCCGGAGACGGACATCAGCAGGAATATCGGCGGCCTGAGCATTGACCAGCGGTCGCGTCGCGTGGTCCTCGACGGGGCGGAGGTCTATCTGACGGCAAAGGAGTTCGAACTCCTCTACTTCCTTGCAGCGGATCCGGGGGCGGTGTTCGAGCGTCGCGAAATCCTTCGCGCGGTGTGGGACGGCGACTGGTACGGCACCACGAAAACGGTGGATGCCCACATAGCCGGGATCCGCAAGAAGCTCGGTGATCCACGCTGGATCGAGGCCGTCCGGGGCGTGGGGTTCCGGCTAGGAGTGCCTGGATGAGATGGAGGCTGATCGGCGCGTTCATGTTCATCACGTTGCTCGTTGTTCTGGTGCAGGACATTCCGTTGGGGAACTATCTGGTCCGCGTAGAACGTGAGCGCCTCACCACCTCCCTCGAGCGCGACGCGTTTCTGCTGGCCGGCCGGGCCGGCGACGCGTTGAGAGCCGGTGGCCCCCTACCCATTGAAGTCGCCGCCGACGTGCGTCGATATGGGGAAGCGGGCGGCGCCCGTGTGGTGATCGTCGACGCCGCCGGGACGGCCTTGGCGACCTCGGATGACGATCAGGAGACCACCGGATTGACCTACAGTTCACGTCCGGAAATAGCCGCCGCGCTGACCGGACAGATCAACGCCGGTCAGCGGTATTCCCAGACGTTGGGCCTCGATCTGCTCTACGTCGCCGTCCCTGTCCTCAGCGGTGAGAAGATCTCCGGCGTCGTCCGGCTGACGTACCCTGCATCGGTGGTGACCGAGCAGGTAAACGGCCAGCTGCAAACCATCTGGACCGTCGCCGGAACCACGGTATTGCTCGCCGGAATCCTCGCATACTTCATGGCGGGCGCCGTGACCAGAAGACACCAAAGGCTACGGACCGCCACGGAGATGCTCGCCGACAGCAATCTGGACACCCGAACCGACGAAGGCGGAGCGCCCGAGCTCAAAGCCCTCGCGGGTTCCTTCAACCGCATGGCAGACCGGCTAAAAGACCTGCTCGAGCAGCAGCGGGGATTCGCCTCCGATGCCTCCCATCAACTCCGCACCCCACTGACGGGGCTGCGGCTAAGACTCGAGAACGCTGTCGATACGATCCCCACCGACCCGGAAGCGGGCCGACTCATGGTCGCCGCATCCCTGGACGAGACGTACCGATTGCAGCGCATCATCGACGGGCTGCTGTTGCTTAGCAAAGCCGAAGGCAAGGCGACCGTGCTGGGCACGACGGATCTCGTCAACGAAGTGAAGGCCCGCAAGGAACAGTGGGAGGCCCTCGCGGAGAAGACAGGCGTGCGCCTGAGTGCGGACGGCCTACCTGCAGCGGACATCCTGGCGCTCCCCGGGGCTGCCGAGCAGATCATCGACAATCTGATCGATAACGCGCTGGCCGTCGCCCCGGCCGGTTCACTAATCCAGCTCGTGGTCTGTCACGGTGAACAGCCAGGCATCATCGAACTGCATA
The DNA here is from genome assembly GCA_963722145.1 of uncultured Actinomycetota bacterium. GTDB lineage: Bacteria > Actinomycetota > Actinomycetes > Actinomycetales > Micrococcaceae > Arthrobacter. Next base: position 439,557 of record CAVRLW010000014.1, on the reverse strand, counting down.
TATTGGATGAGGGTCCAGGACTTTCCCCGGAAGACTGCCATCGGGCCTTTAGCCGCTTTTGGCGCGGCACGCAGAGTGGCGAGGGCAGCGGCCTGGGATTGTCCGTCGTGCACCAGCTGGCCCGGGCCAGCGGCGCCGCGGCCTCGCTGACGCCCAGAACGCCCGGGCGCGCAACGGGAGCCGCCGGCCTGGACGCCTGTGTGAAGTTCCGATCAGCCTAGGGGTCACCGGCGTCGCCCACACCCACCCGAATCGTTAGCGCCATCCGGAGACTTATGCTGACGGCGCCGGTTCAACGGACTCCACGGCATAGGGTTTGGTCGCCGACCGCTGCAGTGGACGACGCAGGTGTACCTGGTACGGGCCGTTCCGGAACGCGGCGCGGGGGTCCAGCTGGATAACCAGGAGAGGTTCGTCGCGGGCGGCTTCGATCCGTACCACCATCCCGTCCCGCTGCCCTCCCACGAGCAGCGGGGTCGCCGGCTCCACCGCGGTCTCCCTGAGGCGTTCCCGATACTCCGGCCCCGCCGCCAGGAAGAGGATTCCATGGGCGAGGCCCACAACGCTCAGCGGGATTACCGCGTCGGGCGGGAATGCCCGGGCGGGCAGGCGGTGCCCTGGGTCCCGGGCAGGGGACTCTCCGGTTGCGTTCAAGAGCCGGCCGCATTCCCGGCACGGGGTCCGCGCCCCGACGTCGGCCAACAGGGTCACGAGCAGACCTCTGGGTGCGTGGCTCCATTTGTCGGCCACGACCTGGCACCAGGCCGTGTGGAACTCCGACCCGTGCTTCATCACGTAAACCTGATCAGCGCCGAGGAGGGGGACCCCCTCCCGCCGGGCCGCCGGCTCCGCCGGCTTGAGTCTGCCGAGGTCTCTGGCATCTGAATGGGCGGAGTCATTGGCCTTGAGGTACCTGAGGATCAATGGATTGAGCTGCCGTTTTGGTCTAGAAATTGCGGGGCCTTCCTGTACGGCGGAATGCGTTCGCACCCCTCATTACCCCCTACCCAGCTTGCGGGCTTTTCTCGCAAGACGCCAGTCCGACCGCCAAAGCGGGCTGTGGGGCCGGTGCTGAACCTGATGACGAGTAGCCCGCCCGGAGCCTCAGGAACCTCGAGAGCCTCGGGAGCAGCCTGGCTGACCATTGACTCACATAGTGAGTTCATGTTCATATTGTAGGAGTGTGATTTGGCTTACCGACCAACATGGATCCAATGGAGGATTACTCATGGAAGATTGGCAAATTCTTAGCATCACGGCGGCGGTGATCATCGGCATCGTCGTCATGATCCTGCGGCTTCGCATTAATCCGGCGCTATCGCTGGTGATCGGGGCAATGGTTCTGGGTCTGCTCACGGGTCTGGGAACGGCAGAGACGACGAAGACGGTCATGACTGGCTTCGGCGAGATCATGACCAAGGTCGGGTTGCTGATTGCCTGGGGTGTGCTGATGGGGGCCATCCTGAATGAAATGGGTGCCATTTCGAAACTGGTGGACAAGCTGCTGCACGTCTTCGGACCCAAGGGCGTGCCGTACGCGCTGGGCCTGACCATCGGTACGCTGCTGCAGTCGATTTTTCTTGACGTGCTCCTGGTGATGAGCGCTCCGCTGGCGCGCAGGATAGCCCCGAAGCTGGGCAAGTTCGGCACCGCGAAAATGGCCACGGCCATGGCCATCAGCCTAGAGTGCGGCATCGTTCTTATGGTCCCAGGCGTTGCCGCCGTCGCCCTTGCCGGTCTGCTCCAGGTCCCGCTGGGCGAGATGCTTATCTTCGGCCTCCTGGTCATTATTCCCACAATCCTCGTATCGATTTTCATCATGAACTTCTTCATCCAGCGCGGGTTGTGGAAGACAGAGACGGACGAGGAGCAGGCCGTAGCGGAATCCCCGGAATTGGAGGATGCCGACGGGATGGTGGTCCACACCGTCTCGCACGAACACGCACACGAACACGGCGGCTCCTCACACGGAGACGGCTCCCGGCACGCAGTTGTCCAGGGCGGGGCCGAAAGCACGGCGACGTCGAGCCGGGTGGGCCTGCTGCCCCATGACGTGCGAGAACCCGGAACCGGGGCCTCCAAGGAGCCGGGACTCCTGCTCATGTTCGCGCCCATGCTCGTGTCCCTGGTGCTGATCGCGTCGGGCGCGTTCATGAAAATGGCGGGCTTCACTCCGGATGTAGCAGTCTTCCTTTCAACGCCGGTAGTTGCCCTGCTCATCGGCCTGCTGGGCACCAGCATCGTTGCGCGGATGACCATCGGCACTAAGCGGGTTGAGGCCGCAGTCGTGAACGGGTTCAAGGAATCCGGGCAGATCCTGATCCTGACCGGCGCAGGCGGCTCACTCGCTGCGATGGTAGCGACCAGCGGCATGGGAGAAATTCTGGGAAAGTACTTCTCGGCCTCGACGGTGGCCCCGCTGCTCGTGGTCTGGGGCATCGCCGCTGTACTGCACATCGCCGTCGGGTCCGTCTCAATTTCGGCGATCACCGCTGCGGGGCTGCTCGCCCCGATCGCGCCCGCACTGGGAATCAACCCGGTGCTGCTGGCCCTGGCGGCCGGCGCGGGTTCACTGTTCGTCGTCCACGTCACGTCGAATACGTTCTGGCTGCTGCAGTCCATGCTCGGCCAAACCACCCGGGGAACACTGAAAAGCTGCACACTGGGGGTTTCCCTGGCATCCGTCGTGGCCCTGGGCTTCATCCTCGTCCTCAGCATCTTCATCTAAGAAAGAACCAAGGCAATGACGATTGACAACACGGTGGCGCCGCTGCACGGCGTCCGCGTCCTGGAACTGGGAAATTACATTGCCGCGCCCACTGCTGGCCGACTGCTCGCCGACTTTGGCGCGGAAGTCATCAAGGTGGAGCGGCCCCGCACGGGCGACGAACTCAGGAATTGGCGGCTGTACGCCGGGGACACCTCGATGCTGTACCGGACCATCAACCGCAACAAGAAATCCGTCGTCATCGACCTCCGGACCGAGGAAGGCCGAGACCTTGTCCTGGAACTCGCCGCAGCCTCCGACATCGTGCTCGAGAACTTCCGGCCCGGCACACTGGAAAAATGGGGACTTGGCCCGGACGTGTTGAATGCAGCCAACCCGGAACTGATCTTGACCCGGATTTCAGCCTTCGGCCAGACCGGCCCTATGGCAGCGCGGCCCGGCTTCGCCGCCGTCGCCGAGGCTTTCGGAGGCTTCCGCGAACTAGTCGGAGATCCAGACCGTCCCCCGGTGCGGGTGGGCGTATCCATCGGTGACACCATCGCCGGCCTGTACGCGGCCTTCGGGTCGGTCATGTCACTCTTCGAACGCGAAATCAAACGCGGCAAAACCCCGGTTCCCCTCGGGCAACGGATGATCGACGTCGCCCTCAATGAAGCGATGCTCTCGGTAACCGAGTCCCTGATTCCCGACCACACGGCTTTCGGCATCAACCGCCAACGGACCGGCGGACGCATGGAAGGCATCGCCCCGTCGAATGCCTACCTGTGCATCGACGGAAGCATCGTGGTCGCCGGCAACGGCGACGCCATCTTCAAACGCTACATGGACGTCATCCGCCGTCCCGACCTCGGCAACGACCCGGGGCTGCAGTCCAACGCAGACCGGTGGGAACGGCGGGATGAACTGGATCGAGGCGATCGGGGACTGGGCCAATAACCTGACAACCGCCCAGGCACTCGCAATCCTCGACGCGGCAGGGGTGCCCGCCGGACCGATTTACACGGCAGCCGACATCGTTTCGGACAGCCAATACGCAGCCAGGAACATGATCCAACGCTTCGACGTGTCCACAGGGGAAGAGATCCTCACCAACGTGGCGTTTCCCGGAATCATCCCGGTCATCGGGGGCAAATCCTTGCCGATCAGGAACCTCGGACCGGACCTTGGCGCCGATACCAAGGAAGTTCTCGAACGTGTGCTCGGCAAAACGCCGGACGAGGCCGACTCGATGATTGCAAAGATGGAGATGGAAACAGTATGAACACCAACGGACCCGAATATCAGTTGCGGGACGTCACCCTCCGGGACGGACTGCAGCTCACCGGCGGGCTGCTCTCCACTGAACGGAAAGCCTCACATCGTCCGGTCACTCCTGAGGCCGGCGTGCCGGCCATCGAGATCGGTTCCATGGCGCGTGCCGACCTCGTGCCCTCCATGGCCAACACGCTCGAGCTCATCGGGGCCCTGACCCCCGATGAACTGGAGAAGTGCTGGATCTGGGTGGCCACACCGGGACACGTGGCCAAGGCCGCCGCTGCCGGGGCGCGAAACTTCCAGTACTGCCTCTCCGCGTCGGACTCGCACAACAAGGCGAACATCGGCCGCACCACGGAGGAAAGCCTGGCCGCACTGCCCCAGGCAGTGGAATACGCTAAGGAAGTCAAGGGGCAGATCCAACTATGCATTGCCACCTCGTTCACCTGTCCCTTCGAAGGAACGGTCCCTGAGGAGCGGGTACTGTCCATCGCCAACGACCCGCACGCTGAGGGGACCACGGACATCGTCCTCTGCGACACGCTCGGCCAGGCCATCCCCGCGCAGGTTTCCGGTCTGATCCGGCGCGTGCGCGAAGAGTCCCCGGCACGGCGCATCGTCTACCACGGCCACGACACCTGGGGACTGGGCGTCGCAAACACCCTTGCCGCCATTGAGGCGGGGGCAAAGATGGTCGACGGCGCGCTCGGCGGCCTCGGCGGCTGTCCCTTCGCCCCGGGCGCCAGCGGAAACACCTCCACAGAAGACATCCTGTTCGCCACCCGACCCGGCTGGCTGACGATCGACAGGTTCGCAGGACTAGTTGGCATGTCCGAGAAGCTGCTCGCAGAACTTGGCGAACCCAACCGATCAAAATCCGCCCAGGGCGCACGGTCCAAGGCGGCGGCCTTCGAATGGGTCATCCCGTCAGACAGCCCGGGTTTGGAGAGCATGCCCTGCGGTCCGGGAGGCAACTGACATGGCCAGCAACTTCCTTGTGACCACCGCCATCCCGGATCCTGGCCTGCAACTGCTCCGCGACGCCGGCCAGGTGACCGTGCTGCCCGAACCTCCCGACTACGGGACGCTGGCGGCGCTGTGCGCCTCAGGCGATTTCGACGTCGTCCTCACCCAGCTGCGCGACGTGATTGACGCGCCGCTCTTGGCTGACGCCCGCGTTCGGGGCGTGTCCAACTTCGCCGTGGGATACAACAACATCGACGTCGAGGCGGCGACCCGCCACGGCATCATGGTGGGCAATACCCCCGGCGTGCTGACGGATGCGACGGCGGACATCGCCATGCTGCTGATCCTCGGAACCGCGCGCCGGGTGGTCGAAGCGGACCGGCTGGTCCGCGACGGCCAGTTCCACGGCTGGGAGCCGGAGCTCCTGCTGGGCCGGGACGTCTCCGGTGCGGTGCTGGGCCTGGCCGGTTTCGGCCGGATCGCCCGCGCCACCGCCCGGCGTGCGCTCGGCTTCGGAATGGAGGTGCTCTTCTCGCCGCGGCCGCCGGGCGACCGCCCCGTCAGCGACGAGGAACTCGGCGAGTTTGCGGGCAAGGTCCGGCAGGTGCCGTGGGAGGAACTCGTCAAAAGCAGCGATTTCCTCTCCATGCACGTGCCGCTGACCGACCAGACCCGGCACCTTGTGGACGCCGACGTGCTGCGGCGCATGAAGCCCGATGCGATCCTGATCAACACAGCCCGCGGGCCGGTAGTGGACGAGGCCGCTCTGGTGGACGCACTGCGGACCGGCGTGATTGCAGGCGCCGGCCTGGACGTCTTCGAGGACGAACCGCAGTTGGCGCCCGGGCTGGCGGAGCTGCCCAACACTGTCCTCTTGCCCCACGTCGGCAGCGCCACCGTGGCGGTCCGCAGCGAGATGGCCCGGCTAAGCGCCCTGAACGCGGTTGCCATCGCCGAAGGGCGCATGCCACCGCATGCCGTCAACCCACTGGTGCGCGCATGACGATTGTTGTGGCCCCGGACAGCTTCAAGGGGACGTATTCGGCTGTGGAGGTCGCGGCGGCGCTGTCGGCCGGCATCACCGACGGCGGCGGTAGGGCAATGTCCCTGCCTGTCGCAGACGGCGGCGAGGGAACCTTCGACGCGCTTTGCCGCAGTCTCGCCGCATCAGCGGTGACCGTTGAAGCGCAGAATCCCTGGGGCGAGCAGATCACGGCGATTATTGGCCTGGCTGCGGACGGAACCGCCGTGGTCGAGGTTGCCCAGGCCAGCGGTCTCACAGCGACGAGGAACAGCCCCCACGACGCGGTATCCGCAAGTACCTACGGGACCGGAATGATGGTAGCTGCAGCAATCGACCGGGGTGCCAAGCACATCATGGTCGCGGCCGGCGGCTCCGCCACCACCGACGGAGGTGCCGGTGCCGTCCAGGCCATTCATGACAACGGCGGCCTCAGGGGCGCCCGGATCACTGTCCTGTCCGACGTAACGACAACGTTTCTTGACGCTCCGCGGGTTTTCGGCCCCCAGAAAGGGGCCGATCCGGCCAGCATCATGCTGCTGGAAGCACGTCTCCACCGACTATCCGTTGAGTATCCGCGTAACCCAGCCGGCGTGCCACGCACCGGCGCGGCCGGCGGCCTTTCCGGCGGGTTATGGGCACACTTCGGCGCCGATCTGGTTTCCGGAGCCGACGCGGTGCTGGACGCCGCGGACTTCGACCAGCATTTGAAGAGCGCTGCCGCCGTCGTCGTGGGGGAAGGGCGGCTCGATTCGCAGACCGGGCAAGGCAAGATCATCTCGGCCATCCTGGCCAGGGTCCAGAAATCCGGCCGCAGAATCCCTGTGGTGGCCGTCGTCGGCTCGGTAGCAGCCGACCTGGGCGCCTATGCCGGAAATTTCACCGACATTCTCATAGCCACTGACGCTGCTGAGATGCATACGGCGGGAAGGACGATAGCCCGGCTACTCCACGACGGTGCTCAGCCAGGCGGGCTGAAGGAAGCTTCCGGATGCTGGGGGGCGTCATGCCTCGCCGGGAAACCGCCCGCCGATCAATCGCGTCATGTTCTCGGCTGCAGCAAGAAGCGGCTCCACCCAGGACTCGCAGGTCTCACGCGGCATCCGCAGCGTCGGACCGCTGATAGCCACCGCCCCCACCAGCGTGGCCGCAGAGTCGAAAACCGGGGCCGACAGACCGGATGCGCCGTCATCACGCTCACCGACAGTGATGGCGAATCCGTCGGTCCGGGTCTTCTTCACCGCAGCTTCCAGATCTCTCAGAACTGGTGATCGTGGAATCAGTGATCGATTCCAAAGGATCGCGCATGACGGCGTCCATGAGCTCCGTATCCCAGGCCAGGAGGACCCGCCCCGCAGAACCGGCATGGAGGGGGAGGATCTTGCCAAGATGCATCTCGCGGCGAAGAGCATGGCGCGTTTCGGCCATGGCGACGCACACACGGTAGTGCTGCTCGGCCTTGAAGAAGCAGGTGGTCTCGCCCGTGCTGTCCCGCAGCGACTTGAGCAGAGGGCTGATGATGTCCAGGACTTCCATTCCCCGGGTGGCGGGGGCCGCCCAATACGCCATCCGCACGCCGATCCGGTACCTGTCATCCGCTCTGTCAATGAATCCATGCCCCACGAGGTTCCCCACCAGGCGCTGCACCGTGGACGTAGGAAGACCCGTCGAATCGCGAATTTCAGCCAGGGTCAACTCGGGCCGGGCGAGTGAGAAGGAATCCAGAATGTCACTGATTTTGGCCAAGACAAGTAGAGGGGCGGGCCCCTGGTTCGTGGGAGTAACCATGGGCCAATTCTATGGTCGGCCGCATCGCAGAGACTGTCCGACGCTCGCTCTTGGGAAAGTTCAGCATCAAGTGAGCAGCCCAACGTCTGGCCCGCCCGGCGCGAATGCCCAAAAGAAGCCGAGGACTTGTCGATCCGTGGTCAGGACTTCTGCGACGCCGCCGCGGATGGTTCAAGATCGGAGAGGCTGAGCGGATGCGCAGGGGAGTCCGGGAAGGGGAAGATGACGGTCACAGCCAAATCCGGACCGACGTGCACGAGTTCGCCGGATGCCATGGGCCGCCAGCCCGGGCTGTGATCCATCGGTTCGGTAGCGAAGAGGACATGCGGGGATCGGGCGAGATCCGTGCTGCGGGCGTGGATTCGGGTGCTCCGGGCGTCCAGAGGGGCCGGCGGAGCCGGAGCAGCGGCTGGATCCCGTTCAAGAATATGTAGCTGGTGGGTTGCCGGGTACCTGAGGGACCAGAGGTCCGTGGCGGTGGTCACGATGAGGTTCAGGCTGAAGACGGGCAATTCCCCGGCGATCCACCTGATGGCCCGGGCGATGCCTTCTGCGACGTCGCCGCCGGTCCGGCGGCTCTCGGCAGTGATGAGCGCGAAGAGGCGTTCGCTGTCGGTCTGACCGCGCACGAGGTCCGCAACGCCGAGCTCGGCCAGATGCTGATCGAGCCGTTTGAGATCTCCGAAGGCGCCGTTGTGGGCGAACAGCCGCCCGTCCTGCTCGAACGGGTGCGTGTTGACCATAGTATGGGCGCCGGTGCTGGCATACCGCACATGGGCCAGGAACGTTGTGCTCTTCAGGACCCGTGCCTGGCGCGCGAACGCATGGTCCTCCCACGCGGCAAGCGGCTGCTTTGCCACATGGGCTCTACCGTCAGCGTCGAAGGTGCCTATGCCGGCGCCGTCGGGCTCCCGCCGGCTTTGCTCGGCGAGGCTGTCCGGGGCGTCCAAGAGCCAGAAAGTCGCCCGGACCGGTTGGGGACCGGCGTGCAGGCCGAATAGTCGGCACATGGCAGGCTCTTTCCTGTACTTGCGGCGCGGCCGCCGGCACCGGGGCGGATGCTGTTACGAGAGCTGTTCAGGCGTCCAGATGGCACCCTGCAGCTACGGGGGACCCTGCTCGATTTCGTCGTGCCGGGTATTTTCAGCTTCAATGACTAAATGCCTCCCGTCTGGTCATTGCGCCAAAGCCTTCCTTCTGACGCTTCATGGATTGCCGAGCTCCGCGCTCAAGTCATGCGTTCAGATCTCGAGCGCCTCGGACGCTGGGATCCGGTGCGCGTCAGACAGCGCTTCCTCACTGGCTTTCAGCCGGCGCATACGTTTGTTGTCGACGTCGGGGCCTCCGCGGCGGGTGTTATTGCGGTCCGCCCCGAATCGGATGAGCAATGGATTGAACACTTCTACCTAGCTCCCGAGTACCAAGGGCAGGGTCTGGGGGGAGCGGTGCTGCGCCACGTATTGGAGGCGAAGCGCGATCGCCGGCCTTTTCGGCTCAACGTCCTGCAAGGCAGCCCCGCGAGACGTCTCTACGAGCGCAATGGATTCGTCCAGGAGCACGAGGATTCGATCGATGTATTCCTCGTCGCCGAATCGGACCAGAAGGTCGTGCCCAAGGGAATCTGCTCTCTCTGAATGTTCCCCTAACGGGACACTTCAGTGGCCGAAGACTCAGCTCACGCGGTCCACTTCACCGGTGACTTCCCACGTGGGTCGGTGTTCCCCACGTTCAACGGCGCACGAGGTAATTGGCCACGCCAGCGGGGTTTGCCAGGGCGAGGAGATGGCCGCCGGGCACGACGTCAGGCTCCACACCCAGGCGTTCGCGGGCGACCCGTCGCTGGAAATCCAGTGGAAAGAACCGGTCGGCCTCCCCGGCAAGTACGCGGGTTGGGATCTTGGGCCAGTCCGTGAAGTTGCATACGGATTCGAAGACGGCGTTTGCTTCAGAGCGTTGTTGCGCTTCCCCAACAGCCGCGACTTCCGGTGGAACGTCGTGCAGGAAGTAGGTGTCTGTGTCGAACTCGGTGCTGTACCCGTGGGTCTTCGCCGCGCTTTGCTGCGCTGCAGCCCAGCCCGTGTTGCCCCACCATGCGCCCGGGGTCTCGCCCGGTACAGGGATCATCGCGTTTACCAAGACAAGGCCTCCGACGGAAGCCCGTTCACAAACGAGCGGGGCGGTGAACCCACCCAGCGACTGCGCAACGAGCACCACGTCGTGGCGCTCCCCGATGGCGTCGAGAACCAGAAGCGCGTATTCGGGCAGCCCGGCGCTTTCGTCGTCGCCGGGAAGATCGACCGCGACGGCTTCGTGGCCGGCGCCCTGAAGCAAAGGAATCACGCGGCTCCAGTACCAGGCCACGCCGCCCGCTCCCGGTATCAGCACGAACGTAGTCACCGAGGTACCAGCCAAACGCCGACGACGGGGCAGACGTCCCGGACCCGCAGGTGGCGGCCGTTGGGCCGACTTCGTTTCAACGCGGATCTCATCTCCCCATTTTCACCCAGTACGCCGAGTCCTGGCGGCTGCAGGTGATCCGTTCCGGCCTACGATCTGCGTCAACCAAACTCCTGCCGTGCGGCTCTCCTCAAAGCGGAGATGCAAGTGGCGGGACCTGTGACACCACGATGTGTTGACGTGACACCACTGTGGTGTCACTATGGTGGCATGGAACTCGGACAATACGTCAACGACCTACAGCGCCAGTTAGTGGATGCCGCGGAGCACGGCACGGAGGATACTCGCGCCGTCGCCGAACGGCTCGCCGCCGGACTAGATGCCGCAGTGCGGCTCGTGCTTCTCGACGTTCTGTCGGCCGCGGCCGGCGAGATCACCCGCGACCTTGCACCCGGATCGGTTGACATGCGGCTGCGCGGACGCGAGATCGAGTTCGTAGTTACCCAACCGAGCACCGAGCCGGACAGCGACGAGCGGCCCGCTGCAACCGTCGACCTCGACGACGTGAGCACCTCGCGCACGACGCTCCGCCTGCCGGACGCACTCAAGGCGCGGGTGGACGAGTCGGCGGCTGCTGACGGCATGTCGGTCAACACCTGGCTGGTCCGTGCGATTGCGGCTGCTGTCCAACCTAAGCAACGACGATCAACGCAGCGCACGCTGCGCACCGGTGACAACTTCGCCGGCTGGGCGCGCTAAGCCGCTCAGCCCACCACCTTCACCATTCACCAGCCACGCGGACCCGCGGGGCCGTACCAACACGCGCAGAAAGGGAGGCTTCAGCATGCCCACCTACAACACCCCCGCCCCGATCGACCTCGCCATCAACCTGCAGGTCGGCGCGATCGACGTCTTCGCCAGCGACCGCGCCGACACGGTGGTGACCGTGTCGCCGACCAACCCCGAGAAGGCGGTCGACCGCCGGGGCGCGGAGGAGACCAAGGTCGACTTCGATGGCCAGCGGCTCACCGTCACAGGCCCGCGGCCCCGCATCAGCTGGATCGGCCCAACCGAGTCGGTCGATGTGAAGGTCGAGCTGCCGACGGGGTCGCGGCTCGCCGCCGAGATCGCGGTCGGCGGCCTGCGTACCGTGGGCCGCCTCGGCGCCACCCGGATCAAGAGTTCGCTCGGTCCCGTGGAGGTCGACACCACTGGCGACCTGTGGCTGCGCGCCTCGCACGGCAGCGCGACCGTGGGCACCGCCGAAGGCGCCATCGAGATCACGGCTGACCATGGCCAGATCCGGGTCGGCACGGTCACCGGCGACGCGATCCTGAAGGCCTCGCACGGCACCATCCTGGTCGGGGAGTCCGGCGGCGACCTCGACGCAAAGCTCTCCTACGGCGACCTCGAGATCACGGAGGCGAGGGCCTCCGTTACGGCGAAGACCGCCTACGGCAGCATCCAGCTGGCAGAGGTTTCGAGCGGTTCCATCCAAGTAGAGAGCGGCTTCGGCCAGGTCACCATTGGCGTGCGTCCCGGCGTTCCCGCCTGGCTCGACCTGTCCTCGAAGGCCGGGCACGTGCGCAACGAGCTCGACGGCGACGGCGCCCCCGGCGCGTCCGAACAGACCGTCGAAGTACGTGCACGCACCCAGCACGGCAACATCAACATCCGGCGCGCGCGGTGAATGCGGGCAACCAACAGAAGGGAACCACACACATGAACACGTCAGCGATCGCAGTCCACGGGCTGCGGAAGTCCTACGGTGGAAAGGTGGTGCTCGACGACGTCGACCTCACCGTCAACGCCGGCACCGTCACCGCGCTGCTCGGCCCGAACGGCGCCGGCAAGACGACCACCGTGCACATCCTGTCCACGCTCGTGCGGCCCGACGCCGGCACGGCATTCGTCAACGGATGCGACGTCGTGCGCGACCACAACGGCGTGCGCGCCGCGATCGGCCTCACCGGACAATTCTCCGCGGTGGACAAACTGCTCACCGGCGAGGAGAACCTCCAGCTGATGGCGCGGCTGCGCCACCTCGGGGCGAAGCGCTCGAAGACCCGGGTGGCCGAGCTGCTCGAGCAGTTCGACCTCGTCGACGCCGCCCGCAAGCCGCTCGCCACCTACTCCGGCGGGATGCAGCGCCGCCTGGACCTGGCGATGACGCTCGTCGCGACACCCAGTGTGATCTTCCTCGACGAGCCCACCACGGGCCTGGACCCGCGCAGCCGCCACACTATGTGGGACATCGTGCGCAGCCTCGTCGCGGACGGCACGACCGTCCTGCTCACCACTCAGTACCTCGACGAAGCCGACGAACTCGCGGACCGCATCGCGGTGCTCGACGGCGGCCGCATCGTCGCCGAGGGGACGCCGGACGAGCTCAAGCGCCTCGTGCCTGGCGGGCACATCCGACTCCGGTTTGCGGACGCCGCGGCGCTCGACGTCGCCTCCCGCCTGCTCGCCGAGTCCGCCCGCGACGACGCCGGGCTCGGGCTCACCGTGCCGAGCGACGGCGGGGTCGGCGCGCTGCGTACAGTGCTGGACCGCCTCGATGCGGCCGACGTCGAGGTCGAAGACCTCAGCATCCACACCCCGGACCTCGATGACGTGTTTTTCGCGCTCACCGGCCGGATCGACACGAAGGGAACCGAGTCATGACCATCACCGCCCAGCGCCAGACAGCCCTGCGCACCAGTCGACAGGCGCACGTCGTCGCCGACGCGATCACGATGCTGCGCCGCAACCTGCTGCACATGGTGCGCTACCCGGGCCTGTCGGTGTTCACCATCGTGGGGCCCGTGGTGCTCCTGCTGTTCTTCGTGTTCGTGTTCGGCGGCACCCTCGGGGCCGGCCTGCCCGGTGCAGATCCGGCCGGCGGGCGGGAAGCGTATGTCGCCTACATCATGCCGGGCATCCTGCTGTTGACCATCGCGGGCAGTGCCGGCGGCACCGCGACGACGGTCGCGATGGACATGACCGAGGGCATCACGGCGCGGTTCCGCACCATGGCGATCTCGCGGGCTGCGGTGCTCGCCGGGCACGTGCTCGGCAACACCATCCAGGCGATCATCGCCGTCGCGCTCGTGCTCGGCGTCGGCTTGCTGATCGGCTTCCGCCCAACGGCCGGACCGATCGAGTGGATCGCCGCCGCCGGTCTGCTCGTGCTCATTGCGTACGCGATCAGCTGGCTCGGGGTTGCCATGGGCATGCAGGCGAAGTCGGTCGAGACCGCCAGCAATTGGCCCCTCCTCCTGACCTTCCTGCCCTTCCTCAGCAGCGGCTTCGTGCCGACCGAGTCGATGCCGGAGTGGCTGCAGTGGTTCGCGCAGTACCAGCCGTTCACGGCGTTCATCGAGGCCATCCGCGGGCTGCTGCTCGGCACCCCGCTCGGTTGGAGCCCGGCGTTCGCGATCGGATGGTGCGTCGTGATCGTGGTCGCCGGGTACGCCTGGTCGATGGCGATCTACGAGCGGAAGTCGGTGCGTTGAGCCCAGGCCCCCACCCGATAACTGCCGGCGGCCGCGAGTTCATCGCGGCCGCCGGTTCGTTGCGAGGGGGTTGGCTGACTCAGCCGTCAGCCAGTCTTCTCCGCGAGCATGATGATGATGCCCTCTGGGCCGCGGACGTAGCAGAGCCGGTAGATATCCTCGAAGTTCTCGACCCCACCGAGGAGCTCCGTGCCGCGGGCTTGCAACCCGGCGATGGCGGCGTCGTGTCATCGACTGAAAAGGCGATACGGCGGATACCGAGGGTGTTCGGCGGTGCGCTCTGGTCGCCGCCTTGGGCCAGTGGGGAGTGGAACTTCAAAATGGCAACGCAGCCCAGGAGGCCGTCGCCCGGAATCAAGCCCATACGGACACCGCGGATCCACCGAAAAACGTGGGCTCCCGATTCAGTGCCACAGCCGGGTTACCGTCGAACTTTGGACGGCATGACCGTTAGGCCGGGGTGGTCCCGTCCATTTCGGCTGGACGGGCCAGACCGAAGCGTTCGATCAGCTGTGGCAGTGAGTCGAAGTCCATCTGGAGCCCGTATTTGTCGTTGGCCCGTGCCATGCCCGCCAGATCCGGCTCGGCCCCGTCGGGGAAGAACGGACCGATCTCCTCAAAGTATCGTTCGAAGCCTGGCGGACAGATAATCTCGAGCACTCGCGCCGGCTCGTCTCCGGCGTTCCAGAACGTATGCCACTGGTTCCTGGGCTTGCGGACCAGCTCTCCGGCTTCGGCGTGAAACACCTCCTCGCCAAGAAGGAATCCGAGGCGTCCCGCCGTGACAACCGTGAACTCGTCTTCGCGGCTGTGCATGTGGAGCGGCGCCGCAAGTTCTTTGGGGGCAAGGAGATGCTCCACGACCGAGAAGCCTCCCGCTGTCGCGGTCGCGTCCAGAATCGTCCGGGCGGTCATGGCATCGCCGAACCTGACTAGGACGCCCATGTCAGCACTGGCCGGGCCGTATTGCTTCGCGCTCATGGAACCATGGTCCTCAGGCGCCCACCGGATGGCAAGACACTGCCACTACGCCGAATCACAGTGTGCAGGCTAGACAGCTACCACCCAAATGGCTCCGGACGCCGACGCGCTCAAATCGATGTCCCGGTCCCGTCCCTGCAGACGGATCGTGGTGACGTCTGCATACGGACGGTGTTCCCGAACGGAGAGCCTTGTGTCAGGCGCGAGGCCGAGTTCCGTGAAGTAGCGCAGCATCTGCGGATCAGCGTCGGAAATGCGGGTGATGGCCACTGTCCGGCCTGCGTCGGCCGCGGACAGCGGCGTCGCGGCCGGCAGGTGTGGATGACCGTCATGGGTCGGTATCGGATCACCATGCGGGTCCCGCGTCGGATGGCCGAGTTGTTGATCGATGCGTTCGATCAACTTGTCTGAGACGGCATGTTCCAGGACCTCGGCCTCATCGTGGACTTCGTCCCAGCCGTAGCCCAGCATTTGGACCAGGAAAGTTTCCAGGATGCGGTGCCGGCGGACCATGGCCACGGCGTGTTCCCGGCCCACATCAGTCAGCTCGATGCTTCCGTACGGTGCGTGCGTCACGAGGCCCTGCTTGACCAGCTTCTTGACGCCGTCCGACACGGTCGAGGGCCTGACGCCCAGGCGTTCAGCCATCGCACTAACGGTCATTGGGGTTGCGGACCACTCCGTGGCGGACCAGATCAGCTTCAGGTAGTCCTGGGCTTTAGAGGACACATCAGAAACCGGCATGCCATCAAGGGTACCAAGCCAGAGCAGAATGTTAGGCTTAACGAACAAATTTGTTTTGTATATGAAGTGATAAGGAATCGGCATGCCGAAAAAGCTGTCGGAGACGTTACCGAGCAGGCGGTCCATGCTGTCCGGCGCTGCCGCGTTCGCCGCGCTCCCGGCCTTTTCCGGGCTTCAGCCCCAAGCATCCGGCGGCCATGACGAGCACGGCGGCGCCGGGAATGGCGGCGGGGCTACGCCCCCGCCGAACCCTGGCTCAGCCTCGGGCGGGGGAGAGCGCGGGACGAGGGCCGCGGCGTTGACGAATCATGCCGGCCACGCCGGATTCGCCGGCGGTTCCGTGCCCCCGGAGCGTGCCGGCATCGACCCAACCGCCATCCTGCGTGACTTCGACCGCGGCAGGACCAGCGCTCTCCCGGACGGCCGGACGCTGCGGGAGTGGGACATCCTGGCGGTGGACAAGGACCTTGAAATCGCACCCGGCATCATTTTTAGGGGTTGGAGCTACAACGGCCGCATCCCTGGCCCGACGCTTTGGGCGCGGGAGGGCGATGCCCTACGCATCCACTTCACCAACGCCGGAGCGCACCCGCACACAATCCACTTCCACGGCATCCACCGGGCCGCCATGGACGGCACACCAGGAATCGGCGCCGGGTTCCATTGCCCCAGGGCAAAGCTTCACCTACGAATTCGACGCCACACCGTTCGGCACACACCTGTACCACTGCCACCAGTCCCCGCTGGCCCCACACATCGCGAAGGGCCTGTACGGCGGCTTCATTATCGAGCCCAAAGAAGGCCGACCACCTGCCGACGACGAGATGGTGATGGTGATGAACGGCTACAACACCGACGGAGGGGACGACAACGAGTTCTACTCCGTCAACGGCCTCCCGTTCCACTTCATGGACTACCCGGTCAAGGTCAAGCAGCACGAACTGGTCCGCATCCACCTGATCAATGTTCTCGAATACGATCCGATCAATTCGTTCCATGTGCACGGCAACTTCTTCCACTACTACCCGACCGGGACCATGCTGACGCCCAGTGAGTACACGGACACCATCTCGCAGGTACAGGGGCAGCGCGGGATCCTGGAACTCCGCTTCCCCTACCCGGGCAAGTACATGTTCCATGCCCACAAGACCGAGTTCGCAGAACTGGGCTGGATGGGCTTCTTCGAGGTGAGCGGATCATGACCCTCGATGAGAAAACAGGGACGGCGCGCAACGCCGAACGGCACCGCCGGCCGTCGGTGCCACGCTGGCTGCTGGGCCTCGGCCCGCTGGTGCTGATCGCGGTCCTGCTGGGCCTGTTCTCACTCCTGAATGCGCCGGGACTGTCCAAACTGTCAGAAGGCGTTCCGCCCAAGGAGGAGATCGCCGTCGAGGACATCCGGCTGACGCCCGGCCAGATCTCCATCACCGTCCGTAATGAGGGGCCGGATCCGGTGGCGATCGCCCAGGTGAACGTTTCCGACTACTACGCCATGTTTACGCAATCGCACGGAACCATGGCACCGCTGGAGACCTCCACTCTCGTCATCGACTACAACTGGGTCGACGGCGACCCCTACGAGATTGCCCTCGTGACCTCAACCGGCGGAAAAATCCTCGCCGACATCGCGGCCGCGGCCCCGAGCCCGGAACGCGGCACCCAGTTCTTCGGACTCATGACTCTCCTGGGCGTGTACGTCGGGGTGATCCCGGTGGCCCTGGGGATGCTGTGGATGCCCTTCGTGCGACGCTCCTCCGGTGCATGGATCCGGGTCCTGCTGGGCGTCACGGTCGGGCTGCTGGCCTTCCTGGCCATCGACGCGACGCTAGAAGCCGTGGAAGTCGTCGCCAACGACGGCGCCTTCGGCGGGACCATGGTCGTGTTCCTCGGGGCACTGACCTCCTACTTGGTGCTGGAAGGCACGGACGCCTGGATGCGCCGGCACCAAAAGCTCGGCGACGCCGCCCGGTCGGAGACTCTGCCGCCGCAGCGCCTGGCGCTGCTTATCGCCATCGGCATCGGACTCCACAACCTCGGCGAAGGACTGGCCATCGGCTCCGCCTACGCGGTCGGCTCCCTCGCCCTGGGCGCCGCGCTGATCGTCGGTTTTGCCATCCACAACACCACCGAGGGCCTTGCCATCGTGACCCCGCTCGCCAAAAAGCCGCCCGGACTGGGCAGGCTGGTACTGCTTGGGCTCATAGCCGGGGCACCCGCCGTCGCCGGGGCCCTCGTCGGCGCCACCGTCTACCAGCCCGCTCTCTCCGCGTTCCTGCTGGGCATCGGCGCCGGAGCCGTAGCCCAGGTGGCAGTCAAGCTGCTGCCCCTGCTGAAGGATCACCAGGGGAAAACCTTCACCGCACTCACCACCCTCGGCATCATCCTCGGACTGGCCGTGATGTTTGTTACCGGGCTGCTCGTCCAGGCCTAGGAAGCGGGCGGGAACGCCGCCGAATACATAATCGCGTGAATACATGGCCCCACGTCCTTTGGACCACCAAAACCTTCACGCACGCCCCCGAGGCCGGCTCCGCACTTGGACGCGGAGCCGGCCCGTCAGGAAGTCGGCAAGAGGCGTGTGCCGGAGGCCCGCGTTCGCAAGGCGGGCCGCATCCCAGCATCAAACTAAACGATGGTAAGCAAGCTTGCAATAGTTGAAGTAAAGAAGGGCGAACACTCCGTTGAGGAGGTTGGCGGATCGCGCTGATTCGATGAGTTCTTCCCGGCGCCGCTTCTCCGCGTCCCGGTTGCCCTGGATCATGAAAGTTCCGTAGGCGAGGGCCCGGCGGTAGGTATCGCGAGAGAAGCCCGGGGCGTCGGTACTCATCCGGCTCAGCACGGACTCGACGGTTTCGCCGACGAGGTGGGCGTGGCCGTAGGTCGACGCTTTGAACCCCAGCCGGTCTGCCCGGTTCTCCAGATCCTCCAGTTCAGTGGCTCTCACGTTTGGGAAAAGTTCAGGGACAGACAGTTTCATGTATTCGTTGTGGCGAAGCATGGCACGTCGACGGTTGTGCAGCACGATGACGAAGACAGCGTCCGGCAGGTCCAGCCCCCATGACTCTTCGACCGCTTGCCGGCGAATCGACTCCTCGGCCCAATCAAGCCGGCCGTGATGGTTGGGAGGCCTCGACGCTCCGTTGTAGCCAAACGAGGACAATTTGTATGACGCATCCTCGCCATCCATGACGTCGTTAATAACGAAATGACCGTCCTGGAAAGACAGGCCGTCGTACCACGACACGAAAACCAGCAATCTTTCCGACGTGACGTCGGCCGGGCGAAGTTGCTGGCCCGTCTGGCCGCGTTTTTCTGTAGATGACAGAGGTGTGTCTGTTCCCCGGTAAGTCCAGCTAGCGCAGTTGGATGAGTCCAGCATTGGTGGGACGGAAACCGCAGGCATCGAAGTAGAAACTCTTCAGGTGATCGTCGAAGTCAACATGAAGCCACTCGCACCCCGCTCCCTTGGAGTGTTCCGTTGCGACGGCAAGGAGTCTTTTCCCGATGCCTTGCCGGCGGGCACGATGGGCCACCAAAGTGTCTTCGATGAACGCGTGCACCTGACCGTCCCAGATCACGTTGACGAAGCCTACGAGACCGTGGTCATCGCGCGCCGTGACCCAACCCAGACTGTGGCGCGAGAGCAGGTCAGCCCACCCGTCTTCAACGTAGGCATGATCGAAGCCCTCAGCGTGCAGCTGATTGATTTCTTCGTTTCGAACCGCTCCGCGCCATTCAAAGGTGACCGTCATGCTGAACAGCATTGCAGAACGGAGCCTGCTGAGCCGCCACAAACGACCGATATCGACTTTCGCGTGGTGCAAACGTCTCGCGGATGAGTTTGGGGCTACTTCCGGCCGAAGCCAAGGAAATATCGACGAGGATCTCGACGATAAGTGACTGCCTTTTCGCAATGCTTATTGGGGCGGCTGATGCGTGATTGAAGCGCACTCAGCGGGTGCTGGCGAGGGTGTGCATGAGGGTGATGTCCTCGGTCCTCGCGGCACGCCGGGCGAGTGAGACTGCCATGATCGGGGCGAAGTTGCAGCACCAGAGCCACAGTCGGTCTGCGTCGATTGGCTCGGCAATATCAGCGAGCTGGCGGCACAGGCTGCGGATCTCCGCTTTGCTGCTCGCCCCGGCCATGGCGAGGTCAGTGAGGTCCATCGCTGGATCGCCAATGCACGGTCGTGGGTCGATAATGACAGTCCCGCGCCCGCCGCTGACCCGCAGAATGTTGCCGGGATGAAGATCGCCGTGAAGAACTTGGCTGCACTGTCCTTCCGGAAAATGTTCCGTCGCGGGGTGTGACCGGCCAATATGGATTCCAGGGACGGGTCCGCAATTCGAGAAGCGACTGCCCCTTTCGGCTTTGCCAAAACCTCCACCAGTAAGGACGAAGCAATGCAAACGAAAATCACGCTGATCATCGATCATCCGGCCGCGCCGGACCTTTTCGAACAGGAACTGCCTACCATCCTTGACCGCGCCAAAGCGCTGGACGGACTCGTCCGCGTCGAGTCCGCCAAAGTATGGCCCAAGGAGGACGGCACGGCGACGCCCGCGTATCGCACTCTGGACCTCTATTTCGAGGATTACGACTCCGCCTCGCGGGCTGTGGGAACGCCTGCGGCGGGCGCGTTCTTCGAAACGTTCGCCAAGGCCGGCGGCAGCTTCACGGGACTGTTCTCTGAGGTGCAATCCGGCTAAGGCGAGGCGCGCCGACCCAGTTTCCGTTTGGCCGCCATCTCTTCGCGCGGCGAGCCGCGTCAGCGTCAGTGCCGCCGGGTCCGGGTTGTCGTAGATGAGTCCCGTGGGCCGCCGCTACGCACGCCGCCGGCGCGGTCAGAGCCGTTTCTAGCGCCAGCGGTAGGATTCCAGCGCGCGTAGCAGGGGAGCGGGGCTGCCTTTCAATAGGTCAACGGGGCGGGTTCCAGCAAATTCCCTGGACGGGGTGACCATCCAGAGCGTGAAGTAGTTGTGCGGGATCTGCAGCTCCAGCGCACGCTGAAAGAGCTCAACAACCGTAGGGTGGAGTTGTCCGCCGGGGAGGAACTGGAATCCCGGGCAGAACGTGCCGTCGTCAATGAAGACGCGGACGAGCTGCTGCATCACCGGTTCGGGGTCTTCCATGAGCTCGGAGAGCCGGCGGCGGACCTGCTCCAGGGTAGGCAGCGTGAATTCTGTCCGGATCCCTTGCCCATGTCTGATCGCTGATCGGTTGGCCGTTCAGTCTTCACTGGTGCCTCGTCGCCGTCGCTGATGTTCTCCAGGAGCCACCGGCTGCAGAGCGCGTTCGCGGCGCAGCGTGACGGTCCGCAGTGCGGAGTTCGAGCCGAGCCGGACCTGCACGCGCCAGTATTCGATGCTGACCAGGTCGCCGCTGCCGACGGCGGCCGTGCGGCGGGTGTCCCACCAGGCGTCCCTGCCGAACCAGTGCCGGGACTCCGTGTCGGGATCGACAAGCCAGATCTGTCCGTCGTGGCGGATGGCGAGGGGTTTGCCTGCCGTGTCGGTCCGGACCTGGAGGTCGTCGGGTCTGGGTGGGGGCTTCGGGTGCAAGGGTCATGGGGGTGTTCTTTCGTGGTGCGGTCGTGCGGGTGGGTTGGGTTAGGCGGCTTTGACGAGGGGGAGTTCGTCCCAGTGGGTGGTGTAGCGGGGGGAGAGCATGTCCCGTTTCATGGTCCAGTCCGGTCCGCCCCGGATGCCGGCGTGGCCGAGGCCGATGGAGCCGCGCCCGTACCGGCGGGTCGACGTCTTCCAGGAGTGTTCCGACGCGGCGTTCCTCGTGCGGGTTCTCGAACAGGGCCAGGGGTGCCTGGTTGCCGGTGGGCCGCAGGTCGGTGACCATGATGCCGGCCCTGGCGTACTTGATGCCCTCGTGGATGCGGGGGAGGAGCGCGTGGGCGGCCTTGGTGAGCAGCACCGGGTCCGCGGTGGGCATCGGCAGCGGCACGCAGACCGAGGGGTAGGAGGTGTCTTTCGGGTTGAAGTGTGAGGTGCCGGCGAAAGCGGTGAGGACTTTGGCCTGCAGGCCGTGTTTGGCCAGCCGGGCCGAGGCCTGCTGGCCGTAGACGCTCATGACCTGCCGCATGCCGGCCGCGGTGGTGATGGGGGTGGCGAAGGAGCGGGAGAAGATGAGCTGGTCCCGGCCGATCCGTTCTTCCTCCATCGGGATGCAGGGGGTTCCCTGCAGTTCCAGGACGGTGCGCATCATGACCACGGAGAAGCGGTCCCGGATCATGACCGGATCGGCCCGGGACAGATCAAGGATGGAATGGATGCCCAGGCCGTTGAGCCGTTTGGTCAGCCGCGTGGCGACACCCCAGATCTCGATCACCGACAGGCGGCGCATCAGCCCTTCCCTTTCGGCGGCGGGCACGGAGTCCCAGTGGCAGACCCCGTCGAAGGCCGGGTTGTTCTTGGCCCATTTGTTGGCCAGTTTCGCCAGGGTCTTCGTGGAGGCGATCCCCACGCAGACCGGAACCCCGACGTTGCGCCGCACGGCGGCCTTCATGGTCCCGGCCCAGGGCCAGGAGTTCGTCCGGGGTGCCTTTGACGCCGAGGAAGGCCTCGTCGATGCTGTAGACCTCCAGCCAGGCCGAGTACCGGCCCAGCAGTTCCATCACGCGGGCGCTGATGTCCCCGTAGAGCTCGTAGTTGCTGGACAGGGCAACGAGTCCCCATTCCTTGGCCCGCGGGGCGAGTTTGAACCACGGCTCACCCATGCGGGATGCCGAGGGCTTTGGCCTCGGGGGAGCGGGTGACGGCGCAGCCGTCGTTGTTGGACAGCACGATGACGGGCCGGCCCTCCAGGGACGGGTCGAACGCCCGCTCGGCCGAGGCGTAGAAGCAGTTCACATCCACGTGCGCGATCTGCGGCATCCGCCGCATCGGGGCAGGCTTAGACATCGCTGGCCTCAGACATGGTGCAGGCACCGGGTAGCGACGCCCCAGATGACCAGGTCCGAGAACGACGGCACCCGGATGTCCGGGTACGCCGGGTTCTCCGCCTGCAGCACGACGCCGGTTCCGGTGATCCGCAGCCGTTTGATGGTCAGCTCCCCGTCCAGGACGGCGATGACCACGGACCCGTCCCGCGGTTCCAGGGCCCGGTTCACGATCAGTTCATCGCCGTCGCTGATCCCGGCGCCTTCCATCGAGTCCCCGGACACCCTCACGACGTAGGTGCTGGTGATGTCCTTGATCAGGTGCTCGTTCAGGTCGATCCGGCCATCAAAGTAGTCCTGCGCCGGCGAGGGATACCCGGCCGCGACCGGGACCGGGGAGATCAGCACCGACAACAACGACATGCCCGCATCTATCACACGGGGACCGACAACAACGCCCACAACACACCTTTATTCGAATATATGTTCGATTCATTCAGTGTAGCTGGTACGGGCCGACAAAAGACGGATCTTGCGGAATCTCCCGGTCTCGGAAGTCTCAACAGAGTAGGCAGCAGGCCATGAGGTTCGGCGGCGCTCCGCGGGTCGGGCAGGCGTGCTTGTGCTCCTCGGGTTCCTGTGTGGGAGACTCGTCCAGTGATTACCGAACACGCGCTATTGCCTGTCACTCCCGGTCGGGAACATGAGTTCGAGTTGGCGTTTAGCGAGGCGCGGCCCGTCATTGCTTCGATGGCTGGCTTCCGGAATTTGTCGTTGTCGCGTTCGATCGAGTCGCCGAGCACATACCTGCTGCTCGTTGAGTGGGAACGGCTCGAAGACCATACGGTTGGATTCCGGCAGTCCGAGCAATACGCGAAGTGGCGCGCCCTGCTGCACCACTTCTACGATCCCTTTCCTGTCGTGGAGCACTACCAGAACGTCCTGTAGCGGCTGGCCCAGGCTACGGATCGGGGACGGAATCGCGCAATCGACCTGGACATCCATTTCGCGTCCGTGGCCTCGTTCGAACCGGAGAAGTCACTCGGTAGCATCCTCATCCTTGTCACGGATACTGAGGTCATCTATGGGGAGTTTGCGGCAGGGCTCAGGGAGCGCTTCGGGAAGCCTCCAGTGTCGGGCATACCCAGGATTACCCGGCCGCGTCGCAAGCAAGGCGTCGGGGGTGGATTTGCGGTAGTGGATCCGGGGGGAAACTGGCTCCGTATGACTTCCACCGCTGACGAGCCGGAAGTCGAACCAAGTGGCTCCCTGGGTCGTGTAATGCTGAATGCTGCCCGCCAGGGCGATGCCAGAGGGGAAACGCATCTAGCGATTTCGATCCTCGAAGCGGGTCTTCAACGACACCCGGAAGCCGCTTCCGTGGAACGTGTGCTGGTGCTTGCTTACCTCGCGGAGCTCTGGATTCGGGCCGACGAAATTGAACGTGCCCGTGAGGTTATTGCCGAGGTCAGGAGCCTGAACCTCACCGACACGGAAATAGCAGCAGTACGCGGGGAGCTTTCGGCCGTGGCCGAACTTGAATCTGGCCTCTGACGTGACAACGGACTCGAAGAATACAAGCTCAGCGACGTCCGACGATTGAGCGTCAGCTATTCAGCGGATTACCCGGTAGCGCACGTGGGTGACGAGGCCGGTACCGCTCACTTCTGTCGGCTCAAGCTTGAGGTTCGCGACGCCGTCCAGCAGCCGCTCGCCCGCTCCCAGGACGATGGGCGCGATGTGGAGCCGCAGCTCGTCGATCAGCCCCGCCGAAAGGTATTGGCGGACGGTCTGCGCTCCTCCGGCAATGGCCACGTCCTTGCTGCCAGCGGCCTTCCGCGCCTGCGCCAGCGCCGATTCGATCCCATCGGTCACGAAGTTGAACGTGGTGCCGCCCTGCATTTCCAGGGGCCCGCGTGGATGATGGGTGAGGACGAACACGGGAGCGTGATAGGGCGGTTCCTCGCCCCACCATCCCCGCCATTCCTCATCCCACGCCCCAGGTCCTGCGAACATGTTCCGTCCCATGATGTAGGCGCCGGCCGCGAGAATGCCTTCGATCGCGGCCGCGTTGGACTCGCGTTCTTCGAACTGCCACCTGTGCAGGAGCTCTCCCCCCTCACCCAAGGGGTCCGCCAGGCTTTGGTTCGGGCCGGCGGCGAATCCGTCGAGGGAGATGGTCAGATCGCACGTGACTCGGCTCATGCGCCCATCATGCCACCACTCGGCGGGTTCGGGTCCGGCTGAGCGTCCATTAGCTGTCGCCGTCGTGCCGCTCGTCGGCCACTGGCGTGGCATAGGCTTCCGGTATGGGACTAATCATCACACTACTTATCATCTGGCTTGTTCTTTCGATCCTTGGCTTCGTCGTCAAAGGCCTGCTTTGGCTGGCCGTCATCGGACTGGTGCTGCTGGTGGCCACGGCTGTTTGGGGCTGGGTGAAGCAAAAGGCCAAGGCCTGACGCTCAACCTGAGCTCCCTTCGGCGGCGGCCGGTCCCACACAAGACCGGCCGCCGCTTGCGTGCCCCCTGACTTCTCCGCGACAGGCACGGGCCGGCCAAGCGCCGGGACACGCCGAGGTAGTGGGCCAACTCGGGGCGGCGTCCTCGGCGGAAGGGAGAGAGAATCCAGAGAGAAGGCTCAAGCTAATTAGAAGGAGTGATCGGCCATGATCACTGCGGCGCAGGCGCGCCCGGTGGCTAGCCGTGACGGGTACCTGCCCATTGAGGATCACGGTCTTATCGGCGACGGCTCCACTTGCGCCCTGGTGGGGCGTGACGGAGCGATCACGTGGCTTTGTCTACCCGAGTTTGACAGTCCTCCCTTCTTAGCCGGGATTCTTGACGCGGAGTTCGGCGGCCGTTTTGAGATCGCCCCGATTAGTACTCTGGCGTCACGCCAGCGCTATGTCGAAGATTCCTGCGTGCTCGTCACATCCTTCGTGTCAGATCGAGGAATGCTCCAGATTACCGACGCCCTGACCCTGCGCGCGGGCGCCGATCTGTCAGAGCCGGTTCCCGCCGGCCGGTCGGAGTTGATCCGCCATGCACGCGCGGTAGGCGGAGACGTCCCGCTGCGCATCAGCCTGGTACCTAAGGCCGGGGTGACGTTTGATGCCCTGGCTACTGGGTGGAGGTTCGACTGGCAGCAGGACGGAATGCAGGAAGTCTATCTTTGGTCGTCCGTTGAGCTCCGGCCAGATGGGCGCGGACTGTCAGCGGCCATCACCCTTCGCGCGGGAGAAACTCTGACCGTGGTCTTGCATTGGTCGGGACGGTTCCGGCTCCGTCAACATCCCGAGAGCAAGAAGCTCATCGACCAAACTGTGTACGCGTGGCGCCGTTGGGCATCCGGGCTGGACTGCGAAGGATCCCAGGCGGAACTGATGAAACGGTCCGCCTTCACGCTCAAGTTGCTGGATCATGCGGAGACGGGCGCCATACTGGCTGCCGCGACGTCGTCCAGGCCAGAATGGCCCGGCACGCCGCGGAACTGGGATTACCGTTACACGTGGGTGCGTGACGCTTCGTTCTCCAACTACGTATTCAGGCGCATCGGCGATCCCAGTGATGCCGACGTGTTCCTGGCTTGGGTCCTGACAAATGTTGAACGCGATGGCAGGCCGCAGGTGATGTACGCCCTGGACGGGTCACAGCCGCCCGAGGAAAGGCAGGATCCCCAACTGCGAGGTTATCGGGGTTCAGCACCCGTCCGCTGGGGAAACGGAGCCCGCCATCAGCTCCAGCACGATGTCTACGGAGAAATAATCGACATCGCCTATCAGTGGTCGAACAGCGGCAAGCGGGTGGACACACAGCTTTGGGCGGCGCTGACCCCCATCGTGGAGATGGCGATCAAGAGATGGCGCGTCCCGGACTCAGGCCCCTGGGAAATCCGCACGCCTGGCCGTACGTTCACATACTCGGCGGCGCTATGCTACGTCGCCATTGACCGCGCAATCCGGATCGCCCGCAGGGACGGGCTTCCCTACCCCAAGGGCCGCTGGGAGAGCACAGCCAGAGAGATCCGGCAAGCCGCGCTGACTCAATCCTGGGACGCCGAGAGGCGTACATTGACGGAGCATCTGGGCGGCAGCGGAGGCCTGGATGCCTCCTTGCTCACGCTTCCCATTCGCAATGTGATCGATTTCGATGACCCGCGAATGGTAGCCACCACCAGGGCCATTGCCGCCGAGCTCGACGCCGGGAACGGTCTGCTGTT
Organism: uncultured Actinomycetota bacterium; assembly: GCA_963722145.1. GTDB lineage: Bacteria > Actinomycetota > Actinomycetes > Actinomycetales > Micrococcaceae > Arthrobacter. Next base: position 413,069 of record CAVRLW010000014.1, on the reverse strand, counting down.
CCGCTACTTGCCGCATGTTCCCCCGATGGGCTCCCCGGGGGCGAAGGCGCGTGTCTGCTCTGCAGCTTCTGGCTGGTGGACAATCTGGCAGGACAGGGGAGAGTAGAGGAGGCCCATGAGCTCTACGAGTCCCTGTGCAGCCGTGCCAACCCGCTGGGATTGCTTCCCGAACGGATCCACCCCGATACCGGAGAATTCCTCGGCAACTTCCCGCAGGCGTTCAGCCACGTGGGCGTGTTGGCCAGTGGGCTGCGGCTGCTGAAGGCCCAGCGGAGGGACACAAAAAACGAACTCCCCTCATGAGAGTGGATTAGAACAGACCCCGATTCATACAGCGTCGACAGCCACCCCGAGCGTTTCGCCGGGCTTCACATCGTCGCCCGTGCTCTCATCGACCACCTGACTGCTGTTTACGACGTCGGGGTCCATGAGGATCCGGCCCATGCTGGGGAGCTGCTGAGGGAGGCGGGAGGTGCTGCAGGCCGTTAAGGTCACGCCACGGGGTTCCGGAGCGGCGGCCCTGACATTTGTGTTGACCGGGTGTCCGGGCGTCATCGTGCACGCCGGGGTGCTGCATGACTTCCCGTTTCCGGTGTGCGGTTGCGATGCCTGCGACGAAACGGCTGAGACAACAGCGGACCGGCTGGAGCTGCTGGTGCTCACCGTCGCGGCCGGCGGATACAGCGAACGCTATCCGGTTGGCCGCCGGCGGTGGAGCGAATACGCGCTGACCGCGTTCGACGGTTCCGGCTCTGAAAGCGGAAAAGGCGAACCCGGCCCCGCCGCCGCCCGCCTCCGCGACGCGGAGACCCGGCTACGGGACGTAGCCGGTTCTTGGAGTCCATGGCCGCTGCGCTCAGATGTGGTCTGAACCCATCCCGCTGACTGGGCCGTCCCAGGACCAGTGCTGGATGGGCAGTCCGTCTGGAACGTCATCTGCGGAGCGTTGGTACCGGGACATGGTGGTGGTGGTCGCCCAAGCGAAGTAGTCGTGCAGCACTCTGCGGAGACGGTCGTCGTCGGTGAGTCCGACGTCGGTCAGCGCCTGATCGAAGCAGGCGATTGCCCTACGATCCATTTCCTCGTGCGGCCCGTTGCCGCTGTGCATCCGCACGACGGATGTCTCGTCGCCGTAGGAGTCTGAATAGGTCGTAGGGCCACCTAGGGCCTCCGCCCAATAGGCGGCGAGCCGGCGCTGATGCTCCGGATGGAAACCATGGCTGAACGCATGCCCGACCACCTCGTCCGCCACTGCCCTGGCATGCCATGCGTTGGCCAGCGTCAGGAAAAGGCCGGCACCGCCGGCAGCTTCATACACCGTCTGCATTCTGCAACGATGGCACGCCGCACCTATGTACGGAAGGACCGGCTCAGCGTCGGACGCGGTAGCGGATGTGGGTGGCCTCCGGGGTGTCGATCACCCGAACGCCCGGCTCACACTGATGCCGCCTCCCACGCGAACCCGTCCGGGTCCGTGAACGTGCCGGCGTCGCTGCCGATCGTGAGTCGGTGCGCGCCGGCGCCGTCGGGAGAGACGCCGGCGTCCTTGGCGAGGGCGCGGCGCCCGTAGAGTCCCAGCTTGATGGGACTCGACGGCATGGAGAACTCGACGTACTTGCCGAAGCTCTTCCCGACGGTGAGGCCGTGGTCGACGTAGAACCGTTTGCTCGCAGCAACGTCGGTGGCCGCTACCAGGAGCACGATCTGGTCGACTTGCCGGGTGGCCGGACCAGTGTCCTTCCTCGCCGACGTCGCCACCTTCCAGATCGTTCCATCCGGAGCTTGTACGACTCCGCCGTAGCCCCACAGTGACTTCTGGACCGACTTCAGCGTGGTGGCGCCAGCCGCGATAGCGGTGTCGATCAGGCTGCTGACGGTGGACGGCTGCGACACTATGAGCGACATCGTGAACCCACGGAACCCGGCCGTCGGGGCATCGGAGGCTCGCACGCGCACCTGCTTGCCCAATCCGAAGGCGGCGGCGTAGAAGGCGGTGGCAACTGTGGGGTCCGGTGCTTCGAGGGTGACTGATTCGATGGAGGTCATGGCAGGTCCTTCGGTGAGGTGGGCAGTTCGTGTTGTTGACTTTATGCGGTGGCCTCCCTGATCGCTTCTCTGATCCTGATCGATCCGTTCCGCACCGGTGTGCTGCGGGCTTGTGCTGGATGCCAGCACGCCCAGGCCGAGTGCAATTGCGGCACGACGGCGAGGTAGAACAGGCCGACTTTGGGGTTGAGCAGGGTGGAGAGTGCGCCGGCACCAAACCCTGTCCTTCGGCTGTAGCTCGGTTGTCTCACGAGCCCACATGACCGAGATGAAATTCGTGAGTTCCTCACGACGCGGCGGGCAAAGGTGCAACCGCATCAGGTGGGACTGGCGCCGGGTCGAACAGGCAGGAAATGCGCCGGTGGCCACGGAACGGACTGGTCACCGGTGAAAAAGCGCCCTAGGTCATCCGAACAGAATGAATATCAGCGCGAGCAGGTACAGGATGGTGGCAATGCCGAAAAGGTAAAACCATAGGGTGTCCTTCGGCGTCTTGTCTGGGTTGGTCCGCTGATATTCGAGGTCGTCGGGCCCAACTTCGGGCAATTCCCGGGCATTGTTGTGCTCAGTGATCGTGACCGGGCGCACCTCGTTGGTTGCGGATTGCAGCCGGGGATCGGCGGGGTGTTCGTCATCCAGCCCGCGGCGCATGATCCGGTTTCGTAGTGCGAAAGCGACGGCATGCTCCTTGAGCTTCATGATTGGTTCCTCCTTTCTGCCTGGTGGTTCCTGCAGAGACGGTGGCCATCCACGAGTTCACTCCGGTATGGACACCGGCTCGATATGTCTTTCGCCGCGACGACGGTCGGGAAGGCCATCTACAGCCCTGGTGGGATCAAGTTCCGCATCGGCCCCTGACCGGCCGTTTCGGCGTGCATGCCCGTTCGGCAAGGCCTTCGACGGCCGCGAGTATTGTTGGGGCCTTCTGGAATCGACCCGCTTATAACGATTAGCTCTCTGTTTTGGGTCTTTTTCAAGGGTGACCGACGGTTTTTCTGGAGAAGAATTCGTTCAAAGTTTGCGCGGACGGCAGGCGTCGTCAGTATGTGAGGATGCAGGTGCCGTTGCGGGTTTCCACTACGGCATGACCGGTCCGCTAGTCGCCGACGGCTTCGCGGCCGCGACGCACAATGAGCCGGTCGGGGCCGTGGACCACTGATGTGTCCTTGTCCTCGTAGTCGAATTGGTTGAGGAAGAAGCGCATGGCGTTGATCCGTCCCCGCTTCTTGTCGTTGGACTTGATGGTGATCCACGGCGCATGGTCCGTGTCGGTCCGCAGGAACGTCTCCTCCTTGGCTGCTGTGTAGTCCTCCCACCGGTCCAGGGAGGCCAGGTCTATGGGGGAGAGCTTCCAGCGCCGCACCGGGTCTATCTGCCGGATCGCAAAGCGTGTGCGCTGCTCGTGGCGGGTGACGGAGAACCAGAACTTGGTCAGGTGGATCCCGGAGTCCACCAGCATCCTCTCGAAGAGCGGCGCCTGAATCATGAACGTGTCGAACTCCTGCTCGGTGCAGAAGCCCATGACCCGCTCTACATTCGCCCGGTTGTACCAGGACCGGTCGAACATCACGATCTCCCCGGCCGTGGGCAGGTGCTGGATGTAGCGCTGGAAGTACCACTGGCCCAGTTCACGGTCGGAGGGTTTGCTCAATGCCACGGCCCGGGCCGAGCGGGGATTAAGGTGCTCGGTGAAGCGCTTGATCGTTCCGCCCTTGCCGGCCGCATCCCGGCCCTCGAAAACGATCACGTGCCTGAGCTCCTGGTCCTGGCCCCAGTACTGGAACTTCAGCAGTTCCACCTGCAGTCGGTATTTCTCCATCTCGTACTCGTCACGGGACATCCGCTCGTCGTAGGGGTAGTCCTCCCGCCACGTCTGCACGGCCGAACCGCCGGGGTGGATCAGTTCCGGGTCCTCGCCTTGCCCCCCGCGCACCGTGTACCCCATCTCCACCAGATGGTCGATGGCCTCCCGCAGGTTTTCCCGGAGCCAGCCCTGATCCTCGGGTGTCCAAGTCCTGTCCGCCTGCGTCATCCCCAGTCTCCTTCCGGCCCCGCCGAACCGTCGCCGGCCTTCTAGGGTGCCGGCAGCGTTCGATGCTCACCTGAGTTCATAGAATGCGTCCAGCCTAAGCCGACAGGTGGAGCTCACGATAGGGATGGGCTGTCAGAGAGATCCGCCGGCGGCGTCCGGCGTGCCGGAGTCGTGGCCCCCTCCGGTCTGGCCGGTGTGATGCCCGCCGGATCCGCGGCGCCCGCCGACACCTCCTTGGTCGCCGACACGTTCACGTGCCAGGAAGTTTTCGACGTCGAAGAGGTTGTCCGCACGCCGGGCAATGTTCAGCAGGGTGGTCATCGAGGCGACCTCTTCCACCTGCTCCTTGAGGAACCAGAGCATGAACTGCTCGCCCAGGGCGTCGTTCTCTGCCCTGGCTGCAGCGAAGATGTCCTTGATGTTTTCGGTGACTTCCTGTTCCTGCGCGAGGGCCAGGGCGAGTGGTTCCTCGACATTCGCGAAATCGTTCCGGACCGGATCAATGCCGGGGATGGCGACCTTGAGTCCGCGATCCAGGATGTAGCGGACCATCATCATGGCGTGGTTGCGTTCTTCGAGTGACTGGCGGTAGAAGTGTTTGGCCAGTTGCGGAAGGTCCTGCCCGTCGAACCATGCGGCCACGGCGACATATTGGTGGGAGGCGGCGAATTCGTTGCCAACCTGGCGGGTCAGCAGTTCGGTGAATTTAGCGGATTCCATCGGGATCTCCATACGTTGGTGTGGGCAAGGCTGCGGACAGGGCTGGCCGGTGTCGGACCCTTTGTCGATTGGCGCGTCTCCTTCGAGATTCCCCGATGCATGCCGGCCGGTCAATACCCTCAGCCCATGCCGTGCGGCCGGCCCAGTGGTATCACCAGGGGTGTACCTGATACCGGGTCCTCGATGATCCGGCAGGGCAGGCCGAAGACGTCCTCCACCAGTGCCTCGGTCAGCACATCGGACGGTGCACCCTCGGCCACCACCGCCCCATCCTTCATTGCAATGATGTTGGTGGCGTAGCGGCTTGCGTGGTTCAGGTCATGGAGAACAGCCACGAGGGTGTGGCCCTTGTCCCGGTTCAGGTCCCGGCACAGCTCCAGCAACTCGATCTGGTGCGCGATATCAAGGAAGGTCGTGGGCTCGTCGAGGAGAAGCAGGGGCGTCTGCTGCGCCAGGACCATCGCCACCCACACGCGTTGACGCTGGCCGCCGGATAGCTCGTCAACCAACCGCCCCGACAGGGAGGTGACGCCGGTGGCCTCCATGGCATCCCCGACGGCGGTTTCGTCCTGCGTGGACCACTGACGGAGCAGCCTCTGATGGGGGTAGCGGCCGCGGGCAACCAGGTCGGCAACCGTGATGCCGTCCGGGGCAATGGAGGACTGCGGCAGCAGACCGAGCCTCCGGGCCAACTCCTTCGCGGGCAGGCTCGCCACGGACTTGCCGTCCAGCAGCACGTCACCGGAGCGTGGCCTGATGAGCCTGGCCAACGCCCGCAGCAGGGTGGATTTGCCACACGCGTTCGGTCCCACGATCACGGTGAAGGACCCGTCGGGGATGGATACGTTCAGGTTCTCGGAAATGATCCGCTGCTCGTAGCCGACAGTCAGTCCTTCCGCGGACAATCTGGGCGTGGTGGCGGTGGTGCTGATCATGACTTCCTTGCTTCCCTGGCCAGCAGCCAGACTAGGTAAATACCGCCGATGCACACAGTGACAACGCCCACCGGCAACTGGATCGGGGCGAACAACCGCTGGGCGGCGAGGTCGCTGGCTGACAGCAGGACCGCCCCCATCAGGGCGGACGGCAGCAGTGTGATCCCGGCGCTCCGGGTGAGCCGGCGGGCAAGCTGGGGCGCCGCCAGCGCCACGAAGGCGATGGGGCCCGCGACGGCGGTGACGGCGGCGGTCAGCGCCACTCCAAGGATCATCAGCAGTACTCGGGTGGGCTCCGTCCGGACGCCCAGGGCGCGGGCGGCGTCGTCGCCCATCTCCAGCATCCGCATCCTGCGTGACACGGCCAGCGCGGCCACGGCCACAACAGCCACGACGGCGGCTGCCGGGCCTGCTTGCTGCCAGGAGATGCCGTTCAGGGTGCCCGCACCCCACACAGCGGCCGCCATGGAGACCTCGAGTTCGGCGCGGAGGATCAGCCAGTGGTTGAGGGACGCCAGCATGGCGCTGACGCCGATGCCGACAATGATCAGCCGGAAGCCTTGGGAGCCTCTGCGGAAGGCCAGCAGATAGACGGCAAGGGCTGTCAGAATTCCGCCGATCAGGGCGCCCAGGGCGATTTGAAGGTAGCTTCCTCCAACGGTCAGGATCACCAGCAGTGCTCCGGTGTAGGCGCCGGTATTAAAGCCGATGATGTCGGGGCTGCCGAGCGGGTTCCGGGTCAGGGACTGGAAGATGCCGCCGCTCATGCCCAATGCCGCGCCGAAGAGCAGGGAGGAGAGCACCCGCGGGAGCCGCCAGTCCATGACGATGGTCCGGGTGAGGGCATCGGCGTCGCCTGCGAAGGCCTGCATCACCTGGGGGACGCTGAGGGCGTAGTCGCCGGTGGCCAAGGCAAGGAGTCCAACGGCGAGCCCGGCCAGGATCAACGGGATGCTGATCATGAGGGTGCGGACATCCACCAGAATGCTGATGCCCGGCCCGCCGGCGCTGTGTCCCCGGCCGCGCAGCACCACAGTCGGCCGTCCGAAGTCCACGGGCGGGCGGGTCTCCTTGCCCGTGACCGTCATAGTCCGCTCACCTTCCTGCGGCGTGCCAGCCCGATGAGCACTGGGGCGCCGATGAATGCCGTGACGACGCCCACCGGGAGCTCACCCGGCACGGCGACCCGGCCCACAATGTCGGAGACGAGCAAGAGGATAGGGGAGAGGACGACGGTCGCGGCGAGGATCCACCGCTGATCCGGCCCGACAATCCACCGGGCCACGTGGGGGACCATCAGCCCGACAAAGCCGATGGCGCCGGCTGCCGCTGTGGCCGAACCGCTGAGTAGCGTGATGGCCACAACGCCCAGGATCCGGGTGCGGTTGACGCTGCTGCCCAGCGCCGTGGCCAAGTCTTCGCCCAGCGCGACGGCGTTCATGCCCCGCACCGCAAACAGGGCCACCACCAGCCCTGCGGCCATGAACGGCGCAACGGCGAAGACGGTGTCCATGGTGCGGCTGTCCAGGGAACCGACGCTCCAGGAGCGCAAGTGGTCAAAGGCCTTCGGATTCAGGAGCGTCAGCCCGGAGCCGACGCCGGACAGCACCGCGCCGAGTGCCACCCCTGCCAGTGTCAGGCGGATGGGGTTAACCACATTCCGGCCCGAGGTGCCGATCAGGTACACGGCGATGGTGGTCACGATTGCACCTGCGAACGCGCACCAGATGTACCCGCTCAGTGTGGTCACACCGAAGACGCCGATGGCGATGACGATGGCAAACGAGGCACCGGCGTTGACGCCCAGGATGCCGGGGTCGGCCAGGGGGTTGCGTGTAATTCCCTGGATCAACGCCCCTGCGGCGCCCAACGCCATGCCCACGAAGATCCCCAACAGGGTCCTGGGCAGCCGGTTCTGGAGGATGATGGCGTGGTCGGCCGTGTCCCGGAAGTTTGTGAAGGCCTCCAGAACGGTTTCAGGCGGGATGAACTTTGCGCCAACGCCAAGGCTCAGGACTGCGGAGGCAAGCAATGCGGTGACGGCACCCAGCAGGAAGGCAAGCCGCCAGGGGAGCCGGCCGCGTACGCCGTCGACACGGCGCCGATGGTTCCCGGAGCCGTTGGTCACGCCGGGGTCCACCCGGCCGGCCGCGTCGGCCCTAGCCTCAAGAGTTCCAAAGGTGTACCGGGACACGGGGGACATCAGGTGGGACACAAGCGGATCTCCGGACGGGTGGGGCAACGGGTGACGTCGGCGATCGGGTGCAACCGTGATCCGAACGCACCAGTTGAAGAGATCGACTGTTATTAGGTTAGCCTTACCTGGTGAAAAATGACGATTCAACAACTCAGCCGCAGCGGACCCCCCGACTGCGGCATCTGGCGGCCCGGCTTGCCGGCTCCGTCCTTGTCCTCGGCCTGGTCGCCGGTTGCGGGTCTGCCGCAGGCGCCGGTTCTTCGGCAGGCAACACCGATGTTGCCACCGGCGGATCCAAGTTCACCACCGCCGACCAGGAAACGGCCAAGCTCGGTACGGAGGCCGCCCCCGGCGAATTCCCTCGTGTCATCAAGCACGCGAACGGCGAAACCGAGCTGGCGAAGAAGCCCAGCCGCGTCGTGGTCCTGGATACCGGTGAACTGGATGATGTGCTGTCCCTTGGCATCACGCCTGTTGGCATCCCCACCACGGATGGCAAGAACTCCATCCCCAGCTACCTGGCAGACAAGGTCAAGGACGCCACCACGGTTGGTACTCTCCAGAGTCCCAACCTGGAAGCCATCGCGGCGCTCAAGCCGGATCTGATCCTCGGCAGCAAGCTCCGTGCGGACAAGCTCTACCCGCAACTTTCTGCCATTGCCCCGACTGTGTTCAGCATTCGCCCGGGCTTCCCCTGGAAGGAGAATTTCCTGCTGGTGGGCGATTCCGTTGGTGAGGAAAGCCAAGCCGTCAAGGTCCTCAACGACTATCAGACCAAGGCAGACGCGCTCAAAAAGGACCTGACCGGCGATCCCAAGATTTCCTTGGTCAGGTTCCTTCCCGGCAAGATCCGCCTGTACGCCAACAAGTCGCTGATTGGGGTCATTCTCAAGGACGCAGGCCTGAGCCGTCCGGAGAACCAGAACATCGATGAGTTGGCCGCGGAAATCTCGGCGGAGAACGTCGAACAGGCCGATTCGGACTGGATCTTCTACAGCAGCTACGGCGATCCTGCCGCCACCGGCGAAACCTCGGTGGTCGGGGGCGCGGTCTGGCCGCGGCTCAGTGCCGTCAAGGCCGGCCAGGCAAAGGCCGTCAACGACGACGTGTGGTTCCTCGGCCTCGGCCCGACAGGCGCGCAGTTGATCCTGAAGGACCTGCGGGACGTGTTGGTCGGCAGCTAGGCCCCAAGCAAGAACGACGGCGCCCGCCACCTCGCAAGGTGGCGGGCGGCGTCGTCGTTAGCGGCTGGTAGCCCTTGGTGGTTCTTCAGCCACAGATCCACATCGGGATTCCGGTTTTCCGTAGGTGCCACCGTATGCGGCCTCCTATGCGGATTCGAGAACTTTTTTCAGATTTGCCAGCTGCGCGACTTCACTATTCATGGTGCGGACAATCACCGGACCCACGAGTTTCATGAGTCCCTTAGGCTGCAGATCCAGTGTGAATCGAACAGTCGTTCCGCCCGGCGCTTCACTGAGGTGGTAAGCACCGGCCGGGCGGGCAGGGCCGGCCACCACCTGGAAGCCCAGATGCTTTCCGGGGTCCGCGGTCGTGATTTCGTAGTCCCCAACGATGGGCCTGCCGCCGGGACCCGAGAGGGTCTGGCTATACACGGTGCCGAGGTCCCCAGGCGTTCCACTTTTCAGTGCGATGTCCTGAATCCCCGAACGCCATGCCGGGTTGTTCAGCCCATCCGCGAGGAACGCATAGACGTCCTCCGGTGAACGGTTGATGGTGGTCTCGTTCTCGGCGTGAGCCATGCATACCCCTACAGGTTCTTAGTCCGGACGATTCCCGGTCGATCGCTGTTGTCCATACTGTACGGCGTGCGGCCTTGGCCGGCCCGCGTCGGGCCCAGGCGCGATCTGGATCGAGCTAGCGCGGTCGACGTCGACCGCGCTATAGGGGAAGGCGTCTATCGGCCCACCGTGCGCCGGCAACTAGCGGATTGCGTCTTCCCGCTCTTCGGCCATGGGGCTCAGGGTTAAGCGGGTGGAGTGGAGGAGAGTGCCAAGCAGAGATCGGGCGGCCGCGAGCAGGACGTTCACCTCGGGGCTGGCCAGTTCATAAAACAGCCGCCCTTCGCGTCGTGAGGGGACAATCAGGCGCTGGCGGCGGAGCAGGCTCAAATGCTGGGAGAGGTTCGACGGCTCCAGCCCGGTGTTGTCGCGCAGTCTGCTCACGGCAACTGGCCCTTCTGCGAGCATTTCCAGCAGCTGGATTCGCGCAGGGTGGCCCATGGACTTGAAAAGTTCGGCCTTCACATCGGTCGGGACCATGGTTGCGGGAAGATCATCCGGCATGGGACCTCCCTCCTTCACATTCAAGTATTCTGAGCCGCGCGTCTGTGCAGAACCCGCCGACAGGAAAACTAACACGTGCGAGACAGAAAAGTCTGTCTCGCCGCTTCCGCGATTGGTCTACCCGGCACATATATCGTAGCGCCGGACCGCTGAGGTGTCGCCGTAGCCTGCGCCGCCGCCGTCGCCGGCAGACAGGGTGGTACCTCTTGCGCGGACTGGAACCGTAGTTCAGACTTTCATGAATTCATCAATTTGATCCGGGCCTCCATGCGTGGCCGGCATCGTTCGGATGGATTCAGACTGCTCCCGGTGACAACGGAGTCACCGGGAACAATCGGGTCCCGGCTTCCAGGAGGGTTCTATGACAGGCATGTTCGAACTGTTCACCGATTCCGACACTTCCTACCGATTTCGACTGACCGCCCCGGACGGGACTGTCATGGCCCTTTCCCGGCGTTTTCCTGACCTGCCATCGGCGGTGGCCGGAATTGCCGCAGTACGGGAGTACGCCGGCATGGGGCTAGTGACCCAAATTGCGGCACCGCAAAATGAGGCCCTGCGCCAGTCAGTTGCAGACAGCATTCCGGTGGAGCCCAGCGGGCAGAGTCGTGGAGCCCATGAGACGCATGCAAATGAGCCGCGCGCACGGGCGAGATCGGCCCGCGACCGAGCGCCCAGATCCCCGGGACGGCCGCCGCGCATCGGCATCCCGTCCGCCGCGCGCTTCTTGGGCGGCCGGGCCGTTATCCGGAATCAGCAGCTGATCGTGCGGTGGCGGCAGGCTCTGGAACCGCGAACAGCTCAGGTCGGGCTCAGCTCGTGCTGAGCGTCGCCGTGTCCCGTGTCGGCCGCCTGGGGCGCTCCCGTGCCGGGGGCTGGGCGTCTGCCGGCAGGAAGGCATGGCCATGACCCAGTTGAAGGCGTTGCAGGCCTACTCAAGCGCGCTGATAGCCGAGGACTGCCTCGCCGGGACTTTTCGCTACGACGTCGCCTCGGGTGAGCTGCTGTGGTCCGAGCAGATCTACCAAATCCATGGCTATCACCGGGGTGAGGTGGTGCCGACCGTGGGCGTCCTGATGTCGCACCTGCACCCTGACGACCGGAAGCGGTGCAGGGAGATTTTTGAGGGCGTGTGCCGTGACGGAGGGTTTTTTGCCAACTACCACCGCCTCTTCGACGCACGCAGGCGGGAGCGCCGCGTCCTCACAGCGGGGCAGGGCGTGCCTGACGGTGACGGGAAACTGCTGTTCATCGACGGATTCATCCTTGATCTCACCAGGACAGTCCAGCTGGAAACGGACCGGTCGGCCCGCGAGGCCATTGCCGGAGCCATCGGCACACGAGGCCTCATTGAGCAGGCCAAGGGCATCTTGATGGGAATTCTTCACATCGGTTCCGACGCCGCCTTCGAACGGCTTTCCGCCTACAGCCAGCACCACAACATCAAGCTCGCCCACACAGCCTCGGCCATCGTCCGGCTGGCCAATAACACGCACGAATACGCCACCCTCCGCAGCTTCGTCCACGCAGTGGACAGCCGTTTCTCGGCACGCCGCGATGAGGAGCGGGTTCTTCATCCCTAGGGGATGTAGTGGGCCATGCAGGCCAAGTGCTCCGGGAAAATCCAGCGGACACTGATAGCACACTCCGAGGCAGACCGGTCTGTACGCCCCAGCCCGGTGTAAAATTTTTTCATCATGACTGTCTACGACGCCGCGGGCCCTACGCTGTTGCCTGCCACAGCCATGGCCGGACGCGAAGAGCCGGTGGACCGTATTCTCGCCACCGCCTACGAGTTGTTCTCCCGCCGCGGCATCCGCGGAGTCGGGGTCAATGAGCTGATCAGCAGTTCAGGGGTCTCCAAAGCAACCTTCTACCGGCACTTTCCGTCCAAGGACGCCCTGGTTCTGGCATTTCTGGAACTCCGCGACCAGGTGTGGACCGTGGACCTCATCGTGGCCGAGGCCCGCCGGCGGGGCAACACAGCCGAGGAACAGCTGCTCGCCGTCTTTGACGTGTTCGGCGACTGGTTCCAGCGCGAGGACTTCGAGGCGTGCTCGTTCATCAACGTCCTGCTGGAGATGGGGCCCGGGCACCCGCTGGGGAAGGCGAGCATCGATTACCTCACCCGCATCAGGGGCCACATCCAGGCCTTGGCCGAGGAAGCCGGGCTGGACCGCCCCGAGGAATTTGCACGGTCCTGGCACATCCTGATGAAGGGCTCCATCATCTCGGCCACCGAAGGGGACACGCTGGCCTCCAAGCGAGCCCAGCAGATGGCGCGGTGGCTCATCGAACACCACCGGGGCCTATAGCCGCTGTGCCGGGGGAGACCCCGCATTCGATGCCGGCTTCTCCCTGACCGGGCGCAACGCCGCGGCTTCCTAAGCGCAAACAGATACTCCTGCCCCGTCCTCCGCCCCCGTCCCCGACGCTGACTTCAAGACGTGCCGTACTCCCATCGCTCGATCCTCCGAGCGCTTTGCACTTGCGGAATACGTTAGTGACTACTAACGTATTCATTGTGTTGGATGCCTTGGAGATTGCTGCGGAGCCGAACCGGCGACGCCTGCTGCATCTTCTTGCCAGCCACGAACAGGCGGTCGGGGAACTGGCCGCCCATTTCACAGTGAGCCGCTCCGCGGTGTCCCAGCACCTGCTGTTACTCGAACAGGCCGGCCTGGTAGCTGCCCGCAAGGAGGGACGGAACAGGTACTACAGGCTCGACCCAGAGGGAATGGGCCGGCTCCGTGAACTTGTCGAACAGTTCTGGACCTATGAACTGGATCTGCTGGCATCGGATGCGGCCGCGCTTGCCGCACAGCGTCACGGGCCTCCGCAACATCACACGACCAATTCAGCTACTTCGCCTCAAGACAAAGGACCACTCTCATGACGTTCGATAAAACCATTCACCTGCCCGTCGGCGCCGACGAGGCCTTTGCACTCATCACTGAGCCGGAACGTCTGCGCCGCTGGCAGACGGTGGCGGCCCGGGTTGACCTTCGGCTTGGCGGCGAATACCGCTGGACCGTCACTCCCGGCCACCACGCCGCCGGCACTTTCCAGGAGATCGAGCCGGGCAAGCGCATCGTTTTCACCTGGGGCTGGGAATCCGGCATGGACCTGGCGCCGGGCGCGTCCACCGTGACGATTACGCTGGAGCCCGGCGCCGACGGCACCACGCTCCGCCTGGTCCACGATGGCCTCAACGCCGAGCAGGCCGCAGCACATGCCGAGGGCTGGAACCACTACCTGGACCGGCTCATCGCCGAAACTTCCTCCCCGGCCGGCGCCGGTCCGGACGAGTGGTCAGCTGCCCCGGACTCGATCGATCACATCAGCTCTGCTGAGGCATCGCTCGCCGTGCTCCTGGGGGTGCTGCGAAAGCTCACTCCGGAAGACCGGGAGAAAGCCACTCCCTGCGAAGACTTCACGGCCCACGAACTGTTGGAGCACCTGGCCGGTTCGCTGAAGCAGATCGGTGGCGCACTGGGCGCGGACGTGTCAGACGACGCCGGGGCGGGCCCGGAAGTGCGCATCGCCGGACTCGCGCAGGCCACCTTGGAGGCGTTCAGCCGCCGCGGTGTCGAAGGCACCATCGACATGGGCTTCGCGGAACTGCCAGCCACCGTCGTCGCCGGAATCATCAACCTCGAGCTGCTCGTTCACGCGTGGGACTTTGCGAAGGCCACCGGCCAGGAACTTGTCGTCTCCGACGTCGTTACCGATCACGTTGAGGCCCTGGCCCTGCTGACCATCTCCGATCAGGTCCGCGCCAGCGGCAGCTTCGCCGCTGCCCAGCCGGTCGCGGAGACCGCCGGCAGCCTGGAGCGCCTGATCGCGTTCACCGGCCGAAGCATCTCCGTCTGAAGTCTTCCAACCCCGGGCCGAAAACCTTGAGGCGGCCGTGGAACTCGCCAAGCAATACCCGCACCTGAACATGCCGGGCGGTTGCGAAATCGAGGTCCACGAGGCCCAGCAGATTCCCGGAATGTAGCAGCGGCTCCACCCGGTGATCTACGCGTGTTCGCCGCTGCTCCACGGCAGCGGCGAACACGCCACCGTTATTGAGGACGGGACTCAGCGATTGCGGCTAGAACCGGATTGCATCGATGACCTTGACGCGGACCACCGCGACGGCGAGCATTACGCCGGCCGCCCCGGCCACCGCCGTTGCCACGACAGACTCCATCATGACGCTCAGGAAGATGCGCCGAGAGGTGGCCCCAAAGCTTCGCCGAATCCCGATTTCGCGCACGCGGTAGTGGACAGTGACCACCGAGATGTTCAGCATCCCCACCGCCCCCAGCAGGACGAGCCCGGCTCCATTCCCGGGGAGAGACGCCGGTTCGGAACACCGACGACAGGACGGGTGACGTGCCACCGCAGTTCTTCTGCTGACTCGCGACTTATCCCTGGCGGGACTTAGCACGGACATGCATCCGCTCGCCCTGTCCTCCGAACACACTCAGGACCTCCGCGGTCTGGTCACCGGTGCTGCCAAACCAGTGAGGTACCCGGGTGTCGAACTCGGCCACCTCGCCCGGACCGAGGACCAGGTCGTGGTCCCCGAGGAGCAGCCGGAGGCGGCCCGAGAGGACATACAGCCATTCGTAGCCCTCATGGGCCTTTAGCTCCGGGTCAGCCTTCACGGTAGGGATGACGATCTTCCAGGCCTGCAGGCCCCCAGGATGTCGGGTCAGCGGCACAACAGTGCGCCCGTTAGCCCGCCGGGGTTTCAGGCGGATCCGTGGGTCGCCTACTTCAGGAGCGCCCACCAGCTCGTCCAACGGCACGTGGTAGGTCTGCGCGAGCGGGAGGAGCAGCTCCAGGCTGGGCCGCCGCTGCCCCGTTTCCAGCCGTGACAACGTGCTTTTCGAGATTCCGGTCGCGTCCGCGAGCCCGGTCAGGGTCACCCCGCGCTGCATCCGCAGGCGTTTCAGCCGGGCTCCGACCTGATCAAGCGCAGCGGCGATCACAGTGGTGGCGTCATCCATACCCCCATCCAACTCCGAATTCCCGGAATCAGCAACGTTCGTTGGCAAAACAGGGAAATCACGGAAGCCTTGAGGACATGAGCAAATATGACGTAGTGATAATCGGCGGCGGGGCGGCCGGGCTGTCAGCGGCGCTGGTGTTGTCCCGGGCCCGGCGCGCAGTTCTCGTGGTGGACTCCGGAACACCGCGAAACGGTCCGGCCCAGCACGTGCACGGGTTCCTGTCGCGGGACGGGCTGCCGCCCGGGGAACTGGTGGCCATCGGGCGCGGGGAAGTGAAAGGTTACGGAGGCGAGTTCCTCGACGCCTCCGTCACGGACATTGTCCGGTGCGGAAGCTCCGGGTTCTGGGTGCTGACGTCCAACGGCCAGCGCGTTTTTGCGCGGCGGCTGCTCGTGGCCACCGGCTTGCGCGATGCATTGCCCGATATCCCAGGTCTTGCGGACCGGTGGGCGCGCGACGTTTTGCACTGCCCCTACTGCCACGGCTACGAGGTGCGCGACATGCAGCTTGGCGTACTGGGCGGTTCCCCTGACACTGTTCGCTACGCACAAATCGTCCGACAGTGGGCCGACGACGTCGTGTTCTTCGCTCCTCCCGGAATCCTGACTGCAATTCAACGCTCCGAACTGGTCGCCCGGGCCATCGGGATCGTCGAAGGAACGGTGAGGCGGATCTTGATCGAGGAGGACCACGTGTGCGGTGTCGAGATGGAGGACGGCCGCACCGTTCGTCGCCGCGCGCTGTTCGTTCCGCCGCGCTTCGTCCCGAACAATCACCTCCTACTCGGACTCGGCTGCGACGTCGACGACGCCGGGTGGCCGGCGAAAGACGACAACGGCCAAACCACTGTTCCCGGCGTATGGGTAGCCGGGAACCTGGCCAATCCACGAGCCCAAGTCATCACCGCCGCCGGCGAAGGATCCGCGGCCGCCATCGCAATCAACGCCGACCTGGTCGACGAAGACGTCCAAGACTCTGTCCGGGCCTTCAACCTGGGCTTCTGACGCAAAACTGGAACATCAGGCCGACAGGGCTGGCCCGGGGAGAGGGGGTGCCCGTTGAACGGTGGATCCACCGCTCAGCGGACACTCCCTTTCCCCACGACGCCGGGAACGCAACATTCGGCCACATCCCCAGAAATCTTCGGTGCCGGGCACGACGGCGGCGCGACGCCGGCACCGTCACGCGCCGTCGTCGGGGGTCACCATGACTTCACAGTGCCGGTCCGGCAGGGCGCTGATGTGTCCCGGAACGGCCGCAGATGACCGCGTGAGTCGGCCCTGTTACGGACTGCTTCCCGATGCGTCCGATTAGGTAGCGGCTGGCGTCCGGGGCTGTTTTCGTCGCCGGATTACGCGCGGTTTCGTCGGGTGTCGAGGCGCCTGCCGGGATGGATTCAACTCTGTTCTGATGGTGGACACGGTCCGGCAGCCCCGGTCCGCACCATCGAATCCAGAAAGTATCCGCTATGAAAAACCGACTCTTACCCGCAGGACTTTTCTCCACCTTGGGCGTTGCCGCCGCCGTGGCGGTCTCGCTGGTGGTCTCCGGTTGCGGCGGCCCTGCGAGCGCCCAGTCCGCGGCCGGAAATGCCCCCGGGACGCCCGAGGTGACCGAACTCCGCTACGAGGGTTGGGCCAACAGCGTCACGTTGCCGGAGCTGGCCGAGGACCTCGGCTACCTGGGCAACGTGAAGCTGAACTGGGTGGGCAACACCATCAGCGGGCCGGCGAGCATCCAATCAGCCGCGACAGGAGCCACCGACTTTGGCGGCGCCTTCTCCGGCGCCGTGGTGAAGCTCATCGAAGCCGGCGCACCGGTCACTGCGGTGATCAACTACTACGGCGAGGACGAGAAGACGTTCAACGGCTTCTATGTCACCCAGGACAGCCCGATCCGCGCGCCGCGGGATCTGATCGGCAAGAAGATCGCGGTCAATACCTTGGGCGCTCATTCGGACGCCGTGATCAACAGCTACCTGAAGAAGAACGGACTGTCGCAGGAGGAGATCAAGCAGGTACAACTCGTCGTCGTTCCGCCCAATGACACCGAGGAGGCCATCCGCCGGGGACAGGTCGACGTCGGGGCGCTCGGCGGAGTGCTGCAGGATAACGCTGTCGCCAAGGGCGGCCTGCGGTCCCTGTTCAACGACTTCGAACTCTTTGGAACCTTCGCCGGAGGCCAATACGTCCTGCGCAAGGACTTCATCGAGAAGAACCCGGAAACCTCGAGGATCTTTACCACCGGTGTGGCCAAGGCCATCGAATGGGAACGCAGCACCCCCCGTGAAGAGGTGATCGCGCGGTTTACGAGCATCATCGACAAGCGCCAGCGCTCCGAAAGCACCGCTGCCCTGAAGTACTGGAAGAGCGTCGGTGTCCCGTCCAAGGGCGCCATCAGCGACCAGGACTTCACCCGCTGGTCAGCGTGGCTAAATGACACCGGCATCGTCACCGGCGACATCACTCCCTCCAAGTACTACACCAACGACTTCAACGACCTGCTGAAGGGGGCGGCATCATGACCCGCGGTACCAGCCCAACGCCGAAAATCAGCCTCCGGAACGTCGGCAAACAGTTCACCGTCCGGCCCAGCAGGGACCAGCCCGAGGGCGCCACGCTGACGGCACTGGAGGGCATCACGCTGGACGTCGCCGCGGGCGAGTTCATCACTCTGGTCGGTCCGAGCGGATCCGGCAAGACCACCCTCCTGGACCTCCTTGCCGGGCTCACCAGGCCGGACACCGGCCAGGTGCTCGTGGACGGCAAGGAGGTGACCGGACCCGGCCGCGACCGCGCCGTCGTGTTCCAGCAGTACGCACTCTTCCCCTGGCGCACGGCAGCGGCCAACGTCGCCTTCGGCCTGGAAGGAACCGGTAGCGACGGGCGCCGCCTGGGCCGCAAGGAACGTGCCGACAAGGCCCGCCGCTATCTGGAGCTCGTTGGGCTTTCCGGCTTCGAGGACCGGTATCCCCATGAGCTCTCCGGCGGCATGAAGCAGCGCGTTGCCATCGCCCGGAGCCTCGCGTACGAGCCCGACGTCCTGCTCATGGATGAACCGTTCGCGGCGCTGGATGCCCAGACCCGGGAACAGCTCCAGGAGGAACTCCTGCGCATCTGGCGGTCCACGGGCAAGACCATCATCTTCATCACCCACGGCATCGACGAAGCCGTGTACCTCGGCCAGCGGGTGGCCGTGCTCAGCTCCCGCCCCGGCCGGCTCAAGCAGATTGTCGACATTGACCTGGGGGAGCGGACCGGTGACGGGGACGTCCGATCGGACGCCGTCTTCGTCGAACACCGGCACAAGGTCTGGTCGCTGCTGCACGACGAGGTCCGGAAAGCCCAGGAAGCCGGGCACGCCAAAATCCGGCCCGACGGGTCTGCACCCGACGAGGCACCCCAGCTCAGCCAGGGCCAGATCAGCACCGGAAGGGCAGCCTGATGACCGCACCAACGCTGACCAAAGACGCAACCGCGCCTGCCGCCGCTACCGCCACCGTGGCCGACGTCGTGCGGACCCCGCCGCCAGCGGCAACCAGACACCTTCCCTCCCTGGTCCGCTCCGGTGTCCGCAAAGCCGGGCGCGGGATCTGGGCCTCGGGCGCCATCGTGCTCTTCCTCCTGCTCTGGGAACTGGGGCCCACCTACCTCGCCTCGGCCTCGACCAGGGTGTTCCTCCCGCCGCTGCACGAGGTCCTGCAGGCCCTGGGCACCCTTATCGCCAAGGGGCAGCTGCAGAACCACCTGGCGGCAAGCCTCACCCGGTCCGCCAGCGGCTTCGGCATC
This sequence comes from uncultured Actinomycetota bacterium, assembly GCA_963722145.1. Lineage (GTDB taxonomy): Bacteria > Actinomycetota > Actinomycetes > Actinomycetales > Micrococcaceae > Arthrobacter. Next base: position 394,042 of record CAVRLW010000014.1, on the reverse strand, counting down.
GCCGTCGTATCCGCCGTCGCCCTTGGCCTGCTGGTCGCCTGGTACCGGTCCCTTGACCGGTTCCTGAACCCGTTGCTGGAGGTCTTCCGGAACACGGCGGCGCTGGCCCTGCTCCCGGTCTTCACTCTGCTGCTGGGGATCGGGGAGACGTCCAAGATCAGCATCGTGGCCTATGCCGCGTTCTTCCCCGTGCTGCTGAACACCATCGCCGGCGTCAGGACCGTTGATCCGCTGCTCATCCGCGCCGCCCGGTCGCTGGGGCTCTCGAACTTCCGGCTGTTCCAGAAGGTCATCCTTCCCTCGGCGGTGCCTACTATTTTCACGGGAATCCGGATGGCGGGAACGTCCTCGATCCTGGTGCTCATCGCCGCGGAAATGGTCGGCGCCAAGGCGGGCCTCGGGTACCTGATCGTCAACTCCCAGATGAGTTTCCTGATCCCGGATATGTACGCCGGGATCCTGACCGTCTCGCTGCTCGGCCTGCTGGTCAACTACCTGCTGGTCGCCGTCGAACGGCACTTCTCCCGGTGGCGGACCGCCGTCGGATCCCAGTCCAGCTAACCGGCCACGCTAACCCCGCCAAAGCAACTTCACCCCGACAGATCAAGGACACACACCATGTCGACAACTACCGAAACCCGCCTCGACTTCCGGAAACTCAGCGCGCGCATCGGCGCCGAGGTCCGCGGCCTGGACCTCAGCGCCGACCTCAGCGACGCCACCATCGCCCAGATCCGTGCGGCCCTGAACACCTACAAGGCCCTGGTCTTCCGGGAAGCCAACGTCCGCGACGACGAAGCCCAGGTCCGCTTCGCCAGCCGCTTCGGCCCGCTCACCCAGGCGCACCCCACGGTGGCCTCCGTCGAGGGCAAACCGGCGGTTCTGCCGGTGGACAGCGAAAACGGCAGCGCGAACAACTGGCACACCGACGTCACGTTTGTCGTGAACCCGCCGCAGGCCTCCACCCTGCGCAGCATCACCCTTCCGGCCTACGGCGGCGAGACCCTGATCGCCTCCTCGGCAGGTGCCTACCAGGACCTGCCCGAGGAACTGCGGAACTTCGCCGACACCCTGTGGGCCGTCCACACCAATGACTACGACTACTCCGTGCCGAAAAACCTCGAGCACGCCAACGCCGATGAGCGGCGGAAGGAATTCACCCGGATCCATTTCGAGACCGCCCACCCTGTGGTCCGGGTCCATCCACTGACGGGGGAGCGCGGCCTGTTCATCGGCGGCTTCGCCCAAAGGCTGCGGATCGTGGGACTGTCCAACACCGAATCCAAGGACATCCTGCGGCTGCTGCAGGCTTACGTCACCCGCCCGGAGAACGTGGTCCGCGTCAACTGGGAACCGGACCAGTTGGTGCTCTTCGACAACCGCATCACCCAGCACTACGCCCCGGACAACTACGACGGCCAGCCCCGGCAGCTGAACCGGGTCACGGTGGCCGGCGATGTTCCGCGGGGCGTCGACGGACGCAGCAGCGCCTCCATCCAGGGCGATTCCTCCGTCTATTCCGAGACGGTCGTCCTCCCCGCAGATGTCGCCGGTGCGCCGCTGTGAGCGCCGCACGTCAGCTGCACCTGAACGCGTTCCTCATGAGCACCGGACACCACGAAGCCTCGTGGCGGCTGCCGGAAAGCGACAGCTTCGCCGGGACGGACGTCGCCCATTTCCAGCGGCTTGCCCGGACCGCCGAACGCGGAACGTTCGATTCCATCTTCTTCGCGGACTCACCGGTGCTGCACGGCGACGTCGGCCAGCGGCCCTACGGCACGCTCGAGCCGACCGTCCTGCTCGCCGCCATCGCTGCCGTCACCGAACGCATCGGGCTGATAGCGACGGCGTCCACCACCTACAACGACCCCTATAACCTGGCCCGGCGGTTTGCCTCCGTGGACCACATCAGCGGCGGCAGGACCGGGTGGAACGTGGTCACCACCGCGGGGGACGCCGCCGCGAGGAACTTCTCGCTGCGGGACCAGCCGGCCCACGCGTTGCGGTACGAGCGGGCCGCGGAGTTCCTCGACGTGGCACGCAAGCTCTGGGACAGCTGGGAAGACGACGCCGCCCTGGGCGACAAAGAGGCCGGGATCTGGGGAGACAACACCCGCGTCCACCCGGTCAACCACACCGGCGCCCATTTCAGCGTCCAAGGCCCCCTGGATGTGCCACGCTCCGCCCAGGGCCACCCGGTGATTGTCCAGGCCGGCTCCTCGGCGGATGGCAAGGACTTCGCCGCCCGCTACGCCGAGGCCGTCTTCACCGCCCAGCAGACGCTGCCCGACGCGCAGCGCTTCTATGCCGACCTGAAACAGCGGACCGCCGCCGCCGGCCGGGACCCGGAGACGGTCAAGGTCCTTCCGGGCATCGTTCCTGTCATCGGGTCCACCGAGGCCGAAGCCCGGCGGCTGGAGAAGGAACTCGACGGGCTGATCCACCCCGAGCACGCCAGGAAGCAGCTCGCCGGAGTGCTCAGGGTGTCCCCGGAGTCCCTGGCTCTCGATGCCGAGTTGCCGGAAGACCTGCCCTCCGAGGACGAAATCGAAGGTGCCAAGAGCAGGTACACGTTGATCGTGGACCTCGCCCGGCGGGAACGCCTGACCGTGCGCCAGCTGATCGGCAGGCTCGGCGGCGGCCGCGGACACCGCACCTTCTCCGGCACTCCCGAGCAGGTGGCCGACGCGATCCAGGAATGGTTCGAGGCCGGGGCGGCGGATGGCTTCAACATCATGCCACCCGTGCTTCCGTCCGGACTTGACGCCTTTGTGGACCACGTCGTCCCGATCCTGCGGGAGCGCGGGCTATTCCGACGTGAATACACCGGACGGACCCTACGCGAGCACTACGGGCTGCCCCGGCCGGCCAACACCTTCGCCACGGCTGCCCTTTCTAGCGAGTCGGCCTCCAGCCCGGTGGGCTACAGCCCGGCGGGCTCAGCCGGCCTCCAGCCCGGCGGGCTCCAGCACGGCCTCCAGCCCGGCGGGCAACTTCGGTGCGCAGAGAGGGGAGCTACTAGTCTCGGACCGGTGATGTGGGCGGCGTCCACGATCACCGCATCTGACTGTTGGCCCCGGACAGCAGTGGCTGTCCGGGGCTTCAGCGCGCCATTTGCCGGCGGGCTTATCGCAACGGCGAAGTCCGGGGCGTGGTGCCTTGTTCTGCGGGGGTCGGGTCCGCTGCGCGGCGGCGGCGTCCTTTGGCCGCGCCGACGGCAGTGTCGAGAATGACGAAGGCCAGCAGGCTCCAGCCAAGCAGCGGGAGGAATAACCCTAGGGCGACCATCACGGTGATGGCGGCGAGTACTCCGGCCCAGTGGGCGCGCAGGAAGGCCCCACGCGGTGCCGGGCGGCCAAAGGCCCAGGCACTGCCGCGGGTGGGCCTGCGTTTCCACCACATCCCGTAGCCCCAGACCACCATGGCGGCCAGGCCGGCGGCCACACCGAGCAGGACCAGCTGGTTCGGCAGCCCGAAGAGCAGCCCCATGTGCGCTGCAATGGTCCAGCGGGTCAGCTTGGCCGCGGGGCTGAAGTCATCAAAGTCGGCCCGGCTGGTGATCGTCTCTGTGGAGGGATCGATGGCGACGGCGCTGGCGGTTGCCGGCCATTCCCTGCCTGCTTCGGTCACGGTCCAGGCCTTGCCTTCCGTGGCCGGGGGTTTGATGTCGATCATCGGCGCCGTGATGATGTCTGCGCGGGCGATCCTTGACACGGTGTCGTAGTCCGCCGGATCCGCAGTGGACGCCGCCGGTGCTGAGGCGGCTCCGGCGTGCCCTCCGTGGTCGCTTGCCGGCGCGGTCGCGGGCCCGGCCAGGCTTGTGGAGACCGTCGGGGTGGCCCACCCCAGCGCGGTGCGCAGGGCGGCGATGTTGTCTCCTGCGCTGGCGGACCAGGTCAGGCCTGTGGCGGAGAGGAACAAGAATCCTGCGAGCAGGGCGGTTCCGGTGGTTCCGTGCAGCCACACCACCCGGGCGCGGCCGGATGTCCGGCTCGGTTTGGTGCCCGCCGCCTTCTTGCCGCTGGTCCGCCGTCGGCGGATCCTGTCGACCCAGAGCAGCAAGCCGCCGAGGGCGATGACCCAAAGCCAGGATGCGGCTAGTTCGCTGTAGATCCGGCCCGGTTCCCCGAGGTTCAGGGAACGGTGGAGGTTGGAGATCCACGTTCGCAGCGGCAGGGCGCCGCTGCTGCCGTAGGTGGGCAAGTCGCCGCGAATTTCGCTCGTACCGGGGTCAACGAAAAGGGTCCGGTACTGCGATTCGCCAAGGGCAGGGTCGGCAAACAGGACCCGGGTGGTCTCCTCGGGGCCAGGGGCAGGGCGGACGCTCACCGGTGCGCCGCCGGCATGGCCGATGGCGGCCTGTACCTGGGAGGAGAGCGGCAGAGGCTGGCTGACGGCGGGGACGTGAAGTTCCCGGGAGTACAGGGCCTGTTCTAGCTGCGGGGTGAGGGCGTAGAGCCCGCCGGTGATGGCGGCGATGAGCAGGAACGGACCGGCGAGGATGCCGGCATAGAAGTGGATCCGCAGCAGGAATGCCCGGAACCATCCGCTGTCCGTCGGTGGGGTGGTGAGTGCCTTGGCCGGTGGTGTGTCTTGCGCGGGGGTAGGGGGATCTGTTAGGAGGGTCACGGTCTGGTCCTTCAATGTTGATGTCCGCCGCACGGCGCGGCTGTTCCCGATTCGTGGCGCGGCGGATCTGAATGTCGTGGGCCGGATGGCAGGCTGAAGAAACCCGTCGCGGGTGTTTCCGGCGGCGGGGTCTTCGGGGTGTCCGGTAGGAGGCTCTGGTGGCGGGTTACTTGTCGGTTATTTGCCGTTGGCAGCGCGGGTGCGGGCCAGTGCGGTGACGCCGGTGGCGAGTCCGATCAGTCCTGCTGTCAGCCCGATCCAGCCGGCCGCGGAACCGGCATCACTCGAAGTGCTCGTTGCCGCGGCCGGGGCGGCCGACGGGGCTGTTGTTGTTTCCGGGGACGCTGCCGGTACTACCGTTGCCGGGGCCGCTGGTGTAGCTGCGGTCTCGGCGTCCTTGGCCGTGGTCACGAATGAGGGGGCCGGGTGCTCGGGTTCGGCCTGGCCCTCGACCGTCTTCTCGTCCCACTTCACCACCGTGCCGTCGGTGTAGGTCTGGGCCGTCGGCAGTGTCACCGTGGTTCCGGCATCCGGCAGGACGCCCACGGAGAGGGAGAACGCCTGGTATTCGTTCTGGCCGATCTGGTGGGCGGCATCTGCGGTCCAGACCACGGAGCTGGGGGCCTTGGTGACGGTGGCGCCCGCGACGGTGACCGGTTTGGGCAGATCGCTCGTGGTGACCACGGCCTTCCAGCCCTCGACGGGCTTCACCGACACCGAGGTGAACGGGGTGTCCGAGGGCAGGGTGACTTCGAGTTTGCTGGTCTTGGCCGTGGCGGACTCGTTCGGGACATTGAACGTCAGGTGGCTGTAGCCGCCCGCGGCCGGGTCATCGGAGTCGACGTGGACGTGGGCGGACGCGGCGGCCGCGCCGGCGGCGAGCAGCCCGGCGGTCATCGTGGCGGCCGCGGCGGTCGTGAGGGTACGGCGGAGGGAGGATTTCATGGCAAAGGTGCCTTTCACTATCAACTAAACGGTGGGGGACCGGCCGGTGCGGTGTCCGTCCGGCGGTAGCAGCGGGTGGCCGCCTGCCGTCCCCGTCCGTGTGTGAAAGGGGCCGGTGTCAGGCGGCGGGCGACGGCTCCGGGGGTCCGCGCCGGGTCGGCAGGCGCCGGCCTACCCGGAGCTTGGGCAGGGCCTGGTTGAGCGTGCAGGGGCCGGGGACGCGCCTCGGCACGACGGTGACAGGTTCTGGCAGCTGCACGAGCGGCCCGAACCAGGCGGCCAGCGCGGCCAGGGCCCGCTCGCCGCGGGCCAGCAGCAGCGCCGTGACCAGGGTCGCGACCGCGTGGGCGGCGAACATCGCCCCGTCCGAGCCGGCCGCGGCCATCCCGGCGGCGCCCATCCCGGTGCCGGGGGCGGCCAGGGACGCGTCGAGGAACTCCGGGACCGCGGCCGCGTGCCCGGCATGGCCGGGTGACATCCGTTCCGGGAACGCCGGGACCGCCGCGGCGGACAGCGCGCCGAACGACCAGTGCAGCCACAGTTGCCCCGCGCCGAGCAGCCCGGCCAGCACCGGGAAGGACAGGCGGAAGCGGGTCAGGACCGCCACCGGGATCATCGCCACGGCACACAACGCCGTCACGATCGCCGCCTCGGGCAGCCGGCCGCCGCCGGCCAGGTGGCCGCCGGCCGCCAGCGCCACGATGATGGACCCGACCAGCCCGGTGCGGAACAGCCGGAAGGAAGCGCGCGTCATCGTGAGCAGTCCTTTCCGGGCCCTAGGATCAGGGGAACGTTCTCCAAATTCTACTGGCCGTCCGGCGTCGAACCGCCCACGAGGGTCCTTCATGAAACGGGGCCGTCGGCGTCGTTCACGGAAAGCCGGCGGCGGACGTGAAGGGCGGTCCCGGCCAATCCCGCGGCCGACTGGACTGGTTTGTGCCGGCCTCGTCCCGGATCAGGATCCGGGAGCCCAAGGCAATCGGGGTGTGCATGAACGTAAGGCGGATGGTTGGCGGAACGGACCCGACAGTCGATCCGCTGGCTGGTTCGGTTGCCTCGATCATGTCGTGTGCCGCAGCAGGTGCCGGCGCCAGAACTGCCCCGAATGCGGCCAGGAATGCAGCGGCCGCAGCGGATCGCATGAGTGCACCTGCGAATCCAGCATCCACGACGAACCGCCTTCTGTCTTCAAACGACGTTCCTGCCCAAGATGGAACCGATGATGCTGGGTGATACGTTTCCAGCGTTGCACCTGGCATTCGGTCGCCGACCACAGAATATCCCCGCGTACCCGGGACAAACCTTGGATCACCAAGCCGCGTGAAGTGGCGGACCGTGGGTGCAGCGGGAACGACGAGCTTGTGGCCCACCCTTTGTTCACATGACGCAGGGAAGCGCGTAATGGTGTACGTTGGCTTCCCGTCAGAACTAAACATAGGAATGAGAGTCACCCCCGTGGCAACCGATTACGACGAAGTCCGATCCGACGTCAAGGAGTCGCAAGATAATTCCCTGCAGGCGCTGCAATCCGCCAACGCCCCGGATGCCCGCAGTGTTGTCCGCGAGATGGATGAGACTGACGCATTTGACGATGCGATCAGCCCCGGCGGGGAATTCGTCGCCGAGGAACTCGTCGTACAGGTCATCCCGCAGGCGCAGGACGAATTCACCTGCTACTCCTGCTTCCTGGTCCGGCACCGGTCCCAGGTAGCGCGCGAAAAGAACGGCCACACTTACTGCGTCGACTGTGAAGGCTAGGAAAATGGCCCCGCGTGTGTGCGGCGCTGGGGCGATTTTCCGCACCGCTCCGGATCAGCGGCTCAGCATCGTCCACGGCCGGCTCAACTAGTACATGCTCCGTCTGAAACGCCTGGCAGTTCTCGGCCTTTTCGCGTTTTGCGTCATCACCGGGTTTTTGTTTTGGGCACTCCGATTCTCCGGAGCGGAGACTCGCACGGCCCTGCCGCCACCGCCCCAGGCTGAGGCAAAGCTCGAAACGCTGTCCACGGGGATTACTTCCGCCGTGAACGTAACCCGGAGCACGGACGCCGAGTGGCTCACCCATGCCGCCGCGCAGACCGGCATCCCTGCCCGCGCGCTTCAGGCCTACGTGGCTGCGGCCGGTGCGGCCAACGAATCCGCTCCGACGTGCGGGATTGGCTGGAATACGGTGGCGGCCGTCGGTTTTGTCGAATCCGGGCACGGAACCTACGGCGGCGGAAGCCTGACCGCCACCGGGCAGGCGAGCGAGCCAATCGTCGGCCCGAGCCTAAACGGCGACGGCTTCGCCTCGATCCCTGATACGGATGCCGGTGCCCTGGACGGCGATGCCCGGTGGGACCACGCCGTCGGACCCATGCAGTTCATTCCCACCACCTGGCAACTCGCAGGGCGGGACGGGAACGGAGACGGAAAAGCCGATCCGTTCAACATCGACGACGCTGCGCTGAGTGCCGCCTCGTACCTGTGCGCCCGCGGCGGTGACCTCAGCACCGCTACGGGCTGGGCGGATGCCATCTACTCCTACAACCAGTCCGATCCGTACGTGGACCACGTACGCGACCGGGCCGTTGCCTACGCCGCGCAGTCGGGCCCTACCGGATAGTTGCACGGGATGACTCGCTGATGACGGGGCCTGTCCGCCCGCAGGGCAGAATGGAAGGCATGACTTTTACGACGTTTGCCCTTGTTCGCCATGGCCAGACGGACTGGAATGCGGAGGGCCGGCTGCAGGGCTCCACCGACATTCCGCTGAACGACGTCGGCCGTGGCCAGGCGCGCGACGCCGTCGCCGTCCTGTCCGGCTATGAGTGGGATGCGATCGTGTCCTCGCCGCTGAGCCGTGCTGCGGAGACTGCCGACCTCATTGCCGCCGGGCTGGGGCTCAGCGTGGCCCGGCGCGTGCCGGAGCTCACCGAGCGCAGCTTCGGACACGCTGAGGGCCTCCAGGCCGGCCCGGAACTGGACGCACTGCGGATCCCTAATGGTTTCCGCGGCGCAGAAAGCGAAGACGAGGCAGCCGGCCGCGGGTTGGCCGCGCTGGAAACGCTGGCCGAGGAGTTCCGCGGCCGCCGCGTCCTGGCTGTGGCCCACGGCACGCTCCTTCGCGTGAGCCTCAGCCGCGCGGTCGGCCGCACTCTGCAAAGGATCGACAACGCCGTGCTCAACCTGGCCCACCACCATGCCGTCGACGGCTGGCAGCTCGAATACTTCAACGGCGAGCGGGTTATGGCTGCCGTTTAGGGCGGACCTGCCTCACTCGACGGAGTGACTAGGGGAGCGGAGTCAGCCTTTGCCGGGGCGGTCATGGACTGGCTGGTCTCCACTATTTCAAGCATCGCCAGCAGCTGTATCTGCTGATCCGGGTCAAGGTCGCGGATGACGCCGTTCTCCAGCTCACCCCAGACCTTTTCGACTCCCGGGCGGGCCGCGAGGCTTGCGGCTGTGGGCTCGATGATGGTGACGCGCTTGTCGGATTCGCAGGGGCGGCGGCGCACGAAACCGGCGGCCTCCAGCCGCTGTACTGTGCGGGTCATCGTAGCGGCATCGGAGTCCAGCAGGCGGACGAGGTCCGTTTGCCGTTGCGGTCCGGCGTCCCAGAGCTGCATCATCACGAGCTCCTGGGAGGGATGCAGCGTCAGACGGACTTGATCAAGACGCTTGGCCTCGATCCGTCGACCGTTACAAAGATGCTGCAGCGCCTGGAGCAGTCAGGGTTCGTCACGCGCAAGCCCTCAAAGGTTGACCGCCGCACCGTCTTGGTCAGTGCCACTCGCGCCGGCCAGGCTTTGCGGGCCCAGGTGGAGCACCTCTGGCGGAGGCTGGAGGGCGTTACGACGGCGGGTCTGACGGAAGGAGAACGCGACGCAGCGATGCGGCTGCTGGAGCGGATGGAGTCCAACCTGACGGACGAACCAGAGCGCCCCGGCGCCACCGGTTAACCCCGACGGCGACATCCTAAGAATTAGACGGTCCGTTTGGGTTCGTGCTCGGAACGGGCACGGGACGCGTAAGTTTCTGGTACCAGGCCTTCGCTGGTAGCGACGTGGGTTTGCATCCCGGGAATTGCATCGGTGTTCTGCGCACTTACCGCGAGCCATTGTCCGCTGTCTTGCCGGACCGCCGTGAAGCTGATGATGCCGCGCCTGGTCCCGGCCCGTTCCCCGGCGGGCGTGATCTGGCCGTTCATTGTCCACCCCGCGTGAACCACGGCCGCGTCGGGCCCAAGTTCACGGACCGGGACGGCGTCCAGCACCATGACAGTGTCCGGAAACATGTGTCGGAACCCGTAGGCATGGTTGTCCCGGATCTGTTGACGAGTAGTCCACCAAAGGCCGACAACATTGACGAAGTCGGCGTCCTCAACGAAGAGGGCCGCCAGGGCCACTGGATCGGCCGCGTTCCATGCAGCGGCGAACGCGTCAGCGACGCCCCGTGGGCTGGATGGCATTGAATACGGCCTTTCGGGTCACTGCGGTCAGGAAATCTGCAGACCTCCGTTGATGTCATACGTGGCGGCTGTGATGAAGCCGGCGTCCTCGCCCATCAGGAACACCATCAGCGCGGCGATGTCGCGCACGGTTCCCACCCGGCCCACCAGGATATCGGCTGACATGGCGGCCTTCCGCTCTTCCGTCAGTGTTCCGCCCATGATGTCAGTGTCCACGGGACCGGGAGCCACACAGTTGACGGTGATTCCGTGCTGGCCCATTTCCCGGGCCAGCGCCCTGGTGAAGCCGATGATGGCAGCCTTCGAAGCACTGTAAGCCACCTTGGAGTAGGTGCCGCCTCCGCGCTGCGGCGGAGATGGACGAGACGCTCACGATCCTGCCCAGCTTCCGCTCGATCATGCCCCTCAGCACCCGCTGCGTGACCAGGAACGTGCCGGTCATGTTGATCTTGAACACCCGCTCCCAGGCCTCGAGGGTCTCGTCCATGAACTCCGTGGGTGAGCTGATGCCTGCCAGGTTGGCCAGGCCAATGATCGGCGGCAGCGTTGATTCGACCTCGTCGATGGCAGCGTTGACGGCTGCCGGATCGGACACGTCCGCGCCCACCCCGACCGCCTGTGACGCCGTAGACGTCGGTGATTTCCGCCGCCGCCTTCCGCGCCGCGTCGCCGTCGATGTCCAGAATCGCAACCGCCCAGCCCCCGCTGGCGAGCATTTCCGCCGTCGCCCGTCCGATGCCGCGCGGAGAGGCGGCGCCGGTCAGCACCGCGGTCCGCTCGGCCGGGAACGTTTCTTGCTGAGTCATGTCCCTTAGCCCCTCGTCGCCTGATGGTCAGTTCTTGATGTCGAAGTCGTCGGCAGCTACAGCTTCCTCGCCGACCGTGGCCGGCGTACCCGGCTTCACGTGTCCCTCCGGGCGCTTGCGTGCGTAGAGATAGGTGGCGACGGCCGTGATGCCGAGGCAGGCTGACAGGAACACGAGGCCGGAACGGTTGTCTCCCGTGGCGTCATTGAACAGCCCCACGGCGTAGGGAGCCACGAACCCGCCCAGATTACCGAGCGAATTCACCATAGCCAGCCCGGCTGCTGCCGCAGCGCCGACCAGGGCAGTCGCGGGCATGGCCAGGAACGGGGCAATGGCGGAGTAAATACCCATGGCCGCAAGCGTCAGGGCCAACAGTGCCAGGATCGCGTTGACCTCGACCAGGTAGCCGGCAGCCAAGAGGCCAATGGCCGCCATGATCATGCTGATGGTCGCATGCAGGACCCGGTTACCGGTGCGGTCCGAGCGCTTACCCCAGAAGTACACGAAAACCGCCGCAATCGTGTAGGGGATGGCAACGATGAAACCGACCTGCGTGGTGGTGAAGTCGCCCAGTGCGGCAACGATCGTCGGCATCCACAGCCCGAGGCCGTAGATACCGCAGACCAGCCCGAAGTACAGCGCTGAGTAGGCAATGGTCCGCGGGTCCTTGAGGCCGGCCAGGAAGTGATGCGGCTGCCCCTTCTGGTGTCGGGCAAGCTCCTCGTCCATGGTCGTGGTCAGCCATTCGCGCTCGTCGTCCGCCAGCCAATGCGCGTGGCTGGGGCGGTCGGTCATCAGGATCGGGGTCAGTATGCCGAGGATAATAGCCGGGATGCCTTCAATGATGTAGAGCCACTGCCACCCCTGCAGGCCCCAGATGCCGTCCATCTGCAGCAGCAGGCCGGAGACCGGTGCGCCGAGGGCGTTGGAGATGGGCTGGGCCAGGATGAAGATGCCCAGCACCGTGACGCGCTGGGCGGCCGGGAACCACAGCGTCAGGTAGAACAGGATGGCCGGGAAGAACCCAGCCTCGGCCGCACCCAGCAGGAACCGGATGATGTAGAAGCTGGTCTCGCCGTTCACCAGGCACATCGCCGTGGCGAAGATGCCCCATGAGATAAGGATCCGGGCGATCCATTTGCGGGCGCCGAACTTGTACATGCCGGCGTTGCTCGGGATTTCCAGCAGCGCGTAGCCGAGGAAGAAGATGCCTGCGCCGAGGCCATAGGCCGATGCGCTCAGGCCGATGTCCTCGCTCATGGTCAGCTTCGCGAAGCCGACATTGTTCCGGTCCAGATAGGCAATGAAGTAGAGCAGGACGATCAGCGGCATGATGCGGCGGCGTGCCCTGCGCAGAGTGCGCTGGCCCAGCTCGTCGAGTTGATTAGCAGGATTCATGGAAGACATGGTGCACCTCGCTGTCAGAAACGAGCCCGCCGGGTTCCTCAGCGGAACAGTTCATGTTTACCACTCTGTGGCGCAATAGTCATCAAACTTAGTACACCCGGTCTCCCCGGTTGAGGTTCAGTTGATGGGGGCGGGGCCGAGCTCGTCGATGAGCTTCTGCATGGCCACGTACGCCTTGTTCCGGTAGGCGATCAGTTCCGGGGTGCGCTCGGCGGGGACGTTGAGGAAGCCTGCCCCGGTCTTGGTGCCGAGCTTTCCGGCCTCCACCAGCTCGGTGAGGATCTTCGGGGTGGCGAAGCGTTCCGGGAACTCGGTCTGGAGGGATTTGTAGCAGAAGTTGTAGACGTCCAGGCCTGCCATGTCGGCGATCGCGAACGGGCCGAAGAACGGCAGCCGGAAGCCGAAGGTGGTGCGGACCAGGGTGTCGATGTCCTCCGCGGTCGCGATTTCCTGTTCCACCAGCTGGGCGGCCTCGTGGAAGAGGGCGTACTGGAGCCGGTTGAGCACGAAGCCGGTGACGTCCTTGACGACGGCGGTCTGCTTGTTGGCCGCGTGCACGAGGTCGCGGACGGCGCCGACGGTGGCCGCGGAGGTGCCGGCGTGGGGGATGATTTCCACGCCCGGGATGAAGGGCGAGGGGTTGGAGAAGTGCACGCCCAGGAAGCGTTCCGGGTTGGTGACGGGTTCGGACAGGTCCGCGATGGAGATCGTGGAGGTGTTGGAGCCGATGATGGCGTCCGGCCGGGCTGCGGCGCTGATCCGGGCGAGGGTCTGGTGCTTGATCCCGATGACTTCGGGGACGGCTTCTTCGATGAAGTCGGCGTCTGCCACGGCTTCCTCGATGTCCTTGGCGGCCCAGAGGTTTTCCTCCAATATCCTCGTGGAGCCTTGCGGGAACAGGCCGTCGGCAACGAATTCGTCGGATTCGGCCAGGAGCCGCTCGTAGTTCTTCTGGGCCACCTCGGCGGATACGTCCGCGAGTGCAACCCGGGCGCCGCCGAGCGCCAGGACCTGGGCGATGCCGCCGCCCATGTATCCGGAACCGACGACGGCGATCCGTCGTGAGCTGTTCGGCGTCTCGGTCATGGTCAGTCAGCCTCCGTGTAGTCGGATTCGTAGGAGCCAATGGCGTCCACCTTGGCGGCGGAGGAGGAGCTTTCGTCGAAGCGGTGGCTCAACCATTCGCCGACGAGCTTCTTGGCGAGTTCCAGCCCGATCACGCGCTGGCCCATGGTGAGGACCTGGGCGTTGTTGCTCAGGACCGAGCGTTCCACCGAGTAGCTGTCGTGCGCGGTGACGGCCCGGATGCCGGGGACCTTGTTGGCCGCGATGGCCACGCCCAGGCCGGTGCCGCAGATCAGCAGCGCCCGGTCGGCTTCGCCGTCGGCCACTTTCCTTGCCGCGTTGACGGCGAGGTGGGGGTAGGCGGTGGCGTCATTGGCGCCGACGCCGATGTCCACCACGGACGCCACGCGGGGATCCGCTTCGAGCAGTGCCTTCAGGGCGTTCTTGTATTCGACGCCGGCCTCATCGTTGCCGATGACAATGCGCAAACCTTCGGTGTCAGTCATTTCTTTTGTGCTCCATTTCCGGCCCCTGAGGCCGTGTCGGATGTGGCCGGTTCGGGCTTGGCCCGAACCGACGCGAGGTGTCGGGCGATCCGCTCGGAGATCAACGCGAAGGACACCGCGCCGGGATCCGGGTGGCCGAGGCTCTTTTCCGCCAGCGGACGGGCCCGGCCCTTGAGCGGGCGGAGATCAGCCGTACGGTCCGCGGCTGTCTGCGCGGCGGCAGCGGCGGCGGCGAGGGCATCCGGAAGGCGCGCGCCGCCGTCGAGCGCGGTGAGGAAGGCTTCCCGGAACGGCACGAGCGCATCCACCATGGTCTTGTCGCCCAACTCTGCCTTGCCGAGTTCGGTGATCGCGTCAACGAAGGCCGTGACCGCGGCGGCCGCGTCCCCGCCGGAGTAGCTGTCCCGGTTGCCCAACGCGAGGCCGGCGGCGATGACCGCCGAGCCCCAGAGCGCGCCGGAGGTGCCGCCGGCGCGTTCGCTCCAGGCTTCCCCGGCCGCGGTGAGGACCCGTTCAACGGAGGCTCCGGCGGCCACAGCCTGCTCGGCCGCTGCGACTGCCGCGTCCACGCCGCGGCGCATCCCGATCCCGTGGTCACCGTCCCCGGCGATGGCATCGAGGTTGCCCAGTTCCTCTTCGTGGTCGACGACGACGCCGCGCACCTCGGCGAGCACGGCCGCGGCCTGCCGCCCCAGGTCCGCTGCCGCCGTCGTGGGGTGTTCGGTCTCTTCGGCGGCGGTCTCGTCGGCCGCGGCGAGTTCGCGGCGGGCGCGCGGCGCCAGGTTTCCCTTGCGGAACGCCGGGGTGTCGGCCGGGGCGGCCCAGTACTGCTCGAGTTCCTCGTCCAGCCACAGCAGGGTCAGCGAGAGCCCGGACATGTCCAGGCTGGTGACGAGCTCACCGCATTCGGGTTCCACGACGGTGAGCCCGGCGGCGTCGAGGAGCTTCTCGATCTTGCCGAACAGCAGGAAGAGCTCGTCGTACTTGACCGTGCCGAGGCCGTTGACGATCGCCACCACGCGGGTGCCGGCGTCCTCCGGCTTGTCGGCCAGGAGCCGGCTGACCAGGAGTTCGGCCAGTTCCGAGGCGGTGGGCATCGGGTGCTCGGAGATGCCCGGTTCGCCGTGGATGCCCAGGCCCAGCGACATCTGCCCCGCCGGGACCGAGAACAGCGGCGCGTCCGCGCCGGGCAGCGTGCAGCCGCCGAACGCCACGCCGAGGGAGCGGGTGCGGTGGTTGGTTTTGATGGCCAGCCGTTCCACCTCGTCCAGGCCCAGTCCGGCCTCCGCGGCGGCGCCGGCGATCTTGAAGACCGTCAGGTCCCCGGCGATGCCGCGGCGCTTCCCGATCTGCTCCGGCGGGGCGCTGGCGATGTCGTCGGTGACCAGGACCGTGCGGGTCTCGATGCCTTCGGCGTTCAGGCGCAGCTGGGCCTGGCCGAAGTGCAGCACGTCCCCGGCGTAGTTGCCGTAGCTCAGCAGCACCCCGCCGCCGGCGTGGGCGGCCCTGGCCACCCGGTAGACCTGCCCGGCCGCGGGCGAGGCGAACATGTTCCCGCACGCCGATCCGGCGGCCAGGCCCGGCCCCACCAGGCCGGCGAAGGCCGGGTAGTGCCCGGAGCCGCCGCCGACCACCAGGGCGACCTGCCCGGCCGGGACCTCGGTGGAGCGGACCACGCCGCCGTCAACACGGGCCACGTAGCCGCGGTTGGCCGCCACGAAGCCGTCCAGTGCCTCATCCGCGAAGTCAGCGGGATTGTCGAAGATCTGGGTCATGGTTCCTCATTGAATCCGTCGGGGGTGATCAGTTCTGATGGGTGGCTGCGGGCTGCTGGCGGCCCTGGGCCACCTGGCTCTGGCCGAGGGCGTAGCCGTCCCTCTTGGGCAGGACCTGGCGGCGGAGGTAGTCCTGGTTGCTGGCCGTGACGGACAGGCCGTCGCCGCCGTAGTGCTCGGTGCAGAGGATGCCCTGGAAGCCCACGGACAGCGCCACCTTGAAGGCCTCGCGGTAGTTGATCAGGCCCGATTCCATCGGGGCCGGCATCGCGACGTAGGTGCCGCGGGCGACGTCCTCGTCCCTGATGTAGTTCTTCATGTGCCAGTAGTTCGAGTACGGCAGGGTCTTGGCGACCATCTCGCGCCAGTCCTCGATCGGGCGGTGCAGCCGGATGAGGTTGCCGATGTCCGGGTTCAGGCCGACGTTGGCCAGGCCGATGTCCTGGACCAGCTGCACGGACTGGTCCGCGGTGCCGAGGTAGGTGTCCTCGTACATCTCCAGGGAGAGCAGGACGCCGACCTCGGCCGCGTGCCTGCCGAGCTCCCGCAGGCGGCTCACGGCCTTGCCCCAGGTTTCCTGATCGCCCACCGGATCCTTGTAACCTTCGACGGTCCAGAACCACAACTGCTTCTGCTGCTCGGCGGTGATGGCCTGGTGCAGCCCGAACGAGACGACCTCGCAGCCAAGCTCGGCCGCGGCGTCGATGGTGCGGTGGCTGTAGGCCAGGTTCGCTTCCCAGCTGCCTTCCTCGATCACGCTGCGGCGGATGGCCGAGATGACCGGAACGCCGATGCCCACGGTGTCCGCGGTCTGCTTGAACTCGGCAAGGCGGGCGGAGCTCAGGTCGCCGGGGCGGACCCAGCTGTCCGTGAGGTCGGCGTCGGCAAAGCCGGCGTCCTTGACCTCGGTGAGGACCTCGGCCCAGGCGGAGGCGTCGGCGTCGTTGATGTGGTTGCCCTGCGCGTCGGTTCCCGGGAACTGCAGGAGCGCTGCGGTGATCGGCCAGTTCTCGGCGGTATAAGCCATGGTGTTCACTCCCTCGTGAATCCCTGTTTCCTACAGGAACAGCTCTCGGCAGGATGTTGTCAACGACACACATCCTGTCCCGGGAACACTCACGAACTTATCGGGATTGCACCACCGGAATCAATGTCCCGCGGTTGATCATTTGCCGCCGGAGCTCTCCGTTGTAAGTTCTGCACCGGGCGTCTTTGCGAAGTCGCTCGTGCCTATCTGGTAAGCGTGCTGTTCGAGGATCAGTGCCTGCTGGTTGATGTTCTTCAACCCGGCGTCGGACAGCTGTTCCGCCTTCACGAGGTTCAAGGTTTCCTGGTCCGCGCCGCCCACGGCCGTCACTTGAACCAGCCCTGTGCCGGAGGAGTAGAACTTCCGCTGGTGACCAACCTCCGGTTCCAGCGGGTTGCGTTCATCAATTACCAGAACGTCCTCGTAGCACCCGGTGGGAACACACACCCGCTGATTCTCTTGAAGAACGGCTCCGCAGTCCAGGAAGCCCACTGCCGGCGCGTGAGCCTGCGGATAGGCCGGCGTGCCGGTCCGCGGCTGGGCTGGCATCGCGATTCCTGCCTCAGCTCCGGCGATGCCGCTAATAAAGGTCTTCGGCGCGCCAATGAATTCGCCGCCTTCGAACTCCTCCGGGTACTCCCCGAAGAGCCAGACCGCCCCACTCTTCGACTGGGCAAACATGGCCAATTCGGATTCCACCAACTCACCATTAGAGAAGTCTTGGTCCCACATCACCTGGGTCTTGACGCCGTTGATGACTTTGGTCAGCCCGGTCACCGAGTGGACCACTTTGTGCTCGGTGGAACCTTCGGCGTTCGTGACCGTTCCGGTCGTTGTGTACTGCATGCCGGGCGTCAGCGCGAACCACTGGTTGTCGATCTTGGGTGACTCGGGGAAATCGGCCGGGTCGAAGTTAAGGGCCGACCCTGGTCCGCAGAGTTCGGGGCCCGTCGGAGTCGGCGAAGCTGCAGGGGACGGAGTCTCCGACGCCGCCGTCGGCGAGGTTGAGTTGGTGGTCCCTGGGGACGTGATCGGCGCAGGGACCGCGTTTTGCGCGGAACACGACACAACTGTGGATGCTGCGACAAACAGAATGAGAGCGGAACCCAGCATTGTTCGACGCTCGTGTGGCTGGGACATTTCGGTGGCCTTTCGCTGGCGGAATTCCATGGCTTCCAGCGGCCCGACTACGCCACCATCCCCCGACTGGAGGTGCGTCCAGGCTTACGCTGACGGACTGCGCTCATAGAAGCGGGACAAAGTTGCCCGAAGGCGCGGATTGGGTCTCTCGGTGCGAACCACCGAGAGAAGCGTGCCCCCTCTCCATCGCTTGAGACCACTGCCGATTCCGAACTTGCTTAGCAGGAATGATGGCCCTGATCCGGCTATTTGAGAAGGGCCCAGCAGCCTGACAAGCATGAATTCTTGCCTTCAGCGAAAGCGGCGGGTGAACAAGGCCGGCCCGAGAGGCCGGCCTTGCGACGCCGAGTATCAGCCCCGGACGGCATGATCCTTCGCCCAAACGCGGAAGGGCCGCTCCGGTCAGGGCAGCCGGACGGGCTTCAACTCGTCGAAACGGTCGCCGGGTCCCGGGTTCTCCGGATGGGTCTTGCCGCCGAGCTGGGTCATGACGCCCCACACCGCGTTCAGGCCTGTGGTCACTGCGCCGTCGGCCCAACCGCCGGTCCAGGAGACGCCGTCCCCGGCCAGGTAGATCCCGCGGTGGGCCGCATCCATTCCGTCCTGCATGAAGTGCGTGTACAGCCGTTCCTGGTAGCGGTAGTGGCCGGGAAGGTTGTCGCTGAACGCGCCCATGAAGTTGGGGTCGTCCTCCCAGGAGACCGTGATGGGGTCGCCGATGATGTGCGAGGCGATGTCCACGGTGGGGTAGATCTGCTTCAGGGAATGCAGCATGAGCCGGACCCGTTCGTCGGCATCCAGCGGCAGCCACTTCAGGGCATCATCATTCCAGGTGTAGGACAGGCAGATCAGGGCCGGCTGGTCAGGGCCGTTGTCCAGCAGGTAGGTCCCGCGGGTGAGCCGGTCGGTGAGCGTCGTGCTCATGACCTGACGGCCGGTCTGCGGGTCGATATCTTTCCAGAACGGCCGGTCGACGACGACGAACGTCTTGGAGGACTGCATGTAGTGGCTGCGCTCGATCGCGGTCCAAAGCTTGTGGCTGAAGAGCGACTCGTCGACGTCGATGCGTGCCGAGAGCAGCCAGCTTTGGCACGTCGCGATGACGGCCGCGTACTGCCGCGACTGTCCCCATTTGTCGGTGACGGCGATGGGTCCCTGGCTGGCTGCCGTTCCGTCGTCACTGCCGGGCACCCGCCGGATGGCGGCGACGCCGGGCCGCGGGTGGCCGCCGTGAAGGGAGGCGAGGCTAGTGCCCTCCGGCCAGTGCGCCAGGCCCGACGGGGCATGGTTCCAGAGGCGTTCGGGCAGGAGCTGGGCGCCGCCGATGATCCGGTGCTGGTCGGCGTCGGCGTCCACGTAGACCACCCGGAGGATCTCCAGGATGCTGTCCGGGAAATTGGTGTCCCAGCCGCCCGTGCCGAACCCCACCTGGCCGAAGGCCTCCCGGTATTCGAACGGCAGGGCGGAGAACGCCTTCGAGGTGGCCAGGTAGCCCGAGAAGGAGACGTCATCGAAGCGCGGAACCAGTTCGTTCCAGAGCTTCTTGATGGTGGCCAGGTCACGGGTGCGGATGGCTTCCTGCATGGCGCTGAAGTGGGCGCGTTCCTCCAGGCAGTCGTCCCAGGCGTTGGCGACTTCCCCGAAGAAGCCGGGAAGGTCCGCTGGTGTCTCGGCGTAGTGGGCCTGGCCGCCCAGCTCGATCACCGTGCTGCCGGCTGCGGGGGTCAGCGGGTTGGGAAACGGCTGGGTTTCGATGCCGACGAGGTCCGCGTAGTGGAAGAAGGAGGCGCCGGATTTCGGGAAACGCATCCCGCCGAGGTCCGCGACGGGGCCGGACTGGCCCGGCTGGGTGCCTCCGCGAAGGCGTCCGCCGATCCGGGAGGATTCGTACACGACGGGCTTGAGCCCCATCTTCATGAGTTCGTAGGCGGCGACGAGTCCGGACATCCCGGCGCCCACCACGGCCACTTCCGTGCCGTACATGTCGGCCGGGACGGAGCCGATTCCCGCTTCATGGGTGATGTAGTCGTCGTAGGGGAACGGGAAATCGGGGATGAGCATGCTCAGTTTTGCAGTCGGCGTGCTGGTGGCTGCGATGGTCACGTGGGTCCTTACTGGGGGCGGGCGCGGGCTGCGCTGTGAACGAAGGGGGAAAGGTAGTCGGTGTCCTGCCGGGCCTGGCGGAGTGTGGACACCGCAATGTCCGCGACGATGAGCGCCGCGTCGTCGCCGGCTGCGGCGAGGCGGCGGCCGTACGGATCGGCGACCGTACTCAGGCCGGCGAAGTGCGGGCCGGCGTGGTTGGCGTAGGCGATGAACAGCTGGCTTTCCAGTGCGCGGGTGGGCACCACCATCGCCGGGACCAGCCGGGTATCGAAGGGGTGTGCATCGGACTGGCCGCCCGCGCGCAGCGGGACCGCCGTCGGGACGCAGAGCAGTTCCGCGCCCGCGACGGCCGCGGCGCGGACGAACTCGGGAAACTCGACATCGAAGCAGATGCCGAGGGCCACGTTGATTCCGTTGAAGCGAACGACGGCGGGTGCCGCCTCCCCGGCGTCGAAGGCGTCCTTCTCCGCGGCCCCGAAGAGGTGCTGCTTGCGGTACCGGGTCAGTTCGGCGCCATCGCGGTCGAAGAAGGACGCCGAAATGTAGCGCCGGTCCCGGTCGTGTTCGACCGTGGAGCCCACGATCGCCAGGCCGGCGGACACGGCAATGTCGGCGACCTGCCGCCGCTGGGCTTCCCCGTCGGCGCTGTAGACCAAACTGGGCGCATAGCCGCTGACGTACAGTTCGGGGGTCACCAGCAGATCCGCGCCCGCGCCCGGGCTTCCTGCGCGCGGGACGGCCAGCCGCTGGAGGTTCTGCTGCGGTGAATTGACCAGTCCGGTAGCCTGCAGGACGGCCACCCTGATCCGGCCGGTCACTGGATGCCCTCGGAGCCGGGTGCCGGACTCGGGTGCCGCGGTGCCGTCGAGGTCACCGTTGCACAGCCGTTCCACCACTCGGGTGAGCATGTCCACGCCGGCGCAGGCGTCGTCGTCGTTCGTGTACTCACTTTCGTTGTGGGAGATGCCGTCCACGCTGGGGACGAACAGCATGACCGTCGGGACGATGTCCTTCATGTTGATGGAGTCGTGTCCGGCGAGCGTGAACACCTGGCGGTGGTGAGGCCCAGTCCGGCTGCGCATTCGGCGGCCAGGGCCACCCCGGCGGGCTGGTAGGGGTTGATGCCCCAGGCGTGGGACTCCGCGACGTCAATGCTGACGTTGGCTTCCACCTCGATGCTGGCGATGCCGGCGCGGAGCAGGGTCTTGGCGGAGCCAGGATGTCCTCGTCCGCGGTCCGCAGGTCCATGACCAGCTCCACCCGGGACGGCACCACCACGGGCGAGTTCGGGTAGACGGTCAGTTGCCCCACGGAGGTGTGCAGCACGGCGCCCGCTGAAGTGGTCCGCGATTTCGCGCAGCAGCACCACCAGGCGGGATGCGCCCAGCAGGGCGTCCTTGCGGTCGGCGATGACGGTTGAACCCGTATGCGCCTGTTCGCCGTGGACGGTAACGCTGTATTTCGCGGCGGCCCGGCAGGCATGCACCAGGCCGATCGTGGTGCCGGAATCCTCCATCGAACGGCCCTGTTCGATGTGGATCTCGGCGTAGGCGGCGGCCGTCGGACCCTCGCCGCTGCCGAGGTGCCCGATGTCGGAGAGGGCTTCGCGCACGCTGGTGCCGGCGGTGTCCGTAACGGCGAGCGCGACGTCGGCGGGGAGCTTTCCGGTGTACACGGAGCTGCCCATCATGGACGGGGCGAAGCGGCAGCCTTCCTCGTTGAACCAGTCAACGACGGCGAGGTTGTATTTGGGCGCGGTGACCGCGGTGCCGCCGTCGGACGGTGTGGAGGTTGCCCGGTCCGCAAGCCGGCGGCCGGCGTGAAGGGCCGCGGCGACGCCATAGGCGCCGTCGTACTTTCCGGCCGTCGGCTGGCTGTCCAGGTGCGATCCGACCAGAACGAAGGGCGCGCCGGGGTTCCATTCGATGAGTGCGAAGAGATTGCCGATTCTGTCCGTCTCGGTGCGGAATCCGTACTGCGAGGCCAGGGAGGTGAACCAGGCACGTGCCTGCGCGTCCGCCGCAGTGGCGGCCTGGCGGTCCACTCCGTGGCCGGGTGTTTCCCCGATGGCCGACAGGCTGCGGAAGTCGCGGAGGAACGCCGCGGCCTCATCGGATGTTCCCCCGCGGGCGCCGGCGGAGGGCCCAGCCAGAGTACGGGTGGGGCGTGTCGCTGCGGCAGTCATGGTGTGTGCTCCTCGTTGTTGAACCGCGTTGATAAATGCTGGGTTGCTGAATGCTGGGCTGCTGGCGTTGGCGCTGGTACTTGTACTGTGATGGCACCGGTCAGTGGATGGGTCCTGGCGAGCTCGTTGACGCGTTTCCGCACCGAATACCAGCCGGCAATCAGGGCCGGGACGATGATCGCCAGGGAAGCGACCGTGTAGGTTCCGATCGGGAAATCAAACAGCATCAGGACCAGCACCGCGGCCAGGAAGGCCAGCGTGAGGTAGGAGGTCCAGGGCGCTCCGAAGAGCCGGAAGGCGGGCCGGGGCATAAGCCCCGCCTTAGACAGTTTGTACAGTTTGAGCTGGCACAAAATGATGGTGGCCCAGGTGCAGAGGATGGCCAGGGCCGTGGCATTGATGGTGATTTCGAAGGCCATCTTGGGGACAACGGCGTTGAGGCCCACGCCGAGCAGGGTGAACGCGGCGGTGAAGAGGATTCCGCCGTAGGGTACGCCGCCGCGGCTCATGCGTTCCATGAACTTCGGCGCCGTCCCGGTCTGGGCCATGGAGCGGTAGATCCGCCCGGTGGAGTAGAGCCCGGCATTGAGGCTGGACAGGGCGGCAGTGAGGACCACGAAATTCATCACGTCACCGGCGCCCGGCACCCCGATGCTGGCGAAAAAGGTCACGAAGGGGGACTCGCCGGCCTTGTAGGAGCTGTACGGAAGCAGCATCGCCAGCAACGCCGTGGAACCGACGTAGAAGACGGCGATCCGGAAGATGCCGGCGTTGACCGCCTTGGGCATGATCTTCCGGGGCTCCTTGGTTTCTCCGGCGGCGACGCCGATCATGTCGATGCCTGCATAGGCGAACACGATGCCCTGCACAATGACGACGGCAGGCAGGAGCCCGTTCGGCAGCAGGCCGCCGTGGTCGGTGATCAGGGAGAACCCGGGCTGGTGCCCTGCGACCGGGAAGTTGCCAGCGAGGAAGATGCCGCCCACCAGGAGGAACGCCACGAGCGCACCCACCTTGATGATGGCGAACCAGAATTCCAGCTCACCGAACAGCTTCACGGAAATGAGGTTGACCCCGGTGACCACAATCAGGGCGGCCAGCGCGAGGATCCATTGCGGCACGCTGCTGAATGCGGTCCAGTAATTCAGGTAGACCGCGACGGCGGTGATGTCCACGATCGCCGTGAGCGCCCAGGACAGGGAGTAGACCCATCCGGAGATGTAGGCGGCCTTTTCGCCATAGAACTCGCGGGCGTAAGAGACGAACGAGCCCGATGACGGGCGGTGCAGGACCAGCTCGCCGAGGGCGCGGAGAATGAAGAACGCGAACACTCCGCAGATCGCGTATACAACAGGGAGTACGGGCCCGGCTGAAGCCAGGCGTCCGCCGGCGCCCAGGAACAGGCCGGTACCGATTGCGCCGCCGATGCCGATCATCTGGACTTGGCGGTTGGAAAGGCCCTTCTTATAGCCGGATTGCTCGTCGGGGCGGACGGCCGTTGTCCGCTCCTCGACTGGATCAATGGTGGTCATGGAAACTCCTGGCCGGTGAAAGTGTGGGGGCTGCCACAGGAACAGCTGACTTCGATCGTCCCAAGGCGCGGGGCCATTGCCCATGACGGCGGAAGACAGAAGGACAGGCAAAAAATGTACGAACGTACATCCCTGTGCAGGTCCGCTTCGGGGAAGATGGGAGGGGCGAGTGTGGGAAGGACTGATATGACCGAGGACGAACGATGGCGTGTTCTCATCGCCGCCGTCGGCACCCAGCTGCCGGAGCTCGTGGAAAAGTTTCTGACCCGGATCCTTCCCGACCCAGCTTACGCAGACTCGGGTCTCACCCTTGAGGATCTGCGCCGCAGCAGCTTCCGATCTTTCGCTGCCATGCTCGCGGCTCTCGGCGGTAAGGCCCCGGAAATTGACGCGCTAGCGGACATCGCCTCCGAACTTGGTGCCCGCAGGGCTCGGCAGGGAGTCCCGCTGGACAGCCTGGTGCGGGCTATCCGTCTGGATTTCTCGGTGCTGTGGGATGCCCTGGCCGCCCCTGTGCTCGGCGCCGACCCGGCGCTCCTAGTGGAGAAGGCAGAAGTCGTCTGGGAGACTGTGGACCGGTTCGCGTCCAGCGTCCAGGAACGGTACCTGAGGGAGCTGCAGGAAATTGAGGGCGCCAACGCCGATATTCAACAGCAGTACCTGACGCAGCTGTTGGCGCCGGCCGAGCCGTCCCCGACGGATCTGTCACGGATAGCCGGCGCCCTGCGCATCAACCCTCACGCGGTGTTTCTGGTGGCGGCCATCGACCGGAACGACGGTCTGCTGATCAGGAGGCGGATCCGGGCGCGCCCACCGCGGGACCTTCCTGTGCTGACCTATGACCAGGGCCACCACACCCTGGTCGTCCGGCCCCGGACGGCAGCCTCAGACGAAAAGTTGAGTTTCCAGGAGGCCGCATTGTTCGACGGTGTGGCCGTCGCGGTGGCACCGCACGCCAACGGGATCGCGGGAGTGCGCACAGCCGTCAGCGCTGCCCGGGAAATCATGAAGGACCTGCCCATGGGCAGCAGGGGAGTCTTCACGCTGAGGGACCGCTGGTTGTCCATCACGGCACACCGGCTCTCGCAAGTGGGCTGCAACCCCGAAAGCCTGATAGTTTCGGCGCTTGGTCGATGCAGCGAGGCCGAGCGGGAACGCCTTCTGGAAGCAGCGCGGGTCTTCTTGGAGCTCGGCAGTCTCGTGGCAACGGCCGATCGGCTCGCTTGCCACCGGAACACCGTAGTTAACAGGCTGGCGGCGTTCGAGGGCTACACCGGCCTGGACCTTCAAAAACCGCGCGACAGCGCGCTGGCGCTGCTTGCCATCGGAGGCTAGGCGCCCTTCGACCTTGGCATGAGCGATGGGGGAGGCGTGCCCGTACGGGCATTGGGCGACTGGTCGCGGTTGCCCAATGCCCGTAGGGGCACGCCTCCCTCACCGCCGGGCCCAACGCGGCACGGATGGTCCTGGCAGCGTCCCGATATCTGTCACCGAGACCCGTGCCGTGATCGTGTGGATGGAGCTGGTACCTCCAACTGGTCCTCGATCCGCTCGCCCCGCTCAGTGAAGTCGGACGCCACGGCGGCCACTTTCTCGCGGCGGGCTAGTTGTTCCCGCGTCCACGGCCGGTTCTTAGCTGGGTTTCCTGGGGTGTGAGATCCTGCGCTTGCGCCAGAAGATGAAGCTGGCCAGCAGTACGACCAAAACCACTGCCCCGATGACGTAGGGAGCATAGTCGACCCGGGCTTCCTTCGCTTCTTTGGATTCTCCGGTCCCGGGATCGACGGGCCCGGTGGGCGACGGCGATGGCGAGGACATGGGAAAGACGGGTGCGAAGGCTTGGGGGAAGTTGCCCTGTGTTGCGACAGAAGAGGACACGGGTGCGGCGCTTGCGGCGGCTGTAGCGGCCTCGGCCGGTGCGACGGACAAGGTACCCCCCAACAGGAACAAGCCCAAGACGCCGCGAAAAAGGTTCATCATCATCGTGGCTCCGGTCAGTGCTGTCCCAGGCTTCCTCCGGTCGGCGGAACAGGGCCCGGCCCGCGTTCCGTCCCCGTCTCCCGGTCGGCCGCACTGGCGGTATCGCCCACGGCTGACCCATCCGAATCGCCTTCGGTGTCAGCAAGGCCATTGGTCTGGTCGAAAGGCTTCACTTCGGTCCGGCCAACAGTTCCGCCCCCGGCACGAGTCGCGTCCCGGGGCAACCCCTCGCCGGGGAACACACTGCCCGAGGTCCCGGTGGGCGGAACGGCTTGCACGTCCGGATGTGACGTGGCCTGAGCCGGCGCGTCTCCGCCGGACTCCTTGTTGCCTGCCGCCGCCGCGACGCCTGCCGCGGCCGCGGCAGCGAGCCCAACTCCGGCAATGACCGTGCCCGATATACCGGCCTTGCCGCTGTCCCCCCGCGACCCTGCGGCCTCATCAATGCCGGGCGTGCCCGCGGACCCGCCTTCGCTGACGGATCCGCGCCAGGCGCCGGTCGCGTAGCCCTCGTCTTCAATGAAGGATTTGAACCGGTCGAGGTCACTCTCGGCTTGCCTCTCTACGATGTTCAGCTTGTCGCCGACCTTTTCCACAATCCCTTCGGGCTCGTATTCCAAGGACAGCTGTACCGATGTCTGACCGCCGCCGAGGTCTTCGAACGTCACGGACCCTGCGTTCGTTGCGCCCTCTGTGGCGGCCCATGCGACCTTTCGGTCGGGTACCTGCTCGAGGATTCTGGCCTGCCACTGCCTGCGCACCCCGCCGATTTCCGCAACCCACTCGAGCCGGTCGTCACTGAGCTGTTTGACGCTCTTTACCCCGCCCATAAAGTGCGGAAATTCTTCGAACTGGGTCCATTGGTTGTAGGCCACGCTGACGGGAACGTTGACCAAAACTCGCTTTTCAACCCTGGTGCTCACGGTGTCTCCTTTGACGGGATTAGGGGAAGCTGACGAGAGCTCAATCAATCATCAGCATGCTTACTATAACTTCTTCAGTGCATCCCGGCCAGAGGGCATTAGCGCCACGCCGCGGGCGGACGTGGAGATATGACTCCCAGTGACCGTGGGGGTTCGGCGCGGGCGTGACCTCGCCGGCGAGTTCCTAAGGGAATCCATCAGGGGTCGGGTTGGCGATTGATTCCGTATTGCTCCGTGTCGCCTTCGGGGCGGGGCCGACCTCCTCAGCCATTGTTTAATAAGTAGGCTTATGGTTTTCTACTGCTAAGTCTTGCCGCAGGCTTTTGAACGACTCCGGTTCAGAGGAATGAACGACTATGGCAGAACCCCAGCGTCCGCCATCATGGATGCCGTCTATCCCGGCCGAATCCGGGCACCCCGCGACGGGGCGGGCTTCAACAGGTCAGATCCGGGAAGCCTTTGAGACCCGGCTGGTCCTTGACCATCTGGAACTGGCGGAAGCCTTGGCCTTTCGCTTCACAGGGCGTGGTCGGGAACACGAGGATCTGAACCAGGTTGCGTATCTGGGACTGGTCAAAGCCGCGCGGCGTTTTGACGCGGCCAAGGGAGAAAGCTTCGCGGCCTACGCTGCCCCTACGGTAACGGGCGAGCTTAAGCGGTATCTGCGCGACCGTTGCTGGGTGGTTAGGCCGCCGCGGAGGATCCAGGACTTGCGAACGGAGGTTCTGCGGTCCGAACCGGAGCTGACCCAGGCCTTGGGGCATCGGCCGAGTGCGGGTCAACTGGCTCAGCAACTCGGGGTATCCGTCTCAGCCGTACGGGAGGCGTTGGCCGCGGCGTCGAGCATGCGTCCGGATTCACTCGACGTCGTTGATGGTCACGATGGCGGTCCACACCTGGCGGATGCACTGGCATCGCAGGAGATGCCGTTGGAACGGTTGGAGGAACTCCTGTGCCTGAACCAGGCCATCGGCGAGTTGTCCGAGCAGGAACGCGAATTGCTGTACCGCCGCTATTTCTGTGAAGAAAGCCAGGCCGAACTTGGAAGGCGCTTCGGCGTCTCGCAAATGCAGGTCTCGCGACGGCTATCCAAGGTGCTGATGCAACTGCACCAACTGCTCGCTGAGGTCGATTCTCAGAGCAATCCCAGTACCCGGACGGCGTCCAAGACCTCTTGAGCCTGGACTCCGAGGAGGGCTGGATCCGGGTCCCCGGCAAACGCGTCGCCCCGGCGCAATTCCGCCTTGGTCAATACGATGTGCGGCCCCGGTGGAGGGGCCCATTGCTCGGGTCGGGCCGGTCCGAAGAGCACCACGGAAGGGCGGCAGTAGGCCGTGGCGAGGTGCGCCGCCCCGGTGTCTGCCGAGACCACCAGCCGGGCGTCCGCCACGAGGGCAATAAATCCGCCAAGGGAGAGCCCGCCAGCAAGGACAGATTCCTCCGGCAGGCCAGCCCGTGCAGCCACGGCCAGGGAGCGTGCCCGTTCACCCGCACTGCCGGTAATGACGACACAGTGCCCGGATTGCGACAGGCGTTCCGCCACCTCAGCGAACCGGCCCTCTGGCCAGAGCCTGCTGGCAAAGGCTGCGCCCACATGGATGACCGTGGCGTCCGGCCACTGCGTGGGGACAGGGGGTGGATTCAGCCGGACGTCGTGAGGATCCGCGGCGATGCCGTGCCACTGCAGCATCCGCGTCCAGCGCCGCCGCTCGTGAATGTCCTCCACCCAGTCGGGACCGCCCCGGCGGTCCAAGGCATGCGAGATCACGTGCCGGGCATCGATCGCATCGATCAGCAACTGGCTCTCCGGCCCGCGACCGTGCAGGTTCACCGCGACGTCCACCGTGCCCTGACCCACGGCCAGCGGCTCCAACAGTCCCGGGGTGGGCAGGAGCTCGTAGCCGCCGATGAGGTCTACGGCGTCCCGCAGCCAGGCCGGGCCGGCGTAGACGAGGCGGTGGCCCGGGTAGGCGCGGCGCAACGCGTGCAAAGCAGGCACAGCGACGAGGAGATCGCCGAGCTGGAGGGCGCGCAGCACCAGCAGCACTGGTCGGCTGTCCCGGCCGGCCCCCGGCGGCGCCTCGTCCTGATATCCGAACATCGACTGAACTCCTTTTCGAGGAGTGTAGCCGGGCAGGGCCGGGAAGGGGACTGGCGTTTAGCCCGGGTCCGAATGGGGAACAGGGTGGGTATGGGAAGTTCCGGTGCGCCGCCGCTGCGTGCCGTCCTGTTTGATCGGGACGGAACGCTGGTCCATGATGTGCCGTACAACGCGGATCCCGCGCGGGTACGGGCCATGCCCCGTGCGCGTGAGTCGCTGCAGCGGCTGAGGGGCCGCGGAATCCGACTGGGCGTCCTGAGCAACCAGTCGGGAATAGGCCGGGGGATCCTCACGGCCGCTGAGGTCGACGCCGTCAACGTGCGGATCGACCAACTGCTGGGACCCTTCGACCTCTGGATCATCTGCCCGCACGTTCCGGCGGACGGTTGCCCATGCCGGAAACCGGCGCCAGGCATGGTCCTGACAGCCTGCAGAAGGCTGGGTGTATCCCCGGCCGAGACCGCCCTGATCGGCGACATCGGCAGTGATGTGGAAGCGGCGCAGGCCTCGGGTGCCCGGGGCATTCTGGTGCCCACCCCGGTGACGCGCGCGGCAGAAGTGGACGAGGCCGCGGAAGTGGCGGCGGACCTGGGCGCCGCGGTGGACCTGCTGCTGACGGCATCCTCCGGGCGGGCGGAGCCATGACGCGGGTCCTGGTGGCCCGGCTGGACAGCGTTGGCGACGTCCTGCTGGCCGGTCCTGCCATCCGCGCTGTTGCCCACGGCAGCCGGCCCGACGGCGGTGACCCCAACGACGTCGTCGTGCTGTGCGGGCCCCAGGGCGAACCCGCAGCGTCGCTCCTCCCCGGCGTTGCCGAGGTCTACAACTGGAACTGTCCTTGGATCGCGAAGCCGGCGCCGCGGGTGGAAAAACGCCAGGTGGACGCGTTGGCGGCGTTCATCGCCAACTCGCGGATTACGGAAGCGGTCATCCTGACGTCCTTCCACCAGTCACCGCTGCCGCTGGCTCTGCTGCTGCGGCTCGCCGGCGTCAACCGCATTGCCGGCGCCTCAACGGACTACGCCGGCAGCCTGCTGGACGTCCGTCTCAGGCCCGGCGAGGATTTCCCGGAAGACCAGCCGGAAGCGGAACGCGGCCTCTGGATCGCCCAGGCGGCCGGGTTCACCCTTCCGGCAGGAGACGACGGCAGGCTCCGGGTGGAAGGGTATCCGGACGTGGCTGACCTGGTGGGGGAGGAACCTTATGTGGTGGTCCATCCCGGGGCGTCGGCGCCCGCCCGGGCCTGGCCGGCGCTGCACCATGCGGCCGCGGTGGAACTGCTCGAAGGCGCCGGGCACCGGGTGGTGGTGACCGGCGGACCTGGCGAAACGAAGCTCACCGCCACCGTCGCGGGGCCGTCCGCGGTGGACCTGGGCGGCCGGACCGATCTGAAGACCCTGGCCGGTGTCCTCGCCAGGGCCAGCGTGCTGGTCACCGGCAACACGGGCCCCGCGCATCTGGCGGCAGCACTCGGTACGCCGGTAGCGTGCCTGTTCTCGCCCGTGGTTCCGGCGGTCCGCTGGGCACCGTATGGCGTCCCGCTGGAAATCCTGGGCGACCAGGACGCGCCCTGCAAGCTGAGCCGCGCCACCGAGTGCCCGGTCCCGGGCCACCCCTGCCTGGCCTCGGTTCGACCCGAGCAGCTCCTGGAGGCAGTGGAACGGCTGCTCGGCGGAGTGTCGTCATTGTCCACCCGGCGGAAGGTGCGGCACCCATGAGAATCCTCCTGTGGCACGTGCATGGGGGCTGGACGGATGCTTTCGTCCGGGGTCCCCACGAGTACCTCCTGCCGGTGCTTCCCGGCCGTGGGGAATGGGGGCTGGGCCGCGCCGGCCGGGACTGGCCTAGATCGGTCCGCGAAGTTGCCCTTGACGCACTCGATCCCGGCGGCGTGGACGCTGTGATCCTGCAGAGGCCGCAGGAGCCGGCGGAAGTGGAGCGCGCGCTGGGCCGGAGTCCCGGCAAGGACCTGCCTGCCGTGTATCTGGAACACAATACCCCCAAGGGCGCCGTGCCGTACTCCGTGCATCCGTTCGCCGACCAGCACACCATCCCGCTGGTCCACGTCACCCACTTCAACCAGCTGATCTGGGAGAGCGGCACCGCCCCTACGGTCGTCATCGAGCACGGCATACCGGACCCGGGGCATCTTTACAGCGGTGACGTCCCGGAGCTCGCCGCCGTGGTCAACGAGCCCGTTCGGCGGGGCCGGGTCACCGGCACGGACCTGCTGGCCCGTTTCGCCGCTGCGGCGCCGCTGCGGGTCTTCGGCATGGGCGGGGACGGCCTGCCCGCCGCCACCGGGCTGCCGGCGACTAAATTGACGGTCTGCGGCGACCTGCAAACCATGCGCCTGCACCACGAGCTCGCACGCTGCAGGGTCTATCTCCACCCGGTGCGGTGGACCTCCCTGGGCCTAGCCCTGCTGGAGGCGATGCACCTCGGGATGCCGGTGGTGGTGCTGGGAACCACCGAAGCGGCACGCGCCGTTCCGGCCGAGGCCGGAGCCATCTCCACGAATGTCGAAGACCTCGTGCGGGCCGCCGCCCGGCTCGTCCAGGACCCTGCGGAAGCCCGGCAGCGGGGAAACCTGGCCCGGGAGGTGGCGCTGGAACGCTACGGTCTCGAAGCCTTCCTCCACGCCTGGGACGAACTGCTCGACGACCTCGCCTCATCGCGCTTCCGGACGGGGCGGACTCTCATTCCAACGCAAGAAAGGAAGGGCCAGTGAAAATCTCCATGGTTTCGGAACACGCCAGTCCGCTGGCAGCACTCGGCGGAGTGGATGCCGGCGGTCAAAACGTCCACGTGGCAGCGCTGTCAGAGTCCCTGGCCCGCCGCGGGCACCACGTCACCGTGTACACCCGGCGCGATGCGGTTGATCTGCCCGCGCGGGTCCGGATCCTGCCGAACCTGGAAGTCGTCCACGTCGACGCCGGGCCCGCTCGCGGCCTACCCAAAGACGATCTCCTACCATTCATGGGCGAGCTCGCCGATGGTATTTCCCGCGACTGGAGCGGCCACCCCCCGGACATGGTCCACGGTCATTTCTGGATGTCCGGTCTGGCAGCGCTCGACGCGGCACGGCGCGGATCCGTCCGCGTCCCTGTGGTCCAGACTTTTCACGCGCTGGGCCCCGTCAAGCGCCGTCATCAGGGTGCCCAGGACACCAGTCCGCTCGAAAGGCAGTGGCTTGAGCCGTCAGTGGCACGGTCCGTGGACCGCATCATTGCCACCTGCTCCGATGAGGTCTTCGAACTCAAGGCCATGGGAATCGACACCGCCAGAATCTCCATCGCGCCGTGCGGCGTGGATGTTCAATTGTTCGCAGGCGACGGCGCCGTCGAGCCCCGCAACAGCGCCCACCGTATCCTCTCCGTAGGGCGGCTGGTTCCCCGCAAAGGCGTCGATTTGGCAATCAGGGCCCTGCCCCTGCTTCGGAATGCAGGCTTCGCCGACGTTGAACTCCTCATAGTCGGCGGCGGTGATGCCGCCGCACGTGGGGACGACGCCGAAGCACGCAGGCTCTCCGCCGTCGCCACGGAACTCGGTGTCCGGGACCAGGTCACGTTCCGCGGGCAAGTGCCCCGCGGTGCCATGCCCGGCATCTTCCGCAGCGCAGACGCGGTGGTGTGCACCCCCTGGTACGAACCATTTGGGATCGTGCCGCTGGAGGCAATGGCGTGCGGAATCCCGGTAGTGGCCGCAGCCGTCGGCGGACTGCGGGACACCGTCGTGGATCACGGCACTGGACTGCACGTGCCTCCGAAGGACCCGGCCGCCCTAGCCGCAGCCCTCGCCCGATTGCTCGGTGACACCACGCTGCGCCGAGAACTGGGGCGCGCCGGGCAGGAGCGTGTGCGGGTCCGCTATTCGTGGGACCGCGTAGCCGCCGAAACGGAAAGGGCATATCTGCATACGCTAGCCGCCCGTGCTGATTCCCGGCGGCTGGACCCTGTGGAAGGAGCGGCGCTGTGAGCGCGGAGTGGTCTCTGAGCCGGGCGAATCGTCCCCTTCTGCTGCTGCCCGAAGACGGTGACCGCGCGAGTCGCCCTGGTTCTTCCTTCGCCCGGCCAGGCTCGGTGGCAGCCGTCCGATCGCACCTGGATAACGTCCTCCCGGCGCTCGAGTCGCTGCGGAGCCAGTCATTCCGGTTGGCGGCGTGGGGGGAGGACCTGGCGCGCCGGTTGGCGTGCGGGGCGAGGCTGCTCGCGGCCGGCAACGGCGGGTCCGCCGCAGAGGCCCAGCACCTAACGGCGGAGCTGGTGGGACGGTTCGACGGCGAACGGGTGCCGTTCTCAGCAATCTCGCTTCACGCCGAGACCTCAGCTGTGACCGCCATCGCCAATGACTACGGGTTCGAGGAGCTATTCGCCCGCCAGGTGCGGGCGCACGCCCGCGCCGGAGACGTCTTGCTGTTGCTCTCAACCAGCGGGAGGAGCGTGAACCTGCTCCGGGCGGTGGAAACCGCAAGAGGACTGGGCGTCACCACCTGGGCGCTGACCGGCACCGGCCCGAACCCGCTGGCCCTGAACTGCGATGAAGCTGTCACAATCGACAGTCCCGCGGCGAGTGCCCAAGAGTGTCATTTGATTGCGCTGCATGCCATCTGCCGGGCCTTTGACGCCGAGATCCTGCGGCAAGGACCCTTGGAATCCTCGCCCGGGGCCGGGTCATGAACATCGTTGTGGTCGGCGATATCCTGCTTGACGTTGACGTTGACGGGGTGGCCACACGGCTGTGCCCGGATGCACCCGTGCCAGTAGTTGACGTATCCGGAGCCCGCTACCGGGCAGGCGGGGCCGGCCTGGTCGCGACAATGCTCGTCGAGGACGGGCACCACGTGGTTCTTGTGACAGTACTCGGCGCGGACGAGGCGTCTACCCGGCTCGAAAGGCAGTTGACCGGCGTCACCGTTGTCGCTGGTCCATCAGGCGCCCCGACCCCGGTCAAAACCAGGGTTCGCGCCGGCGGCCACCCGATTGTCCGGTTCGATGAAGGCTGTCAACAGGCACCTGTCCCCGCTGTGACGCCGGCAATGCTGCGGGCACTGGACGGCGCGGCCGCCGTTGTGGTGGCCGACTACGGCAGGGGCCTGACAGCCAACCCGTCCCTTCGTGCGGCGCTGGCCCAACTAGCACGTCGCATTCCCATCATCTGGGACCCGCATCCAGCCGGAGCCCCGCCAGTCGAGGGCGTCGCCGTCGCGACGCCTAATTGGGCCGAGGCCCGCGCCGCTGCGGTGGTCCTGTCCCCGGCAGCACCAGCCGCAGACAGCCCAGCAGAGCTGGGCCGGACACTGATGGGTCTCTGGCGTAGCAACGCCGTGCTCGTGACCCAGGGCGAGCACGGGGCGACCCTGGTGCGTTCCATCGGGCCGACCGCACTGCACATTGCACCGCCGGAAACCCGAGTCGTCGACCCCTGCGGCGCCGGTGACAGGCTGGCCGCCAGTCTCGCTGCCCAGCTCGCGGCTGGCCATGACCTCACGGAATCTTCACGCGTCGCAGTCCGTGAAGCGGCATCGTTCCTGGCTGGCGGCGGGGTGGGGGCGCTGAACGGCCCGCGCCTGCCGGTATCCGGGCACAGCAGCGGTCGGAGGGGCAGTGACGCGGTGGCGCTGGCCCGCCGGGTGCGACGCACCGGCGGAACCGTGGTGGCGACCGGAGGTTGCTTCGATCTGCTTCATGCCGGCCACGCGCGATCGCTCGCAGCCGCCAGGGCCCTTGGCGATTGCCTGATCGTGTGCCTGAATTCGGACTCGTCCGTCCGCCGGGTCAAGGGGGCATCCCGACCCATCATCAATCAACTGGACCGGGTGGAACTGTTGCTGGCCCTTGCGTGCGTCGACGCCGTGCTCGTCTTCGACGAAGACACCCCGGAGAAATGCCTGAACATGCTGCGGCCGGACATCTGGGTCAAGGGAGGGGACTACAACGTCCGGCAATTGCCTGAAACCCCGCTGGTGGAGAGCTGGGGTGGCCGCTGCCTCACCGTCCCATACCATCCGGCCCGTTCCACGACTCACCTCGCCGATGCCTTGGCCCGCGTCGGCTGACCCACCTTCCCACCTCCCGACCCAGGCAGGCGCCCCCACCACCGGCGGCAAAACGAAAGGAATATCATGACCTACGAGATGCAAACCGGCAGGGTACTGGTCACCGGAGGCGCCTCCGGACTCGGTGCCGCTGTTGTCGACGCCGTGCTGAAAGCCGGCGGAACGCCCATAGTCTTGGACCGCGACATCCGGACCGTATCCGCGGCGAAGGCCATCGAGGTGGACGTCGCAAACCGGGTCGCCGTCAGTGAGGCGGTCAACCAGGCCGCCGAAACCCTGGGTGGCCTGGACGCAGTGGTGACGGCCGCAGGCATTGATCGCTGCGGAAAACTGGAGGACGTCCCGGCCGAAGACTGGGAGCAGGTCATCTTCGTCAATCTCCTGGGCACAGTGTCCGTGGTCCGGGCGGCGCTGCCCTACTTGAAGGCAGCACGTGGGCGGGTGGTGACGGTGGCGTCGACCCTGGGGAAGAGGGCGCTGCCGGCGGCCTCCGCGTACTGCGCCTCAAAGTTCGGCGTGGTGGGCTTCAGCCACGCCCTAGCGGCGGAAACCAGCGGAGAAATCGGTGTGACCACGCTGATTCCAGGCGGGATGAAGACCAGGTTTTTCGACGACCGGCCTGAACAGTACAGGCCGCAGGATGATTCCAAACTTAATGATCCCGCCGATGTGGCCCAGGCGGTCCTGTTTGTCCTCTCCCAGCCTCCGGGATGCGTGGTCCGCGAGTTGCTTATCTGCCCCGCGGAAGAAGGCTCCTGGCCGTGAACATCCGCACGTCCTGATAGACGGCGTCAACGCTGATGCCGGCCACGAGCGTGCTCTCATGTGGGCAACGCGGAGCCGTCCAGCCAACCTGGGTGATGTCGGCGCCGCACTCGGGGCAGTGTGTCAGCCATGACACGTGTACCCGGTGCCGGCTGCGGCCCAGCGGGCCCGCGTTGATGACGTTCCCGGCCCAGTACAGACTTACTGTCGGGGTACCCAGCGCCTGTGCCAGGTGTCGCGGACCGCTGTCGTTGCCCACCAGCACCGAGGCTGCAGCCAATAACGACGCCAGAGCTCCTAACTCCAGCTCACCGGCCAGCGAAGTGACCTGGGCCGAGGCGGCCGCCTCCACGACCGCTGCGGCCAGGTCCTCTTCGTCCCGGGTTCCCACTACGAGAACCCCGGCACCGTCCGCTGCGCAGGCCGCCGCCACCTCCCCGAAGTTTCGCGCCGGCCAGCGTCGACGCGCGTCCGTGGCGCCCGGGTGGATGACCACGACGGCGGCCTCGCCTCCCAAGAAAGGTTCCAGCCCTGCGGCGTAGCGGTCCAAGGGCCGGAGCCGAGCCTCCAGGCCGGCTGGGGGAGCCCCGGCGAGTCCGGCAACTTCGAGGGCTCGGAGCGGTTCGTGCTGGTAGTAGGCGTAGGTAAGGTTGCGCTCCAGTCGGGCAGCATCAGGGGTCCGGGCGCCCACAGAATGCCTGGCGCCCAGGCGCAGCAGAAATGGATTGGAGAAGCGCCCCCCGCCGTGCAGCTGCACAGCGAGGTCGAGCCTCTCCCGGTTCATCTGGGCGAAAAAGGCCTCCAGGGCCTCTCGGTCTTCAGGGCCCGGCCGGATGCCTTCCGCGAAGGGCAGGATCCGGACGTCGTAGGCCGGTCCTGCGGTGCTGGCCGCCAGTTCCTGGTGGATGGGGGTACCCAGGACAGTGACCGAGGCATCAGGGTAGGCCGCGCGGAGGGCAGCGACGGCGGGCAGGGCAAACAGGAGATCGCCCAGCCCGCCCCCGCGCAGCACTGCAATTCGCCTGACGCGTTCGAACCGCTCCAGGATCGGACCGACGCCCCATCCGACAACGTCAGCGTCGCCGGATACCTCTGGTCCGAACCCCTGCATCTAGTCCTCCCGCGTCCGTGCTTGGCCCGTCGTCCCTACCAAGGGCCATCGGTGTGGCAGCCCTCGGCCGACTTGTGCCGCAACCATAGTTGCCCTCGGGGGCCACTGGCTACACCGCCCGCCTTTGATCGGCTCGTGGCGGCGGGAACACTTCGGCCGCCAGCCAAGGGGGTGTAAGCCTGTCCCCAATGGGGTAAGTGATTGGTCATAGGAGGACCGGCGAAAAGCCCTTGAGCATGCCGGCAGCTGCTCAGGACCTCTCCAGGAGCTAGGGAAGGATTCCCGTGTTTGCGACCATCAACTGCGCACGCAATAGATTCAGGGAGCGGATCCACATTCGCGATCCGCAAGCGGCGGCACCCGTTGGCAGTCTCCCGGCAGCTCCGCCGAAGACCCCCGAAGCCATGGGCCGCGCCCCCGGCGGAAGCCTGCGACCGTGACGACGCTCTCGGGCGGGGAGAACCCTCCCGTCGGTGGGGATCTGGCGGGGCAGCGTGGCTTGGAAGAGTGGCTTCCCAGACGCTTGGCCGCGATCGGTCCAGCGGTTACGGTCGTCGGCGACGCAATGCTGGACGGCTGGTGGAGCGGCACGATCGACAGACTATGCCGAGAAGCGCCGGCCCCGGTAGTCGACATCGGCCAGCGCAGTTTCGCCCCGGGCGGCGCCGCGAACACCGCTGTAAACCTGGCTGCGCTCGGGGCCAAAGTCCGCCTCGTGGGGGTCGTGGGCTGTGACGGGGCAGGTGCGGAACTGCTGCGACAGCTGGAGGAAGCCGGAGTGGACACTGCGAGTGTCTGCCGGGTCCCGGGCCTGACCACCACGACGAAGACGAGGATCAGCAGCGGCGGCCAGCTGCTGCTGCGCTTCGATGAGTCTGCCGCCCAGATTCCGGCGGCGGCCCTCACCGCCTCGGCCATGTCCCTGCCGGAAGTCCTCGAGAATCAGGACGCCGTCGTCATCTGCGACTATGGTGCCGGATTCCTTAGCGGGCCGGTGAAAAGTACTCTCCGCACAGCTCTCGCGGGACGCCCGGCGTCCCTCCTAGCGGTCGTTGACGCCCACGATCCCCGGCCCTGGGCCGCTCTCAGGCCGGATTTGGCAACGCCGAATGCACAGGAGGCCGCCGAAGTGCTGGGTCTCAAGTTGTCGGCAAGCGCCGGACGTC
The DNA here is from genome assembly GCA_963722145.1 of uncultured Actinomycetota bacterium. Classification (GTDB taxonomy): domain Bacteria; phylum Actinomycetota; class Actinomycetes; order Actinomycetales; family Micrococcaceae; genus Arthrobacter. The sequence continues at coordinate 356,365 of CAVRLW010000014.1, read as the reverse complement.
CCGCCGTCGTCGTTGAACACCGCCAGGAGCTGCTGCACGCAACCGGGGCAGCTGCCGTGGTTGTGACACTGGACCGTGAAGGTGCAATCCTGATACCCACTTCCGGTGACGTCCACCGAACTTGGGCCAAGCCCGTCACAGAGAAACAGGCTTCCGGGGCCGGGGATACCTTCGTGGCTGCGCTGACACTGGCCCGGGCCGCCTCGTTGCCGCTGACGACGAGCGTGGACCTCGCCCAGGCGGCAGCCGACATTGTGGTCCGCCGGACGGGAACGTCGGTGTGCAGCACGGATGATCTTGGCCACCACCTGGCCAGCTTCGCCCATACCGCGCTCGACGCCGAGGAGCTCGCCCGGCAGATTAGCCGCCACCGTGCCGCTGGGCAGAGGATCGTGTTGACCAACGGCTGCTTTGACGTCCTGCACCGCGGCCACACCCGGTATCTCAACCAAGCAAAGCAGCTGGGCGACATCCTGGTGGTGGCCTTAAACAGCGATGATTCCGTCCGGGTGCTCAAAGGGCCGGATCGGCCGATCAACACCGTCACGGACCGGGCCGCCGTTGTCGGCGCGCTTAGTTGCGTGGACTATGTCACGGTGTTCGACACACCCACCCCGGTGCCACTTATCGAGACGCTTCGTCCGGAGATCTACGCAAAGGGCGGTGACTACTCCACGGAGATGCTTGCGGAAGCCCGAGTCGTGGAACGGTATGGCGGCGCGGTGACGATTCTGGACTACGTGGCCGATGTGTCCACAACAGCCCTAGTGAAGCGCATCCGCCACGGCGGGGGCGCCGTTCCTGCCGAATCAACGTGAGCAACGGATCCGCTATTGCCAGGCTATTGACGCCGATCCCACAGAGCGGGGGATATGGCGACGAGTCCTTGCGCGTTCAGGCTCTACCTTCACGCGACTGGGGCAGCATGGATTGCCTCCTCGCGCTTCTATCCGGTGGTGCTTAAACTTTTTAATGTCGCCGCTGGAGGTATGTTCGCGGCCAAAGCAGGGGAGGATCGTCATGGGATTGGGAGACAAGATCGACAATGCCGCCGAGAAGCTAGGCGGCAAGAGCAAGGAAGCGGCAGGCAAGGCCACCGACGACCCGGCGCTGGAAGCCGAAGGTAAGGGTGACCAAGTCAAAGCGGACTTGAAGCAGGCCGGCGAGAAGGTCAAGGACGCTTTCAAGAAGGACTGATCCAAGAATCAGTCGTGAATAGCACTGGCAGAAGGGGCGGGTGAAATCGGCCGGGGCTCTAGGCAGCCGGAGCCGACGCCGGGCCGTCCCCTTCCGCCGGTTCCCCGCCGATCGGGGCGGTTCTGTCGTCCTCGGCAACACTATTTTGGATCTCTGGGGGGAGCGGCGCGAGGGGGAGTTCTCGGTGGACGATGTAGTCGCGGGCAGCGGGGCCCGTCATCGCCAGCCCTGTGCACAGGCCGCCGCGGTGATTGGGCCGGATGTTCGCCGCGCGCAGCCCCGCTCTGAAAGTCCTGGCAGGGGCGGGGGTAGATCCCCGGAGGGAGCACCAGCTGAGGTATAGACCGTACAACTCTTCCTGGGTGAGCCCGTCAGCGTCCTGATTCCGGGCGATGCAGTCATTGACGAACTCGTGTAACGGTGACTTCAACATCTTGGCCTCCTGCGTCCGGCGGCGTAGCCGCTCAACTGGCACAGCTATCAAGGGGTGAAGCAAAACCATCCCGGGTTCCGCCGGGTATAAAAAACTTAAAATGCCGGACTGCGACTGTCAACCGGGAAATACGCCTTTGATTCATAGCCAACCATGGACAGGCCCCGGGCCCTTACTTTCACGGCAATCAGTTGTTAGCGTGAGCGGAACGTCGAAGGAAGCTGGAGAAATTCATGAGCAACGAACCCAATGTACCCGGCGAAGACGCGCATAACGGCGGACGGGACGGAACACGTCACATCCCAAGGGACCCAAGGGACGATGAAGGCACAACAGCAGCGGCCCGCCCGGTTCCCGGACAGGGGAGCGAAGCCCCAGTTTCGGGCAACGGTCAGCTGCCCGGTGTCCGCGACAGCACCGACGATGTGACCCGGGCCCCCGGACCGGCCGAGGACCGGGACAGCGGTAGGGCCTAATTCAGCTCCGACCCATTTCCGTGGTCGGATCCTCGTCAGCCTCGGACGGATCGGCGCGGATGGTGTCCGGATCCGCATCCGGCAGGCCGGCCGGGCCCGGCACGCCGTGCAGAACGTCGCGGACCTCGCTGTCCGCTTCCGTAGCCGCGGATTTTCCGGTGTTCCCCCGGCCGCCTGGGCCGCGCATCATCAGTCGGCGCGGAGGTGCCAGCCGGGTCCTCCATAGCGTTTTCCGCGGCTTTTTCGATGCTGTCGCCAATTCCCATCGGTTTGCTCCCTCATGTCGTGTGACCGTACTGGATTCCCGGTCTTGACGGATACAGAATTATCAGCATGCTTACAAATAGTCCAGAGTCGTCGCGAGAGAGGGCAAACCATGAGCACTTATCATCCCGAAAGTGACCCGGCCAACCCGGATCCTCCTCAGGGGGCGGAGAACGCGGAGCGCCCGGCGCATCAGGACACGCGCGCGGACCGGGCCACCGATCCCGCCTCCTCGGCCAACCCGGATCCCCTCAGCGGCAAGATCACCGGGCTGGAGCCAGGCGGGGGAGTGCCGCCCGGAGAGACGCCTCCGGCCGAGGACCAGATGAGCGGGGACCAGGGCCACGAGGAATAGAAGAACAGTCAGGGTATCGACGCGGCACTGGCAGCATGAGTGCTGCCGCTGGAACGCTGCCGTCAGGGCACCTTGACCGCCGTCTTTCGTTCAGCAGTCCGGTTCTAGGGATATGCCGGTATCGCGATGTACTGGTTGATGTTCGTGGACTGGAAGGTCTTGAATGGCAGTGTTTCCTGGCCGCCCTCCGGATCTCCCACCACGACGGTTTGGTTGGAGGAATTGACGCCCAGCAAGGCGTAGGCGTGGTTGGATACCAGCTTGCCGTCGGCGTTGGAGGTCCCCAGCGTTACGAGGCCGTTGGTGAAATCCTGCTGCATCTGCTCAAAGCTCACTCCCGTCATCGGGCCGCCGGGGTTGCGGTCGATGGCCACCTCGCCGGTGATGGCATAGAGGCCGTTATGCACATCGTGGTCCTGGATGTCGCTGAGGTCGGTGCCCTCGATGCCCTTATAGCTGTTGCCGTTCGCCGCCGCCCATCCTTTTTCGATAATCGCCGCCCATGAGACGCTTTTGCCGCCGATATTTTCGATGCCATTTTGGAAGGGTTTGCCGTGTCGATACGGAAGGTCACCGTTGACCGTCACCGTCACCGGATTGGGCACCCCGTCGTACTTGCTGTGGAATGAAACGGTGTAGGTGCCGTCGCCATTGTCGTGAACCATATTCAGGATGGTCTCGGGCGCCCGGGCGGCCACTGTCAGCAGGGCTGCCAGGAAATAGCAGTCTCCGGTGTCGCCCTGCGCGATGTTCGTCAGGTTGCCGGAAATATCCGGGTTGCCGGGCTGTCCAGCGCAAACAGCACCTGGTTCGGGACTTTCTGGTAAGTAGTGCGCCCGCTCACCGAAGGACTACTCACGCCAGCCACGGAGCCTAGGGGAGGCGATGAAGGGGTCAGGATGGGCGATCGGGAAATGAATATAAACGCAATTCCAAGAATCACCACCACGGCAATCAATGAAGAAATGACAATGGTACGTAAATTAGCCGGTCTGGATACTGCACGTTTCATACTACGTGCCCTCCCGTTCTGCGGGTTCGTGCCTGGGCGGCGGCATCGCCGCAGCAAGGTCCGGCAGCACCTTCGCCGTCGGACAATTCTCAGTCGATCAACTCATCATCCGACTAATAGCTTGCCCCAGGCAACCAGATACACGCAAGGTCCGACGGACGATTCACAGGCAAATCGCCGCTCAGGCGACCGGGGCCCGACCGGTGCTGCCGCGTTCCACGACCCGGGCCGCAAACACGAGGGAGGGGATTCGCGTGGTTGATGTCACTTGGCGTTGCCGTGGTCGTGCTGGCGTTGGCGCTCCTCATCTGTGACTTCCGGCGCGCGGGCCGGTTCCTGGCGCGCACGGCGGAACTTGCTGGCCCGGGTAACGCCTCAGGGTAAACGAACTCTGCCAAGTCGGCGATCCCGCATCATGGCCGCAGCGGATCAGTAAAAATGAGCGAGGGGCACCTTCAGATGGAGCACGAATTCAATGTACTTTACATAATGTTGATTATCGGCGTTCCTATAATCAGTCGAGAAGGGCTGATGTTCTGCCATCGCAATTCTTTGGCAATCAGCAGACAGCAACGGTGCTGGCTTGGTTGCCGCGCGAGCTCATGACACGGGATCCGATGACAGAAAGCTGGCGCGCATGGCGGCCCGTCTCTGGATGGACTGGCCCGACAGTGCAGATTTCGCCAAATTTCAGCCGGTGCATCTGGCCGATTACGTACGTCGCCAAAGGCGCGCCTGTTCGTCTGCGCCTGACTGCCTACGCATGATAAGGGTATGACGGAAAAATCCCTGCGAGTCCTTTACTCGATCGGCCTGGGCATCATCATCGTGCTCTTCGTAGGCCTCGGCATCGCCACCTTCTACCCAGCCCCTGAACTGTCCTCGCTGGTTGGTCTCGACACCGCGGCCAGGCAGGCAGCCATCGAAGCCCACCAGTCCGCGATGCACGACTACAACCGCAACGTCACCATTGCGGCGCTCGCCTCGGCTCTGGTGATCCTGGGGGCCAGCATCTGGACCGAATCGAGGAAGCCACTGTTTGCCGGCGGGTTCCTCATTGGCGGCCTGCTGACGCTCATCTACGGCCTCATGCGAGGCCTGACGTCCGGAGTGACGGCAGTTGCGTTCTTCTCCGTCGCAGTCGGCCTCTTCGTGATCGTATATCTCGGACACCAGCGGTTCTTCTCCGCCCGGGCCGTCGAAGCCCGGGCAAAGGCACGCGCGGAGGACGCGAGGGCTGCATATGCACGGATGCCCATGCAGCAGCAGTACGCACCCGTACAGCAGCCCCAGGGGCCGGTTCCGTCCGCGTATACCCAAGGCCAGCCCTACCCGCCGCAACCCCAGCCAGGTCAGCAGCAGGGCCAGCCCTACCAGACCCAGCAGGGGCAGTATCCCCCGCCGGTTCAGTACCCGCCCCAGGCGCCGCCGGTGCAGCAGCCTTACCCGCCGGCGCCGGGAGAGCCCGGACAACGCTAACGCCCACCATTTACAGAGGCCCGTCAACCACCTTGGTTGCCGGGCCTCCGCGTTTCCTGCTTCTTTACTGTGCGCTTGCTGATCGCCTGGTTGCGCGCGCGTCCCCAGTAGGCTGAATCTCACACGTGATGGACAGGAGGCTGAGGGATGGCCGAGACGATGGTGGCCGAGGTGATGGCCGAGCTGGCCGAGCTCGAGGACCCGAGGGCACGCGAGGTGAACGAGAAACACGGTGACGATCACGGTGTGAACCTCGGCAAACTGCGCGCGCTCGCGAAGCGGCTGAAGACGCAGCAGGAACTCGCGCGCCAGCTCTGGGAGACGGATGACACCGCGGCGAGACTGCTGGCGATCCTGATCTGCCGCCCGAAGGCGTTCGAGCGTGACGAGTTGGACGTCATGTTGCGCGAGGCGCGCACACGCCCAAGGTGCACGACTGGCTCGTGAACTACGTGGTGAAGAAGAACCCGCACTCCGAAGAGCTGCGCCTGGCCTGGTCCGCCGATCCGGATCCAGTGGTCGCGAGCGCCGGCTGGGCGCTGACCACCGAACGCGTGGCGAAGAAGCCCGAGGGCCTCGACCTCGCAGGACTGCTCGACGTCATCGAGGCGGAGATGAAAGACGCCCCCGATCGCCTGCAGTGGGCGATGAACCACTGCCTGGCCCAGATCGGGATCGAGCACGCCGAGCACCGCACCCGTGCGATCGACATCGGTGAGCGCCTGGAGGTGCTCAAGGACTACCCGACTCCCCCGAACTGCACGTCTCCGTTCGCGCCCATCTGGATCACCGAGATGGTGCGCCGACAGCACGACAAGTAGGAATGTTCGCGCTCACTCTCGTACCGCCACTCCCCCAGAACGCGGCACCGGATCCGGGCCGGCTCTTCGATTGGCGGGGCCGGAAGCTGTCGAATTCGGGACTCTTTGGGCCCGGTCCCTCCGTTGGCCGCCTAGGAAACCCAGTCGGCGTCATCGTATGGGCGGCCGCGGAAGTGGGCGCGGAGGTACTCCCCCACAACGGCAGCCCCCAGATCCCCGGCGTCGGGCGCGACCACCCGGCCGTCGATGCGGCGGACCATGCGCTGGACGAACCGCTCCAGCCCCGGGTCATCGCCGAGCCGGAAAAACGTGGCTTGTGTGCCGGAACGTCCAAGGCGGTCGAGCTCGGCGACCGTGACGTAGATGGTCTCGGTGTCGGGCGGCCAGGCGAACCACGTCTCGCCGTCGGCCAGCAAGTGCGCGGTGGGCTCGCCGTCGGTCACCACGAGGAGGACAGGCTGCATCGACGGGTGCTGGCGGAAGAACCGACCCGCCAGCAGCAAGCCGTGATGCAGGTTGGTTCCCTGTTCCCGCAGGGCCGGAAGGGCCGTGAGCTCGCCGATGTCCATGGCCTGGGCGTAGCGGCCGAACGTGATCAGCTGCAGCCTGTCCCCGCGGAACCGGGTTGAGACGAGGTGGTGCAGGGCGAGGGCGGTGCGTTTCATTGGCACCCACCGGCCCTCGGCGGCCATCGAGAACGACACATCGACGAGCAGCGCGACGGCGGCCTGGGTGCGAGCCTCTGTCTCCGTCACCTCGATGTCACCGACACCGAGGCGGACTCCGCGGCTCGGATCACCGCCGTCGGCAGTGGTCCGGCGGATCGCGTTTGTCATGGTGCGGGTGACGTCCCACGGCTCGGCGTCGCCGAACTCCCACTGACGGCTGGAGCCGGTCTGCTCGCCGGCCGCCCCAGCGACGCGCGTGTCGCGGCGCCCTTGCCGGCCGGACAGTTGCTTGGCGGTGTCCCGCAATAGTGACCTGCCGAGCCGCCGCATGGCCTGCGGTGACAACTTGAGGTCGTTGTCGGCATCGCGACGAAGGTAGCCGCCGTCCTGCATGGCCCGTTCGATCTCCCCGAGGGTGCGGGCCGTCACGGCGGCACTCTGCCCGAGCTGGCGGGCGAGGGCGTCCAAATCCAGGTCGTCGAGGCGGGACCCGCTATAGGACTGGGAGAGCTGTTCAGCCAGTTCGTCGAGTTCGGCGAGGTCCTGGAGCACGCCGGTGCCGTCGCCTAGGCCGAGTCCTTCCTGGCCTTCGAAGCGTTCGGAGCCCGTCCAGTCCTCGCCGGGGCGTAAGGCGCGCAGGCTGGAGTCGAGTTGATCGAGCTGGGCCATGAGCTCGGGCGAACCGAACGCCTGGGCGGACAGGCGCATCAACTCCTCGCGCTGCTCCCGGGACATGGATTGCAGGAGCCGCTGGGCCGCGGCAGCGCGCTGGGCGAGGGCGTCGACCAGCTCCTCCACTGATTGTGGATTCTCTGGAAAGAAGTGGCCGTGCCGCGACATGAACTCCTGGAAGTCCGCGCCGGTGTCTTCGCCGCGCCGGTGTTTTCCGAGCAGCTCGTTGAGATCGTGCAGCATCTCGCTCACTGCCGCGCGGTCCTCCTCCGTGGCGCTCTCGAGCGCCTGTTTCATGCCGGCGAACCGTTGATCGAGGACCTCACGGCCCAGCAGATCCTTGATCCGCTCATAGGCTTCCCGTGCGCTGCTCGACTGCCAGTCATAGGACGCGAGTTCGTTGACCGCCGCCGCTGTGGACGAGGGCAGGTTCTGCAGCTGCATTTCCCGGAATGCGCGGTCGGTGTTGTCCATTGTGACGTCGCGGGCGAGCTGTTTGCGCTCCTCCAGCACGGCGGTATCGAGCAGCTTCTGGACCTCGCTGAGGGTGCCGTCCAGCCGGTGGCGGCTCAGCAGTTCACTCCGGCGCTGTTGAACGCGGCCGGCGAGGGCGTCGAGCCCCTCATGGTTGCGGCCGCCGCGCCGGAGGAACTCCTGCAGGGCGTGCCGCGGCGAGTAGCCGGCCATGACGTCCTCGGCGATCGCGTCGAGCGCCTCCGCCAGGTCCACCGGCGGGGCGAGCGGATCGGGCCCTCCCCTGTACCGGCCGTACCTGGAGGAGTGGTTGTGAACGCTCATGATGCCGCCTATTCCTGTCCCTAATTTCCAGCCGACGTCATTTTCTAGCCGTAGATCGTTTCCTCGTCGTCGGACTCCTTCGAGATCCGCCGGGCCAGGTAGAGGCCCTCCAATGCAAGTTCGATTGCGGCGGCCCGCTGCCCGTCGTTCTTGGCGGCCAAGCGCCCGCTGATCTCGTCGTAAAGGCCGGATCCGTCAAGAGCCGGGAGGTTTTCTAGGAACTCCCGCGCGGTGACGTGTTCCCCGGTGGTCACGGTCCTGTGGCCGTCAAGCGCCGCCACCAGTGGACCGAGGTCCAGACCATGGAAATGCGCCCGCGCCGCTTCGGCGGTGGCCATGCGCAGGAGGTGATCGAGGACGGATTGTTCACGCCCTTCCTCGCCCGATTCGAACTCAATCTTGCCCGTGAGGACCTCGACCGCGGCATCCAGGTCAACGATGCGCGCCACCGCCTCGTCTTCCCCGCGCATGCTGGCCCGGCGCAGGGCCGCAGCGGCGACGGTTTCCGCACCCGCGATGGCGAAACGCGCCGAGACTCCGGAGGTCTGGTTGATAGCCGGAGATTGCCGCAGCGCGCGGGTGTAGCGGGCCAGGATCTCGAGGATGACCGCCGGGACGTCGGCGACCAGCCGCCCTTCCTGATGGATGACTGCGACCTCGTCATCCAGCTCTATCGGATAATGCGTGCGGATCTCGGCGCCGAAGCGGTCCTTCAGGGGCGTGATGATCCTGCCGCGGTTGGTGTAGTCCTCCGGGTTGGCGGACGCGACGACGAGCACGTCCAGCGGCAGCCGCAGCACATAGCCGCGGATCTGGATATCGCGCTCCTCCATCACGTTGAGCATGGCGACCTGGATCCGCTCGGCGAGGTCGGGCAGTTCGTTGATGGCGATGATCCCGCGGTTGGAGCGCGGGACGAGACCGTAGTGGATGGTTTCCGGGTCGCCAAGCCGGCGGCCCTCGGCCACCCGCATGGGGTCGACGTCGCCAATGAGGTCGGCTACGGAGGTGTCCGGGGTGGCGAGCTTCTCGACGTAACGTTCCGATCGATGGCGCCACGACACACGCAGCCGGTCACCTTCGGTGAGCACACGGGCCCGGGAGTGCTCCGTGATCGGTTCGTACGGGTGTTCGTTCAGTTCCGATCCCTCGATGACCGGCGACCACTCGTCGAGCAGCCCCGCCAGGGTACGCAGAAGCCGTGTCTTGCCCTGTCCCCGCTCGCCGAGCAGGACGACGTCGTGACCGGCGATCAAAGCACGCTCGAGCTGGGGAAGGACAGTCCGGCCGAAACCAAACATCCCAGGCCACGGATCACGACCGGCCGCGAGGGCGGCGAGCAGGTTGCCGCGGACCTCGTGGCGCAAGTCCTTGTACACATGGCCGGCCGAACGCAATTCGCCAACGGTGAAGATATCGGGACGATCACTCACCCCTCCACGGTAGTCCTCGAGCCTGCGGCGAATCGAGGGAAATTCCCAATATTCCTGCACATGGGCCCGTGGTAAGTGAGCCGCACGGGGTAGGCGGTGAACGATACCGCTCCGCAGCTCCCCCTCCCCTCGCAAGCTCGGGCGGGGCCCCTGCCGCTACGCTTAATGCTGATGACTGCAGCAGCGCCGCCGGCATCCCCGGCACCCCAAGCCACCCTCATCCTTCTGGTGCGCCACGGGCAGACGCCAACTACGGGCACGGTGCTGCCCGGACGGGCTCCAGGACTGCATCTGTCCGACCGGGGCCGGACCCAGGCGGAACGGGTCGCGGAACGGCTCATGGGTCTTCCCGTCGATGTCATCTATTCCTCTCCGCTGGAGCGCACCCGCGAGACGGCAGAGCCCACGGCAGCCTGCACCGGGCTCGAGGTATACGAGAACGCCGGCCTCATCGAGTGCGACTTCGGCGAGTGGACCGGAGCCGCGCTCGCCGAACTGGCGGGCCTGCCGCAGTGGCAGACCGTACAGCACAACCCGTCGGCCTTCCGCTTTCCGAACGGGGAGAGCTTCACGCAGATGCAAGCTCGGATCGTCGGAACGCTCGAGGCTCTGTGCTCCGCGCACTCCGGGGGCGTCGTGGTGTGCTTCTCCCACGCCGACCCGATAAAGGCCGCCGTCGCCCATGCCCTGGGTACCCATCTGGACCATTTCCAGCGGATCGTCATCAACCCGGGCTCGGTCTCGGTCATCTCGTATGTGGAGGGTCAGGCGCCCGCCGTGCTCATGGTGAACGCCACCCTGGAGCCGTTGAGTGGTCTGAGGGAGCCGTGACAAGGGACGGACAGTGGCCGAACGGGAGTTGACACTGCTCGTCGAGGGCCGCATCGAACTGCGCGGACGCATCCCGCGCGGTAGCAACGCGGCGTTCCTCGTCCGCATGTCTTGCGGTGACGATTCGGCGTACGCCGTCTACAAGCCGGAGGCCGGAGAGCGGCCGCTGCTGGACTTCGAGCCCGGGCTCCACCGCCGGGAGCGGGCGGCGTATCTGCTGAGCGAACACCTGAAATGGGGAATCGTGCCGCCAACGGTGATTCGCGAGGATCCGCCCCTGGGGGTCGGCTCGCTCCAGTGGTTTGTCGAGTGCGACGTCCGCGAGCACTACTTCACCCTGTATGCGGATTCACCCGAGACCCACCGCCGGCTGTTGCAGATCGCCCTCTTCGACTGCGTCGCCAACAACACCGACCGCAAGAGCGGGCACGTGCTCCGCGGCCATGACGGAAGGGTGTGGGGCATCGATCACGGGCTGTGCTTCTCTGCAGGCTTCAAGCTGCGAACCGTGATCTGGGACTTCGCAGGTGTTCCCATCCCCGCGACCCTTCTCGAGGGCATCGCCCCGCTGGCTGAGACCGTGCCGCGCGACGTGGCGGAGCTTCTCGACGATGCGGAGGTCACCGCCCTGCAGCGCCGGGTGCGGCGCTTGCTGCACGACGGGGTGCTGCCGGTGGACCGCACCGGCCTGCGTTACCCTTGGCCGCTGGTATAGCTGAGCGGCCATCAGCCTAATGGCGTTCTCCGGAGGCGCTCGCCGCCGGCGAGGCGTCAGATCGCCGCCTCCGGACCGGCTCCGCAGGGAGCCGGTCCGGAGCACGCAACGGTCAGCCGTTGAGGCGGCCAGACTCATCAGCGGATCAGGCGGAAATCCGGTCCGCCATGCTGGAGTGGGCCGCGCGAGCCGCCGGGACGCCGTCGCCGGTCTGGCCGTACAGCCAGTCGTTGTACTGGAAGTCGTTGTCCTTCCGGCTCTTGAAAAGCAGGTTGCGCAGCGTCCGGGCCAGCCCGGAGACGTGCCAGGATTCGCCCCAGATGCGGGCGGTGCGCTGGACCCGGGCGGTGCGGCCGGCGCGGACGTTGTTGAATTCCTTGATGGCCTCGTCCCAGCCTTCCGGGTTGACGCCGTTCGCGGTGAACACGCTGGCGTTGCTGACGTCCTGCAGCACGGCCGCGTCTTCGAGTGCCTGGCAGGCGCCCTGGGCGAGGTACTGCAGCATCGGGTGCGCGGCGTCGCCCATCAGCACCATCCGGCCGGCGACCCAGTTGTCGATCGGATCGCGGTCGTACATGGGCCAGCGCATGCTGGTGCCCAGATTTTTCAGCGCCTCCTGTACGGCGGGGACGCAATCCTTGTACGCAGCCTCGAGCTCGTCCACTCCCCCGTACTGCTCCTCGCCGCGTTCGAACGAGGCGGACTTGAAAACGGCCACGGTGTTCAGCAGCTTGCCCTTGCGCAGCGGGTACTGCACCAGGTGGCAGTCCGGTCCGAGGTAGACGATGACGTCCTCGAGGTCCGCCTTGGGGGTGTTCTCGGTGATCGGCACGGTGCCCCGGTACGCGACGTAGGCCGAGGGCACCGGCTCGTCGTCGGCGACCAGCGGACGCAAGGTGGACTTGAGCCCGTCGGCCCCGATCACGACGTCCGCCTCGTAGTCCACGCCGGCGGCCGTGTGGGCCACACCCCGGCCGTTCACGGTTTCAACACTCTCGACCATGACGTCGTTGACGAGCTTGACGCCCGCCGCCTCACAGCCTTCGAGCAGGACGCGGTGCAGGTCGCTGCGGTGGATCACAACATACGGCGCACCGTAGCGTTCCTCGAATTCCCCGCCGAGGCTTTGGCGGGTGAGCTCCTCGCCGGTGACGGCGTCGCGGAAGACCAGGTGCTTTGGCTGGACGCCGATCTCGAGTGCCTTTTCCAGCAGGCCCCAGCGCCGGAGGACGCGGGAGGCGTTGGGGGCCATCTGCAGCCCGGCGCCGACCTCGCCGAATTCGGGGGCCCGCTCTACGAGGGTGACGTTGGCGCCGTTTTCCCGCAGCGCGAGGGCGCCGGCCAGTCCGGCCATTCCCCCTCCGATGACGAGGACATCGGTGGATGGGACATCGGTGGACGGGGCGTGCTCAGACATTGCTTGCTCCTGTTGGTGAGTTGGGGATTGAGGATTTTGACTTGAGTTTGAGGCCGACGGCGGCCAGCAGCACTGCGGCGATGGCGGCTGCACCGGCGAAGGCGAGGAAATTGGAAGTGACGCCGAGCCCGGCGGCCAGCAGGAGGCCGCCTACCTGGGGTGCTGCGACGGCGCCGATCCGGCCCGTCCCCAGCGCCCAGCCCAGCGCGGTCCCGCGCAGGTGCCCGGGATAGTGGCTCGCGACGGCGGCGATGATGAGGCACTGCGTGCCGTGGGTGCCGACGCCGGCGAGGACCAGCATGAGGTACACGACGGTGACCGGCGGTCCGGCAACCAAGACCACGAGCGCGCCGGCGGCAACGGCCGCCGCGGCGATCGCCGTCGTGATCGGACCGAAGCGGGTCCCGGCCCAGGCCGTGATGACCGAGCCAGCCACCGCGCCCAGGTTGAGGGCCAGGGCAAAGGTCAGGGCGGAACCCAGGTTGTAGCCGGCCAACTGCATGAGGTTGGGCAGCCAGGTACCCAGCCCGTACCAGGCGAACAGGGTGGCGATCGTCGCCAGGGCGAACAGCAGGCTGACCCCCAGGTACGGGGCGCGGAGCAGGGACTTGAAGCCGATCGGTTCCTTGACCGTCTGGCCGGAGCGGCCGCTGCCGGCTGCCTTGCGGGCGGCCTTGCCTGCCGCACTGCCTGTGGCGCTGTGTTTGTCCGACGTACCGCCGGGGGCCAGCGTCTCGGGAAGGTATTTCAGTCCGAGCGGCACCACGATCACCAGGGCCAGTACGGCCACAAGGAACATGGCCTCCCAGCCGAAGGCGGGGATGAGCTGGATGCCGACGAGGGCGGCGATGGATCCGCCGATCGGGACGCCGGACATCATCAGGGTGGCGATGGTGGACCGCCATTTCGTGGGGACCAGTTCGGCAACGAGGGCGTTGGCCGAGGGCACCAGGCCACCGAGCCCGATGCCCGCGAGGAGCCGCAGTCCCCCAAAGACGGCTGCGTTGGGGGCGAAGGCGCAGAGGGTGGTGAAAATCGAGAAGACGATGGCACAGCCCAGGATGGTGCGGCGGCGCCCCCACGAGTCGGCCATCCGGCCTGCGAAGATCGCCCCGATCATCATGCCGACGAAGGCCATGGAACCAATGGTTCCCACGGTGGCCTTGCTCAGGCCCCAGCCGGTCTCGGAGATCAGGGAGGACTGCACGGTGCCGTAGACAATCAGGTCGTAGCCATCGAAGACGACCAATAGCCAGCAGACGAGGACGGCCGCTGCTGAGCCCTTGGAAAACCGTGAGGCGGGCCGATCAGCGGCAGCGGGGGTCGGAGCCCCAGGCGAAAACCGTTGCGACGCTACAGCGGAAGGTGTGTGATTCATCCCACTACTGTCGTGGCCGTCGCTGGTGAACCCCAATACAATTCTGATGTGCAGAACAAGCCAGCATCCCGAGCAGCCCGGAAGCCCGTCCAGAAGCGGCCCACCTATTCCATTGAGGCAGTCGACAATGCGTTGCAGCTCCTCCAGCTACTGCGCGACGGCGGGGCGCTGCGGCTCAAGGACGCCGCCGAGGAGCTGGGGGTGGCCCCGTCCACCGCCCACCGCCTCCTGGCGATGCTGGTCTACCGGGGATTCGCCGTGCAGGATGAAACCCGCCGCTATGTGCCCGGCCCGGCAATGGGCGTCGGGCCCGCCGGGCTGAGCTGGACCCGGCTGCTGCGCTCACTCGCCCAGCCGCACATGGAGCTGCTCTCGGCGCAGCTCAACGAGACGGTGAACCTCATGGTCCGGGTGGGTACGAAAGTCCGCTTCCTGGCGACCGTGGAAGGCAACAATGTGCTGCGGGTTGGTGACCGGCAGGGGACGGTGATGCCGGCCAACAAGGCCTCCGGAGGCAAGGCCATGCTCGCCGAACTGGACCTGCCGATGATCGACCAGCTCTTCCGTAGCAACAATGCCGAGATCGGCGGGGACACCATTGCTGCCAACGACTACCCGGCATTCCTGCGCGAGCTTGAGTCCATCCGCAGCAACGGCTTCGCGGCCAACTTCGAAGGCACCGAGGAGGGCGTGAGTGCGCTCGGCATGACCCTGCACAACCGGCACGGGCAGGTGGTGGGCGCGCTCAGCGTCGCCACGCCCGCGACCCGCTTCCGCCGGGTGTTCGACGCCGGACTCGTCCCCGCCCTGCGGGAAACCTGCCGGCAGCTGGAGATCGACATCGCGGCCAACCCGGCCGAGCCGGACTGAGCGCCCTGCAGGTTCAGGCCCGGGAATTCTGACCAGCAGAATATGCTGGGGGTCACATGCTGGCCTCCGTAGAGTCGAACCACGCCAAGAACTGTTCTGACCTACCGAGGAGGCCCACGTGACCATCAGCGCCGAGAACACGACTCACGAATCAGTCGCCGCGGGGCACACCGCTCCGGAGCCGACACCTGAAGAGGTTGCCCAGCTCAAAGAGCTGTACCGGGATTTTGACCGGGAGAACCTGATCCCGCTGTGGACCGAGATCGCGGACCTCATGCCGATGGTCCCGACGCCCAAGGCGGTC
The DNA here is from genome assembly GCA_963722145.1 of uncultured Actinomycetota bacterium. Lineage (GTDB taxonomy): Bacteria > Actinomycetota > Actinomycetes > Actinomycetales > Micrococcaceae > Arthrobacter. The sequence continues at coordinate 341,242 of CAVRLW010000014.1, read as the reverse complement.
CCGCACGTCTGGCGATGGAGCGACCTGTACCCGCTGGCCGCCCGTGCCGGCGATCTGGTCCCGGTGGGCCGGGGCGGGGAACGCCGGGCCATTGCCCTGGCCAACCCTGGCCTGGCTGGTGCCCCGTATGCCACGCCTACGCTGTGGGCGGCCATCCAGTACCTCGGTGCCCGCGAAACCGCGCCGGAACACCGGCACGCCCAGAACGCGTTCCGCTTCGTCGTTGAGGGCGAGGGCGTCTGGACGGTGGTGAACGGGGACCCGGTGCGGATGTCCCGCGGTGACTTCCTGCTCACCCCGGGCTGGAACTTCCACGGCCACCACAACGACACCGATCAGCCGATGGCCTGGATCGACGGGCTGGACATCCCGTTCGTGCACTACGCCGACGCCGGGTTCTTCGAGTTCGGCACCGAGCGCGTCACCGACGAGGCCACTCCGGACATCTCCCGGTCCGAGCGGCTGTGGGCGCACCCGGGCCTGCGCCCGCTGTCGGGCCTGGACGACACCACGAGCTCCCCCATCGCGGCCTACCGCTGGGAACACACGGACCGGGCCCTGGCCGAGCAGCTGTTGCTCGAGGACGAGGGCCACCCGGCCACCGTGTCCCAGGGCCACGCCGCCGTCCGTTACACCAACCCCACCACCGGCGGGGATGTAATGCCGACCATCCGGGCCGAATTCCACCGCCTCCGCGCCGGCGCCGCCACGCAAGCCCTCCGCGAAGTCGGCTCCAGCGTCTGGCAGGTCTTCGAAGGCTCCGGCTCCGTGGTCCTGAACGGCGAAACCAGGAACCTGGAGAAGGGCGACCTCTTCGTCGTCCCGTCCTGGCAGGAATGGTCGCTGCAGGCGGACCTGCAGGACGAAACAAGTTTCGATCTCTTCCGCTTCAGTGACGCCCCCATTTTCGAACGACTGAACTTCAACCGCACCTACATCGAAGGACGCAATAACAAATGAGACTCCTCACCCTCCGCACCTCTGTTGGGGACAAGACAGTAACAAAGGCTGTCCGCCAGGACGGCGACACCCTGACCGAGATCGACGGCTTTGCCGACGTCGGCGAGCTGCTCCGCTCAAGCGACTGGGAGGCCACCGCGAAGGCAGCGAACGGCGCCACGCACCCGGCCGAAGGCGCGGACCTCGACGCCGTCGTCCCCTCCCCCGGCAAAATCATCTGCGTGGGCCACAACTACCGCAACCACATCAAGGAAATGGGCCGGGAAGTCCCCGAGTTCCCCACCCTGTTCGCGAAGTACCAGGAGTCCCTGATCGGCCCGAACGATGACCTGGCCCTGCCGCAGGAATCCGACGCCGTGGACTGGGAGGCCGAACTCGCCGTCGTGATCGGCAAGAAGGGCCGCCGGATCAGCGAGTCCGCCGCCGCGGACCACATCGCCGGCTACGCCGTGCTGAACGACGTGTCCATGCGCGACTACCAGTTCCGCACCATCCAGTGGCTGCAGGGCAAGACCTGGGAAAAGTCCACCCCGTTCGGGCCTGCCCTGGTCACCAAGGACGAATTCGCCGCCGGGCCGCTGATGACCTCCGAGGTCGACGGTGAAGTCCAGCAGCAGACCCCCACCGGTGACCTTGTCTTCACCCCCGAGTACCTGGTCTCCTACATTTCCACCATCATCACGCTGAACCCGGGCGACGTGATCGCCACCGGCACTCCCGGCGGCGTGGGCCATGCCCAGAACCCCAAGCGCTACCTGCAGGAGGGCCAGGTCCTGGTCACCACCATCGAGGGACTGGGCCAGCTGAAAAACCGCGTGGTCAAGGAAGCCTGATGGTTGCCCGCCAGGACCAGACGACGGACCCGGAGCTGCTCGTGGCGCTGCTGCAGGCCCGGCGCGGCACGGCGTTTTTCGCCCGCAAGCTCAACGAGCTCTCCGACGCCGAACTCGACGGCGATTCGCTGCTGCCGGGCTGGACCCGCCGCCACATCACCGCGCACATCGGCTACAACGCCCGGGCCATCGCGCGCCTCATCGAGTGGGCGGCCACCGGGGTGGAAACCCCGATGTATGCCTCCACAGCGGTCCGGGACCATGAGATCGACTTCGGCGCCACGCTGAGCCCGATCGCGCTGCGGCACCTGTTCGACCACTCCGCAGTGCACCTGAACGTCGAGTGGCGGGACCTGCCCGAGGACGCCTGGCACCACACAGTCCGCACCGTCCAGGGCCGGGAGGTACCCGCCACCGAGACGGTCTGGATGCGCAGCCGCGAAGTCTGGATGCACGCCGTCGACCTGGCCAACGGCGCCAGCTTTGCCGACATCCCGGCACCGGTGCTGGAGCGGCTCCTGGCGGACATCACCGGCGCCTGGAAGACCCGCGGCACCGACGAGGGCCTGGTTGTCAAGGTAACGGACCGAGGCCTGACTTTCGGTGACACGGCGTCGGCGTCCCCGACGGTGGTCTCCGGAGCGCTGGCGGACGTCGTCGAATGGGCCGCCGGCCGGGGCAGCCGCGGCGTTACCGCCGCCGGGCCCGGCACTGCAGCCACAAACGGCACTGTTCCCGCCGCGCCGAAGTGGATCTGAGCCCGTCCCAGCGCACTGCCCAGTATGCGACCGCTATTCGGGCGTCTCCTTCTGCTCTCTTTGGGCGAGCCGCTGGAGTTGCCATCTATGCACGTCGGGCAGCCAATCCAACTTGGCCGATGGACCGACCCGCGGGTCGTCGGGAACACCGCCGTCTCGCAGGTCCTGTACGTACGCGCGATCCTGTTTGATCCGTGCTCGTAGCTGCTCAGCTCCGCAGACTGAGCCGTGACCGGGGATGACGGCATCAACGTCGTCGGCCACGCCCTCGAACAGCCGCAACGCGGCGAGGTAGTCCTCGATCGGATTCGCGGCCTCTAGGTCGAGGAACGGCATCAGGATGTCAGAAAGCATGTCTCCGGCGACGAGGACGCCGCGCTCCTCGATCAACAGCGCCGCATGGCCTGGGGCATGGGCCTGATGCTCGATGATCCGGACGTTGGGGCCATCCCAAGGAATCTGCGCAGCTTCGGCGGGCAGACCGGTAATGAGACCGAGCAGATCCATCGGGATCTCCTCGGCGTACTCCGGCGGGAGTCCCACGGCTACGCGGGCCTTCCAGTCTGCGTTCGACAGCAGGTCTTGGATAGAGGCCGCGCAGCGGGCTGTACCGTAACGGGGCGCGTCGCCGAAGTTCGCGTGCCAGAGCACGTGGTCCCAATCCGAATGCGTCGAGAAGCCTGCGACGACGGGCTGGCCCAACTCGCGAAGGTCGTTCGCGAGGGCCGCCATTTCGTCGCCCGTTATACCGGGGTCGATGAGCAGCACACCGTCCCGGCCCTGCACGACAACGGAATTACTCTGGATGAACTCGCTCTCGTGAACTAGAACGCCCTCAGCGACTTCCTTCAGCATGAAATGCCTTCCGCTTGTAATTTGCAACCGCTTGTCGAGACGGTATTAGCGGGCGGTAGTAGATTGCAAGCACTATGGGCGAAGCGGGTGAGCACATCTGGCCGGGTTGAGCTGGAATCCAAGAGAACAGGCCGATAACTTTTGCGAAAAACGAGCCAGATAGCTCTGCGATTCACAGCCCACGGCTAGTGTGACGCGTTTTTCGCAGTGTTATTTGGCGCTCATGGTCAATCCCCCGAGTCGTCTTCGGGTGGCGGGGTCATTGCGGTGTGTGCGTTGGCTGGAGCCGGTTCGACCGGACGATTTCCGGTTGTAGCCCAGCTGGTGAGGAAGTCGAGTTGTTCCTGGGCATGGCTTCCCGGTTCCGCGGTGTAGGCGATGAGAGTCAGGCCCTCTCCGGGGAGTTCGAGTGAATCGCCCGTGAGTTCAATGTCGCCGACGAGCGGGTTGTGCAGTGTCTTGGTGGCTGAGCGGTGGAAACGGACGTTGTGCCGTGCCCAGCGGGTCGAGAATTCCGCGCTTCCCGTGGCGAGGTCACCAATGAGGCTGTTCAGGGCCCTGTCGCGCGGGTTGCGTCCTGCCTCGGTGCGGAGTGCGGCGGCGAGGTCATCTGCGAGGGTGTTCCATTCGAGAAAGAAGTCCTGGGAGCGTGGGTCGAGGAACATGAACCGTGCGAGGTTAAGCGGCAGGGCGTCGGGGTTGAGGATGCCGGCGTAGAGGGTGAAACAGAGGCCGTTTGCGGCCACGATGTCCATGCGCGAGTTACGGACATAGGCGGGCGTGCCTGTCATCCCGGCGAGGATCCGTTGAACGCTGGGGCGCACTTCTGCCCGGACCCGGCGCGTTCCTGAGGCCCGCGACGGCGCGGCGGCCTTGGCCAGGTCGAGCAGGTGGGCCCGTTCAGCTTCATCGAGTTTGAGGGCGGCCGCGAGGGATTCGAGGACGCTCTCGGAGACTCCCCGGAGGTTCCCCCGTTCGAGCCGGGCATAGTATTCGGTACTGACGCCAGTAAGCATGGCCACTTCCTCGCGTTTGAGGCCTGCCACCCTCCTCGTCCCGCCATAGGCGGGCAGCCCGGCCTGGGCGGGAGTGATGCGCGACCGCCGGCTCATGAGGAACTCGCGGACGTCTTTACTGTTCTCCATGGCCTCTAGGCTACGACGGCGATGCCGGGCCTAACAGGAACTGGCAGTACACCGCACAGCAGGCACTCCCGCGCGTAGGAATTGGCTGGTCTTCTTGAATGAGTCCAGTTTCCCCATCCTGCAAGGACACAATGTCTGTATCCACGCTCAGCCCTTCGAAAACAGTGGTCCGGCCGCGCGCTTCTCTGGCGGTGGCCATGCTGGGGTTCTTCGTTGTTGCCCTAGATGCCCAGATCGTCAACGTCGCGCTGCCCGAAATTCGGAATGACCTCGGAGGGGGCCTGTCCGGCCTGCAGTGGATTGTCACCGGCTACACCCTGACGTTTTCCGCCCTGTTACTGTTCTCCGGGACCTTCTCAGATCGTGTAGGGGCACGGCGCGCCTATGGCCTCGGCATGATCCTGTTCACCGCCGCTTCCGCCGCGTGTGCGTTCAGCCCGAGTCTTCCGGCCCTCATCGCAGGCCGTATTCTGCAGGGCATCGGCGCGGCGATGATCACCCCCAGCTCTCTGGCGCTCATCCGGGAGGCATACCAGGATCCAGCCCAGCGCGGCCGGGCCATCGTGTACTGGGGGTTGGGGGGCTCCGTCGCTGCAGCGGCCGGTCCGGTGCTCGGCGGCGGCCTCACCCAGTTCGACTGGCGCCTGATCTTCTTCGTCAACTTGCCGGTGGGGGCGGCAGCGCTTATTGGGCTCTCCCGCGTCGCCCCGTCGCCGCGGCGCCCGATGCCGTTTGACTGGCTCGGGCAGAGCACCGCCGTGCTGGCCCTGGCCAGCCTGACCTACGGCATCATCGAAGGTGCGGAGGTTGGCTATGGCAGCCCCGGAATCCTCACCCTGTTTGCTGTGTGCGCGGCATCGGCCGCCGCCTTCGTGCTGGCGCAGGCCCGGGGAAGGCATCCCATGGTTCCGTTGGATCTGTTCCGTTCGCGCACGGTCTCCAGTGTCCTGGTCATAGCGGTCGTCACGATGGCGGCCTTCTATGGCGTCGTTTTCCTCCAGAGCCTGTACTTCCAGCAGCAACGCGGCGGCACCGCGCTGGAGGCCGGGCTGCTGTTCCTGCCGATGACCGGTCTCGTCGCCCTCCTCAACCCGCTCGCGGCCCGGTTGATGGTCCGGTTCGGGAACGCGGCCATGATCGCCGCGGGCCAACTGCTCATGAGCGTGGGCCTGGCCGGCCTGTGGCTGCTGGCGCCCTGCTCGCCGGGCACGACTTCATGGATGGGCTCCGCATCGGCCTTGGCACCACCGCCGTCGTCCTCCTCATCCTGGTCCCCGTATCCCTGGCACTGCGGCACGCAAAGCAACCACAGCCCTGATCCATCAGCCGGAACATGAACCGGACATAGCCAACGACGCACAACACCAGCTCAAAGGAGTACAGGATGAAACTCACACCTCCCGCCCCCACGGTGAAAGCCCCGCGAGAGCGGTTCACGGGAGATGTCTACGTCAACGCGCTTCACAACGGCCAGGCCCCCTCCAGGCTCGTGGCCGCGATGGTCCGGTTCACGCCGGGCGCCCACACGAACTGGCACTCCCATCCCCTCGGCCAGACCCTGCACTGCACCGACGGGACCGGGATCGTCGCCACCCGCGACGGCACGGTCATCTTTATGCGGCCCGGGGACTCGGTCCACACTCCGCCCGGCGAGGAACACTGGCACGGCGCTACCCGGGACAACGTGATGTGCCACGTGGCCATGGTCGAACATCACAACGGGGAGAGCGCCACGTGGCTTGAACCCGTCACTGACCAAGACTACGAAACCGCCCACACCCAATCCGGCCGATAACCACACCCAATCAGAGGAAACCCATGAAAAACGTGACACTTAACAACGGCGTCCAGATGCCGATCCTAGGCTTTGGCGTCTTCCAGATCCCCGACGACGAAACCCAGGTCGCCGTAGAAGCCGCCCTCGCGGCCGGTTACCGCCACTTGGACACGGCGGCTTCCTACGGCAATGAGGCGGCCGTCGGCGCGGCGATCAAGGCGAGCGGGGTTGCCCGAGAGGAACTCTTCGTCACCACCAAGCTCTGGATCCAGCACGCACCGACCGGCAACGTTCAAGACGACACCAAACGCGCCTTCGGAAACTCCCTCAACCGGCTGGGACTGGACTACCTCGACCTGTACCTGATCCACCAGCCTCTCGGGGACTACTACAGCGAGTGGCGGGCCATGCAGGATCTCCACAAGGAAGGCCTGGCCCGTGCGATCGGTGTGTCGAACTTCCACCCCGACCGGCTTGTCGACCTCATTGACCACAACGAGATCGTCCCGGCCGTCAACCAGATCGAGGCCCACCCCTTCCACCAGCGCGCCACCGATCAGGCGCTGATGCACGAACGCGGCGTCCAGATCGAGTCTTGGGGACCGTTCGCGGAGGGCCGCAACAACCTGTTCAGCGATCCGGTCCTCAGCACCATCGCCGACTCCCACGGCAAATCTGTCGCACAGGTGGTGCTCCGCTGGCTCATCCAGCGCGAGATTGTCGTCATCCCCAAGTCCGTGCGTCCGGAACGGATGGCCCAGAACCTCGATGTTTTCGACTTCACCCTCACTGACGAGCAGATGAGCCAGATCGCCGCACTGGACACCGGTGCCAGCCTCTTCTTCGACCACCGCGACCCCGCCATGGTGAGCTGGCTGGGCGGACGCAGGATCAATTGACTCGCATGCCCGTCAGGGTGACCCGCCAGGTCGCCCTGACGGGTCATGCATGCGCGACCGGGCAACGCGCCCAGCGCGCGCCAACCATCGACCAGATCAGAGAGACCTGGAATGACCACAAACCAACGGGCCATCGGCCGGCGCTCCATTCTGCGTTCGGCCGTCGCCGGTCTGGGCGCCGCCATGATCACCATCGGGACGTCAGGCTGCGCTCCGGAAGAACGGAACCCACGCATGCCCGCACAAAACACGGCCGTGTCGCCCTCTGCGCGAAGCGCCCCTGGCGCCCGACAAAACCGGCGGGTCCTTCTGGCCTACTTCTCACGCGCCGGTGAGAACTACCACTACGGCGGCCGCGCCAACCTCGACGTCGGCAACACCGAGGTCCTGGCCGGCGTGATCGGCAACCTCGTCGCATGCGATGTGCACCGCGTCGAGGCCGTCGACCCCTACCCCGACGGCTACGACGCCACCGTCGAGCGCAACGTCCGCGAACAGAACACAAACGCCCGACCGGCCATGGCCGCTCCTCCGCCCTCTATCGACCAGTACGACACCGTGCTGCTGGCCAGCGGCATCTGGAACGTCCGGGCACCAATGATCATGGCGACATTCGTCGAGAGCTACGACTTCGCCGGCAAGACCATCCACCCCGTCACCACCTACGCCATGAGCGGCCTCGGCTCCACCGAACGGGATTACACCCGCTCCTGCCCAGGCGCCACTATCGGTGAAGGACTCGCGGTCCGGGGCGAGGAAACCCGGGGCGCCGGACCGGCTGTCGAGGCCTGGCTGCGCCGCACCGGGCTCTACCAGAGTTGACCTCACCTGACAGGGTGATCTCCCCTCGTCCCGTCCCAACCTGCTGTACACATCTCCCGACAAAGGACTTCATCATGAGCGATTCAAACCAGACCCGAGCCCAGCAACTCATCGGCGACTTCGCCCCCAAGCTCGTGGACCTCACCGACAACGTGCTCTTCGGCGACATCTGGGAGCGGAGCGAGCTCTCCCCGCGGGACCGTAGCCTCGTCACGATCGCCAGCCTGATCACCAGCGGCAGCTCCGAACAGCTCCGCGGACACCTGACCCGGGCCAGGGCCAATGGCCTGACGGAGACAGAACTCAAAGAGGCCATCATCCATTTGGCCTTTTATGCCGGGTGGCCGAAGGCGATGTCCGCCATCACGTTAGCCAGGGAAATCTTCACAGCCTGAAGTCGCACAGCACATACCGAGGTCGGAGTCGGGGAGGGGTGCCGAAGGTTCGGCACCCCAAGGGCGCTGGTTGCTGTGGTGCATTGAAGAAAGTTCGGCCTGCGGTCCCCGGTGGGCGGCGTGGAGCTGCCGCCCGCCGGGAGAGGATCAGGCGTCGGGGATCGTGAAGGCGAAGGCCTCGAGGGTGATGGTGTCGACCTCGGGTCCGCCGCGCACGCCGGTGTCGAGGGCGTCGATGGCGGCGAGTTGGTCGGCGGTGAGTTCGAAGTCGAAGACCTCGAAGTTCTCGGCGATGCGGGCGGCCTTGGCCGACTTCGGGATCGCGGAACGGCCTTCCTGGATGTGCCAGCGGAGCATGACCTGGGCCGGTGACTTGCCGTGCTGCTCGGCGATAGCCCGCAGGGTTGCGTCGTCGAAGGTGCTCCTCTGTCCCGGAACGTAGGAAGTGATGCCGCCAATCGGGGACCAAGCCTGGGTCAGGATCCCGTGCTTCGTGTGCAGGGCCTGGACGTCCTTCTGCTGGAAGTAGGGGTGCAGCTCGATCTGGTTAATGGCGGGCACAACCGTCGTTTCGGCGAGCAATTGCTCGAGGTGGTCGGGCATGAAGTTGCTGATGCCGATCGCACGGATCTTACCGTCTGCAAGGAGTTTCTCAAGCGCACGGTAGGCGTCGATCGTGAGGTTGAAGGCAGAAGGCAGCGGCTGGTGCAGCACGACCAGATCGATGTAGTCCACGCCGAGCTTCGCAACGCTCTTCTCGAACCCAAGCAGTGTCGCGTCGTGGCCGTAGTCGCTGATCCAGATTTTCGTCTCGATGAAGATGTCCTCGCGGGGGACGCCGGAATGGCGGATGCCCTGGCCGACCTCGCGCTCATTCATGTATGCGGCAGCGGTGTCGATGTGGCGGTAGCCCACCCGCAGGGCTTCCTGCACCGCGGTGGTAGTGGCCTCGGGCGGGGTTTGGAAGACGCCGAGTCCGATGGCGGGAAGTTCCACGTCGTTGTTCAAAGTGATCATGGTGTTTGTCATGTCCTCAACGGTAGGCAGGAAACCGGTGCGGGTGAGAGTCCCTGGTGTTATCCCCCAGAAGCGGCCGTCGACGGCGACAGGACGCGCGCTTGCCGCAATGGTCCATCTGCTGGGGGATAACGTCAGGGGCTCCCACTCCCGCCGCGGACGGGCCTAGCCTTGTGCGTATGGATACCAGGAATGACGTGCAGCAGTTCCTCACCGCGCTGCGGGCCCGCATCACCCCGGAGGTGGCGGGCCTGACCGTGTTCGGCGGGGAACGCCGCGTCCCGGGTCTGCGCCGCGAGGAAGTCGCGCAGCTCGCCGGCGTCAGCACCGCCTACTACACCAGGATGGAACGCGGGGACCTGAGCGGGGTGTCCGAGAGCGTGCTGTTCGCTCTCGTCCGGGCGTTGCAACTGAACGAGGCGGAAACCGCGCACCTGTTCGACCTGACCCGCGCCGCGACCGGGCCGCGTCGTGCCCCCCGGACCAAACCCGAACTGCGCGTCTCCCCGCGGGTCGCGCAGCTGATCAACACGATGAGCGATGTTCCCGCGATCGCGATGACCCGGCTCGGCAACCCGGTCGCGTCCAATCCGTTGGGCCGTGCGCTGTTCCCCGACCTCTTCCCGGCTGGGAAGGCCGTGTTGAACAGCGCCCGCTACCTGTTCCTCGATGAACGCTCCCGGGTGTTCTACCCGGACTGGGAGTCGACCGCACGCGAGGCGGTCTCGGGGATGCGGCTCCTTGCCGGCCAGGATCCCAGCGACAGGGCCCTGATGGCACTGGTCGGTGAGCTCGCGACCCGCAGCAACGAGTTCCGCACCTGGTGGGGCGGGCACACGGTACGGACCCACTCCACCGGAACCAAGCACATTCACCACCCCGTCGTGGGTGACATGACCATCGGCTACGAAGTCCTCGCCCTGGCGTCCACCCCGGGCCTGAGCCTCATGACCTACCTAGCCGAGCCTGCCACCCCGTCCGCGGACGCCATGAACCTGCTGCGCAGCTGGACCGCGAACGAAGCCCGCACCGACGACACAGCCCGCACCAGCCGCTGAGAGCCCAGATTCTCGCACCCACAGTCGCCTTCTCGCCAACCCAGCCGTCGCGTGTTCACGCATCGTCCCGTGCACGGCCATCACCGGTCCAATGCGCCGCGATCAACCGGCCCGGTCAGGCGCGGACGTAGGCCGCGAGGTGCTGGCCGGTGAGCGTGGAGCGGGCGGCGACGAGGTCGGCGGGGGTGCCCTCGAAGACGAGCCTGCCGCCGTCGTGGCCGGCACCGGGGCCGAGGTCGATAATCCAGTCGGCGTGCGCCATGACCGCCTGGTGGTGCTCGATGACGATGACTGACTTGCCGGAGTCGACGAGCCGGTCCAGGAGGCCCAGCAGGTTCTGGACGTCGGCGAGGTGCAGGCCGGTGGTGGGCTCGTCGAGGACGTAGACGTCGCCCTTCTCCGCCATCTGGGTGGCGAGCTTGACCCGCTGCCGCTCGCCGCCGGACAGAGTGGTGAGCGGCTGGCCCAGGGTGAGGTAGCCGAGCCCGACGTCCACGAGCCGGTCCAGGATCTTGTGGGCCGCGGGCGTGCGGGCCTCCCCTTCGCTAAAGAATGCCTCGGCCTCGGTCATCGACATTGCCAGCACTTCGGCGATGTTGCGGCCGCCCAGCTTGTAGTCCAGAACCGAGGCTTGGAACCGCTTGCCCTCGCAGTCCTCGCAGGTGGACTCGACGGTGGCCATGACACCGAGCTCGGTGAAGATGACGCCGGCACCGTTGCATGTGGGGCATGCGCCCTCTGAATTGGAGCTGAACAGCGCCGGCTTCACGCCGTTGGCCTTCGCGAATGCCTTGCGGATCGGCTCGAGAAGGCCCGTGTACGTCGCAGGGTTGCTGCGCCGCGACCCCTTGATGGCACCCTGGTCGATTACCACCACACCGTCGCGGCCGTCCACCGACCCATGGATCAGCGAACTCTTCCCGGAACCGGCGACGCCGGTGACCACGCAGAGCACACCGAGCGGGATGTCGACATCCACGCCCTGGAGATTGTTCGTGGACGCGCCACGGACCTCCAGTGCTCCCGAGGACGGGCGTACCGACTCGTTAACGGCGGCCCGGTCGTCGAGGTGGCGGCCGGTGATGGTGTCACTCCCCCGCAGCCCCTCCACGCTTCCCTCGAAGCAGACACTGCCGCCCTCGGTGCCTGCGCCGGGGCCGAGGTCAACGATGTGGTCGGCAATCGCGATAGTCTCCGGCTTGTGCTCGACGACGAGTACGGTGTTGCCCTTGTCGCGGAGCTGCAGCAGCAGCTGGTTCATCCGCTCGATGTCATGCGGGTGCAGGCCGATCGTCGGCTCGTCAAAGACGTAGGTGATGTCGGTGAGGGACGAGCCCAGGTGCCGGATCATCTTGGTGCGCTGGGCCTCTCCCCCGGACAGGGTGCCCGCCGGCCGGTCCAGGGAGAGGTAGCCCAGCCCGATTTCGGCGAACGAGTCGAGCAGGTGCTGCAGGCCTTTCAGGAGCGGGGCGACCGAAGGCTCGTTGAGCTCGCGGACCCACGCGGCCAGGTCGCTGATCTGCATCACGCAGAGGTCGGCGATGTTCTTGCCCTGGATCTTCGAGGACCTGGCCTCCCGGCTGAGCCGCGTGCCGTCGCACTCCGGGCAGGACTGAAAAGTGATGGCGCGCTCCACGAACGCCCGGACGTGCGGCTGCATCGCGTCGACGTCCTTGGAGAGCATCGACTTCTGGATCTTAGGGATCAGCCCTTCATACGTCAGGTTGATGCCCTCGACCTTGATCTTGGTCGGTTCCTTGTAGAGCAGGTCGTGCATTTCCTTCTTACTGAACTTCGCGATCGGCTTGTCCATGTCGAAGCCGGCGCCGCTGAAGATGCGGCCGTACCAGCCGTCCATGCTGTAGCCGGGGATCGTCAGGGCACCGCCGCCGAGCGACTTGGAGTCGTCGTAGAGCGCCGTGAGGTCGAAGTCGGAGACCGAGCCCATGCCCTCGCACCGCGGACACATGCCGCCCAGGTAGACCGCCCCCTGCACGACACTCTTCTCGACCCTGCCGCCCTTTTCGGTGCTCATCACCCCGCTTGCCTTCCGCGTCGGGACGTTGAAGGAGAACGCCGTGGGAGGCCCCACGTGCGGCGATCCCAGCCGGCTGAAGAGGATGCGCAGCATTGCGTTGGCGTCGGTGACGGTACCGACCGTGGACCGGGGGTTCGCGCCCATCCGCTCCTGGTCGACGATGATCGCCGTCGTCAACCCCTCGAGGTGGTCCACCTCCGGCCGCGACAGCGTTGGCATGAAGCCCTGCACGAAGGCGCTGTAGGTCTCGTTGATCATCCGCTGCGACTCAGCGGCGATCGTGGCGAACACCAAAGAGCTCTTTCCCGAGCCGGAGACGCCGGTGAACACTGTCAGCCGGCGCTTCGGGATCTCGATGCTGACGTCCTTGAGGTTGTTCTCGCGTGCGCCCTGCACGCGGATCAAATCGTGGGTGTCTGCAACGTGCTGCGCAGGCGACTGCGTGTCCGCCCTCGTGGCCATGCTCATGGTGTCTCCATCTGTTTGCGGGGCCCGCCTGCGCGGTCTCCCTCAGCGTCGCTTTGCTCTATCTAACCAGCTTCGGGCACTGCCGCCTTGTCCTGCACGCGCCTCGTCCTGCGTCCGTGAACGGCTCAGAGCGGCTGCTGGATGCGGATCAGGTTGCCCGCGGGATCGCGGAACGCGCAGTCGCGAACCCCGTAGGGCTGCTCCGTCGGCTCCTGGACCACCTCGGCGCCGCTGGCCTGCAGCCGCTCGAAGGTGGCGTCGACGTCCTTGGTGGCCAGGAGGATGCGCGCGTAGGTGCCCTTGGCCATCATCTCGTCGATAGTGCGGCGCTCGTCGTCGGTGACGCCGGGATCGGCGGCCGGCGGCTGCAGGACGATGGATGTGCCCGGCTGGCCAGCCGGGCCGACCGTGATCCAGCGCATCCCGCCGTATCCGACGTCGTTGCGGACTTCGAAGCCGAGGGTGTCGCGATAGAAGGCCAGGGCGGCGTCGGGATCGTTGTGTGGGAGGAAACTAGCGGAAATGTTGATGTCCATGAAATTCATGCTAGCTGCGGTTCGGCAGCCGGCACTTCTCGATTCCTGACCGGTCTGGTGACCTCTTTTGCCACGCAGGACGGCATCCCCGCGGTCGCACGGGTAGCCTCGCGCCGGTAGACGCTGGGCGGCACTCCGACCAGTTCGGTGAAGCGAGTGCTGAAGGTGCCCAGGGACGAGCAGCCGACCGTGAAGCAGACGTCGGTGACGCTGAGGTCGCCGCGGCGCAGCAGCGCCATCGCGCGCTCGATGCGCCGCGTCATCAGGTAGCTGTACGGCGACTCGCCGTACGCGAGGCGGAACTCGCGGCTGAGGTGCCCGGCCGACATGTGGACGCCGCGGGCTAAGGCCTCGACGTCCAGTGGTTGCGCGTACTCCCGGTCCATCCGGTCACGGACGCGGCGCAAACGCGCGAGGTCGCTCAAGCGCTGCGCGGGGTCGGGTTTGCTGGTCACATGTGAGATCGTGCTACGTCGCGCCGAAGTTGTCCAGCCCGGCCGTGGTCCCGAATCTGAGGTGGTTCCATTGTCTTTGGCGGCGGGCTCACTGAGAATGAACCATGACGGTCTATCTGAGGTCCTTGGAAACTGCAGTTCCGCCAACCATCCTGGTCCAGCCCGAGGCCCGGGCCGTGTTCGCCGCCCAGCCGGGCCTCACACGTCTCGGATCCCGGCTCGTCAACACGTGCTTTGACTCCGCAGCCATTGACACCCGGCACACGGCAGTGGAAGAACTCACCGCGGACAGCCAGGCGGAAAACCCCCAGTTCTTCGACTCGGGCACCGGCCTGGTGCTCAGCCCCAGCACCAAGATCCGCAACCGGCATTTTCGCCACGGAAGCGACCAAGCTCTTCATTGAGGCCGCCCAAAAGGCCCTGGATGCCTGTCCGGGCGTCGATGCGCCGGACATCACCCACCTGATCACCGTCTCCTGTACCGGATTCTTCAATCCGGGCCCGGACTACAAGATCGTCCGTGCCCTCGGCCTGAACCCGGCCGTCCAGCGCTACCACCTCGGTTTCATGGGCTGCTACGCCGCTTTCCCGGCGCTGCGGGCCGCGAAGTCATTTTGTGAGGCGGATCCGGAGGCAACGGTGCTGGTGGTCTGCGCCGAACTCTGCTCCCTCCACGTCCGGACCTCCAATGATCCCGACACCATCATGGGATCGGCCTTGTTTGCCGACGGCGCCGCGGCAGCCATCATCACGGCGCGGGACATCCCTGGCGAACCTGCCCTGCTGCGGCTGGACCACTTCGAAACCGTTCTGACGCCCGTCGGGGAGGACTCAATGGCCTGGAACATCGGCGACGAAGGCTTCGAGATGGTTCTGGGGAACTATGTCCCGCACATCATCGATGACCACATCATCGGCGCCCTCGAACCGCTCCTGTCCCGCGACAGCTCGTTGCAGGGGCTTCCCTACCGGGACATCCAGCACTGGGGCATCCATCCGGGCGGCCGGAGCATCCTGGACAAGGTCCAGTCCAGGCTGGACCTCAGCGACGAACAGCTGGTCCCCGCCCGCGAAACCCTCCGAAACTTCGGCAACATGAGCAGCGCCACGGTCCTGTTCGTCATCAAGCACATCCTGGACCTGCCGGCCGCAGAGACACGCCGGGGGCGACTCAACCGGCCCCGGCGTGGAACGGATCTGCTCCATGGCCTTCGGCCCGGGCCTGACCGTGGAAACGGCACTCTTCACCAGGCTGGCCGCCCCGCGGCCCGCTGAGGCTCCGCGGCAGGAGCCCGCGGAATCGGCGGCATCGCAGGAGCCCGCGGAATCGGCGGAGCCGGCGTCGGTGCGGGTCTGAAAGCGGCCACCCTGAAACCGTTCAGCGCGAATCAGAGCAAGGAACGCCTTCGGGCGGCCCTTCTGCGGGACCGGGCGTCCGACGCCGTCGAGGAAATGGACCTGCCCGGCTGCGATCCCGGCCGCCTGGAGCGCACCTATGCCCAGTTTGCGCTCGTCAACCGTGCGGTGGCCGGCTGGCGCGGCATCTATCGGTCCCGGGTCCGGCCGCGGTTGTCCCCGGACTCCCCCACGTCCCTGCTGGACATCGGCTGCGGCGGGGGCGACGTTTCGGTGCTGCTGGCCCGATGGGCCGCGCGGGACGGACTGCGCCTGGAGGTCACCGCCATTGACCCGGATCCGCGGGCAATCCTGTTCGCCCACGCCCGCCACGCGACGGCGGACGTGACCTTTCGCCAAATGTCCGCGGCGGAACTGCTCGAAGAGGGTCACCGGTACGACGTCGTGATGTCCAACCATGTGCTGCACCACCTTGACGGGCTCGGAGCGTTCCTTGCCGAGTCGGCCATGTTGTCCCGCGGCACGGTGGTCCACAACGACATCCGCCGCAGCCCCGCCGCCTACGCGCTCTTCTTTGCCGGCTCCTGGGTGCTCACCGGCTCCTACATCCGCCGGGACGGGCTGACCTCGATCCGGCGAAGCTACACGGCCAGGGAGCTGTCCGCCGCCGCTCCCCCAGGCTGGACGGTTGCCCGCCATGCCCCCTTCCGGAACCTGCTGCTGCACACTCCCGACCGCGACAACCCGGAAAGACCCGCCGCCCGTGGCTGACGTGCTGATCATCGGTGCCGGCCCGGTAGGGCTGTTCATGGCCGGGCTGCTGCTGCAGGAGGGTGTGGATGTGCAGGTCCTGGAACAGCGCAGCGCACCGGAACCGCATTCGCGTGCCATCGGCATCCATCCGCCGGCGCTGGCGGCGCTCGCGGGAATCGAAGTCACCGGGCACCTGGTGGCCGAGGGGGTCATGATTCGCCGCGGAGTCGCCCTGGCCGGCGGCAAGAAACTCGCCGAGATGTCCTTTGCCGGCGTCTCGGACCGTTTTCCGTTCATCCTGTCCCTGCCCCAGGGCCGCACGGAGGCGCACCTGGAACGGCGGGTCAATGAGCTCGACGACGGCGCCCTGCACCGCGGCGTCCGCCTCACCCGGCTCTCCGACGACGGCGCCCGGGTCACCGTGGAAGCGGTATCCCGGCGCGGCACCCTGCGTTATACGGCGCCGCTGGTCATTGCCGCCGACGGCGTGCGCTCCTCGGTGCGGGCACTGGAGGGCATCGCCTTGCGCGCGAAAGAGTACCCGGACAGCTACCTCATGGGTGACTTCGCGGACAACACCGGGTTCGGTCCGGATGCCGCACTGTTCCTGGCCGGCGCCGGCATCGTCGAGTCGTTCCCCTTGCCAGGTCAGCTGCGCCGCTGGGTGGTCCGGCTGGGTCCGGGCGACCCCACCGCCGGCGGTCACTGCGGCGGCGGTCACTGCGGCGGTGCCCGGTGGCTCATGCGCTGTGTGCGGGAACGGACGGGGCTCGACATCGACGCCGGGACCAACAGCATGCTCAGCAGCTTCGGCGTCCGCACCCGCCTGGCGCGCCGGATGGTGGCCGGCCGGGTGGTGATGATTGGGGATGCGGCCCATGAGGTCAGCCCCATCGGCGGGCAGGGCATGAACCTGGGCTGGCTGGATGCTGTGGCGCTGGCGCCGATCGTGTCGGCGGCCGTCCGCGGCCAGGATGTGGCGGGAGCCCTGCGGGCTTTCGAACGCACCCGGCTGAGGGCGGCGGCCAGGGCCGCGCACCAGGCAGAAATCAACATGGCCCTGGGTCGGCCTCTCGCGGACGGTCTCCTGGCGGTGCGGAACCGGGCCATCGGAGGCGTCGCCGCCGTTCCGGCACTGAATGCCCTGATCGCCCGCCGCTTCACTATGCAGTAGGCAGCACAGACGCCTTCGATCGCGGCTTGGGTTCGTCCCGGCCACTTTCTTCAACTGGACCTTTATTGTGAGGCCAGTTGAACATTACGGTGTTATGGGAGCGCACCCATGGCCGCATTCTGATTCGCACAGGAGAAAGAACCACATGACCGTCGCAGCATCCGCACGTCCGTTCTCTCAAGTAGACGTTTTCGCCCCCGGACCCAAAGCCGGCAACCCGGTCGCCGTCGTCCATGACGCCGATGGGTTGTCCACCGAACAGATGCAGAACTTCGCCAACTGGACGAACCTGTCAGAGACGACCTTCCTGCAGACGCCGACCGATCCGACGGCAGATTACAAGCTCCGCATCTTCACCCCACGGGCCGAAGTTCCCTTCGCCGGCCATCCGACGCTCGGGTCCGCCCACGCCTGGCTGGAACACGGCGGGCGGCCGCACGACACGGAACAGCTGATCCAGGAGTGCGCGGCCGGGCTGGTCAAGATCCGGCGCGCGGACCCGGAACTGTCCTTCCAAGCCCCGCCCCTGACCAGATCCGGCCCGGTCGAACCGGCAACCCTGAATCAAGTCATTGCCAGCCTTGGCATCGACGCCGATGAGGTCCTGGGAAGCAACTGGATCGACAACGGCCCCGGCTGGCTCGGCATCCGGCTGGAATCCGCCCGGCGCGTCCTCGACCTTCGACCGGACTTCTCCGTCATGGGCCAGCACAAAGTGGGCGTCATCGGCGCCTACCAAAACGGCGCCCCCGCGGACTTCGAAGTGCGCGCGTTCGCGCCGGGCCACGGCGTGGACGAAGATCCGGTGACCGGCAGCGTCAACGCCGGGCTGGCCCAGTGGCTCCGCAGCGAGGGTGCAGTCGAGGGGAACTACACGGTCCAGCAAGGAACCGTCCTCGGCCGCGGCGGACGCCTCACGATCACCAGCGATGCAAATTCCGTCTGGGTCGGCGGTGTCAGCCGCACCGTCATCAAAGGCCATGTCACACTCTGAGCCCTGCTGTCAGTCCAGAAGCCGGTCTGGCGTCAGGCCGGATCGACCTCGAGCACAGGCAGCTTGTTGAGGCTATGGGTCATGTTGCTGATCTGCCGCTCGGGCTCCCCCACGGTCTACGGGCACTGCCGTCGCAACCAACAAACGGATCCCCATTCCCAAGTTGCGGCGCCCGAGCGACACGGCCCCCGCATCGCCTGCCGCCGGACCAACAGCGGGGACAACAGGGAGATGAGCCTCGGAATAGACTGTGCGCATGGACGGCCTTCCTGTGGCGCGCCGGCGCCGCATCCTCTTGCGGGTCGCGGCTGCCGCGGCCGTGCTGGGCATTGCGGCGTCCTGCAGCACCGGGTCGGTTGGCGGGTCCGGCGGCTCGGCGTCCTCGCAGACGACGACGGCGGCTTTGATCCCCACCGGCCCTGTGACCGCGGAGATCAGCCAGTTCCGCGACAACTACAGCAAACAAATCATCGAAATCCAGCTCACCAACACCACAGCCGCCGTCCTGACGGTCCTCGGCGCGGAACTGACCAGCCCGCTGTACGCGGCGCCGATCACGTGGCCGTCGCACGCGGGCGGGATCGAGCTTCCGCCCGGACAGACGAAGAGCCTGCCGGCACCG
This sequence comes from uncultured Actinomycetota bacterium, assembly GCA_963722145.1. GTDB lineage: Bacteria > Actinomycetota > Actinomycetes > Actinomycetales > Micrococcaceae > Arthrobacter. The sequence goes on along the minus strand of CAVRLW010000014.1, from coordinate 322,327 downwards.
CTGCCCGCACCGGAGTGCGGCTCGGCCGCGGCCCCCAGCGGGCCGGGAACCGCCGCGGGCAACGCGGTTGCCTCCCTCAGGCTGGCGGTGCCGCCGGGAACGGTGCAGCAGGGAACCGCGCCGCCCCAAGCCGACGCCACGGCCCCGGCAGCAGACCCGTTCGGCGTCCTGGCGCGGAACAATTCCGAGATGTGCCTGGCCCGGGCAGCCTCGGCCGTGGCCACGATCACGCTGGCTCCGGACCTTGAGGTCGCCGCGGACGGGCGGACCGCCGTCGTGCGTCTGCTGATGCAACCGCGCACTGCCAGCGGCGGGGCAGATGCCCGCGGTGCGGGCGCCGGTGAGCTGGTGATTGACCGGATCGAGGAAACCACCCTCCTGGCGGAGGCCGCGCAAGCCCCCTGGCCCCGTTCGGTGACGCTCCGCGCCGGCGGTCCTCGGGCGGAGGTGCGCCTCGGCATCCGCCCCTCCCGCTGCGATCCCCACGCCGTGGCCGAAGACAAGGTGGGCACACTCCTGCCGCTCCTGGTCAGGGTGGCGGGCCGGGAGGGTGTCTTGAAGATCGACGCCGGCGACCAACTTCGCGGCCGGATTTATGACTTTGTTACAAAGGCGTGCGCCCGCCAGTAGTCTGGGGGCATGTCCTTTGACGCCAGGCCCACCGACTACAGCGCCGCCCGGATAAGCGAGACCGTCCAGGAGATCCTGAGCGCGGGTATCCTCCCGCCGATCGTCCAGGCAGGGCATCCCGTGCTCCGGCACGTCGCGGCGCCGTTCGACGGCCAGTTGGGCGATGCCGAACTCGGCCACCTCATTGATCTCATGCGCAGCGTGATGCACAAGGCCCCGGGCGTCGGCCTGGCGGCACCGCAGCTGGGGATTCCGTTGCAGCTCGCCGTCCTGGAGGACCAGTTCGCCGTCGATCCCGACGTAGCTGCCGTCCGCGGGCGGGAACCGCTGCCGTTCTTTGCCATGCTGAACCCCAGCTACCGGCCCCTTGGCGACAAGTCCGTGGCGTTCTACGAGGGCTGCCTCTCGATCGGCGGCCTGCAGGCGGCGGTGTTGCGGCCGGAATCGGTCCAGCTCGACTTCACGGCGCCGGACGGCACGCAGCTGGAGCGGACCTTCACCGGCTGGCAGGCCCGGATTGTCCAGCATGAGACCGACCACGTGCACGGAGTCCTGTTCCTTGACCGGGCCGAGCTGCGCTCCATCAGCAACAATGCCGAATACTCCGCCCGCTGGGCCCAGCCGGACATCACCCAGGCCCGGCAGGAACTCGGGTTCCTGCCGGACCCGGCGGAGGACTAAGGCTGCGGTGCCGGATTCCCGGGCGCCGGATTCCCGGCAGACGGCAGGTAGCGGGCCCACCACTTCAGGATTTCATCGAACCGCTGCTTCCGGTGGTGCGGAGTGCCGGAACGGGACAGCTCATGGTTCTCGCCGGGGAAGACCAGGAATCCGGTCTCGACGCCCCGCTGCTTGAGGGCGGTGAAGTACCGCTGGCCCTGCTCCACAGGGCAACGGAGGTCCTCCTCGCTGTGGATCACTAGCGACGGCGTCCGTACGTTCTCCACGCGCGCCATGGGACTCTGCGCCGCCATTTGCTCCGCCGAAGGGCCGGTGTATTCACCGCCGAAGAACCAGCCGATGTCAGAAGAACCGGTGAAGCTCACGGGATCCAAGAAGCCGCGCTCAACTATGGCCGCCCGGAAGCGGTGGTCGTGACTGATGGTCCACGCCGTCAGGTAGCCGCCGTAGGATCCGCCCATGATTCCGACGTTGGCGGTATCCAGATCCGTCGAACTTCTCCACGGCCCCGTCCAGGAAGGCGAGGACGTCCTGCATGTCCACGGTTCCCATCCGCTCCTTGATGGACCGTCCGTGCTCCTGGCCGTAGCCGGCCGAACCCCGCGGATTGCACAGGAGCACGGCGTAACCGGCCCCGGCATAGACCTGGGCTTCGTCGAACAAGGCCACCCCGAACTGGGCAAAAGGTCCGCCGTGGATGTTCAGCAGCACCGGGTGCGGGCCGGGGCCCGGCAGGCTTCACGAGCCAGCCATGGACCGGGTAGCCGTCGGCCGAGGGCAAAGTCAGTTCCTGCGGTTCGCTGATGCCAGCCACGCTCCGCAGCGGCGCGGAGAAATCCGTCAGGCGGCGCACCTGCCCGCCGTCGAGGACGGCCAGGTCCCCTGCCGTGGTCGAATCGCTGAAACTCACCACGAGCCGCCCGCCGCCATCCGCGGCGCCGGTGACCACCCGGTTCCCTTCCAAGAGGACGGCGTGGCCTCCCGTCGCGGCGAATTCGTGCACCTCCACGGTTCCCCGCGCATTGTTCAGCACTAGGGCGCCCGCGGCGCCGCGCAGCTCGATCCGGTTGCCGCCGGACAGGTCCAGGGTCTCGGCGTCGCTGAGCGCTGTGGCGTCTCCGCCGGCGGCCGGCATGGCATACAGGGCGGTGTTCCTGGCCACGAAGTCCCGGCCGGATGCGCCCAGGTCCTGGGCGAGGAAGAAAAGCCACTTCCCATCCGCGGACTGGCGCACGGCGCTGACGGTTTGCCGTCCGGTATTGGCCGGCATGAGGGCCTGCGGCTGCCCTCCGGCGGCGGGAATCGCGTAGATTCCGCTGACGAGGTCCGTGTCCCGCCCATCGTGCAGGGCCGCGGTGAAGTAGATGGTGCCGCCGTCGGCGCTGAAGCTGGCGTCGTTGTGGTCGGCTGCCCCGGTGGTGAGCTGCTTGGCGGCCGGCAGCAGGCTGGCACCGTTCTCCGCGGGATCGGCCGCGGCGCCGAGGGCCTTCAGGGCGCGTCCGGCCGGGGCCACCTTCGGTTCGGCGTCAAGCTGGGGCACCTCGACGAGGAACAGCTGCAGGGGCTTGTCAGCCGTGTAGCCAAGACCGTTGATCCGGTACTGGAAATCGGTGATCAGCCGGGCGTCCTCGCTGCCTGCACCCACGCCGTCGACGCTGCCGTACCGGCCCTCATCAGGGGTCCTGGCACTGAAGACAATGCTGCGGGAATCGGGCGCCCAGGCAAAGGAGCTGACTCCCAGCGGCGCTGCCGTTAGCAGCTGGGGTTCGCCGCCGGCTGCTTCCACCATATGGAGCTGCGGCTTTCCGCCGGCTGCCGCCCGCAGGAACGCAAGGGCCCGGCCGTCCGGCGAAAAGTCCGGGGCCGTGTCGCGGAAGCCGCGGGTCAGTCGGCGCGGCCGCTGGTCCGGATTGTTCTGGTCCGGATTGTTCAGATCCTGATCCAAGGGCACGGTCCACAATTGGCCAACGTAGGCATCGGCGTCGAAGTCCGGGCGGATCACAGACACCACGGCGCGGGAGCCGTCAGGGTGCACGGTAGGGGCGGAGACGGAATTGAGCAGCGGAAGATGTTCAGATTTCACGCTTGCGAGCCTAACCCGCGGTGAGCGTGCTGTGAACTACCTCACGATCTGCCGGTGCGGCGCGGACGCCGCGGCCGTCCCGTTGCTCGGCGGGGGCGCCCCTGGCGAGGAACCTTCACCGTGACCTGTCCCGAGTGCCCTGTCCGCGTGGCGGGGCGGGGATCCGCGCTTAGGATGAAGCTATGCCTCCCGCCCCCGATTTCCCCCTCTTGTGCCCGGTGTGCCGGGACGCTCTCCGGTTCGGCGGCGGCGGTGCCCGCACCCTTGTGTGCGGCGCCGGCCACAGCTTTGATGCGGCCAAGCAGGGATACTTCAACTTCCTCGTCGGCAAGGGGACTGTTTTTGAAGCAGACAGCGCAGACATGGTGGCAGCCCGCTTCGATTTCCTCTCCGCAGGGCACTACCAGCGGCTGGCCGATGCCATTGCCGAGCTTGCCGTGCCGGCGCTCAGGGAGGCCCCGGCCGGCCGGCCGGTGGTGCTGGACGCCGGAACGGGAACCGGCCACTACCTCAGGGCAGTGCTGGACCGTGTCGCAGCGGACCGCGCAACACCGGATCGCACAGCACCGGACGGTCCTTCGCCGGACGGTGTGTCGGCCGCGGCAATCGGCCTGGACATTTCCAAGTTCGCACTGCGCCGCGCGGCCAGGATGAACCCGGAAGCCTTGAACGTGGTCGGAGATGTCTGGCAGCCGTTGCCGGTTGCAGAGAACGCCGTCGACGTCGTCACCGTAGTCTTTGCGCCGCGCAACGCGCCTGAGTTCGCCCGGGTACTCCGCCCCGGCGGCCGCCTGGTTGTGGTCACGCCACGGCCCGGCCATCTGGAGGAGGTTGCCGGCCTGACCGGGATGCTGGGAATCGAACCGGCCAAGGACGAGCGGCTCGCGGCATCCCTGGGCAAGCATTTCGCACCCGTCGAGGCAAGGGAGCTGGACCTGGCATTGACCCTGAGTCCGCGCGACGTCGCCAACCTTGCCTACATGGGACCGGCCGGCCACCACCTGGACCGTGCCGCACTCGCAGCCCTCGAGGCCGCGCTTCTGGCGCGGACCTCTGTCTCGGCCCGTTTCCGGATCAGCGTTTTTGAACCCATCCCCTGACCCTTCCCTCCGCGACGCCGCGACTGGGCCTGCCTTCAGGGCGCCCTGAAGCACCCCTGAGGGGAAATGGGACGGGGAAATCGGGGCAGGGAATCGACCCGTGAAATAACGACTTGGCCACTTTGTCCATCCATTCCCAACTCACTGTCCCAGCTATTGCGCTTCCGCTTAGGATGGAAAGACAGTTACTGGGGAACTGTGCCTGCAGCTCCCGGAACTTAAGGGGGAATTGATGTCTGAATGGCTGATCGAGAATTGGTGGGCGCTGTGGCTCACGCTCTTTCTCCTGTTTGCCGTGGTCGAGATGATCACCCTGGACCTGTTCTTCATCATGCTCGGCGGCGGCGCCCTCGCCGGGCTCGTGGCGGACTTCGCCGGTGCCGACCCGTGGCTGCAGATCATCGCCTTCTGTGTGGTATCCCTGCTCATGATCGGCTTCGTCCGGCCGGTGGCCCTCAAACATCTTCACCGGGGCCCAGCGGATCAGCGCACCAACATCGAGCGACTCATCGGCGAATCCGCCGTCGTCATGGAGGCAGTGAGCGAAAGCGGCGGGCTCGTCAAGATTGGCGGGGACGTCTGGAGTGCGCGGTCCGAATCGGGAGTGCTGGCGCCCGGACAGCAGGCTGTGGTCAGCGCGATCGAAGGAGCCACCGCGATCGTGGCCCCGCAGCCGGAATCCGCAATCCAATAGGGGCGGCAGTTCTGCAGGCACTGCCGCCCAGCAGGCCAAGGATCTGCCGGAGCGAGACTAAAACCAAACAACTGGGGAATAGGTGATGTATGGATATCGCAGTCGCAATTGTGCTGCTGGTACTGATTGTGTTCGTAATTATTGTGCTGGTCCGGTCGGTTCGGATCATTCCACAGGCCCGGGCCGGCGTCGTTGAACGGCTGGGCAAATACCAACGCACCCTGAATCCCGGACTTACCCTGCTGATCCCGTTTGTGGACCGCTTGCTGCCGTTGCTCGACCTGCGTGAGCAGGTGGTTTCTTTCCCGCCGCAGCCCGTCATTACCGAGGACAACCTGGTCGTTTCGATCGACACCGTGGTCTACTTCCAAGTCACTGACGCCCGGGCCGCCACGTACGAGATCGCCAACTACATCCAGGCTGTGGAACAGCTCACCACGACGACCCTGCGCAACGTGGTTGGCGGCCTCAACCTTGAGGAAGCACTGACGTCGCGCGACCAGATCAACGGCCAGCTCCGCGGAGTCCTGGACGAGGCGACCGGACGCTGGGGCATCCGGGTCTCCCGGGTGGAACTCAAGGCGATCGATCCGCCGCACTCGATCCAGGATTCGATGGAGAAGCAGATGCGGGCCGAACGTGACCGCCGCGCCGCCATTCTGACAGCGGAAGGCACCAAGCAGTCCGCAATCCTCACCGCCGAGGGCCAGCGCCAGTCTTCCATCCTGAAGGCCGAAGGCGACGCCAAGGCCGCGATCCTGCGGGCTGACGGCGAGGCGCAGGCCATCCAGAAGGTCTTCGACGCCATCCACAAGGGCAACCCGGACCAGAAACTGCTGGCCTACCAGTACCTTCAGACCCTCCCGAAAATTGCCGAGGGCAGCTCGAACAAGCTGTGGATCATTCCCAGCGAGGTTGGCGAGGCGCTCAAAGGGATCGGCAACGTACTGGGTGCAAACGCGGTGCAAGAGCAGGTGTCCCCGACGCCGGAAGCTGCTCCGCAGTCCGCGCCGGCCGGTGCCGACGGCCAAGGGAGTCGGCCCTGAACCTGCGCACGCGTTGGATCATGTGGACGCCGCCTGGGTAACTTCGCAGCCCACGTAGTTCCCTGGCCCCCGCAGCCCGGCCGTTTCGGCCGGCTGCGGGGCAGGCCAGTTTAAGGGCTGGACGGCCGGATGCAGCCTACGTAGTTTGCCCTGCGGGGCTACTCGCTTTACCTCGCATGCAACACTCCCGTATACTTGAATATTTGTCCGGTCGGTTCAGCCGTCCGGAACAAAAACGCTCCGCACAGCGTTGATTCCAATGACGTTCCAAAGAGTTTTGTCCACTGGTGACTGTCATCTGGCCGGGCCACACGGGCCAGGTACGGTACAGCGCGGTGCAACCAGAAGTCCGGCGCCTGACGGTCCCCGGACAACGCAGGGCTGGACCCTGCGAACCGAATAGAGGGAGAAAAGATGAGCGATCGCAGCCTGCGGGGTATGCGCCTTGGCGCACAGAGCATGGAGACCGAATCCGGCGTCGAACCGGCTCCGCGCCAGCGGGTTGAATACCGTTGCGAGGACGGCGAGCAGGTGTTCGTGACGTTCTCCTCGGAAGCCGAAATCCCCCCGGTCTGGGTTTCGAAGACGGGCAAGGAGGCCTTGCTGGTGGACGGCGAACGCCCCGTCAACAGCAACGAAAAGGCAGTGCGCACGCACTGGGACATGCTGCTGGAACGCCGCTCGCTTCCCGAGCTTGAGCAGATCCTCGCAGATCGCCTCACGATCCTGCGCGAACGCCGCGGCGAACGCCGCTCGGCCTAGAACCCCAGCGCACCGGCTTACGGCAAGGGCCGGGCCCGCATCACTCATTTGATGCGGGCCCGGCCCTTTTCTGGTCCCGATTGCCATCCGGGACGGGAGCAGTCGGTACTGCTAGGCGTCCTGCCTGCCGTCCTGCTTGCCCCGAAGCTTGTTCCAGCGGGCAGTGAGTCCCCATTTGGTGACGTTGATCATCGCTTCGACGACGATGTTGCCGCTCATCTTCGAAGCGCCGAGCTCACGCTCAACGAAGGTGATGGGGCGTTCCACGATCGTCAGGCCGAGCTTGGCCACGCGCCAGGCCAGATCCACCTGGAAGCCATAGCCGACCGAGTCCACCGCATCCAGGTTCAGCTTCTCAAGCGTGGTCCGGCGGAAGGCGCGGAAGCCGCCCGTGACGTCCTTGATCTTCACTCCGAGCATGATCCGGGCGTACGTGCTGCCGGTCCGGCTGATCGCCTGGCGGTAGAACGGCCAGTTGACCACGCGGCCGCCGGGAACCCAGCGTGAGCCCATGGCGAGGTCCGCACCCTGCTCCACGGCCTCGATGAGCTGGGGCAGCTGCTCGGGCTGGTGCGAGCCGTCGGCGTCCATCTCCACAAGGATGTCGTAGCCGGCGTCCAGGCCCCATTTGAAGCCCGCGATGTATGCTGCGCCGAGCCCCGCCTTTCCGGCGCGGTGCAGGACGTGGACCTGGCCGTCTTCGGCGGCCAGGCGGTCCGCCAGCTGCCCCGTGCCGTCGGGGCTGTTGTCGTCGACAACCAGCACGTCGGAAGCGGGCACGGCTGTGCGCAGGCGACCGAGGGTCTTAGGCAACGATTCCAGCTCGTTATAGGTCGGAATGATGGTGAGGACACGCACAGCGAGGCCTTTCCTTGAAGGGAGCGGTCGGTGCGCCAAAAGTCAATCGTTTTGGACATTCAGGCGCAACTTCCCATTATAGGGAGTTGCGCGCACGTGAAGGGGCTGTATGACCCCCCGGGCAGGTCCACCCGCTTCGGGCCAGTTCCGGCAGGCCTCGAATTGCGGCGCCGGAACCGTTTTCTGCTGCGAAGTAGACCCGCCCCCTGGGGGGTGCCCGTGGTCATGACCAGTAACGCTCCCGCGAGTGCGGCAACCTGGGATAGACCGGGGACTGCCGGAGCCTGCGCCGTACGCAACCCTCCGTTGACCCTCAATGCTACGGGGGCGGACCGATCTGTCAACCGAGCCGTGACCTGCCGTTATGTGCATCGTTCCAGTTCAGGGCAGGGTTAGGGCCGTGAATGTTTCGGCTCTGCCGGCCGGATGACGGGCCCAGGATTGGGCGCCGAGGGTTCAGTCCTAGGGTTCAGCCGCCGAGGGTTCAGCCGCCGAGGGCGCCGCTGGCATAGAGTTCCTGGCCGTCCCGTACCGTCAGCAGGCAGGCAGGATCGCTTCCGGTGTCCAGCGCCGGCAGGAGCGGTGTGCGGGCGCGCGGGTCGGTGCTCCAGGACTGCACGCGGCCGTCGGCAACCTGGACCATGAGTTCCTCGACCTCCCAGACCGCGAAGCTGGCCGGGGCCCCTGGCACCAGCTGTCCGGCCATGGGGTTGGGGTAGCGTGCGGCCCGCCAGCCGGCCCGCGTGTGGCCAAGGAACGCGGCGCGGGCGGAGATCTGTTCCGCAGGGTTGGTGTGCTGAAGGCACGCCCGCACGCTGGACCATGGCCGCAACGGCGTTACCGGGCTGTCGCTGCCGAAGCAGATCGGCACACCCGCGGCGTAGAGGCTTCCAAAGGCGTTCATTCCCAGCCGGCGGGAGCCGAGGCGCTGCTGGTACAGGCTGTCCCCGCCACCCCACAGGGCGTCGAAGACCGGCTGCGCGCTGACAGTGACCGAATAGCGTGCCAGCCGGCTGATGGCCGCGGAATCCGCGAGCTCGACGTGCTCGAATCGGTGCCCCGCGGCTCGGACGCGCTGCTCCCCCACCTCGGCCGCGGCGAGGTCGAGGGCGTCGAGGGCCGCGTCCAGGCCGGCGTCGCCGATCACGTGGAAACCTGCCTGGATCCCCAAGAGTGAGCACGCCGCAAGGTGGGCGGCTGCCTCGGCCACGGAGAGGTACAGGTTGCCGCGCTCCCCTGGCGCGTCGGCGTAATCCGCGCGGAGGGCCGCGGTCCGTGAACCGATCGAGCCGTCAATGTTCAGGTCTCCGGCCAGGCCGAGGACGGACACGCCCAGGCCGTCAAGGATGGACTGGGCATGTTCCCGCGATGTGGCCAGTTCGCCCCAGTACGGCAGGATCTCGGGGACAGCCGCGCTGTTCGCGCCGCCGGCGGTGCTGTTCCAGGCCGCCGCGAGCTGCAGGTCCTCGATGCTCCCGATGTGCGGTGCCGCCATCTCGGCCAGACCCACATAGCCGTTGGCGGCCGCCTCGGCCAGGGCGCGCCGCTGGTACGCGAGCAGGGTGTCGGCCGGCAGCCGGCGCGCGGCCAGGCGGGCCGCGGTGTGCGCCCCGCGTTTGACCTGGCTGCCGGAGTCGCCGTCGAGCCCGTCCAGTCCGGCGGCCGCCGCCAGGGAACTGGAGACCAGGGCCGAGTGGACATCCACGCGGGACAGATAGACCTGGCGGCCGCCGGCCGCGCGTTCGATTTCGTCCCGGGTGGGCAGGGTGGGATCCGCCCACGTGCTCTCGTCCCAGCCATGGCCCAGGACGGTACCATCCGGGCCGGAAGCGGAAAGGCAGAAGGCGGCTACGGCGTCGAGCAGTTCAGTGGCCGAGCGCGCGCCGGCCAGCTGGAGCCCATCGAGCGCAATTCCGGTTTCCGTCAGGTGGACGTGGGAGTCGACGAAGCCGGGGGCCAGGAGCGCGCCCTGCAGATCGATTACCTCCATGGAGGAATCCGCGATGGAAGTGGCGGCCTGCTCGGAACCGACCCAGGCGACAGTCTCGCCGTCGACCAGCATCGCGGTCGCAAAGGGATCGGCCGCAGTGTAGACGGAGCCGTTGCGGTACAGCGTGACTTTGCGGGGGGCAGGGGCGGCCGGTGAATCGGTCATGGGGCGGGAACTCCTTGTAACTGGTGGCCGGCCCAGCGCCGGCGGGTTCTTAAGTCTCGGAAGGCCGCGATAGCGGGCCAGCGAGCGGGCCAGCGAGCGGGCCGGCATGGCCTGCAGCCCTACGCCACGGAGGAATAGGCGACGACGCCGCGTTTGATGAGTTTGATGGCCTGCGCGCACAGCCGCGCAATCCGCGGGTCGAGGTTCGGGATGTCGGCCAGCTGGTCCAGGAGGTCAATGACCTGTTTGACCCAGCGGACAAAGTCACCCGCAGCCAGGTCGGTGCCGCTAAGCACCTCCTGGAGATGCCGGCCCTTGGCCCACTTGAAGATCGGCCAGACGAGGCCGAGCTCGGGCTCGCCGGTGAGCGGCAGCTTATTGGCCTCCTCCACGTCCTCCAGGACGGACCATTCGCGGACCACCGTGTCCACCGCGGACTCCAGGGACACGCTCGGCATCTTGGGCCGCAGGCCGCGGTCCTCGCGCTTGGCCTGGTAGACGAGCACACTGGCCAGGGCGGCGATCTCGGCGGCGTCGAGGTCATTGAACGCCCCCATCCGCAGGGACTGCGAAATCAGCAGGTCCTTTTCGCCGTAGATCCGCCGCAGGCGCTGCCCGTCCGGGCTGATGGACAGCACGCCGGTGTCCGAAGTCTCCAGGTAGCCGTAGCCCGACAGGACGCCGCAAACGCGGTCGAACGTCTTGGCGATGGTGTTGGTCCGGCCCTGGATCTGGCGGATGAGCCCGTCCGTTTCCTGGCGGAGCTTCCACCAGCGTTCGGACCAGCGGGCATGGTCCTCGCGTTCGCTGCAGCCGTGGCACGGGTGGGCGCGGAGCTCCCGGCGCAACTCGGCGATCCGTTTCTCCTGGCTGGGCGCTGCGGAGGCCCGGCCGAAGTCGTCGTCGCGGCGCGGGGGCGCCGGCGGCCGGTGTTCGCGGATGGCGTTGCGCACCGAGGACGCCAAATCGCGGCGGGATTTGGGGACCTTGGCGTTGAAGGACTTGGGAATCCTGATCCGCGTGATCGGTGACAACGGTCCTTCCACGTCGTGCAGGCCGATCCGGCGGAGCTGGTTGTCCAGCGTCATGACGGCGGGGCGGGGCTCCCGGGATTCGTGGTCGGAGCTGAGCACCACCGCCAGGCCAGGCGACTTGCCGGCCGGAACATCCACCACGTCGCCCGGAAGCAGCCGGCTCAACGAGTCCTCGGTCAGGGACTTCTTGGCCCGGGAGCTGCCCCTGGAGGCGGTGGTCTCGGCATCGCCCAGGGCCCGCCGCAGCCGCGCGTATTCGGTGAAATCCCCCAGATGGCAGGTCATGGCCTTGCTGAACCCGGCAATGGATTCCTCCCGGCTCCTGACCTGCCGGGCCAGCCCAACCACGGAGCGGTCCGCCTGGAACTGGGCAAAGGATGATTCGAGGATCTCACGGGCGCGGGGCCGGCCGAACTGGGCCAGAAGGTTGATCGACATGTTGTACGTGGGCCGGAAACTGGAGTTCAGCGGGTAGGTCCGGCGTGAGGCGAGGCCGGCCACAGCGGCCGGATCCGTGCCGGGCTGCCACAGGACGACCGCGTGGCCCTCGACGTCGATGCCGCGGCGTCCGGCGCGGCCCGTCAGCTGGGTGTACTCCCCCGCCGTGATGTTGACATGCGCCTCGCCGTTGAACTTGTCCAGCTTTTCCAGTACGACGCAGCGGGCCGGCATATTGACGCCGAGGGCGAGCGTTTCGGTGGCGAAGACGGCCTTGACCAGCCCGTCGACGAACAGCTTCTCCACAACCTCCTTGAAGGTCGGCAGCATGCCGGCGTGGTGGGCGGCGAGTCCGCGCAGCAGCCCGTCCCGCCAGCTCCAGAAGCCGAGCACATCGAGGTCGTCCGACGGGATGTCCTGGGCGGCCTCGTCGACGCGCTGGGCGATGATCTGTTGTTCGCGCTCGGTGGTCAGCCAGAGTCCCGCCGCGACGCACTGGGCCACGGCAGCATCGCAGCCGGCCCGCGAGAAGATGAACGTGATGGCCGGCAGGAGGTCCTGACGGTCCAGACTGGCAATGACCTGGGGCCGGCTGGCCTTCCGGACCGGGCTGCGCTGGGCGCTCTGCGGTTCGTCCCGCTGACTGCGTTGGTTTCGCTGCTGGCGCTGGTTCCGGCCGCCATGGCCGAAGCGGCCACGGAAATTCATCTGGCTCTCGGCCCGTGCCATGGACAGCAGTTCCGGGTTGACCTCGAAGCCGGCCCGCCCGGGCAGCTCTGCTGTGATCGCGGCCGCCGAGCCAGCGGCGACAGCGGCGCTGCCAGCAACTGCTTCACTGTCAGCGGCCTCATTTGCAGTTGCCTCACCAGACAGCGCGATCTCGTCAAAGCTGGTGTCGCCGGCAAACAGGTCCACAATCTTCCGGCCCACCATGACGTGCTGCCACAGGGGCACCGGGCGGTGTTCGGAGACGATTACGTCGGTCTGCCCGCGGACGGTATCGAGCCACGCGCCGAACTCCTCGGCGTTGGAGACCGTGGCACTCAGCGATGCCACCTGGACCTCGCTGGGCAGGTGGATGATGACTTCCTCCCACACCGCGCCGCGGAAGCGGTCTGCGAGGTAGTGGACCTCGTCCATGACGACGAAGCCAAGGTCATCCAGGGTGTCCGAGTCCGCGTAGAGCATGTTGCGGAGCACTTCGGTGGTCATTACCACCACGGGGGCGTCGCCGTTGATGCTGGTGTCACCGGTGAGCAGGCCCACTTGGGCGGCGCCGTACTTGGCTGCCAGCTCGGAGTACTTCTGGTTGCTCAGGGCCTTGATGGGGGTGGTGTAGAACGCCTTGAGCCCGCGTTGGAGGGCAAGATAGATGGCGAACTCCCCCACGATCGTCTTCCCGGCGCCGGTCGGGGCAGCCACCAGCACGCCCCGGCCGGCCTGCAGGGACAGGCATGCTTCGCGCTGGAAGTCATCGAGTTCGAATTCGAGCGTGCGGATGAACCCGCCCAGATAGGTCTTGGCTTCGGCGGCCCGCTCGACGCTGGCGCGGTAACGTTCGGACGGTGAATCCGGCCCGGGGTGTGACGACATAGTTCCAGCCTAATGCGCGAAAGGCTAGAGATTCTCCAGCTCGGAGCTGGGGGTGGCCTGGTCGGCCGTGGCTTCGGTCTCGGCCGCGCGCTTGACGGCGCGTCGCTCACGCCGGCGGTCGTTGAGCAGGCAGAGACCGATCGCGGCAAAGAACAGCGCCAGCATGGGTCCGGCCAGGTAGAACATGCTCATGGCGTCGGCGCCGGGAGCGGCCATCGCCGCGAACAGGCAGACCAGGAACACCGTGATCCGCCAGCTCTTGACCAGCTGCTGGCCCTTGATGAGGCCGGCCAGGTTCAGCCCGAACAGGACCACCGGGAGGAGGAAAGCGATGCCGAAGGCGAGCAGCAGCCGCAGCACAAAGGACAGGTACACCTGGGCGCTGATGAAGTTGGAGCCGCCCGACGGCGTGAAGTCCGTCAGGACGCGCACCGCGTTCGGCAGCACGAGCCATGCCAGCAGGACGCCGCCGAGGAACAGCGGCACGGCCGCTGCGACGAACGACAGGGCCAGGCGGCGTTCCTTCTTGTGCAGCCCGGGCACGATGAAGGCCCACAGCTGGTAGAGCCAGACGGGGCTGGCGATGATGAGGCCCAGGAACACGGACACTTGGATCATGAGGTCGAACGAGCTCGCGACGCCGTCGAAGTTCAGCGTGGCCTGTCGGCCTTCGTGCTCGTTCAGGTCGCGGATCGGCTTGATCAGCGCCGCCAGCATTGGCTGATAGACAAGGAAACCCACTACCGTCGCAAGGACGACGGCGATTGCCGCCTTGAAGAGCCGGTTGCGCAGCTCTTTCAGGTGGTCGAGGAGCGCCATCCTCCCCTCGGGGTTCGATCGACGGCTCATGGTTACTGCCATGCGGTCTTAGGCGCGGGTCGACGGCGGAACGTCGGTTCCGTCACCCGTGCGGCTTTCCGGTGCGCCGGCCTGCGGGTGGTTGATGACCCGGCCTTCGACCGGCTCGGAGCCATCCTTGGCCTCGGAGGCGCCGTCCTTCTTCATTTCCCGGACTTCCGACTTGAAAATGCGCATCGACTGGCCCAGGCTGCGGGCCATGCCCGGCAGCTTCGGCGCAGCGAACAGCACCAATGCCAGAACGATGATGATGATGAGATGCCAGCCTTCAAGCCTCATGGGGGGAGGTCCTTTCGTTTGAATACATCCTATGACTAACGCGTTTCGATGTCGCGCAGCGCCTGGGGCTGCCCGCGGTCCTTCTTGCGCTGGATGCGGCGCAGCCGGCGGGCGTTTTGCCGGGCGAACTTGGATGCGTGGTAATCATGTCGCATCCGGGCAGGCGAGGCAAAAACAGCGTCGCCGGGAACCGGAGGAGAGCCTGCGGCCGTGCCGTCCGGGGCGTCGGCGTCGGCCGTTGCAGACCCGGCGCCGGGGGCCGAAGGAGAGGGCATGCGGGACAACCGTTCGGCGGCTTCACCCAATTCCTCAAGCGTGGTCATGGCTTGCCGGTATAGCCGCACGCCGAGCACGCCGAAGAAGAGCAGCGACAACGCGACGAGCGCTATCCAAATAACGATCCAGGACCACCAAGGCATGCAGATCAGTCTATCGGGCGATCCGACGAGGCTTTGTATTGCGTCAGGGCCGCGGCGAGCCACTCCCGCGACGCGACTGCGAGGGCCTCAGGCTGCAGGATCCGCACCATCCCGCCGTGCTGGGCTACGAACATCGGCAGCCAATCCGTGCTGCCGAACCGGATCTCGGCGAGCATGCCGCCGCCGGGCAGTTCCGTGGTCCGCTCGGCGTAGTAGTCGTCGGCGAGGCCAGTCCCGCGGGGCGCAAGTTCCACCACCACTAACGTGTCGTCGTCGTTCGGGGTGAACAGTTTCACCGGAAAGCTGTCCGCCGGTTTCGCCGCCGCGGCCGCCGGCCGGCCGTTGGGCGCAAGGGCTTCGATCCTGTCCAGCCGGAAGTTGCGCAGGCCCTGGGCGGAGTGGCAGTACGCCTCGAGGTACCACGTGTTGTCCAGCGAATAGAGCCGCAAGGGGTCCACGTCGCGTTCGGACACGGCGTCGCGCTGCGGCGAGAAGTACCTCATGTGCAGCTGGGCGCCCGAGCCGATGGCCGCACGGGCGGTTTCGAGGGTGGCAGAGTTGCCGGGGGCCACCTCGGGGCCGGACAGCGCGGCCGCTTTGACCCCCTCCTCCCCCGCCGCGGCCATGAGTTTGAGCGTCACCGATTCCAAGGCACCGCCTTCGGCGAGCTCGGGCAGGCCGTTGAGGGTCTCCAGGCCGGTCAGGAGGGCGCACGCCTCGTCCACGGTGAACCGTACGGGGCGGGTCAGGTCCAGGTCCTGGGTGATGAAAACGTGGTCATCGTCCCACTGGATGTCCAGCAGATCGTCGGGGTAGCCTTCCGGCAGGCCCGAGCAGATCAGGATTCGCAGGTCGTCCTCGAGCGCCTTGCGGGTGATCCCAAACCTGGCGGCGACCTCGCTGATATGCAGTCCCTGGTTGTGGACAAGGAACGGGACGAGCTGCAGCATCCGCTTGAGCTGGTCCTCCGAGGTGCGCTTGCGCGTGCGGCCGGCACGGCCGGACTCGGGGAAGGCCACGTCCGGAACGGGCCTGGCGGCGAAGGCTGCGGCGGCGGTGAGGCGGCGGCGGACGGCGCCGACGAGTTCGGGAGGTGAAATCACGGTGACCCGGGGACCGTAGGAGGCGAGCTCCTCGCCCAGCGTCTCGGCATCCCGGAACGACACGCTGAGGCGGTCTGTCCCGGCCGCGGGTTCCGGGGCTGAGTCTGGAACCGCCTGGGCGCGTTTGCGGAGTCCCAGGAGCCGTCCCTGCTCAATGTCGACGACGGCGCTCTGTACCGGCAGTTCGGCCAGGCCCGCCAGCTCGGCGCGGACATTGAACCCGGCGGGAGCCGTGAAGCTCTCCTTTTCCAGCACGGTCACGGCGGACGTCAGGCGGGAGAGCCGGAAGAACCGTTTGTCCCCCCGGCCCCGGTCGTGGCCCACGAGGTACCACTGGCCGAAGCGGCTGCCCAGCCCCCAAGGCTCCACCAATCGTTCCTGCTCCTGGCCCGTGCTGCCGGCGAGGTAGCTGAACCTGACCGGGTGCTGGGCGTGCATCGCGGCGACCAGGTCTTCGAAGGCCTGGCCGGCGGGGCGGATGCGCGGCTGGACGCCGGTGGGGAGTTCGGCGTCGACGAGGCCGCCGGCGGCCTGCAGCTTGCGGACCGCGTCCAGGGCGGCGGAGCCGAGTGCGGCGTGCTCCCAGAGCTGGGCCGCGAGGATGAGGACGGTGCACTCTTCGGGGGTGAGGCTGACATCGGGCAGCCGGTTCGATTCCTTGCCAATCCGGTAGCGGGTGGTTGCCGGGTCATCGGATCCCCAGCCCGTGTCCGTCACGGTTTCGACGTCGAAGCCAAACTGGCGCAGCTCGCCTTTGTCGCGTTCGAACATGCGGCCGAAGGCGACGTCACTGCTCGTGGTGTCGTGGTAGACCTTTTCGCGCAGCTCGCTGCGGCGCAGGCCGTACTTGGTGTTGAGCAGGGCGATGAGCAGGTTCAGGAGGCGTTCTGTACGTGAGGCGGACACCTCGCAAGGGTACTAAAGCCGATCCCGGAAAATGACGAAAGCGCGGCAACAGCCGGAAGAACTTTTCCGATTGTTACCGCGCTTGCGCACGTGTGCGGCTGAATCAGCGGGCTGAGGTGGGCCCACACCCGCAGGGGTTCCCTGTCCGAGCTTGCGAGGCGGGGGCGGGTGGGTGGGCCCACGCCCGCAGGGGTTCCCTGTCCGAGCTTGCGAGGCTGGGGGCGGGTGGGTGGGCCCACGCCCGCAGGGGTTCCCTGTCCGAGCTTGCGAGGATAGGGGGCGGGTGGGGATTAGCGGACGGCGACGAGGTCCACGACGAAGATCAGGGCCTCGTTGGGGCCGATCGCCCCGCCGGCGCCACGGGAGCCGTAGGCAAGCTCGGACGGGATCTCGAGGCGGCGGCGTCCGCCGACCTTCATGCCCAGCAGGCCCTGGTCCCAGCCCTGGATGACCTGGCCGACGCCGACCCGGAAGTCCAGCGGCGCGCCGCGGCCCCAGGAGGCGTCGAATTCTTCACCGGTGGACCAGGCTACGCCCACGTAGTGGGTGGAAACGGTGTCGCCGGGCTTGGCCTCGGCGCCGTCCCCTTCGATCAGGTCGGTGATGACCAGTTCGGTGGGGACGTCGCCTTGGGGGAAGTCAATTTCCGGCTTCTCGCGGTCGAGGTTGCGCTGTCCAAATGACATGGTTACTCCTTTGAGGTGACGTGTGGTGATGCGGTGGTTTACTTGACGCCGAGGATATCGACGACGAAGACGAGGTCGCCCTTCGCGTCGCCTTGGCCCTGATCACCGTAGGCGAGGTCCTTCGGGACGACCAAAAGGACGCGGGAGCCGACCGTCTTGCCCGTCAGGCCCTGGGTCCAGCCCTTGATAACGCCCGTCAGCGGGAAGGTGGCCTTCTTGCCACTTTCAAAGCTGGAGTCGAAGACCTTGCCGGTGGCGAGGGCCACGCCGACGTAGTTGACGGTGATGGTGTCGGTCTCCTTGAGGGCCTGGCCCTTGCCGGTGATGAGGTCCTGGGAGATCAGCGCGGTCGGTGCCGCGACGCCGGCGACCGAGATCTCCGGGACGCCCTTGTCGTTTTCCTTGACGGTCGGCAGTCCGGCCGGCGGGGTGACGGCGTCGCCCTCAGGCTTGTCCAGGACTGGCGGAGCGTCCTTGGCGGCGAGCACCTTGACGATCAGGAGCTGCGTCGGCTTGGCCTCGGTACCCTCGGCGGCCGCTTGGCCGGGAACGGCCAGGGCGATGTGGGAGCCGATCTTGGCGCCCACGAACGCGTTGTAGATCACGGGGCTGCTGGTCTTGAGCTCCTCGTTCAGCTCCAGCGGCTCGGGATCGTTCGGGAACGTGTCTTCGAGGGTGGAACCGTCCGTGCCGTTGAAGGCCACGATTGAAATGTCGGCGATCTGGTTGGCCTTGACCCGGTCGCCACCGCCCTCGGTGACCACCTTGACAGTGGGTTCCTTGACGTCGAGCGGCTTGGTGAAGTCGACACCGGGGGCCTTCTTGTCACCGTTCTCCGTCAATTTGACCGAGTCCAGCTTTGCGGTCTCACCCGCGGACTGGCTGGTGGGTTCCGGAGCCGGAGGCGCTTCGCTGCCGCCGCAGGCGGTCAGCAGCAGCAGTCCGGGAAGAAGAATTGCTAGTAGTCGGCGCACTTGGAAACTTTCGTCGAGGCAGGGTGGACTCAGTGCCGTTCGGTTTCCCGTGGCAAAGAAAGCGGCGGCCGCAAGGCAGCCCTACCCCCAGAATAACGTGCCAAGCTGGGTATCAGCCCATCGAGTCCAACAGCGCATCCACCCGGTCGTCCACGCTGCGGAAGGGATCCTTGCACAGGATGGTCTGGTGGGCGCGGTCGTTCAGCTTCAGGTGGACCCAGTCCACGGTGTAGTCGCGGCCGAGCTCCTGGGCGCGCCGGACGAAGTCGCCGCGGAGTTTGGCACGCGTGGTCTGCGGCGGGGCATCCACAGCATCCTTGACCGCGGTGTCGTCCACCACCCGGCGCACCGCCCCGCGAGCCTGGAGCAGATAGAAGAGGCCGCGGCCGCGGGAAATGTCATGGTAGGTCAGGTCCAGCTGCGCAATCCGGGGCGCGTCAAGCCCCAGCCCGTGCCGTTCCCGGTAGTTGTCCATGAGCTTTTTCTTGATGGCCCAGTCCACTTCGGTATCGATCGTGCTGGTGTCGCCGCTTTCGATGGCGTCCAGGGTGCGTTCCCAGAGATCCAGGATCAGCGGCACGTGAGCGTTGTGCGCGCCGTGTTCGGCCACGAACGCGGTCACCTTGCCCAGGTACTCGCGCTGGATTTCCAGGGCCGTGAGCTGCCGGCCGTTGGCGAGCCGCACCAGTGCGCGGCCACTGAGGTCGTGGGAGATTTCCCGGATGCTGCGGATCGGGTTCTCCATCCGCATATCGCGCATGATCACCCCGGCCTCGATCATCCGCAGGATCAGGTCCACCGTGCCGATTTTGAGCAGGGCCGTCGTTTCGGACATGTTGGAGTCGCCCACGATCACGTGCAGGCGCCGGTAGAACTCGGCGTCCGCGTGCGGCTCGTCCCGGGTGTTGATGATGGGCCTGGAGCGGGTGGTGGCGGAGGAGACGCCCTCCCAGATGTGGTCGGCCCGCTGGGAGAAGGCGAAGGTGGCACCGTGTGGGGTCTTGAGGATCTTGCCGGCCCCGGCGATCAACTGGCGCGTTACGAGGAACGGGATGAGGATCTCCGCGAGCCGGGAGAATTCCCCGCGGCGCGGGATGAGGTAGTTTTCGTGGCTGCCGTAGGAGTTCCCGGCCGAGTCCGTGTTGTTCTTGAACAGGTACACGGTCCCGTTGAAGCCCTCCGCTGCCAGCCGTTCCTGGGCTTCGTCCACGAGGTCGCACAGGATCAGTTCCCCGGCGCGGTCATGGGCGATCAGCTGGGCCAGGTCGTCGCACTCTGCCGTGGCGTATTCCGGGTGGGACCCGACGTCCAGGTAGAGGCGTGAGCCGTTGGTCAGGAAGACGTTGGAGGACCGTCCCCAGCTGACCACCTTGCGGAAGAGGTAGCGGGCCACTTCCTCGGGCGCCAGCGGCCGGGACTCCGGACTTGAATAGGAAATTCCGAATTCGGTTTCGATGCCGAATATGCGCTTGTCCATCTCACTTCTCCTCAGCCAGCAATGCCACGATGTCCGGGTCCTCGAGCCGGCGGAACGCCCGGCGGGTGCCGCGGCCGCTTTCCGATTCCCGGTCCAGTACCGCAACTTCCAGTGCGGATACCGGCAGGGTGGTGGTTTCCTTGTCCGCCACGAGTCCGGCGAGGGCCAGCCGTATGGCGCCCGCGAAGTCGAGCTCGCCCTGCCAGCCCGTTGCGACAGCTTCGGAAACCTTGTCCGCCTGGCCGCCCATCACAATAAAGCCGTGCTCATCGGCGATGGACCCGTCAAAGGTCAGCCGGTACAGGTGGTCCGCCTCCTGGATCTGACCGACTTCGGCCACGGCCAGTTCCACCTCAAAAGGTTTCTGTTCGGCCGTAAACACAGCGCCGAGGCTCTGCGCGTACACGCTCGCGAGGCCGCGGGCCGTGACGTCCTCACGGTCGTAGGAGTAGCCGCGGACATCGGCGTACCGCACCCCGGCTTGCCGCAGGCTCTCAAACTCGTTGTACTTTCCGACCGCCGCAAACGCGATTTTGTCGTAGATCTCGCCGATCTTGTGCAGCGACGGGGACGGGTTCTCCGCCACGAGGGCAATCCCGTCCCGGCAACTGATAACCACCACCGAGCGTCCGCGGGCGATGCCCTTCCGTGCGAAGTCCGCACGGTCCTTCATCAGCTGTTCAGGGGATACATAGAACTGCTGGGTCATCTCAGGCCTCCCGCTGGGCGACGGCGCGGGATTCGATGACACGGCCGGCCACGGCGGCGAGATCGCGGTCCGCGACCCGGAAGGCACCGGTTCGGTTCACGATGTACACCACCGGCCATAGTTGCC
Organism: uncultured Actinomycetota bacterium; assembly: GCA_963722145.1. Taxonomy (GTDB): domain Bacteria; phylum Actinomycetota; class Actinomycetes; order Actinomycetales; family Micrococcaceae; genus Arthrobacter. The sequence goes on along the minus strand of CAVRLW010000014.1, from coordinate 301,716 downwards.
GGACCGGGTCCGGGCCGCCCGTGGCGGAGTCGTCGTCGGCGGCGTCGTAGAGTGCTTCGACGGCGACCGCAACCGCGTCCTGCTCCGAGAGGCCGGGCCGCCACAGTTTTTTCAGCGCGCCGCGGGCGAACATCGAGCCGGATCCCACGGCGTGGTGCTCCTGCTCCTCGTAGCGCCCGCCGGTGACGTCGTAGGAGAAGAGCCGGCCGAAGCCCGCGGGCCGGTCGAAGCCCGCGAACAAGGGGACGACGGCGAGGCCCTGCATCGCCATGGGCAGGTTGCCGCGCACCATCGCGCCGAGCCGGTTCGCCTTCCCGTCCAGGCTGAGGAGCGTGCCCTCGATCTTCTCGTAGTGTTCCAGTTCAACCTGGAACAGCCGGGTGATGTCCAGGGCGATTCCGGCGGTTCCGGCAATGCCCAGCACGGAGTACTGGTCTGCGGGGAAGACCTTTTCGATGTGCCGGCTCGCGATCACGTTGCCCATGGTGGCGCGCCGGTCCCCGGCCATCAGCACGCCCCCGGCGTAGGTCATCGCCACGATCGTGGTCCCGTGCGGGGCCTGCAGGGGCGCGGCCGGATGGCCGGCGTGCCCGGCGGCGGGCAACTGGTTGAACGGCACTTGGCCGAAAGGCATTAAGTCGGGCCGTTCGCGCTGCAGATGCTCGGTGAATGAGGACGTCGCGTTGGCTGCTACTCGGTTGGCTGTTGTTTCCTGCACTAACGCTCTCCCTCAACGTGGTGGATCAACGACTCTTCCGGCCCTTAGCCCCTCCCGCCGCCCTCATCCGGCGGCCGGCGGCGCTCCTACTGGCCGCCCTTTTGGACGAAGGCGCGGACGAATTCCTCGGCATTGGACTCCAGCACGCCATCGATCTCGTCGAGGAGATCGTCGACGCCCTGGGTGGCTGCCGACGCTTGGGCATCCGCGGGTGCCGGCGGGGCGGCGGGGACGTCCTCGTCAACCTCGGTGTCCCGCGACTGCGGCTGCTGCTGCTCCTGGCCTGCCATTGTTTTCTCCTTCATGTCAGTCCCTTTTCTCCTAAGGGACATCCTGTAGCAATAGTGCCACGCGCGGGGCACCTGCGGGGGGCTTTGTTTCTAGGAACCGGGGGTGAGTCCCAGCAGTTCGGCCAGGAACGTCCCGGCCTCCCTGTGCCGGGCAAACAGGCCGCCTGTGAGGGCTTCGGTTCCGCGCAGCGGCTCGCGGGTAGGGACCCGCTGGAGTCTGCCGCGGCCGGGGACATCGAAGATCACCGAGTCCCAACTGGCCCCCGCCAGGACTGCGCCGAACCGGCTCACGCAGCGTCCGCGGAAATACGCCCGCGTGTCCGACGGCGGTTCGGTCACCGCCCGGGCGATCGCGGCGTCGTCGACAATTCGCTGCATCCGGTCGCGGGCCAGCAGCCGGTAGTAAAGCCCTTTTTCGGGGCGGATATCAGCCCACTGCAGGTCCACGAGGCCCAGCCGCGCACTGTCCCAGTCCAGGCCGTCACGCTGGCGGTAGCCCTCCAGTAGGGACAGTTTGGCGAGCCACTCCACCGAGGAAGCGGCCGCCGCCCGGTCATTGCCGAGTTCGCTCAACGTGGCGGACCACCGTTCCAGCACCTCGTGGGTGTGGCCGTCGCCGTCCACGGCGTCCGCGACGCCGGTGTCCTGCGCATGTTTCGAAGCGGCCTCGAAATAGATCCACTGCAGGTCCAGGGCGGTGATCCGTCGCCCGTCGCCTAGGCGCAGCAGCGCGGTGAGCGAAGTGTCGTGGCTGACGGCCTGCAGGGCGGCGACGGGCTCGTGGACTTCAATCCGCGGCGCGATCCCGGCCTCGATCAGGCTCAGGACCATGGCGGTGGTGCCGAACTTGAGGAAGTTGGACGCCTGGCTGAGGTTGGCGTCGCCGATGATGACGTGGAGCCTGCGGTACTTGTCCGCGGTGGCGTGGGGCTCGTCCCGGGTGTTGATGATGGGGCGGCGGATGGTGGTTTCCAGGCCCACTTCGGTCTCGAAGAAGTCAGCGCGCTGGCTGATCTGGTACCCGGCCCGGGCGCTGTCCTGCCCGAGGCCCACCCGACCGGCCCCGCAGATGATCTGCCGGGTGACGAAAAACGGCGTGAGGCCGCGCACGATCTCGCCGAACGGCACCGAGCGGGGCATGAGGTAGTTCTCGTGCGAGCCGTAGGAGACCGACTTGTTGTCCGTGTTGTTCTTGTACAGGTTGACCGGCGGCAGTTCGGGATCGGCGGCGAGGCGACGGACGGCGGCCAAAGCCACGAGGTCGCCGGCGGCGTCCCACGTGACCGCGGCGCGGGGGTTGGTCACTTCGGGGCTGGAATACTCCGGATGGGCGTGGTCGACGTACAGCCGTGCGCCGTTGCCCAGCACCATGTTCATGAGCAGCGTGCCGGACCCGTCCTCGCCGTCGGCCTCGAGTTCCTGCCGTCCGTACGCGAGGGCGATCGCCTCGGCGTCGAGCACGGGAGGCTGGTCGGTGAGTTGTTCCGGGTCCGCGCTGCTGCGCTCCAGGGTCCAGCCGCGGGCGTCGTGCAGCGGCTCCTCATCGGTGTAGTCCCATCGCGTTTCGGCGCCGCCGGCGGCGCGCTGCCGGGTCACCTGGGCGTACGCCTGGATGACCCGGGCTGACATCATCGTGGCGTTGGCTCCCGGGGCCGAGGGCGCGTGGATACCGTATTCGGTCTCCGAGCCCATCACCCTCATTGCCCCGCCGGCCGGCAGCCCGCCGGAAGTATCGGCGGGCTTGCCGGGGACAACAGCCGTCACAGGTACTGCCCTGTGCTGGGCATCGTCTCGATGGACTTCCCGGGCTCCTGGCCGGCCTTGCCCTGGACGATGGTGCGGATGTACGTGATGCGTTCGCCCTTCTTGCCGGAGATCCGTGCCCAGTCGTCCGGGTTGGTGGTGTTGGGCATGTCCTCGTGTTCACGGAACTCGTCCACGACCGCCCGGAGCAGGTGGTCGATCCGCAGGCCCTTCTGCCCGATAGTCAACAGGTCCTTGATGGCGTACTTCTTGGCCCGGTCAACGACGTTCTGCACCACGGCGCCGGAGTTGAAGTCCTTGAAGTAGAGCATTTCGGTATCGCCGTTGGCGTAGGTGACCTCGAGGTACTCGTTGGACTTCTCGGTTGAGTACATCGCCTCGACGGTCCGCTGGACCATGGCGTCCACGGTCGCCTGCACGTCGCCGTTGTGCTCGGCGAGGTCGGTCTCGTGGAAGGGCAGGTCCGTGGTGATGTACTTGTTGAAGATGTCGGCCGCGGCCTCGGCGTCGGGCCGCTGGATCTTGACCTTGACGTCCAGGCGGCCCGGGCGCAGGATCGCGGGATCGATCATGTCTTCGCGGTTGGAGGCGCCGATCACGATCACGTTGTCCAGCCGTTCGACGCCGTCGATCTCGCTGAGGAGCTGCGGGACGATGGTCGTTTCGACGTCGGAGGAAATGCCTGTGCCGCGGGTGCGGAACAGGGAATCCATTTCGTCGAAGAACACCACCACCGGGCTGCCCTCGGACGCCTTCTCCCGGGCACGGGCGAAGATCAGGCGGATGTGCCGTTCGGTCTCGCCGACGTACTTGTCGAGCAGCTCGGGTCCCTTGATGTTCAGGAAGTAGCTCTTCATGTCCGTCTTGCCGGCGCGCTCGGCGGCCCGCGCGGCCAGCGAGTTGGCCACGGCCTTGGCGATCAGGGTCTTGCCGCAGCCGGGCGGGCCGTACAGCAGGATGCCCTTGGGTGCCTTCAGCCCGTGCTCCCGGTACAGGTCCGGGTGCAGGAACGGCAGTTCGACGGCGTCGCGGATCTGTTCGATCTGCGGGCCCAGGCCGCCGATGTCCTGGTAGGTGATGTCTGGAACTTCCTCGAGCACGAGGTTCTCCACCTCGGAGCGCGGGATTTTCTCCAGCCCGTAACCGGTGCGTGAATCGATCGACAGCGCGTCGCCGACCCGGAGCCGCTGGGCGAGTAGGGCACCGGAGAGCCGGATGACCCGCTCCTCGTCGGCGCGGCCCACCACCAGGGCGCGGTCCGGCCCCAGCATTTCCTTCAGCGTGACCAGGTCCCCGGCCCGCTCGTAGCCGAGCCCGGCGACCACCATCAGGGCCTCGTTAAGCAGGACCTCCTGCCCGACGGCCAGTTGGCTCATGTTGACCAGCGGGCTGATCCCCACGCGCATCTTGCGGCCGGCGTTGAAGATATCCACGGATTCCTCCGTGGCCGCCTGGCCGCTGTTCCCGGCGGTCGGCTGCCGCTTCGGGTTGAGCTGGAGGATGGTGCCGAAGCTGTACGGCGGCTGCCCCTCCTGGTCGAGGGCGTTCTTCAGCCGCAGGATCTCAGCCTTGGCCGTTTCCAGCATGCTGACCAGCTTGGAGTTATTCTGCGTCGCGGCGGCAAGCTGGCGGTCAATGTGGCGGAGCTTGTCCCGGAGGATGTTGACCTGCCGCTCTGCGACGGACAGTTCACTGGCGGCGTACCGTTCACCGTCGCCGGCTGCGGCCCGGGCCGCGTCCTTGCGTGCGGCAGCATCCGCTGCGTCCTCGGCCGGTGTGCGGCCCGGGTCAGTATTCGGAGTCTCCATCGTGCATCAGCCCCTTCCTGCTCTTCTGTTAAGACCATAGCCCTAAGAAGGCGGGTGCCGCTGGAGACATCCGAAATATGCTGCCTAGTTCGTTATCTCCGGGGCGTCAACGACGTTTGTTCCGGCGATTGCGTCCCGGGCGGCGCGGCGCAGCTTCTTGTCCGAGACCGCACGCTCGCCGACAGCGCCAGGGGTCCAGGCATTGACGTCTTCTTCGTTAAAGTCGGTCTTGGAGGGGCGGCGCTTGACCGAAATTCCGGTGACACCGTCCGCGAGACGGCGGGTTACCAGCAGGAAGCCCGTGTGGGCGACCATGCGGTGGTCCGGGCGCACGGCCAGGCCTTCGAGGTGCCAGCCGCGGACCATGGATTCCCACGCGTCGGGTTCGGTGAATCGACCGTCCGCGCGGATGGCTTCGGCTGTGCGCGAAAGCTGCGTCACAGTCGCGACATAATTGATCCATACTCCGCCGGGCGCCAGGACAGTGGCGACGGCGTCGAGGCATTCCCAGGGCGCGAGCATGTCTAGGACCACGCGGTCCACGGAACCGGGTTCCTCGGTGCGCACCACTTCCTCTTGGAAGTCGCCGAGCGAGATCTTCCAGGCCGGGTGCGGGCCGCCGAAGATGGTCTCGACGTTGCCGCGGGCGATGTCCGCGAACTCCTCGCGGCGTTCGAAGGAATGCAGGTACCCGTTGTCGCCCACCGCGCGCAGCAGGGAGATAGACAGGGCGCCGGAGCCGACGCCGGCTTCGACAACGCGCGCGCCGGGGAAGATGTCCGCCATGGTCACGATCTGGCCGGCGTCCTTGGGGTAGACCACGGCCGCGCCGCGCGGCATCGAGAGCACGAAGTCCGAGAGCAGCGGGCGCAGAGTCTGGTACTGCTGTCCGACGTTGTTGACCACCACCGAGCCGTCGGGCTTGCCGATGATCTCGTCATGGTTCAGGAATCCCCGGTGGGTGTGGAAGGCCCCGCCGACTTCGAGTGTGATCGTGTTCATGCGGCCGCGCTCGTCCGTGAGCTGGACCCGCTCGCCCTCGCGGAACGGTCCGCGGCGCCGTGCCGCGCCCGTCGCACCATTCGGGGTGGTGGCGGTTGAATCGCCCGCGGTGGTGCTGCCAGCGGCGTGCGCTGCGGCAGTGTTAGTGCCTGCGGCAGTGGTGTTGGCGGCGGTGTTGGCGGCAGTGTCGCTGCTCATGAAGATGTTCCTCGCTCCTGTAAAGCTGTGTGGCCGCGGACATGCCGGCGGGCACCGGTCTTTGCGCGTGGGGGCCGGAAAATCACGACCGCCCAGTAACTCTACCGGTTCTGCCCCTGGTTCTGGCGTTCGTTCCGGTACTTGCCTGTAATGGCGGACAGGACGGCGGACTGGCGCAGCAGCCCGGTGACGGCGCCTTCACGGTCCACCACCGCGTACTCCTGGCCTTCGATCTGTGCCAGGTACTGGACCAGTTCCTGGCCCTTGGACCATTCGGGGACATAAGCGCCGGCGCCAAGGGGGTAGGAGACCGCGGTCAGGGCGGTCGCCGCGGCCAGTCCGGCCGGCACGGAGGCTGCGGCTGCGGCGTCGACGATGCCCACGGGGCGGCCGTCCCGGTCGCACAGCACCACGGGCTTTCCTGAGGGCGCACGGTCCAGGAGGTCTGCGACCGTGTCGGTTTCCGGAAGGCCGACAGCGGGCTCGGCGAGGGCCGCGGCGTCGACGAGGTGCAGCCGGGCGCGCAGGCGGGCCTGCTGGATCGACGCCGATGCCCCCATCCACAGGAAGCTGCCCACCAGGGCGGTGATGAGGGTGAAGGAAATGTCCGGCCGTTCGCCGCTGAGCAGGGGCAGGACAATGAACCAGAGGGCCAGGGCGATCACGATGATCCGGCCCGCCCAACCGGCGGCAATCGTGCCCTTTTCCTGATTGCCGGTGGCTTTCCAGACGGCGGATTCGACCAGTCGGCCCCCGTCCAGCGGGAGGCCGGGCAGCACGTTGAAGATGCCGATCAGAAGGTTGGCCCAGACAAAGATGTTGGCCAGGATATCGGCGACGCCGCTCAGGTTCCCGTACGCGAGCGGGAGCCAGCCTAAACCGGCAAGGACGAAGTTCGTGGCCGGGCCGGCCATCGCCACCAGGACGGAGCGGCCTGGTGAGGCCGTGAAGCTCTCGAACTGGGTGTGGCCGCCCCAGAGGTTGAGGACAATTTTCTCGGTGGGCCAGTGGAAGAGCTTGGCGGTCAGCGCGTGCGCGAGTTCGTGGGCCAGCACGGAAATGAGGAGCAGCAGCGCGTAGGCGAAGGCGACGAAGAAGGCGGTGACGCCGAGGCGCGGATTGTTGCTCTGCAGGACTGGCCCGTAGGCGATCACCGTGAAGGCCGCGATGATGAACCAGGAGTAAGCCAGAAATACCGGAATGCCGGCAATGCGGCCCAGCGGGATCCCCTCTCGGCGGCTCGGCGTATTCTTGCTGGGCTGTCCCTGGCTGCCGGTGTCAGCCACGGAGATGGCTCCCGGTCGAGTGGGCGGCTGAGCCCGTCGTTGAGAGAGCAGTTGAGTCTGCGGCGCGCCCGAAGGTGGCGTCCGGGAATTCCTGCCGCAGGGCCACCAGCTCCTCCAAGTCTGCAACTGTGCGGCCTTCGAGGGTGTCCCAGGTGGCGCGGCGGGGATCGTGCGGGAGGGGCAGGATGTGCGGGATGGCGACCGTGACGACGCCGGAGGCTACGGCGGCAGCGACGCCTGGCACGGAATCCTCCAGGGCCACGCAGTGGTGCAGGCGGAGTTCGGGGTCCTGCTGCTGCAGGAGTTCAACGGCGGTCAGGTAGGCCTCCGGGTGCGGCTTGCCCTGCGTGACCGTGTCTCCGGTGACGAGGAACTCGAAGTACGGCTCCGGCAGGCTCGCCACGATCTCCCGGGCCAGCGGCGCCTCGGACATGGTCACAAGGGCACAGCGGACGCCCGCGTTGTACAGTTCGTCGAGCAGTTCGCGGGCACCCGGCCGCCAAGGAACGGAGTTCCGGACCTGGCTGAGCACATGGCCGGTGAGGGTGTCGATGATGTCGCGCCGCTCCATCGCCACGCCGGCTTCCTGCAGGATGCCCGCGGAAAACGCCAGGGACTGTCCCACGAGCTGCATGGCCTGGTCTTGGGACCACTGTCCGCCGTGGGCTTCAACCAGCGCGCGTTCGGCTTCGATCCAGTAGGGCTCGGTGTCGACAATGGTGCCATCCATGTCCCAGAGCGCTGCTTTAAGGAGGGGCCGGGAAGCTGAGGATCGCATGTCTTCCAGTCTACGGGGAAGCCCACGGCCGGGCGCCCGCGCTACGCCGATGGCGAATTCCGCCCGCCCGGCCGCGGGATTCGGGGCGGAAATTGGGCACGCTGGGCGCTCGATTGCCTGCGCGGGGCGGGGTCTTGGACGTAGGGTGATGGCATGAACAGCTTCGAGGCAGACCCCACCGAACCAGGCGCCGTCTCCGAGCCGGAGCGGCTGCTGCTGCCCGTCCCCGAGGGCCGGCGAATCACCGTCATGCTGGCGGCCTTCGAAGGCTGGAACGACGCCGGGGAGGCCGCCAGCGATGCCCTTCGCTATTTGAACAAGCTCTGGGGCGGCAAGAAGGTCGCGGCAATCGACGCCGACGAGTACTACGACTTCCAGTTCACCCGGCCCACGATCCGCCGGACGGCGGCCGGTGAGCGGAAGATCAAGTGGCCGTCCACACGGATCTTCAAGGCCAGCGTCCCCGAGTCGAACGTGGACGTCATCTTCGTCCAGGGCACCGAGCCGTCCTACAAGTGGCGCGCCTACACCGCGGAGCTGCTGGTGCATGCCGAGGCCCTGCATGTGGACTACGTCATCCTTGTCGGTGCGTTGCTGGCTGACGTGCCGCACAGCCGGCCGATTCCGGTCAGCGCGTCCACGGACGACGCCGCACTGCGTGAGCGGATGGACTTGGAGGCCTCGCAGTATGAGGGACCGGTTGGAATTGTGGGCGTGCTCGCCGAGGTGGCGTTGCTGGCGGGGCTCCCGACGGTCTCGCTCTGGGCGGCCGTGCCGCACTATGTAGCCCAGGCGCCGTCGCCGAAAGCGCAGCTGGCCCTGCTGCACCGGATCGAGGAGCTGCTCCAGGTCCCCCTGGACACCACGGAACTGGTCGAGGAGGCCGACGCGTGGGAGCGCGGCGTGGACGAACTCGCCACCGAGGATCCCGAAATTGCGGCGTATGTGCGCCAGCTGGAGGAGGCCAAGGACACCGCCGACCTCCCGGAGGCCAGCGGTGAATCGATCGCCCGCGAATTCGAGCGTTACCTCAAGCGCCGGGGCAAGGACAAGCCCTAGCGACAGTTTCGCTTAGAGTTCGACGCCGAGCAGGGCGTTGACGGCGTCGCTGACCAGCGCGGCGTCCGTGGCCGAGGCGGTCGGAGTTTCCAGTGCGATTTCCAGGGCGGACTTGGCCCAGGCGTCGACGGCGGCGAGGGCGCCCGGCGCATTGAGGTCATTGGCGAGCTCGGTCCGCAGCCGTCCGATCAGGGCCGCGGCGGAGCCTTGGGGAGCCACGGCGAGGGCCTCGCGCCAGGTGCGGAGCCGATCTTTGGCCTCGGCGAACCCGGCGTCGGTCCAGGACCAGTCCGTGCGGTAGTGGTGGGCCAGGATCGCCAGCCGGATCGCGGCGGGCTCTTCCCCGTCGGCGCGGAGCTTGGAGACCAGAACAAGGTTGCCCTTGGACTTGCTCATCTTTTCCCCGTCGAGGCCCACCATGCCGGCGTGCGCGAAGTGGCGGGCCAGCGGCACGCCGGCCAGTGAGTACGCATGGCCGGCGCCCATTTCGTGGTGCGGGAAGACGAGGTCCGAGCCGCCGCCTTGGACGGTGAATGGTTTAGGCAGGTACTCCTGGGCGATCACGGTGCATTCGACGTGCCAGCCGGGCCGGCCCTCCCCCAGCTCGCCGCCGGGCCAGCTGGGCTCGCCCTCGCGGGCAACCCGCCAGAGCAGCGGATCGAGCGCCTGGCGCTTCCCTGCCCTGCCCGGGTCGCCGCCGCGTTCGGCGAAGAGTTCCAGCATTTCGGCGTCGGAGAGCCCGGAAATGGATCCCAGGGTCCAGGCGTCGACGGCGTCCGCAGTGTCGGTCGAATGTTTGCCGGCGGCTTCGACGTCGTAGTAGACGTCGCCGTCGGGCTCGCCGCCGCTGCCGGGGACGCGGTACGCGAGTCCGTTGTGCAGGAGGCGTTCGATGGCGGGAACGATCAGCGGAACGGCCTCGACGGCACCGATGTAGTGATCCGGGGCGAGGACGTTCAGGGCCTCCATGTCGGTCTGGAAAAGCTCGATCTGGCTCGCGGCAAGGTCGCGCCAGTCAACGCCGGTGGCCGTGGCGCGCTCCAGGAGGGGGTCGTCGACGTCGGTCACGTTCTGGACGTAGGCGACTTGCTGGCGGCCGTCCCGCCACGCGCGGTTGAGGAGGTCGAAGGCGACATAGCTCGCCGCGTGGCCCATGTGCGTGGCGTCATAGGGAGTGATGCCGCAGACGTACATGGACTGCTCACCCGTGGCCTCCAGGGTGACGATTCCGCCCTTGGCGGTGTCGAAGAGGCGGAGGGCGGGCATGCTGCCGGGGAGCTGGGCAACAGGGCGGGAGATCCAGGATTTCACAGCCCAAGCCTAGTGCTAGGCGCTGATGACATTGAAACCGAGTAGCAGGAACAGGGACATTCCCAGGAGGATCCGGTACCAGACAAAGAGCCGGTAGCCGCGGGTGGAGACGTACTTCAGGAACCAGCCGATGATGACGTAGCCCACGATGAAGGCGATCACGGTGGCCAGGGCCGTTTCCGGGAGCCCGTACGGGCCGGTGATGCCTTCCTTGGAGACCACTTTGTACAGCTGGTACAGGCCGCTGCCGAACACGGCGGGGATGGCCAGCAGGAACGAGTAGCGGGCCGCCGCCTCCCGGGTGTAGCCCATCAGGAGCCCGGCGCTGATGGTGCCGCCGGAGCGGGATACACCCGGGAAGAGGGCCAGTGCCTGCGCGAGTCCGTAATAGAGGCCGTGTTTGTAGGTCAGCTGCGTCAGTTCGCGGTCCTGCCGGCCGATGGTGTCCGCCACCGCGAGGACCATGCCGAACACAATCAGCATGGTCGCGACGCCCCACAGGCTGCGGAGCACCGACTCGATCTGGTCCTGGAACAGCAGGCCGAGGACGATGATCGGGATGCTGCCCAGGATCACCAGCCAGCCCATGCGTGCATCCGGGTCCTGCCGGGACGCTTTGCCGGTCAGCGACGCGGACCAGGCGCGGATGATCCGCATGATGTCGCGCCAGAAATAAACGATCACTGCGGTCTCGGTGCCCAGCTGGGTGATGGCCGTGAATGCCGCACCCGGATCGGATGCCTCCGGCAGGAAGGCGCCCACTATCCGCAGATGGGCGCTCGAGGAAATCGGGAGGAACTCGGTCAGCCCCTGTACCAGGCCCAGCAGAGCCGCTTGTATCCAGTTCACGATTAAAGACCCTACGTTATGAAGCCGGGCGACTCCCGTAAGCTTGCTGGCATGCAGCAGCGTTATGTCGGCAACAGTGGGTTGCGCGTGTCCGCCCTATCCCTTGGCACCATGTCCTGGGCCCGGGAAACCGAGGAACAGGATGCCGCCGCCCTAGTGCGGTCCTTCGTCGATGCCGGCGGAACCCTGATCGACACCGCGGCGTCGTACGCCGACGGGCAGGCCGAGGCGATGCTCGGCGGAATGCTGGGCGACGTCGTGGCCCGTTCCGAAGTGGTGATCTCCACGAAGGCCGGGCTGACGACGGCGGACGGTCGCCGCAGCGTCGACACGTCCCGCAACGGCATGCTTTCAGGGCTTGACGCGAGCCTTGCCCGGCTGGGAACCGACTACGTGGACCTCTGGTTCGCGCACGCCTGGGATTCCAATGTGCCGCTGGAGGAGACCCTCTCCGCGCTGGACCACGCCGTGCGGTCCGGCCGGGCGCGTTACGCGGGCGTCTCCAATTTCAACGGCTGGCAGACAGCGAAGGCTGCCGCCATTGCGGGCTTCCCCCTCGTGGCCAGCCAGTCCGAGTACTCGCTCCTGAACCGCAATGCGGAGATTGAGCTGATTCCGGCCATCGAGGACGCCGGGCTGGGCCTGATGGCCTGGGGCCCGATCGGGCGCGGCGTCCTGAGCGGAAAATACCGCGGGCACATCCCCGCGGATTCCCGTGCCGCCAACCAGCGGCTCGCCACGTACGTGGAACCCTATCTTGAGGCGCCGGCGTCAAGCGTGGTGGAGGCCGTCGCCATGGCGGCGAAGGGTCTTGGCCGGACGCCCCTGGATGTGTCGCTGAGCTGGCTCTTGTCCCAGCAAGGAGTGGCCACCGCCGTGGTCGGCCCCCGGACGCCGGTCCAGCTCAAGGAGATCCTGGATTCCGCCCTCGCGCCGCTCCCGCCAGAAATCGCGCAGGCGCTCGAAGACGTATCCGACCCGGGCTGAGGCCGGTCCGAGGAGTCCCGCAGGCCGCCAAGCTCCCTCAGTTCTCTGAGTTTTGCCAGTTGACTCAGTTCTCTGAGTTTTGCAGGATCTCGAGGTCCTCTTCGTCGTCGATATCGTCGTCGTCATCTTCGTCTTCGTCGCCGTCGATCACTTCGAGGGGCGTCACTTCCCCATACGCTTCATACAGGGCGTCGTCGTAGACTTCAAAGGCGTCAGCAACGGCGAAGAACGCCGCTTCGACCGCGGGATCCCCATCACTTCTGCGGGCGGATGCCGCCGCCAGGTGTTCTTCCAATGCAGAGGTCAGTGACTGAAGCGCGACACGCGGATCGATGCTCATGACTTCACGTTAGTCGGAAAAAGACGAAAATGGAGAGCAATGAAAGAACATTTTCTGAGCAGTTCGGTCCGGCGGGAACGGGACTATGTGAAGCAGTACGAGTACCTCGTTCTGACGGTCGGTCCTGAGGATTCCCTGCCCGAGGCCCGCCGCCGGCTCGTGGAGCATTCCGAATACGGCAAATGGGAACTGGAACGCAGCCGCCTCTACGTGGGCGGCGGGCGGCGTTTCTGGTTGCGCCGGAAGGTCATCCAGGTCCAGCGCACCGTCTAGGACTCCCGCGCACGATTGAGGGCTGCCTGTCTCTGCTGGGTACTTGGCGAACTTCGGGGCGGCCTTGACGTGCGTACGTCCCTATTTCACTGCCTGCGGCGTCTCAAATTGCACGGCCATGCGGGCTGTGTAGCATTCAGGAGGCGCGTGGCCGGAGTCGCTAGTATGCGGCTTCAGGACGGGGCTTCAGGCGGCATTTCACACTGCGTCGGCATTTCAGGCTGCACGGCCATGCGGGCTGTGTAGCATCCAGGAGGCGCGTAGCCGGAGTCGCCAGTATGCGGCTTCAGGACGGAGCTTGGGCGGGCCTGAACGCCTTCCAGTGCTCATGCCTGGTCCATTTTGCGATCATCGTTAGAAGACCGATTTCTATCAGGGCGCCGCGGCAGCGTGCTTCCCTGGGAGAGACAGCACCGATAATGTCGGTGCCTGCTCCTATTGTTGGGGTATGGGTAGCGGAGCAGCCTCGAGCGCGGAAGGCAGGCGTGCGGAAACAGCCAGCGGAGTGGAGTGCGGAGAGCAGGGCGGCCCTGGAGGCCGTGGCTGCGTCCGTTGCTGTGCTTCTGGCCTCCGCCGGCGCCGGGGCGGACCGCTCTGATCCGACCGGCGCTGATCCGCCGCGGCGACGCCGATCCGCTGCCTGACACTAATCGCTGTTGGGTGCTGATCCGTTGCGGGATCGGGCGGATGCGTGCCTGGACGGGCTCGCCGGGGTGGCCCGGGTCGAAGCCTCGATGGCGCGCTGAAGGTGCTGCTGGCCGCCGACTACACGGCGGCGGCCGGGGCGCTGGCGCCGCCGGCGGCGTCCCCGCAGGAACACACCGCCCAGGAGATGGCGGTGGTCGCGGAGGTCGCCTGCGTCCTGACCATCGGTGAACGGGCCGCCGGTGCGTTCCTGAACCAGTCCCACGTGCTGACCACCCCGTTTGCCGCTGACGCTGTCCGCGCTGCAGGCCGGCACCATGTCCTGGCAGCACGCCCGGGTCATGGTGGACGAAACCGCCAGCCTCGATCCCGCCGGGGCCGCGGCTCTGGAAGCGCACTTCCTGGACCCTGACGCACCGAACCCGGCCCGTGGCTGCCCCGCCGGGGAAATGCCCGCCTCCCGGTTCCGGCACAAAGCCCGGATCTGGCGCGAACGCCACCACGCCGAGAGCATCGAGAAGCGCCACGCCAAAGGCGTCCTGGACCGGCGGGTCGAGTACACGCCGGACCGGGACGGCATGGCCTGGCTCTCGGCCTACCTGCCCGCCGACCAGGCCGCGGCGATCTGGAACCGCATCACCGCCATCGCCCGGGGCCTGCAGGGACCGGACGAGACCCGCACCCTCACCCAGCTCCGCGCCGACGTCTCCGCCGCCGCCCTCCTCAGCGGCGGGAACGGCCACAGCACCGGCGGAACGGCGGCGGACGGACGGCGCCGGCGACGGGGAAGGCGGGGATCCCGGGCAGGTTCCCGCCGCCGCGGGCCGAGGTCCTGGTCACGGTCCCGGTGTTTTCCCTGCTCGGCGCCACCGACGAACCGGCCATGCTCGACGGCTACGGGCCGATCCCCGCGTCGATGGCCAGGGACCTGGTCGCCAACGGGGCCGACTCCTTCTACCGGGTCCTGGTGGACCCGCGGGACGGGGCACCGCTGGAGATCGGCCGGACGAGTTACCGGCCCACCACAGCCATGCGGCGCTGGCTGCGGATGCGCGACGGCCGATGCACCTTCCCGGGATGCTCCAACCAGTCCCTGGACAACGAAGCGGACCACCTCCTGGCCTGGGCCGAGGGCGGAACCACCGGCGTATCGAACCTGGGTCAGCCGTGCCCCCGCCACCACCGGCTCAAACACACCAGCGCCTGGAGACCCACCCCGGCCACGCAAGAACGAACCACCCGGCTGGATCTCGCCCAGCGGCCGGCACTACACCAGCGAACACCAGGACTGGGAACCACCACACTGGCCCGGTTTTTTTTTTTTTTTTTTTTTTTTTTTTTTTTTTTTTTTTTTTCACCCGGACTGGGAACCGCCCCACTGGCCCGGGAACATCCCGCCCACGGACACGTCCCCGGACCACCCCGGCGAGCACCTGGACTGGGAACCGCCCCGCTGGCCCGGGAACATCCCGCACGGACACGTCCCCGGACCACCCCGGCGAGCCCGGATGGGAACCGCCCCGCTGGCCCGGGAACATTCCGCCCACGGACGCGTCCCCGGACTACCCCGGCCTCCTGCCGGATGAGGATCCCAACGGACCCGTCGCGCACCCGGCCGGACCAGGCCCCGGCCGGGTCCCGAACCCGAACTGTCCCCTGACCCCTTCCCCGGACTGGGATCCCGCCCGGAGTCCCGAACCGGAGCTGTCTCTGGGCCAGTACTCAGACCAGGATCCCTGCCCGGGTAGCCAACTGGAACGGCAGCCGCCTCCGTACCAGGACCCCTTCCCGGATAACGAACCCGAACTGCCCGCGGATCCCTTCCCGGACTGGTACCAATTCACCGCCGCGCATCCACTGCCCGCCGCAGACATGGACCGGCCGGGCTGGCTGGAGCCCCTCGATGGCCCCATCCCGACCCGCCTCCCGCTACAAAATGCCTGAACGGGACCTACCGATCTTAGGGTGTTTCCAGCGGGCCCAGCCAGGCGTTCGCTACGGTATTGTGCGCCGACTCGTCGTCTGACGGGTGGAACATGCCGGCCAGCACGTCCCGGTACAACCGCTCCAGCTCGGAACCTCGGAAGTAGCTGGATCCTCCGGATACACGGATCGCGAGATCCACTACGGTGCGCGCCGTTTCCGTGGCCCGGACCTTGAGGCCCACCAGCCGGGGGAACCACTGGCCGCCGTGGTCCACGAGTTCGTCGACGTCGGCCGTCAAGCGGGACAGCTGCGGATAGAGCGCATCCATTGCCATTGCCGCTTCTGCCACCTTCCAGCGGATGTCCGGGTCCTGGGCGTAGCTGCGGCCGCCGTTCTTGAACGATGTCCGGCGCTTCACGGCTTCCACCCCGAGCGTCAGGGCCCGCTCCCCGATTCCCGTGTACACCGCGGCAAGCAGGGTCTCGAAGCAGGCAAAGATCGCAAAGATCAAGGGGTCGGCGTTCGGACCCACGGGTAGTTTCCTGAAGATCCGATCAGCCGGCACGATCGCGGCGTCCAGAACTGTGGTGTTGGACTGGCTGGCCCGCATGCCGAGCGTGTCCCAGTCCGGCAGGATCTCGTATCCGGGGGTTTCCCGGGTGATGAAGCCGTGGACGAGTTCCCCGGCGCCGTCCGCGGCAGCCTAGTCCTTGCCGAAGATTCCCAGCCGGGTCCAGACCGGCGACAGGCTCGTAAAGATCTTGCGACCGGTGAAGCTGTAGCCGCCGTCGGGCAGGGGGACGGCCACGGTCCGGGAATCGAACAGCACGGAGTCGTTGCCGGCCTCCGAATTACCGAAGGCGAAGACCTCCCCCTGAGCGGCTTCCTGGAGGATGAAATCCAGCGAGGAGTCACCCCGAGCGGCCAGTACGTGCGCGACGCCGGTCCATACCAGGTGCATGTTCACGGCCAGTGCCGTGGCTGGCGCAGCCGTCGCCAGCCGGCGCTGCAGCTGAGCCGCTTCTGCCAGCCCGAGTCCCAGGCCGCCGGCGGCCGCGGGCACGAAGATTTTCAGGTAGCCGGCCTCCGCCAGCTCCGCAAGGTCCTCGTGGAAGAAGGCGTTGTCGCGGTCATAGCCTGCGGCGCGGCCGCGGATCCGCTCCAGCAGGGACGTCGGTGAGGACGTCCTCGGGCGTCATGGCGTGACTGTCCGTTCAGTAGTTGGTGAGCAGGGTGTCCAGTACCCGCGCGCCGAACTTCAGGGAATCCGCCGGGACGCGCTCGTCCACGCCGTGGAACATGCCGGTGAAGTCGAGTTCGTCCGGAAGCATCAAGCGGGGCGAAGCCATAGCCGGTGATGCCCAGCCGGCTCAGGGACTTGTTGTCCGTCCCGCCGGAGAGCGTGTAGGGCAGGACCTTGGCGCCCGGATCCTCGGAGTGCAGGGCGTCGATCATCGAATCGACCAGGTTGCCGGCGAACGGGACCTCCAGCGAGACATCGTTGTGCACGTAGCTGATGTCCACTCCGGTGCCGGCGAGCTCACGCACAATCTCCAGCACGTGCTCCTCCTGCCCGGGCAGGGTCCGGCAGTCGATGAGGGCCTCGGCCGATTCCGGGATGACGTTGTGCTTGTAGCCGCCCTTCAGCAGGGTGGGATTGGTGGTGTTCTGCAGAGTGGCTCCGACAAAGCGGGCCACCGTGCCGAGTTCCTTCAGGATCTTGTCCGGGATCGTCCGGGTCGAATTCGACCCCGGTGAGTTCGGTCACCCCGTCGAGGAACTGCCGGGTGGTAGGCGTGAGTTCGATCGGCCAGTTGTGGGCACCGATCCGGGAGACCGCGCCGGCGAGCCGAGTCACGGCGTTGTCGGTGTTGATCTGGGACCCGTGGCCCGCCCGGCCGTGGGCCACGAGGCGGAGCCAGGACGAGGCCCTTCTCGGCCGTCTGCAGCAGATAGGTGCGCTGGCCGCCGATGGTGGCGGAAAAGCCGCCGACCTCGGAGATCGCTTCCGTGGCGCCCTCAAAGAGTTCGGGCCGCTTGTCGACGGCGTAGCGGGCGCCGTATGTGCCGCCGGCTTCCTCATCGGCGAAGAACGCGAAGATGAGGTCTCGCTTGGGTTTGCGGCCCGTGCGGGCGAAGTTGCGCAGCACGGAAAGAATCATGGCGTCCATGTCCTTCATGTCCACGGCGCCGCGTCCCCAGATCAGGCCGTCCTTCAGTTCGGCGCCGAAGGGGTCCACCGACCATTGGTCGCGGAGGGCCGGGACCACGTCCAAGTGGCCGTGGACCACCAGGGCGCTGGCGGAGGGGTCCTCGCCGGCCAGCCGGGTCACCACGCTGGCGCGGCCGGGGGCGACTCGAAGATCTCGGCGTCGCAGCCCGACTTCAGCCATGAGCCCGGCGGTGTATTCGGCGGCCGCCCGCTCCCCCGGCCGGAGCCGTCACCGTAGTTGGATGTGTCGATGCGGATCAGCTCCTGGCAGATCCTGACGACCTCGTCCTCGGGCCGAGTTCGGTCCGGTTGTCAGTCATCGCGGCTCCTCTTGAACGGTGGCTCAATTGCTCGCTTCAGCCTACCCACACACCCCCGCAAAGCCCCGATTATTTGTTTCCGGAAAAGTCGTGCTAGAGTCTTTCTCGCTGCTTCCGAGAAAAGCAAAACGCTGAGAGGCGAAACGAACTCGGAAATACCACCTGCGCGGGTGGCGGAATGGCAGACGCGCTAGCTTGAGGTGCTAGTCCTCGAAAGGGGGTGGGGGTTCAAGTCCCCCTCCGCGCACAACAGGAAAAGGCCCTGGAACCATTATGGTTCCAGGGCCTTTTTTGTTTGCGCCCGAGCGGCCGCCAGGCGCTGCTGCCCTGCAACTTCGTGATGTCTGACACAACTGCGGGCGGCCGGTGATGCTCCCGCCGTACGGATCAATCAATCCCAGGCCAGGGGCCTGGGCCTGGATCGTTGCCACGCAACGTAGAACCGCTCGCGGGCTTCGTTGCCGCGCTGTTCCTCCAAGGCATGCAGGCGCCCGTAACTGAATCCGCTGCCCTCGCCGGCCGAGTCCAGCGCTGCCAGTTCCCGGAGGGTTTCCCGAGTCACGACGCTGTCCTGGAAGACTCCAAGTATTTCCTGGATATTCTCCGCTGCTTTGGCGAGGGCAGTTGCCTGCTTGCCGAAAATCGGGGAAGCCGCCTCGGCGGCGTAGCGCAGCCGCTTGGCGCACTTTCGAACCTCGTGGAGCGCGTCATCCTGCGGGTTCTCCGCCGGGCCATCCACAGCGCGGACTGCTGCCTTCAGGCGTTTTCGTTCCGCCGAGACGAACCTGCCGACGGTCGGCAGGGCCTCCTTTCCCGCCTGGACAGTGAGCGGCGGGGCTGCAAGGAAGACATCGAGGGAATCGAGGAGGCGGAAATAGCGGTCGCTGTCCAAGGCAGCCAGACCTGCTGCCCGGGCCTGACCGGAGACGGCGCCCAGGTGTTCCTCGATCTGCTGTGCAATTGGACCCATCAGCAGATCCGGCGGTTCGGCACTGACCATGTCCTTGAGCCTGGCCCGGATGACTTCGGTGTCCCGGGCCTCACCCACGGTCCCGGC
Organism: uncultured Actinomycetota bacterium; assembly: GCA_963722145.1. Lineage (GTDB taxonomy): Bacteria > Actinomycetota > Actinomycetes > Actinomycetales > Micrococcaceae > Arthrobacter. The sequence continues at coordinate 282,893 of CAVRLW010000014.1, read as the reverse complement.
CAGCCACCTGAGCTCGGCCCGCAAGGACTGGGCTGATTGGCATCTGAAGCTTCCGGAACGTCGCCAACGCCGACCGCAACCGGCGCGCGGAAACCCGAAGCTGGTGTACGGCCCCGGGCGTATCGGTGCGAACTCCGGGATCGTGCACTTTCAGGGCCCGAACCTGATCGAACAGGTACCGTCGCATCACATCCGATGCCGGACCGTTCGGGCTCGGCTTTGGAGCCTCGTCCGCACCCTCGGGATAGTTGGAACCGAGTGCCCTCGCCAGCTTGGACGGCAGGGACGCGACAGGGACTCCGCCTGCCTCGAGCAGTTCATCAGCGCCCTGGAGCAGGTGTCTGGGGCCGTCGACCAGTTCAATTTCCCATTCCCGCCATCGTGAAGGCTCCGCCGGGGCTAAGAGGGCCTGGGCCTCCACACGGTCGTCGCTGAATACGGCCAGGACCACACCGTCGTCGGAGAAGAGGGGAGTCGAGCTCCGGCTGGTCGTGATGCGCGCCACCGGGACCAGCTCATGGGTTCGGGTGTGCACGAGGACTTGCTGACGAAGGCTCTCCGGCACTGAATCCTGATCGTCCCCAAGCGGCTCCACAATCTCCCGCCGCTCCCCTGCGGCGATCGGGAGTTTCAGGTGCCACCCAGCATCCGAACCGCCGGATCGGCGGCGCAGGGTGATCCGCTGGGCCGCCAGCGCCAGTCCTTCGGTATCGAAATAGACGGCATCCAGCTGTTCGTGTGCGGGTTGCCCCACGCTGTCTACACCCTGGAATGAGTCCAGCCGCGGAAGGGCGGCGGATTCCGATGGGCTGTACTTGCGTTCCACCTCAACCACTTCGGAACCAGCCATGCTCAATTTTAGGAATTACTGGCACGCTGGGCACGTGCCCAAAGCCCCTGATCGTAGGAACGGCATTTGCAGGAACAGTATTTAGGAACCGCAGTGCAGGAACGGGTTTTAGGAGCGATGGTGCTGATCGCTTTGGGGGAAGGCTGTTGGCAATCGACGGCACGGGAGACGGCGCAGTGGACGGCACGGGTGCACGTGGCGAAGCTCCGATCAGATAGCGGTTGACCGGAGCTTCGGGACCATTATGGCCAGTGCTTCCTGTGTATTAGCCGGGAACCGCCGCCCGCCGAACGGCCCGCCGCGGATCGGCCCAGCGCCGAACGGCCCTTTGCCCGGATCGGCAGCCCCGATCGGCAGCCCCGATCAGTAGCTCCGGTCAGCTCCCCGGACGAAGCGCAGTCCGGACCGTGCCCAGCAGGGACAGGAACCGCTCATTGCCCGGGAGGTCATCAATTAGGACCACGCCCTCGGAATCGGCCAGTGGGGTGCGCCAGTTCGGGTACTCGGTGCTGGTGCCCGGCGGTTCTGGGTCCGCGTCTCCCCCACGGCGTCCACGAGCGCCACACCCAGCAGCGAGGATGGGGCGAGCGCCGTGTAGGCATACAGCGCCTCGACAGTCGTCCGGACGTCGGCGGGGGTGTCCGTCAGCAGTCCGCGTGCCGGATCTGGGCCAGCACTGCCTCCTGCTCGGCCGCAGCCTCGGCATGTTCTTCGTCCACGGGGCGCCGCAGCAGCCCCAGCGATTCCCGCAAGGTGACGTGTTCACCTGCGAGGTAGCCTGCCGTCGGGGCAAATCGTGGGTGTTGACGCTGGTGAGGCATTGCTGCCGATAGTTCTCCGGCGGGATCGGGCCGTTCGCGTCGTGTTCGAACCAGAGGATTGATGTGCCGTATCTCCCGCTCGGCCAGGTAGCCGCGGACCCACGGCTCGAAAACGCCCAGGTCTTCACCGATCACGATCGCCCCGGCGCGTTGAGCCTCGAGTGCCAGGATGCCGATGAGGGCCTCGTGGTCGTAATAGACGTATGTGCCGCTTTCCGGGCCCGCGCCCTCGGGGATCCACCACAACCGAAACAAGCCCAGGACGTGGTCCACGCGGATGCCGCCGGCGTGCCGCAAAATGGTCCTGAGCATGTCCCGGTAGGCGGCGTAGCCGGATTTGGCGAGCCGGCCCGGATGCCACGGAGGCTGGGACCAGTTCTGGCCCTGTTGGTTGAACATGTCCGGAGGTGCGCCCACCGTAACGCCCCCGGCCAGCACGCCTGCCAGCGTCCATGCGTCGGCGCCGCCGGGCTTCACGCCAACCGCGAGGTCATGGACAACACCGATCCCCATCCCCGCCCGGCGCGCCGACCGTTGCGCTGCCTCAAGCTGCACGTCGCAGAGCCACTGGAGCCAGCCGGTGGAATTCAATCCGGGGTGCGAGCCTGGACCGCTGCTCAACGCAGTACGGCGTTGCCGGGGGCTGCCGCCTCCCCGGTCCATTCCGGCGCGGACGGCGGCAACTCTTCCGCGAGCGCACACCAGAGCGCAAAGTCCTCGAGCCCTTGCCCCGCTGGGGCGCAGAAGTCCGCGAACTGCCGGGTGCGGGCCGGGCCGCGGCGGACCGCAAACACGAGCTCCAAGGCAGCGAGCTTTGCCGCGTAGCTTGCGTTTCGGTCAGGAGGTCCCGGGACCGGTTTTCCGCCGCCTGCAGTCCTCGGCCAGGCCAGCCACCTCGGCCCGGCCGGCGGCGTCCAGGTAACCGTATTCCGGGATTTCCTCCACCCGCAGGTACAGCGGATTGAAAAAGCGCCGCGTGGTGGGCAGGTACGGGGAGTCTTCAACAGGCAGGTGCGGGTTCGGCGGCGTGCAGCGGATTGACCAGCACAAAGCCGGCCCCTTGCTCACCAGCGATCTCGGCGAGGTCGGTAAGGTCAGCAAAGTCGCCAATTCCCCAGGACCTGGAGGACCGCACCGAGTACAGCTGGGCCGCCAGTCCCCAGGTGCGTCGTCCGGCAAGCCCTTCCGCGGTCCGGAGCTGGCCGGGGGTCACCACGAGCGGACAGTGTGCCAGGGTGCCGCCCGCGTCCGCTAGCAGGGTGTGCCAGCCGAGGCCAAGGTCGCCCGGAATGGCAAAGGTCGCGCGACCCGTGAGGACGCCGTCGACGTCGACCGCCTGGTCCCAGTTCTCCAGCTGCGCGGCCTCGCGCCTGCTGCCGTCCTCGGCGTCGATCCAGACGCGGACGCCGCCACCGTGCGGGACGTGGACATTCACGTGGCTTTCCCTCCCCTCCCTCAGGACGAGGATCGGAGGAAGGATACGCCGCCACGGTGCGAGCCGGGACTCGGCCGAGGAGCGTTCCTGCCTCCTAGTCCCGTTCACCGGGACCCCCAACGCCGCCAGGACGTTCCGGAGCGTTCCGGCAGCCACGGAGCGCTCCACACCGTCCCAGCCCCAATAGCTCGTGCCGACGCCATGAGCCGCGGCAAGTTCGCGCAGGGTTGCGTCCGCAATGTCGGTGTCTGCTGTGTAGCCGGCATCTGCCGCGTAAGTGTTCTCGGGGAGCCCTGCCGTGTTGGCCGGTACGGGAAATTCGGGGTTCTCGTGGTGAGTACGGTCCGCCATGCGCCCACTCTAGACGTTGTCCCCGCGCCCCGCGCCCCTTCCGTGGATGTGGGATTCACCTACGAGTTCTTCATGCCCCTCGACGGCAGCCGCAAGCGACAGGTCCGGATGCGCCGCAAGGAACGGCAGCAGGATCCGGTCCTCGGTCTGCTGGTGCAGCGCAAAAAGGCCCCGCAGGCTGCCGGCCGCCACCGCGGCGTCCAGGCCGCTGGACAGCCGCAGGTCTTCGATCACGCCAACCATCGCCTGATGCTCGGCCAGCAGGGCCTCCACCAGGAGCCGGGCCTCCGGGTGCTGCCCGCTCCCCTGTACAGCGAACCTTCCTCGGCGAGCGCATGCGGAACGAGGTCGGTTTCGCACCATTCACCAGGACCACGTGAGCCTCGTGCTCGTCACCGGCGCTCCCTGCCTTCACCGCGTGGATCAGCGCAGCGGTCAAGGAGCCGAGCCGTTTGAGCATCGCAGTGTGATGATTTTCCAGTGCTCCGAGGGCGCGGACGTCGTCGTCGGCACCCCCGGGCAGCGCACGTGCGGTCCCGGCGTCCGGATTGTCCATGGTTTACTCCTGGCCGTGCAGGATAGGTGATCCCTTACCACGTTACGGACACGGCTCCCGGGGCGGACGGTCTTTTGACCCGGTGATCCGCACCTTGGGGGCGTAATGGATCGTGGCCGTGGCCTGTCGGGACGCCGGTCTGTTTAGACGCCGGCACAAGGCCCGCGCTAGCCTTGCAGTCTATGGTTGACGTCGAACGGTTCCGCATCCTCCTGCACGAGGAGCGCGACCGGAAGCTTGCCCTTTTACCCGCCCTCCGCGGAGACATCACCTCGGTGAGTGCGGCCCGCCGGGACTCGAACGTCGACGACGAGCACGATCCTGAGGGCTCGACCATCGCCTTCGAACTCTCCCAGGCATCCGCGCTCCTGGAGCAGAGCCGGTCAGGCCTGGTGCAGATCGACGCTGCATTGGCGCGGATGGAACTCGGCACGTACGGGATCTGCGCAGTGTGCGGCACCGCGATCCCCGAAGCCCGGCTGGAGGCCAGGCCCTGGACCCCGTATTGCATTCAGCATGCCGCGGGCAGGGCATGAGCCCGCTCGTCCTGACCGGGGAATCCAACTTTGCCCAGACATGGTGGGATCGGATCGTTGCCGGGTTCACCCATGCCTCCATCCCGCATGTGACCAGCACCGAGCTTGTTGTGGTGATCCTGCTGGCCGTTGCCGTGTCCCTGCCGCGCAGGACGTGGCGCTACTTTGGCCTGCTCGCCACCGTGACCCACGAGCTCGGTCACGCGTTTGCCGCCCTCACCACCGGCCAGCGGATCGGCGGCATCCGACTGGGCCAACCATTCGGGCACCACCACGACCTACAGCAGGAGCAAGCTCTCCTCCGTCTGGTCGACTTTCTGGGGTTACCCGGTGCCCGGCGTGGTCGGCGCGGGAATGGTCTGGTGCGGCTTCAACGGGTGGGGCCCGGCCGCGATGTCAGTGGGTACCCTGATCCTCCTGGCGTCTTTCCTGTTCCTGCGCAACGGCATCGGGCTCCTCATCACGGCCGCAGCTGTGCTCGGGTCCATGCTCCTGGTGCTTTTTGTGCCGGCGGCGTTCAACGGGCACGTGATGATCGTGCTGGGCCTGGCCCTGCTGGTCGCTGCCGTCCGGGACCTCGGCAAACTGGCAAACGTCCACCTGCGGCGCCGCGACAGGCTCACGACGTCGGACGCGTACCTGCTGGCCCGGGCCACGTCCGTCCCCGCCGCAGTCTGGATCGCTCTCTTCGCCGCCGTCGTGGCCGGGGCCTGGTGGTTTGCCTGGCAGCCCATGGCCCCGGTGTTCACGCTGTAGTTCGCAACAGCGTTAGTTCGCAACAGCGTTGGGAGCGTTCATTTCCCGGCCGTAGGCTGGGACCATGAGCCAGACAACCCACACCCAGGACCAGGGATTCAGCACCAAAGGCGCCTACGTGACCGGCGGCGAGGAATTCACGCGGGACACCCACTACATTGAGGACCGGATCACCCGGAACGGGGCGCCGGGGAACAACGGCGAACCGGGCTGGCCGGTCGAGCCTGGCCGCTACCGACTCATCGCCGCCCGGGCCTGCCCGTGGGCCAACCGCACCGTGATCGTCCGCCGGCTGCTCGGACTGGAGGACGTCCTCTCGATCGGCCAGCCCGGGCCCACCCACGACGCCCGGTCCTGGACGTTCGACCTCGACCCGGACGGCATCGATCCCGTGCTCGGGATCCAGCGCATCCAGGACGCCTACTTCCGCCGTTTCCCCGACTACCCCCGCGGGATCACCGTGCCGGCGATCGTGGACGTCCCCAGCGGGCAGGTGGTCACCAACGACTTCCCGCAGATCACGCTCGACTTCTCCTCGGAGTGGACGCAGTATCACCGCGACCGGCGCGCCGGACCTCTACCCGGAGCACCTGCGGGACGAAATCGACGAGGTCAACGAGCGCGTCTTCACCGAGGTGAACAACGGCGTCTACCGGTGCGGCTTTGCCGGCTCCCAGGAGGCGTACGATGCCGCCTACGATCGGCTGTTGCCCGCTCTGGACTGGCTCGAGGACCGCCTGGCCGAGCAGCGGTACCTGGTGGGCGACACGATCACCGAGGCCGACGTCCGCCTGTTCACCACCCTGGCCCGCTTCGACGCCGTGTACCACGGCCACTTCAAGTGCAACCGGCAAAACTCAGCGAGATGCCGGTGCTGTGGGCCTACGCCCGCGACCTGTTCCAGACCCCCGGGTTCGGCGACACCATCGACTTCGTGCAGATCAAGCAGCACTACTACATCGTCCATGAGGACATCAATCCCACCGGCATCGTCCCGCGCGGGCCGGAAACGGGCGGCTGGCTCTCGCCGCACGGCCGTGAGGCGCTGGGCGGACGGCCGTTCGGCGACGGCACACCTCCGGGCCCGGTCCGCGCAGGCGAAGAGGTCGCGCAGGGACACGGCGCAGTCTAAGGCCGACGGCGGCCGGCGCAGGGCAGGCGGGACCCGGCGCAGGGCCGGGCCGCCCAGGGCCTGGACCGGGCCAAGAGCAGGCGCCGAAGGCCGCCCACGCTGCCTCTTGAGCAGGTTCCCTCCGCCTCCCGCACTGCCGTACGGGTTCGTCCATTTGTTGCAGCAACCTCCCGGACCTAGGGTGAGCCGGGATGATGAATGAAGAAAAGAATGCTGCCAGCCCGCCCTCCATGTTGCGCAGATGGGCCCGCACCGCAGGCAGTGCGGTCGCCGCGACGGTGCTGTGGCCGCGGCTTCAACTGGCCCTGAAGGCCGCGCTGGCCGCAGGGATCGCCTTCGCCATCGCTCCGTTCATGCCCGGCTCCGCGGCCGACTACCCCTACTACGCCCCGCTCGGCGCCCTGGTGGCCATGTACGAAAACGTCGCCGGATCCATGCGCCAGGGCCTTCAGACGCTGCTGGGCCTGGCGATCGGGGTTGGACTGGCATTCATGCTGTTCAGCCTCGGAGAGCCGACTCCGCTGACGGTCGCCGTGGTCATGGGCCTGGGCGTCATCCTGGCCGGACTGCCGAGGATCGGCTCGGGCAGGGACTGGATCCCGACGGCGGCGCTCCTGGTCCTGCTGGTCGGCGGACACAATCCGGACACGTTCTCGTTCGGCTATCTCTTCCAGATGGGCGTCGGAGTCACGGTCGGCATCGTCGTCAACCTCGCTGGTCTTCCCGCCGCTGCATTTCAGGGCCGCGGCCCTGAGTATCGCGGAACTTCGCCTGGCCCTCGCCCAGCAACTCTGGGACATGGGCAAGGCCCTCAAGGAAAGCTGGCCGCCCGAACACGAAGACTGGTCGCGCCGCTCGGACGCGCTCGCAGCGCATGCCCGCTCCGTGCGGCTCGCGGTCGAGAAGGCCGACGCCAGCCGCCAGGCCAATCCGCGACGGCGCCTGCATCCGCGTGACATGGACCTCGACTACCGGAACCTGCGGGACCTGGAGCGGACCACCTTCCACGTCCAGGACGTCACCCAGGTGCTATCGGACGTCATCTGGGACAAGGACAACCCCTTCGTTATCCCCGACGCCGTACGCGGAGCCCCTCGGCGACGTCATGTCTTCCGTCGGTGACGTGCTGCGTGCCATGGAGGAGGAATCGCCGGAACGCCAGTCTGAGCTGGTTGACTCCGCCGGCGCGGCGATCGATCAGCTAACGTACAGGCTTGCCGCCGAGCACCGCAGCATCGACGCCCCCAGCGCGGTCGAATCGATCCTGGTGAGCCTGCACCGCATGCTGCGGGTGTCGAAATCCGGCCCCGAGGCACACCAGGCGTCGTCCTCCGATGCCGCCGCCAGCTAGTCACGCGACGGATAGGGGCTCCCGCCGGCAACGACGCTCGACGGCGGCTACGGCAAGGCCGAGACAGAACCGCTGAAGTGCCGGCGCCCGGACAGCGGGTTCCACGCCACGTAGTCGGAGCGCTGCCACGCGCCGCCGTCGGCCTGTACGGAGCTGATGTCCAGCGCCACGCGGGCCGGCAGGAACACCGGCGACTCGAAAGCGACGTCCCAGCTGAAACGCTTCCCCCCTGACGGCGCCGACGTCGGCCAGCGCCCGGGACGCCAGGTACATGCCGTGGGCAAGGGACCGGCGGATCCCCAGGGCCTTGGCGGTCAGAACGCTCAGGTGGATGGGGTTGAAGTCGCCGGACACCGCCGCGTAAGCCCGTCCGGTGTCAACGCCCAGCTGCCACAGGGCAGTGGGATCCGGCACCCGGAACGGCGCCGCCGTCACTGGCACCGATGGCTTGTCGATCCCGGGCAGGAACACCCCCTTGGCCAGGTAGGTCGAGACCCCGCGCCAGCGGACGCTTCCGTGCCCGGCGGCACGAACCTCCGCCACGACATCGAGCTGCGTACCGGCGCGGTGCCCGCGCAGGTTCTCCACCCGGGCCCGGAGATCCAGGGCCTGGGTGAACAGGACCGGCGCGGACTGCACTACTTTGTTGCTCAGGTGGACCATGCCCAGCAGGGGCAACGGAAAGTCGTCCCGGTTCATCACGCTCATGGCCAGCGGAAACGCCAGGGCATGGATAAAGCCGGCGGGGAGGACATCGCTCGCGCTCTCGCCGATCAGGTGCTGGTAGGCCGTCAGGTTGGCGACGTCGGCCTTCACGCCACGGACCTCGTGGGTGTAGGCCGGCAGTTCGGTGCCGCCGTGAGTGCCCAGGACCCGGCGCCGCGCCGCCGCGGCCGCCGCGTTGACGTAGAGCTTGGACAGAGCCGGCATCTCGCCCAGGATGACGGTCTGCGAACCGCTCATGCGCCCACCAGGTTCTGCCCGCAGACGCGCAGCACCTCGCCGGAAATCCCGCCCGCGGCGTCGCTGGCCAGGAACGCGATGGCCTCGGCGACGTCGCCGGGCTGGCCGCCCTGCTGCAGGGAATTGAGCCGGCGCGCCACTTCGCGGGTGGCGAAGGGGATCCGGGCGGTCATCTCCGTTTCGATGAAGCCCGGAGCGACGGCGTTGATGGAGCCGCCGCGCTCGCCGATCAGCGGCGCAGTGGCGCGCACCATGCCGATCACGCCGGCCTTGGACGCGGCATAGTTGGTCTGGCCGCGGTTGCCGGCGATGCCGCTGGTGGAGGCCACGGACACGATCCGGGGGGAGTCGCGGAAGTGCTCCGAGGCCAGGAGGGCCTCGTTGATCCGCAGTTGGGCGGCGATGTTGACGGCGATCACGGAGTTCCAGCGGCCGGCGTCCATGTTGGCCAGGAGCTTGTCCCGGGTGATCCCGGCGTTGTGGATCACGATGTCCAGCCGGCCGTGCCGTGCCGCGGCGTGGTCGATGATCCGTTGGCCGGCGTCGTCGCGGCTGATGTCCAGCTGCAGGGCCGTCCCGTGCACCTCGTTGGCCACCTGCGCAAGATGGTCCCCGGCTGCAGGGACGTCGACGAGGATGAGCGTGGCGCCGTCGCGGTACAGGGTGCGGGCGATCGCGGCCCCGATTCCGCGGGCGGCGCCGGTCACGACGGCGACCTTGCCGGCCAGCGGCTTCTCGACGTCGTCGGGCAGCTGCCCGGCGCCGGAGCTGACGGTCAGGAACTGCCCGTCCACGAACGCCGAGCGGCCCGACAGGAAGAACCGCATCGCCCCCAGCGTTCCGGGCTCGTGGGCCCGGCGCCGTCCGCGAGCAGGATGCCGTTCCCAGTGGCGCCGGCGCGGAGTTCCTTCGCCAAGGACCGCAGGAGCCCGTCCACGCCCTGCCGGGCCGCCGCCGCGGCGGGCTCGTCGCGGAGCCAGCCGGTGCGGGACACGGTGATGACGCGACCGTTCGGGGCGAGATCCCGCAGCGAGGTGGCGGCGGTGAGGACCGGTTTCTCGAGGTCGCCGGGATGGGCCAGTTCGTCCAGCACCAGGATGATGGCGCCGAGCTTCTCCTTGGGTATCGCGTGGCGGCGGACGTCGAGATTCCAGGCCAGGAGGGTGGCGGCGAGGTCGTCGGCGCCGCCGGTTGACCCCTGGACCAGGACCGGTCCGTCGACGAGGGGGCGGCCGGGCTGGTACCGACGGAGGGCCACCGGCTGCGGGAGTCCCGAGCCGCTTGGCGATGTCCTTGCCGAGTCCGTGGCTGACGAACTGGGTGTACTTGTCGCTCATCCGGTTCCCCTTAGAGTGCTTCGAGGATTGCGACGACGCCCTGGCCGCCGGCGGCGCAGATGGACACAAGCCCGCGGGCCGGACGCCCGTTGACCTGGCCTTGGTCGTGCAGCATCTTGGCCAGCGACGCGACGATCCGTCCGCCGGTGGCAGCAAACGGGTGACCGGCGGCAAGCGATGAGCCGTTGACGTTCAGTTTGGTCCGGTCGATGCTCCCGAAGGCGCCGTCCAGGCCAAGGCGGGTGCGGCCGAATTCCTCGTCCTCCCACGCGGCAAGGGTGCTCAGCACCGTGCCGGCGAACGCCTCGTGGATCTCGAAGAAGTCGATGTCCGCGAGGGTGAGATTGTGGCGTGCGAGCAGCCGGGGCACCGCGAATGCCGGCGCCATGAGCAGCCCGTCTTTGCCGTGGACAAAGTCGACGGCGGCAGCCTCGCCGTCGACCACCGTGGCGAGCTTGGGGAGGTCGTGGGCGTCGGCCCATTCCTCGGACGCGAGCAGCACGGTGGAGGCGCCATCGGTCAGCGGCGTGGAATTGCCGGCCGTCATGGTCGCTTCGGCGCCCAGGTTCTTGCCGAAAACGGGCTTGAGCGTGGCTAGCTTCTCGAGGCTCGTATCGGCGCGGAGGTTGGAGTCGCGGCTCAGGCCCCGGTAAGGGGTCAGGAGGTCGTCGAAGAATCCGGCGTCGTAGGCGGCGGCAAGATTACGGTGGCTGTTGAAGGCGAGCTCATCCTGGGCCTCGCGGGTGATCTTCCACTGCGCGGTGGTCAGCGCCTGGTGCTCGCCCATCGACAGTCCGGTGCGCGGCTCCCCCGTGTTCGGTGCATCGGGGGCCAGATCCTTGGGCCGGAGCCGGCTGAGGACCTGCAACTTCCGGGAGACGGTCTTGGCGCGGTTGAGGTCCAGGAGCACCTCGCGGAGTCCCTCGCTGACGGCGATGGGGGCGTCAGAGGCGGAATCGACGCCGCCGGCGATCGCGGAATCGATCTGGCCCAGTTTGATCTTGTTCGCCAGGCCGAGCACCGTTTCCAGGCCGGTGGCGCAGGCCTGCTGGAGGTCGTACGCCGGGGTCTCGGCAGAGAGGGCGGAGCCGAGCACGGCTTCCCGGGTGAGGTTGAAGTCGCGGGAGTGCTTGAGGACCGCTCCGGCGGCGACTTCCCCGATCCGCTCGTCCTGAAGGCCGAAGCGGGCGATCAGTCCGTCCAACGCGGCGGTGAGCATGTCCTGGTTGGAGGACTTGGTGTACGCGCCGCCGGTCCGGGCAAACGGGATGCGGTTGCCGCCCACCACCACGGCCTTGCGGAGCTGCGCCGAGGCTGCGCCGACGTCCCGTGTCTTGCCTGCGGCGGCGGCCCCTGCGGCACCCCCCGCGGCGGACGTTGCGGCGGCTGGTTCCTGCGATCCGGGCACTGACGGTCCGTTGACGGACATGGGCTGACTCCTTCGATCAAAGCGATTACCGATACCCAGCGTACCTGATACGCTGGGTATCGTGAACATCCCCAACACCGCCCCGCCCGCCGGGCAAGCCGCCGTCGACGGCCGCGCCTCCCGCTGGCAGTCCCACCGCGAGGAACGGCGGCGGGAGCTCATCAAGTCGGCGCGGAGGGCGGTGCACGCCCTTGGCAGTGAAGCGTCGATGGAGGACATTGCCGCAGCTGCGGGGACCTCAAAGTCCGTGTTCTACCGCTACTTCGGCGACAAGGCCGGACTCCAGCAGGCCGTGGGCGAGGTGGTCCTGAGCCAGATGCAGCGGCGCATCCAGGAGGCGGCCCAGAGCGCCCAGACGCCCCGCGAAGGCCTCTTCGCGATGGTGTCCGCGTACCTGCAAATGGCCGAGACCAGCCCGAATGTCTACACCTTCGTCACGCGCCACGCCGCCGGCGAAGCGGAAACGGCCAGCCCGTCCATCTCCACAGCCGGGGCGTTGAGCCATTTCTTCGCCGCCATCAGCGACATGATCGCCAAGCCCATGCGCAATCATCTCGGCGGCGGCCAGGACAAGGAAGCCGTGATCGGCTACTGGCCGAATGCCGCGATCGGCCTGGTGCGGAACGCCGGAGAACAGTGGCTCGCCAGCCCGCCCGGACCCGCCAAGCCGGACCAGGAGGCCATGGCGCGGCAGATTACGGACTGGCTCTGTTTCGGGATCGCCCCCGAGCTGCAGGCGCCGTCCCCGGCGCCGGCATCCGGCGCCGGCAGACCCGGGCCAGCCGTAGCCGTGACACTCCGGGCCACGCCTACGAACTGAAATGTCAGCACCAAAGATTGTCAGAACCACAGAAGGAAACGACATGACTGAACTAGCCGACCGCACCACCGGCACCGCCCCCGGCCGCACCTCGACGCCGACGTCGACCACGACAGCCGGCCGTTCCGGCGCCCAATCCGACACACCGGAAGGCCCCGCCGTCGACGTCGCGGCCCTTGGCGAACAGCTGCTCGGCAAATGGGCCGACGTCCGGCTGAAGTCGAGGGCCCTCGCCGGCCGCCCGGAACTGCACAAGATCGAGGGCCTGACCCACACCGAGCATCGCCAACGCGCGTTCGGTCAGCTCAGGATCCTGGTGGACAATGGCGCCGTGCACCGCGCATTCCCAAAGTCCGTGGGCGGCGCGGATGATCACGGCGGGAACGTGGCCGGTTTCCAGGAACTGGTCATCGCCGACCCGTCGCTGCAGATCAAGGCCGGCGTCCAGTGGGGATTGTTCGGCTCCGCCGTGAACCACCTTGGCACCGCCGAGCACCACGAGAAGTGGCTGCCCGGCATCATGAGCCTGAACATCCCTGGCTGCTTCGCCATGACCGAGACCGGGCACGGTTCGGATGTGGCCAGCATTGCCACCACCGCCACTTACGACCCCGCGGCCGAGGAGTTCGTGATCCACACGCCGTTCCGGGCCGCGTGGAAAGACTACATCGGTAATGCCGCCACCGATGGCCTGGCCGCAGTCGTGTTCGCCCAGCTGGTGACAAAGGGCGTCAACCACGGCGTGCACGCGTTCTATATGGACCTGCGGGACCCCGAGACCAAGGATTTCCTGCCGGGCATCGGCGGTGAGGACGACGGCGTTAAGGGCGGCCTGAACGGCATCGACAATGGCCGGCTGCACTTCACCCAGGTCAGGATCCCCCGCACCAACCTCCTGAACCGCTACGGCGACGTCGACCCGGAGGGCAACTACACCTCCCCCATCGCCAGTCCGGGCCGCCGCTTCTTCACGATGCTTGGCACGCTGGTCCAGGGCCGGGTCTCCCTCGACGGCGCCGCCGTGACGGCGTCGAAACTGGCCCTGAAAACCGCCATCCAGTACGCCACCGAACGCCGGCAGTTCAATGCCTCCTCCCAGACCGATGAAGAAGTCCTGCTTGACTACCAGCGGCACCAGCGCCGGCTCTTCACCCGGCTGGCCACCACGTACGCCGCGAGCTTCGCCAGCGAGCAGCTGCTGCAGAAATTCGACGACGTCTTCTCCGGCCGCCACGACACCGACCAGGACCGCCAGGACCTCGAGACCCTGGCCGCGGCGCTCAAGCCGCTCAGCACCTGGCACGCACTCGATACCCTGCAGGAATGCCGCGAGGCCTGCGGCGGCGCCGGCTTCCTGATCGAGAACCGTTTCGCCTCGCTCCGGGCCGACCTCGACGTGTACGCCACTTTCGAAGGCGACAACACGGTCCTGCTGCAGCTGGTCGCAAAGCGGCTGCTCGCCGACTACGCGAAGGAATTCCGCACCGTGAACTTCGGTGTGCTGGCCCGCTACGTGGTGGGCCAGGCCACCGGCGTCGCGATCCACCGCACCGGACTGCGCGGCGTCGCCCAGTTCGTCGCGGACTCCGGATCGGTGCAGAAAGCGGCCCTGGCGATCAAGGACGAAGGAAGCCAGCGGACCTTGCTGACGGACCGCGTCCAGACCATGGTTGCGGACGTGGCCACAGCCCTCAAGGGCGCGAACCGGCTCCCGCAGCAGCAGGGCGCCGCCTTGTTCAACGCGCACCAGCACGAACTCATCGAAGCCGCCCAGGCCCATGCGGAGTTGCTGCAGTGGGAGGCCTTTACCGAGGCCCTCGGGAAAGTGACGGACCCGGGCACGCACAAGGTCCTGACGTGGCTGCGTGATCTCTTCGGCCTGTCCCTCATCGAGAAGAACCTGTCCTGGTACCTCATGAACGGCAGGCTCTCGATGCAGCGCGGACGCACCGTGGGCGAATACATCAACCGCCTGCTGGTGAAGATCCGCCCGCACACCGTGGACCTGGTGGACGCCTTCGGCTACGGGCCGGAGCACCTGCGCGCGGAGATTTCCACCGGCGCGGAGAAGATCCGCCAGGACGAGGCCCGGGGCTACTTCCGGAGGCAGCGGGCCAGCGGCCAGGCCCCGCTGGACGAAAAGATCCTGCTCGCCCGCGCGGCCCACGTGACAAAAGCCCGCAACACGAAGGCCCGCCGCACAAAATCCCGCGGCGCCTGACCCGGGCCGGAGCATGACGACGGCGCCGCCCCTCACCGGGGGCGGCGCCGTCGTCGTACTACCGTTCGGTCGCGGGGTCAGGAGCCCTTGTTGAGCACCGAGCGGTAGACCTCGAGCGTGGTCTCCGTGATGGATTCCCAGGAGAAGTGCTCCTCGGCCCTGCGCCGGCCGGCTACACCCATGGCGCGCGCCCGGGCGGGATCGGACACCACTTCGGTCAGGGCGGCGGCGAACTCGGTGACAAACTTCTCCGGATCAAGCGGCGTGCCCGTACCGTCGGTGACCTGCTCGAGCTCGACCAGCAGCCCGGTCACGCCGTGCTCGACGACCTCCGGAATGCCGCCGGTGGCGCTGGCCACCACGGCCGCTCCGCAGGCCATGGCCTCGAGGTTCACGATGCCCAGCGGCTCGTAGATGGACGGGCAGGCGAACGCCGTCGCGTGGCTGAGGACCTGAATGAGTTCGTTGCGGGGAAGCATGCGTTCCACCACGATCACACCGCTGCGCTGGCTTTGCAGCTCCTCGATGAGGCGCGCGGTTTCGGCCGCCAGTTCCGGTGTGTCAGCAGCGCCGAGGCACAGCACCAGCTGGACATTGGCCGGCAGCTTGGCGGCGGCACGGAGCAGGTACGGAACGCCCTTTTGCCGCGTGTTGCGCCCGACAAACACGACACTCGGCAGCGACGGGTCCATCCCAAGGGCCCGGACGACGTCGTCGCCCTCGTCCCGATTCCACAGGCTGACGTCAATGCCGTTGTGGACCACTTTGACCTTGGCCGGGTCAACGTTCGGATAGCTGCGCAGGATGTCCTGCCGCATGCCCTCCGACACGGCGATGATGGCGGCGGCGGCCTCGTACGCAGTCTTTTCCACCCACGAGGACACCGCGTATCCGCCACCGAGCTGCTCGGCCTTCCACGGGCGCAGCGGCTCCAGGCTGTGGGCGCTGAGTACGTGCGGGATGCCGTGGAGCAGCGACGCGATGTGCCCGGCCATGTTGGCATACCAGGTGTGGGAGTGGACCAGGTCCGCGCCAGCGATGTCCGGAACGATCCTCAGGTCCACCCCGAGGGTCTGGATAGCGGCGTTTGCTGAGCCCAGGTCTTCGGGCACGGAATACGACGTGACGGTCGCTCCGTGATACCCGGGCTCGCGGGGCGCGCCGAAGGCACGCACCTGAAGGTCCACGCGTTGAGCCAGCACCCTGCTGAGCTCGGCCACATGGACCCCGGCGCCGCCGTAGATTTCCGGCGGGAATTCTTTAGTCACAATATCTATTCGCACATGCACCAAGGTAGTCGTTACGGTGGAACTGATCTAGTGTGAAGACGTTCGGGCATGCCGGACAGCATTGGGGAGTAACGAAGGCGTTCAGGAGCGATCACCATGCCGCATCAAAAGAGAGTTTTGGCAATTGTCCTCGCAGGTGGCGAGGGAAACCGGCTCATGCCGTTGACGGCGGACCGGGCCAAGCCTGGTGTCCCGTTTGCCGGCAGCTACCGGCTAATTGACTTTGCCCTTTCAAATCTTGTGAATTCCCGCTATCTGCAAATTGTGGTGCTGACGCAATATAAGTCCCACAGCCTTGACCGGCACATTTCCGAAACGTGGCGCATGTCCACCCAGCTGGGCAACTATGTGGCCTCCGTTCCGGCTCAGCAGCGCGTCGGCAAGAGCTGGTTCCTGGGCAGCGCCAACGCCATCTATCAGTCCCTGAACCTCATTCATGACGCCAATCCCGACATCGTGGTCGTGGTCGGCGCAGACCACGTCTACCGGATGGACTTCTCCCAGATGGTGGCGCAGCACGTCGCCAGCGGGGCTAAAGCCACAGTCGCCGCCGTCCGCCAGCCGCTGCACATGGCGGACCAGTTCGGCGTGATCGAAACGGACGCGGACAACCCGGAGAAGATTGCCGCGTTCGTCGAGAAGCCGTCCTCGACACCCGGCCTCGCGGCCGACCCGAGCCAGTTCCTGGCCTCCATGGGCAACTACGTGTTCGACGCCGACGCCCTGATTGACGCCCTCCACGTTGACGCCGAGCGCCTCGACACCAAGCACGACATGGGCGGGGACATCATTCCCTACTTCGTCAACCAGGGTGAGGCCGGCGTCTACGACTTCACCCTCAACGACATCCCCGGGTCCACCGAACGGGACCGCACCTACTGGCGCGACGTCGGCACCATCGATTCGTTCTACGACGCCCACATGGACCTGATCTCCCCCGTTCCTGTCTTCAACCTCTACAACTCCGAGTGGCCGATCTACACCCGCCAGACCATCTCTCCGCCGGCCAAATTTGTCCGCGGCAAGTCCAACACCGTGGGCACGGCACTGGATTCCATCGTGGCCAGCGGCGTCGTCGTCTCCGGCGGCATCGTGGAAGGGTCCGTGCTCTCCAACGACGTCTACGTCGGCACCTCGAGCCGGGTCCTGGACTCGGTCCTGATGGACAAGGTCATTGTCGGCGAAGGCGCCGTGATCAAACGCGCCATCATCGACAAGAACGTCAAGGTTCCGGCCGGCGCCGCGATCGGAATCGACGCCGAACTGGACCGCGCCCGCGGGTTCAAGGTCACCGACTCTGGAATCACGGTCCTCTCCAAGGGGCAGCTTGTCCCGGCTCCAAGCGATGCGGAACGGGCGCTCTCAGCGGCCAACCTGCGCCTGGTGCCGGATGCCGTCCGCACCGCGACGGAAAGCTGGCCCGAACTGCGGGAGTCCGTGGACAAGGTTGCCGACGTTCAGGCCGCCGCGGTCGGCGCGGACGCACCGGCCAAGCAATCGCCCACGTCATAGGCAGGCGGGGGCCCGGCACTGTTGTCAGGCCGGGTCTCCGCACCCTGTAAAATTAGGGCAATGAGCTCCCCCGATCTGTCCTCCGATCTTCCCTCCGCCGAGTCTGCTCTTGCCGAATTTGCTCCTGCAGAGACCCGCTTGGCCGCGCCGGGCCTTGCCGAGCTGACCCCGGAGGAAGTCCAGGCCTGCCTGAAGGTCCTGAACACGATCCACGTCTATGACGAGGAACACCCGGACTACGTTTCCGTACGCCGTGCCACCGGGAAGATGTTCAAGGCCGTCAAGCGCCACCGGCGGGTCAGCAAACGCGATGAGATCGCCGAAGCGGACCGCGCCGTGATCGCCCAGACGGCGACGGCAGCCCCCGACAGGATCGACGACGAGACACGCGGCAACAAGCTGGCCACGTCCGCGACCGGGGAGATCGCCGGGCATCTCATCAGGTCCAGGCCGTGCTACATCTGCAAGCAGCATTACACCCAGGTGGACGCCTTCTATCACCAGCTGTGCCCCGAGTGCGCCATGTTCAGCCACACCAAGCGCGACGCCCGCACCGATCTGACCGGCCGCAGGGCCCTGCTGACCGGCGGCCGGGCAAAGATCGGCATGTACATCGCGCTCAGGCTCCTCCGGGACGGCGCCCACACCACCATCACCACCCGGTTCCCCAAGGACGCCGCCCGCCGCTTCGCCACCATGGAGGACAGCGGCGACTGGCTGCACCGGCTCCGGATCGTGGGCATCGACCTTCGCGACCCGTCCCAGGTGATGGCCCTGACGGATTCCCTCGATGCCGCAGGACCGCTGGACATCATCATCAACAACGCGGCCCAGACCGTGCGGCGCTCCGGCAACGCCTACAAGCCCCTCGTCGACGCCGAGGACGAGCCGCTGCCCGCCGCCCTCCAGGCTGCCAACGGGGGCCCTGAGCTCGTCACGTTTGGCCACGCCCACGACAAGCACCCGCTCGCCCTCGCCAGCAGCGTGCTCGACCATCCCGTACTGGCCGGGGACGCAATTACTTCCCTGGCCCTGTCCACGGGTTCCGCGTCGCTGGAGCGCATTGAATCCGGCACCGCGATCGACGCCGGCGGGCTGGTCCCTGACCTCGCCACAATCAACAGCTGGACCCAGGTGCTGGACGAAGTGGACCCGCTGGAAATGCTCGAGGTGCAGCTGTGCAACGTCACGGCTCCGTTCCTGCTGGTCAGCCGGCTGCGCGGCGCCATGAAGCGCTCCACCGCACGGCGGAAGTACATCGTCAATGTCAGCGCCATGGAAGGCCAGTTCTCCCGCGCCTACAAGGGCCCCGGCCACCCGCACACGAACATGGCCAAGGCCGCGCTGAACATGATGACCCGAACCAGCGCCCAGGAAATGCTCGACGCCGACGGCATCCTTATGACGGCCGTCGACACCGGCTGGATCACGGACGAGCGCCCTCACTACACCAAAGTCCGCCTCATGGAAGAGGGCTTCCACGCGCCGCTGGACCTGGTTGACGGCGCAGCCCGCGTATACGACCCCATCGTGATGGGCGAGTCCGGCGAGGACCAGTACGGCGTCTTCCTGAAGGATTACAAGCCCAGTCCTTGGTGATCGGTGTAACCTGCTCCACATGGACACACCCACGCCCCCGCCGGATTATTCGCTGACCATGGACCAGTGCTGGGCGCTGCTCGATGCCGAAATCGTGGGGCGCGTAGCGCTGATCGTAGACAGCCATCCGGAGATCTTTCCGGTGAATTTCGTGCTGGAACGGCGGACGATTGTCTTCCGCACCGCCGGCGGCACGAAACTGTGGGGCGCCATCACGGGCAAGCCGGTGGCATTCGAGATCGACGGCTACGACGCCCACGACGAGACGGCCTGGAGCGTGATGGCGCGCGGCGAAGCCGAACTGATCGAGAACCAGGCGGACAAGGACGCGGCGGACGCCCTGCTCTTGGAGCCGTGGCAACCCGGCGGCAAGCCGTATTACGTGCGTGTGGCTCCCAAGGCGCTGACCGGACGACGATTCAAGGTCAACAAGCCCGATGTGTGGACCACGCGCCTCTCGGACCAGCGCCGCGCCTCATTCGAATAGCACGCGGTTCGAATGGCCCGCGGTTCGAATAACGCGCGTTCGAATCTCTCCGGGCAGGATTCTGGCCTCAGCCCTTTTCTGGCGTGTGACCGACAAGTACCGGGCAATGCGCATGTGCCACACAGGCGGTACTGACCGATCCCAGAAGCAGGCCGCCTACCCCGCCGTGGCCGCGGCGGCCCACACCAGCATGTCGCGACTTGCTCTCCTCAAAAGGCACGCCATCCCAGGAGCCCGCGAGTACCCGCAAAGCATTCCGCGCGGCGGACCCCGGCGCACCGCTGGGCATTATGACCCTTGTCCGCGGCGCCGCAGTGCAGAAGAATGGCAGGGCTGGGGTAAGTCAATGCACCACAGAATCGAGCGGTCCCGCAAAGCGGCCGGACGGGAGAACCATGATTGCCTGGGCAGACGCAGGTCTCACTGCCGCTGATGGCGTGCAGGCGGTGATCCGCGTCTTCATCCTTGATGACCACGAACTCGTCAGACGCGGGCTGCAGGAACTCCTCGAAGGCGAGGGTTTCGTTGTGGTCGGCAGTTCCGGATCCGCGGTGGAGGCGACCCGCCGGATTCCCGCGCTGCACCCCGATGTCTGTGTGCTGGATGCCCGCCTGCCGGACGGGACCGGCATTGAGGTCTGCCGGGACGTGCGGTCGGTGGACCCGTCCTTGAATTGCATCATCCTGACGAGCTTCGACGACGAACAGGCCCTGCGCGGCGCCGTCCTGGCCGGCGCGCGGGGTTATGTGCTGAAGGAGATCGGCGGCACGGACCTGATCGGCGCGTTGCGGCGGGCAGCAGCGGGCGAGTCCCTCTTTGAGGAAGGCGTCGCCGCCGGCATCGTGGACAGCCTGGTGGAAGCGGAGGAGGTTGACCCGCGCACGTCATCCCTCACGCCCCAGGAACGGAAGGTATTGGAACTGGTGGGCGGCGGACTGACCAACCGGCAGATTGCCGCCGAAATGTTCCTGGCGGAAAAGACTGTCAAGAACTATGTATCGTCGCTGCTGGCCAAGCTCGGATTCGAACGCCGCACCCAGGCCGCTGTCTTCATCGCCAGCCCGGCATTTCCGGTGGTCTCCGGTGCCAGCGCCGGCGACGGATACCCGGCCGCACAGCGTCCGGTACGCCTCCGGGCTCCGGGCACGGCTGGTGCGCCCGGCTAGTGGGGCACAGGCGGGGCCGCGTCGGTCCGCTATAGCGGCACCGACCATTCCAGGCTGGTGCCGGCGTCGGGCGCGCTCGTGATGGTGCATTCGCCGTCGAGCATCCGTCGCCCGGTCCTCGAGATTGCTCAGCCCGTTGCGTTTTTCCGGGCTGGGCGATTCCGGCGCCGTTGTCGCTGATCACCACTGTCACCCGGCCCTTGACCACGGCAACGGAGACCGAGATGGTATCCGCCCCGGAGTGCCGGATGGCGTTGCTGAGCCCTTCGGAAACCACTGCCACGACGTTGTCGGCCTTGTCCGGTGTCACAGCATCCACGGGCCCTGTGATGGTCAGGCGCGGCGCGAAGGGCATGGACTTCGACGAACTTCGCGTGACCCGGCGGATCCGGCCGCTCAGCAATTCGGTCTCGCCGATATTGCTCTTCAGTGAGTAGATGGTGTCGCGCAGGCTGCGGATCGCCTCGTCGAGTTCGCCTGTGATGATGCGGATGCGCTCCCACGCCAGTTCGTCCTTGGTGAACCGGGTCAGGCTCTGCACGCTCAGCCCGGCGGCGAATAGCCGCTGGATGACGAGGTCGTGCAGGTCCCGGGCGATCCTGTCGCGGTCCGTGAAGACCAGGAGCTCTTCACGCAGCCGGTGCACCCTGGACAGTTCCAAGGCGAGTGCCACGTGGGAGCCGAAGACGGCCCCCATCTCGATGTCGGTCCGGGCGTAGCGGACCGAATCCTTGTTCCGTGCCAGCAGCAGGAGGCCATGGTGGGCGCCCTGGGTGCTCAGTGCCACTGCCAGCAGCGGACCGGTGACTCCGGCGTCGACCTCCCCGACCACTTCGGACGCGTCGTCGAACAGCACCGGCTCGCCGCCTTCGAGGACACCATCGAGGAGCCCTGATTCCAAGTGCAGCGACCTTCCGAAAACGCCGCGCCACGCTCACCGGCAACGCCGATCACTACGTGGGCAACGCCGTTGGCGGCGGGCGCCACCAGCAGGGCGAGATCGGACGCGGACTCCTGGAGCGCGCGGCCGGCAATCGGATCCAGGCCGCCCGAGGTGTAATCGCGGTCCGTGCTCAACATCAGCCCGGAGACGTCCATGCTGGCCTCCAGCCAGCGGGCCCTGCGGCGGGCGTCGTCATAGAGCCGGGCGTTTTCAATGGCGACGCCGGCGGCGGCGGCCAACGCAACGGCCAACGCCTCGTCTTCGGCGGTAAAGTCCTCCCCGCCCTCTTTTCCGTGAGGTAAAGGTTCCCGAAGCCACCTCCCGGACGCGCACCGGGACCCCCAGGAAGGACTGCATGGGAGGGTGGTTTGCCGGGAACCCGTAGGACTCCAGGGTGCTTGCTAAGATCATGCAGCCGGAGCGGCCGGGGATCCGTAATCAGGAGGCCGAGCACGCCGTGGCCGGTCGGCAGCGGACCGATATGCCGCGCCAGTTCGCCGTCGATGCCGACAGTGATGAAGTGGCTCAGCGCGTGGTCATCACCGATGACTCCCAAGGCACCGAAACGTGCATGTAACAACCGGCAGGCCGATTCAACCACGCGTTCCAGGACGGCATCCAGGCTCAGGTCCTCGGCCAGGGCCACGACCGCTTCCAGCAGGCCCGCCATGCGTTCCTTGGATTGGAGTAACTCTTCCGCCCGGGCGCCGAACCCCTTCAGCAGTTCCTCAACCACGGGATTTGGCTGGATACGGTATGGCCGGAACCCTCACCCGTTGAATGCATGTTTTGCCCCAATCGCTCCGGCCGACGTCGACGCTGACGGCCCTGCCAGAATACCGCGAACAGCTCAGAAAGTCCTCAAGCATTCCCCAGTTTCACCGGGCGTCAGGGACCATATGCCCTAGCCGCCTGCAGCCCGGCGGCGTACTCTTGCCGCCATGAGTACTGATTCGACCCCGGGCGGTCACGAGCCAAAGGACCAAAGCCATGCCGTGGAAAACCTCGACCATCATGAATGCTGGCAGCTTATTGCGCAGCGTCTCGGTCGGCAGGCTGGCGGTCTGGGTGGGCGACCACCCCGACATCTTCCCCATCAACTACAAAGTGGACCACGGTTCGTTGGTTTTCCGGACCGCGGAGGGCACCAAGTTGCAGGCGGCCACCGGCGACACACCGGTGGCGTTGGAGGCCGACGGCGTGGACCCGGACACCGGGGTCGCCTGGAGTGTTGTGGTCAAGGGCCAGGCCGCACCCGTGCAGAACCCCCAGGAAGTCATGGACACGGTCGGACTGCTGCTGTTCCCGTGGGAGGCCGGACAAAAGGAGCACTTTGTCCGTATCACGCCGGACACCGTCACCGGCCGGCGCTTCAAAGTGGTACCGCCGATGACCTGGTGGACGCCGCTGGACGACTCCACCCGGTCCGGCCTCGAATAACCTCCGCCCGCAAGCCACCAACACTGGATGCGCTATCAGATACGGCTGCTCTGAGGCTTCAGAGCAGCCCTATCTGATAGCGCAAAGTGGCGGCGGCGGGCGTGGCGGTTTAGGCCAGGCGGGTGATCTCCACGCTGACGGTCAGGGCCGATCCGCCGCCGCCGGACAGGATGCCCTTGAGCGGCGGCACGTCGCGGTAGTCGCGGCCCCGGGCCACGGTGACATGGAAGTCCCCGGCGGGCTTGTGGTTGGTCGGGTCCCAGCTCCGCCACTCGCCGTCCCACCACTCGAGCCACGCATGGGACTGGCCGGCAACCGTCTCGCCGAGGTCCGCCGTCGAACGGGGGTGAAGGTAACCGGACACATAGCGGGCCGGGATCCCGCAGCTGCGCAGTGAGCCGATGGCGAGGTGCGCCAGGTCCTGGCAGACCCCCTGCCGCTGGCTCCAGGCCTGCTCGGCGTTGGTGGTCACGCCGGTGGAGCCCTTCATGTAGGTCATTTCACCGCGCATCCAGTCAAAGATCGCCATGGCGGCCTCGTGCGGCGTTTTTCCCTTCGACAACCCCGGGAATGATGCCGAGCACTTCGGAGCCGGGACCCGTCAGCTGGGATTGCGGAATCCAGTCGCTGAACTGGTTGAGCGTCTCCGGGGTGGCCAGGACGTCCCATCCGACGATGTCGGCCTCGGCCGCGATCTTCTCCACGCGGTGCACCTCAACGGTGGTGGTGGCCAGGACTTCGAGGTGCTCGTGCGGCATCTGCATGTCGAAGGCCGTCACGCGCGTGCCCCAGTAGTCGCGGTAGCTGCTCAGGGCCGCCTGCGAGGGCGAGACCTTCATGGAGGACTCCAGTACCACCTGCTGCGGGTCCGTCAGCGGGGTCATCCGGGCCTCGTTGTAGGACAGGGTGACGCGTTTGTTGTACTTGTAGGCCGTCTTGTGGACGATGTTCAGCCGGGTCATGAAACTTCTCCCACCCAGGCCAGTTCGTCTGCCTGATTGAAGTACTTACGGGAAATGGCGTCCGAGGCCTGCGATACCGCCTTTTGGACACGCTCCATGTGCTCCGGCAGCTCCGACATGAGGTCATCGGTGCGGTGGAACTCCAGGAAGGTGCGGGCCTGGCCGACGATCCGGCGGGCGTCGTTGATGAAGCCGACGCGCTGGGCCGAGGGGTCGAGCTTCGCCAGGCATTCGTCGGCGTCGCGCAGGGCGTAGACGATGGACCGCGGGAACAGCCGGTCCAGGAGCAGGAATTCGGCCGCGTGCTGGTCCCCGAACGCCGCCCGGCGGGTCCGCAGGAAGGATTCGTACGCGCCGGCGCAGCGGAGCATGTTCACCCAGGACATGCCGGCTGAGAGGACATCGCGCGTCGAGAGCATGCGGGCGGTCATGTCGGCGCGCTCCAGGGACCGGCCCAGGACCAGGAACTGCCAGCTCTCGTCGTGGCTGACGGTGGTGTCGGCGAGGCCGCTGACCATGGCGGTGCGTTCCAGGACCCAGTTGCAGAAGCGGTAGGTGCCCACCACGTCCTTGCGGTGCTGGTTCAGCCCGTAGTAGGTCGTGTTCAGGCTCTCCCAGAGTCCGGAGGAGACGGTCTCGCGGGCGCGGCGGGCGTTTTCCCGGGCCGCGCCGAGGGAGCCGGCAATGGACGTGGCACTCTGCTTGTCGTAGGCGAGGGCGTTGAGCAGTTCGGGCAGGCCGAAATCCTCGCTCTGCGCCCGGGCGCCCATGACGGCGAGGAGTTCCTGCGCGACGCTGCGCTGTTCCTCCATGGGCAGATGGTTGAGCCGCTCGAGGTGGACGTCGAGGATCCGGGCGGTGCCGTCGGCCCGTTCCACGTAGCGGCCGATCCAAAACAGTGACTCGGCAATACGGCTAAGCATTCGCGGTTACCTCCTGCGCGTCAGAAATCTGCTGCTGCTGCTGCTCTTTCTGGCTGTCGCGCCAGTTGCTCTCCACGGGCCAGACCGAAACCCGCTCGCGGACCGCGATGGTGGGCCGCGGGATCACTTCGACCGGAACCTGCGGGGAATCCGCCAGGACCCAGGTGTCCTTGGAGCCGCCGCCCTGGCTGGAATTGACGATCAGCGAGCCCTCCTTGAGCGCCACGCGGGTCAGTCCGCCGGGGAGAACCCAGACGTCCTCGCCGTCATTGACGGCGAACGGGCGCAGGTCCACGTGCCGGGGGCCGAACTTGTCGCCGCTGAGCGTGGGCACGGTGGACAGCTGCAGCACCGGCTGGGCGATCCAGCCGCGGGGATCGGCGACGACGCGCTTGCGCAGCGCCTCGAGTTCGTCCTTGGACGCGTCCGGGCCGATCACGAGGCCCTTGCCGCCGGAACCGTCCACGGGCTTCACCACGAGTTCGGCCAGGTTGTCCAGGACGTACTCCCGGGCTTCCTTCTCTTCGAGCCGGAAGGTGTCCACGTTGGCGATCACGGGCTCTTCGCTCAGGTAGTAGCGGATGAGGTCGGGCACGTAGCTGTAGACCAGCTTGTCGTCGGCGACGCCGTTGCCCACGGCGTTGGCGATCGTGACGCCGCCGGCGCGGGCCGCGTTGACCAGGCCGGGGCAGCCGAGCATGGAGTCGGCACGGAACTGCAGCGGGTCCAGGAATTCATCGTCGATCCGTTTGTAGATGACATCCACACGCTGCTCGCCCGCCGTGGTGCGCATGTAGACGCGGTTGCCGCGGCAGATGAGGTCGCGGCCCTCGACGAGTTCGACCCCCATCAGGCCGGCGAGCAGGGTGTGCTCGAAGTAGGCGCTGTTGAACACGCCGGGGGTCAGAACCACCACGGTGGGATCGTCGACGCCGGACGGCGCGGTCTTCCGCAGGGCTGACAGCAGCCGGCGAGGGTACTCCTCCACCGGGCGGATGAGCTGCTGGCCGAAGGCCTCGGGCAGGCCCTTGGCCATGGCCCGGCGGTTCTCGAGGACGTAGCTGACGCCCGAGGGCACGCGCACGTTGTCCTCCAGAACGCGGAAGGTGCCCGCGGCGTCGCGGACGACGTCGATTCCGGAAATGTGGACGCGGACCCCGCCGGCCGGCTCGAAGCCGTGCACCTGGCGGTGGAAGTGCGCGCTCGTCGTGACGAGCTGGCGCGGGATGACGCCGTCGGACACCACCGTCATCTTGTCGTAGACGTCATTGAGGAAGGCTTCGAGGGCGCGGACGCGCTGCGCCACACCGCGTTCCAGGACGCTCCACTCATCGGCGGGGATCACCCGGGGGACGATGTCGAGCGGGAAGGGCCGCTCCTCACCCGCGAAGTCGAACGTCACGCCGCGGTCCAGGAAGGTCCGCGCCATGGAATCGGCGCGGGCGCTGACGTCAGCCAACGACAGTTCACGCAGGGCCACGGCCACCTGCCCGTAGGACTTCCGGGCCTGCTGGCCGGGGGCAAACATCTCGTCGTAGGCGCCGGATCGGCTGGCGGCCTCGGAGTAATCCTGGAATAGGTCAGACATGGTCACTAGCCAACCACTTTTTCGTTACGAAATCATTTCGTCGGCCCGCGGCGCCGCGCTCCGCGCTGGCCGCTCAGTGGGGGGCCGCGCGGCGAATGGCCGCGGTTACGGTTTTTCCGGCCGGGTACGGCAATGTAGGGGCGTGCCCCCCAAAAATTCCGCTGCCGCGGCCGCGCCTGGCCTGATCGGCGCCGCGGCGGCCGTTGCAGCCGCCGTCGCCGTCCATCTGATGCTCCCGGGGCTGCCGGCGATGACCCTGGCCGTGCTCCTCGGGCTCCTGGCGGCTAACCTGCCGGGCGTGGCGGGGTGGACCGCAGGGCCGGCGCGGCCGGGGCTCGACTTCGCGGGCAAGCACCTCATGCGGGCCGGGATCGTGCTGCTGGGCCTGAAGGTCAGCCTCGGCGATGTGCTGGGCCTGGGCTGGGCCGCCCTGCTGCTCGTGACGGCCGTGGTGCTGACCGCCTTCGCTGGCACGTACGGGATCAGCAGGCTCTTCCGGCTTCCTCCCCGCGTATCGCTCCTGGTGGCCACGGGATTCGCCATCTGTGGGGCGTCCGCGATCGGGGCGATGGCCGCCGTCCGCAGAATCCGGCAGGAGGAAACCGTGCTGCCCGTGGCGCTCGTGACGCTGTGTGGAACGCTGGCCATCGGTGTACTGCCGCTGCTCGCGCGGCCGCTGGGCCTCGGGCCGGAGCTCTTCGGGGCGTGGACCGGCGCCTCGGTGCACGACGTCGGGCAGGTGGTCGCCACCGCCCAGACCGCGGGCGCCACGGCCTTGGCCGTCGCCGTCGTCGTCAAACTTACCCGCGTGATCCTGCTGGCGCCGATGGTCGCCGCCGCGGGATACCACCACCGGCTGGGCACCGCAGCCGACGGCACCAAGCGCCCGCCGGTGATCCCGCTCTTCGTCATCGGATTCGTGGCCTTGGCGGGCCTGCGCACCACCGGGTGGCTCTCCCCCACAGTCCTGGACGCGGCCGCCGCCCTCCAGGACCTGCTGCTGGGCATGGCATTGTTCGGGCTGGGTTCCGCCGTCCGCGTGGGGCAACTGCTGCACACCGGCGCACGCGCGCTGCTGGCCGCGCTGGCGTCCTGGCTGCTGATCGGCCTGCTGGGCCTGGCGGCCGCCTTCCTGATGTTCCCGCCGGCGTGATCCGGCGCACACGCTGCCGTGATTAGATAGCTGGGTGTCAAACCAGAATCTCGAGCCGCGACGAGGCCGCGGCCCGTGCCGCCCTCATCAGCACGCACAGCTACGACGTCTCCCTCGACGTCCGGCAGGCAGCCGATCCGAACGTCGCCGGCTACACGAGCCGCAGCGTAATTTCCTTCGCGGCCAGCGAACCCGGGTCATCGACCTTCGTGGATTTCATCGCGGATAGCGTGCACAGCGTCTTCCTCAATGGCAAGGGCCTCGTGGTCGCCGACGTCGTGGACGGATCCCGGATCCGGCTCGAGAACCTGCAGCCGGAGAACCAGGTCACCATTACCGGGACAGCCCTTTACAGCACTTCCGGTGAGGGCATGCACCGCTTCGTCGACCCCGCCGACGGGCAGTGCTACCTCTACACGCAGTACGAACCCGCCGACGCCCGCCGGGTGTTCGCGAACTTCGAGCAACCCGATCTGAAGGCCGAGTTCACCTTCCACGTCATGGCCCCTTCCGACTGGCAGGTGTCCTCCAACGGCGCTGAGGTGCTGCGCACCCAGCTAACGAGTGATCCCGCCACGAGCCGCTGGGACTTCGCCCCTACGAAGGCGATGTCCACCTACATCACCACCGTCCTGGCCGGACCGTACTTCAAGGCCGAGGACGCCTGGAGCGGCGCACTCGCCGACGGCACCGTCCTGGACGTGCCGCTGGCGCTCTACTGCCGCGCCTCGATGGCACCGTCCTTCGACGCCGACGCCCTGTTCCGCCTCACCAAAAACGGCCTGTCCTTCTTCAACGAGCTCTTTGACTTCCCCTATCCGTGGGGCAAGTACGAGCAGGCCTTCGTGCCCGAGTACAACCTCGGCGCCATGGAAAACCCGGGCCTGGTGACCTTCACCGAAAGCTACGTCTTCACGTCCCGGGCCGCCGACTCGCAGTACCAGGCCCGTGCCAACACGCTCCTGCACGAGATGGCGCATATGTGGTTCGGCGACCTCGTCACCATGAAGTGGTGGGATGATTTGTGGCTCAAGGAGTCCTTCGCCGACTACATGGGCACCCTGGGCGTGGACCGCACCACGGACTGGGACACGGCGTGGGTGAACTTCGCCAACAACCGCAAGGCGTGGGCCTACGTCCAGGACCAGCTGCCCACCACGCACCCCATCGTTGCCGACATCCCGGACCTGGAAGCCGCGAAGCAGAATTTCGATGGCATCACCTACGCCAAGGGCGCCTCGGTGCTCAAGCAGCTCGTGGCCTACGTCGGGTTCGAGGCCTTCATTGCCGGGTCCCGCCAGTACTTCCGGGACCACGCCTATGGCAACACCACGCTCGCCGAGTTGCTGGCGGCACTGAGCGCGGCATCCGGCCGCGACCTCGGCGAATGGGCCCGCCAATGGCTCCAGACCTCCGGCATCTCAACCCTCTCCAGCGAGATCACCGAGCACGGGGACGCGTTCAGTTCCGTCGCCGTCCTGCAGGACGCGGTGGATCCCGCCACCGGCAGGCAGGAGCCCCGGCCGCACCGGCTGCGGATCGGCCTCTACAACTTTGACGACGCCGGCGCCCTGGTCCGCACGGACAGCATCGAAACCGACGTCAGCGGCGCCCGGACCGACGTGCACCGAACTGGCAGGCAAACCCCGAGCCGCCCTGCTGCTGGTCAACGACGAGGACCTAAGCCTACGCCAAGGTCCGGCTTGACCGGCACTCCGAGGCCACTGTGCGCGGTTCCCTGGACAAGCTCGAAGGACCCCATGGCGCGGGCACTGTGCTGGACGGCGCTGTGGGACTCGGCCCGCGATGCCGTCACGCCGGCCTCCCTCTACGTCGACGCCGTCCAGCGTTTCGGCCCCGCCGAACCGGGGATCGGCGTCCTGCTCAACGTGCTGGGCAACGCCTCGACGGCGGTCGAACGCTACGTACCCCGGAGCCAACGGGACGCCGTGCGCCGCGACTTCCTGACCACGGCCGCCGAACAGCTGCAGGCGGCGGCGCCGGGCTCCGACCAGCAGTTGGCCTGGGCCAGAACCCTGGCCGCGACCAGCCGCTACGACGCCGGCCGGCTCGACCTGCTCCGGGGCATCCTGGACGGCAGCACCGTGATCGATGGTCTCGCGGTGGACGCCGAACTGCGCTGGAATCTCTGGCATGGCCTTGCCGCCAACGGCCAGGCCTCACAGGAGCAGCTCGATCAGGAGCTCGCCCGGGACAACACGGCGGCCGGCAAGTCCGGGCACGCCACGGCCCTCGCCGCCCGCCCCGAGGCGTCCGTCAAGGCCGCAGCCTGGGAGGCCGCCGTCCATGGCACGGGGCTGTCCAACCAGCTCCTGAGCGCCACCATCGCGGGGTTCAACACCGGCGCGGCCTCGCTGCTGGCCGGGTTCATCGATCCGTACTTCGAGTCCCTCGAGCAGGTCTGGGCGGACCGGAGCATTGAGATCGCCAGCCGGATTGTCCGCGGCTTCTATCCCGCGGGGCAGGACCTCGACGGCCACGGCGGAACGCCCGAGACCCACGCCGTGATTGTCCGCACCGACCACTGGCTCGCCGCCCACACCAACGCGCCGCGCGCGCTGCGCCGGATCATCATCGAACAGCGCAGCCACCTGCACCGTTCCCTCAAGGCGCAGGCGCTGACGGCACCGGCCCTCGGCGCCTAGCCCCCGGGATGCCGGAGCGGCCGACCCGCCTACCGCCGGCCGTTACGGCACGGTTGTTATGGGAACTTGGTTTGTTAGGGAACTCGGTGCAGCCACTCCGCGGTGCCGAACTTGGCCGCCACACGGCGGCGGGCCGCTTCAAGCTCGGCGTCGGTGAGTACGGACGGTGTCGCGTCGTAGCGTTCGGCGAAGACGTCCATCATGGCTGCGACGATCTCGGCGCGGGCCATGCCGGTCTGGCGGCGGAGCGGATCCACGCGTTTCTTGGCGCTCCTGGTGCCTTTGTCCGACAGTTTCTCCTTGCCGATCCGCAGCACCTCCACCATCTTCTCGGCGTCGATGTCGTAGCTCATGGTGACGTGGTGGAGCATCCCGCCGTTGGCGAGCCGCTTCTGCGCCGCCCCGCCGATCTTGCCGTGCTCCGTGGCGATGTCATTGAGCGGCACGTAGAAGGCGCTGATGCCGACCTTTTCCAAGGCCGCCATCACCCAGGCGTCGAGGAAACGGTAGGAGTCCGCGAAGCTGATGCCGTCCACCAGGGTCTGCGGCAGGTACAGCGAGTAGGTGATGCAGTTCCCGGCCTCCATGAACATCGCTCCCCCGCCGCTGATCCGCCGGACCACGCTGATGCCGTGCCGGGCCACCCCCTCGGGGTGGAGTTCATTGCGGACGGACTGGAAGCTGCCGATCACCACCGAGGGCTCCTCCCAGTCCCAGAACCGCAGGGTGGGATTGCGCCGCCCGGCGCCGACTTCCTCGGTCAGGACCTCATCCAGGGCGACGTTGACGTGGGTGGGCAGGACGGACGGGGCGATGATGTTCCAGTGGTGGTCCGCCCAGCCGGTAGCCTTCGCGAGGGCGCGGCGGACGGTGACCGCGACGGCGTCGGCGGAAAAACCGAACAGCACGCGTCCTTCAGGCAGGGCCGCCGTCACGGCGTCCGCGATGTCGGCGGCGCTTGTGTCGACGGGCAGCCCGGTGAGGGCCCGGTTGATCTCCGGCAGCGCCTCGTCCGGTTCCAGGAAGAAGTCCCCGCTCAGCGAGACGTGGGCCAGTACGCCGTCCACGACGTCGAAATCGGCGACCACGAGTTTGCCACCCGGGACCTTGTACTCGCCGTGGTGGCGGCCGCCGTCGTCGGCAGTGCTGGGAGCGGTGGCCACGGGATGGGATGTCATGACATCCATCCTGCCGCATGCCTCCGGGAACCCGCGATATCGCGAACCCGGAAACCCGGAAACCCGTCAGAGACGCAGAAAGCCCGCACCGTTGCCGGTGCGGGCTTTCCATAAGACCTTGGGGAAGAAGGTTACTTCTTGCCGCCGAAGCCCTTGAAGCGAGCGTTGAAGCGCTCGACGCGGCCTGCGGAGTCCATGATGCGCTGCTTGCCCGTGTAGAACGGGTGGGACTCAGAGGAGATTTCGACGTCGATGACCGGGTAGGTGTTGCCGTCTTCCCACTCGATGGTCTTCGAAGAAGACACGGTGGACTTGGTCAGGAACTTGACGCCGGAAGCCAGGTCGTTGAAAACAACAGCTTCGTACTTCGGGTGAGTATTAGACTTCATAATTGGACCTTTGTTCGCACAACTGGATTTTGCCAGTTGCCAGGTATGAATGGGATGGCCGGCGGAAAAGACCGGACGGCCAGCTATCAATCATAGCCGATAGCAGGACCGCTGACGAACACCATCGGCGCACGTCAGCGCGGCACAGCAGCGGTTCGCCTTAGTCCCTCGGACGGAGCTCCCAGAACGCAACCGCCGACGCCGCGGCGACGTTGAGCGAATCGACGCCCGGGCGCATCGGGATCTTCACTGCGAGGTCGACGGCGGCCAGGGTTCCTGCGCTCATGCCCGCGCCTTCCGTGCCCAGCACCAGGGCCAGCCGTTCCGGGCGGCGGCCCGCGAGCACGTCGAGGTCCACGGCGTCATCCGTGAGCTCCATGGCCGCCACCGTGAAGCCCTGCTCCTGCAGCGCGGCCAGTCCTCCCGCCCAGTCCTCCAGCCGGGCCCACGGCACCTGGAACACGGTCCCCATGCTGACCCGCACGCTGCGGCGGTAGAGCGGATCCCCGCACCGCGGCGAGATCAGGACGGCGTCCACGCCCAGGGCCGCGGCCGAGCGGAAAATGGCCCCGACGTTCGTGTGGTCCACGATGTCCTCCAGCACGGCAACCCGGCGGGCTCCGGCGAGCAGCTCAGCCAGCGGCACCGGGGCGGGCCGGTGCATGGCTGCCATGGCGCCGCGGTGCAGGTGGAAGCCGGTGATTTCCTCCAGCAGCGCCGCGGAGCCGATATAGGCCGGGACGTCCGGGTACTGCTCAAAGACATCTGCCAGGTCCTCGGCCCACTTCTCGGCAAGGAAGAAGGACCGCGGCCGGTGCCCCGCAGCCAGCGCCCGGCGCAGCACGCGGGAGGACTCGGCGATGTAAAGGCCCTCGGCGGGTTCCCGGACTTTGCGCAGGTGCACGTCCGTGAGCTGCGTGTAGTCCGATACCCGCGGGTCGTCGGCGGATTCGAGATAGTGAAAGGTCACGGGAAGGTCATTTCAGGCTATTTGAACTGATGGGGGTTATTTGAGGAGTTCGCGGGCTACTTGAACAGGTTGGCGATCATGAATCCCAGTGCCACCAGGCCTAGGGCGAAGATAACCCCGCGCAGGACAGCCGGGGAGAGCCGGCGCCCCACCCTGGAGCCAATCACGCCGCCGATCAGGGAGCTCACGGCGATCAGTCCGACCACGGCCCAGTCGATCCGGTCGAAGGCGAACAGAAGGTAGGAGCACGCGGCCACCACGTTCACGCCCAGGACCAGGAAGTTCTTCATCGCGTTGGCGTTCTGGATGGTCCCGGTCATGAAGACGCCCAGAATGCCCACCAGCAGGATGCCTTGGGCCGCGACGAAGTAGCCGCCATAGACACCGGCCAGATATACGAGCACCACCAGCAGGACACCGTGGCGGCGGTCCCGGATGGCGTGCTCAGGGTTTTCTTCGCGGTTCTTCACCCACCGCTGAAGCCGCGGCTGGAAGACCACCATCAGCAGGGCCAGCACGATCAGGACGGGGGCGGCGTAGTAGAAGACCTGCTCGGGCAGGTGGAGCAGCAGGTAGGCGCCGGTAACGGCGCCCAGCAGCGAGGCCGGCAGGAGCCGGAGCAGCTGCCTGCCGCGGCCTTCTAGCTCCTTCCGGTAGCCCCAGGCGCCGGTGGCGTTGCCGGCCACGAGCCCCATGGCGTTGCTGATGGAGGCCGTGACGGGGGCATAGCCCAGGGCGATCAGCACCGGGAACGTGACCAGGGTGCCGGATCCGACGACGCTGTTGATGGTGCCCGCCCACAGCCCGGCGAAGAAAATGAAGGCGCTATTGAGGAGCTCCACGCGCGGTCAGCGGCCCCGTCAGTGGCTGGCGGTCGCGGTGTACCGGCCGGCGTTGACGGTCACGTCCAACGGCAGGCCGAACGTTTCGCTCAGGTTTTCGGAAGTGAGGACTTCCGGCAGCGGGCCGGAGGCCACTACGCCGCCGTCGCGCATGAGCATCGCGTGCGTGAAGCCCGGCGGCACTTCTTCCAGATGGTGGGTGACCAGGACGATTGCAGGGGCTGCGTCGTCGCGGGCGAGTTCGCTCAGGCGCTGGACCAGGTCCTCGCGTCCGCCGAGGTCCAGCCCGGCGGCCGGCTCGTCCAGGAGCAGGAGCTCAGGATCGGTCATGAGGGCACGGGCGATCTGCACGCGCTTGCGCTCCCCTTCGGACAGCGAGGCGAAGGGGCGGTTGAGCAGCGGGCCCATCCCCCACTCGTTCAGCAGCCCAAAGGCGCGCCGCTCGTCGTTCTTCTCGTAGCCTTCGCGCCAGCGCCCGGTCACGCCGTACGCGGCGGTGACCACCACGTTCAGGACCTTCTCGTGCTCGGGGATCTGGCTGGCCAGCGCAGCCGAGGACAGGCCGATCCGGGGCCGGAGCTCGAAGACGTCGACGGCGCCGAGGACTTCCTCGAGGATGCCCGCCATTCCGGACGTCGGGTGGATGCGGGCCGCGGCCAGCTGAAGGAGCGTGGTCTTGCCGGCGCCGTTGGGTCCCAGAATCACCCAGCGTTCGCCTTCCTTGACCTGCCAGTCCACCTTGTCCAGGAGCGTCTTTGCCCCACGTACAACGCTGACCCCGGCCATTTCAAGAACATCACTCATAGGAGTAGACACTAGGACAAAAAAGCGGACGACTGATAACCGGCGCCGCCTGCCGCCGTGGGGCGTCACGCGGCGCCGGCCCGGGCGCAACGAATTCGGGCCGCCCAGCGCCTGCTCGCTAGGATTGAGGCCATGAGTTCGAACGTGACCGCAGTGAGCTACGGCCTGAAACTGTCCCTTCCCGACATCCAGCGGCTGCGTTCGCTCCTGACGGCCGCGGGGCTGAGCGTCGGCGCCGAAACCCGCGCCGGCGACGGGCGGTTTGAGGTGTATGCGGCGGACTGTGCGCTGGACCCCTCAAAGGGCAGTTGGCAGGAGGCCGAACGGACCGCCGCGCCAGACCAGATTTCGGGAGACCGGCTGGACGGGTTGCGCCATGCGCTGGCGGCCTCCGGCATCGACGGCGTGGACACGGCGCTGGTTCCCGCAGCGCTGCGCAGCGCGCCGCGGAAGTTCCTGATCATGGACGTGGACTCCACCCTCATCCAGCAGGAAGTGATCGAGCTCCTGGCCGCCTACGCCGGCAAGCGCGAGGAAGTGACGGCGGTGACCGAGGCGGCGATGCGCGGCGAGCTGGACTTCGCCCAGAGCCTGCACGCCCGGGTGGCTGTGCTCGCCGGACTGCCGGCGGACGTCGTCGAGTCGGTCCGCGCCGAGGTCAGGCTGACCGAGGGCGCCGCCGAGCTCGTGGCGGCATTCCAGGCCGCCGGCCATGCCGTGGCCGTCGTGTCCGGCGGGTTCAACCAGATCCTCCGGCCGATCGCCGAAGACCTGGGGCTGCACTACTGGATCGCCAACGAACTCGAAATCGTCGACGGAGCACTGACCGGCAAGGTGCTGGGCGACGTGATCGACCGGGCGGCCAAGGAGAAGTACCTGCGCGAGTGGGCCGCTGCCGAGGGCATCCCGATGGAGCACACGATTGCCGTGGGTGACGGCGCCAACGACCTCGACATGCTTGGCGCCGCCGGGATTGGCATCGCCTTCAACGCGAAGCCGGCCGTCCGTGCTGCCGCGGACGCCGCCGTCAACCTTCCCTATCTCGACGCCGTGCGGTACATCGCGGGGGTCTGATGCGTTAACCGCGAGATGGCACGTCCCGGCAATGTTTGGCTAAACATTGCCGCGGACGTGCCTTCTCGGCGGTGTGGGCTCCTAGCTGGAGCTCTTGTCTGCTGTCCTATCGAAATAATCGGCGCCGCCGACGTATTCGGTGTGGCCGGTCTCGACGTCGGCCGTGGCCATCTTGGCGACCTCTGCGGCAAACTCCTTGACGGAGTACAGCTTGCCCGCTTCGGCACGGCGGGCCTCGATGGCGCCGGGGTTGGACCGGTCCAGCAGGGTGGCCGTGACGGTGCCCTCGATCATGTCGCCGGAGACCACCACGAGCGAGATTCCCTTTTCCGCCAATCCCGGGACGAGTGCGCGGAGTGCGTCCTCGCCGGCACGCTTGCTGCGGGCCACGGGCTCGTAGTCGGGCATGGTGGGCACCGTGTCGATGAAGTGGGCCTGGTGGCTGGTGACGAAGACCACGCGGGAGCCTTCCGGCATGAGCGCCACGGCGGCGTTGAGCATGTTCACCTGGGCGTCACGGTTCAGCTTCAGCGCGTAGCCCTCTTCCATCCCGGTCTCCATGCCGCCGGAGGCGTTGAGGACCAGGAGGTCGAGCGAGCCGAAGTTCTCCATGGCGGCGCTGGCGAGGGCCTGGACGCCTTCCTGGGTGGTGAGGTCCGCTCCGACGGCCGCAGCACGGCCGCCTTCGGCTTCGATCTCCGCGACAACCTTGTTGGCGCGCGGCGCCTTCTGGCGGTAGTTCACGACGACGGCCGCACCTTCGCCGGCCAGAATCTTGGCGACTTCGGCGCCGATTCCGCGCGACGAACCGGTCACGATCGCAGTCTTATTATCCAGCAGTCCCATACGAGCTCCTTTTGTTCCAAACGTCCAAACACTGTGGGTCTGCCATCCATCATGCCAGCGGACTGCGCCATTGCAGTTGTTCGAGCGTCCACAAAGAAGCTCCGGCGGCGTAGTTCCCGAGGTGTCATGCCCGGAACAGCCCGCCGGCGGTCGCGGGTCAGCTGCGGTCAATCCGGATCTTCTTTGTCGTTTCCCCTGTCACAACCTCGGGAGCCGGTGCGCGGACCTCCAGGACGCCATCCTTGTACGTGGCGGTGATATCTTCTTCCTTCGCCCCTGCAGGCAGCGCAATGCTGCGGGCGGACCGGCCGTAACGGAACTCCGAGCGGTATCCGGCCTTGCTCTTGTGCTCGGTCGCTTCCTGCCGCTCCACTGCGATGTGGAGCATGCCCCCGCTGACCGAGACGTCGACGTCCTGGTCGGGGTCGATCCCCGGCACCTCCGCCCGAACCACCAGGGTGTTGCCCTCCTGGAACTGTTCGATCTTGATCCCTGGCGCTATGGACAGATCACCGTCAAGGAAGCGCCGGACCGGTTCCAGCATGTCCGAGGGCGTCCACTTGCTGAGATCACTCATGATTTTCCTCCTGGGTCCACGCCCCTGCCGCGGCATGGTCCGGGGCTGTGAGGCCATTACACGCTCCGGGCGCTCGGGTGCCAAGGGCAAAAAGGCCCAGCGCGGCGCACCGCGGACGACGGCGGATACCGCCGTCGTCCGCGGTCCTCTGCGTCCGGCGTCGCCGGAGCTAGTGGCCCATTCCGAGGCCGCCGTCGACCGGAATGACGGCACCCGAAATGTAGGACGCCTCGTCGCTGGCGATCCAGCGCACCACGTTGGCGACCTCGGAGGCCTCGGCGAAGCGGCCGGCGGGCACCTTGGACAGGTAGTCCTTCTGCGTGGCCTCGGGCAGCTCGGCCGTCATATCGGTGTTGATGAATCCGGGCGCGACCACGTTCGCGGTGATCCCGCGCCCGCCGAGCTCGCGGGTAAGGGACCGGGCGATGCCCACCAGGCCTGCCTTCGAGGCAGAGTAGTTGATCTGGCCCGGCGCACCGTACAGCCCGAGACGGAGGAAATCAGAACTACGCGGCCCCTGCGCGCCCGGATCATGCCCTTGGACGCCCGCTTGATGACCCGGAAGGCGCCCGTGAGGTTCGTGTCGATCACCGAGGTGAAGTCGTCTTCGCTCATGCGCATCAGGAGCGTGTCCTTGGTGATGCCGGCGTTGGCCACGAGTACTTCCACAGGACCGTGGGCGGCTTCGACTTCCGCGAACGCAGCGTCGACCGAAGCTTCGTCTGTGACGTCCGCTTTGACGCCGAGGATGCCCTCGGGCAGCGACGATTCGCTGCGGAAGGTCACCGCCACCTTGTCTCCGTTGGCCAGGAAAGACTCGGCGATGGCCAGGCCGATCCCCCGGTTTCCGCCGGTGATCAGAACGCTGCGGCCGGTGGTGGGTGTGTCAGACATATGGGGCTCCGGGTTCTGCGGCAGGAGGGCCGCGCTGGGGGCTGGATTTTTCCTGCCTCCGATCTTAGCGCCCGGTTCGCATCCGTTTGGGCGGCTCCGCCGATGGTGAGAGAATCAAAGTAAGCCTTGGGAGCGTGATCTGACAGCCGTGACACTCAAAAACCGACCCGGTCCGCATGTGCCCGGGAGGCCGGACGCCGAGTCCGGCGGTACCGAGGTGCACAGCATCACGGACGCCGCTGCTGCCCACTCGGACGAGATGCACCAGCGGATGGTCAAGTACGCCGTCGCCATGGGTATCCGCATGGTCTGCCTGATCCTGATTTTTGTCGTGGATGGCTGGTTCAAGCTCATACCGGTCCTCGGGGCCGTCTTCCTGCCCTGGGTTGCAGTGGTAATCGCCAACGGCAGCGACAGGGCGGAAATCCATAGCGACTCCCTCCTGGACTATGTTCCGCTCGCGGAGCTGGACGCCGCGGCTCCCACGGGCGCGGGCGAGCAGTATCCGGCCGACGGCGCAGACGGCTCGGACACGCTGCTGCAGGGCGAGCTGATCGATGATGAGAACGACGACGACGACCACGGACGGGCAGCTTCATGAACCTCTTTGACCTGGCCGGGCCCGGTGGCGACACCGCCGCCGGCCCCGGCACCGTCTGCTCGCGGAAGGCCTGCCGCGCGGCAGCGGAGTGGCAGCTGCTCTGGAACAACCCCAAGATCCATACACCGGAGCGGCGCAAGATCTGGTTGGCGTGCGCTGAGCACCGCGCGTGGCTCGAGGACTACCTCCAGACCCGTGGACTGTGGAAGGACACGGTGGCCCTCGGCGCGGAGACCGCCCCGCTTTCCGAAGAGACCGCCCCTCTCGACCCGTCAGGCAGGATCGGCTGAATGTACCGGTTTCTCTTCTCCAGTAAGTGGCTGGGGTACTTGTTGCTGGCCGCGATCTTCGCGGCTGGCTGCGTCGGACTGGGCCGGTGGCAGATGGACCGTCGCGCCGAAACCCTGGCCGAAATCAACCGGGTGGTCTCCAACTACTCGGCCACGCCTGTGCCGTTCGCCGACGTCCGGGACCAGTTCAGCCGGCTGAACCCGGAGCGCGAGTGGACCCAGGTGGAACTCAAGGGCAGCTACGACGTCGCCGGCCAGCGCATCGTCCGCAACCGCCCGCTCAACGGCCAGCCCGGCTACGAAGTAGTGGTTCCGTTCAAGCTCGAGTCCGGCGAAACCGTGGTGATTGACCGCGGCTGGCTGCCCATCGGCAACAACACCCCGGGCAGCCCCGACTCAGTCCCTGCGCCGCCCCAGGGTCCGGCGACCGTGGTTGCCCGCCTCAAGCCGGCCGAGCCCGAGCTGCAGCGCGGCGCCCCTGACGGCCAACTGGCCTCGATCGACCTCGCCGCCTATTCCGCGCAGCTGGGCTATCCGCTGCTCACGGGCGCCTACGGACAGCTGGCCTCTGAGTCGCCGGCGATGCAGGACATGCCGTTCCCGTTCCCCAAGCCGTCCACCGATGAAGGTACCCACCTTTCCTACTCCCTGCAGTGGTTCGCCTTCGGCATCCTGATGTTCGTCGGGTTCGGCTACGCGGCCCGGCAGCAGGCCCGCAACGCCGCGATCGACGCGGAGGACGCCGAAACCGACGCCGCCGCCGGCGGCGGGTTCCTGCACTCCAGCGGCCCGTCCGTGCGGCGCCGTCCTGCTCCCCGCAAGCGCAAGAACGCGACGGCGGAAGAAGAGGAAGACGCCATCCTCGACGCCCAGGGGTACTGAGCGGTGAGCCATGATGCCTTTCCCGGACCGGTGGCCAACGTGAAGCGTGCCCTCACCGCGCTCGGCGCCAAGGACACCGTGACAGTGTTCGATTCGAAAGTCCCGACGGCGGCCGCGGCGGCCGCCGCGCTGGGCTGCGACGTCGCTGCGATCACCAACAGCTTGGTGTTCGACCTTGGAGGCACCCCGCTGCTCATCCTGGCCAGCGGCGCGGCCAAGGTGGACGTCCACAAGGTTGCCGAGCAACTGGGCACGGGCAGGATCCGCCGCGCCTCCCCCGAGTTCGTCCGGGAACACACCGGCCAGGAAGTAGGCGGCGTAGCCCCGGTAGGCCACCCGGAGAAGATCCGGACCCTGTTGGACGAGTCGCTGGCAGTCCACCGCGTGCTCTGGGCAGGGGCGGGTGACCACAACTCGATGTTCTCGATCGGCTACGAAGACCTCCAGCGAATCACGGGCGCAGAAGAGATGCCCGTCCGCTAACCCAACTGACTCGCACTTGCGGCCGTTTTGAGCGCTGAAAACGGCCACAACTGCGAGTCAGTTGGGTGGGCCTACGCCAGTGTGATCAGGTCCAGGTAGTCTTCGTTCCAGTGGTCCTCGATGCCGTCCGGCAGCAGAACGACCCGCTCCGGGTTGAGCGCCTCCACGGCGCCCTCATCGTGGCTCACGAGGACGACGGCGCCGGTGTAGTTGCTCAAGGCCCCGAGAATTTCGGCGCGGCTGGCGGGGTCGAGGTTGTTAGTGGGCTCGTCAAGGAGCAGCACGTTCGCACTCGAGGCCACGATAGTGGCCAGCGCCAGTCGGGTCTTCTCGCCGCCGGAGAGCACACCGGCGGGCTTGTCGACGTCGTCGCCGGAGAACAGGAACGAACCCAGAATGTTGCGCACTTCGGCGTCGTTCATGTCCGGGGCGGACGAGCGCATGTTCTGCAGGACGGTGCGGTCCACGTCCAGCGTCTCGTGTTCCTGGGCGTAGTAGCCCACTTTCAGGCCGTGGCCCGCAACGACTTCGCCGGTGTCCGGCTTGTCGACGCCGGCCAGCATGCGCAGCAGGGTGGTCTTGCCGGCGCCGTTGAGGCCCAGGATGACCACCTTGGAGCCGCGGTCGATCGCGAGGTCGACGTCGGTGAAGATTTCCAGCGAGCCGTAGGACTTGCTCAGGCCATCCGCGGTGAGCGGGGTCTTGCCGCAGGGTGACGGATCCGGGAAGCGCAGGGCTGCGACGCGGTCGGTCGCGCGCACGGCTTCGAGGCCGCCCAGCAGACGTTCAGCACGCTTGGCCATGTTCTGCGCGGCGACGGCCTTGGTGGCCTTGGCGCGCATCTTGTTGGCCTGGTCGATGAGGACCTGGGCTTTCTTCTCCGCGTTGGCACGCTCACGCTTGCGGGCGCGCTCGTCCGTCTCGCGCTGGGTGAGGTAACGCTTCCAGTCCATGTTGTAGAAGTCGATCTGGGCCCGGTTGGGATCGAGCAGGAAGACCTTGTTTACCGTCGCTTCGAGCAGTTCGGTGTCGTGGCTGATCACAATCAGCCCGCCCTGGTGGTTCTTCAGGAACTCGCGGAGCCAGGAGATGGAGTCAGCGTCGAGGTGGTTGGTGGGCTCATCGAGGAGCATGGTTTCGGCGTCCGAGTACAGGATGCGCGCGAGCTCCACGCGGCGCCGCTGCCCACCGGACAGGGTCTTGAGCGGCTGGTTCAGCAGCCGGTCCGGCAGGGCGAGGTTCGAGCAGATCGCTGCCGCCTCGGCCTCGGCTGCGTAGCCGCCGGCCGCCAGGAACTCGGATTCCAACCGGTCATAGCGGTTCATCGCCTTGCGCTGGACCGCCTCGTCCTCGCTGGCCATTTCTTCGTGCGCCAGGCGGAGCTTGCCCACGGCAATGTCCAGGCCGCGGACGGAAAGGATCCGGTCCCGGGCGAGCTGCTCCATGTCCGGGGTGCGCGGATCCTGCGGCAGGTAGCCGATCTCGCC
The DNA here is from genome assembly GCA_963722145.1 of uncultured Actinomycetota bacterium. GTDB lineage: Bacteria > Actinomycetota > Actinomycetes > Actinomycetales > Micrococcaceae > Arthrobacter. The sequence continues at coordinate 241,290 of CAVRLW010000014.1, read as the reverse complement.
GGTGCGGGTCACCTTGCCCGCGGCGGGCAGGCCCTCGCCCGCGAGCACCCGGGTCAGCGTTGTCTTGCCTGCACCGTTACGGCCGACCAGACCGATCTTGTCTCCCTTGTCGATCCGGAAGCTCACCTGGTCCATGAGGAGGCGGGCGCCGGCGCGCAGTTCGAGATCCTGGACGGTAATCAATGCAGCTAAGGCCTTTCACAACAGGGAATGCCGCGGCACAACGGGTGAAGTCTGGGCGGGGCCGGGGCAGGGCGGTGCGAGAGCACGGCCTCTACAAGTCTACCGGCACGGCCCCGCCTCCCTGACATGGGCCCATATGGCAGCAGCCAGGCGCCGGTGCGGTCCTGGTCCGGCCGGCTGGCCGTGGTCATTGGTGGCGCCCTCCAGCATCCGGGCCGCCGGTTAGTGGGGCGCCTACAAAAAACCCGACCAGCCGCGACCGTACAGTCAATACTCACAAGTCCGATATCCGCAGCAGCATCCGACAGGAACACCATGACGCAGACCGACCATCCCACCACAGCCAGGACCCAGCGGCGCCGGAGCCGCTGGAATGCCACCGACCTTGGCCTGATCGCCGTCTTCGCCGCCCTTGTGGCCGCTTCGGCGCTGATCGCCGCCATTCCCGTCGGCGGACTCGGCGTACCCATCACACTGCAGACCCTTGCAGTCATGCTCACGGGGCTTGCCCTGGGCCCAGGCCGGGCCTTCGCCGCCGTCGGCCTCTACTTGCTCCTGGGCTTGGCGGGCCTGCCGATCTTCAGCGGCGGCCGCAGCGGACTGGGTGTCCTCGCCGGCCCCTCCGCCGGCTACATCGTCGGGTTCCTGCTGGCCGCCACGGCCGTAGGCTGGCTGGCCGTCGTCGTCCTCGCCCGCACCGCGAACCGCACCGGCAGGCTGCGCGCCGTCCTCCTGTTCGCCGCCGCCATGGCCAGCAGCATCGTTTTTGTCCACGGCCTGGGCATCCTGGGCATGATGGTCAACGCCAAGCTGGACTTCTCCAAGGCCTTCCTGGCCGATCTCGCGTTCTATCCCGGCGACATCATCAAGAACGTCCTGGCCGTCAGCATCGCCTTGGCCCTGCACAAGGCCTTCCCGGATCTGCTGCTCCGCCGCGTCCGGACGGCTGACACCCGCCCGTGAGCACCATCGTCCTGGACCGTGTGGCGGTGCGGGTGTCGGTTGACGGCCGCCCCGCACCCAAGACGCTGCTCCAGGAGCTTTCGCTGGACCTCACGGAACGGCGGATCGGGGTGATCGGGGCCAACGGTTCGGGCAAGTCCACCCTCCTGCGGCTCCTGAACGGGCTCGTGGCTCCCAGTGACGGCGCGGTGCGGGTTGACGGCGCCGATACCGTCCGCGCCGTCCGGGAGGTCCGCCGGCGTGTGGGCTTTGTCTTCACCGATCCGCTCTCCCAGCTCGTCATGCCCACGGGCCGCGAGGATGTGGAACTGTCCCTGCGGCGCTCCATCCGCAAGGCCGCCGAGCGCCGTGCCCGCGCGGAGCAGGTCCTGGAACGCTTCGGCCTGCTGCCGCTGGCGGACCAGAGCATCTACGAGCTCTCCGGCGGCGAACGCCAACTCCTGGCGCTGGCCGCGGTCCTGGCCGTCGATCCGGAAGTGCTGGTCCTGGACGAGCCATCCACCCTGCTGGACCTCCGCAACCGGGAACTCCTGCGACGGACGCTGGCCGGACTCCGCCAGCAGGTGATTCTGTCCACCCACGATCTCGACCTGGCCCTGGACATGGACCGCGTTCTGGTGGTGGACGACGGGAAGGTGGTGTTCGACGGCGAACCGGCGGCCGCCGTCGCGCACTACCGCGCCCTTAGCGCTGCGGGCCTGCCTGCACTGGCTGGCGGCGGGCTCGCCGGCGGCGGGCTGGCCGGCGGCGGGCTGGAGCGCGGCCCGGCCGTACCGGAGCGGGCCCGGCCGGAGCAGGCCGTGCCGGAGCAGGCCCGGCCGGAGCAGGCCCGTGCCGGAGCAGGCCGTACTGGAGCGGGCCCGGCCGGAGCAGGCCGTGCCGGAGCAGGCCCGTGCTGGAGCAGGCCCGGGTGGAGCAGGCCCGGGTGGAGCAGGCGTGAGCAGCCACGGTTTCCTCCTGGCGGCATATGTGCCGGGCTCGTCCCTGATCCACCGGGTGCCGCTGTGGCTGAAGTTCCTCCTGGTGGTTGGGTGCGGAATGGCGTCGTTCCTGATCGCCGACTGGGCCGTGGCGGCCGCCGTGCTTGCGCTGCTGTGCGGGCTGTTCCTGCTCAGCGGGGCGGGTCCGGCCAGGCTGTTTCGCGCAGTGCGCCCGGTCCTTCCGGTGCTCGTGGCGATCGGACTCTTCCAGTGGTGGCAGCTGGGCGCACCGACCGCCGCGCGGATCGTGCTGAACGTCCTGGTTTGCGTTGTCGCGGCCTCAATCCTGACCGCCACCACCCCGGTGCAGGCACTGCTCGACGGCGTGGCGTCCCTGGCCCGGCCGTTCCGGCGCTTCGGTGCGGACCCGGAGCGCTTCGCCCTGACCATTGCCATCATGCTCCGCAGCATCCCGTTCGTTGCCGGGGCCTACATGGACGTGCGCGACTCCGCCCGGGCCCGCGGGCTCGAGCGCAACCCGCGGGCTCTTGTGCTGCCCGTCTTCATCAGCACGGTGGCCTTCGCCCGGCAGACCGGCGAAGCCCTCGCCGCCCGAGGACTGGGTGAGCCGGAGGACCCGGAGGACTAGCCCCTCCGGTGCGTGCCCCGCTCCCGCCTGCGGTTGGTCACTGGACATGCCCTCCCGTGGCCGCAGCCAGTGGACATATGGCCGCCATGCTCACTCCTCGCGCCCAAGAATGGGCATGCCCGGTTCAGGTAGCCCGCGGAAGTGCTGCCCCGCCGGTTTGGATAAGGGACATGCCCTCCCGTGGCCGCAGCCAGTGGACATATGGCCCACATGTCCATCCGACCCTCTCAAGGATGGACATGTCCCGTCCCCGGTGCCACCGCCGGGCATGTCCGCATCGGGCCAATGGGCATGCCCTCTCCTGCCCGCAGCCAGTGGACATATGGCCCACATGTCCATCCGACCCTCTCAAGGATGGACATGTCCCGTCCCCGGTGCCACCGCCGGGCATGTCCGCATCGGGCCAATGGGCATGCCCTCTCCTGCCCGCAGCCAGTGGACATATGGCCCATATGTCCACCGGACGCGCCCAAGAATGAGCATGTTCCCACGGGGGTCAGGTGAGGCGGGAGTACCCCAGGAGCGCGGCCGTGCCCATGCCGCCTGCGATGCTGATCATCGCCAGGGCTAGCTGGCCCGACTCCGGGGACCTGCGTGCTTGCGCCAGCAGCCGGGTGACCAGCACCGCCCCCGAGGCTCCGTAGGCGTGACCAAGAGCCAGGGCCCCGCCGTCGAGGTTGGCCTGCTCCGGGTCAATCCCCAACTGGTCAAAGCAGGCGAGCGTCTGGGCGGCGAAGGCCTCATTGAATTCCACCAGGCCCACGTCCGCGGCTGTCAGACCGTGTGCGGCGAGGAGCCGTTCGGCTGCCGCGGCCGCACCGATGCCCAGAAGCTGCGGCGCGACCCCGGCGGTGTCGGTTCCCAGCACCAGCAACCCGTCCGCGGCGCCCAGCCGCCGGGCCCGTTCCAGGGACGTAATGACGACGGCGGCCGCACCGTCAGCGTCGAAGCACGAGTTCCCCGCCGTTACCGTGCCGCCGCTGGCAAACACGGGCGGGAAGCGGGCCATCAGGGCCGGGCCAAGACTCGGCCTCGGACCGTCGTCAGATGCCGCGGCCGCCCCGGAGCCCGCAGCGAGGGGCACGATTTCGCCGTCGAACCTCCCGGCAGCGGCGGCGGCCAGGGCACGACGGTGGCTGCGGAGCGCGAAGGCGTCCTGGCGTTCCCGGCTGATGCCGAAGTGGGCGGCCACGTTCTCGGCCGCCACGCCCATGTCCGGATCGCCGTGGCTCAGCGGCGCGAACTGGGCGCGGCTGTAATAGTCCGGGCTGCCGTCGTCGTTGCGGTGGGCGCGGAGCGGAGCCGTGCTGATGCTCTCGACGCCGCCGGCAAGGTACAGGCCGCCGCCGCCCGCCGCGACCAGCCGGGAGGCCAGGACGATCGCGTCCAGACCGGAGCCGCATTGACGGTCCACCGTGACGCCGGGGACTGTGACGGGCAGGCCGGCCTCCAGCGCGGCGAGCCGGGCCACGTTTCCGCCGCCGCCCACGGCGTTGCCGATCACGACGTCGGTCACCGACTCCGGGGCGGGGCGCGCACCGGCACCCGCCTCGGCGAGCAGGCTGCGGAGCACCGGAGCCAGGAGTTCGTGGGCGCGCAGCTTCTTCAGGGCGCCGTTGGCCCGGCAGAGTGGCGTCCGGCGCGCGGCGATGATCACGGGTTGCCTGTCCTCCGGCAGCAGCCCGGGGAATGGCAGCCCGGGTGATGACGGCCCCGTGTCCGCGCGCGGCTCAGCCAAGGCGCCGGATCCTGGGATCGTTCCCAGCCACCCAGTCGAGCAGCAGTTGCCGGCTGATCTTGCCCCGGTCCGTCAGAGGCAGCTCCGTCAGCGCGAAGTACTCCAGGGGGCGCTTGTTCCGTGCCAGCACATCGTCGATCCCGGACCGCAGCTGAGTGGCGGTGACGGCCCCGTGGGAGGGCACCACTCCCGCCACAACGCGCTGGCCGCGAAGGTCGTCGGTCATGCCGGCCGCCACGGCTGCCGCGACGCCGGGGACGGAGGCCAGCGCCATCTCCACCTCGTGCGGGTAGACGTTGGTGCCGGCGGTGATGATCATGTCCGAGCGGCGGCCCAGCATGTGCAGGATCCCGCCGGACAGGTACCCCTGGTCCCCCACGGTGTACCAGCCGTCGAAACAGCGCAGGGCCTGGCCGTCGTCACCCCACAGGTAGCCGTTGCTGACCATGCCGCTGCGGACGCAGATGTTGCCGTCGCTGCCGTCCGGGAGTTCGGCGCCGCGGTCATCCAGGATGCGGATATCGACGCCGGGAAACGGCTTGCCGATGCCGGTCCCGCCCGGCTCAGCGGGCTGGCCCGGACGCAACCCGGCGCCCGAGACGAAGCTGAGTTCGGAGGCGCCGTAGTATTCGAAAATGGTGGCGTTGGGTGCCCAGCGCCGGGCCGCCTCCAGGGTTCGGGCGTCCAGCTTGGAACCGGCGCAGATGATGCTGCGGATGCCGGAGGCATCGACGCCGCCGGCCAGGCCGCGCTCGCTGAGCAGCCGGAGCATCGTGGGCACCAGGACCAGGCGGGTGATGCCGTCGTGGCTGACCGCCGCGTGGGCGGAGCCGACGTCGAAGTGGTCCAGGCTGTGGAATTCCGCACCGGCGTACAGGCATTCGGCGAGGGCGTACAGGTTCAGGCTTGCCGCGAGCGGGCCGGGGGCGAGGGACTTGTCGTCCTGCGTCAGCCCGAAGAACTCAATGGAGGCGTCGAACGATTCCTGCCAGGACCGCCGCGAGCGGGTGAAGGCCTTGGGCACCGAGGTGGTGCCGGAGGTCAGGCCGATCAGGAACGAGGTGTCGGGCGGCCCGTCAACAAGTTCGGTCCCCAGTACTGTCGCCTGCGATGCCGGTCCCGTTTCCGCCAACCCCGGCTCCGCGCTGACGATGCGGGCGGTGATGCCGTCCTGCAGCAGCTGCGGCCAGGCCGGGTCCAACACGGCGCACTGCCGCTCGCCGGCGACGGCCGCCGCGAACGCCACGGCGAAGCGGGTTGAATTTTGTTCTGAGAGTACGGTGATGGCAGGCGCCGCGGGCACCAGCGCCGCCGCTCTGTCCCGCAGGCCTGACCAGCTGAGGTGCTCTCCGGCCACGACGACGGCTGTTTCGTCGGGACGGTCATCGGCCCAGCGCTGGAGTCTGTCGAGAAAAGGCATCGAACCAACTTTACCGTTGCTGGGCGCCCCGGCGGCCTGTGCGGGATATTGTGACTGCATGAGCTTCAACGACAACGCCCCGCTGGATTCGTCACAGGTCCAGGACCGCCGCGGGATGGGCCGCGGCCCGATGATCGGCGGCGGGATCGGCGGCGGCATTATCCTGCTGCTGGCCGCCCTCTTCGGCATCAATCCCCAGCTGCTCGAGGGCCTGGCCGGCACCGTCCAGGACCCCCAGTCGCAGAGCCAAGGCTCTGCCCCCGCCTGCGAGACCGGCGCCGACGCCGACGCACGCCTCGACTGCAGGATCATCGGCACGGTCAACAGCCTGAACGCCTTCTGGCCGGCCTATCTGGCGCAGTACAACACGAAGTACCCGCAGCCCGAGGCCGTGATCTTCACCGGCGGAACCAATACCGGCTGCGGCGCTGCCACCTCAGACGTGGGACCGTTCTACTGCCCTGCCGACACCACGGCCTACTTCGATCCGGGCTTCTTCCAGGATCTCGTCAACCGGTTCGGCTCGTCCGGCGGCCCGCTGGCCCAGGAATATGTGGTGGCCCACGAATTCGGCCACCACATCCAGAACGTCCTCGGCAACCTGGACCGGGCGCAGCAGGATCCCCAGGGCCCCGGTTCCGGGGCCGTCCGGGTGGAGCTCCAGGCCGACTGCTACGCAGGCCTGTGGGCTCACTATGCAACGACGCAGCCGGACCCCAAGACCGGCCAGCCCTACCTCGAACCCTTCACGGACAAGGACATCCAGGATGCCCTGTCGGCCGCCTCGGCGGTGGGTGACGACCGCATCCAGAAGGCCGCCACGGGCCGCGTGGCACCGGAGGCATGGACCCACGGGTCCAGTGCCCAGCGGCAGAAGTGGTTCTACCAGGGGTACACCACCGGCGACATCAACAAGTGCGACACGTTTGCGGTGGCAACCCCGTAGCCCCTTAGGCTCTAGCCCCAGCGCCTAGCCTCATCCCCGTCGCGGCCAGCGCCGGACCGGGACTTCGACGTAGCTGAGGAATCCGGCATGGCCCAGGTGCCGGTGCTTCGGATGCCATACCGGGCGGTACTGGTGCCCGAATGGGTCGGTCACCAGGACTGCTTCCAGCCGGTCGTTCCCGGTCAGCAGGCGGTCAACGTCGGCCAGCGCATTGCGCCGCGTCGCAAGCCCGTTGATGTCCAGGCTCCAAAGCCCCAGCTCGGCATCTGTTCCGCGTTCCAGCGGCAGCGTTTCGAACAGCCCGGCCACGAGCCCGGCGAGCCCGGCGGTGTCGGCACGTTGCAGCCGGTGTCCCTCGGGATGCACGTCGCGGGCGTCGGTCAGGGCACGGCGCAGCCAATGGAATTCCACGAAACCCAAGGGCGGTCCCATCCGCAGGTGGCGGTTCTCGTCCAGCTCCAGCCGGTACGTGGTGGCGCTGCGGTCAATGATGCACGGAGCTTCGCCGACATATTCAAAGTCGGCCAGGAGGGCTTCCCTGGAGCCGTAGTAGGAGAACTCACCGCTGTCCTCGACAACCACAAAGTCCCCGCCCGCGCCGGACGGCCGCGGTGGTGGAGTGGCATCCATTCCGGTGTGCCTCCTGTTCGACAGAGTGCCCGGCCCGACGCCTATGCTCGCGTGGACCCGCTGTCTTTATGACACCACCACCAAGGCAATAAGGGAACGGTCACGAGGGGACACGGAATGGAAAGACGACGGCGGCCCCGCCTCGGTGAGGTGGGACCGCCGTCGTTCACAGCCCGGGCCGTACCGGCCCGTCGGTGTGCGTGGAGCTATGAGTGGGGATCTAGATGTTGAAGCCCAGGGCGCGCATCTGGTCGCGTCCGTCCTCGGTGATCCGTTCCGGACCCCATGGCGGCATCCACACCCAGTTGAGCCGCCATTCATCGACGACCCCGTCCAGGGCCTTGCCGACCTGCTCCTCGATCACATCGGTGAGCGGGCAGGCGGCGGTGGTGAGCGTCATGTCGATCAGCAGGGCGCCGTCGTCGTCTGAGTACTTCAGACCGTACAGCAGGCCCAGGTCAACGATGTTGACCCCGAGTTCCGGGTCGATCACATCCTTGAGCGCCTCTTCGACATCCTCGAGGCCCGTGCGGGCCACATTGAGTTCGGTCATCGCGGAGTCCTAACTACGCCTGGGCTGCAGCCGAGGCGGCAGCGATGGTGGCCGCCCCTGCGCCGGTGGCGTAGCGGTCGTAGCCTTCGTCTTCGAGGCGGTCGGCGAGCTCCGGGCCGCCCTCTTCAACAACCTGGCCATCGACGAACACATGCACGAAGTCCGGCTTGATGTAGCGCAGGATCCGGGTGTAGTGCGTGATGAGCAAGGTGCCCATGTTGCCTTCGCCGTGCGCGCGGTTGACGCCCTCGGAGACAACCTTCAGCGCATCGACGTCGAGGCCGGAGTCGGTCTCGTCCAGGATGGCGAACTTCGGCTTGAAGAGCTCCAGCTGGAGGATCTCGACGCGCTTCTTCTCGCCGCCGGAGAAGCCTTCGTTGACGTTGCGCTGGGTGAAGTCGGCGTCGATGCGCAGCTGCGCCATGGCGGCCTTGACGTCCTTGGTCCAGGTACGCAGCTTGGGCGCTTCGCCGTCGAGCGCGGTCTTGGCGGTGCGCAGGAAGTTGGTCATGCTCACGCCCGGGACCTCGACGGGGTACTGCATGGCAAGGAACAGGCCGGCGCGGGCGCGCTGGTCCACGCTCATCGCGAGGACGTCTTCACCGTCGAGGGTGATCGTGCCGGACGTGACGTTGTAGCGCGGGTGCCCGGCGATGGTGGACGCCAGCGTGGACTTGCCGGAACCGTTCGGGCCCATGATGGCGTGCGTCTCGCCGGTCCTGATGGTCAGGCTGACGCCCTTCAGGATTTCCTTGGTGCCCTGCTCGGTGTCAATGCTGACGTGCAGGTCCTTGATCTCAAGAGTCGACATATGTCTTGTTCTCCTCTGCACCGTGCCCTCCGGCACTGTGCGTATTCTTGGCGATAAGTTTTCTTGTGCGAGTTGCCGGCTGCAGGCAGCTAGCTGAAGTTTGGAGCCTCGGCGCCGTTCAGGACGTTGGTGAAGTCCACGTAGACCTCGTCATCCAGGACGGTCACGGCAAACACGGGAACAGGATCATAGGCTGGCAGCTGGAGCGGCTCGCCGGTGCGCAGGTCGAACTGGGAACCGTGGCCCCAGCACTCGATCTTGCAGCCTTCCACCTCTCCTTCGGAGAGGGAGATGTCCGCGTGCGAGCAGGTGTCGCCGATTGCGTGGATCTCCCCCATCGAGTCCTTCACGATCGCTACGGGGTAGTCGTCGATCAGGATCCGCAGCGCCTGCTTGAGTTGGATCTCGCTGGCGTTGCAGACTAGCTCGCCCTTTGGCTGTTCAGTCATTGATGTATTCCGTGTTCTCTAATGCTGCGCACTAGTGGTTGGTTGCCGCGAGTTCGCGCTCGACGGCTTCCGTGAGGCGCTCTTCAATGGTCGGAACGTTGATCTTCTGGATGATCTCGTTCAGGAACCCGCGGACCACCAGGCGGCGGGCCACGTCTTCCGGGATGCCACGGGCCATCAGGTAGAACAGGTGCTGGTCATCGAATCGTCCGGTGGCGCTGGCGTGGCCGGCGCCGGCGATCAGGCCGGTCTCGATCTCAAGGTTCGGCACGGAATCGGCGCGGGCACCGTCGGTCAGGACCAGGTTGCGGTTGGCCTCGTAGGTGTCGGTGCCTTCTGCTTCCTTGCGGATCAGAACGTCACCCACCCACACGGTGTGCGCGTTGCGGCCCTGCAGGGCGCCCTTGTACAGGACGTTGGACTTGCAGTTGGCCACGGCGTGGTCCACGAATAGGCGCTGCTCGAGGTGCTGGCCGGCGTCGGCGAAGTACAGGCCGAACAGTTCCACTTCGGCGCCCGGGGCGGTGAAGCGTGCCGAGGGCGTGACGCGCACGAGGTCGCCGCCGAGGCTGACAACGATGTGCTTGAACTTGGCGTCGCGGCCGAGCTTGACCTGCTGGGAGGAGGCGTGCACGGCGTCGTCGTTCCATTCCTGGAGCGAGATGACGGTCAGCTGCGCGCCGTCCTCAACGAGGATTTCGACGTTTTCCGACACGACGGCCGTGCCCTGGTGGTCCAGGACGACGACGGACTTGGAGAACTTTTCCGCCACGATCACGATGTGCTGCGCGGAAGCCTCGGTGCCCTGGCCGGTCAGCAGGACGCTGACCTCGCCGTCCACCTGGACCTCGGACGGGACCGTGATGACGGTGGCCTCGGCGAAGTTCTCCCAGGCGTTAGCGGAAACGCGGTCCTCGGGGATGGCTGCGGAGCCGATCCGGCGGTCGTCGCGGCCGACGGTCTCGACCCTGACGCTGTCCGGAGCGGTGACGCTCACGGCCGGTGCGGCACCGTTGAGGACCTCGGTGTGCAGGCCGCGGAGGCGCTTGAGCGGGGTGAACCGCCAGTCCTCTTCCATGCCCGTCAGCGGCTTGAAGTCCGCCAGCTTGTAGGAGGTCAGGCGGCCGGCGCGTGAGCTGTCCGGAACACCGACGCCGCCGCCGTGCGAGTGGCGCTTGACGGCTTCGCCGGCCAGCGGCGCCTTGGACTCCGCTGCGTTCAGCGGTGAAAGGCTCTCGCCTTCCTCGGTGAAACCGTTGATGAACGGCTGGGCTGAGGGCGCGCCGATGCGGGCCTTTTCAGTAGTGATGTCAGTCATTAACCGACCGATCCTTCCATCTGCAGTTCAATCAGTCGGTTTAGCTCGAGGGCGTATTCCATCGGCAGTTCGCGGGCAATCGGCTCGATGAAGCCGCGGACGATCATCGCCATGGCCTCGTCTTCGCGCATGCCGCGGGACATCAGGTAGAACAGCTGCTCTTCGCTGACCCGCGAGACCGTGGCCTCGTGGCCCATCGTGACGTCGTCCTCGCGGATGTCGATGTACGGGTAGGTGTCCGACCGGCTGATGGTGTCCACCAGGAGGGCGTCACAGCGGACCGTGTTGGCCGAGTGCTTGGCGCCTTCGCGGACCTGGACCAAGCCGCGGTAGGCAGCGCGGCCACCGCCGCGGGCCACGGACTTGGAGATGATCGAGCTCTTGGTGTTGGGCGCGATGTGGACCATCTTGGAACCGGTGTCCTGGTGCTGGCCTTCACCGGCGAACGCGATGGACAAGGTCTCGCCCTTGGCGCCTTCGCCCACCAGGTAGACGGCCGGGTACTTCATGGTGACCTTGGAGCCGATGTTGCCATCGATCCACTCCATCGTGGCGCCCTCTTCGCAGATGGCGCGCTTGGTGACCAGGTTGTACACGTTGGTGGACCAGTTCTGGATGGTCGTGTAGCGGACGCGGGCGCCCTTTTTCACGATGATTTCCACGACGGCGGAGTGCAGCGAGTCCGAGGTGTAGATCGGCGCGGTGCAGCCTTCGATGTAGTGGACGTAGGAGTCCTCGTCCGCGATGATCAGCGTGCGCTCGAACTGGCCCATGTTTTCCGTGTTGATGCGGAAGTAGGCCTGCAGCGGGATGTCCACGTGGACGCCCTTGGGCACGTACACGAAGGATCCGCCGGACCACACGGCCGTGTTCAGCGAGGCGAACTTGTTGTCGCCCACCGGGATGATGGTGCCGAAGTACTCCTGGAAGATCTCCGGGTGTTCGCGCAGCGCGGTGTCCGTGTCCAAGAAGATGACGCCCTGCTGTTCCAGGTCCTCGCGGATCTGGTGGTAGACAACCTCAGACTCGTACTGCGCGGCGACGCCGGAGACGAGGCGGCTGCGCTCGGCTTCCGGGATGCCCAGCTTCTCGTACGTGTTCCGGATGTCCTCAGGGAGGTCTTCCCAGGTTGCGGCCTGCTTCTCGGTGGAACGCACGAAGTACTTGATGTTGTCGAAGTCGATGCCGGACAGGTCCGCGCCCCAAGTGGGCATGGGCTTGCGGTCGAAGTACTTCAGGCCCTTGAGGCGGAGGTCCAGCATCCATTCCGGCTCGCTCTTCTTGGCCGAAATGTCGCGAACAACGTCTTCATCGATGCCGCGGCGGGCGTTGGCCCCGACGTCGTTCTTGTCGGCCCAGCCGTATTCATAGGTACCGATTCCGTGGAGCTCGGGATTCTTTTCCAGAATCTCCGAAATCACAGTAGAGTCAGCAACCTTCTTCTCTGATAGTTGGTCCGTCATCACGGCCTTTCTTGGAGATGGTTGGATACTTCGTCCGGGTTGACCGGGGCTGCGGGACTGGGAGTCCCGACGGCGGCCGGACGGCCCGTAGGTATGTGGGTGGTACAGACATGGCCGCCGCGCGCCAGGGTGGACAGCCGGCGCACATCGACGCCGACCAGCCGGGAGAACACTTCGGTCTCCACGTCGCAGAACACGGGGAACTGGGCAGCCAGGTGCTGGATGGGGCAGTGTCCCTGGCAGAGCTGGACGCTGGAGAGCGCGGCCGGAAGCGGCGCCTTGGCTTCAAGCGACTGCGCTGAGGCCACGAATCCGTCGCGGCTCAGCGCCTCGGAGAGAGCCTGGGCACGGGCTGTGATGTCCGGTCCGGCCTGCTCGATCTCAGGTGCGTAGCGGCGCTCCATGTCGGCGAACCGCTCGACGGCGAACTGCCGCACGGCCTCGGGACCGGCAGCCTCGCCCAGGCGGCGCAGCGCCACGGAGGCGATGTCGAGGTAGTCGTTGCCCAGGGTCGACTGGCCCTGGGAGCTCAGGACGTAGCGGCGGGCGGGCCGTCCGGCGCCGGCACCGGCGCGGGCAACCCGTTTGACCTCGATCACTCCGCTGCGTGCGAGGTGGTCGAGGTGGCGGCGCACGGCAGCCGGAGTGAAGCCCAGCAGGTCGCCGAGTTCGGCTGCGCTGATGGGACCATGCTCCAGCACCGCGTTCAGGACGCGGTCACGCGTGCGCTCTTCGGCGTCGTGGGTGTGGCTGCCGCCGGCGGCGGGAACAGCGTCCGGAACGGCCGCCACGTGTGCCCGGGCGGACCCGGCGCGCGCAGTGCCGCGCCCGGATGGGGCCGCGGACGCAGAGGGGCTCATGGAATACACAACACAATCATGTCGTAATTTACTCCGCCATTCCAGTAAGGCATGGCTTGCCTGCGGTCCCAGCCCCTCCGGGGAGGCGACGTACTACATCGCGTAGAATGCTGTGGTGCGATCTCCCGAATCCCCCGTTCTGACCATCAGCGGGCTTGTCAAGGATGTTGGTCCACTGCCCACACTCGACGGCAAGATGCTGCGCGTGGTCAGCGGCCTCTCCCTCGTTGCCGAACGCGGCCAGGTCACGGCCCTGCTCGGTGCCAACGGCGCCGGCAAGACCACCACCATCGAATGCGCCCAGGGGCTGCAAAAGCGTACCGCCGGCGCCATCAGCCTACTCGGCCAGGACCCGGATTCAGCCGGCGCAGGGCTCCGCGCCCGCGTGGGGGTCATGCTGCAGGACGGCGGCCTGCCGCCGTCGGCCCGGCCCATCCCCCTCCTGCGGCACATCGCCGGCATGTACCAGGACCCGTGGCCGGTAGATGAGCTCATCGGACGCCTGGGGATCGACTCGTTCAGCCGCACCAACGTGCGGCGCCTGTCCGGCGGGCAGAAACAGCGCCTTGCCCTGGCCGCGGCCCTGGTGGGCAATCCGGAGGTGCTTTTCCTCGACGAGCCCAGCGCCGGCCTGGATCCGCAGTCCCGCCAGATGGTCTTCGACCTGATCTCCGAACTGCGCAACAGCGGCATGGGCATCATCCTGACGACGCACCTGATGGACGACGCCCAACGCCTTGCGGACTATGTCTACATCATCGACGCCGGCCGCAACGTCGCCGAAGGCACCGTCGCCCAACTCCTGCGGCACCGACTGCCCGCCGGCGACGCATCCCAGCACATCCGCACCTTGCTCTTCGAAACCGAACCGGGCCTGGACTTCACCGGCGTGCTGCCCGACGGCGTCGACGTCACCGAGGCGCGGGCCGGCAGTTACGCCGCGACCGGCGCCCTGACCCCTGCCGACCTCGCCGCGATCAGCGCATGGTGGGCCGCGCGCGGGATCATGCCCAGCTCCCTGAGCCTTGAAGCCCGCAGCCTCGAGGACGTCTTTTTGGACATCTCCGGAAGGGAGATCCGATGATCCGCGTAACAGGTGGCGCCCCACTGGAGAGCGCACGCCGCAGCAGCGCGCCCGGTACGTCACACGGCAGCGCCCCCGCTTCCTTGCTGCGCCGCATCCTGCTGCAGGGGCAGTACGAAACCATCACCATGCTCAGGAACGGCGAGCAGCTGATCCTGGCGATCGTGCTGCCGCTGCTGGCCATGGTCGGGCTGACCGTGACGCCGCTGCTGGACGGACTCGGTTCGAGCCGCATCAACGTCGCCGTCCCCGGCATCCTGGCCCTGTGCGCCATGTCCACCGCCTTTACGGGGCAGGGCATCTCCACCGGCTTCGACCGCCGCTACGGCGTCCTGCGCTTTCTTTCCACCACTCCCCTGGGCCGCACCGGGCTGATTGCGGGAAAGGTCCTGGCCGTCCTGGTTGTGCTGTTCCTGCAGGTGCTCATCGTGACGGCGGTGGCCCTGCTGCTGGGCTGGCAGCCCAACCCCGCGGGCTGGCTGCCCGGCCTGGCCATCCTGGTCCTCGGGGCAGCGGCCTTCACGGCACTGGGGCTGCTGGTCGCCGGGACGGTCCGGCCGGAGGCGACCCTGGCCATTACCAACCTGCTGTGGATCCTGCTCGGCGCGCTGGGCGGGATCGTGATCCCGGCCGAACGGCTCCCGGCGCTGGCCCAGGCCATCGTGCATTTCCTTCCCTCCGGCGCGCTGGGCCAGGCGCTGAGGGATGCTTTCCTGTACGGCAGTGTCAATGGCGCTGCCGTACTTGTCCTGCTGCTCTGGACGGCGATCGCCGGCGGCGCAGCAAACCGTTGGTTCAAGTGGAATTGAGAAATCTGTGAGCACGGCGTCACGAACTCCCCGGATCGTCTCCGGAATCACCTCCCGGCTGCCTGTCAGCGTGGACAAGACGGTCAGGCGGCTGGCTGTGCTGTCCCTCATCGGCCAGATCGTCTTGGTGGTGACCGGCGGAGCCGTGCGACTGACCGCTTCTGGCCTTGGTTGCCCTACGTGGCCGCGCTGCACGGAAGCATCCCTGGCGACCACCCCGGAAATGGGGATCCACGGAATCATTGAATTCGGCAACCGGCTCCTGACCTTCGCGCTGGCGGCCGTGGCGATGATGATGCTCGTCTACCTGTGGAACCTCCGCAAGGAGCGCCGCGACCTCTTCCTGCTGGCCCTCGGCCTGCTCGCCAGCATCCCGGCCCAGGCCGTGATCGGCGGAATCACGGTGCTGACCCAGCTGAACCCTTGGGTCGTGGGCCTGCACTTCCTCGTTTCCATGGCCCTCGTGGTCCTCGCGACCCTGCTGGTGAACCGGGCCTACGGCCGCACGGGCAAGGCCAGGACCGTGCAGCTTCCCGCCCTGCCGGGCGCCGCGCGCCCGGTGATGACCGCCGTCGCGCTTCTCTCCGCCGTCGCCGTCTGCCTCGGCGTGGTGGTGACCGGGGCCGGCCCGCACGCCGGCGACGCGAACGCCCCGCGCAATAACCTCGACTGGGACCTGTTCGCGCACATCCACGCGGTGCCCGCCTACCTGGTGACCGCCGGCGCGCTGTTCGCGTTGTACCTTGTGGTCCGCCGGCGGATTCAGGGGCCGTTCCGCTCCGCCGTGTTCATGCTCCTGGGCGTCACGGTGCTGCAGGCCGTCATCGGCTTCACGCAGTACTACAACGGCATCCCGGCGCTGCTGGTCGGCGCGCACATGCTGGCGGCGGCGCTGCTGATAAGCGCGGCCACCAACGCCGCGGACCTGGCCCGCTACAGCCCGATGGACTAGCCGCCGCGGCACCTTCAGCAAGATACGCGGGGTCATTTACCGCCCTATCCGAACGAAAGGATGGGCCGTAAGTGGCCCCGCGTTCGCTGTCTGCGCGGCGGCCAGGGCGCTGCGGCAACGAAGATCGGTACCGCATTCTCTTCTCCATTCACTTCCCTAAGGGGCTGGCCCTGACGGGATTTCCGGGTGGACTATGAGATGGCATGGACATGGACAGTCGCGGCAATGAGCTCTCTTTTTTCGTTCATTCCTGTGGCGCTGACCGGAAGGCCTTCTCAGATGCAAGCGACAGAATCAACCGTGCCTCCTTCACCTTCAGCCCGCCAACGCGCGGCGAGCCTCAAAGAGCGCGTCTACATCATCTTCACGAGCCTGGCTGTGGTGTTGGCGCTTCGCAGCCACGCAGACGAGACCTCTCCCGCGGCCGCGGCGGCCACCCTCAGCATCGTGGTGATCGGTTCCCTGCTGGGGATTTTCGTCGCCGATCTCCTGAGCCACCTGACCGTTCATTCGAAGCTTCCCACCGGTGAAGAACTGCACCATATGATCGCGGTCAGCGCGGACGGTCTCGGCGTTCTAGTGACTCCGCTGCTTCTGCTGGCGGCGGCCGGCCTCGGGGTGTGGTCGACGGCTGTTGCTCTCGGGTGGGCGGTCGTCGTTCTGGTTGTCTCGCTGGCCGTCGTCGGATTCCTCGCGATCCGGCGCCTCGAGATCCCGCTGCATCACAAGGCCGCCATCATGTTCGCCGAAGTGGTGCTGAGCCTGCTGGTAATCGGGCTCGAACTGCTGGCCCACAACCTCTGATCACACCGCAGAAGCCGCCGGGTTGGCGGCCGGGACGGCCGGGATCAGGTTTCGTCCAGCCAAATCGGGGATACTTGGTTACGGCGCATGACTGGCGCCGCAATCGCATCCATGGAAAGTAGGGCGGCTCGGTTTTGCCTTGATGCAGCTGGAATAGAGGACCTGGCCAGATAGAGGCACCGGAGGATATGTGGCGTTACTAGTCGGCGAAAGACCTGCAAAGACGGCCCAACAAACTGCAACGCGCCCACGGCTGGACGGCCTGGACGTTCTTCGCGGTGCCGCCGTTGGCGCCGTCCTGCTGGGACATTCCTGGCCAGGCATGTTTCAGGGCGCCGGCATCGTTGGCGTCATTGCCTTCTTCGTGTTGAGCGGTTACTTGATCACCAACGTGCTGGTCCGGGATATCGAACGACACCGAAAAATTCGCTACGGCCGCTTCTACGCGCACAGGGCCTTCCGGCTGGTGCCGGCACTGATCTCCCTCCTGGGCGTGTACGCGATCGTCGAATTGGCCACCGACGTCCTCGGCGACCGGTCCAAGGGAATCGTCGGGTACACCGTTCTCGCCGGTCTTGGCCACCTCAAGGACCTGCCCCTGCCTTTCGACGTCAGCATGGCGATCGGACCGCTCTGGACGCTGGCGGTGGAAGAGCAGTTCTACCTGATCTGGCCCGCGCTGCTCGTGCTCGCCCTGCGGCGCAACCGCCAGGGCCGGCTGATTGGCTGGTCCGCCGCCGTCGCCCTGTTCCTCATGTCGGCAAGTGTGGTGGCAATGGCTGACCCTGGCCCCGCAACTTCACTCACTGGTCTACGCGCTGCCAACAACGTGGGGCCTGGGCCTGATCATCGGTTCGGCCCTGAGGCTGTACAGAGTCCATGTGTTCAGCTGGTTCACCGGCCACCGGCGCAGGCGTGCGGCCCTGCTCGGTTCGGCCGCCGTCCTGGCCGCGCTGACCTTCTTCCCCAAGGCCAACGAAACGCCGGCCTTCATCTTCATTGGCGGCCCGCTGGCCATGATTGCCGCAGCCGTCCTTGTCGCCCTGGGAGCCTCCCGCACCGCCATGATGCCGAAGTGGACGCGTCCGCTGCAGATGCTGGGCACCGTGTCGTACGCCGCGTACCTGTGGAACTACGTCGTCATTCTGTGGCTCAACGGCGGCTCGACGGCCGATCTGCCGCCGCTCGTCGCGGTGTCGGCCATCCTGCTGACCCTGCTCATTGCAGTCATCAGCTGGCACACAGTCGAAAGGCTGGGACGGATCGCGCGGATCCGCTTCGATCAGCACTATTCGGCCCGGGAGCAGCGGCAGGTCGGCAGCGCCGCCGTTTCCCGGCCGACTGCCCCCGCGCCGGGCCGGGAGGCACCCGCGGACTAGGCACGTCGCAGATGCTGGCCAGCCTGGAAGGGCGCGGCGGTGCCACAGTTGCTCGCCCGTTCAGTCGATTGCCTGGTCAGTCAGTACGCAGCGCACCGGCGGCGCCGGCGTCGGGATGGTCCTCCAGCGTGCAAACATCGGTGTTCGCCCCGCAGACGATCACGGCCACGCGTTCCCCTTCGGCGGGTATGTACGCCTCTGACGTGAGCGCAGCAAGCGCCGCCGCCGCGCCGTATTCGGCTGGGATCCGGTAGTCGCTCCACAACTGCGACCGGGCGGCGACAATGGCTGCATCGTCCACCAGCACGGACGTCGGGGGGACGCGCGAGGCGATGTTGAAGGCGATCTCGCCCACCCGGCGGGCGCCCAGGGAATCCGCAGCGACTCCCGAAACGGCCACATCCACCGGGCGGCCGGCGGCCAGGGCCGCGTGCAGCGTGGGGATGTTGAAAGGTTCAACCGCGACGACGCGCGCCCGGCCCTCGGCCGCCGCAGCAACTCCTGCATAGAGTCCGCCGCCGCCGACGGCGACCACGATCGTGTCGATGCTGGGCTCGTCCTGAAGGATCTCTTCCGCGACGGTGCCTGCGCCAGCCGCGATTTCGAGTTGGTCGTACGCATGGCAGAACAGGGCGCCGCTTTCTTCCACGTATTGCATTGCGGCGGCGAAAGCCTCCGCATACTCGGCGCCCACCTGCCGGACCGTTGCGTTGTACCCGAGGAGACGCTCGACCTTCACGCGCGGGGCGTTCTCCGGCACGAACACTGTCGCCGGAACGCCGAGTGCCGCCGCTGCGTAGGCGTTCGCCAGGCCCGCGTTACCGCCCGACGCCGCCGCGACCCCGACGCCGGGGTCAAGTTCCCCGCGCTCCCGGGCAGAGAGAAGCCTGTTGAAGGCGCCGCGGGCCTTGAAAACGCCGGTGTGCTGCAGGAACTCGCACTTGAACCAGAGAGGAGCTGCAGGGGTACCCCCGCGGAGCAACGGCGTGCGCCGCACGTAGCCGCTGATGCGGCTCTCTGCCTGGAGTACATCGCTGCGGTTGATCACTGGTTCCCCCAGAAGTTGTGTTGCCTGGTCGGCGTGAATTCGTCGGTGTTGCCCGTCTGGTGTGACAGGTCGGTTCGTAAGGATATCCCCTGCCCGGCAGGACAATCCCACTAATACAGCTGACGCTCCTCCACCACTGGTGAGGGAGCGCCGGACAAACGAACGGGGAGGACTCAGCCGCCCATGATCGCCGAGCCGACAAACGGGTCGACTGCCAGGGCAATGAAGAGCAGCGTCAGGTAGCTGATGGAGCCATGGAAGACCTTCATGGCTCCCTTGTTGGAGACATCGCCCGACTGGGCACGGTTGTACAGGGCATGCGACTCGTACAGGAACCAGGCACCGGCCGCGACGGCGGTCACCGTGTAGACCCAGCCGGCGCCGCCGGCAGGGATCATCAGCAGCGAACAAGCCACCATGGCCCACGCGTAGAGGACCACCTGCACCGAGACCACCTTTGCACCGGCGATTGCGCCCAGCATGGGCACGTTGGCGTTGCGGTAGTCCTCGCCGTAGCGCATCGACAGCGGCCAGTAGTGCGGCGGGGTCCAGAGGAAGATCACCATGAACAGCACGACGGCGGGCCACTCGACGGTGTTGGTGACGGCGGCCCAGGCGATCAGCACCGGGAAACACCCGGCGGCGCCGCCCCAGACAATGTTCTGGGCCGTGCGCCGTTTGAGGATCATGGTGTAAATGACCACGTAGAAGACGATGGCGCCGAGTCCCAGCCACGCGGAGAGCGGGTTGGCCCCGAACCACAGGATGGCGATCGCCGCCGCGCCCAGCAGCCAGGAGAAGATGAGTGCTTCGCGAGGCGTGACCTCACCGGTGACCAGCGGCCGGTTCTCCGTGCGGTGCATGAGCTTGTCGATGTCGCGATCGATGTAGCAGTTGAAGGCGCCGGCGGAGCCTGCCGCGAATGCCCCGCCCACAAGCGTCGCCAGGATCAGGCCGATCGACGGGAAGCCGCGTTCGGCATAGATCATGGTGGGCAGCGTGCTGACGAGCAGGAGCTCGATCACGCGGGGTTTCGTGAGCGCCAGATAGGCCTTGGCTTTGCGGCCGAAGCCCATTCTTCCCGAGGCCGGGGAGGCGTTCAGCGGCGTATTAGTTGTGCTCACGGTGGCAGTCACTCTGTTCTGTCTGGCTGTGCAGTTCTGTCTGGCTGGGCAGCCCCGGGTGGATTTCGCAACGCGCTTTGCTGCAGATCGGGCCCCGCGCTCGGCGCGCCCGTGTCTTTGCCCCAGTCGAAGGCCACCACCCATCATACCGTGGAGCTCCGGGCACCAAGGCCGCCGAACAACGCCCATGATTCCGGCGTGTTAACACCTGCTCACTTGCCCAACGGCGGACGGTGATTCATATAAGCGAAATGCCGTCCAATTAGTGAGATATACGCTGACCACAAAGTGGAATGGGACTAGGCTGTCCTTAGATCAGCGCACACGGGCACGCATAAAGGCAATTGCCGGAACAGGCGTCTCTGCATCTGCGTCTGAGTGATAGATCAACGTTTCGATGGTGAACGGCTGGTACGAACCGCAGCGGGCACCGAACTGTGCCCGGGGCGGAAAATAGAGCGTACCGCCGGCCGTCAGCACAGAGAGGGGCCCGGTTTTCGTGCCACATTTGGAAGAGCAAGAACTGTCATGGACTACCTTGGACCAGCGTGCGGTGGACACGGTCCGGGTGCTGGCCGCGGATGCGGTGGAGAAGGTCGGGAACGGCCACCCGGGGACGGCGATGAGTCTGGCTCCGGCCGCGTACTTGTTGTTCCAGAAGCTGATGCGCCATGATCCGGCGAACCCGGACTGGCTGGGCCGTGACCGGTTCGTGCTGTCTCCGGGGCACACGTCGCTGACCCTGTACATCCAGCTGTTCCTTTCCGGCTACGGGCTGGAGCTGAAGGACCTGGAGGCGCTGCGGACCTGGGGCTCGCTGACCCCGGGCCACCCGGAGTACCGGCACACGGCCGGTGTGGAGATCACCACCGGGCCGCTGGGCCAGGGCCTGGCGTCCGCGGTCGGTTTCGCGTATTCCCAGCGCCGCCAGCGCGGGCTGTTCGACGCCGACGCCGCCCCGGGCACGTCCCCGTTTGACCACACCGTCTGGGTGATCGCCTCGGACGGGGACCTGCAGGAAGGGGTGACCTCCGAGGCGTCCTCGCTGGCCGGGCACCAGGAGCTGGGCAACCTCGTGGTGATCTACGACGAGAACCACATCTCGATCGAGGACGACACCGATGTGGCGTTCACCGAGGACGTCCTGGCCCGCTACGGGGCCTACGGCTGGCACACCCAGCGGGTCGACTGGACCCGGACCGGTGAGTACAAGGAGGACGTGGCCGAGCTGCACGCCGCGCTGCTCGCGGCGAAGGCCGAGACGTCCAGGCCCTCGATCATCTCGCTGCGGACCATCATTGGCTACCCGGCGCCGAAGAAGCAGAACACCGGCAAGATCCACGGCTCGGCGCTGGGCGCGGAGGAAGTCGCGGCGCTGAAGAAGGTCCTGGGCTTCGACCCGGAACGCGCCTTCCAGGTCGACGAGGACGTCCTGGCCCACGCCCGGGCCGTCCGGGACCGCGGCGCCGCCGCCCGCACCGAGTGGCAGGCCGGGTTCGAGGCCTGGCAGGGCGCGAACCCCGAGGCCGCGGCGCTGTTGGAGCGCGTCGAGGCGAGGAAGCTGCCGGGCGAGTTCGAGGCCGCGCTGCCGGTCTTCGAGGCCGGCAAGGACGTCTCGACCCGGGCCGCGTCCGGGAAGGTCCTGAACGCGATCGGCCCGGTCATGCCCGAACTCTGGGGCGGCTCCGCGGACCTCGCGGAGTCGAACAACACCACGATCGAGGGCTCGCCCTCGTTCATCCCCGCGTCCCGGTCCACCGCGGCGTGGAAGGGCAACCCCTACGGCCGGGTCCTGCACTTCGGCATCCGCGAGCACGCCGCCGCCTCGATCGTGAACGGCATCTCCCTGCACGGGAACACCCGGGCGTTCTCCGGCACGTTCCTGATCTTCTCCGACTACCAGCGGCCCGCGATCCGGCTCGGCGCCCTGATGGGCGTGCCCTCGCTCTACGTCTGGACGCACGACTCGATCGGCCTGGGCGAGGACGGCCCGACCCACCAGCCGGTCGAGCAGCTCGCCTCCCTCCGCGCGATCGTGGGCCTGGACGTGGTCCGGCCCGGGGACGCGAACGAGGTCGCCGCGGCCTGGAAGGCCATGCTGGAAAACCACGAGAACCCCGCCGGGATCGTGCTGACCCGGCAGAACATCCCCACCTGGGCCCGCGGCACCGGCGGCGCCGACGGCGACACCTTCGGCTCCACCGCCGGGGTCGAGAAGGGCGGCTACGTCCTGGCCGAAGCGTCCCAGGACGGCAACACCGTCCAGGCCCAGGTCATCCTGATCGGCACCGGCTCCGAGGTCCAGCTCGCCGTCAACGCCCGCGAGGCCCTGCAGGCCGAGGGCATCCCCACCCGCGTGGTCTCGATGCCCTGCGTCGAGTGGTTCACCCGGCAGGACGCCGCCTACCGCGACGCCGTGCTGCCCCCGGCCGTGAAGGCCCGCGTCTCGGTCGAGGCCGGACTGGCCCTGGGCTGGAGGGAATTCGTCGGCGACGCCGGCCGTTCCATCTCCCTGGAACACTACGGCGCGTCCGCGGACTACAA
Source organism: uncultured Actinomycetota bacterium (assembly GCA_963722145.1). Classification (GTDB taxonomy): domain Bacteria; phylum Actinomycetota; class Actinomycetes; order Actinomycetales; family Micrococcaceae; genus Arthrobacter. The sequence goes on along the minus strand of CAVRLW010000014.1, from coordinate 218,643 downwards.
GCGCCTCTTCCAGGAATTCGGCATCACCACCGAAGCAGTCACCGCCGCCGCCAAGGAATCCCTCGCCAGCGTCACAAACTGACCCACCACCACGGTTCCGGGGGTCCTTGCACCCCCGGAGCCCCAGATTTCCAGGAGTTATGAAATGACTACCCCCACTCAGCAGCTCTCCGACGCCGGTGTCTCGATCTGGCTCGATGACCTCTCCCGCGGCCGCCTCCGGACCGGCACCCTGCGCAAGCTCATCGAAGAGAAGAACGTCGTCGGCGTCACCACCAACCCGTCCATCTTCCACGCCGCCATCACCACCGGCCACGACTACGACGCGATCATCGCCGCCCAGGCCGCCGCCGGCGCCACCGTTGAAGAGACCGTCTTCGAAATCACCACCACCGACGTGGCCGACGCCTGCGACCTGTTTGCCCCCGTCGCCGCAGCAACCAAGGGTGTTGACGGCCGCGTCTCCATCGAGGTGGACCCCCGCCTGGCCTGGGACACCGCCGGCACCATCGCCGAGGCTAAGCACCTGTACAAGAAGGTCAACAAGGACAACGTCCTGATCAAGATCCCGGCAACCCTCGAAGGCCTCGAAGCCATCACGGCCACCCTGGCCGAGGGCATCAGCGTCAACGTGACCCTGATCTTCTCGCTGGAACGCTACCGCGGCGTGATCAACGCCTTCCAGTCCGGCCTCGAGCAGGCCAAGGACAACGGCCACGACCTGTCCAAGATCCACTCGGTCGCGTCCTTCTTCGTCTCCCGTGTCGATGCCGAGATCGACAAGCGCCTCAACGCCATCGGCACCGACGAAGCCAAGGCACTCAAGGGCAAGGCCGGCCTGGCCAACGCCCGCCTGGCCTACCAGGTCTACGAAGAGCTCTTCTCCACCGAACGCTGGGCCCTCCTGGCCGAGGCCGGCGCCCTTCCGCAGCGCCCGCTCTGGGCCTCCACCGGCGTGAAGGACCCGGCCTACCCGGACACCCTCTACGTCACGGAGCTCGTCGCCCCCGGCGTGGTCAACACCATGCCGGAGAAGACCCTCGACGCCACGTTCGACCACGGCACCGTCACGGGCGACACCGTCACCCGCGGCTACGACGACGCCAACGCCACACTGAACTCCCTCGACGCCCTCGGGATTTCCTACAACGACGTCGTCGCACTGCTCGAATCCGAAGGCCTGGACAAGTTTGTGGCCAGCTGGAAGGAACTGCTGGGTGACGTCGAAGGCGCCCTGGCCTCTGCACGGAAGGCTTCCTAACCCATCATGAGCACACTCAGCTACGACGCCACCGGCGCAGCCCGCCAGGCACATGAGCAGCACCTCCCGGCACTGCTGGAAGACCGCATTGCCACCCGGATCTTCGCGAAGGACCACACCCTGTGGGGTCCGGACGCAGAGCAGGAATCCGCTGTCCGGCTGGGCTGGGTCGAGGCGGCCACCGTCTCCCAGCCGCTGGTCAGCGACATTCTGGAGCTCCGCGACGCGCTGAAGGCCGATGGCGTTACGCGGATCGTCCTTTGCGGCATGGGCGGCTCCTCGCTGGCGCCTGAAGTCATCGCGGGCACCGCTGGCGTCGAGCTGACTGTTCTTGACAGCACCGACCCCGAACAGGTCAGTGCCGCATTGGCGGACCGTCTGGCCGAAACGGCCATCGTCGTTTCGTCCAAGTCCGGCTCCACCGTGGAAACCGATTCCCAGCGCCGGATCTTCGAGCAGGCATTCACCGATGCCGGCATCGATGCGAAGAGCCGCATCATCATCGTCACCGACCCGGGGTCGCCGCTGGACAAGGCGTCACGGGAGGCCGGCTACCGCGCCGTCTTCAACGCCGACCCCAACGTCGGCGGCCGTTTCTCGGCCCTGACGGCCTTCGGGCTGGTCCCCTGCGGGCTGGCCGGAGTGGACATCCATGCTTTCCTGGACGAAGCGGAAGAAGCAGCCGAGATCCTCAATGAGGACTCGGAGGACAACATCGGCCTCGCCCTCGGCACCGCCCTGGGCGGCACCAATCCGCTGCGCAACAAGATCGTGATCGCGGAGGACGGATCCGGGATCGTAGGCTTCGCCGACTGGGCCGAACAGCTCATCGCCGAATCCACCGGCAAGCTCGGCACCGGTGTGCTGCCGGTCGTGGCCGGTCCTGCCTCACCGGAAGCCACCCTGGGCGCTCCCGATGTCCTCGTCGTCCGGCTCGTCGCGGCGGATGCCGACGTGCAGCTCGGCGAGAACGAGGTCGCCATTGCCGGCGGCCTGGCCACGCAGATGATGGTGTGGGAGTTCGCCACCGTCGTCGCCGGCCGCCTGCTGGGTATCAACCCGTACGACCAGCCCGACGTCGAGGCAGCCAAGATCGCCGCACGCGGACTGCTGGACGCACAGCCCGAGCCGACGCCGGCGAACTTCACCGACGGCGCCATCGAGGTCCGCGGCGGTGAATGGCTTGCCGACGCCGCCACTGCGGCAGAAGCTGTCAGCGCCCTGCTCGCCGAACTCGGCCCGGACAGCTACCTGAGTGTCCAGGCCTACTTCGACCGGCTCGCTTACGCCAACCTCGAAGGTGTCCGGGACGAACTCGCTGCTGTCAGCGGGCGCCCGGTGACGTTCGGCTGGGGCCCGAGGTTCCTGCACTCCACCGGACAGTTCCACAAGGGCGGACCCGCGATCGGCGTCTTCCTGCAGGTCACGGCCGCTTCCGCGACGGACCTTGCCATCCCGGACCGGCCGTTTACGTTCGGCAAGCTGATCTCGGCGCAGGCCGCCGGCGACGCCCAGGTCCTGTCCGAACACGGCCGCCCCGTCCTCCGGCTGCACCTGACCGACCGCCCTGCGGGTGTGAAGCAGCTCCAGGAGCTCGTCACCTCCCTTGCCGGCCAGGCAGCATCTTCCACTGAAAGCTAAGGCACCCAAGCAACCATGCCAGAAACCAACAACGGCGGCAGGAACACGGCCGGCCGGAGGCGCAATCCGCTCCGGGACCCCCGTGACCGCCGTCTGAACCGTATTGCCGGACCGGCATCGCTGGTCCTGTTCGGGGTGACCGGGGACCTCGCCCGCAAGAAGCTCATGCCGGCCGTGTATGACCTCGCTAACCGCGGGCTCCTGCCGCCGAGCTTTGCCCTGGTGGGCTTTGCCCGCCGGGAGTGGGAGAACGAGGACTTCGCCGCGGAGGTCAAGGAGTCAGTCAAGGCCTACGCCCGGACCCCATTCGATGAAACGGTCTGGAAGCAGCTCTCCGAGGGCATCCGCTTCGTGCAGGGCGAGTTCGACGACGACGACGCGTTCAAGCGGCTCGGCGAAACCATCGACGAGCTCGACGAGCAGCGCGGGACGCGGGGCAACCACGCGTTCTACCTCTCGATCCCGCCGAAGGCCTTCGAGCAGGTCTGCCGTCAGCTTTCCAAGCACGGCCTGGCCCAGGCCGCGGGCGACAATTGGCGCCGCGTGGTGATCGAAAAGCCGTTCGGACACGACCTCGAGTCAGCCCGCCAGCTCAACGACATCGTCGAATCGGTGTTCCCGCCGGACGCTGTCTTCCGGATCGACCACTACCTGGGCAAGGAGACGGTGCAGAACATCCTGGCACTGCGCTTCGCCAACCAGCTCTTTGAGCCGCTCTGGAACGGCAACTATGTTGACCACGTCCAGATCACCATGGCCGAGGACATCGGCACCGGCGGCCGGGCAGGCTACTACGACGGCGTGGGCGCGGCCCGCGACGTCATCCAGAACCACCTGCTGCAGCTGCTGGCCCTGACTGCCATGGAAGAGCCGATCTCCTTCAACGCCGATGACCTTCGGGCGGAGAAGGAAAAGGTCCTGGCCGCCGTCAGGCTCCCCCACGACCTCTCCACCCACTCCGCCCGCGGACAGTTCACCGGCGGCTGGCAGGGCGGCGAGGAAGTCCTCGGGTACCTGGACGAAGAGGGCATCCCGGCCGATTCAAAGACCGAGACGTTCGCCGCGATCCGGGTAGACATCAACACCCGGCGCTGGTCCGGAGTGCCGTTCTACTTGCGCGCCGGCAAGCGCCTTGGGCGCCGGGTGACCGAGATCGCCGTCGTGTTCAAGCGCGCACCGAACCTGCTCTTCCGCGACCACAGCGAGGACGACTTCGGCCAGAACGCAGTGGTGATCCGGGTCCAGCCCGACGAGGGCGCCACGATCCGCTTCGGATCCAAGGTCCCGGGCACCCAGATGGAGGTCCGCGACGTCACCATGGACTTCGGCTACGGCCACTCCTTCACCGAGTCCAGCCCCGAAGCGTACGAACGGCTCATCCTCGACGTGCTCCTGGGCGAACCGCCGCTGTTCCCCCGGCACCAGGAAGTCGAGCTGTCCTGGAAGATCCTGGACCCCTTCGAGGACTACTGGGCCGGCCTTGACGAACAGCCCCAGCCTTACGCTCCCGGCAGCTGGGGCCCCGCCTCGGCCGACGAGCTCCTTGCCCGCGACGGACGAACCTGGAGAAGGCCATGATCGTAGATCTTCCCGACACCACCACCTCCAAGATTTCCAAGAAGATCATGGCCCTGCGGGAGCAGGGCGGCGTGATCGCCCTGGGCCGGGTGCTGACCCTTGTGGTCGTCACCCGCTCGGGGCTCGAGGAGGAGGCCATTGAGGCTGCCAACGAGGCCAGCCGGGAACACCCGTGCCGGATCATCGTGCTCGCCGACGCCGGGGCCTCGGCTCCGACCCGGCTGGACGCCCAGATCCGCGTAGGCGGCGACGCCGGTGCCTCCGAGGTCATCCTGCTGCGCGGCTACGGCGAACTCGCCGAGGAAAGCGAATCCCTCGTCGCGGCCCTGCTGCTCCCGGACGCGCCCATCGTGGCCTGGTGGCCGCACGGCGCCCCCAGGAATGCGTGCCAGACCTCGGTCGGGGGCATCGCGCACCGCCGGATCACCGACTCGGCCAACGAAGCGGATCCCGTATCGGCGCTGGAGAACATCCGCCGCACGTACAAGGCCGGCGACACGGACCTGGCTTGGACCCGCCTGACCAACTGGCGCATCCAGCTGGCCGCGGTCCTGGACCAGGTGGACGACTCGCCGGTGACGGCCGTCGCCGTCGAGGGCGCCTCGGACTCCCCCAGCACCGTGCTGCTCGCGGCCTGGCTCACCCTGGCCCTGGACGTTCCCGTGACGATCGTCGCGGACCCGGCCGGCACCGGCATCCGCCGCGTCCGGCTGACCCGGCCCGGCGGCGACATCCAGCTCTTCCGGCCCGGGCTGACCATTGCGGAACTGACCCAGCCGGGCCAGCCCGCGCAGCGGATCTCCCTTCCCCGGCGCAGCCTCAAGGACTGCCTGGCCGAAGAACTGCGCCGCCTGGATCCGGACGAAGTCTTCGGCGAAGTGATTACTATGGGACTGCCACGTACCAACCTAAGGAGTGTCCGTCCCAGTGAGCGCTGACCCGAGAGTAAGCATCCATCCTGACTCGACCGTCCTGATGGCTGCGATCGCAGCCCGCCTGATCACCAAGCTCGTGGATATCCAGGACCGGCACGGCGAGGCCACGGTGGTGCTTACCGGGGGCACGATGGGCATCGGTTCGCTCAAGGCTGTGGCCGAATCACCGGCCGCGCCGGCCGTCGACTGGTCCAAGGTGAACTTCTGGTGGGGCGACGAGCGTTTCGTGGCGGCCGACGACGCCGAGCGCAACGCCCGTCAGGCCCAGGAGGCTCTCCTGTCCCACTATCAGTGTTGATCCGGCGCGCGTCCATGTGCCCGGTTCCACCGATGACTTCGACAGCCCGGACGCAGCTGCGGCGGACTATGCGCGCCGCCTCGCTGAGGCGGCAGCGTCCGAGCACGCCGCGGACATGTCTGATGACAGGCCGGAACATCCGGCGCCGCTCCCGCGCCTGGACATCGTCCTCCTCGGCGTCGGGCCAGACGCGCACGTCGCATCGCTCTTCCCGGAGCAAGCCGGCATCCGGGAGAAGGAACTGACTGTGGTGGGCGTCCACAACTCCCCCAAGCCGCCGCCGGCCCGGGTGTCACTGACATTGCCGGCGATCAATACGGCTTTAGAGGTGTGGATGGTGGTGGCCGGTGACGACAAGGCCGGCGCCGTGGGGCTGGCCCTGGCCGGCGCCAATCCCGTGCAGGTTCCCGCGGCGGGGCCGCGCGGACGCCGGGAAACCCTGTGGCTGATTGACGAAAACGCGGCCTCACGGGTCCCGGAGCAGCTCGTCCGGAAGGGCCCTTCCTGATCGTAGCCGTTCCAGCGCTCCGGCCAGCACGTCTTCGGCGTCCTGGCTGGAGCGCCGCTCTTTAACGTATTCCAGGTGCGTCTTGAAGCCCTCCGTTGGCGCTTCTTCCAGGGCGAACTTAGTTTCGTCGCGGGTTGCCGTCCCGCCGCAGCGTCGGCAGTCCCAGACTCCGGGGATCTGTTCCTCCGGCAGTTGCGCGAACACGAGCGCGGTCTCGTGGCCCTTGGCGCACCGGAAGGAGACACGAATACGGGGCTGGCGTACGCCGGCCCCGTTCAGTGGTTCATGGCGGGGTGTTGCCCCTTCGGTGGCGCCTACACGGATTCCCTTGAATCCGGAAGCAGAATGCAGCATCGGGAACTCCTGGCTACGTAGCTGGTGGAAGCGTGCAAGACAGCCACAGTGTAGTTCGCGAGTTCCCGATGCCGGGAGGGCCTTAAGGACCCCTTATGAAGTTTTCGGACTGGCGTCCTAGGAATCGGCGCCTGTGCTGAACCGCATGAGCAGGCCGAGGGCGATGATCACGACCGCCCAGGTGATGCCCAGGATGACCGTGAACCGGTTGAGGTTCCGTTCGGCGACCCCGGAGGAGCTCAGGCCCGAACTCATGCCGCCGCCGAACATGTCCGACAGGCCGCCTCCGCGTCCCTTATGGAGCAGGATGAGCAACGTCAGCAGGAGGCTGGTGATGCCCAGGAGGACCTGCAGAATGACATGAAGAACGTCCACGACGGCCTTTCAGAAGGATTGGATTGCGGGGGTCAGGCTGTGTCCGGACTAATCCGTCAGCAGGTGACTCTCGAACCTGACAATATTAGCAAACTCGGCAGGGTCCAGGCTGGCACCGCCGACCAGCAAGCCGTCGACGTCGCGTTCCTTCAGGATTGAGGCCGCGTTGTTGGCCTTGACGGAGCCGCCGTAGAGCAAGCGGGTCTTGGCGGCGGCGTCGGCTCCGAAGAGGGTGGACAGTTCGGCACGGATGGCTGCGCACATTTCCTGCGCGTCCTCCGGGCCGGCAACCTCGCCGGTGCCGATGGCCCAGACGGGCTCGTAGGCGACAACGAGCTCGGCAGCCTGCTCCGGGTTGAGGTCGTCGACGCAGGCGCGGAGCTGGGCGAGCGTGTGGTCCACGTGGGTGCCGGCCTGCCGGATCTCGAGGCCTTCGCCGACGCAGAGGACGGGCGTGATGCCGTGCCGGAAGGCGGCTTTGGTCTTGGCGTTGAGCACGGCGTCGGACTCGTTGTGGATGGTGCGGCGTTCGCTGTGGCCAACCAGTGCGTAACTGCAGCCGAGCTTGGCCAGGAACTGCCCGGAAATATCGCCCGTGTAGGCGCCGGAGTCGAACTGGGAGAGGTCCTGGCCGCCATAGGCGACGGCGAGCTCGTCGCCCTGGACAAGGGTCTGGACGCCGCGGAGATCCGTGAACGGCGGGAAGACGGCGACCTCCACCCGGCTGTAGTCGTGCTTGGCGTCAGACAGGGTCCACGCGAGCTTCTGCAGGAGGGTGATGCCCTGGACGTGGTCCATGTTCATCTTCCAGTTGCCGGCGATGAAGGGCTTGCGGTCAAATTTACCGTTGGTTGACGTGGTCACGTGATCTCCAAGAGTGCTTGTTGTATGAGAGCAGCCGGCAGGGTGCCCGGTTCCTTGCGGGGGGCACCCTGCCGGCTCGATGGCCCGGCGGCCGCTGCTGTCAGGTTGCCTGGCAGCCGCCGTTGCTTCTAGCGGTCGAGGACGCTCAAACCGGGGAGTTCCTTGCCTTCAAGGTACTCCAGGCTTGCGCCGCCGCCGGTGGAAATGTGGCCGAACTGGTCATCGGCGAAGCCGAGTGTCCGGACCGCCGCCGCGGAATCGCCGCCGCCAACCACCGTGAACGCGTCCGTCTCGGTCAGCGCCTGGGCGATGGCCCGGGTACCGGCTGCGAAGGCCGCGAATTCGAACACGCCCATGGGGCCGTTCCAGAACACCGTCTTGGCGCCCTTGATCCGGTCCGCGAAAGCCGCTGCCGATACCGGTCCGATGTCCAGCCCGATGCCTTGGGCTCCGAAGCTGCTCGACTCGATGGCGTCGGCCGCAACGGTCTCGTGCTCGGCGTCGGCGGCGAACTTGCTCGCCACCACAACGTCGGTGGGCACGACGAACTCGGTACCGGCATCCGCGGCCCGCTTCAGGTAGTCCTTGACGACCGGGATCTGGTCCTCTTCGAGCAGGCTGGCCGCGACCTTGTGGCCCGCGGCGGCGAGGAAGGTGAACAGCATGCCGCCGCCCACCAGGATCGTGTCCGCCTTGCCGAGGAGGTTGTCGATCACAGCGAGCTTGTCGGAGACCTTGGAACCGCCGAGGACGACGACGTAGGGCCGCTGGGTGTCGGTGGTGAGCTTGCGCAGCACCTCGACCTCCGTGCGGACGAGGTCGCCCTGGTAGGACGGCAGCCGCGTCGCGACGTCGTACACACTGGCGTGCTTGCGGTGCACGGCACCGAAGGCATCATCGACGAAGGCGCCGTTGTCACCGGTGAGGGCGACGAGTTCGTCCGCGAAGGTGCCGCGTTCGGCGTCGGCCTTGGAGGTCTCGCGCGCGTCGAAGCGCACGTTCTCCAGGACCAGCGCTTCGCCGTCCTGCAGCGCGGCGGAGAGCTCCTTGGCCGACTCGCCGACGGTGTCGCCGGCAAGTGAGACCTTGAACCCGGCAAGCTCGGCCAGCCGCGTGGCTGCGGGCTTGAGTGAGTACTTCTCCTCCGGGGCGCCCTTGGGGCGGCCCAGGTGCGCTGTGACCAGCACGCGGGCACCGGCGTCCGTGAGCTTCGCCAGCACTGGCAGGGAGGCCTTGATGCGGCCGTCGTCAGTCACTGTAGAGCCGTCGAGCGGCACGTTCAGGTCACTTCTGACCAGTACGTACCGCCCGCGGACACCATCAGCGATCAGTTCGTTGAGGGTGTGGAATGTCATGAGTCTTACCCTAGCCCAGCTTGGACGCGACAAGCTCCGTGAGGTCCACGAGGCGGTTGGAGTAGCCCCATTCATTGTCATACCAGGACACAACCTTGACCTGGTCGCCGATCACCTTGGTCAGGCCGGAATCGAAGATGGACGACGCCGGGTCGCCGACGATGTCCGAGGAGACGATCGGTTCGTCGGTGTAGGTCAGCAGGCCCCTGAGCTCGTCGGTCTCGGATGCTGCCTTGAGGGCGGCGTTGACTTCAGCGACGGTGGTCTCGCGGGAGACCGTGACGGTCAGGTCCGTGGCGGAGCCGGTGGGGACGGGCACGCGGATGGCGTAGCCGTCGAGCTTGCCCTTGAGCTCCGGCAGGACCAGGCCGATTGCCTTGGCGGCACCCGTGGAGGTGGGCACCATGTTGATGGCGGCGGCGCGGGCGCGGCGGAGGTCCTTGTGCGGGCCGTCCTGCAGGTTCTGGTCGGCCGTGTAGGCGTGGATGGTGGTCATCAGGCCGCGCTCGATGCCGAAGGCGTCGTTGATGACCTTGGCCAGCGGGCCGAGGCAGTTGGTGGTGCAGGAGGCGTTGGAGATGATGTGGTGCGTGGCGCTGTCGTACAGGCCCTCGTTGACGCCCATCACGATCGTGATGTCCTCATCCGACGCGGGGGCGGAGATCAGGACCTTCTTGGCGCCGGCGTCGATGTGCTTCTGCGCATCGGCGGCCTTCGTGAAGAAACCGGTGGACTCGATGACGATGTCGACGCCGAGCTCGCCCCAGGGCAGCTTCGCGGGATCGCGCTCGGCGAGGACCTTGATGATCCTGCCGTCGACGACGATGTTGCCGTCCTTGACCTCAATGGATTCGGCCAGGCGGCCGCCCACGGAGTCGTACTTGAAGAGGTGAGCGAGGGCTTCCGGGCTGGTGAGGTCGTTGACCGCAACGATCTCAAGATCTGCGCCCTGTGCGAGGGCGGCGCGGAAGTAGTTGCGGCCGATACGGCCAAAGCCGTTGATGCCAATACGGGTCGTCACGTTTTCAGTCTCCTTGGTGCTCTTGCGAGCACGACTAGTTGAGAAGGCGTTCAAGCCATCTAACAGATCCCGCACGCCATTGGGCAGAGATAATTACCAGATCGGAGGGCGACCAGCCACATTGCTGAAGGCTAACCGCCTTCCGTGATCCATCTTACGTTTAACCGGGACTGCCCCCGCAAGTGCAGGGGCAGTCCGTCCACATTTCGGGCCGAACGGCCCGTAATGTGAGGTTTGTTACAAACGGAAGTCGATTCCGTCACACCTTAGAGGGTAATGAGACCCGTCGCGTTCTTGCGGGCGGCGTCGAAGCGCTTGGCGACGTCGGCCCAGTTCACGATGTTCCAGAACGCCTTGACGTAGTCGGCCTTGACGTTGACGTAGTCCAGGTAGAAGGCGTGCTCCCACATGTCCAGCATCAGCAGCGGGGTGGTGCCCAGTGCGACGTTGCCCTGCTGATCGTAGAGCTGCTCGATGACCAGGTTGCCGCCGATGGGCTCGTACGCCAGGAAGCCCCAGCCGGAGCCCTGCAGGCCCAGCGCCGCGGCGCTGAACTGGGCACGGAACGCGTCGAACGAGCCGAAGGCGTCGTCGATGGCCGCCGCGAGCTCGCCCTCGGGCTTGTCGCCACCGTCCGGGGAGAGGTTCTTCCAGAAGACGGAGTGGTTGATGTGGCCGCCGGTGTGGAACGCGAGGTCCTTGGAGAGGCGGTTGATGTTGGCGAAGTCGCCCTTGTCGCGCGCGTCGGCCAGCTGGGCGAGGGCGTTGTTGGCGCCGGTCACATAGGCGGCGTGGTGCTTGCTGTGGTGCAGCTCCATGATCTTCGCGGAGATGTGCGGTTCCAGCGCTGCGTAGTCATAGTCGAGTTCTGGCAGTACGTACTCGGTCACAAAATCCTCCAATGTCGTGGACGGGTTGTCCGGTTCGGTAACTCTCGGATTGTGCATCCGGATGCGGGGCATCCGGAAGATTGCGGTGGGATCCAACGGCAACAACCCGCCGCGGCTCCCGGGTATTTCCATTCCCGGTATTTACCTGTGTTGATTCTAGGGGCGGGCTAGTCGTCAAGCATTTCCGGCGTCACATTGGCTTCCGTGCCCGGGATGCCGAGGTCCTGGGCCCGCTTGTCCGCCATGGCCAGGAGCCGGCGGATCCGGCCGGCAATGGCGTCCTTGGTCATGACGGGGTCCGCGAGGCGGCCGAGCTCGTCCAGGCTGGCCTGCTTGTGCGCGACCCGGAGCTCGCCGGCGTACTTCAGGTGGTCCGGGACGTCGTCGCCCAGGATTTCCAGGGCGCGGTCCACACGGGCACCGGCGGCGACGGCGGCCTGGGCGGAACGGCGCAGGTTGGCGTCATCGAAGTTGGCGAGCCGGTTGGCCGTGGCGCGGACTTCCTTGCGCATGCGGCGTTCCTCCCAGACCATCAGCGCGTCGTGGGCGCCCATGCGGGTCAGCAGCGCGGCGATCGTGTCGCCGTCGCGGATCACCACGCGGTCCACTCCCCTGACCTCGCGGGCCTTGGCCTGGATGCCGAGGCGGCGGGCGGCGCCGACGAGGGCCAGGGCCGATTCTGGGCCGGGGCACGTGACTTCCATGGCGGAGGAGCGGCCGGGCTCGGTGAGCGAGCCGTGCACCAGGAAGGCGCCGCGCCAGACAGCCTCGGCGTCCGCGGCGGAGCCGTTCACCACTACTGACGGCAGGCCGCGCACGGGGCGCCCGCGGGCGTCCAGGAGTCCGGTCTGGCGGGCTAGGGCCTCACCGTCGCGCACCACGCGCACCACATAGCGGCTGCCGCGGCGCAGGCCGCCGCCCGAGACGACAATGATCTCGCTCTGGTGGCCGTAAACCTCCGCGATTGCAGCGCGCAGCCGCCGGGCGGTCGAGGCGAGGTCGACTTCGGCCTCGATCACAATCCGGCCCGAGATGATGTGTAGTCCGCCGGCGAAGCGGAGCATAGCCGATACCTCGGCCTTGCGGACCGAGGACTTCTTGATATCCAGACGGGAAAGTTCTTCCTTGACTGATGCTGTCAGTGCCATGGCACCTTTCCTAACTGTTCCCGAAAATATCGTGGTACGCCGTCGCCAGCCGCAACGGATCGTGGACCGGACGGCGACCAGACGCCCCCACTTTACCCAAGACCACCTCGGCACCGAGCATTCCTGCCGCCGCCTCGAAGTCCGGCAGGTTCTGGACCGACGCCGGATCGGCCAGGATGACGTCGATCGTGAACTCCGGCGCGTACTCGCGCAGCACCCGGAGGTGGTCGGCGGCGGTCATGCCGGCGGTCTCCTTGGTGTCCGTGGCGAGGTTCATGGTCAGGCAGCGGCGGGCAGCCGTGTTGCAGAGCGCGTCACGCATTTCGGGCAGAAGCAGGTGCGGCAGTACCGAGGTGTACCAGGAGCCCGGCCCGAGGATCACCCAGTCGGCCAGCTCGATCGCGGTCAGCGCCTCCGTGCAGGCCGGAGCATTCTCGGGCAGGAGCCGGACGTGTTCCAGGGATCCCGCCACCGCGCACTTGGCCTGGCCGCTGAGAGTTTGCAGTGCCGTGGTGCCGTCCGGGGCGGTGACCCGGATCTGGCCCTCGATGGTCAGCGGGACGCTGGACATCGGCAGGACTTCGCCGCGCGCCCCGAGCAGGGCGCCGGCCCATTTGAGGCCCGCGACGGTGTCGCCCAGGAGCTCCCAGAGCGTGACGATCAGGAGGTTGCCCATGGCGTGCTCATCGAGGGAGCCGCCGCGGCCCTTGCCGGGGGCGAAGCGGTGCTGCATGACGTCGCGCCACGTGCGTCCCCAGTCGGTGTCGTCGCACAGCGCGGACAACGCCATCCGGAGGTCGCCGGGCGGCAGGACGCCGTACTCTTCACGGAGCCGGCCGGAGGATCCGCCGTCGTCCGCGACCGTGACGATCGCGGTGAGCTCGGAGGTCAGCAGGCGCAGGGCCGACAGCGAGGCGGAGAGGCCGTGGCCGCCGCCGAGGGCGACGACGGAGGGACCTTTGTCCTGCTGGCTGGCAAATGCCGCGCTGGCAGGCGGGACAAGGGGCAGCGGGCCGGTCAGCAGCGCCATTACTCGCGGCCCAGATCCCGGTGCGTCGTTGTCACGGTGACACGCGGATACTGCGCCAGCCTCCGTGAGAGCTCGACGGCGACCGCCACGGAGCGGTGCTTGCCGCCGGTGCAGCCAACGGCGATGGTGGCGTAGTGCTTGTTCTCCCGCCGGTACCCGTCCAGGACAGGTTCGAGGGCCAGGACGTAGCGTTCCACGAAGTCGCTGACGCCCTGGGCCTCCAGGACGTAATCGCTGACGTCCTTGTCCAGCCCGGTGTGCGGGCGCAACTGCGGCACCCAGTGCGGGTTGGGGATGAAGCGGGCATCGGCCACGAAGTTGGCATCCACCGGCAGCCCGTACTTGAAGCCAAAGCTCATGACGTTCAGCCGCAGCGCCACCGGCCCGGTCTCGCTGAAGAGTTCCGTGATGGCCGTGGCGAGACCGTGGACGTTGAGGGAGGAGGTGTCCAGGACGATGTCGGCGGTGTCCTTCAATTCACGGACAAGTTCGCGTTCGGCCGCGATGCCGTCGAGGATCCGGCCGCCGCCCTGAAGCGGGTGGGGCCTGCGGCCCTGCTCGAAGCGGCGCACCAGGACGTCATCGTTGGCGTCGAGGAACAGCACGCGGAAGCTCACGCCGGTGGCTTCCAGGGCGCGGAGGGCCGCGCGCATGTCGACGAACAATTCCTTGCTCCGGACGTCCATCACGACGGCGAGCTTGGACATCGAGTGCGGTGTCCGGGACACCAGTTCGGCGAGCGTGCCCAGCATCTGCGGCGGCAGGTTCTCCACGACGTACCAGCCATGGTCCTCAAGGGCGTCCGAGGCGGTGCTCCGGCCGGCTCCCGACATTCCGGTCACCACGAGCAGTTCAGCCTCGACGGGTTTGACGGGTGTCATGCCGTCCGCATCCCTCTCGGATCCTGCCGTCGACTCTGCCATCAGTGAAGCCCCATCTCTGCTGTGCGATTTGCTGTTTCCGGTCAGGTTGGTGCGCGGGCCGCGGTGATGCCGCGGCCGTGCCGTTACCCAAGTCTTTACCCTAGCTAAGTTTGGCGGCGCTAGCTAAGTGTCGAGGATTTCACCGGTGGTCATGTTGACGGCAGGAACCGTGACGGCTTCCTCGCCGCCGTCGGCAGTGAAGTGCCGGACGATTGCGGCGGCCAGCGACGGACCGATCCCCTTGGCCCCGGTGAGTTCCTCCTGCGTGGCAGCCTTGATGCCCTTCACGGAGCCGAATTCAGCCAGGAGGGCCTTGCGTTTGGACTCACCCAGCCCGGGCACGCTGTCCAGCGCGGAGACCGTCATGGCCTTGCCGCGCTTTTGCCTGTGGAACGTGATGGCGAATCGGTGGGCCTCGTCGCGGATCCGCTGCAGCAGGTACAGGCCGGCGGAGGCGCGCGGCAGGATCACCGGGAAATCGCTCTCCGGCAGCCACACTTCTTCGAGCCGTTTGGCCAGGCCGACCACATACACGTCCTCGATGCCCAGCTCCGCCAGCGCCCGCGCGGCTGCGTTGACCTGCGGCTTGCCGCCGTCGACGACGACGAGGTTGGGTGGGTAGGCGAATTTGCTCCGCGGTGTGGGCGTCGTGGAGTCCGCGACCGCCGCCGCGGTCGCCGCATCGAGCGCGGCCTGGAGTGCCGGTTTGGCCGCGGCCGCCGCCTGCTCGCTCTTCTCGGATTTCTCTTCGAAGATAGTGCCGGAACCGGCGGGTCAGCACGTCATGCATGGCCGCTGTGTCGTCGGTGGCGGCGGCTCCGGTTACGGCGAACTTCCGGTAGTCGGACTTCTTCGGCAGGCCGTCCTCCACCACCACCATGGAGCCGACCACGTTGGTGCCCTGGACGTGCGAGATGTCGAAGCACTCGATCCGCATCAGTGCCACGGGAAGTTCGAGGGCTTCCTGGATTTCCTGAAGGGCCTGGGAGCGCATGGTGAGGTCGCCGGCGCGCCGGGACTTATGGAGTTTGAGAGCGTGCTCGGCGTTTTCACGGACCGTGGACATGAGGGCAGCCTTGTCCCCGCGCTGGGGCACCCGGACGTCCACCCGGGCACCGCGCAGGCCGCTGAGCCATTGCGCGAGCTCGGGCGCGTTGCTGGGTTCGGTGGGCACCAGGACTTCGCGGGGCAACCTGCCCTGCAGCCCGGCTTCCTCGCCATAGACCTGCTGGAGCAGGTGTTCGACCAGTTCCGGGGTGGTGGAGTCCTCCACTTTTTCCACCACCCAGCCGCGCTGGCCGCGGATCCGGCCGCCGCGGACGTGGAAGACCTGAACGGCGGCCTCGAGCTCGTCTTCGTGCAGGGCGAAGACGTCGGCGTCCGTGCCCTCGGCGAGGACCACGGCGTTACGTTCGAAGACCTTCTTCAGCGCCACGATGTCGTCCCGGAGCCGGGCCGCGCGTTCGTAGTCGAGCTCGGCGACTGCCGCGGCCATCTCCCGTTCCAGCCGGTTGACGAACGGCTTGGCTTCGCCGCCCATGAACGTGCAGAAATCCTCGGCGAGGGCGCGGTGGTCCTCGGCGGAGATCCGCCCGACGCAGGGCGCGGAACATTTGTCGATGTAGCCGAGCAGGCAGGGCCGGCCGCTGGCTTGGGCGCGCTTCAGCACCCCGGGACTGCAGCTCCGCACCGGGAACACGCGCAGCAGGGTGTCCATGGTGTCCCGGATCGCGCCGGCGGTGTACGGGCCGAAATACCGTGTCCCCTTGCGACGGTCGCCGCGCAACACCTGGACGCGCGGGTACTTCTCCCCCATCGTGACGGCCAGGTACGGGTAGGTCTTGTCGTCCCGGAACATCACGTTGAAGCGGGGCGTGAACTCCTTGATCCAGGTGTATTCCAGCTGCAGCGACTCGAGTTCGCTGCCCACCACAGTCCATTCGACACTGCTGGCCGTGTGCACCATCGCGTAGGTTTTGGGCATGAGCCCGGCGGGGTTGGCGAAGTACGTGTTCAGCCGGGAACGGAGATTCTTGGCCTTGCCGACGTAGATGACCCGGCCGTGCGGATCGCGGAAGCGGTACACGCCCGGATTGGTCGGAATTTCACCCGTCTGGGGTCGGTAACTCGCTGGATCTGCCACACATCAAGTCTACTGAGCCGCCGGAGGTGCCGTTGCACCTACCCTGCCGCACACCCGGCGGATGCCGGGTTGCGGGCGCGGCGTGTGCCGCCATCGGTCTGCGGATGCCGGTTGGAGTGCGCTATTCGGCCGATTTGCTCTGGTTGTAGCTCGTGGAGCGTTCCTGGCCGCTCAGGTCCGCGATTGCGTCCATAATGCGGTCAGTGACCTGCCGGCGGGCCGGCAGTGAGTGGTCCGGCCCGGTCTTCTCGAAATACAGCGGCTCGCCCACTTTCATGGTGAAGTGCTGCGGTTTGACGGACTTGCTGTCCGCGGGCTGCAGGTGTTCGGTACCGATCAGGCCCACCGGGATCACCGGCGCGCCCGTGGTGAGGGCGAGCCAGCCGACGCCGGTGCGGCCGCGGTAAAGGATGCCGTCGCGGGAGCGCGTACCTTCGGGATAGATGCCCACGCCCTTGCCGGAGTCGAGGATGTCCAGCAGCGTCTTCAGTGCCTGCACGCTCGCCGCCTGCTCGCCGCGTTCCACGGGGATGGAGCCCACGGCCTCGAAGAAGGACTTCATGGCCTTGCCCTTGACGCCGCCGGTGGTGAAGTATTCAGCCTTCGCGAAAAACGCCACGGGCCGCGGCATAAGGGCCTGGACGATCACGCTGTCCAGGAAGGAGAGATGGTTCGGGGCAACAATGAACGGTCCGTCCTTGGGCACGTTTTCCAGGCCAATGACCGTGGGACGGCACGTGGAGGATATAAGCCCCCGCGTGGTCCAGCGGATTGCGTCAAACATTGCCATCGGTGTGCACCTCGTTCAGGGCTGTGGTCCCCGGGCGTTCGGAGAGTCTGTTGATCGTCGCGTGAAGCGCCGTGGTGGTGTGCACGATCTCGACGGCACCTGCCGCGTGCAGTTCCCCGTCGGGCGCAAAACCCCAGCCTACGCCGATGCAGTCCAGCCCGTTCGCAGCGGCCCCGGCCACGTCCTGTGCCCGGTCCCCCACCATCACGGCCAGGCCGGCCGCCGAGGGGTTGGCCACGGCCAGATCCGAGAGTGCGGCAGCGACGATCTCGGCCTTGCCTTCAGGGACGGAGCCATGGGGGACGGAGCCTTCGGGGACGGAGCTTGCTCCCGCGCCGGCAGCGGCCTCGTCAGCGGCGGAGCCCCGGATGCTGTGGAAGAGCCCGGCGATGCCGTGGTGCGCCAGAACGGTGCGGGCAAGTCCTTCCGGCTTCTGGGTGGCCACCGCGATGGGGCGTCCCATGGCCACAAAGTTCTCGAGGAGGCCGCGGATTCCGGGGTACAGCCGGCTCTGCGCGATTCCGGTGGAAACGTAGTGCGCGCGATAGATGCGAATTGCGTCTTCCAGCAGCGCAGCAGGAACGCCGGCGATGTCGGTGAGGGAATGGCTGAGCTTGGGCCCGATCATGGCGTCCATCCGGGACTTGCCCGGAACCGGCAGGCCAAGCTCGGTGAGGGCCGCGGCGATTCCGTCCGTAATCCCTCCGGCGGGATCGACAAGAGTGCCGTCAAGGTCGAAGATCACGGGCACTGTTGTATGCGTCACCGGCTTAGTTTCTCACGAGTGTGCGGATGCCAGAAATTCGCATGCTCCTTCAGGAATACATCAACCGCATACATCAGCCGAATACATCAGGGGAACACATTCCCCTGCGGGCGGGGACGGGTGCGGCGGAAGCATGCGTTTCCGGCCCGCACCGTCCCCGCCGGCCGGTGATCAGGCGAGCAGCTCGGCGAGGAACGCGGCAGTGTGGCTATCGCTCGACTTGGCCACCTGCTCCGGCGTGCCGGAGGCGACAACCCGGCCCCCGCCCGAACCGCCGTCGGGGCCAAGGTCCACGATCCAGTCCGCGCTCTTGATGACATCGAGGTTGTGTTCGATCGTGATCACCGTGTTGCCCTTCTCCACGAGGCCCTGCAGCACCATGAGGAGCTTGCGGATGTCCTCGAAGTGCAGGCCCGTGGTGGGCTCGTCCAGGACGTAGACGCTGCGGCCGTTGGAGCGTTTCTGGAGCTCTGCGGCGAGCTTCACGCGCTGGGCCTCGCCGCCGGAGAGCGTGGTGGCGGGCTGGCCCAGCCGGACGTAGCCAAGGCCGACGTCGACGAGCGTGTTCAAGTGCCGCGCGATCGGCGAGAACGCCGCGAAGAACTCGGCTCCTTCCTCGATGGGCATGTTGAGCACGTCCGCGATGGTCTTGCCCTTGTAATGGACCTCCAGGGTTTCGCGGTTGTACCGGGCGCCGTGGCAGACCTCGCAGGGGACGTAGACGTCCGGCAGGAAGTTCATCTCAATCTTCAGGGTGCCGTCGCCGGAACACGCCTCGCAGCGGCCGCCCTTGACGTTGAAGGAGAACCGGCCCGGCATGTAGCCGCGGACCTTGGCCTCCGTGGTTTCGGCGAAGAGCTTCCGGATGTTGTCGAACACGCCGGTGTAGGTGGCCGGGTTTGAGCGCGGGGTGCGGCCGATGGGGCTCTGGTCGACGTGCACCACCTTGTCCAGGTGTTCGAGGCCCTGGACGGACTTGTGCCGGCCGGCCACCTGCTTGGCACCGTTGAGCTTGTTGGCGAGCACTTTGTAGAGGATCTCGTTGACCAGGGTGGACTTGCCCGAGCCGCTGACACCGGTGACGGCGGTGAAGAGGCCCAGCGGGAAGCTGGCGTCGATGTTGAGGAGGTTGTTCTCCTTGGCCCCGACCACCTTGAGCTCGCGCTTCTTGTCGTATTTGCGCCGCTTCTTGGGGATCTCGATCTTCCTCCTGCCCGAGAGGTAGTCGCCCGTCAGCGAATCCGTATTTTCCAGCAGCGCCTGGTAGGAACCGGAATGGACCACCATGCCGCCGTGCTCGCCGGCGCCCGGTCCGATGTCCACCACCCAGTCGGCCTCCTGGATGGTGTCCTCGTCATGCTCCACCACGATCAGGGTGTTGCCGAGGTCCCGGAGCCGGGTGAGCGTTTCGATCAGGCGGCGGTTGTCCCGCTGGTGCAGGCCGATCGAGGGCTCGTCGAGGACGTAGAGCACGCCCACGAGGCCGGAGCCGATCTGGGTGGCCAGCCGGATGCGCTGGGCTTCGCCGCCGGACAGGGTGCCGGAGGGCCGTTCCAGGTTCAGGTACTCAAGTCCGACGTCGAGGAGGAAGGTCAGCCGGGCCTGGATTTCCTTGAGGACCTGGTGCGCGATCTGGGCTTCGCGGCCGGTGAGGACGAGGTTCTCAAGGAAGTTTGCGCATTCTCGCATGGGCAGCGCGGCGACCTCGGCGATCGACTTGCCGTTGATCAACACCGAGAGTGACGCAGGGTTCAGCCGTGCGCCGTTGCAGGCCGGGCACGGGACCTGGCGCATGTACTCCTCGTAGCGGTCGCGCGCATAGTCTGAATCGGTCTCGCCATGCTTGCGGTGGACGTACTGCACGACGCCCTCGAAGCCGGTGCTGTACTTGCGTTCCCGGCCGAAGCGGTTGCGGTACTGCACCACCACCTTGTGGTCCTTACCGTGCAGGACCGTCTGCCGGACGTCGGAGTCGAGCTTCTCCCACGCCGTCGTCATGGAGAAGCCGAGCTCGTCTGCGAGGCCGGCCAGCAGCCGGTTCCAGTACTCCGTGGTGGCGGTGCCCAGCGACCAGGGCGCGATGGCCCCCTCGGAGAGCGAGAGCTCCGGGTTGGGGATGAGGAGTTCCTCGTCGACTTCCAGCTTGGTGCCGATGCCGCTGCACGCGCTGCAGGCGCCGAAAGGGTTGTTGAAGGAGAAGGAGCGGGGCTCGATCTCGTCGATTGCCAGGGGGTGCTCGTTGGGGCAGGCGAGGTGTTCGGAGAACGCCCTGATCCGCTCGGGATCGTCGGCTTCGAGGTCGACGAATTCGGCCAATATGCGGCCCTCCGCCAGTCCGAGGGCGGTTTCGACCGAGTCGGTCAGGCGCTGGCTGATGCCTTCCTTGACCACGAGGCGGTCCACCACCACTTCGATGGTGTGCTTGAACTGCTTGCCCAGCTTCGGCGGATCGCTCAGGTGGACGAGCTCGCCGTCCACCCGGGCCCGCGAGTAGCCCTTGGCCGTGAGTTCCTTGAAGAGGTCGACAAATTCGCCCTTGCGGCCGCGGACCACCGGTGCCAGCACCTGAAAGCGCGTGCCCTCCGGGAGCTCGAGCAGCTGGTCCACGATCTGCTGCGGCGTCTGCTTGGTCACGGGCTCCCCGCAGACGGGGCAGTGCGGCCGGCCCACGCGGGCCCAGAGCAGGCGCATGTAGTCGTAAATCTCGGTAATGGTGCCCACGGTCGAGCGCGGGTTCTTGCTCGTGGACTTCTGATCGATGGAGACCGCGGGCGAGAGGCCCTCGATGAAGTCGACGTCGGGCTTGTCCACCTGGCCCAGGAACTGCCGGGCATAGGCGGAGAGCGATTCGACGTAGCGGCGTTGGCCCTCGGCGAAGATGGTGTCGAAAGCGAGGGAGGACTTGCCGGAGCCGGACAGGCCGGTGAACACGATCATGGCGTCGCGGGGCAGGTCCAGGTCCACGTTGCGCAGGTTGTGCTCGCGGGCGCCCTTGACGACGAGGCGCGTCATGTCCGGACGCTTCAGCACAGGGCGGGACGGGGCCGCATCCCGGGCTGTCAGCGGCTCGACGGCGGAATGGACTTCAACGACTGGATCTTCAGCTACGGCTTTAGGCACGAATCTAATGCTAATCGAAAACTTCTTCGAAAAACTATTCTGCGCACCGGGGGCAGCGCCGGATGTGCTACTGGCGGTCGTAGGCGGCGGCCAGCAACTGCACGGCCTCGGCGAAACTCGCGCCCTGGGCCTTGGCGGCCGCGGCGAACTCGGCGGCGGCGGCGGACAGCGAGCTCCAGGCAGCATCACGGGCACAGACAACAGTGCCGTTCCGGCCCCTCGTCACCACGACGCCGGCGGCCTCGAGCTCCTTGTAGGCCCGCGCCACGGTGTGGGGGGCCACACCCAGTTCGCCGGCGAGGCTCCGCACGGCCGGAAGCCTGGTACCAGGTGCCAGCGTGCCGTTGTCGGCGCGTTCAATGACGTACAGCCGGAGCTGTTCGAAGAGCGGGACGGAGCTGGCCGGATTGGTCCGCCAGGAACCGGGGAATCGCTCCCCCGCGGTGTCCGCGGGGCTCACTGTTCAGTCTCCCTCACGGCCGGCACCTGTTC
Source organism: uncultured Actinomycetota bacterium (assembly GCA_963722145.1). Classification (GTDB taxonomy): domain Bacteria; phylum Actinomycetota; class Actinomycetes; order Actinomycetales; family Micrococcaceae; genus Arthrobacter. The sequence goes on along the minus strand of CAVRLW010000014.1, from coordinate 197,151 downwards.
GCGACCGGCGAACTGTGCCTCGTACAAATCCTTGTAGAGCCCGCGCCTGGCCATCAGCTGCTGATGGGTCCCGTGTTCAACGATTCGTCCGTGGTCCATGACGAGAATTAGATCAGCGTCCCGGACCGTGGACAAACGGTGCGCGATCACGAAGCTTGTGTGACCTTCCCGCAGCCGCTCCATCGCATGCCGGATCTGCACCTCGGTACGGCTGTCAACGGAACTGGTCGCCTCGTCCAGCACCAGGATGCTGCGCCCGCGATCTGTGCCCGCGCGATCGAGACGAGCTGGCGCTGGCCCCGGCTCAGCGAGTCGCCGTCGTTGCCGAGCATCGTGGCGTAGCCGGCCGGAAGGGACCTGACGAACTGGTCCGACGTGGCTGGCTCGGGCCGCCGCCACGATGTCCGCGTCGCTGGCACCGGGCCGGCCGTATTCGATGTTCTCCCGGATGCTGCCGGTGAACAGCCAGGCATCCTGCAGGACGGTGCCGAAGGCGCGCCGCAGCTCGTCCCGCGGGATGGTGGCGATGTCGGTCGAGTCCACCAGGATCCGCCCGGAGTCGAGTTCGTAGAAGCGCATCAGGAGGTTTACCACGGTGGTCTTGCCGGCCCCGGTGTGACCCACAATTGCCACAGTCTGTCCCGGCTCCACCGTGAAGGAGAGGTCCTTCACCACGGGGGTGCCGGGGCTGTAGCTGAAGCTGACGTGCTCGAACGTCACCCGGCCCGCCACCGCACCCCCATTCAGTGGGGTCCTGGGAAGTGCCCGGGGCACGGGATTTGCGTCCGTTGGAGGACTTGCGCGGGACGTGGAGCTTTCGCGGGGAGCCGGCGCGATGAAGCTTGCCGGCGCCGTTGGCCGAAACGGCCGCCACGGCGCTGTCCGGCGGGATCTCCGGTGCGTCAAGCAGCTCAAAGACGCGCTCCGCCGAGGCCAGGCAGGATTGCATGAGGGTCAGCATTCCGCCGATCTGGCCCACGGGCTGGCTGAAGAGCCGGGAGAACTGGACGAAAGCCTGGAGGCCGCCGATGGTCATGGCTCCCGCGGTGACCTGGAGCGCACCCACAACGGCCACTGCAATGTAGTTGAGGTTGGCGACAAACATCATCAGCGGCTGCACGATGCCGGACAAGAACTGGGCTCGGGTACTCGACCGCGTGAGCTTGCCGTTGTACTCCCGGAAACTCACCGCCGCCTCCTCCTGCCGGCCGAAAGCCTTGACCACCTCGTGCCCGGTGAAGAACTCTTCGAGTTGGGCGTGCAGTGCCCCCGTGCTGCTCCACTGCTCCTTGAAATGCGCCTGGGAATGCCGGGCCACGAGCACCGTGATGGCCGTGGACACCGGCACCGACAGGACAGCGATCAGTGCCAGCAGCGGCGAGAGCCACAGCATCATGGCGAGTGCGGCGGAGAGCATGAGGAGGGACATGATCAGCTGGTTCAGGAGCTGGTTCAGGGCCTGGGAGATATTGTCGACGTCGTTCGTGGCCCGGCTGAGCACGTCGCCGCGGCGCTGCTCCTCGAAATGGCTGGACGGCAGCACGTGGAGTTTTTGCTCCACAGAGCCGCGGAGCCCGTAGCTGAGGCGCTGCACAGCTGTGGCCGTCAGGCTGCCCTGGATCCAGCTGAACAGCGACGCCCCAACGTACATGGCGGAGACCGCCAGCAGCCGCTCGGCCAACTCTTGCTCGTCGAGGGAGCCGCCCAGGAAGCCAGCGACGACGACGTCGGTGGCGTCGCCCAGGACCTTGGGGGCCGCCACGTTGAGTGTCACGAACGCACAGGTGGCAGCGATGACACCGGCCATCCGCCATTTCAACGGCAGAAGCAGGCCCAGCAGCCGGGCGGCGGTCTGCCACTTGATGCGTTCCGGGACGCCGGGCCCCCCGGTGGTTCCGGCGCGGTGTGCCCGCCCGCGGCTCACGGGGTTTCCTCCAACACCATTTGGGACTCGGCAATTTCCTGGTAGCTGGGCGAGGACTCCATGAGTTCGCTGTGCGTACCCTGCGCGACGACGCGGCCGTCCTCCAGTACGAGGATCAACCCGGCGTCCACGATTGTCGACACCCGTTCGGCCACGATCAGCACGGTCGCCGAGCGCAGCAGGGGCTCGATGGCCGCGCGGAGCCTGACGTCGGTCCCGTAGTCCAGGGCCGAGAAGCTGTCGTCGAACAGGTAGGCGGGGGCATTCTTGAGCAGTGCCCGCGCGATGCACAGGCGTTGCCGTTCGCCGCCGGAGAAGTTGGTGCCGCCCTGGCTCACGGGCGCTTCGAGTCCTAGCGGCAGGGCGCGGACAAAGTCGGCGGCCTGGGCGGTCTCGAGCGCCTGCCACAATTCGGGCTCGTCCGCGGCGGGCGAGCCGAGCCGAAGGTTTTCCGCGACCGTGCCGGTGAAGAGATAGGACTGCTGCGGGACGATTGCGATGAGGTCCCGCAGGACCTCCAGCGGCATGGCCCGCACGTTGTGCCCGCCGATGCTGATCTCACCGGCGGTCGCGTCGAGGAAGCGGGGAAGCAGGTTCAGGAGCGTCGTCTTGCCGCTGCCGGTCGCGCCGATGATCGCCGTCGTGGTTCCTGTCCTGGCGGTGAACGAGACGCCGTCCAGCACGGGTGCCTCGGCGCCGGGGTAGGCGAAGGACACGTTCCGGAATTCGACGGTGCTGCCTGAGGGTACCGTCGTACCGGCAGGGGCGGCCCCGGCGGGAGGGGCCGGATCCGCGATGGCCGGTTCCGTGTCCAGCACCTCGCGGATCCGTTCCGCGCACGCCGCCGCCCTGGGGGCGGTCATGAAAACGTACATGGCCATCATGATGGCAATCAGGATCTGCAGGATGTAGGCGATGAACGCCGTCAGCGCCCCCAACCGCATTTCGCCGGCGTCGATCCGATGGCCGCCAAACCACACCACGAACACGGAAGACAGGTTGACCACGAACATGATCATCGGCATCATCGCGGCAACCAGGAGGGCGGACTGCAGGTTGTTCCGGGTGAGGTCCTTGTTGGCTTCATCGAAGCGGCGGATTTCGTGGTCCTGCCGGACAAAGCCGCGGATGACATTCGCGCCGATGATCTGCTCACGGAGCACCCGGCCGATCCGGTCCAGGAGCCCCTGGCCCTGGCGGTACAGGGGAATCAGGCGGCGCACGATCACGGTCATGATCACCGTGAGGACCGGGATCACCACGACCACGATCCAGGACAGCACAACGTCCTGGTGCACGGCCAGCACGATGCCGCCGATGAAGATGGCAGGTGCAGCAATCAGCATGATGAAAACCAGGATGGCCAGGTTTTGGATCTGGGCGACGTCGTTGGTGGCCCGGGTGACGAGGCTGGGCGCACCAAAAACGCTGACCTCCTGGGAGGAGAAGGACTGCACCTTCGCGAAAAGTTCCTGCCGCAGTTGGCCGCCAATCTCCATGGCGACGACGGCGCCCAGATATCCGGCCGCGATGGCCGTGATCACCTGAACGGCGGCGATTCCGGCCATCCAGCCGCCGAGGTGGAGGATTTCCCCTTTGTCCCCGCCGATGATGCCGTCGTCGATGATCGCGGCGTTCAGGGTGGGCAGGAGCAGGTTGGCAGTGGCTTGCACGAGCTGGAGCACAACGATGGCCAGCACGCTCCCCTTATGCGCGGACAACAGCCGCGCCATCAGGCCTATAAGCACCGAACCTCCATAACTAGCCAAGGGCCCGGAATGGAATCAGCCTAACGGCCGCCCCGTACCGCCACGTCATTGTAAGCCCCATTCCGGAGTGCTTCGTGTCATCCGGCAGACACGCCGCTTACTCGGTTTTTTGCGCCACCGCGAAGGTGCGGCGGAACGGGAAGACAGTCCCGTGCCGGCCCGCGGGATACGCGTCGTCCAGCCGCGCCGAATATTCGGCCTCGAACTCCCTGGCCTCGTCCTCGGGGAGGGCCGCGAGGACCGGCCTGAGTCCAGTACCGCGGACCCACTCCAGAACGGGGTGAGCGCCCGGGAGCAGCTGAAGGTACGTGGTCTCCCAGGCGTCGGCGGCGCAACCGGCGTCAAGCATGATCTCCAGGTATTCCGCCGCCTCCCCCACGACGTCGTCGTGGCGCAGGACCCCGGCGAGCCGCCCCGTCCAGGCCGGGGACTCGGCCAGTTCCCGCATCAGGGTGTGGGACGGGGCATTGAAGTTCCCCGGCACCTGCAGCGCGAACCAGGCGCCCGGCTTGAGGGCATCGAGCCACGCCGGCAACAGCTTTCGGTGGCCGGGGACCCACTGCAGGGCGGCGTTGGTGACCACCACGTCCGTGTCTCCGGACGGCAGCCAATGCTCGATGTCGGCCAGTTCGTAGGAAAGATTGGCCGCCGCGGCTGCGTGGTCCTTTGAGGTGGCCAGCATTTCCGGCGAAGAATCCAGGCCTACCACCCGGGCGCCCGGCCACCGGTCCGCGAGCGTCGCGGTCAGGTTGCCGGGACCGCAGCCGAGGTCCACGACGTGCCGCGGGGCTTCGGCATGAATCCGCCCCGTCAGATCAAAAAATGGCCTGTCCCGGTAATCCCCGAACTGCACATATTTCTCGGGATCCCACTTCATGGCGCCTCCAGTTCCCGGCAAAGTACTCCTACCCGAAGCCTAGCCCCGGCCCGTAGGCCAGCCAAGGAGGCAAGCATCCGCTGCGTGCGGAGCAACGTCCCGCCGGTGCCGCGGGCACTACGCGGGCACTAAGCTGGACAGCAATGAAACTCGTTGATCAGCTCCCCGCCCCGGCCGCCCGAGTCTCCGGCAGGACGGCCCTGGACCCAGACGAGCTCTACACCCGGTTTGTCGAGTGGACCGAGACCCGCGGCCTTGCCCTCTACACCGCCCAGGACGAGGCCATCATGGAGCTGGCCGCCGGTTCCAACGTCATCCTGGCCACGCCGACCGGATCCGGGAAATCCCTCGTGGCCATCGCCGCGCACTTCCAGGCCATGGCCCGCGGGCAGCGCAGCTACTACACCGCCCCGATCAAGGCCCTCGTCTCGGAAAAGTTCTTCGCCCTCTGCGAGATCTTCGGGGCCGACAATGTCGGCATGATCACCGGCGACTCCGGCGTCAACCAGGACGCCCCGATCATCTGCTGCACCGCCGAAATCCTGGCCAACATCGCCCTGCGTGAAGGTTCGGCGGCGCAACTTGGCGCCGTCATCATGGACGAGTTCCACTTCTACTCGGACCCGCAGCGCGGCTGGGCGTGGCAGGTACCGCTGCTTGAACTGCCCCAGGCGCAGTTCCTGCTGATGTCAGCGACGCTCGGCGATGTCAGCCGTTTCGAGGACGGCCTCAGCGAACTGACCGGCCGCGCGACGACGACCGTCAGTTCCGCGGAACGCCCCATTCCGCTGCACTACTACTTCGAACAGACCCCGGTCCACGAGACCCTTGAGGAGCTGCTCGCCACCAAGCAGGTCCCGGTCTACGTGGTCCACTTCAGCCAGGTCGAAGCGATCGACCGGGCCCAGAACCTGATGAGCATCAACGTCTGCACCCGCGAGGAAAAAGACAAGATTGCCGAGCTCATAGCCGGGTTCCGCTTCGCCGCAGGCTTCGGCAAGACGCTCAACCGGCTGGTCCGGCACGGCATCGGCGTCCACCACGCCGGTATGCTGCCGAAGTACCGCCGGCTGGTCGAGCAGCTCGCCCAGGCCGGCCTGCTGAAGGTCATCTGCGGCACCGACACGCTCGGGGTAGGCATCAACGTGCCCATCCGCACCGTGCTGCTCACGGCCCTGAGCAAGTACGACGGCGTCCGCACCCGGCTGCTGAACTCCCGCGAGTTCCACCAGATCGCCGGGCGCGCCGGACGCGCCGGCTATGACACCGCCGGAACCGTCGTGGTCCAGGCCCCGGAGCACGTGACGGAGAACGTGAAGGCGATGGCCAAGGCCACGGCCAAGTTCGGCGACGACCAGAAGAAGCTGCGCCAGGTGGTCGAAGAAGAAGCCCCCGGAAGGCTTCGTGTCCTGGGGTGAGCCGACGTACAAGCGGCTGGTCGAGTCTGTTCCGGATCCGCTCACGTCGAGTTTCACCGTGACGCACGCGATGCTGATGAACCTTATGGAACGCCCCGGCGACCCGTTCCAGGCCGCCCGCCGCCTGCTTACCGAAAACCACGAGACCCGTCCGGCCCAGCTGCGGCTCATGAAGAAGGCCCTGGGAATCTACCGCGAACTGCTCGCTGCCGGCGTCGTGGAGCGGATCCCGCTTCAGGAACAGGGTGCAGACGGCCGCACGGTCCGGCTCACGGTCCACCTGCAGGCTAACTTTGCCCTCAACCAGCCCCTGTCCCCGTTCGCCCTCGCGGCGCTGGAGCTGCTGGACCCGGAGTCGCCGTCGTACGCCCTGGACGTTGTGTCCGTGATCGAGGCGACCCTGGAGAAGCCGCGCCAGATCCTGACGGCACAGCAGAAGAAGGCACGCGGCGAAGCCATCGCGGCGATGAAGGCCGACGGCATCGAGTACGACCAGCGGATGGCGATGCTCGAGGAGGTCACCTACCCGCAGCCGCTCGCGGAGATCCTCGGCGAGGCCTTCGACGTCTACCGCAAGGCCGCGCCCTGGGTCGGCGACTTCGAGCTCGCGCCCAAGTCCGTGGTCCGGGACATGTACGAGCGCGCCATGAACTTCGGCGAGTTCGTCCAGTTCTACGGCCTGGCCCGCTCGGAGGGGATCGTGCTGCGCTACCTCGCCGACGGTTTCAAGGCGCTCCGCCAGACCGTCCCGCAGGATGCCCTCCGGGAGGACCTTGAGGACCTCATCGCCTGGCTGGGCGAACTTGTCCGCCAAGTGGACTCCAGCCTGCTCGACGAATGGGAAGAACTAACATCGGGCGCGGCGCCCACACCGCACGACGCTCCCCCGCCCCCGCCGCCGTCGCTGACCTCCAACATCCGGGCCTTCCGGGTGATGGTGCGCAACGAGATGTTCCGCCGCGTGGAGCTGTTCGCTGATGAAGCCGCCAGCGCCCTGGGCGAGCTCGACGCCGGTTCCGGCTGGGACGCGGAGCGCTGGGAAGATGTCCTGGACGACTACTTCGACGAACACAACGACATCGGCACCGGCCCGGACGCCCGCGGCCCCGGGCTTTTGATCATCACCGAGGAACCCGGAGTGTGGAAGGTGCGGCAGATCTTCGATGACCCCGCCCGCCACCACGATTGGGGCATCTCCGCCGACGTGGATCTCGCGGCGTCGGACGAGACCGGGACCGCCGTCGTCCGCGTCACGGACGTCAACCGGCTCTAGCGGGCGGGCACACGCCGCCGGCCCGGGGTCGGTTCGCGCCGCGAGTAAACTCGAATAATGAGTGTAATCCGCCCTGCCACCCCGCTTGACGTCCCTGCCATCCTGCAGATGATCCACGACCTCGCCCTCTACGAGAAGGAACCGGACGCCGTCCGGAACACCCCCGAGCTGCTCACCGAGACCCTCTTCGGCGAGAATCCGAGGGTCTTCGCCACCATGGCGGAGAACGCCGCCCGCGAGGTGCGGGGCTTCGCCCTCTGGTTCCTGAACTACTCCACGTGGGAAGGCGTCCACGGGATCTACCTCGAGGACCTCTACGTCAGGCCGGAGGCCCGCGGCGAGGGCCACGGCAAAGCACTCCTGCAGCACTTGGCCGCGACCGCCGTCGACCGCGGCTACGCGCGCGTCGAATGGAGTGTCCTGGACTGGAACGAGCCCTCCATCAACTTCTACAAGAAGCTTGGCGCCGCACCGATGTCGGAATGGTCCACCTTCCGCCTCGCCGGGGCCGCGCTGGAGGCTTTCGGCGCCCCCCGCCCAGTTTCTGGTGCAACCTCCCCCGCCGACTCCCGCGAGGCGGCCACCCGTGGCTGATCTTCCCCTGACGGGGCTCATGGGAGCCTCCCTCCTGGAGGCTGCGTCCAGCACCCGGCGCAACGTCCGGCACAGCGTCCGGGCCCGCCACGAGTACCGCGGAATGCGGACCGCGGAACACTACTTCCAGGTCCCCCTGGACCACTTCAGCGAGGTGGGGCGCCGCGGAGAGACCATCTCGGTGTTCGCCCGCGAGTACGTGTCCACGGAGCACAGCGAGGAAGACGCCGCCGAGCTTCCCTGGCTGCTCTTCCTGCAGGGCGGTCCCGGCGGGCGCGGTAACCGGTTCCCGTCCCTGGGCGGCTGGAGCAAGGCCGCCGCGAGGGACTTCCGGATCCTCATGCTGGACCAGCGCGGCACCGGCCTGTCCTCGGCCGTGGATCGCAACACGCTTCCGCTGCGCGGCACCGAGGTGGAACAGGCCCAATACCTGACGCATTTCCGTGCCGACTCGATCGTCGCCGACGCCGAGGCCATCAGGACGGTCCTGGGCTCCGCCCCGTGGACCGTCTACGGCCAGAGCTACGGCGGGTTCTGCGCGCTTAGCTACCTGTCCTTCGCCCCCGAGGGACTGCGTGAAGTGCTCGTGACCGGCGGCCTGGCCCCGCTGGGCGGCCCCGTGGACCGCGTGTACCGGGCGACGTTTCAGCGGGTCGCGGCCCGGAACGCCGAATACTTCGACTGGTACCCCGAGGACCGTGCCGCCGTCACCCGGATCGCCAGGCATCTGCGGGAGACGGAGGAGTTCCTGCCCGACGGCGTCCGGCTCACGGTTGAACGGTTCCAGATGGTGGGCTCGTTCCTGGGCGGCAACACCCGGGTGGACGCGCTGCACCACCTGCTCGAGGACGCCTTCGTTTCCACACCCGACGGCGACCGCCTCTCGGACGCCTTCCTGGAACAGGTTCGGGGAATCGTTTCCCGGGCCGCGAACCCGCTTGTACGCGCTGATGCACGAGTCCATTTACGGCCAGGACGGGGCCACCAACTGGGCCGCCTCGCGGGTGCTGGAGGAATTCCCCGAGTTCCGCCCCGACGCCGGTGAGCCGCTCCTGACCGGGGAAATGGTGTACCCCTGGTACTTCGAGCAGGACCCGGCCCTGCGCCCGCTGCAGGACGTGGCCCGGCTCCTCGCCGAAAAGGACGACTGGGCGCCGCTCTACGATCCGGAGAGGCTGGCGCTGAACACAGTGCCCGTCGCCGCGGCCGTCTACACCGACGACATCTACGTGGACCGTGAGCTCTCCCTGGAAACAGCGGCCGCCGTCCGGGGCCTGCACGTGTGGGAGTCCGACGAGTTCCACCACGACGGCATCGCGGACGACGGGGAGGCGATCTTCGGGCGCCTGCTGGGAATGGCACGTTCCGCCCGCCGCTGACTGACACAGGCTCAGCTGAGGGCGCCCGCCCAAAAAAGTACGGCGCTGGACCCGTGGAGGTCCAGCGCCGTACTGTTATGCGTTGCCGGGCACCCGGCGTGTGGAGCTAGTCGACGTCGCTCAGGCTCTTGCGGGAGTCCTCTTCCAGCCGGGCGTCCAACTTCGACTGCGATGCCTTGGAGCTGATCAGGCTAGCGACCACCGCAATGACGATCGTGCCGATGATCACAGCGAGCGAAACATACGTGGGGATCTCAGGGGCCCATTCAATGTGGTGGCCGCCGTTGATGAAGGGCAGCTCGTTGACGTGCATGGCGTGCAGGACCAGCTTGACGCCGATGAACGCCAGGATCACTGACAGGGCGTGCTTGAGGTAAATGAGCCGGTTCATGAGGCCGCCGAGCAGGAAGTACAGCTGGCGCAGCCCCATGAGGGCGAAGATGTTCGCGGTGAAGACGATGAAGGCGCTCTGGGTGAGGCCGAAGATGGCCGGGATGGAGTCGACTGCGAACAGCAGGTCCGTCATGCCGATGGTCACGAAGACGATCAGCATCGGGGTGAACACCTTCTTGCCGTCGACGACGGTGCGGATCTTGCCGCCGTCGAACTTCTCGGACATCGGCATGACCCTGCGGATCCGGGCGATCAGCGGGTTTTCCTTGTCTTCCTCGTCCTCGCCGTCGTCCTGGGCCTGCTTCCAGGCGGTCCAGAGCAGGAATGCACCGAAGATGTAGAAGACCCAGCTGAACTGCTCGATCACGATCGCGCCGAGCATGATGAATATGCCGCGGAGGATGAGGGCGATGATGATGCCCACCATGAGCACTTCCTGCTGGTATTTTCGCGGTACCGAGAAGCGCGCCATGATGATGATGAAGACGAACAGGTTATCGATGCTGAGGCTGTATTCCGTCACCCAGCCGGCGATGAACTGGCCGCCGAATTCCGGGCCGGTGAAGGCGAACATGGCGCCGGCGAAGACCAGGGCCAGGGCGACGTAGAACGCAACCCACAGCCCCGCTTCTTTCATGGAGGGCTCATGTGGGCGTTTGAGGACCATCAGCAGGTCGATGGCAAGGATGACGCCGAGGGCGACAAACGAGCCGATCTCGAACCATAGGGGAAGGTCGGGCACGGGGAATACCTTTCGTAGGGTACAGCTCAGCGGCGTAAGTCTCTCCGACCGCCGGCGCATGACGCTGCTTGGCTGCCCGCTACGCCCGGCACGGCATCTATGCCGTGCGTGCTGACGATCGTAGCGTCTGGGATACTCCCCTACGTTTGTCCGAGTTTACCCTAGGCGTGCCCTGCGGATTGCATTTGCCGCAGCTCCTTCTTCAATTCCCCCACCTCGTCGCGGAGCCGGGCCGCGAGCTCGAACTGCAGCTCCCCGGCTGCGGCGTGCATCTGTTCGGTGAGCTGTTCGATCAGGCCGACGAGATCCTCGGCCGGCGCGGCCGCGAGCCCGTCCGCACGGATGTGCGCGGCGCCCTTGCCCTTGCCGCGGTTCTTGCCGGCCGCGGCCAGCAGCTCGCGGGTGTCGGCATCTTCCTTGGCCAGCTGATCGGTGATGTCCGCGATCTTCTTCCGGAGCGGCTGGGGGTCGATACCCTTCTCCGTGTTGTAGGCAACCTGGATGGCACGGCGGCGGTTCGTCTCGTCGATGGCGTGGGCCATCGAGTCGGTGATCCGGTCCGCGTACATGTGCACCTCGCCGGAGACGTTTCGGGCGGCACGCCCGATGGTCTGGATCAGGGACGTCGACGAGCGCAGGAAGCCTTCCTTGTCCGCGTCCAGAATGCTGACCAGCGACACTTCCGGGAGGTCGAGGCCTTCACGGAGCAGGTTGATGCCGACGAGGACGTCGAAGACACCCATCCGCAGTTCACGCAGGAGTTCCACACGGCGCAGGGTGTCGACGTCGGAGTGCAGGTATTCCACCTTCACGCCATGGCCCAGCAGGTAGTCCGTGAGGTCCTCGGCCATCCGCTTGGTCAGGGTGGTGACCAGGACTCGCTCGTTCTTCGCGGTGCGGGTCCGGATTTCGCCCAGCAGGTCGTCGATCTGCCCCTTCGTGGGCTTGACGACGACCTCCGGGTCGATCAGGCCGGTGGGGCGGATGATCTGCTGCACGAAGCCGTCGGACTTGCCGAGCTCGTATTTGCCGGGGGTGGCGGAAAGGTAGACGGTCTGGCCCACGCGGTCCTGGAACTCGTCCCACTTGAGCGGGCGGTTGTCCATCGCCGAGGGCAGCCGGAAGCCGTGGTCCACGAGGTTCCGCTTGCGGGACATGTCGCCCTCGTACATGGCGCCGATCTGCGGCACGGTGACGTGGGATTCATCGATCACCAGGAGGAAGTCGTCCGGGAAGTAGTCGATGAGGCAGTGCGGCGCGGTCCCGCGGGCGCGGCCGTCAATGTGCGAGGAATAGTTCTCGATGCCGTTGCAGAAGCCCATCTGCTGCATCATTTCCAGGTCATAGGTGGTGCGCATCCGGAGCCGTTGGGCCTCGACCAGCTTGTTTTGGCTTTCCAGAACCGCGAGGCGCTCGGCCAGTTCGTCTTCGATTCTCTTGATCGCCCGGCCCATCCGTTCCGGACCCGCGACGTAGTGCGAGGCGGGGAAGACGTACATCTCGGTCTCGTCCCGGAGCACTTCGCCGGTCAACGGGTGAAGAGTCTGGATGTTCTCGATCTCGTCCCCGAAGAACTCGATCCGGATCGCCAGCTCCTCGTACATCGGGATGATTTCCACAGTGTCGCCTCGCACCCGGAACGTGCCGCGGTGGAAGTCCATGTCGTTGCGGGTGTACTGCATGGAAACGAACTTCCGGAGCAGGTCGTCGCGGTTCATCTCCGCCCCCCTGCGGAGGGTCACCATGCCGGCGATGTATTCTTCCGGGGTGCCCAGGCCATAGATGCAGGAGACGGTGGCCACCACAATCACGTCGCGGCGGGTCAGCAGCGCATTGGTGGCCGAGTGCCGGAGCCGTTCGACTTCCTCGTTGACGGAGGAGTCCTTCTCAATGAAGGTGTCCGTCTGGGCGACGTAGGCCTCGGGCTGGTAGTAGTCGTAGTAGGAGACGAAGTACTCCACCGCGTTGTTCGGCAGCAGTTCCCGGAATTCGTTGGCCAGCTGCGCGGCGAGGGTCTTGTTCTGCACCATCACCAGGGTGGGGCGCTGGACCTGCTCGATCAGCCAGGCCGTCGTCGCACTCTTACCGGTACCGGTGGCGCCGAGCAACACGACGTCTTTTTCGCCGTTCTTAATGCGCTCGGTCAGTTCGGCAATGGCGGCCGGCTGGTCGCCCGCCGGCTGAAATTCGCTGATGACCTCGAAGGGCGCCACGACGCGGTTGATTTCCTGGGCAAGACTCATGTACCTAATCTACCGCCGGGCTGCGACACTTAAGGCCCTGATTCAGCTTTGGGCAGTACCTGGGCCGACCGCGGTGGCTGTGGCGCCTGGGGCGGCGGCAGTGCCGCCGCTGACGGTGCCGTTGCCGGCTCCCCCGTCGTCCGCTCCGCCGTCGTCCGAGTACGACGGCGGGTGCCATCCCGTGCGCAGCACCCACGCTTCCATCCGGGGGGCGGCGTACTCGGTGAACCAGCCCTCCTTGTCGGCCGCGTAGCCGGCGGTGGACTTGTCAACGTTGTGCAGCCCGGCCACCCGCTTCTTCTCGGCGACATAGTCCGCCCGGGCCTCGGCATCGGCGCGGAGCCAGTCGCGGAAGCACAGGGCATACCGCCAGCCCGGCGAGCCGGCCGCGCGGAGGTGAACATTCACCGGCCGGCCGGGATCGGCGTTGCCGTGCAGCCGTTTGCCCCAGTCTGCGGGGTCCGGGTGCGAGGGCTTGGGGTTGTCGGAGATGATGCCGGGCCAGCGCGGGAATCCGGCGTCGGCCAGCAGCGGCGCGATCCGGTCCGCGGCGTCGAGGTCGCGGACGCTCAACTGGAGATCGATCACATCTTTGGCGTCAAGGCCCGGGACGGCTGTGGACCCGATGTGGTCCACGGCCAGGACATCCTGCGGAACCGCGGTCCGCATCCGGGCAATCAGCCGGCCGGCCTGAGCGGCCCAGGCCGGATCGGCAGGGGCGAGGACCGGCCCTCCCGTCCGCGGGGCAATCCTCTGTTCCTTGAGGTTCAGCGCGAACGGCGTCAGCCGCTCCTCCCACAGCGCGTCCACGGCTTGCCGGAGTTCTTCCGGGGTGCCCGAGTTGTCCAGCACGACGTCCGCCGCCGCCAGCCGGTCCTCGCGGCTCGCCTGGGCGGCCATCCGGGCGCGCGCCTCCTCGACGCTCATGTTGCGGTGGTTGGCCATGCGTTGGATCCGGACGTCGTCCGGGGCGTCCACCACGACTACCAGGTGGAAGTTCTTCCCTTGTCCGGTTTCGACCAGCAGCGGGATGTCCTGGACCACGACGGCGCCGGCCGGGGCGGCGGCAACAACCGCCGCGGCGCGCTCCCGCACCAAGGGATGGATGATCCCATTGAGCACGGCCAGCCGCTCCGGGTCGCCGAAAACCAGGGCACCCAACCCGGCCCGGTCCAGCCGGCCCTCCGGCGTCAGGATGGCAGCGCCGAAGGCCTCGACCACTCTCGCCAGCCCGGGCGTACCTGGCTCCACGACCTCCCGGGCCAGCGCGTCGGCGTCGACAAGCACTGCTCCGAGTTCGCGCAGGCGCGCGGCAGCCATGGACTTCCCCGAGGCGATCCCGCCGGTCAACCCGATCTTCAACACCCCACCAGACTAAACTGAACCGGTGGCAGATGCGGCGGAAACCCCCGAGAGCAGGACGTCGTTCTACACCACCCTTGCCGCGGGGTCCGAGTTCCGCCGCGAAATCGAGGTCAAGCGGTCCCGGTTCATCACCGTCCTGGCCCGAACGGAGGACGAGGACGCCGCCCGGGCTGTCCTGGGCCGCCTGCGCCGGGAATTCCATGACGCACGGCATCACTGCTTCGCCTTCGTGCTCGGCCCTGACCGGGACGTGCAGCGGTCCAACGACGACGGCGAGCCGTCCGGCACCGCGGGCATCCCCATGCTGGAGGCGCTGCTGAAGCGGGAGACCGCGCCCGGCGTCGCCGACCTCAGCGACGTCGCCGCGATCGTCGTGCGCTATTTCGGCGGTATTCTCCTCGGCGCCGGCGGCCTGGTGCGCGCCTATTCCGAATCCGTGTCCGGGACGCTGGAGCTCGCGCCTCTCGTGCGGCGGCGACGGCTGCGCATCTGCTCGGTGCCAGTGCAGCACGCCGTGGCCGGGCGGCTGGAAAACGATCTGCGCGCCGCGGGGTATGTCATGGCCGAAACCCGTTACGAGGCGCAGACTACTGTCCTGAGGCTGGCACTGCCGGATGATCCGGAAGAGCTGGCCCGGGCCGCGGACCGCGTGGCCGCCATGTCAGCCGGCAGCGCCTCGCTGTTGCCCGGAGAAACGGAGTGGATCGATGTCCCCATCAGCTGAGCCCGTGCCCGCGGTCGCGCTGCTTGATGTCAGCGAGGCCGTCCTCGAACAGCTCCTGGAGCTTGCGCTCTGGGACGCCGACCCCGACGAGGTCACCCCGCCGCTGGGCACGGCCGCCGGCTGGAACACCGACCGGATCAGCTGGTTCCGCGAATTCCACCGCGCCTCCGCAGCCGGTCTGGACGGTCCCGCGGGGCAGAAGAGCTGGGCCATCAGCTACGACGGGCAGCTGGCAGGGTCCGTCCGGCTGAGGCGGACAGACACGGAGCCGGACCAGGTGGATGATGGCGGGGTTGGGGCTGGCGTTGGCGTCGGGGTTGGCGACGGGCATGATGCTGCGGCTGAGGCTGGCGTTGGGGTTCGTGAAGGGGCTGATGCTGGGGCTGGCGGCCGGACGCTGGAAACCGGAATCTGGCTCGCCCGGAGCTTCCGCGGCCGTGGTGTGGGCCGCGAGGCACTGCGCCTCGTGAAGGCTCGGGCCGCGTCGGCCGGGGCAGCCGTCCTTGTGGCCGAGACCACGGCCGGCAACGTGAGCGCCCTCGCGCTACTGAAATCCGCTGGCGCCGAACTAGTGACCGGTACCGCCTCGGAAACGGAGACGGTACCGGTCACAGGCAAGATCCCGCTTCATTGACGGCACCGGTCCGGTCCGGATTCTTCGGAGCTACCACTGGACATGCCCTCCCGCGGGCCATCAGGTTCGGAACGAAGACTGGACATGCCCTCCGTTGACTGGGAGCAATGCGCCCATTCCCCCTATGCCCATCCCGCGCACGCAGCAATGGACATGCCCTCCGGCCGCCAACCCCCAGGTGCGGAACGAAGACTGGACACGCCCTCCGTCGAGCGAACGTAAAATCGTCAGCCGGTCCTATTCTTGTGGGCTATTTCCCAGATGTATCCGGCAGGGTCGCGGAAGCAAGCAGTGCGGATACCCCACGGCCGGTCCATTGGGCCGTTGAGCAGTTCGACGCCGCGGCGGGACAACTCGGCGCACATGGCGTCGACGTCGTCCACTTCAATGGTGAATTGCATTCGAGCGCCGGAATCTGCGCTGGCCACTGCTGCCGGCCGGATGAGTTCGGGAGCTTCGGAGACGTTGAGCAGGTTGATCTACGTGTTCTCGAACTTGAAGACGGCAGAGACGTCGTCCTCGAAAATGAGCGGCACCCCGAAGGCTGCCTCATAGAAGCCCTTCGTCGTGGCCAGGTCTTCGACAAACAGGGTGACGGCACCGACGCCCCGCGGCCATGGGCCCGGAGTCCTAACGGTGCCCTGCGATTCAACAGCCCCTGAAGTATCAGCCATGGAAGTCCCCCATCGTCAGCGGCGAATGTCTCAACCTGCCGATTTTGCGCTCAGTCCGGGCAGCCGTCAAGAAGCCCACCGTCCGCCTTGCCGCGGGCCAACGTCCGTGCCCGCTAGCAGGCAGCGCTATCTATCCGTTGGCCCAGGGTTCCACGCCCAAGGATGAGCATGTCCAGGGACAGGGCATGGCGCGGGCCTCCCGGCAATGGACATGTGCCTCGCCCGCGGCCAGGACTGGGCACAATGCACACATGCCCACTGACGGGCCCCAAGAATGGGCATGTCCCCCGGGGAAGGGCTTCAAGAATGGGCATGTCCGGTGGTGCGGGCGACCGTGGAGCATGTGCGCACAAGAACAGCACCAAGACCCGCACAAACACCAAGACCCGCACAACGAAAGGTGGCCGCCCCCGAGGGGACGGCCACCTTTACTGTGTATCTCAACTACCGCACCGTGACGGCGCGGCTTTCAGCTACAACTGCCTGGCCTCAGGGAGCGGACTCCGTGAGGAACACGGGCAATTAGTTGCCGGTCAGCTTCTCGCGCAGAGCGGCAAGAGCCTCGTCCGAAGCAAGCGTGCCTGCACCGGTCTCGGCTGCAGCCGGCTCGGAGGAGTAGCTGGTGGTGCCGGAATCGCTCTCGCCGGACGTTGCAGCTGCAGCGTCGTCGGCAGCGTGCTGAGCAACCTGCTTCTTGTGTGCTTCCCAGCGGGTCTGGGCGTCAGCGTACTGCTGCTCCCAGGCTGCGCGCTGGTTCTCGTAGCCCTCAAGCCACTCGTTGGACTCCGGGTCGAAGCCCTCCGGGTACTTGTAGTTGCCCTCTTCGTCGTACTCGGCGGCCATGCCGTAAAGTGCCGGATCGAATTCGGTGCTGTCGGCGTCGACGCCCTCGTTGGCCTGCTTGAGGGAGAGCGAGATGCGGCGGCGCTCGAGGTCGATGTCGATGACCTTGACGAACAGCTCGTCACCAACGGAGACAACCTGCTCGGCCAGCTCAACGTGGCGCACGGCGAGCTCGGAGATGTGGACCAGGCCTTCGATGCCGTCTTCAACGCGAACGAACGCGCCGAACGGAACCAGCTTGGTGACCTTACCCGGAACAACCTGCCCGAGGGCGTGGGTGCGGGCGAAGGTCTGCCACGGATCTTCCTGCGTAGCCTTGAGCGACAGGGAGACGCGCTCGCGGTCCAGGTCGACCTCGAGAACCTCGACGGTGACTTCCTGGCCAACTTCGACAACCTCGGACGGGTGGTCGATGTGCTTCCAGGACAGCTCGGAAACGTGAACGAGGCCGTCTACGCCGCCCAGGTCCACGAAGGCACCGAAGTTGACGATGGAGGAAACGACGCCGGGACGAACCTGGCCCTTTTCCAGCTTGTTGAGGAACGTGGAGCGAACCTCGGACTGGGTCTGCTCGAGCCATGCACGGCGGGAAAGAACAACGTTGTTGCGGTTCTTGTCCAGCTCGATGATCTTGGCTTCGATCTGCTGACCGATGTACGGAGCGAGGTCGCGCACACGGCGCATCTCGACGAGGGATGCGGGCAGGAAGCCGCGCAGACCGATGTCGAGGATAAGACCACCCTTGACAACCTCGATGACGGTACCGGTGACGACACCGTCTTCTTCCTTGACCTTCTCGATGTCGCCCCAGGCACGCTCGTACTGAGCACGCTTCTTGGAGAGGATCAGGCGGCCTTCTTTGTCTTCCTTGGTGAGCACCAGGGCTTCGACCTGATCGCCAACGGAGACGACGTCTCCGGGGTCAACGTCGTGCTTGATGGAAAGCTCGCGGGAGGGAATGACACCTTCGGTCTTGTAACCGATGTCGAGCAGAACTTCGTCGCGGTCGACCTTGACGACGGTACCTTCGACGAGGTCTCCGTCGTTGAAGTACTTGATGGTGGCGTCGACAGCTGCGAGGAAGTCCTCAGCGGTACCGATGTCGTTAATAGCGACTACGGGGGTACCGGGCTTCTCGGTGGAGGTGATGGTCATGTAGTAGGGGCTCCGTTGTGGATAGTTAGTCGGTCAGGCAAACCGCTTCGCCGGCATTATGGAATGCAGGCCAAGAGCACGGCTTCACAACAAGTGATTAGCCGGGTCATCCTGATTTTGTGGATTGTAGATGCGCGCACGTTGTACACGCCCGTTTAGTCTAGTCGTTTACGGGAACGCCGGTCAAAGCGCGCGGGGCCGTTCGCGCAGTGACCTCCGTCGCCGTCGGTGCCGCCTGGAGTGCCGCCGCCACCGCCGCCGGAAGCGGACAGCAAGCGGGCCGGACGCCTAGAAGTGCGTGAGGCAGTGCGGTGAGCGTTCGACGGCGAACATGAGCCGCGCCGTCAGCGCCGCCCCTGCCGCGTGCTCGGTGATCCGCCCGGCGGCTGTCAGGGTCACGGGACAGACGGCTCCGAGATAGATGGAGCCGAGGTCCGCGACGTCCAGTGACAGGTCCGGCTCGGCCTCCGGAGCCGGCGCGACCGTGGCCTCTCCCCCGCTGACCGTGAGGGCGAAGGTGCCGGCCGCGAAGCCGAGACTGTCGCGTACGGCGAGAACGAGGGTCCCGTCGACCGAGTAGCGCCGGGCCCCCAGCACGCGGGCCGGGTCCAGGACGCGCAGCCACAGCATGTCCCGGTGGTCCGAGGACTCGACGCAGCGGGAATCCTCCAGCGCCCAGGTCAGGGGATCGTCCACCGGCGCATCCTGCCAGCTGATCCGATCCACGAGGTCGATGCTGCCGAGGAACTGCCACAGTTCCAGGTACGCGGCGCCGGTCGCCGCCACGAGGTCCACGATCTCCATGGTGTACGGCTTGGTGTCCCACCCGGCGAACTTGTAGGAGACGTACCCGTCCACTGTGCCCGAGGCGTCGTAGTGCAGGGCGCATCGGATTGCCTCGTCTTCGCTGCCGTCGCGGCCGAGCATCCCCGAGGACCGCAGCCGGTACGCCTCCTGCCGCGAGATCGATCCGGGCATGGAACCGTGGACCCGTCCGAAAACTTCCGGGGCCAGTTCCAGCAGGACTTTGCGGTCGGCAATCTCCACGGAGCCGACAGGCACATGGCGCAGGCGGAAGCGCGGCCCGGTGTCGACCTTGATGCTGCGCTCGAAGGTGGCCACGCCGTAGCCGAACCGGCCGTAGATCGAGGCCTCCGAGGCAGTCAGGGCCGCCAGCGCGACGCCGTCCGCGTTCGCCGCGGCGAGGTCCTCGGTCATCATCCGCCGGAGGAGTCCCTGCCGGCGGTGGGTCCCGCGCACCGTGACGGCCGTGACGAGCTGGGCTTCCAACTGCCGGCCGTAGCCGATGTTCAGGTCCTTGCGCAGGGTGGCGAACGTCGCGACCGGAACGTCGGCCGCCAGCGAGTGGGCCGCGACGCCGTCGGCCTGGTAGACGCCGGTCATCTCACGGTTGTCCACGAGATACATGGCCATGATTTTGTCCACGAAGTCGTCTTTGCGCGGCTCGTCATAGAAGCCGATTCCGACTCCCCGCAGCCACGCGGTGCCCTGCGCGTAGTCCGCCGAGTCCTTCGAGACCGCGCGGAACCGCCTGAGCTCGTACTTATCTGTCACGTACTTCTCCCCCTGAGAATCTCGGGTCCCGGCAGCGCCGGAACGAAAACCTGCCGGCACCGGTAACCCGTTAGTGCCCCGCCTCGTACCAGCTGGAGCCGATGCCGATCTGGACGTCCAGCGGAACGCTGAGGTCCGCGGCCGACCCCATTTGCTCGGTCACGAGCTTCTCGACGGCCTCGCGCTCGCCCGTGGCGACTTCGAGGACAAGTTCATCATGGACCTGCAGCAGCATGCGCGATTTCAGGCCCTGGGCCGCCAGCTCGGCATGCACGCCCAGCATGGCGCGCTTGATGATGTCAGCCGCCGATCCCTGGATTGGCGAGTTCAGCGCAATGCGCTCCGCGTTCTCGCGCAGCTGGCGGTCGGTGCTGGTGAGGTCCGGGAGGTACCGGCGGCGCCCCTCGATGGTCGCGGTGTAGCCGTCGATCCGGGCCTGGTCCACCACGCCGCGGAGGTAGTCGCGGACGGCGCCGAACCGGTCGAAGTAGTCCTTCATGAGTGTCCGTGCCTCGTCCACGGAGATCTCCAGCTGCTTGGAAAGGCCGAACGAGGTCAGACCGTACGCGAGGCCATAGGACATCGCCTTGACCTTGGAACGCATGGCACTGGTCACCTGGTCAGTGGGCACATGGAAGATGTTGGAACCCACGAACCGGTGGAGGTCCTCGCCGTCCTTGTAGGCCTGGATCAGGCCGGCGTCCCCCGAGAGGTGGGCCATGATGCGCATTTCGATCTGCGAGTAGTCCGCGGAAAGCAGGCACTCGTAGCCCTCGCTGACCACAAAGATGCCGCGGACGCGCCGGCCCTCCTCGCTGCGGATGGGGATGTTCTGCAGGTTGGGGTTGTTGGAGGAGATCCGGCCCGTGGCTGCGACGTTCTGCGCGTAGGTGGTGTGAATCCGGCCGTCGTCCGCGACGGACTTCTTCAGTGATTCCAGCATCTGGCGCAGCTTCGACGACTCGCGGTGCGCCATCAGCTGGACCAGGAACTCGTGCCCGGTCTTTTCCAGCAGGTTCTTGAGCGAGGCGGCGTCGGTGGTGTACCCGGACTTGATCTTCTTGGTTTTCGGCAACTGGAGTTCATCGAACAGCACTGTCTGCAGCTGCTTCGGCGAACCCAGGTTCACCTCGTGGCCGATCGCGGCGAAGGCCAGCTCCTGGGCGTTCTCGATCACCTTGGCGAGGTCCGAGAGCTGCTCGTCCATGCGCGGCATGTCGATCGCGATGCCCGCGAGTTCCATATCGGCCAGCACCCGGCTGACAGGCAGTTCAAGGGTGGTCAGCAGGTCCTGGGCTTTTCGTTCCTTCAGTTCTGATTCGAAGTAGCTGCTCAGGGCCTGGACGACGGCGGCTACGTGGACGAGCGCGCCGGCAGCGGCGGCGTCGTCGCCGTCGAACGCCAGCTCAAGCTGGCCTTCCTTGGCGGCCTCGGTGGAAACCGCGATGTTGAGGTGATGCTGCGCCAGCTCCGCGAGCTCGTAGCTGCGGCGGTCGGGCTGGATGAGGTAGCCGGAGATGGAGGTGTCATCTACCACGCCCTCCAGTTCCAAACCGCGGGCGCTCAGCGCCTTCAAGGCAGCCTTGAACCCGTGCATGATCTTCGGTGATTGGGTGTCACGCAGCCACGCTGCCAGGACGTTTTCGGCGGCGGCGTCCTGGCTGGCCAGGTCGATGTAAACGGCGGCGCTGTCGCGCACGATCGCCACCGCGGCGGCGTCCTCGCCGATCCGGCCGGGCACAAGTTCGACCGCCACAGCGGAGCGCTTGCCGGCCCCAGCCGCGAAGAAGGCGCTGAGCTCGGCGGCGTCCGCCGGGATCACGAAGTCCGGGATATCCAGGCTTTCCCGCTCGGCTTCAGTGACTTCACTGCCGTAGAGGGCGAAGAGCCGGGTGCGGATGGTCTTGAATTCGAGGGCGTCGAACAGCTCCTCGAGGGCGGCCTGGTCCGGCCGCGGGTCCGCGAGCTCGTCCAGTGTGACGGGCAGCTCGAGATCGGTGTGAAGCCTGTTGAGCCGCCGGTTGCGCTTGACGTCCTCAACGTATTCGCGGAGCGAGTCCCCCACTTTCCCGCCGATCGCGTCGAGGTTCTCCAGGACCCCCTCAAGACCGCCGTAGAGGTTGATCCATTTGGCTGCCGTCTTGGGGCCGACGCCGGGGACGCCGGGGAGGTTGTCCGCGGACTCCCCCACCAGGGCGGCGAGGTCCGAGTACTGGGCGGGACTGACGAAATACTTCTCCTGGATGGCCTCCGCGTCCATCCGGGGAATATCGCTGACGCCTTTCCTGGGGTACAGCACGAAGACGTTGTCCGTGATGAGCTGGAACGCATCGCGGTCGCCCGAGACCAGCAGCACCTCGTAGCCCGCCTTTTCCCCCATCGCGGCGAGAGTGGCCAGGATGTCGTCAGCTTCCCAGCCGGGCATCTTGATGGTCTTGATGCCCCAGGCGCCCATGACCTTGTCGATGAGGTCGATCTGGCCGCTCATTTCCCGGGGGGTCTCGTTGCGTCCGCCCTTGTACTCGCTGTACTCGGCCTTGCGGTGCGTCGTGTCGTCGGATACGTCGAAGGCCACGGCCACGTGGGTGGGCTTTTGCTCCTTGATCAGGTTGATCAGCATGGACGTGAAGCCGTGGATGGCGTTCGTGTGCTGCCCGGTGGCGGTGGAGAACTTGTCCGCGGGCAGGGCGAAGAACGCCCGGAACGCCATGGAGTGTCCATCCAGCACGAGGAGTCGCGGCTGGTCCGTAATGGGAATCACAGGGGCCTCGGTGGCGGAAACCGACCCCACGGCCCGGCTGGATTTTCCGGCGGGCTTGGCCGCAGGCACTGATTCCGGCTCAGTTGCCGGGAGAAGGTCTGTTGCAGTGTCTGCTGAAAGGGGGGCAACATTCTGGAGGGCAATGGCCGGTTTGGTAGTTTCGCTCACAGGTGCCAGCCTAGTTCCCATGAAGGACAATTTCACGCCCGGCCCCTACGCGGCCGAGCTCGCGGCGGCCGGAGTTCCCGAGGAGATGCACGATTGGCTGGGCCAGTACGGCGTCGGAGCCCTCGTGGTGAAGATGGGAATCCGCTTCCTTGAAATGAGTCCGGAGCGCACTGTGGCCACCATGCCGGTGGAGGGAAATACCCAGGTGGCCGGCATTTTGCACGGCGGGGCCCACGTGGTCCTGGCCGAAACCCTGGGTTCCTTCGCGGCGGGCATGCATGCCGGTCCTAACCGGCAGGCGCTGGGGATCGAGGTCGGGGCGACGCACCACCGTGCGATTTCCGAGGGCACCGTCACCGGCACCTGCACGGCCATCCACCTCGGCCGAACCCTCGCCACCCACGAGATCGTGATGACCGACGAGCACGGCCGCCGGCTCTCCACCGCGCGGATCACGAACCTTATCCGCGATATCGCGCGCTAGGAGATCGCACCGCCTGGGCGTGCCGGGTCCGGCTACGTTCGGGGCGGGAAGCGGTACTGCAGCTCCACGATCCCCCGGCCCAAGGTGCGGGAAGAAGTCAACTCCAGCGGCGGCGTCGGGCCTGCCATGGGCAGCAACTGCTTGCCGCTGCCCAGGACCACGGGAATGACCGAGACAATCAATTCATCCAGCATCCCGGCGTCCGCGAACTGCGCTGCGAGGACGCCGCCGCCCACAACCCAGACGTTCCGGCCGCCGGCCGCGTCCTTGAGGTCGTCCACGAACTCGCCGATGGCGCCGCGCACGAACGTCACATCGGCGCCCTCCGGGGCGGAGTGTTCGTGGTGGGTGAAGACCCAGCAGGGCGTGCCCGGATATGGCCACGTGTCTGGTTCGTGTTCCCGAAGCCAGGCGTAGGTCTCGCCGCCCATGACGATGCAGCCGACCTCGGCCATGAACGCGTCATAGCTGTCCTGTCCGCCGTCGAAACCGTCGAACTGGAGCAGCCAGGCCAGATCGTCCTTGTCAGTGGCGATAAACCCGTCGAGTGAGGAGGCCACGAAGTACTGGAAGCTCACCATGGCCCCAGCCTAGCCAATGCGGTGCCCGGTTCCCATCCCCGGATGCATGGCCTTAGGGAAGCACGGCCGCACGGGCGTTCGACGGCGGTGCCGCGTGCGGACGGCGGCTTACTTGTGGTGGAAGTAAGGAATGATCAGGTAGAGCCCGAAGAGGACGGCACCGCCACACACGGCGAAGCAGGCATAAGCGAGCGGTCGGGTCCACGACGCCGGGGAGTTCCGGATGTCGCCCGCGATGGCCGTGAGCCGGACGCCCAGGGCGTAGAGGACGACGACCGTCACCGCAGATACAAGTGTGGCACCTGCCACGCTGAACAGTTCCAACCATTTCATCGCTGGGCGCCCCCGTTCTTGATCGCCTTGGCGGCGGACTTCTTCTTGCGGAATTGCACGGCCTGGCCGACTTCCTCGACCTGGACGGCGTTGTGGTGGCCGACATGGGATTTCCGCGAATGCACAAACATATAAGCTACGGCGGCGGTGCCGGTGACTGCCGCGATGATCACGCCAATGACCCCGGTCTGCACGAGCATGGCAGTCAGTGCGCCCACGATTCCGGCCGCGGGGAGCGTGAACAGCCAGCCGATCGCAATCCGGCCGGCAGTTCCCCACCGAACGGTGGTTCCGCGCCGTCCCATCCCGGAGCCGATGACTGAGCCGGAGGCCACCTGGGTGGTGGACAGGGCGAAGCCCAGCTGCGACGAGGCCAGGATGGCTGTGGCGGTGCTGGTCTCGGCGGCGAATCCCTGGGCGGGCTTCACGTCGGTGAGGCCGGAGCCCATGGTGCGGATAATCCGCCAGCCGCCGGCGTAGGTGCCAATCGCGATGGCGAAAGCACAGGCAGTGATGACCCAGAACTGGGGGCCGGAGCCCGCGGACTGTGTGCCGGCCGAGATCAGAACCAGGGTGATGATGCCCATCGTCTTCTGGGCATCATTGGTACCGTGGGCCAACGCCACGAGGCTGGACGTGAAGATTTGACCGGTCCGGAATCCGCCGCGCTTCTGAGTGAGCTTGTCACCGGTTTCCGGGTCATGGCGGGAGGTCAGGGCGTAGGCCAGCCGCGTGCACAAGTAGGCCACGCCGGCGGCGATGATCGGGGCAAACACTGCGGGAAGAATGACCTTCTGCAGGAGCGACTCGAAGTTAATCGAGTGGATACCGATGCCGGCGATCGCGGCGCCAATCAGGCCGCCGAAGAGCGCGTGGGAGGAACTGGACGGCAGGCCCTTGAGCCAGGTGATCATGTTCCAGAGGATGGCGCCCATCAGCCCGGCGAAGATGATGTCCGGGGTGATCTGGACACCGTCGGCGCCTTCCTTGATGATGCCACCCGAGACGGTCTTGGCGACTTCCGTGGAGAGGAAGGCTCCCACCAGGTTCAGCACGGCCGCGAGGGCGACTGCTGTCTTAGGTTTGATGGCGCCGGTCGCGATGGGCGTGGCCATGGCGTTCGCGGTGTCATGAAATCCGTTGGTGAAGTCGAAGAACAGCGCCAGCGATATCACTAGCGCCACCATTACGGTGATTTCCACCTGTTGCCCAATCTGCAGTGTCCATGGTCAGCAGTTCCACATCCCCGGTGCCGCATGCCCGCCACGGGCATCCGGTGTCTATCCCGATGAACTCGCAGTGGTCACTTAAAGCAGCTTGAAACCTTATCGATGGTACGTGGGAATGACGGCCGGGCAAAACCTGCCAGAAGACCCTAAAGTCCGGCCGCCGGTGCGGCAGGTGGCATTCGCAGTGGCGGTGCGATGCTGGTCACAGCGCGCCAGGAGGGGCTCCACCAGTCCAGCGGCGTCCTAGACGGTCCGGCGGACGTCCGGCGCCGGGCCGGCGTCGAGCATTGAAGCGATCCTGTCCTCGAGCGCTGCGAGGGTAGCCTCCGGCAGCACGATGAGCCCGTCGAGTTCCCGGCGGGCGCGCCGGTAGGCCGTCTGGCGCTCGGCGGGAGTCGCAGCCGCGTCTGATGCGATCCGCAGGAGCTTCCGGGCAGTCTCCAGCCGCTGGCGTTCGGGTCCGGTGAACTTGCTGTCCCTGATCCGCTTGGCTTCCCGTTCGGCCACGTCGAAGGCGATCTCAAAACTGGTCACGGCCGCCCGGTACTCCGCCAGCCTTGCGGCGGTCCTGACTTCGCCAGGGGCGGCGGGGCGCAGTCCGTCGGCCTCACGCTTGGCCCGCAGGAACGCCACGGTGAGGGGCTCACGGACATCCGTCATGACCGGAAAGTCGATCAGCTTCCCCACGTCGAGTTCGTAGTCCAGCCAGCGCCTGTTGACGGCGTCGTGCGCCTGGATGAGGCCCAGCACATCGGCCTGGCTGGCCTGCTCGGCCTGCGCAGCCTGGTTCTTGAGCGTGTAGAGCTCTACCCGGCGGCGGTGCCGGCGTTCGGCGGCTTTGGACCAAGACCGCGCCCACCCACCGGCCAGCCCACTCAGGGGAAAGACGAGCCACCAAAAGTGAGTGACGAAATTGAAGAAGGGGTCCACGGCATCATCCTCCCATCCGTTGGCGGCGGCGAAAAGCCCCCTACCCGGACGGCGGCTCTTCGCCAGGCGGGGCGGGGGCCGGTCCGGAACAGCGGATTCCCTGCCTGGCGTCAGTCCCCGTGCTTGACCCTGTGCACCCGCGTCACGATAGTAGGGCACGGCACGTGCAGCAGGACAGCATGCGCAGTGGAGCCGAGCACCGTCCGGGAGAATCCGCCGCGTCCGCGGCTTCCGATCACCAGCAGCCTGGCTCCCGCGGCAATATTCACGAGGGCCTTCGCCGGTTCGGTGTCCGTTTCAAGGCGCTGCTGGATAGTCAGGTCCGGATATTTCTCGCCGAGGCCGGCGACCGACTCGGCCAGCACGATCCGGTCCTCTTCGACCATGCTCTCGGCCAGGCCGCTGGAGGGCAGCTGTTTCTCGACCCACCGGGCCGGGCGCTTGAACGCGAGGACCACCGTGAGATCGTCTGCGCCCAGGTCGGCTTCCGCGGCCGCGAACGCGACGGCCTGCAGCGATTCCTCGGACCCGTCCACGCCGACAACCACTCCCCGATCCCCCGTTCCCCGTTTCGCCGGGATGACGGCTACCGGGCATTCCGAGGCTGAGACAACCTGCAGGGCGCGGTCCGTCATGGGCCCGCCGTCCAGCCAATGCTTGTCGTGCCCGCCGACCACCACGATGGCTGCCTGCTTGGACACATCCCGAAGCACTGAGCCTCCGCTGCCATGACGAAGCTGGATGTCCACCTCGACGTCCGGGGCCTGCTCGCTCGCGCTCGCCTGGGCTTGCTGAAGCAGTTCCATTCCCGATTGCCGGATGATCTCGTGGTACTGGAAATCCGGAGACATCCAGCGGTCGTCCACCGCGTGGACGACAATGACCGGAAGCTTGTCCCGGGCGGCCCGCTCAACGGCCCAGGTCAGCGCGGCGTCGCTGCCCGCAGAGCCGTTGAAACCGATGACGATTGCTTTGCTCATCCTGAACCCTGCTTTCCTGGAATCCGCGCCAGCCTAGAATCCGGTGGGCTCTGTCTCGAGCTCCGGTTCCCGGGGCGGCCCCTCGTGGTGCACCGGACGCAGTGCAGCGGTGTGTTCAAGCCAGATGAGAGCATCGTAGCGCTCCCCCATGCGGGTCGGAACGTAATTTCCCGCCTCCCTCTCGGGGTGGTAGACGACGCCGATTGCCCGGTGACCGAGCCGTGTCGAAAGCCATGGCCCGGTCCGGTCGTCGCCGAACTCCAGCACTGACGGCACCCCGAGGGCCTGATGCAGGAAATCTTCGTGGCTGCCCGGAAGTGCTTCCGGCACCGTAACGATGCGTTCGGGGCGGCCCCACCCGTCGGAGGCGATCACGGAGCCGCGGTGTGCTGCGAAGCCGACCAGCAGCACCCCGTCGCCCGCGTGGCGTTCGCGCAGCAGCTGCCCGACGTTGACCAGGCCGTCCTGCGCCATGTCGGTGGCCCGGGCATCGCCGATGTGCGTGTTGTGTTCCCAGATCAGGCCCTTCGACGCCGGCCCGAGGTGCCGGCTGACCCGGTCGATGGTGTCCGCCATATGGTGGTCGCGGACGTTCCACGACTGCCGGTCGCCGCGGACCATGATGCGGTAGTAATGCTCCGCGTTGGCCGCGACTTCAGCGTTCTGGACGGCGTCGAACGCGTCCTCCTCGTGCGGGCCGGGGCTGAAAACCCGGTTCCTGACCTCGGTCAGGAGGGCCACGACGTCGGGCTCGCAGGACTGCGGCACCAGCCGCGTACTCCAGGCGTACTGGTGCGGGTCCTCGTGGTGCGGCAGGAAGCACTGCCAGGCACGCTCGGCCGCGGGCACGGCATCGGGAACGTTCTCCTGCAGCCAGCCGATGATTTCGCGCAGCGAATCCCAGAGCGAGTAGACATCCAGTCCGTAGAAGCCAACACGCTTGTCCAGGGGCCGGACCGCGTTCCAGCTGCGCAGCCAGTCCAAGAACGCCGCGACTTCCTCGTTGGCCCACATCCAGGTCGGCCAGCGTTCGAAGCCGGCCAGCAGCGCGTGGACACCCTGGTCCTTTCCCTCCAAGCCGCGGACCCACCGGTTGATGCGCCAGCAGTCGGGCCAGTCTCCTTCCACCCCAATCCAGTTGTAGCCTTCCTCCGCGATGAGCCGCCTGCTGAGGGTGTCGCGCCACGTGTAGAACTCATGGGTGCCGTGGGAAGCCTCGCCGATGGCGACAAATCGGCAGTCGGCGGCGCGACGCACGAGGCCGTTGAGATCGCGATCGGTTTTCAACGGCCGGGCGAGATCGTGGATCTCCTTCAACACGGAAGTCCGGGTGACGGCCCCGGGACTCATTGCGGATCCTCGAGGTCGATTGAGTCGGTGTCGGTGGCACCGAGGAACTTCAGGCTCGGCTGCTGGTGCTTCATGGCGCTCCCGTGGACCTTTACCCCGTGGACCTTTTACATTGCGCAAACCTAGGAACTGCGCAAACCTACGAACTGCGCAGACCTGTGAACAGCGCGGCCCAGTGAAATGCGCGGACTTGCGGCTCGCGGTGTACGCCCCAGCATCCGCCCGGGCCTGCCGGGTGCCAAGGGCCGAAAGTCACCTCCGGGCATGCACCGCCTGCCGCCATTGGGCCCTCCCCGCCGGTGCGCGTCCGTGGGGACCGCCCCGGTAGGATCTCTTGATGGGTCCTGCCGGGGCCCGAAGCCGGGAGCCCGGCGCAGCCCAGTGGCAAGGACACACCATGAGCACCAGATCCGCGGGGCCCCGGCGTCCCGACCGCCCGTGGACCCGCCACTACAGCCCCGGAGTTCCGGCCAACCTCAAGCTCCCGGAGGGGTCCCTGGTGGACCTCATGGACTTGTCCGTCCGGCGCTACGGGAACAAGACCGCCCTGGAATTCTTCGGGGCGCGCACCAGCTACCGCGAACTTGGCGCCTCCATTAGCAGGGCGGCCGCGGGCCTGACGAAGCTCGGGGTCCGGGCCGGTGACCGGGTGGCGCTGGTCCTGCCGAACTGCCCGCAACACATCATCGCGTTCCATGCTGCGCTGCGCCTGGGCGCCGTCGTCGTCGAACACAATCCCTTATATATGGACCGCGAGCTCCGCCATCAGTTCGAGGACCACGGCGCCACAGTTGCCATAGTCTGGGACAAGGCCGTTGACAAGGTCCGTCAACTGCCGTCCGACGTCGGGTTGCAAAGCATCGTCTCCGTTGAACTGATACCGGCGATGCCGTTGCTGCAACGGATGGCGCTGCGGCTCCCAGTCCCGGCAGCCCGCGCGGCCCGGGCTGCATTGACCGCCGGCAAGCACCCGCTCCTGCCCGTGGCGCAGCCGGTACGCCGGACCGTGTTGGCGTGGAAAGAGCTCCTTGCCGCCGGCGGTCTGAAGAAAAAGCATCCGCGCCCGGCCGCCGGTGACCTGGCCGTCATCCAATACACCAGCGGCACCACGGGCCAGCCCAAAGGCGCCATGCTGACCCATGCCAATCTGCAGGCCAACGCCGCGCAGGGCCGTGCCTGGGTGCCCGGGCTCAAGGACGGCCGGGAAACCGTGTACGCGGTGCTGCCCATGTTCCACGCCTACGGGCTGACGCTGTGCATGACGTTTGCCCTGAGCATCGGCGCGAAACTGGTGCTGTTCCCCAAGTTCGACGTCGACCTCGTGCTGAAGGCGCACAAGAAATCGCCTGCCACGTTCCTACCGGCGGTACCGCCGATCTACGACCGCATCGCCGCAACAGCTGCCGAACGCGGTATCGCGCTGGACAGCATCCGGTATTCCATCTCGGGGGCGATGAACCTTCCGACGGCGACAGTGGAGACATGGGAGAAGGCGACCGGGGGCTACCTGATCGAGGGCTACGGACTGACGGAAACTTCGCCCATCGCCCTGGGCAACCCCTTCGGCCCCAGCCGGAAACCGGGAACTGTGGGCGTCCCGTTTCCGCTGACCGACATTCGGGTGGTGGACCCACGGAACGTTCTCCTGGACCGAGCCCCGGGTGCGGAGGGCGAGCTTTGGTGCGGGGCCCGCAGGTTTTTGCCGGCTACTGGAACCGGCCGCAGGAGACGGAGGACGCGCTGCTGGAAGGCGGCTGGTTCCGCACGGGAGACATTGTCTCGGTGGACAAGGATGATTTCGTGACGGTCCGGGACCGGATCAAGGAACTGATCATCACGGGAGGCTTCAACGTCTCCCCCACGGAAGTCGAAGACGTCATCTCCGACTACCCCGGCGTCCAGGACGTCTGCGTGGTGGGACTGCCCCGCCCGGGTGGCGGCGAAGACGTGGTCGCCGCCGTCGTGCCGTCCGCGGGGTCCGGCATCGACCCGGAGGCGCTGCTGGCCTTCGCGCGGGAAAACCTGGCCGCCTACAAGGTGCCGCGCCGCGTTGCCGTGGTGGAGGAGCTTCCGCGTTCGCTGATCGGCAAGGTCCTTCGCCGCGAAATCCGGGACACACTCGTGGCCGGCCGGTAGCGTTCCCCTTGCTCCGGCCGGCCACTGGTGCGGTCAGTGCCCGGACTCCTCAGTGCCCGGAGTCGTTGCTGTGTCGTGGCTGCCGGAATCGTCTTGAGCGGTGTCATGCGAGTGCGTTCCGCTGTCCTCCGCCGACGGTTCAGGTTCGGGTGCCGGTTCCGGTTCGAGCGACATGTCTACTCCCTCGCCCGTGGCCGAACGGGGAGCGAGCGTCACGTCCGCGGCGTCGACGCCGGCGCCGCGGGCCATGCCGATCCGCACGGATTCCACCAGCAAGTCGCTGAGCAGCGGTCCCGTGTAGGTGACCTTCAGGGCTCCGCTGTCCAGCGACGTGCCGTAGTTCCCGAGCGCATCCGAGAGAATGCCTTCCTCGGCGACGGAACGGGCCAGGGCTGCCGGATCGGCGCTGGCAACGCTGAACTGGAGATCGTGGACCAGGACTGAGGTGACGTGGACATGCTCCACTCCGGGGTAAGTGCCCTCCGGGCCGAAGGCGAGTTCGGCCAGCTTCTCCGCGTCCTCGCGGGTGCTTCCGGCCGGAAACGCCAGGATCAGTTCGGGCGCGGTGTGCTCCAGGATTGCTGGTTCGAGCACGTCCGGGGGGATGTCGGATAGGACGATGCCGCTGGCGGCGGCGGTCTGCTCGAGCCGCGCGCGCGCCCCGCCCGGCTCGGCGCCCGCGGCGGGGTGGACGGCGATGACCGCGCGGCGCCGCACCATCAGCCCGTCGTGGCTCACGGCCGGGCGGCCATTTCCGACGTCGGTTCCGGTCTCCAGCGAGACGGGCGCTGCACTCGGCACGGACCCGGCGGACGGCGAGGGAGGTGCCGGTGACGGCGTTCCGCCTGTGCAGGCGCTCAGCGCCAGCACCAGCAGGGTCGCCGCCCCCAGTTGACCCAGGCGGCGCACCTCAGGTCCCCGCCGGGAATCCAGGCCGGTACACCGGCGGGAATGCGTTGACGCCGGCAGTGTCCAGGACCGGCCGATCGGAAGTGATGGGGTCGTTGGTCCGCAGATCGCCCACGGCGAACTGCACCATCATGTCGTGATCCTCGTGGACCAGGTTGTGGCAGTGGATCATGTAGCGGCCTCCGCCGTTCGCGCCGGGGTCGAACTGCATGAGCGCCGTGATGGACTCGTTCTCGCCGGCATAGAAGACGTCCTTGGGGCCCTTTTCCCAGGCAAACGGCTGGCCGCCGTTGGTGTTCCTCCCGATGATTTTGGCGTCAATGAGGTGGATGTGCACCGGATGGAACCAGCCGCCGGAGGCATTCGTGATGGTCCACTCCTCGACGTCGAAAGGCTGGGGATTGCCGAAGAGTTTGGTGAATCCGGACTTCTCAACATCAGCCCAGGTGACGCCGTTGATGGTCCATTCTCCGTGTTCCCTGAAGAACTTGAGCTCGCGTTTGGCCTTGACCATCGCCGGAGTCAGGCTCATGGTGGGAATGGCGCCCAGGGCTGCGTTGACTGCCCCGCCGTCGTCGAGGGTGGTCGGGATGCTCGAAATGGAGCCGGCCCCCGACCCGGAGTCCGCCACCACCTGGAAGCGCATGATCTTGTTCGTGTTGGCGAAGTCGATGTTGTTCTTGTTGCTGAGGTTGCGCAGTTCGATCAACTGCCCGGTCCGGTATTTCCGGAAGTCGATCAGCACCTCATAGCGTTCCGCCGTGCCGTGTCGCCACGATTTTACGGCCTGCACTTTGGGCACCATCCCGCCGTCGGTCCCCACAATGTAGACGGGGTCCCCGGTGGAGAGCGTGGGCCGGTAGGAGCGCGAGATGGACGCATCGAGCACCCGGAAACGGTAGATTCGGGGCTTGACCTTCATGGTGGGCCACGGCACGCCGTTGACCAGGATGATGTCCCCCCACAGGCCCTTCTGGTCGTTGTCGTTGTAGGCGAGGGACCCGTCGGCCTTGAACATGGCGTCCGAGATCATCAGCGGCACGTCGAACTCGCCCTGCGGCAGCTGCGCACGATCGAACCTGTCGGAGAGCGGATAGAAGCCGGCGAGTCCTGAATACACGTTCTGGGCCGTGATGTGGTGCTTGTGGTCGTGGTACCAGAGGGTCCGGGACTGCTGAAAGTTGGGGTAGCGGTAGTTCTTCACGTTCCCGGGGATGGTGATGTCGTTCGCGTAGCCGTCATACTGGGGCAGCGACGCCGAACCGTGCAGGTGGGTGACTGTATCAAAGCGGGCGGGTTGCACCAGCCCGGCGGCCGGCAGGGCGTTGCGGATCCGCACCTCGATCCGGGTGCCCTGGGTGGCCCGGATTGTAGGGCCGGGGAAGATGCCGTTGTAGCCCGCCACGGTGGTCTTCAGCCCGGGGACGAACTGGGCCTGGCCGAGTTTCTGGGTGAGGGCGTAGCGGGCGAATGGACGGGCCGGGTTGCCGCCGTCGAACCCGGTTTGAAAAGGAACCAGCTCCGGCGGGCGGCGAAAGACGCCCGCATAGGGAACAGGCATGTTCTGGGGTGCAAGTTGGCTGGCGGTGATGAGCGGTGTGCTCGGCCCGGTCGGAATGTCGTCGTCGTCGCCGCCTCTGAGTCCGGCAAGGCCGAGGGCGCCGACGGCACCCAGTTTGAAGATTTCTCGTCGTGTAGTCATGGCCCCTCCAAGTGGGCAATAGAGCTAAATGCTGTGTCGAAAAGTGAATTTCGAACAATTGAGGAAGCCGGCTGGCGGGCCGCTGTGGGTCCGCCAGCCGGCAATCTCGTCCTGCTGTTACAGTGCTGCGCCCGTGGTGAAGGTCCAGATACGGGTTGTCAGCGGGTTACCGGCCAGGTCGCGGACGCCAGTGGTGCCACCGGTGATGGTGACCCGGTACTGGGTGTTTGCGAGGAGGCTGGTTCCGGGGTTGATCGTCAGCACCCTGGTGGTGGTGTTGAACGTGACCGCCGAGGCGACCTCAGTTCCGGTGGAGACCCGTTCAATCCGAACCTTGCCGGCAACCGCGAAGCCGGTGATGGCCTCACTGAACGTGGCGGTCACGTTGCTGTTGCGCAGCACCCCGGTGGCTCCCGTGGCGGGAGTCGTGGCGGTGATGGTCGGATTGGGGCCTGTGGTGAACGTCCACGTGGTGGTCGCCATGGTGTTGCCCGCGAGGTCGCGGATCCCCACGAGGTTCACCGTGTACACGCGGTCCGCCGTCAGCGTACCGACCGGGTTCAGAGTCGCAACCCGGGTGAGCGTGTTGTAGGACACGACCGTGGGGACCACCGTGGTGCCGAGCCGCAGCTGGAACGTGGTTCCGCTGACTCCCGTCACCGCTTCGCTGAACGTTGCCGTCAGGTTCGCCGTCTGGCTGAAAGAGACTGCACCGGCTGCCGGTGTCCGCGCTGTCACGGTGGGAGCCACGAATTCCGTCCGTGGTGTCACCGCTGCCGTGCGGGCCGAGAACCCGCTTGTACCCACAGCGTTGACGGCGGCGACGTCGAACGTGTACGCCGTCCCGTTGGTGAGGCCGGTGACGACGACGGTACCGACGTTTCCGGTCACCGGCTGCGTGCGGGCCAGGACAGTTCCGGCGAAGGCCCTCACGGTGTAACCCGTGATGGCGGATCCGCCGTTGGATGCCGGCGCGGTCCAGGTCAGGGTCGCCGAAGCGTTCCCGGCCGTGGCCGTTCCGATGGCCGGCGCTCCCGGTGCAGTGGCCGTCGTCGGGCTCACCGTGTTGGAGAGTGCCGAGAACGGGCTGTTACCGAGGGCGTTGCTGGCCAGCACCTGGAACCTGTACTGGGATCCGTTCGTCAGACCGGTCACCACCAGGCTGGTGGCGCCTGCCGGGGCGGTGCGCAGGGCACCGACCTGGACGCCGGCCGGGTTGGTCGTCACGTCGAGTACCCTCACGGAGAAGGTATCGGCAGTGCCTACGGTCGGAGCCGTCCAGCGCACCGTTGCCTGCCCGGCACCGGCGGTTGCCGTGCCGATGACCGGAGCGTTGGTCAGAACGGTGTCGGAGAACTGCAGGAATTCGATGTTGCGGAGCGTGTCCGTGCCATCGGCCCCGACGTTGTCCACCACTGTGGTGACGGACCCGGGCGAGCCCAGGGTGGCGCCGACAGGGGTGGTGGTGACGGTGTAGTCGGCCCGCGGGCCGGTGAAGAGTGCCCGGTCGGGTCCGCCGGAACCGGTCAGGATCTCACGGACGGCCACGATGTTTCCGGGGTCGACTGTGCCGGCGAAGACGGCTTCCTGAAGTGTCGGTCCGGTAAGCGCACCGGCCCCGTCACGAAGGTACCGGCTGGCCATGGCGCTTTGGCCGGCTCCGGTCACCGCTGCACTGCCGACCTCTGTCGACGGGTCAGCTGCGTTCGTCCTGACACTCAGGCGGACGTTGACGTAGGCGTCACCATCGATGATGTCGTCTCCGCCGCGTCCCTCGACCAGGTCGCTGCCGCCGCCGCCAAGGAGGATGTTGCCATCGCCCCAGACGTTCGGGCCGCTCAGAAGCGGGCAGTCGCCCGATGCCGACGCCGCCACGACGGTAGCCAACGGAGTGTTCAACGGCGGTACAAGCGCGTCCAGACCGGCAATGCGGTTAAGCCCCGCCTGGTCCAGCACGTTGCAGCCGATGAACCCGCCGCCACCCACGGTGCTCGGAACCTCGCTGTCACCACGGATGGTGTCGTTGAGGTTCGCGCCGGACAACGCCTCGACCTCGTTGAACTTGTCCCTGACGCCGACCTCGAGGATATCCAGCGGCGGGATCGGGAGCGCCAAATCAAGGTCCTGCGGCTGGGGATCGCCGACGCCGATTTCCCAGTCGTAACCGGAAGCGCCGGCGACCTTCTCGATGCCCGGACCGGCGACACCGATGTCATCGCCGCCTTCCATGTCGTAGTCGTCGTCACCGCCCTGGCCGATCAGGATGTCGTGTCCGGGCTTTTGGGAGTCGTCCAGGAAGAACAGGTTGCCGCTGTCCCCCTGCATGAGATCCGGTTGATCGCCACCCTCTTGCCAGTCATCGCCGCTGTCGCCGAAGGCGGCGTCAAGGCTCTGACCGAGCATGATGAAGTCGTCACCCTCCCCACCAAAGGTCTCGTTGGCGTTGGCCCCACCGTTCGTGAAGTCCTTGCCATCGCCGCCCATGATGATGTCGAGGCCCGGTCCGGTGTCGATCGCGTCGTTGCCTGGACCGCCCTTCAATACGTCATCGCCGGCAAGGTCGGTGAGGATGTCGTTGCCTTCACCACCCAGCGCGACGTCAGCTCCGTCACCACCTTCGATGATGTCGTTGTTGAGTCCACCCCAGAAGGTGTCGCTGTCGTTACCACCGGAGATGCGGTCCACGCCAGCAGTGCCGTTGTAGACGCTCTGTCCGTTGATCCCTGAGGGATCGACGGTGTTCCTCGCACGGTACTTGATCGTCCCGTCGGACATGCGGATCAGCAAGGCCGGTTCGTTGCAATCCGACTGCGGGTCATCCGCGACGGTGTTCCCCGCGGTCGCAAAGCCGGCAGCGGTGCCGGCCAGGTTCTTCAGCTCGAACTTGCAGTCCGCCGTGGCGAATGCGTCGGCCTTCAGACTGCGAGCGTTCGTGTTGCGCATCATCATTTCGGCGAACGAGTTGCCTTCGAGCTGCGTCCTCAGGTTCATGCCCGGGGTGCGGGCCAGGTAGTAGAGGCGGTCGCCGTTCTGCAGATCGGTCAGCTGGTTCTCGAACACGTAATTGAAGGTGCTGCCCAGCAGACCACCGAATACAACCGTCTGCTCCGCGAGTCCGCCGACCCAGAGGTCGACGTTGTCGAGGCCGGTGATCGACTGGGTGCCGCTATTGGCCCAGGCGTCCGTGCTGTTCATGAACGCCGCGGCGTCAGCCGGGGCGACGTCGCCAGCAAGGGCGTCGGGGTTAACGATCAACCGTGCAGCTTCCCGCTTGCCCGCCAGCGTCGTTGCGCCGGTGATGGACGGGTGCTGACCGTAGGCCGCCACGAAGTTGGTCAGCGACTCGGGGTGCTTGAGGCCCTCCCCGAAGTCGATCCAGTTGGTGTAGGGCTTGAGCTGGCCGTCGTTCGTCGCGTTGAAAATTTCGCGGCGAAGCGGGTTCAGCCGCGGGACGCCCTCGGACCGGGCCCGTGTCATATTGATCGTCGGCAGGTCCAGTGGCAGGCCCAGCAGGTTGTTGCGAAGCGTGTCGGTCACGAACTCATCGAGCTCGTTGCCGACCTGGTCCGACATGCCCATGATGACGCTGGCCGCAGCCTCCTCGGAGGTGAGCGAACCGGCAGGTCCACCATCGGTGTACTCCGGAGGGTTGAGGAAGCCCTCGAGCAAGGAGATGTCGTTCTGGCTCCCCAAGACGTCGTCGGAGGTGCCGAACTGGTTGTCGAGACCGGGGCGGTCCTCGTTCCTACGGGAGATCGTTTCGGTCAGCATGGAGTGACCGAAGCGGTACACGGCGTGAGCAAACTCGGCCTTGACCGCCGGGTTGAGCTCCGTCTGAGTGAACGCAAACGGCTCGAAGGGGTTGATCGCAGGCTGGATCTTGCGGGCGAACTCCTCGAAGACCAGGTGCTGGTACTCCATTTCGGTGATGAACCGGGCCGCCTGGAAGAGGCGCTCACCGTTCCAGCCATTGGCACCGGCCGCCAACTTCCATTGAGCCAGGGCCGCCGTGCCGCTAGCGGAAGTATCGTTCGTCAGCACGTTCTCAATATCGTCGACGAGGCGGTCGTGCTCAGAGTGGAAGATCTGGTGGATGGCGGTGAGTCCGATGTTCTCGTTGACCCGCCCGTCACCGGCGATGAAGTGCTCGTTGAGCATCTCATCGTCATAGGTCCCGGCCGGCTGGTTGGCAAAATCTGCCGAGGCCGTGTCGTCAGCGTCCGGGGTGGGCGCTACGGGGGGCGTGCCCGGGTTGCGGTCCGTGTCCTGCGGTGACGGGTCGGCGTTGTGCGCGATGTCTGTCAGGAACGGCGTGTCGAAGTACCGCACATTTGCCGGCACCGGCACGGGGTTAGCCGTGTCGCCCTCTACGAGGCCGGTCTGCGTGACGTACTGCGGCAGTCCGCGCAGGGGTCCGGGGATGAACTTGCCGTACGCATCCGCGGCGATCATCGGAATGTTCGTGACGTCCTTGTCCTCGAGCTTGAGGCCAAGGAAGATCTCCGCCTGGGACTTGGTCGTGGTCCACGTGGCCATGCCGTTCGCCGTGGGGCCAGCAACGCCACCGAGCAGCTTGCCTGTTGAGACTGGCTTGCCGTCGGTGTTGTTGATGTACTCCCGCAGGAACACTTGGTGGGACGAGTGGGACGTGTAGGTCTGGCACTGGTCGACCCAGGGCGAATCCGTGTTGGTCGCATCCTGGATATCGTCAGCACTCTCGTCGGCCGGGGTCGCGGGGTTGTCGCCTGTGACACCGTCCGGACCGGGCTGGTTCTGGCCCCGGGTCAGCACCATGAACCGCAACTGCGGGGGCAGGTCGTCAGCGTTGCCGAGGACGTGGTCCGGACCGGCGATGAGCGGATCATCGGCCTTCAGCGGAACGAAGACAGTGCCACCGGACTTGACCGTCTGGTCCACGCCGTGATCGAAAAACTGCCCGAACAGCGTGAAAAGCGAGTTGTACGGCGGCGAGAGGCCGACGTCCGTGGTCACGTTCGGGATGAACAGGGTCTGATGCGACGGCACGCAGCCCGCTGGAACTTCAATGACCGGCGGCGTTGCCTGCGGGTCCGGGTCGGTGGTGCACGGTACGACGCCCTCGTTGCCCTGCGTCCTGACCGGGTTGCCGGCCGCTGCCACAGCGGCCGGGTTGGTGGAGGTCTGATCTACGATCAGGTTGCTGATGGTGCGGGGCTCGGAGTCGAAAACGTTGCCCTTCTTCTGTGCGTAGCTCGTCGAGCCTGCCGGGCCGAAGCCAGCGGGGTACAGCCTCGGCGGCCTGGAACTTAGGCGTGGCCAGCCGCGGGAACGGCTGGTCAGCAGCGCCGAACGTTTCCTGGCCTGGCTGGAGGTTGTTGCACGAGCCGTCAACAGTCCGCAGGCCCTGGGAGACGAGGGGGCTGGGGATCTGGTTGGGGCCGGTGCCAATCAGGGCACCGCACGGGCCGGTTGCCGACGTCGTGTTGGCGACGTGGGCTTCAGAGATCTTGATTTGCTTGAGAATGAAGGCCAAGTCGGCCGGGGTGATGGTGAAGCCTGCGCCGACGGGTGCCTGCGCGGCGCTGGCGCCAGGCGCCATTGTGGTGAGTCCGATGAAACTGAGCAAGGTCATCGCTGTCCCTGCCGCTACTGCCCGAGTTGGCCGGCTAAAGACTCGTCTTTGGCCGCCAACCTTCCTGCATGCGAACAAATTCATTGCACACCTGCCTCTTAGAGTGAGTGATGGTGCAACAGTGCTTGGTGATTCCTTGGAGAAAACTGGGACCGGCCAGTAACTTACGTTCCGGACCGCGGTCCGGCGATTTCCGGGCTCCCCAGCCACGGGGATCGGGGACTTGAAGTACGCGCGCTGATGCTTCGGGGTACTCGCCCCGAGGCCGACGGCGGCAAGGTAGCCTACGCGGGAACTACTGAAGGGCGCGCCGTCGACGAATAACGGACGGGTAACGGCTACCCCTCGAGGACCCGAATTTTTGGCCCCTGCTACGTGCGGCCGGCGTACAGCATGTCCCCAGGATGCGCCAAGTCGGCGCCGGAATATGGGGTGTGAACAGGGGTGCAGACGGGTGCCGGGCGGGTTCTTGGGCCGGTCCCGGCCAATTACTTGCGGCGCTCCGATCAAGCTGATAGGCCTGAAGGTATGGTGCATAGTGGCAGATCAGCACGCCGTCCCATCCGGACGGTGGTTGCAGAAGGGAAGTTCACGTGACTCGCAAAACTCCTCAGATCGAGGAACCGTCCGATAAGGATCTCGTTGTCGCGGACGGGCCGAAGAGCTGGGCCGCCGGTGTCCCAGGCGTGTACCACTCCATGAAGCCGGCCGTCGAGCAGATGGGGTTGAACCGGACCCGAAAGACCGTCATGGCCATGAATCAGAAGGACGGCTTCGACTGCCCGAGCTGCGCGTGGCCGGATCCGCACCACCGCAAGGCGTTCGAATTCTGCGAAAACGGGGCCAAGGCCGTGACCTGGGAGGCGACCCCGGTGGTGGTTCCCGAAACTTTCTGGGCCGAGAATCCCGTCAGCGAACTGCGCAGCCGGTCCGAGTACTGGCTTGGCATGCAAGGCAGGCTTACGGAGCCGGTCTACAAGCCCGCCGGCGAGGACCACTACAAGCCTGTCAGCTGGGACGAAGCGCTCCGGCTTGTGACCGACAAGCTCAAGGGGCTGGACTCCCCCGACCACGCGGCGTTCTACACGAGCGGCCGGACGTCGAATGAGGCCGCCTTCCTCTACCAGCTGATGGTCCGCGGCTACGGCACCAATAACCTGCCGGACTGCTCCAATATGTGCCACGAATCCTCGGGCTGGGCAATGGGCCAAACCATTGGCATCGGCAAGGCGACAGTCAGCTTCGATGACTACGCCCAGGCCGACCTGATCATCGTCATGGGCCAGAACCCGGGCACCAACCACCCCCGGATGATGACTGAACTCGAGGCGTGCAAGAACCGCGGCGGCGAGATCGTGGCCGTCAATCCCCTGCCCGAGGCCGGCCTGCGCCGCTATAAGAACCCGCAGGAGGTCAAGGGCGTGATCGGCCACGGCACGCAGATCGCGGACCAGTTCCTCCAGATCCGGATCGGCGGCGACATGGCGCTGCTGCAGGCTGTGTCCAAGCGGGTGCTCGACGCCGAGGCCAAGAATCCCGGGACTGTCCTGGACCATGCCTTCCTGACCGAACACTGCGAGGGACTCGAGGAGCTTAAGGAGCACCTGGCCCGGCTGGATGAGCGCACCGTGCTCGAAGCCACGGGGCTGCGCAGCGAGGACATCGATGAGCTCGCCGCCCGCTACCTCAAGGCCGACAAAGTCATCATCACCTGGGCCATGGGCATCACGCAGCAGAAGAAGGCTGTTGCCACCATCAAGGAGATCATCAACCTCCTGCTGCTGCGCGGCAACATCGGCAAGCCAGGCGCCGGCGCCTCCCCCATCCGCGGGCACAGCAATGTGCAGGGCGACCGCACCATGGGCATCTGGGAGCAGATGCCGCAGTCCTTCATGGAAGCGCTGGGCAAGGAGTTCGACTTCGAGCCGCCCCGCGAGCACGGCACAGACTCCGTCGAGACCATCAACAAGATGCGCGCGGGCGAGATCAAGGTTTTCGTCGCCCTGGGCGGCAACCTCGTGGGGGCCATCTCGGACACGAATGCCGCCGTGGCTGCCATGGAGAACACGGAGATGTCGGTCCAGATCTCGACCAAGCTGAACCGCTCGCATACTGTGACGGGCCGCGAGGCGCTGATCCTCCCCACGATGGGCCGGACCGAGATCGACATCCAGGAATCCGGTCCGCAGTTCGTTTCCGTGGAAGACACCGTCTGCGCCGTGCACCCGTCCTGGGGCAGCGTCGAGCCGGTGTCCCATCATCTGCTCTCGGAGCCGGCCATCGTAAGCCGGCTGGGCAAACTCCTGGTGGGCGACAAGATCAAAGCCGACTGGGACGGCTTTGAGAAGAACTACGACCTCATCCGCGATCACATTTCGCGGGTCGTGGGCGGCTGCAAGGACTACAACCAGCGGATCCGGCAGGAAGGCGGGTTTGTCCTCGCGCACGGTCCCCGCGACTCCCGCACTTTCCCCACGCCCACCGGCAAGGCCGTGCTGACTGTCAATGATCTTGATCCTGTCCAACGGCCGCAGGGAACCCTGATCCTGCAGAGCATGCGCTCCCATGACCAGTTCAACACCACCATCTACTCGCACAACGACCGCTACCGGGGCATCAAGAAGGGCCGCCATGTGGTGTTCGTGAACCCTGACGACATCGCCGAACTCGGCCTTGCGGACGGGCAGTATGTGGACGTCCACGGCGTGCACGACGACGGCGAGGAACGCGTGGTGCGCAAATTCCGCGTGGTGTCGTATCCGACGGCACGCGGCTGCGCGGCTGCCTACTACCCCGAGGCCAACGTGCTGGTTCCGCTGAACCACACGGCCGAGGGCAGCAACACGCCAGTCTCGAAGGCAGTCATCGTCCGGCTCGAACCGAGCCTGGACCAGACGCCCGACGGCGCGGCAACAGTCCCTGCCGGGGTGGCCTCACCCTAGGCGCACGCCGGCGCGAGCCGGGGCCACGGGACATGCCCCACCCCGGCCCCGGCGAGTGGACATGACACCAACATGCCCATCCTTGGGCCCCACCGCGGAGCATGTCCCGTGCACCGTGCACGCGTGCATGAGTGCTGCTTGCTTGCCCGGTACCGGCGCGGGCGCTGCTGCTCACTGCGCCCTCTTCGCCCAGCCTTCCTCGTCCGGGCCGCCGGACTCGCCGTGCTCGCAGAGCTCAATGACTTTGTTGGACGCGGCGTGCACCGCCTCCTGCGTGCCCTTGCGGCCCTTGGTGGACGCGGTACCCGCCGCGTAACCCACGATGAACGCGCTGATAGCGTCCGCGTGCGGCCCGACGGCTTTGACGGATTCGTCCGCGACCTGGACGATCTTTTCGTGGTCGACTTCCAGGTCAAGGATCTGCAACGCCTGGATCAGCCGGCTGCTCCAATGCCGCAGCGAGCTGTCTTCGTCTCGGGACAACGTCATTGCTACTCCTTCTCGCGGGTGAATAGATTCGTCTAACCCTCAAGGGGTAGCACCCGCCCCGGCCTTGTGCAATAGCGACTTGTGCAACGCGACACAGCGGCAGGTGCCTCAGCTCCAGAGCGCCACGTGGAACTTGGACCCCCGCCGTTCCAGCCCCCGTGAACCGCCTGGAGCGACCATGGCCGCGGTGGCGTCGGCGGTGCCGGCAAACCTTTGCAGGGTCCGGGCCATGGTGGTGGC
This sequence comes from uncultured Actinomycetota bacterium, assembly GCA_963722145.1. Classification (GTDB taxonomy): domain Bacteria; phylum Actinomycetota; class Actinomycetes; order Actinomycetales; family Micrococcaceae; genus Arthrobacter. Next base: position 154,724 of record CAVRLW010000014.1, on the reverse strand, counting down.
CCGGCGGCGGTCCAGGGTGCTGGCCCACCAGAGCCCGGAGATCGGCGTGCCGGCCACAGGCACACGGAACAGGGAGCCGCTGCGGATTTCAGCCCGGACAATATGGCCCAGCGCCAGCATGGTCCCCTCGCCCGCCCTGACGGCGGCGAGCGCCTCCGTTTCGCTGCTGAGCCGGACGATCTCCGGCGCCACGGCCTGGGAAGCCAGCCAGCGGCCCTCCTCGCTGGCCGCCTGGATGCCGGCGGGACCGGCGAACCACGGCCTGCGCAGCAGTTCGGCCAGCGCTACCGGTCCGTGGAGGGCAGCGAGCGGATGTCCGGCGGCCGCGACGACGATCCGCTGGTACCGCAGGAACGGGACGGAGTCGATGCCGACGTCGCCAGTAGCGTGGGGAAGGGAACCGTTGCGGACGGGAGGCCGGGCTCCCAAGGCGATGTCATAGACGCGTTCCAGCAACAGCGATGCAATGTCCTCGGCCTCCTCCACCACCACGTCGACGGAGGCGCCGGGAACCCGGCGGGTGAAAAGGTCCAGCAGGCGCCCGGCCGCGTGCTCGGCAAACGGCGCCGTCGCCACGATTTTCAGGCGTCCGGTCTCGGTCTGGGCATGCGCCACCTCCCACCGGGCCTGGTCCGCCAGTCCCACGATGTCCTGGGCGTGCTCGGCGAGGGCCCGGCCGCCGGGGGTCAGCGCAATCCCGCCGTGGGCGCGCACGAAGAGCGGGTCGCCCAGATCCTGCCTGAGCGCGGCAAGCGCCGTCGAAACGGCCGGTTCGCTGACTCCGAGGTGGTCTGCGGCCGCGTGGAGAGAACCCAGCTTGGCCACCAGTGCGAACGTCCGCAACTGTCCCAATGTCATCGCCACGGCTTCATAACCTTTCGCTTATGACGATATTGACAGCCCAGTTGGGCCGGGGCAAGACTGACCTCAATCCGGCGCCACGCAGCCGCTGCACCACACCGCCGGCCATTCGGAGTGAGGTAGGGACTATGCAGATTCCGGCTCCATTTGACTACGTGCGCGCCACCACCGTGGACAACGCCTTGGAACTTCTCGCCCGCTACGGCCCCGAATCCCGGGTGCTGGCCGGCGGCCACAGCCTGCTGCCGATGATGAAGCTTCGCCTCTCCCGGCCCGAATGGCTGATCGACATCAATGACCTCTATGAGCTGGACTTCATCCTCCGTGACGGCAACAAGCTAAGGATCGGGGCCCTGACGCGCCACACCACATTGCTGGAATCTGACGAGGTCGCCGCGCTGTTCCCCATCGTGCGGGACGCCGAATTGGTGATCGCCGACCCCGTAGTGCGCAACCGCGGCACCATTGGCGGCTCGCTCTGCCAGGCGGACCCCGCCGAGGACCTCTCCACCGTTTGCGATGTCCTGGCCGCCGAGGCAGTGATCCGCGGGCCACACGGCGAGCGCATCCTGTCCATGTCCGAGTTCCACCGCGGACCTTATGAAACCGCGGTCGGGCAGGATGAGCTGCTCTGCGAACTCAGGTTCGGCATCCGCCCCCGCTCGAGCAGCGCCTATGAAAAGGTCGAACGCAGGGTCGGGGACTGGGCAGTCGGTGCCGCGGGCGCCGCCGTCACCCTCGCCGCGGACGGGACGGTCGGCGACGCCGCCGTCGGGCTCACTGCGCTGGGCCTTGACCACCCCCTGGCCGAGGCCGCCGCGGTGCTCCGCGGCAGACGTCCCCGAGGAGGACTTGTTCGCGGAGGCAGGCAGGCTGGCAGCGGCGGCCTGCGATCCGGTGGCGGACCAGCGCGGACCGGTCGACTACAAACGGCATCTCGCCGATGAGCTCACCCAAAGGGTGCTGCGGCGGGCCTGTGCCCGCGCCGCCCAGATGCAGGAAGGCTGAAGCCGATGCAGATCAGCATGACCGTTAACGGCGCCGACGTCACGAGCGAGATTGAGCCCCGGGTGCTCCTGGTCCACTACATCCGCGAGGTCCTGGGCCTCACCGGTACGCACTGGGGGTGCGACACAAGCAACTGCGGCACGTGCGTGGTCCTGATGGACGGACAGCCCGTGAAGTCCTGCACCGTCCTGGCCGCCATGGCCGCGGGTCACGACATCCGCACCGTCGAGGGACTGGCCACCGGCGGCACGCTCGATCCCGTGCAGCAGGGCTTCATGGAGGAGCACGGGCTGCAGTGCGGCTTCTGCACCCCGGGGATGATGCTCACGGCCCGCGCGCTCCTTGACAAGAATCCGCACCCGGACGACGCCGAGATCCGGCAGGCCATTTCCGGGCAGATCTGCCGGTGCACGGGCTACGCCACGATTGTCCGTTCGGTGCAGTGGGCCGCCGCCCATCCTGCCGGCACCGGCCTGGACGATGCACCGGCTGCCGACCTTCTGCGACACGTGCCTCGACGGCACGGACACCGCCGTCCCGGATGTCGCGACAGAGACAGCGGAAACAGGCACGGAGGTGAAGGCATGACCGTCATCCATGACCGGCCGTCAAACCCGGCCGCCGGCGACGAGGACCGCCCGATCGGCTATGGCCGCATCCAGCGGAAGGAAGACCCGCGCTTCGTGCGCGGCCAGGGCCACTACCTGGATGACATCGTGCTGCCGGGGATGCTGCACGGCGCCATCCTGCGGGCTCCGGTGGCGCACGCCCGGCTCGTGTCCATCGATACCACCAACGCCCTGGCTCACCCGAAAGTGGTGGCAGTCATCACCGGCAAGGACCTCCTGGGCCTGAAGCTCGCGTGGGCACCGACGCTCTCCGCTGACGTCCAGGCGGTGCTGGTCACCGACAAAGTCCGGTTCCAGGGCCAGGAAGTCGCGTTTGTCGTGGCCGAGGACCGTTACGCCGCCCGGGACGCCCTGGAGCTGATCGACGTCGAATACGATGTGCTTCCCCCGCTGGTGGACGCCCGCAAGGCGCTTGACCCGGACGCGCCGGTGATCCGCGACGAGATCGAAGGCCGGACGGACAACCGGATCTTCGACTGGGAGTTGGGCGACAAAGCCGAAACCGATGCCGTGTTCGCCTCCGCCGATGTGGTGGTCAGCCAGGAGGTGGTGTACCCGCGGGTCCACCCCGCACCGATGGAGACATGTGGCGCCGTCGCCGACTTCGACGCCGTCAACGGCAAGCTGACGCTCTACGAGACCACCCAGGCCCCGCACGCACACCGGACCCTGTTCGCGATCGTCGCCGGCATCCCCGAGCACAAGATCCGGATTGTCTCCCCCGATATCGGCGGCGGATTCGGCAACAAGGTCGGGATCTACCCCGGCTATATCCTCGCCGTCGTCGGCTCGATCGTCTCCGGCCGCCCGGTCAAATGGGTGGAGGACCGCTCCGAGAACCTGATGTCGACCTCGTTCGCCCGCGACTACATCATGCAGGGCGAAATCGCGGCGACCAAGGACGGCAAGATCCTTGCCCTGCGCACCCATGTGCTGGCCGACCACGGCGCGTTCAACGCCACCGCCCAGCCCACCAAGAACCCGGCCGGATTCTTCTCCATCTTCACCGGCAGCTACGACCTGTTGGCCGCCCACTGCTCCGTCACCGGCGTCTACACCAACAAGGCGCCCGGCGGGGTCGCCTACGCGTGCTCGTTCCGCGTCACCGAGGCCGTCTACCTGGTGGAGCGGATGGTGGATGTCCTGGCCCGCAAGCTGAACATGGACCCGGCGGAGCTGCGGCTCAAGAACTTCATCAAGCCGGAGCAGTTCCCCTATGCCAACAAGACCGGCTGGGTCTACGACTCGGGCAACTACGAGGCCGCCATGCGGCTCTCGATGCAGCTCGCCGGGTACGAAGACCTCCGCCGCGAGCAGGCCGAAAAGCGCGAGCGCGGGGAACTCATGGGCATCGGGGTGGCCTTCTTCACGGAAGTCGTGGGAGCCGGCCCCCGGAAGCACTTCGACATCGTGGGCCTCGGCATGGCCGACGGCGCCGAGCTGCGCGTGCACCCCACCGGCAAGGCCGTGGTGCGCATCTCGGTGCAGAGCCAGGGCCAGGGCCACGAGACCACCTTCGCCCAGATCGTGGCCGAGGAACTCGGCATCCCGCCGGAGGACATCGAGGTGGTGCACGGGGACACTGACCAGACCCCGTTCGGATTGGGCACGTACGGCAGCCGCTCGACGCCGGTCAGCGGCGGCGCCGTGGCCCTGGTCGCCCGGAAGGTGCGCGAGAAGGCGAAACTGATCGCCGGGGCGATGCTCGAGACCCGCCCTGAGGACCTCGAGTGGGAAAAGGGCCGCTGGTTCGTCAAGGGCGACCCCAGCGTCGGCAAAACCATCGCCGAGATCGCCATGGGCGCCCACGGCACTGTCGCCTTGCCCGAGGGCGTGGACGGCAATCTCGACGCCGAGGTCACCTATGACCCGCCGAACCTCACCTTCCCGTTCGGCGCCTACATCTGCGTCGTCGACGTCGACGCCGGCACGGGACAGGTCAAGGTGCGGCGCTTCATCGCGGTGGATGACTGCGGCACCAGGATCAACCCGATGATCATCGAGGGCCAGGTGCACGGCGGCCTGACGGACGGTGTCGGGATGGCCCTGATGGAGATCATCGAGTTCGACGAGGCCGGCAACTGCCTCGCCGGGTCCTTCATGGACTACCTGATCCCCACGGCCATGGAGGTGCCGGACTGGGAAACCGGATTCACCGTCACCCCCTCCCCGCACCACCCGATCGGGGCGAAGGGCATCGGCGAGTCCGCCACAGTCGGCTCCCCGCCGGCGATCGTCAACGCCGTGGTCGATGCCCTGGCGCCGTTCGGCGTCACCCATGTGGACATGCCCTGCACCCCGGCCCGCGTCTGGGCCGCCATGCAGGGCCGGGCCCGGCCGCCGATCTGATGCCCACGTTCACAGAATCCCTGGCCGCCAGGGCCAATGAACTTGCCAGCCGCCGCGAGCCGTTCGTCCACGCCACGGTGGTCCGCGCCCAGCATCCCACGAGCGCCCACGCCGGGGACACGGCCCTGGTGCTGCCCACCGGGGAGATCCACGGCTTTGTGGGCGGGAACTGTGTGGAGGCATCGGTGCGCGAGTACAGCCTGCAGGTTCTGGTCTCCCAGGAACCCCTCCTGTTGCGGGTGCTGCCCGGAGAACCGTCCCTTACGGCGGAGGAAGGCGCCGTCGAGGTCTCCAACCCGTGCCTTAGTGGCGGGGCGATCGAGATCTTCCTCCAGCCGCGGATTCCGGCGCCCCGGGTCCTGGTGGTGGGCACGACGCCGGTGGCGCAGGCCCTGGCGACGCTCGGTTCCGGCGTCGGCCTCGAAGTCGAACTCACGGACGGCGAATCCGCCGATCCGCGCGGGGATGACGCGGCATTGATTGTCGCCTCGCACGGAAAAGCGGAAGAGGGTGCGCTGGAGGCGGCGCTTCGCGCGGGTGTCCCCTACGTTGCCCTCGTGGCCAGCGAAACCCGCGGCGCCGCCGTCCTGGGATCCCTCGACGTCGACGACGCCCTGCGGCGGCGGGTTTTCACCCCGGCCGGGCTGCAGCTCGGCGCCCGGACCCCCGGGGAGATCGCGCTTTCAATCCTGGCCCAGCTGGTCGGGGAACGGTCCAAGGCGCGGCGCGCTGCCCCGCTCCTTGCGGCGGGCGCTGCCGCCGCGCCCACAGGCCTGGAGGCGCCCCCGGAGTCAGGTCCGGCGAGCGCGGTCGACCCGGTGTGCGGCATGTCCGTCCCGGCCCTCGAGTCGTCCCTGCACCTGGAGCACTACGGGACTACCGTCTACTTCTGCTCGCCCGGCTGCCGGGCCGCCTTCCGCAAAGATCCGGAGCGCTATGCCCTCACGACCTGAACCGCTGCGGGCCCCCGGACCCCGGACCGCAGGAATCATCCTGGCCGCGGGTGCCTCCCGGCGCCTGGGCCGGCCCAAACAGCTCCTGCCCTACGGCGCGGGTGTCCTGCTCGATGCTGTCCTGGCGACTGCCCGGGACTGCGCCTTCAGCCAGACGGTGCTGGCCCTGGGCGGCGCGGCGGCCGAGGTAGAGCGCGCCGTCGACGCCAGCGGCTGCGATGTGGTGCTCAACCCGGACTTCGGCGAAGGGTGCGCGTCCTCCATCGCCACCGCGCTCGCGGCCCTGCATCCGGATACCGACGCCGTGGTCCTCTTGCTCGGCGATCAGCCCGGTGTCCGGGCCGCAAGCGTCCGGGCCGTGCTCGGCGCCCTCCAGCTGGCGGGTTCCCGCGCCACATCCACCGGCACCACCGTTTCTGGCGCCGCCGGTGCTGGCTCGGCCGGCATCGCTGTGTGCCGCTACGACGACGGCGTGGGCCACCCTCTGGCGTTTGCCCGGTGCCTGCTACCGGACCTGGCCGCCCTGCATGGGGACAAAGCAGTCTGGAAGCTCCTCGAACAGCGGGCGGACGACGTCGTCGAGGTCCGCACGCCCGGTCCCGTTCCCTTGGATGTGGACACCGAGGAAGACTACATGCGCCTTCTTGGCGGCCTGCAGGGGGCCGTATGACGACGCCGGCGCGGGCCGGCGCGGAGGAGGACGTGCGGCGCCGGGTCCCGGATGTCGGGTCGCTGATGGCCGCGCTGGACCGCACCAACTACCTGGCCGACGTCGGACTGGCGACGGCCCTGTTCCTTGCCGTCCGCCTGCCGCAACCCATCCTGCTCGAAGGCGAGGCGGGAGTCGGGAAGACGGAAGCCGCGAAGGCGCTGGCCGAACTCCTCGACACCCCGCTGTACCGGTTGCAGTGCTACGAGGGAATCGACGCCGGTGAGGCCCTCTACGAATGGAACCACCAACGCCAGCTACTCGGCATTCGGCTGGCCGAAGTCCGCGACACCGAGGTCACAGAAACCGACCTCTTCGCCCCCCAGTACCTTCTGCGGCGGCCGCTCCTGCAGGCGCTGGAGCATCCCGGCCCGCGGCCTGCCGTGCTGCTCCTGGACGAGATCGACCGCGCCGACGCCGAATTCGAGGCCTTCACGTTTGAACTGCTGGCGGAATCCGCTGTCACCATCCCGGAGCTGGGCACAATCCGGGCCACCCATCCCCCCATCGTGATCCTCACTTCCAACCGGACGCGGGACCTGCATGACGCCTTGACCCGCCGCTGCCTGTACCACTGGATCGATTACCCGGGACCGGCCCGGATCGCCGAGATCGTGCGCCGCCGGGTTCCCGCCAGCAGCGGGCCGTTGGCCCTCCAGGCTGCGGCCGTCATAACCCGGCTGCGCACGCTGGACCTCGCCAAGCCGCCCGGCATCTCAGAGGCAATCGACTGGGTCTCGGCCCTGGCCGTGCTGGGGGTGGAACGGATCGACCCCGGCATCACCGAGCAAACGTGGGGCTCCATCGTCAAGAACCGTGATGACCTCGAACTCGTCGGCTCCCATGGGGCGGCCTGGCTCGTGGACGGTACCGATGGCTGAAAGCAACAACGCCGTGCCCGCGCCGCCGCCACGGGTCGAGGCGGCAGCGTTGTCCGCCGCGTTCGTCACGGTAATACGGAGGGCCGGTCTTGCTACGTCGCCGGACCGTGCGGCACGGCTGGCTGAGGCGCTCCACCTGATCCCGCCGACCCAGCTTGAGCAGCTCTACTGGACCTGCCGCGTGGTGCTCGTGTCCGCGCGCGAGCAGGTGCCCCTGTTCGATGCGGTCTTCGCGGCCGTATTCCGCGCGCATGCTCCCACCGCTCAGCGGGGCAGCGTGGCCAGCCCACCAGTGCCGCCGCCTGCACCGGACCCGCGGACCAGGCACACGGCGCCAGGCACACGGGCTGCAGGCACGGATTCGGGCACTCAACAGCATCCGCGCGTGGCCTCCCCCGGTACGGACAGCTCCGCGCAGGACGGCCGCGCTGATCGGGACGCGGTCCTTGCCATTGTTTCCGCGGACGAACACCTGCACGAGACATCCTTTGCCGAGCTTTCCGCCGAAGAAACCGGTGAGGTGCGGCGGCTGGCTGCGGCGCTGCAGCTGGCGACGCCGCTGCGCCTGAGCCGCCGCACACGCACGTCGGCACACAGCACAGCGAGCCTGGACGTCCGGGCGACAGTGCGCGCTGCCCGGCGGTCCGGAACGGACGCGCCGATGCTGCTGTATGCCCGCCGCCGCGGGCAGCGCCGCAAACTGGTGTTGCTGTGCGATGTATCGGGATCGATGGAACCCTACGCGCGAGTCTTTGTATCCCTGTTGCAGGGCGCTGTGACCGGCGCGGGGGCAGAAGCCTTCGTCTTCTCCACGAGGCTGACCAGGCTTACACGGCAGCTGGCCCTGCGCGATCCGGACCAGGCACTGGCCCGCGCCGCTGTCTCCGCGCCGGACTGGGCCAGCGGAACCCGGATCGCCGAATGCCTCCGGCGCTTCGTCGACGAGCACGGCCGCCGCGGACTGGCGCGGGGCGCTGTTGTGGTGGTGTTTTCGGACGGCTGGGCCCACGAGGACCCGGAACAGGTCGCGGCGCAGATGGCCCGCCTGCGCCGGCTCGCCCACAGGATCATCTGGGTGAATCCGCGCAAGGCGGCGCCGCAGTACCAGCCCCTCGTGGGCGGCATGGCAGCAGCACTGCCCTATTGCGACGCCTTCGTCAGCGGACACAGCTACCGGGCGTTGGCAGAGCTGGCGGCCGCAATTCGGGATGACGGCCCGCAACCAGGCCAGGGGCACGGACGAGCGAGAGGCAAGGAACCAGCTCATGCAAATTGACAGCACGTTTTCGGTGGTCGCACCGATAAGCCGGGTGTGGGACACGCTGATGGACTTTGAAAGCGTGGCCGGTTGCCTTCCCGGGGCCAAGATCCTAAACAAGCTATCGGACGACGCTTACCAAGTGGGCATGACGGTAAAGCTCGGCCCGGTCACGATGCAATACAGGGGCCTGCTGAACGTCATTGAAAGAAACGCCTCCGAACACCGCGCCGTTCTTGCCGGCAAGGCCCAGGAGACCCGCGGACAGGGCACCGCCGAGGCCACCGTCACCCTAGTGCTGGCCGAAGACGGCGCGGCCACGCGGGGGACCGTCAGCGCAGATCTCGCGCTGTCCGGCAAAGCCGCGGCCATGGGCAAGGGGGTAATCGGAAGCGTCACGGAGCAGATGATGTCCCTCTTCGCGAACAACCTGCAGGCCATGCTCGCAGAGGGGGCACCGGTCCGGGAAGCACCCGCAGAACCCGTCCCGGCGGTCCCGGAGCCCGGGCCGGCACCGGCCGCGGTCCCGGCGTCGGCCGTCCCGGAACCTGCCCCGGCGCCCGTCCCCTCGGCTGCCCCAGCGGCTGCCCAGAAGCCGGCTGCGCCGGGCGGCAGCCTGGATGCGCTCAGCCTCGCCAGGGGAATCGCTGCGGAGCAACTCGCTAGCCCGGCGAAAGTCCTCGGTGTTGTCGCCGTCGTGGCGTGCATCGCCTACTGGGCCGGCCGGCGTTCAGCGTTCCGGCAGCTCCGGCTGTGCGGCAGGCTCTGAGGAGCGCCGATGCGCGATGTCCTGGCGGCCATGTTGCCTGACTGGCGGAGGGGTGCCACGGCAGGCCTGGCCACCGTCGTGAGCACTTTCAAGTCGGCGCCACGGCTCCCCGGGGCGGCCATGCTGGTGACGGCCGACGGCGAGGCCGTGGGCTCCGTTTCCGGCGGCTGCGTCGAGGGTGCTGTGTACGAGCTGGCCACCCAGGTCAAGGACGACGGCGAGCCGGCCCTGGTGCGCTACGGGATCAGCGACGACGACGCCTATGCCGTCGGCCTGACCTGCGGTGGAATCATCGACATCTTCGTTGAACCGGTTTCCCAGCGCCGCTTTGCCGAACTCGACGCCGTCGCGCAGGACATCACTGCCGGGCGCCGCGTGGGGGTCGCCACGGTCATCGAACACCCCGATGCCCAGCGTGTGGGGCGGCACCTCATCGTCAGACCTGTTGGATGCGAAGGCGACCTGGGCTCGGACCGGACCAACCGCGCCGTTGGCGACGACACCCAGGGCCTTCTCGCCGCGGGCCGGACGGGCATCCTGAACTACGGCGTTGACGGCGAGCGGCTCGACACCGGCATGCGCGTCTTCTTCGCCAGCTACGCGCCGCCGCCGCGCATGATCGTCTTCGGCGCCATTGACTTCGCCGCTGCGCTGGCCCGGCTGGGCACGTTCCTGGGGTACCGGGTGACCGTCTGTGATGCTCGGTCCGTTTTCGCCACGCCCGCGAGATTCCCCGACGCCGCCGAGGTGGTCAACGCGTGGCCACACCGGTACCTGAGCGACCAGTTCGCCCAAGGGCTGCTGGATTCCAGGGCCGTGCTCTGCGTCCTGACCCACGACCCGAAGTTCGACATCCCCGTCCTAGAGGTAGCTCTGCGCGGCAGCCCTGTGGCCTTTATCGGCGCCATGGGATCCCGGCGCACGCACGAGGACAGGATTGCACGGCTTCGGCAGGCGGGACTTGGTGAGGCCGAATTGTCCAGGCTCCACAGTCCTGTGGGGCTGGATCTGGGCGCCCGCACCCCGGAGGAAACGGCGGTGTCCATCGCGGCAGAGTTCATCGCCCAGCAGTGGAACGGCAGCGGGGAGCCGCTGCGGCAACTCGGCGAACGGATCCACCACGACGAGCAGCTGTGAGCATGCCGAGACGAACAGCCGGCCATGATGGCGAACGAGGCGCTGCGCTGGTCACTGGCGGCGCTGCTGCTGGCGGCAACGCTGTACTTGGCCGGCCAGGGCTTGAGCGGAGCCGGGCCGAGGGGCGCCAGCGCGGGCCGCCCCGGGCGTAAGCTCGTGGCATGGCGAGATACTTCGATGTGCACCCCGAGAACCCCCAGCCGCGTTCCATCCTCCAAGCAGTGGAGATCGTGCGCTCAGGCGGCCTGATCGTCTACCCCACCGATTCCTGCTATGCGCTGGGCGCCCAACTGGGAAACCGGGAGGCCCTGGACAGAATCCGGAGCATTCGGAATCTGGGCGACAAACACCACTTCACGCTCGTCTGCAAGGACTTCGCGCAGTTGGGCCAGTTCGTCCAGATCGACAACGACGTCTTCCGCAGCATCAAGGCCGTCACGCCCGGCAGCTACACCTTCATCCTGCCCGCGACCCGGGAGGTCCCCAAGCGGCTGCTGCATCCGAAGAAGAAGACAGTCGGCGTGCGCATCCCGGACAACCACGTGGTCCAGGCGCTTCTCGCCGAGCTCGGCGAACCGCTGCTGTCCAGCACGCTGCTGCTTCCGGACGAGGAAGAGCCTCTTACCCAGGGCTGGGAGATCAAGGAGCGCCTGGACCACGTCGTGGATGCCGTGATCGATTCCGGCGACTGCGGGGCTGAGCCAACCACGGTGATCGACTTCTCGAGCGGCGTCGCGGAAATCGTCCGGCGCGGCATGGGCGATCCGTCGCGCTTCGAGTAGGAAACGACCCCCGAAGGCAACGACGCCCGGCGGCAACGGTACCGTGTCCGCTGGGGGCTGGATGCGGTGCCGGCTAAGCGGGGCCGGTCTAGGCGGATTCCGCCGCGCTCGCCTGCCGGTTCCGCAGCCACCGACGGACGAGGTCGATGGCGGCCACGAGCCCGGCCAGGGGCGACAGCACCGCTGCGGCATAGACGAACATCATCCAGGTCAGGGTGGTCACCGGGGACTGGCGGGTGCTCAAGAGGGACAGCCCGCCGAAGAAGCCCAGGATCCAGAACAGGACGACCCCGGACAGCACAGCAGCTGCGGGGAAGTACTCGTTCGTGACGACTTTCTTCAAGGTTTCCATGGGCGCTCCTCACACCCGGCGGTGGGACTGCCCGCCAGGGTCATTCCCAGTATGGGGCCCGGCACGGCGGAAATTCCCGAGAATCCCGGGCACGTGACGAAGCTAACTCCTCGTCCCGGCGGTGGCGGCCATCCGGGTCTCGAATTTGGCGCGCCCGACCCGCCGGAGCCGGGGATGCGGGGCGTCAGACCGCGGCCCGGACACGCTGGAGGAAGGAATCAAGCACCCGCCCCGCGTTCTCATGCATGCGCCGCGACTCCGCCGCCGGCAGCTGCCGGTTCTTGGGCCCGTTCAGCCGCTCCCCCAGATACAGCAGCGCCGCCAATACCTCCGAGAGTTCGGAATTGCTTTCCGCACGCTGCCGCAGGAGCCTCAGATGAGCCTCCTGCAGAGCCGGGCCAGGGGTGCAGCCAAGGTCGCGGTCAAAGAGCCGGCGGCAGCGGTCATACGCCGCCAGACCCTCAGCCGGCAGGCCAGCCTGTTCATAGGCTGTCACCAGTACCGTCCAGGCCCGCTCGTTCAGGGGCTCCGCCCGAATGGCAGCCTGGACCAGGTTGACGGCGTCGTCCGGCTTGCCCAGCAGGGCCGCCGTTTCTGCCGCGAGGATCTGCAGCGCCACCTTCTCGGCGGCGTGGCGTGCGCGAGCCTCTTCCGCCCAGTCGGAGGCAAGTTCGAACCCGAGCAGCGGCTCGGCGGAAATCTCGAGTGCCTCGAGCATCAGCGGATACGCCTCACCGGGAGGCAGCTCACCGGCGTCGCGGACCAGTCCGCGGAACCGGAACAAGTCCAAATCCACAAGGGTGGGGTCCAGGACGTAACCGCTGTTGGCCGTGCGGAGCGGACCGGTCTTGGTCTGCCCCGGCTGGATGGCGCGCCGGATACCGCTGATATAGCTCTCCAGTGTCGCCACGGAGCCGTCACTGGCTCCGGCGCCCCAGAGAAGATCGATCAGGCGCGTCTTGGACACGGGCGTGCCGAGATTCAGCAGAAGAATTTCCAGTATGTGCCGGGGTTTGCATCCCCCCATGTCGGCGGCGGTGAGCGCCACGCCGTCCCGGCGCACTTCGAATGATCCGAATAGGCGGACCGAAATGGAGGGTGTAATTTCCGTTGGGCTATCCACGATGTTCTCCGATTTCCCCAGGTAAAACGAACTCAATCGTCTGCGAAGAGCCGGATCAACATCGAAACCAGGCCGTACTGAGACTCTGTTCGCTCCGGCTTTCCAATGACACCGTTACATGCCTGACTGGGCGCAACAAGGCATGCCGCTACCCGATTTTTCGCCCAAAGAAAGACGCGTACAGGCGTCAGTACCGTTGAGTAAGGACGCGGAGCGGCGGGCAGGTACTTGCGGCGCCGAACAAGTAGTTCCGCGGTCGCCCGGCACAGGGGACCCAAGTAGTTCAGCAGGGCAGGAATTCGGCCCCGGGCGGACAGTTCAAGCGGGTGAAACCGCCCCGTCTGGGCTGCAGTTTTCCTACTGGTTGTCGGTCATCTCCGCGGGCACCGCCACCAGCCGCAGTTCCGCGCCGTCGCGGAGCACGGCAAGGTCCAGGGGCTCCCCGATCGCCTCGGCGAACAGCAGTTTCTGCAGGCTCTCGGCGTTGGACACGTACATCTGCCCGACCTTCAGGAGAATGTCGCCGGCCCGGAGCCCGGCGCGCTCGGCGGGCGAACCCGGGAGGACTTCGACCACGAGCAGGCCCTCCCTGCGGCCAGTCCGGACGACCGCGCTTGGCTGCAGCTGGATCGGGGTGTTCACCAGGCCCAGGTAGGCCCGGCGGACACGGCCGTCCCTGAGCAGCGAAGCGATGATCCGCCGGGACGTGGCGTTGATGGGAACGGCCAGGCCGAGCCCGACTCCGGCGACGGCGGTATTGATGCCGACGATCCGCCCGCGGGCGTCCGCCAGCGCCCCGCCGGAACTGCCGGGGTTGAGGGCAGCGTCGGTCTGGATGACGTCCTCGATCACGCGCCGGCTTCCGACCGGACCAGACCGGGATGGAACGGCCCAGCCCGCTAACCACGCCGGCGGTGACGGAGCCTGCGAGCCCCAGTGGGTTGCCCACGGCGATGACCAAGCTGGCCGACCCGGAGGGATTCGGCGTCGCCCATTTCCGCCGGCGCCGCCGTGGGTGCCCGGCCGTGGACCACGGCAAGATCGGAGAGCGGGTCGGCGCCCACCACGTCAACTGCCGTGCTGGTGCCGTCGGCGAAGACCGCGTGGCCGGACTGGGCGCCGCCCACCACGTGGGCGTTCGTCAGCAGATATCCGTCCGAGGTGAACAGCACGGCCGACCCCGCGCCAACCCTGAACCTGCCGTTGCGCCCGTTGCCGGTCATTTCGAGCGCCGCGACGTGCTGTGTGACAGTCTCGGCCACGCGGATGACCGTTGCGGAATAGGAATCCAGCGGGTCCTCGGACACATCGGATCCGGATACCCTGCTGATGGACGCGGCCACTGTGCACCTCCTGCTAAACGGTACTCATCCAAGTCAACCACCGCCGCCACGGCAGTAGTCCTGGAGTGCCTACGCCGTCAGAGAAATACGCTGGATGAAGCCGCCGGGGCGCAACAGTTCAGCCCGGCGCGGATCCGCGGCTAGGCTCGGACGTAGATCCGCCCGACAGCCCAGGAGAACCTACGTGACACCAGCGTCCGCTTCCCCCGCTCCGCTGCCCCTGCCGGGCCTGACCTGGGGCATCAAGCGCAGTTTTATGGATTACATTTCGGGACTCCCGGATGGTGCCGTTTCCGCGGCCGACGGCGCCACGGTGACCGCGTCCGGAGAGTTCTGTTTCGCCCCGGCCGGCTCCGAGTACGACCCCGCCAGCGGCACCGGTGTGCTGCGGTTCCGCGGCGACGTCCGCGTCGCCGGACACCACGGAATGATGTTCGTCCGGTTGCTGGATCCATGGGTCGAATTCACGGCCGGGCACGGGGTCCTGTCCATCAGCACGGGCGACGGCGGCGGGAAGGACCGTTCGGATGTCGGCACCCTGCGCACTGCCGCACCCCGCAACATGGGCGGGTTTCTCGTCTGGGAGCGCGTCGAAGTGGCCGTATCCCAGACGGGTTCGGAACTGTTCGACGGCCAGTATGCCGACGGCCAGGCGATGGACCCACTCGTCATCCGGGTGCCGGCGTAAGGCAGGTAACGCCGGCGGATACACGGCTCCCTTGCTGGGCCCCGGTCCGTCCGTCTGCAAGGATGAACTGTCGTGGCGCCGTCGGGGGCCGAATTTCGTCGAAGGAGACGCTCCATGGTTGAACCCGCCCTTGTGGATCAGGAGGCCCGCCGGCATGTGCTCCTGGCCTTGGCGTCGGGCCCGGGAATCGGATGGGACGGGCCGGCCCGGGCCGTCTTCGAAGAGCGCTTCGACCGCCATTTCCCGGTCCTGTTCCGGTTGTTCCACGATCTCTACGGCGCACGGCACGATTGGCTGGAACAGCTCACGGACCTCGTGATGCAGGCCGCCCGGTCGTGGGCCGAACGGCCGGCTGAGCTAAAGAGCCTTGACGCCGAACGGGAACACAACAGCGGCTGGTTCCAGGCCAACACCATGCTCGGCGGCGTTTGCTATGTCGACCGGTACGCCGGGGACCTGGAGAATGTCCGCGCCCGGATCCCCTATTTCAAGGAACTGGGCCTCACCTACCTGCACCTGATGCCGCTGTTCCTGGCCCCCGAACCGCATTCCGACGGCGGCTACGCCGTCTCCAGTTACCGTGACGTCAACCCCAAGCTGGGCACCATGCAGCAGCTGCGTGAGCTGGCCGCCGAGCTGCGGGCGAACGGCATCAGCCTCGTGGTCGATTTCATCTTCAACCACACCTCCGACGAACACGAATGGGCGCGGAAGGCTGCCGCGGGCGACCCGGCATACAGCGACTACTACTGGATGTTCCCGGACCGGTCGATGCCGGACGCGTTCGAGCAAACCGTGCGCGAAATCTTCCCCGACGACCACCCCGGCTCTTTTGTGGACTTGCCGGACGGACGGTGGGTCTGGACCACATTCCACACGTTCCAATGGGACCTGAACTACTCCAACCCGGACGTCTTCCGGGCCATGGCCGGCGAGATGCTGTTTCTGGCCAACCAGGGCGTGGACATTCTCCGGATGGACGCCGTCGCCTTTATTTGGAAGCAGCTCGGCACACCCTGTGAGAACCTGCCCGAAGCCCACACGCTGCTGCAGGCGTTCAATGCCGTGTGCCGGCTGGCCGCGCCGTCGCTGCTGTTCAAATCCGAGGCGATCGTCCACCCCGATGATGTGGCCCGCTACATCGACCCCGCCGAGTGCCAGCTCTCCTACAATCCCCTGCAGATGGCGCTGATCTGGGAGGCATTGGCCACCCGCGACGTCTCGCTGCTCACCCAGGCCCTGGAGCGGCGCCACAATATTCCGGACGGCACGTCCTGGGTGAACTATGTCCGCAGCCACGACGACATCGGCTGGACATTTGCGGATGAGGACGCCGCCGAGCTTGGCATCAATGCCTTCGAGCACCGCCGCTTTCTCAATTCCTTCTACGTCAACCGTTTCCCCGGAAGCTTCGCCCGCGGCGTGCCCTTTCAGGACAACCCCCGCACTGGCGACTGCCGGATTTCCGGCACGACGGCGTCGCTTTGCGGGCTTGAGAGCGGAACAGCTGCGGCGGTGAACCGGGTCCTGCTGGCCCATTCCGTGGCGTTCAGCACCGGCGGCATCCCGCTGCTGTATCTCGGTGACGAGGTGGGACAGTCCAACGACTACCACTACGGCGTCGAGGAAGGTCACGGAACCGACAGCCGCTGGGTGCACCGGCCGCAGTACCCGGCGGCGGACTACGCGCAGCGTGCGGACCAGGAAACCCCCGCCGGGGCGGTCTACGCCGGGCTGCGCCGGATGATTTCCGTACGGTCCGCGACGCCGGAACTGGCCGGCACCCGGCTGGTCGGGTTCGCCACGAACAACCCGGGTGTCCTGGGGTACCAGCGTCCGGGCGATGGAACACGGATCCTTGCGCTGGCAAACTTCAGTGACGGCCCGCAGGAAGTAGCAGCGGTGACCCTCTCCGGTTTCGCGGCCGGCGCCGTCGACATCCTGACCGGCGCCCACCTTCGCCTCGACGCGGGACTCGTCCTGCACGCCCAGCAGTTCCTCTGGCTCCGGGTGGCTCCCCGGCCATGAGGGCCCGGGCCCGCAGCTCATCGGCCGGATGTAGCTGTGGTGGCCGCCAGTTGCGCCGCTGCGAAGGAATGTCCTGTCCGGCCGCACACTGGTTGAGGAGAGCGTGCGGCCGGGATCTGTGGACGGACGGCCCCGTGACGGCCGGCGGCCGGTCTTCTGCGGCCTATTTCCACTGTCCCGCACCGCGCTGAGGAGAGACTGAGAGCAACCACTCCCGGTGCGGGCCGTGGGTGCTTCCGGGCCGTTCCGTCCACCGACGGGGGTGCGGACCGTATGGGAGGCAACGGCAATGTGGCCGCGGTGGTTGTCCGGATCCACGCATTGCCGCATTCTTGGAGCATGGCACTGGGCAAGCGAGCCACCTCCGGCCGTCCCGCCAGGGGCGAGACTCGTTGGGGCGTGCGGAAGCGCTCGACGGCGGTCGCCGTCGGGGTCGTGGCCGTGGCGCTGCTGCTGGGCGGCGTGGTCCTTTTTGTCCTGCTGCAGGCATCCCTGGAGAGGTCGATCGACGCCTCCGCCCAGCAGAAGGCCTTGGACGTGGTCGCCGAAATGGAGGACATGGACGTCGAGGACGCCCGCGCCTACATCACTGATACAGCGCATGCGGGCCAGTTCGTCCAGGTGTTGGATACCGCAGGGTACGTCTTGGCCAGCTCGGATCCCGAGGTCGCCAACTCCCCGCTCTCAGCCCAGCGGCCCGGCCCGGGCCAGACCATGACCCAGGACGTCTCAAGCCTTCCGAGCATCGGGGACAGCGATGACTACCACATCGTCACCGTGGGAGCGCGGACCGGCACGCTGAGCTATACGGTGGTAGTGGCCCAGGCGTCCCAGATACAGGCCGACACCATTTCCACGGTGGCTTGGTTCATGCTGGGAGCCACGCCGCTGCTGCTGGTCACCGTCGCGGGGTCAGTGTGGCTCTTGGTGGGGCGTTCCCTCCGTCAGGTGGAGCGGATCCGCGGCCAGGTGGCCAGGATCAACGCCGAGCAGCTGGACGGGCGCGTCGATGTGCCGCCCACCAACGACGAAATCCAGGCCCTCGCGCTGACCATGAACACGATGCTGGACAGGCTTCAGGCCTCGGACACGTGAACAGCGCAGGTTTGTCTCGGACGCCAGCCACGAGCTGCGCAGCCCGCTGGCCACGCTGAGGGCGGGAATTGAGATCGCCGCAACGGACCCGACCGGGGCGATGTGGATGCAGATGAAGGATGTCCTCGCCGAGGAGACGGCCCGCATGAGCTTCCTCGTGGAGGACCTGCTGACGCTGGCCAAGGCCAATGATGGCGGGCTGAAGGTGGAGCAGAAGGACGTTGATCTTGACGACGTGCTGGACCAGGAGATCCGCCGGCTGCGTTCCACCAGCAAGAACCACATTTCGGTGCAGCTCGTTCCGGCACGGATCCGCGGCGACGGCCGCCGGCTGGCGCAGGTCCTGCGGAACGTACTGGACAACGCCGACCGCCATGCCCTGTCCCGGATCGCCGTGGAACTGCAGACCGCCGGGGACCGGGTCATCATTACGGTCGACAATGACGGTGACCCCATCCCTGAGGCGGACCGGGAGCGGATCTTCGAACGATTCGTCCGGCTGGACGGGAGCCGCTCCCGGGAAGGCGGCGGCAGCGGACTGGGCCTGGCCATCGCTGCGGGAATTGTGGCCGCCCATCATGGCAGCATCCGTCCGACGGACGGACCTGCAGGTCACTGCCGGTTTGAGATCGCCTTTCCGCTTCCGGAGACTGTGGAGCCGACGGACGTAGCTCCTCGGGACGTCACTCCTCGCGAATCTCGACGGCAAGGTGTCCAGGGTTCGGGTCGGCGCTGAGCTGATACCCCATGCCGCGCACAGTGGTCAGGCTGTGGATTCCGAAAGGGACATCGATTTTGCGCCGAAGGTAGCCGATGTACACCTCCACAACGTTGTTCGCGCCCTCGAAAGCCGGATCCCAGACGTTTTGAAGGATCTCCGTCTTTGAGACGATTTGGTCGTGCCGGCGCATCAGGTAATGCAGGAGCCCGTACTCCCTGGCCGTGAGGCTGATGAGGGTGTCGCCGCGGCGGACGCTGTGACTGACGGGGTCCAGCGACAAAGTGCCAACCGTCATGATGACAGGCCTGGCTGGCGCTCCGCGCCGGATCAGCGCCCTGATCCGGGCCACCAGCACCAGGAAGCTGAACGGCTTGGTGAGATAGTCGTCCGCGCCCAGGTCGAAGGCATCGGTCTGGTCGTATTCGCCGTCCTTGGCCGTGAGCATCAGCACCGGAGTCCAGACTTTGCGTTGCCGCAATTCCTTCAAGACGTCATAGCCGTTCATCCGCGGCAGCATGAGGTCCAGAAGGATGGCATCGTACGCGTTCTCCAGCGCCGCCGAGAGTCCCCGAACGCCGTCGTGGGCGACGTCGACGACGAACCCCTCATTTTTCAGTCCGCGGCGGACCGTTTCCGCCAAGGCATGTTCATCCTCCACCATCAGAATCCGCAATCCAGCCCCCTCCCTTTGAGCCAGTATGGCCCTTCGCGGGCCGGGCTGGAAGGAAACTGTCGGATCCAGTGGGGGGTGGTGCTCGTCGTCGTCCGGTTAGGCCTGCTGGGTGGGCCCGAACAGCCAGCCCGAAACATCACTGCGCAGGATCACGTGGGGTCCCCCAGTGGAACTGACGCTCCCGTTGGGGACGTAGTAGCCGCGCCCGGCTCCGGGGCCGCCGGCCGCGCGGTCGAGAGCGTCGGTGAGGCGCCGGGTCAGGTGCCCGCTGGGGCCCAGGGACCGCAGTTCATTGAGTTCGTCCTGCGTGAGCCGTCCCAGCACTGCAGCGATATCGGCCATGGTGAATCCCTCCCGACGGATGGTGCTTATGGTGCCCAAGGTGGATGGTCCATAAAGAATCAGGCTAGGGCACACAAATTAACGGCACATGACGCCCCGGTGACCAGTGGCGAACGAGGAGTGGGCGGCATGGCCGCCAGCACCGCCTCCAAGTGTCACGAGAGTCACTGCCGCGACGCCCCCTGTCCCCAGCAATTACACGGCATCATGCTGTACCGTTCAATCCCGGAGATCCGAAAAAGACTCCGGATCACACGCCCAGCAACTGAAATGAGTACCACCAGGTGGCAACCGATTATGACGAAGTACGCTCCGACGTCGCGGAATCCCGCAACGCTTCCCTGGAGGCGCTCCGTTCGGCGAATGCGCCTGACGCCCGAAGCGTTGTCCGCGAACTCGACGAGGCCGATACCTCCGAAGGCGTGGAACTTCCGGGAGCAGATCTGTCCGGCGAGGAACTGACCGTAACGGTCATCCCGCAAAAGGAGGACGAGTTCACCTGCTATTCCTGTTTCCTGGTGCGGCACCGCTCCCAGCTGGCCAAGGAGAAGGCCGGCCACGCTTACTGCGCCGACTGCCTCAGCTGACCCCCGGTAGGAGAGGGTCAGCCCTGCAGGAGGAATTTCAGCCCGGCAGGTGAAGTTCCGGCACCGTGCGCGACCGTCCGTGCGCTACCGTGCAGGCCGTCCGCCGAATTCACTGCTGTCACATGCTTCACAATACTGTCGGGAGGCCGCCGGACATGACCTGCCGGGGCCTGTTCGGCTACGCTCCTGATGGACGATGCGGCGAGTGCCGGCACGTGGCCGGAGGCTGATCATGCGTAACTCCAACAGCAGGTTGGCTGACCCTGCTGCGTCGCCGCCGATGAACCCCGCCAATTCACCGGGACGTGCCGACGATGGGGCGGCCGTGCCGTCCGAGGGACCGATGGGCCCGCCGACGCGGACCGGGAGGCCGGGCCGCCCAGGGAGTCTCCAGCGTGAATGGTCCAGGGCCTTCATGCTGGTACTCCTGGCCCTGATCGCCGGGATCGCGGTAACCCTCGTTGGCGTCCGCGTTGTCACGGACCAGATCCAGCACACTGCCGCACAGCACCGCCTCGAGTCAGAGTCCGTCGCCGAGCTGCGGGCCGGCCTTGATGCCCACGAACAGGCCGGGCTCCAACTGTTGTCCGCAGGGCCCGTCGACACGTCTGCCTTTTTGCAGCAGCAAAAGAACGTCTCCGTCCAGTTCGATGCCGCCGCCGGGATCCTGCCGGAGGAGTACCGCATGCGGGCGACGGTCCGCGAGGCACGGACCGCGTGGCAGGAGGGCCTGTCCGCGCACGGTCTTTGGGGAACGCCAGGTGGACAGTCTCCAGGGCAACCGTGTGGCGGAGGCGCCGGAGTTCGCCGCATCCGGCGCGGAGGCCCGCGCGTTGCTGGCCGACGTCCGTCGCGCCTCGCTCGACGCGCTCGACGACGGCGTCGCCTACGGAGCCGAGCTTCAGCAGAATGTATCGACCGGCCGCACAGCCCTCTTTGCGCTGGCCGTGGGCGGCGTGTTCTTTTTCCGCCGGCGAATGACCAAGTACCTGATGCGTCCGATGGAGGGACTGTACCGCGGGGTTGTGAAGCTGCAGTCCGGCGACTACAGCCACCGGATTAACGTTGTCCGCAACGACGAACTGGGCCAGTTGGCCGAGGCTTTCAATTCCATGGCGGCCACGGTGCATGACAACCACCTGGAACTGACCTTCCGCGCCACGCACGACCCCCTCACGGGACTGGCCAACCGGGCGGTGCTCACCGAACGGCTCGCCGCCGTGTTTGGCCCCGAAGCCACGGACCCGGAAGGCAACAGCACCGAGGGCTGGGACGGGCGCGAAGGGCCTGTTGATCATCGACGTCGACGACTTCAAGGACGTCAACGACTCGCTGGGACATGAGGGCGGCGACGAGTTGCTCATTCAGCTGGCCCAACGCCTGCGGGGCTGCGTGCGCGGGCAAGACCTCGTCGCGCGGCTGGGCGGGGACGAATTCGCGATCGTCGTGATGGATGACGGCGGCACGGCGACGGACGACGTCGCCGGGCGTATCCAGGACGCGCTGCGGGACCCTTTCAGCATCGATGATGTCCGGCTGAAGGTAACCGTCAGCATGGGCGCCGCCCAGCGCAGCGCCGGAACTGCAGATCCGGCCGAGCTGATGCGCCAGGCAGACTTCGCCATGTACATGGCCAAGCACGGCGGCAAAGGCCGGTACCAGCTCTTCGATGCCGCGGGCTACGACAAAATGACCTACCGGGCCGCCCTCAGGGCGGACCTTGCCACAGCCGTGCAGGCCGGGCAGCTGCGCCTCGACTACCAGCCCGTGGTTAATCTGGGCAACGGTGAGATCGCCGGAGTGGAGGCACTGGTCCGCTGGGAACACCCGACCCTGGGCCGGCTGGGACCGGCCGACTTCATCCCCCTGGCCGAGGAAACCGGCGAGATTGGCCCCATCGGCTGTTGGGTGCTGGACACCGCAAGCCGTCACGTCGCCGGCTGGCGCCGCTCCCTTGGCACCGCCGACGGCCTCTGGGTCTCGGTCAATCTCTCTACGCTTCAGTTATCCAGCGACCGGAATCTTGCCGCCCTTGAACGCATTCTGGCCCACCCCGCTTCGCAGGCCGACAAGGTGATCCTCGAGGTCACCGAATCTGCTCTGGCCACGAGCTCCGACGGAGGGGTCGCCGCCCTCAACCGGCTGAAGAGCTTCGGCGTCCGAATCGCAATCGACGACTTCGGGACCGGATTCTCTTCGCTCAGCACGCTCGCGGCGCTACCTGCAGACATTCTCAAGATCGACCGTGCCTTCCTGTCCGGTCTGCCTGGGGACGCCCCGGCCGCGGCGATGCTCGAGGGCATCCTGGAAGTGGCCCGGAAGCTGGACCTGGCCGTCATCGCCGAAGGCATCGAGGACACCGGGCAGCTGGATCTCCTGCGCTCCCTCGGCTGCGACATGGGGCAGGGCTTCCTCCTGGCCAGTCCAAGCCCGTCCCCTGTTCTCGAGGCGCTGCTGGCCTCGGGGGCGCGGCTGCAGCCTCCGCCCGGCATGGACGCGCCGGCGAACGGCGCCGCCACGACGTAAAGGCAATGAGCACTTTCGGCGATGCGGACTGGATTCATTCATGCCGGGCGGGCGCACAATGAAACTAGTATGTTCATCCGCTCTTTGTCCCACAAGCCGCTCGGGGTGGTGCGCTATGAATGCTCGCCGGAAGCTGTCGTCGCTAGGGCTGCTTCGGATCTTGCTGAGAACCGGCGGGTGCGCCGGCGGGAGCGGATTGCCGGCGTCGACGTCGGCGCCGATCGTCAAATGAGCGCCCAAAGCCCCGGACGGTCCGTGCGAGTCCACGGTACCGGCATGACGTTGCGCATCCTCACGGCCGTTGCCCTTTTCATCGACGCCGCCGTCCACATCCATCTGGCGCCGGGCTACCAGGCGGGGAACCCCGCGGGGATCGGCCAAGGCAACCTTTTCCTGCTGGAATCGGCCGCGGCGGTGCTGGCCGGGTTGTGGGTACTGCTGCGCGGCAGCAGAGCCGCTTACGCCGCCGCGTTCGTCGTTGCGTTCAGTGCCTTCGTCGCAGTGGTGGCGTACCGCTACGTGAATATTCCCGCGTTCGGGCCATTTCCGGCCATGTACGAGCCCATCTGGTTCTTTGAGAAGTCCCTTAGCGCAGTGGCCGAAGGCGCCGGGGCCGTTCTGGCGGCCGTCGGCTTCGCGCGGGCCGGACGGCGGACGCCCCCGAGCAGTACCCCGTCCCCGCAGTGAGCAGGCCGCAACAGCGGACTTGCTAGCATGTGGGCGGGGTGGTTCAGCTGAAGTCAATGGCACAGGGCAAGCAACACGAGGGCACGGCGTCGACAGGCCCGCCTACAAACCCGTCGACCGGCAGGGCGTCCGATGCCCCAGGGCAAACCGGTCCGGGATCAGCGGGCGCCCGCCGTGCCATGGCGGATGCCGGGATCGCTGTCGCCGCGTATCTTGTGGCCTGGGCCTCGCTTGGCACGGCGGTCCCAACCGATCCAGTTCTCTGGTTCCTGGCCCTGGCGGCCGGTGCAGCGGTGATCATTCGGGCCGCAGGCTCCGTTCTGCGGCGGAAACCCCGATTTTCCACCCCCGCGGACCGCGTCACCCTGGGCAGGGCTGCCATCGTGGCCTGCTGTGCCGCCGAGACTGTGGTGGGCTTGACCGCCGGAGCCGGAGCAAGCGGGCTGCTGGTTCTCCTGGGCACGGCCGCGTTCCTGCTCGACGCCGTGGATGGACGGGTGGCCCGGTTGACGGCGTCAGCCACGGCCGAGGGTTCACGGCTGGATTCGGATACGGACGCCGCCCTTGTTCTGGTGCTGTCCTGCGCGGCCGCGGGCACGTTCGGCCTGTGGCCCCTGGGCATCGGACTGATGTACTACGCGTTCCTCGCAGCAGCCTGGTTCCGGCCGTCCCTGAAGACCCCGCTGCCGTCCAGCACCGTCCGCAGGGTCATCGGAGCCACCCAGCCCGCGGCGCTGCTGTTCGCCCTGTTGCCCGGCATCCCTCCGCCGCTGGGAGCTCTGGCCCTGGGCCCGGCGCTTGGGCTGCTGGCCTATTCATTCGGCCGGGACGTCCTCGAACTGGAACGGCTCCGCCGGGCAAGCCCCAATGCGGCGGCCGCCGTCAGGCCGGCGGGGAATCCGCGGGACTGCGCGACGGGCCGGCCACGGCTCCGGCCGCGCGGGAGGGTGCGGGCCTCGGCGCCAGGTTCGCCGCCGCCGGGCCCTGGATAACAGCTCCGTCCGCGGCAAACCGCGAACCATGGCAGGGACAGTCCCACGTCGAGTCGTCGGCGTTGAACTCGACCGTGCAGCCCAAATGGGTGCAGATCGCCGAGACGGCGACCAGGTCACCGGCAGGGTCCGCGTAGACCGCCGTCTTTTCGCCTCCGATCTCCACCACGGAGCCCTCGCCGGAACGCAGCCCTGCGACGCTCCGTTGCTCCTGCTGGTCCTGCTGGTCCTGCTGTTCGGGTTTCTGGGGTTGGGGCGGCTGGAGGTTCTTCCCACCGGCTTGGCCGGCCGACGTCGCCCGGTTGGTGCCGAAGACCGCCGCCCACGGGTTGTGACGGCCCGACAGGGTATCGGCCAGGATCAGCGCCGCGGCGGTGCCATTGGTCAGGCCCCATTTGCGCAGGCCGGTGATCACATGAACGTGAGCCGCCGTCGGGGTCAATGTCCCGGCATAGGGCAACCCGTCGACGGGCATGGCGTCCTGCGTGGACCAGCGGAAGCTGGTCTCCCCGGTGCCGAGGCGCTCACGGGAGAATGCCGCGAGGCGGCGGTACCGGACGCCAGCATCGCCGGTCTCGTCTGCCCGGTGGCCCTCGCCGCCCGTAAGAACGTACCGGAAACCGTCGACGTCGATCGCCAGGATGGAGCGCATCGGCTCGTCAACGCTGATGAAGGTCCCGTCAAGGGGCGCAGCAGGTGCCAGGCACGCAACGATGTACGAGCGGTGCAGGTAGCAGCGCTCGGCAAACAGACCGCCGTCGCCAACAGGGACGTTGGTGGCAACAATCACCTCGCGCGCCCGGACCGTGCCGCGTCCGGTCTCGACGACGCCGGGCACGCCATCGCGGACCGAGGTGACGCGCGAGTCCTCCAGTACGTGGCTTCCGCCCCCGTCCACTGCGCGGGCGAGGCCCTGCAGGTACTTCACGGCGTGAAGCTGCGCCTGGCCGTCGAACCGGACTGCGCCCCGGACAGCGAACGGCAGCGGCGTCTCTGAGGCAAAGACTGAAGGAAGGCCGAGCCGCGCGGCCAGGGCCGCCTCGTCGCGGACCCGGGCAACGGCGTCGTCGGATTCAGCGTAGGTGTAGTTGGACACCCTGTGGAAGTCGCAGTCGATGCCCTCCTCCGCCACGACACGTGCAATGTGCTCGATGGCGGCCTGGTTTGCCTGCCCGTACCTGCCTGCGACATCCGGTCCGTGCCGGCCCGCAAGTTCGGTGTAGACGAGGCGGTGCAGGGAGGTGACCTTGCCGGTGGTGTGTCCCGTGACGCCGGTGCCAATGCGCGCGGCCTCCAGGACCGCGACGGTGTGACCGGCACGTTTAAGCGCCAGCGCCGCAGTCAGGCCGGCGATCCCTCCCCCAACCACGGCGACGTCGACATCGAGATCCGAATCCAGGGAGGGATAGCCGGTGCCACCTGCCGTGGCGACCCAGAGCGAAACCTGTCGTCCTTCGAGCCGCTCACTCACGGAGCCGCCTTCCGCTGGCCATCCGCAATCAGAGGCCCTCTGATGCTTCCAGGCGGCCCGATCGCACGGCCTGGGCGAAGGCCTCGTAGTCCTTATCGTTCTGGTCGGCGTATCGCTCGGAAAAGTCGGTGATGGAGTGGTCGAACTTGTCGCTCTTGCCCAGATAGGCGGAGATCGCGACCGGGTCGCCGGACCGGGCATGCGCCCGCGCCAGCGTCCAGCCGCAGGCCTCGGCGTAGAAAGTCATGCCGAGCGGCTTCATCCCTTCCACAACGGCTGAGCCCTTCATGTCACGCAGTTGGCGCCAGTACAGGTACCGGTTGTCCTGTACGCCTTTGGTCCACCCCAGGAAAATGTCGCTCGCGGCCTGCATCATCCGCTGCCCCCGCACCACGCGCTCACCCGGCTGCTTGAACTTACTCTTCGGCAAGTGGTCCTCGAGCACCGACCTTGTGGCCTCCTTGACCTGGAGGAACAGGGGATCCTGTTGATCCCGCCCCTGGAGCAAGGCGATGAACGCCCGCGTGCCGACACTGCCGACGCCCACCACCTTGCGGGCGACGTCGATGACTTCGAAGCGCTCGAGCAGGTGACGCCGGTCGTCCGGCAACGTGGCCCGGTAGGACCGGAACTGCTCACGAATCGCGTGCTCAACCTCATCAGGAGACATGCCGAACGATTTACCCAGATCCCGGACGGGGATGACGATCGGTGGCTGGCTGACGATACGGTACTTCCCGTCCGCGAGCTCGGCGAGCTTGGACAGTGCCTGCAGGCTGTCCCGGGTGTGGGCCTTCGCGACGTTTTGCCTCCCCGTCTTTGCCATGTCCTCGGCCTTCTTGCGGGCCTTGCCCTTCTCGGTTCGCGCGGCGAGGTCGATGGCTTCCATCAGCTGCTCCTCGGACAGGCGGGCATACCAGATGTCCAGGGTGCGCATTTGCGCGAACTGCGCCATAGCCTCGCGGTAAGCCCGAACGGCAGTGAGAGTCGCGTCGCGCGTTTCTTCTGTTGTGAACGCGTTGTTCCGCGCCGCGATCGTGAAACTGGCTGACATCCGCTTGACGTCATACTCAAACGGCCCCGGCAGTGTCTCGTCGAAGTCGTTCAGGTCGAACAGCAAGTTTCGCTCTGGCGAGGCGAAGACTCCGAAGTTGGACAGGTGGGCGTCCCCGCACAGCTGGACGCGCAAGCCGACCCGGGGTGTGTCCTTCAGGTCGGCTGCCATGATCTTGGCAGCACCGCGGTAGAACGTAAATGGTGAGGCCAGCATCCGGCCGTGGCGCACCGGCACGAGGTCCTGTTCCCGGGTCAGGTTCTGTTCCTCGAGGAGTGCCACCGGATCGGGTCGGTCCGAAGCGGGCTTCCATCCTGTGTGGCTGGCGACGGGCGTGTCCTTACGGTAGCCCTTGCCCTTCGATTCGCGCTCCTCGACGCTTGGATGCTTGACTTTCTTCTCGGCCATGACCGGCGACCTCCCTTTGACGTCAGGAACCGCCACCGGCACTGGTTGCCTGGGTCAGTCCTGCTGAGCGCGCGAACGCGACTTGGGCGAGTTAATGCGATTGCTGGCCTCGAAGTAGCCCTTCGTCAACGCGTTGCCGACGGTCCTGCCATAGCCGGATGTCTGGCCATCGGCTCATCCCGTTCGGGTGATGCCTTCCGCAACTGTCTGGGGTTACGTTGCAGACGAGTGGGGCAACCCGCTCTCGTCGCCCCTCTCGGCACACCACACCTCAACCAGATGGAGACACTGATCATGGCCGAAGAAGATACCCCCGTCCTCGACGCCCTCGCCGACATCACTGCCGTGTCGCTCGAACGCTCCACGCTCGAGCCTCGCGAGTTGATGCTGGCCCGGATCGCGGGGCTCGTCGCCGTCGAAGCCCCTGCCGCCTCATACCTCCTCAACGCCGGTACCGCGGTCGACGTCGGCATCACGGCGGAAGATGTCCAAGGCATCCTCATCGCCGTTGCACCCATTGTCGGTACCCCCCGGATTGTGGCGGCAGCCAGAAACATCGCCGCTGCGCTCGGCTTCGCGATAGCAGTAGCCGAGGCTGAACTCGAAGCCGAGCTGGAGGCAGCCGAGGCCGACGCCCAGCCCAAGGACTGATCCGCCACGCGGTGATTGCCGCCGCGATGTCGGACGCTGGCCGCCTCCCGGCGTAGACTCCTCGCAGATAACCGGACTGGCGTGCCGGCCCACGCACTGCGCGGCTGGCCGGCGTCGCCAGTCCCTGCGACGCATCGGTCACGATGCCCGGACCAAAGGTGCGACTGTGAATAAGAACCGTCTGGAGGCCTTCAGCGACGGGGTGCTGGCGATCGTGATCACCATCATGGTGCTGGAGCTTCATGTCCCGGCCGAACCCACGTGGCCGGCGCTACTTCACGAGCTTCCAACGCTGCTCAGCTACTTGCTGAGCTTCGTCTATGTCGGGATCTACTGGAACAACCACCACCACATGCTGCATCTGGCCGGGAGGATCAACGGCACGGTTCTCTGGGCAAACCTCCATCTGCTGTTTTGGCTGTCCCTCATCCCTTTCACCACCCGGTGGATGAATGACGCGGGCCTGGCGGAAGTTCCCGTCCTTGTCTACGGGCTGAACCTGCTGCTCGCCGCCATTGCCTACTACATCCTGAAGTCGGCCCTGATCCGCCAGCAAGGACGCGGTGGCGCGCTGGATAAGGCCATGGGGCAGGACTGGAAGGGCAAGGGATCTCCGGCGCTGTACATCGCGGGGATGGGGCTCAGCCTTGTAACCCGCTCCTTGGGATCGCCACCTATGCCGTTGTTGCCGCGATCTGGCTCATTCCCGACCGGCGTGTGGAGCGGTTCATCGCGCATACGCTGAGCGCCACGGCGGTCACGGCCGCACGCTGTGGGCCAGCGAGGCGCTCAGGAACTCCAGATGAGCCGGAGTGGGTGCCAGCACGTTTGCCGCATAGACAGGGTGCTTTCCGAAGGTACTTCTTGATGTACGGGCACACCGGGACGATCGTGAGGCCAGCGGCGACAGTCTCATCCAGTGCCTGTGCGGCCAGCACCCCGGCCAGCCCCCTGCCGCCGTATTCCTCGTTGATCGCAGTGTGGTAGAAAATCCGCTGGCCCGCCCCGACGTCGTCGACGTACGCGGCCTGGCCGATCACGGTGTCGGCGTCGAGCACTTCGAAACGGCTGCGCTGCGGATTGTTCCTGATAGTGATCGTCGTCAATATGGTCTCCTGGGACGGGGCGGCTGAGCGCGATCGGGCTGGCCTGCGGGGGTGAACTCTTGCGGGTCGTGGGTGCGCTGGCGCCGGTCCCGTCTGGGCACTCGGGTGCACGGCTCAGCCACGCGGCCGGAGGCGGGCATTCGGCAGGGCCGGAGCCGGGAGAGCCGCAGGTCCCCCGGGCGGAAACGGGCCGAACCGCAGGTCCGCGCCGGCCGCGGCGGCTGGTCCGGCCGCGTCGACCTTGTCCGGCCGCCGCGGCCGTCATCGGCAGCGATTCCGTCAATTTCCGCACCGATTTCAGCCTGCCACTGGTCCCTGTACCCGACAATCTCCTCGTGGCTGCGCCCACGAAGTTCCACCACATCACGATCTTTTCGCCCAGCGGCTCGCCGCCGATCAGGATGACGCGGGCCCCGCTCGGGGCCTGCGGCCAGGGTCAGGGATTCCGCGACCGGCCGGCACGTACGCCAGGTGGTCCTTGGGTACGGGGTGTCCGTCCAGGAGAAGGTGTGCCCGAGTCCAGCAGCACGCCATGTTCAAAGGACGTTTCTAGTTTCGAGGGTCAGTTCCGCACCTGCCTCAAGCAGGATCTCCGAGCCCACCAGGGGCGTGTGGGTGGCGACGGGCGAGACGGACCCGGACAGCGCGCCCAGGAAGACACGCATGGATCCAGCCGTTTCCGCTGACCGGTTCCGGGCGATAGTGCTCGAACGTGGGTGCCATGTGGCGTGCCGTATCCGGCAGCGCCACCCACAGTTGCGCGCCGTGCAGGACATCGTGTGTCCGGCGTGGAAAATTCAGAGTGGCTGATGCCGCGGCCGGCCGTCATGAGATTCACTTCACCCGGGCGCACGGCTGCGTGGAAGCCGGCCGAGTCCTGGTGTTCGATCTCCCCGGTGAACAGCCAACTGACGGTCTGCAGTCCGGTGTGGGGGTGGCGCGGGACTTTCATGCCGCCGGAATCGCCGACCCGGTCCGGGCCGTAGTGGTCCAGGAAGCACCACGCCCCGATGAGGCTGCGCTGGCGCTGCGGAAGCGTACGCCGCACGTCCATCGCGCGTGGTCCGCCCAGCGGCACCTGCCGCGGAGCCAGCAGTTCGACGCCGGCGTGCGTCCCCGCCGTTTCGCAGAGGATTTCCTGGGGCGCGACTTCAGTATTGCTCATGATGACAGCCTAGCTTCGCGCGGTCCGCGGGTCAGCCTTCGGGCACGCGGCCGGATGCGTGCCGGGACACGGCCTCAGATCCATGAGGAACGGCGCAGCGGAGGTTCCGCGCCGCCCGGGCGCTGGACCAGGACCTGGTTCACGCCCGTGAGGCCCGGCCTCGAAGCCGAGGGCGCTCGCGGCCATGTAGAGCCGCCACACCCGGGCCCTTCCCACGCCGGCCAAGCGCACGGCCTCGTCCCAGTGCTCCTCCAGGTTCCGCACCCAGGCCCGGAGCGTCAGGGCATAGTGGCGCCGCAGCGCCTCAACGTCCAGAACCTCCAGCGCCGCCGATTCGAGCGCTGAGACCATGTCGGAGAGGCTGAGCATCTCGCCGTCCGGGAAGACGTAGCGGGGAATGAAGGAATTCGGGTCCGGCGGCGTCGGTCCGGCGTTCCACGAGATCGCGTGGTTGAGCAGCCGGCCGCCCGGGCGGAGCAGCCCGTGCAGCTGGGAAGAATAGTGCTGCGATCTGCTCGCGTCCTACGTGCTCGGACATGCCGATGGAGCTGATCGCATCAAACGGCCCGTCATCCACATCGCGGTAGTCCTGCACCCGGATGTCCACCCGGTCCGTCAGCCCCGCGTCCGCCGCCCGTTTGCGGGCCATGGCAGCCTGTTCGACCGAGAGTGTCACGCCGACGACGTCGGCCCCGAAGTGCTGGGCGGCGTGCAGCGCGAAGCTCCCCCAGCCGCATCCCACGTCCAGTACCCGCATGCCCGGTTTGAGTCCCAGCTTGCGGCAGACCAGATCGAGCTTGGCCTCCTGGG
Source organism: uncultured Actinomycetota bacterium (assembly GCA_963722145.1). GTDB lineage: Bacteria > Actinomycetota > Actinomycetes > Actinomycetales > Micrococcaceae > Arthrobacter. The sequence goes on along the minus strand of CAVRLW010000014.1, from coordinate 123,566 downwards.
CCGCGTCAAGCCCGGCGTCGTCCGCATCCCAGACCGCGCAGGAGTAAACCATGGACGGGCCCAGGACGAGCGCGTAGAAGTCGTTGCCGACGTCGTAGTGGTGGGAGATGGCCGCGGCGTCGCGCCCCTTGGAGTGACGCCTGCCGTACCGGCCCACGCGGGCTTCCTCCGGCGGCGGCGCCGGGTTCGGTCCCAGCGCGCCGAGCCGGAAAGCGATCTTGAGCAGCGCGAACACTTCGCGGGGTGTCGGCGGCCGGAACGGTCCGGGCTCGGCGAATTTCCCGGCCGCACTGAGGGCGGCGAAAGCGGCGAAGATGTCGCCGGGGGTCTCGATTTCGCCGGCCACGTAGGCGCGGCTCAGTCCGAGCTGACCGGGGGACCACAGCATCCGGCGAAGCGCCCGCCGGGATCGGAACACGACAAGGGGAGCGTCATCCGGGCCCGCTTCCGAGCCGTCCCAGGCCCTCAGGCGCAGGGGGATTCCGTCGGTGCCAAGGATGATCGCCAATGCGTCGGCCAGCCGGGTAGCCGCATTCGTGGATGCCGTCATGTACAGTGCCTCGATTCCAGTGACTCGTCTCCAATGCCGTGGGCTGCGCCCGGCAGTTCCAAATCTAAGGGCAGGATATGGCCCTCAACCAGAGCTTAGGTCCCCATTCGTATCCCACGCTTCTTTTTCCACCGTGGCGTGGCGGCCCGCTCGGCTCTGGCGCTCCTGCGGGTGCCGTTGCCTATGGTGTGTCCTATGTCTGAGTCTTTCTCGTCCCTAGTGGACACGTTCAAGAATGTGAGTGTTTCCCGGGCGTACGGCCCCGCCATGAACATCGCAGGGGAAGAGGCCATCCCCGTCGCGGTGGTGACGTTCGGCTTCGGCGGAGGCAGCAGCACGGAAGATGCCCAGACCGGCGGCGGAAGTGGCGGCGGGGGTGGTGGCCTGGTGTTGCCTTTGGGTGTCTACGCCAAGGGCACCTCGGGCCGCATGACGTTCCGGCCCAACACCGTGGTGGTGCTCGTGGCGTTGGCCCCGCTCGTGTGCGCCGTCGGCGTTTCGATCCGCGGCATACTCCGCACCGTCCGCCCGCGCCGCTAGCAGCGGTCTGGGGGCCAAGGATTCCCCAAGCCAGGCAGGGCATCGTTTGGTGTGGGCAGCCTGGGTCTCGGGCGGCTCTGTGGACGGGCGTCGGATGGACATGATCGACGATGAACTTATTCAGAACCGCATGCGCAGCAACCTTGGGCGGGGCGCTCCTGATGACAGGATGCGCTGCACCTCCGGCCACGCCGGGACCTACGACCACAGTGACGGCGACTCCCCCGCCGTCGGTGGTGATCTTCGATCCGCAGACGAGCGGCAAGGTTTTGGCCGAGCGGATCAAGGCCCGCGCCAAACCCAAGGAGCCTGGTGTCACGATTTCCGAGGTGGAGTGCAAGAACTTCCCGGATATCAAGGTGAACACGCAAACGGACTGCCAGATGGTGGTCAACGGGGTCAAGCGCGGGTACCGGGCCACGTTCACGCAACGTGACGGTCATTACGAAATCAAGGCACAGGAACTCACGTGGTAGGCGGTGGGGCGTACGACATGGTGGGTTCCCGGTCGTCGTCGGCGTCGACCCAGGCCGCGAAATCCTTCAGCGACATGAAGCAGTAATAATCGCAATACCGCAGGTTTTTCTTCTCCGACTTGCTCATACCGGTACTTCGATGCGGGCGCAGTCACGGATGGGACGGCTACGGCGGTCTATCGGGGTCGGGACCAGCCGTCCGCCTTGACTCTTGCCGGCATCGGCGATGGTGAGTGCTAGTTCGGAGAACACTTCCTCCTGCGTACCCGACGCAGCCAGTTCGGTGAAGTGCGCGTATTCGGGCATCGATCGGTAGGCGGCCCTCAACGAGTTGAGCTCATCGAGCGTTTCCGTGTCCGTGCCGCGTGCCAACACTCTTTGATGCGCCTGTTCCGGGTCGATCACCAGGTGGACCACGACGTCAGGTTTTGGAAACTTCGTCAGAAGGAAGGGAAGAAGCCGGCCCCGGGGAAGGCCGCGCGCCTGGCGTAGCGCAAGCTGGCAGTGCAGGTGGCGGTCCATGATCACCAGGCCCGGATGCCTGTGCGCCCTGGCGTGGGAAACCACCACATTTGCCGTGCGGATAACGGTCTCTATGGCATCCGCCAGCCGTGGGTGAAGCTGTATGCCGAACTGTGCGCTCAGCAGGGACATCCTGCGCCGGCCTGCGTAGTTTCTCAGCAGGAGCGCCTTAGTCCCTGCCCGGTGTGCGGCTGCAACCGTTGCCTCTGCGGCGGTCGTTTTTCCTGATCCGTCAATTCCCGTCAAGACAATCAGCAATCCGGCTCCTTCTATGTTGGCGGTGTTCGTGCCCCAAGGTCTGGTACCGGGGGTTTCCCCGGCGGCCGGTCCCGGCGGCTTTCCCGGTGGCGAGGCGGCATCGAGGGCGAGGCGCACCGTTGTGTGAACAGCCCACGGCCCAGGACATAGCGGGCGCGTGGGCCCGCCGCAGCGTCCACCTACTACTACCAACGGTAGAGGCTTCTGAATCGTCCCCGTCACCGGACAACTGTTGCGCGCCCGTCACGCGAGGACCCCCGCGTCGTCGTCTCGCTGCACCTTGACAATCGCCGCGTGCGCCGCACGAGGCAACGGCCGTCCGGATTCAGCTGCAGCCGCTCGGATACAGCGTCAGCCGCTGTTGCGCGCCCGGCTGGGCTGGACCCGCGGCGGTTCCCCGGGCATCTTCGGAAAGTCCGGCGGGAACGGCAGCTCCCCCAGCCCGGCCTCGACGTCCCTGTCCCACCATTCCAGGAGCAGATCGACGGTGCCCGCGCCGCCCGAATGCATGCCCTCCCACGGATCGCCGGTGGCTTTGAGTCGCTCTGGCACCGTGACGATCGTGAAGGCATTCGGATCGGCGGATTCGAGCTCCTCCCAGCGGATCGGGCACGACACCGTGGCATTGGCGAGGGCGCGCGGGCTGTAGGCCCCCGCTATCGTACGGTCGCGGTTCGCCTGGTTGAAGTCGGCGAAGATTCGGGCGCCGCGTTCTTCCTTCCACCAGGCGGTGGTTACCTGGTCGGGCAGCCGCCGCTCGAGTTCGCGCGCCGCCGCGATGACGGCGTGCCGCACGTCCAGGAACTCCCGGGTCGGCTCGATCGGGGCGAAGACATGGAGACCCCGGTTGCCTGAGGTCTTGATGAAGGCATCCAGCCCGGCCTCCGCGAGTACGCGCCGCAACTCCAGCGCGACCGGAACGGCCTCGGCGAAACCGGTACCCGGCTGCGGGTCGAGGTCAATGCGCAACTGGTCCGGATTGTCCGGATTTCCCGCCCGGGAGGGCCAAGGGTGGAAGACCACAGTATTCATCTGCACCGCCCACACCGCAGCTGCGATTTCGTCAATGACCAGCTGGGGATGCGAGCGTCCGCTGGGATAGACGACGTCGATCGAGCGGATGAAGTCCGGGGCACCTTTGGGCGGGTTCTTGGAGAAGAACTGATCGCCGTCCACTGTGTCCTTGAACCGCTGGAGCGTCACCGGCCGGTCCCCGTTCGCCTCCAGGAAAGCATCCCCGACGTCCACCATGTACCGGGCCAGGTCCAGCTTGGTGAGTCCCAGTCCGGGCCAGACGACCCTGGCCGGGCTCGACACCCGCAACTCCCGGTCGCCGTGCGGACCGCTGACAGTGAGGTGGACTTCTTCCTTGGCCATGGGGACAACCTACCCCGGCGGCGGGGACAGTTGAAGAGCGCAACGAGCAGAGCAGCGAACAGCGGCGAGCCGGCGAGCGGCGTCGAGGTCTCCGTAATGGAGGCCCTGCAATGGTGGCCCGGTAATAGAGACCCTCAATAGAGGCCCGGTAATAGAGGAACGGTGCGGCAGCCGCCGGGAGGCGGAACCGACCGTGAACCGGCATGATGGACGCATGACAACGCCCGAGCTCCCGATCACCTTTGAGGTCGGCGACGCCACAGTGTCGGGCGTCTTCGCCGATCCCGACGGCTCTTTCGCCACCCTGGTTGTGGCCCACGGCGCCGGGGCGGGCATGGACCATCCGTTTCTGGTGGGCTTCACCCGCGCCCTGAATGGCCTGGGCGTCGCCACCCTGCGTTTCAACTTCCCCTACCGGGAGGCAGGACGGAAATTCCCTGACAGGCCGCCGGCGGCCATCGCTGCCTGGCGGGCCGCCATGGACGCTGCCGCGTCCCGGTCCGCCGGCCGGCCGCTGTGGGCCGCCGGAAAGTCCTTCGGCGGGCGCATGGCCTCCATGGCTGTGGCGGAAGGCATGCCCGCCGCCGGATTGGTCTATCTGGGCTATCCGCTGCACCCGCCGGGCAAACCGGAGAAAATCCGCGATGAGCACCTCTACGGGCTGACTTTGCCGATGCTTTTCCTGCAGGGCACGCGCGACACGTTCGCCACCCCCGAACTGCTGGAGGCCGTGGCCGCCAGAATCGGGCCGTCCGCGACCGTGGAGTGGCGCGAAGGCGGCGACCACTCCTTCGCCGTTGCCGGCACGAAGCGCAGTGCCGACGAGACGGGAGCCTCCCTGGCGGCCACGGTGGCTGAGTTCCTGACGCAACACGGCGAAGATCCCGCGGAAGTACTCCTGTAGCCGACCCTAACCGACGTTTCCGAACCGGCCCGCCCCGTGGTGCACGCGCGCTTCGATGGCGTCGGCCGCGGCCACGGCCCCTCCCGCGCTGCGGACAATGTCGCTCATCGCGGCGACGTTCCGCCGGACCTGGGCGTCGGTGTGGAGCGCGGCGACCGCGGCCCGCAGCGCGTCGGGCCCGACGTCCTCCGGTGCGAGCTGCCGGCCGAGACCCAGTTCTTCAAGCCTTTGTGCGGTGGCCGCCTGCTCCGGTTGCTGCGGCACGGCCAGCATCGGGACGGCGAAATAGAGCGCCTCCATGGCCGAATTCATGCCGGCGTGGGTAATGAAGACAGCGGTTTGGCGCAGCACCTGCAATTGCGGGAGGAGAGGCAGGACACGGACGTTCGGCGCAATCGTCCCAAGATCCGCCAGGTTGGTCTGTTCCCCGACGGCCATGGCGACGTCCCAATCGCTCCCGCCGAAGGCGTCAAGGCACATCCGGAAGAAATCCGGCTGGCAGTTCAGTGGAGAGGTCCCCAGCGAAATGAACAGCAGCGGACCCGTTCCCTCACGGACCCATTCACCCTCGCTGTCCCGGCCGCCCACGCTGGGCCCCACAAACCGGAACCGGTCATCGAATGTGGCCCCCATGGGCTGGAACTCGCGGGGAAGGAACACGATGTTGAACGGCGCAGGCGGACCGTCAAACATCCGCGGCGTCCGCACTCCCTGCTCGGCCGCGAACTCCGCCAGCAATCGGCCCATGGCCAGGGCAACCTTGGCCATCTCATCGGCGCCTCCCGGTGGCGGGGCGGGCATCAGCGATCTCAGCGAGAAATGTTCGTTCGTGGCATAGGTGGGCATGAGGGCAATGGCCGGGGCACGGATCTTTTCTGCGACCATGCTGCCGCTGAGTGTCATCGCGTCAAAGCAAACGGCGTCCGGCGGGTCCTGCCGCAGGCGGTCCACCAGGTCCGGGAAGCTGGATCTGAGGTCCTCGAACACACGGTTCATGATCGGCAGCATCAGGTGCGCCTGCGCCCGCTGCCCGGGCCCCAATGCAGGCATTGACGCCATCCAGTTCCCGCCGGAAGCGTGAAAAGCCGCGCCGGCGTTGCGGATCCGCGCTTCGAAGTCGGCCGACGTGAAGTATGTAACCCTGTGCCCCCGGCCTGCAAGCTCCGCCACCAGCGGCAGGGTGGGGTTCACATGTCCGTAGGCGGGAATGGAGACGAACGCGAGATGCATGGCCATCACTCTTCATCGCTTGGCTGGGGTCCCGTTTGACCGGCCTGCTTGCCCGGCGTCCTGCGGGCCTGGCGGTCCGCCGGCGTCGTGCTCCTTCATCATGCCCCTGTTGCCCGGGCGGCGCGAGTGTACACACCCGGCAGCGCCGGGCGGCGGGCCCCGGCATCAGTTCCGGGGCTTGGTCCGGGCTGTCGCGGGCGCGGTCCACGGGTCTTCGGGCCATGGATGCCGGGGGTAGCGGCCGCGCATTTCCGCCCGGACCTGCGCGTAGGGCCCGGACCAGAACGATGCGAGGTCGTCCGTCACGGCCAGGGGCCGGCGGGCCGGCGAGAGCAGGTGGAACAGCACCGGCACACGCCCATCTGCCAACCGCGGCGTCTCGGCCCAGCCAAAGCACTCCTGCAGTTTGACGGCCACGACTGGCCGGCCGGTGGTGTCTCCCGTGTCAGGGTAATCGATCCGGATCCGGGATCCGCTGGGGACCGCCAGCGTCTCCGGTACCAGTTCAGCCAGCCGGGCAGCCTCGGGCCACGGCAGCAGCCGGCTCAGCGGGCCCGCGAGATCGATCCCGCCCGTGGATGCCCCGCCGGCCAGCTCGGCGAGCTCCGGGGCCAGCCATTCGTCCAGCCGGGCCAGCAGCGCCGGCTCGGAAACGTCGGGCCAGGACCCGCCCAGCTCGCGGTGGAGCAGGGCAAGACGGCGGCGCAGGCCGTCAGCCGCCGTCGACCATCCAATGGTCGCCAGCCCCTCGCTCGCCAAGGCGCGGGCCACAGCTGCGCGGCCCTCGTCCACTGACGGCCGTACCGGGGTGGACGTGAGCACGATCGCGCCCAGGCGGCGCTCCCGCCGGGCCGAGACGCGGCCCTGGCTAAACCGCGCCTGGAGCGTTTCGCTCAGGAGATTGCGGGCGGCGGCCTCTGCGGTGTCCGCCGTCAGCGGCGCCGCAGAGCGGATGACGGCGCCGGTCCCCGCGGCGTCGCGCCCTTGCGCGCGCGACACCTCGGCCACGCCCAGCCATTCGTGCCCGGACAGGGGGCTGCCGGCCGGCAACCCCGCCCGCGTGCCGGACGTGAGCAGGTATTGTGCCGGCCCCTCGCCCGGAACGCGGCGCGCCACACGGTCCGGGAAAGCCAGGGCGACGACGAACCCGATCGCCTCCGCGGCGCCCACCGCCCCAGTCGGCGCGACGCCGGATGACTCCTGGGGCCCGACGCCGGAGGACTCCTGGCGGGCGATCGACTCCATCCGCCGGACGTCCTCCACCCAGCGCCGGGATCCGGGGTCTTTGCCCGTCCGCAGCGTGGCAGCCAGGCGTGTGAGGTCTGCGCCCGGGGGGCGCTGGTCCCCCGAAACCAGGGCGACGGCCTCGGCCGCCGTGCGGTGGCCCACCGTCGCGGCGCCGTCCAGCAGGGCGCGGGCAAGCCGGGGGTCCGTCGGGACCCGGGCCAGGATCTTGCCCAGCTCGGTTGCGTGACCGTCCGGAGCGACGGCGCCGAGTTCCCGCAGCACTTCGACGGCTTCGTCCATCGCGGCCCGGGGCGGCACGTCCGGCAGGGCCAGTCCGCGGCCGCCGGGGGCTCCCCAACACGCCAAGACCAGGGCGGCGCCGGTCAGGTCAGCTGCGGCAATCTCCGGCGTCTGGTGGGCCGGCGCGGCGCCAAAGGCCCTCTGGTCATAGCAGCGGATCACCGTGCCCGGGCCCTGGCGTGCGGCACGGCCGGCGCGTTGTTCCGCGGATGCCCGGGAGCAGGACACTGTCACAAGGCCGGACATTCCGCGGCTGGCGTCGCGCCGCGGCTCGCGGGACAGCCCGGAGTCGATGACCAGCCGGACGCCGGGGACAGTGAGGGAGGACTCGGCGAGTGAGGTGGAAACGATGATCCGGGCAGCCCCACCGGGCTCACGCCCGGAGATGGCGCGGTCCTGCTCCGCCGGGCCTGCCTGGCCGTGGAGTTCCAGGACCTCGGCGCGGCTCCGGCCGCGCAGCCGCGCGGCAACGTAGGAGACCTCCCACGCGCCCGGAACGAACACCAGAGCGTCAAGGTCCCGTCCGCCGGCCAGCGCGGCGGCGTGCCCTGCCGCGGCCGTGTCGGCCACGTGGTCCAGGAAGGCCCGGGCCACCCCCCGTTCGTCCAGCCGCGGCACCGACGCGGGGGCCCATTCCACCTCCAGCGGAAACAGCGCGGACGGACAGTCGACAACTGGTGCCGGGCCGCCGTCGTCGTCGTTTTCGGCAGCCTCACCGATCAGCGCGGCGAAGCGGGGCGCGTCGAGCGTCGCGGACATGGCGACGAGCGTGAGGTCGCCGCGCAACTGGCGGACTTCGGTGAGCATGCCGAGGAGGAGGTCGGTCTCCAACCCGCGTTCGTGGACCTCGTCGAGGATCACGGCGTCGGTGCCCTCGAGCCCCGGCTCCGCGAGGAGGCGGCGCAGCAGGATGCCGGGCGTGACGAACTCGATCACGGTTCCGGGGCCCGTCTGGCGTTCCCCGCGGACCGTGTAGCCCACACGGTCACCGAGCCGGGTGCCGTCCAAGGCGGCCAGGCGCCGGGCGGCCGCACGGGCAGCGACGCGCCGCGGCTGGGTGACCACGATCCGCGGACGGCCGCCGCGCTCATCTCTGCGGCTGTTCGCGATGTTGCTGTTCGCAATGTTGCCGTTTGCGATGTTGGCCAGCAGCGGCGGCACAAGCGTCGTCTTCCCCGTGCCAGGAGGAGCCTGCACCACCGCGGATGCCCCGGCACCGCCTCCTTGCAGCGCCGCCGCGAGCGCCCCCAGGGATTGCGCAAAAGTCAGGCCCGCCCCGATGACGCCGAGGTCGAAGAGGTCCGTGGAGCAGCCTGGGTCCAGGGGCGCGGTCGCGGAAGTCACGCCTCCATTGTCTCCGCATTTCGTGCCCGGGCTCAGCGGGAGGCCCAACGCCGAGCGCGTGCCAAAGGCCGAAGTCGCCGGAACCGTGCGAGCACGCCGGAAGATTCCAGCGAATTCGCACGGTTCCGGCGACTTCGATGATCGGGACCGGTTGGATTAGATACAGCGAAGGCGGGAGACTGGATCAACTCGATCACGAAAGTGGGAACCACATGATCAATCTCAAGCAAGACGCCGAGGGTTTCATCCGGATGAACAGGCATTTCCCGGAAAAGTCGCTCGTCAGCATCACGTTCACGGACGGCTCAGAGCAGGTCTACTCCGGGCGCCGGCTCAACGGCCTTTATGACGACGCCGTGGCGGAGTACCGGGCCCAGAACCACCTGGACGCCAAGGGGTTCTCGCGGGCCCCCAAGAAAACGGTTCAACCCGCGAACAAGATCGAGTTCGTTCCGGTACAGGCCGGAATGGACCCCTAACAGCGCGCCGGCATCCAAGCATCGGCCTGAGACGGTCAGCCTCGGTCGGCCGGGCCCGGTCGGCCGCGTCACCTGCCTGATCAGCCGACGCCGATCGCGCCGGACCCGTGCGCCGGGCGGCGGAGTGCCCTGGCGCGGATGCGGAGGTCGTTGTCGTGCACCCGCCTGTCGACGCCAGGCACCGGGGTGGGGGCGATCCTTGGCCGCGGTGCCGGCGGACTTGCCGGCGACTCCGGGCACAGGTCACTGATCAGCCCCATGCCGGCGTACTCGCGCACCGCGGTGATGCCGGCAACCGCTGCAGGCTTGTCCGCAAAGCCCTTGGACACGGCCAGTACTGCCCCATCCGGGGCCCGGAGCCGGAACCTGAAGCAGGCATCGGCATCTACGAAGAGTTCAAATGTGCCGGCCATGACGATCCTCCCGATTCGCGGGCTCCCCTTCTGGGCATCATTGCCACGAAGTGAAGGGGAAGCTTCGCTGCTGCCCACTGGTTTGTTTGTCCTTGCGGCTGAACAGATGACGTCAGCCCGTGTTATCAGTCTTGCTGCGGCCGTGAAACGCCCACAAGGTCAGGCACGTAAATCCTAGGTAAATAGCAACCAACAGCCCCAAGCGCGGGTCCGCCGCGGGCAGGAATAGTCCGGCGGCCGCGGTGCCCCCTACAGAGGTGGCCAATGGTCGCGGCAGTAGGCCGCGCGGCTGGCACCCGGGGGCGGCGGCGGGCTGACCCGGTCCCAAGAGGGGGCGACGGCGTCGCCCCCTCCGGAAGGCTCTGCCGCCGCGATGCGGCCCGCATCGCCGGGAAGCCAGGTCATGGCTGAATCGTTGGACAACGTACCCCCCATTGTTCTTGGCTGGAGGCGCACCGGCTCGCATCACGGACCGCCATGCGCCTCACGCCAGAGTAGCCGGGAGGACTGACCCCAAAACAGGGACTTTGGACCGTATCGGCGAACGCCGCGGGCGCCTAGGCCGTCCGAAGCAGCCGTCACCGAGCCGCCTCCGGGCAGCCTTCTGGCGCCCTATAGCGCGGAGGGAAAGGGCAGAAGTGTTCCATCCATTGGAAATGGATGTCGTCGTGGCGGGAAATCAAAGGCGCAGGCGTAAGGCAAAGCCTGTCAACCATTGAAACTGCACCAACATTGCCGATGGCCAGGGCAACTTCCTCATCACCGCGGAAGATCCTGCGGGTGAATGGTCGGACGCGCTGTGGCTCGACCGGGAGCGTGGGCAACGCGCACACTGGTGTGCCGTCGAGGCCAATCACCACAAAGCGCTCCTTAACTAACCACTTGACATGCCCAGTGGCGAAGTCTACGACTGGCCTTGTCGAGTCCCATCCACCAGCCTAGGAGTAGCCATGGAGACCACGCCCTACGGAATCGTGCACTTTTTCCCGGGAGGCACCAAGGAGCAGTACGAGGCGTCGCTGGCGGCCGTCCATCCAGGCGAGGGGCGTCTGCCGGAGGGTCAGATCTTCCACGCCGGCGGGTCGTCCGAGGGCGGTTGGACCATCATGGCCGTCCATGACTCGAAGGAGAGCTGGGAGAAATTTCGGAACACGATCCTCATGCCCCGCATGCAACAGGGAATTGAGGGCGGCTTCACCTCTGAGCCCGAAGAGACGGTCATCGACCTCTACAAGGTCCTGCCCTAACGCCGAGTAATTCACACCGGCTCTTCTTCACCGCCGGACCCGCTGTACCAGTCCAGGACACGCAGCGCCCGGAGAGTGTTCCACCGGCTGGGCTGGCCATCGCCATCCTCAAGCGCGAAATGGACTTTCCCGGGGTGCGTGTTTTCGAGCAGCCAGGTCCCGTCTGGCTGGCGCTTTGTGCGGAGCAGCTCCACGGCCTCGGCCACGCGCGGGTCCGGCGGATCTCCGGTTGCCCGGAAATACTCCAACGCACGGAGCACGTCATAGTGCCACCGGGTCGGGAAGGAGAATGTCAGCCAGGCCGGGTCTATGACCTCGCCGGTGCTCTTACGCCGGAACAGCCCTCGCTCCAGCAGATACTCCTCGCCCCGACGCCGCGCGTCCACGGACTGCGCCGAACCGCCGGCGGCCCGCTCATGGGCCAGCAGGCCCTCGAGCACGTTGATCGTCGTGGCGGCCGAAGACACCACAGCGCCGGACTCCACCCAGCAATTCCACCCGCCGTCGTCCAGTTGCTCGCTGATCAGGCGTGAGGCGACGCCGTCAACGTCCTGATCGAAGTAGGCGCCAAGCGCCAAAGTCATGCCGTTGATGCACGGCTCCACCTCGCCGTCGAAATACGGCTGACCTCCCTCCTCCCAGCGGCAGTTGTCCCGGACCAGGGCCACCGTCCGGCGCATCGGCTCACTGCGCGGGTCGATCCCGAAGTCACGCAGCAGGAGCAAGCTGTACGTCGTCGCAGTCCACGGCTGGGGCTCGCGGTCCCAACTTTCGTCACCGCCGGCATCATCCGCACCGTCGGCCTCGGAACGGTCGACGTCGGAAGGGTCGCCTTGAGCGGGAAAGTAGGCCCCTTGCGCCCATTGGCCATCGTCGTCCCTCAATGCGAGCAAGCGGGCACCCCACCCCTCGGTCGCCACCCGGGCGCGCTCCGCGGCAACCACCTCGGGCGCGGCCCCGGCGAGATCCCGCAGTACCTGCCATCGAAGGGAAGGATCCGAATCCAGCAGCCAGTCCAGGACAGTCATGCGCCGATGATAGCGCTCAGGACGGTATCGGACGGACCACCAGGACAGGGCACGGTGAGTGGCCCGCCACCTGGTTGGAGACCGATCCGATGTGCAGGCCCGCGAAACCGCCGTGGCCGCGGGAGCCGACCACCACCAAATCGGCTTCCCGTGCTGCGTCAAGAATTGCCGACGCCGCAGAGTCGCTGTGGACGGTCCGCGTCACCACGTTCACACCGGCCGCGACCCGCGCCGCCTCCGCGCTGAGGGCCTCCGCTTGCTGCTCCGGAGACGCTTCCGCCACGACTTCCCCTGCGGCGGTTTCCAGCAGCGCGGGGTACCACGACATCGGCGCTTTGCTCCAAACAGTCACTATCCGCAGCTCGGCATCTCGGTACCGGGCCTCTTCCACGGCCCATTCGAGGGCGCCGCGCGATTGCTTGGAGCCGTCAAACCCGACCACAATCACAAAAGAATCCGAATTTGTCATGACTCCAGACTTTCACCGCCGCCAAGGGGTGCCTAGGGGCCTCCGGCCCTCAGCGGATTACCTTGCTCCTGATCTGTTCGAACTCGGTGGCGCTGATGGTTCCAGCGTCCAGGAGGGCTTTGGCTTTGGAGATCTCATCGGCCGGACTGGCCATGGCCGCATGGCGGATGTACCCGTTGTCCTCTGCTAGATCGCGGCTGGCCCGGTCCATGGACCGCGTGGCCATTCCCTCACCACGGGCCGCCAAATACACCAGCAGGGACAGGAAAGGAAAGAAGATCAAAAAGAAGATCCACACCGCCTTCCACCAACCGCTCAACTTATGGTCGCGGAAAACATCACCGATCACCGCAAAGATTGCAAACAAGTAGGCAAAGAACACCAAAGCACAGAAGAACCACCAGACAACGTCCCAAAAGTTCTCCCACAAACTCATGCGTCTTCCCTAACCTTCTAACTACGGCTTCACGTAACAACGGTCCCGTCGGTGGACTCAGCCTCGGTCGGGAACAACGGGACGGTACCAGCCGCCCTGGCACGGGCTGGCAGCCCTAGCACTTGAGCTGGCTCCTGAGGTCGCTGGCCGCGGCCTGAAGCTTCACTGTCTCGTCCCGCAAGGAGTTCGCGGCCTGCGTGAGCGTCGCGTCATCGGGGACGCTCTTGACAGCCGATTCAAGGTTCTGCTGCCCCGTCTTTACCGCATCCGCCCGGTCCTTCGCCACATCCTGGGACTGTTTGATCATCTCCTCGTAGGTCTTCGCCACCTGGTCCCGGGCCGTCTGGACCTCCCCCACCGTGGCAGTGGGCTTCAAGGTGTCCTTGAAATTGGTCAGGGCAGCAGCATAGGCACTGGCAGCGGCGCAGGCCTGCGACACATTTTCCTGCGGGGTCGGCGCGCAACTGGTCAGCAGCGCAACGGCCGCCCCGAGCGCAACCGGCCCGGCAAAAACGCGATGTGCTTTCAACATTGCAGAGTCCCTCCGAAAGGTACCGTCCCCGGCGGTCAGGCAACCGCTGGCATATACAATAAGTGTCAACCCAGCGCCCCACCCAGACCTCACTCGGTCCGGGTGAACTTCCCGACGCCGGATCTCGGCGTTCGGGGGTTCAAACAATGCCGCGCTTGGCGGCCGTTTTTAGGGCATCGCGCCGGCTTCCGGCCCCGAGTTTCCGGTAGATGGACCGTTCGTGCGTCTTGACCGTGTTGACCGAAATGTACAGCGCCTCGGCAATTTCAGCCGCGGTCATGATGGAGCGCATGTAGGCCAGGACTTCGCGCTCGCGCTCGGTCAGGCTCCAGTAGGACTGCGTCCGGAGCCGGGCGTCACCCTGGCTATCACGTGCCATGAGGGCCGCGATGAAGGATTCGTGGGCGGTGCCCCAGACAGCGTGCTGCACGAGCAATTCTGCGAGTTCCTCTCTCCGCTCCGCAAAGGGGCGGAGAACCGATCCTGGCTCGGCCCGGTGAACCGCATGTTCAATCCGTTCATGCGCCGTGGCTGTGTCTCCGGTTCCGTGCGCTACAAGCGCCTCGGTCAGACTCGCGCAGGTGTCGACATACGAGTTGCCGCGACGATGAGCCAGTGACTCCGTGCAGCGTTGGGCAGCCGTGATCTCCCCTCCGCGACGCAGCAGCTCCGCCAGGAGCGTATCCACCAGTGCCCCATGCCCGCCAACGCCCAGCGGTTGCGCGATCGCCAACGCCCTGTCCAAGTCGCCTTGGGCATCAGCGACCTTCGCCACGGCAATCGTATGTAGGGCGTTCCATGACACGCTGTACAGCCCACGTGCGTGGAAGGACTCCAGCACCGAGCTGGATTCGGCAAGGCGGGCCGGATCGCCAATGGCACAATCAGTCAGAACCCGATAAATGACACTCAGCGGCCCGGACGGGAACAAGTCACTGCCCAATCTCTGGGCCTTCGCCAGGTAGGTTTGCGCAGCTGTCAGGTTGTCATTCCAGTAGCACGCAATTCCGCGTGCCAGCCAGGCCGGAGCCATCCGCTCCTGCGAACTCCAGCCGAGCGCGTCTCCCCGCTCCACCGCCCGCGTGGCATGTTCTGAAGCGTGCACCAAATCACCGGCTCCGGCATAAGCCAACGCCAGATCGGCTTGGGCGCAGATCTCAATCGCTTCCAACTGCTCCGGGGCGCCGGTCAGGCCGGCCGTCTGGAGCAGGGCGGCCGCGAGTTCGCCGGTGCGGTGCAGCCGAAACTCCGCCTGGGCAAGTAAGAAGAGTCCTGACGAACAGGCGGCGGAGTGGCCGTCTGCAGGAACGTCCCTGCTCGGCCGGCCGACTTCAGCCGGGGCGGCGTGGTGCTCCGTGCGGCCGATGCCAGGCGTCGGTTCGAAGTGGGCCCGGCAACCTTCAAGCCTGCGGCGGCGAAGCGCATCCAGGACAAAGGTCCGCGATAGCGCCCGCTCGGTGAGCTCGGACGCCGCCGTGCTGTCGCCGGCAAGTTCACGGCAGACGGATCTGATCATCAATATCTCGGGGTCCTCGTTCCACGGCGTGGGCAGGTCCCGGCACAGCCGTTCGAGGGTCTGGGCGTCATTGCCGAGCACGAAGTCGAGCCAGTGCCCTCCCAGCGACATCACGGCCTGGCGTGGAGCGCGCCCTTGCAGCGCCTGGGTTGCGCACTCGACGACGTCGGAGTCTTGGTAGTACCGCGCCGCCACGCGGTGAAGACGCTCGGCAAGGAGGGGGTCGCGCCTCTCCAGGATTCGCCGGCACTGCGCCGCGAAGAGGGAATGCCAGCGGTACATCGATTCACCGCCGCGGTAATCGTGCTCCTCGATGAAGAGGCCGTTACGCAGGCACTCCTCGAGCAGCACGCCGCCGTGGGGCCGGCCATAGAGTTCGACGGCGAGTCGGCGGCCAAGCCAGTCGCAGGTAGTGGCTCGCAAGATGAACTCCGCCAGCGACGGTTCCAGCTGGTCGAGGATCTCTTCCGCGACGTAGTCGGCGAGCGGTACGTGCTTGGCCTTGGTGCCCGGCGTCGTGGTGACCGGCACGTTGGCGGACTGCGCCAGCGAGACGATGCTCGCATGCACGGCGACCGGCCAGCCGGCAGTCAGCTTCCAGAGGGATCCGGCGTCGAATGCGGCGTCCTGTCCGAGCGACCAGGCAAACTGTGCCACTTCCTCCTGCGTGAAGGCAAGCTCGGGGGCCCGCAGTTCACCAAGGCCCTCGCCGTACCGGAACCTTTCCAACTGGATTGGCGTATGGCCCCGTCCTGAGAGGACCAACCGCAATGATGGGGGCGCCGACGCCGCGAGGACCCCCACGATTCCGTTCGCCAGCCCCGGCCCAGCCAAATGGACGTCGTCAATCACCAGGACAATCGGCTCCGTGAGCTCCTCGAGGGCCCGGAGCAAAAGGTCGTAGGAGGCGGCCCGGTCATGGGCAAGGCCCTGGTGAAGGGCCAGCAGTGCATCGCTGCCCGGCAGGGGCAAGGTACTGGCCGCTCGCTGAATTGCCCCGACAACCCCGTGAAACAGCCGCGCCGGTTCGGTATCGAACCGATCGAGGGACAGCCAAGCGCACGGCAGATCGCAGTTGCGGACCCAGTCTCCCAAGAACGTGGACTTGCCGTAGCCGGCCGGCGCCGCGACGAGCGTCAGGCGGTGCGAATCGGCGGACGCTGACAAGGCGTTTTCCAGACGCGGACGCTCCAACGCTCCAAGGCCGCGCAAGGGTGGCCGGATCTTGAACTGAGGACCAGGCAGCCATCCGACATTTGTCATTTCTCCCACGTAGCACATGCTAGGCCGACGCAAAAGGGCCCTAACAGGGCGCAAAGACCCCTTGTGCACCTCCGCGTGGTGCGGCCAAATAGCGGCCGGTGCTACACATCTGCGGCGCGGCGTGAATTGTGGGGCCGGGGGTATCATCAGTCATGGCGACGAAGCCCGGAAGCCAACCGGACCCGATTTTCCTTCATGACCTCGACAAAGCCGGCCGGAGGCAGGTCCTTATTTGGGCGGGATTACGTCTGGCTGCATTTACGGTGCTAGTCCTCTCCCTCTACTTTGTTATTCCGGTAGGGGGATTCAACCAGGCCAATCCGGCGGCCGCATGGATCCGTCTGGCGGCTATCGTATTAGTCTTTCTCGCCGCGCTGTCCCTGCAATTACGGATGATACTCGCAGCGCATATCCCCCAGGTCCGGGCGGCGGTGACCGTGGTCGAGGCCGTTCTCATGTTTCTGTGTCTTTTCTCGCTGCTTTACATGTCACTGTCACTAACGGACCCGTCGTCGTTTAGCCAACCCCTCACCAAAACAGACGCCCTATACTTCACAACGTCCACCTTTGCCACCGTCGGGTTCGGCGACATTACACCGGTAAGTCAGCTGGCGCGGTCAGTCGTTTCGGTCCAAATGATTGCAGATTTGGGGGCTCTCCTATTAGTCGGCAAAGTGGCCTTTTTCGCGGCGGGCAGGCGTCTTGGCCTGTGAGCTTAACCCGCCTTCGCCATCACCCGAAACGGGTGATGCAGTGCCAATTGGCAGAAGCTTGGCGGGAAATGACGCAGTGGCCACCCAAAAACTCGTGGTCCGGCAGCGATGCACTGTGCCGATCGACACCACGTTGCATGAGCGGCGGCGCCGACACAGACGCGGCGGGCCTTTGCCCGCAGGGTTAGATCACCCGGTGTGGGTGGGGCTGCACGAGCGCCCCGAGTGGACAATGAAAATTGTCATGAGTGCCCAACCGCGGTACATCGGGCCGGGTCGACGAGTTGCTACCTAGGCGGTACCCCATGTCTCTCCAAGAACAGCCCCCGAGCTCCGGCAGCACCGAACAGGAAGAAATACTGCGGCTACGGGCAGAAGTTGCCCGGTTGCAGCGCGAACGGGACGACGCAAGGCAGGCCACCCCGAGGCCCTCCGGACCACGCCACCCTGGGCTGGCTCGCCGGATAGTGGCCATCGTGCTGGTGGTCTTGACGGCCGTGCTGGCCTTCGCCGCCGTGCCTGCCATGTATTTGCGCAGTGAAGTCCTCGACACCGATCACTACGTGGCAACTGTGGCGCCGCTGGCGTCGGACCCTGCGATCCAGGCCGAGATCGCGGACAAGGTCACACAACAGATCACCGACTCCGTGGACTTCGAGGCCATCACCCGGGATGCGCTCAACGAACTCAGCAAGACGGCGCCGCGCGTGGCCGCGGTGATCACCGGGCTGGCACCGGTGATTGCGGAGCAGACCAGGAACCTCATTCATTCCACCGTGTCCAAATTCGTAGCCACACCGCAGTTCCAGGATCTTTGGATCCAGGTGAATCGGGTGGCGCACCAGGGCCTGGTGAACCTCGCCACCGGTAACACGGGCGGCGCCGTAAGTATCGACCAAAGCGGCACGGTGACAATCTCTACAAAGGAGATCGTTGCCCGGGTCAAGACCGCCCTCGTCGAGCAGGGTGTCGGCATCGCCGCCAGGATCCCGGACGTTGACAGGCAGATCACACTGTTCCAATCGCCCGAACTGGTCCGGGCCTCGAACGCCATCAGAACGCTGGATGCGACCGCCCCAATATTGGCGTGGCTGACGGTGATTACCGCCGTAGGTGCAATTGCAGTGGCCCCGAGTGGCCGGAAACGGAGCACCACCAGCGGTGTCGGCTTGGCGGTGGCCATAGCCATGGCGTTGCTGGCGCTGGGACTCGTCATCGGGCGCACTGTCCTTCTGAATTCGATTCCGCCGGACTCGGTCACCCCGGCGGCGGCTCAAAGCCTGGTCGAGACGCTCCTGGTGCCGCTGCGCACCAGCCTGCGCCTCGTCTTCGTGGTGGGACTCATCATTGCTCTGGCCGCGTTTTTGGGCGGCCACTCGCGTCCGGCGGAGTTTGTCCGGCACGGCCTGGCGAGTGCGGGAGACTACATCACCGGGAAGGTCGGAGCAGGCCAAGCCAAACCGTGGCAACTCTGGCTGGCCCGCTACAGGCGGATATTGGAAGCCGCGGTCATCGGTATCGCTGTGCTGGTACTGATCTTCTGGCAGGACCCGACGGCGGCCGTTGCCATCTGGACAGCGGTTCTGGCCGCGCTGGCCATTCTCCTGGTCGAGTTGCTATGCCGCCCCGCCGTTGCTCCCGGCCCAGGCGGCGAGCCAGCCGCCACTGCGACATCCACAGGGTCCGTCACTGAACCTGTCACCGAACCTGTCACCGAACCCGTCACCGTGCCCCCCACAGGGCCCGCGGCAGAGTCCGTCCCGGGGCCCGCCCCACAGCCCGCCACGGCGGCTGGAGCCCCGGAGTCCGCCCCAGCAAAGTCCGCCAGCGCGGGTGGCCCCCCGGACGAGCCGAATCCCACACTCCGTCTCCCATGAGGGCACGCATCCGCTGAGACTGACGCCTGGTCAAGAAAGTGCGCTGCACTGCTGCAGGCCGGCCGAGCAGGTTGCGGCCAGCGTAGTGCAGCTACTACGGCTAGGGAGCTGTCGGCGAGAACGGGAACAGGTCTTCCCCGTTTCCGTGCACTACGACGCACGTAGACTCCGGTACTTCCCGCCACGCCCCGCGGAGGTCTCCCAACGGCTCGGAGACCACCAGGCGAGCGTCGTCCGAGAGCCCGTGAAGCATTGGGTTGTCCGGGTACTGGACGCGAAGCGTCGAGACGTCAGTGCTATGGAACAGGGACCGGGACCGCCCTTCACTCGAGTAGCGGAACGCCCAGGTGGTGTCGCCGTCGGTGGTTGCCACGGTCATCTGGATCGGGAACTCAATGCCGTTGCGCCGGCCGACGTCTTCAATCAGTCCAACTGCCGCGGCGACTGCAGCACGCGGGTCCTCCTCGAGGCCGAAGGTCAGCGCGAGGAAGAAGAACAGCTCCGAGTCCGTTGCCCCCTCGATCAGCGGAAAGAGCGAGGGCTCGACGGCCATGACCAAGTCGCGCTTCACGGTCGGAAAATCCGCGAGGAGCCCGTTGTGCATCCACAGCCAGCGGCCGTGACGGAACGGATGGCAATTGGTCTGTTGGACTGCCGAGCCTGTCGAGGCACGGATATGCGCGAAGACGCGGGCCGACGATGCCTGGGCGCACAGTTCGCGGAGGTTGCGGTCATGCCAGGCCGGCTCTGTACTGTGGAACAACCCGGGGGTCGGCGCCGAACCATACCAGCCAACGCCGAAGCCGTCCCCGTTGGTGGTCTCAACTCCCAGGCGCGCGTGCTTGCTTTGCATCACGAGCGAATTGGTCGGTTTGTACAAAAGCTCCTCAAGCCTTACCGGCGAACCCGAATACGCGACCCAACGGCACATGGCGTCCTCCTTCAGTTTTGGATAGAAGTCCATCACGCGTAGCTGGCGCGCACATCATCACCCGGGGGTGATTCGACCAGCCGCGGGAGGGCCCGGGCACCGCCAGCAGGATCACCCGCGGCGGGTGACGCGCCTACGATGTCCAAAGCCAACACTGGTGGTACCTGCCAGTGATTGAGCTGCCGGGCGTCAGCCCATGAGGAGCGCAAGCCTACGGAGAGAGGGGCCTCCAATGTCGAGACCACAACCAGTCCTCGCGCGAATGATGGCGCTCGGGGCGGCAATCGGGTTACTCGCCGGCTGCAGCACCACAAGCCCGAGCACCAGCCAGACTCCAAGCGTTTCACCGGTTTGCGCAACCTCCGCTGCGTTCTCCGCATCGCTGACGAATTTCAAGGACACGCTCAAGCCAGGTGTCACGGTGGAGCAGATCCAGGAGGCCCGGGATCAGGTCAAGAAAACCTATGACGAACTCCTCAATGCAGCCGGTGACGCGGCCAAAGAACGGGTGGATGCCGTCAAGTCAGCCCAACAGCAGTTTGCTTCCGCAGTCAACGCCGTTCCCGACACCGCGACACTGACCCAGGCAGTCAACTCCCTGCGCGACGAGGCCGCAAACGTGCAGGCCGCCATCAGCGACCTCTCGAATGACGTCAAGTGCTAGGACGGTCTGCTAGTTCGGCCGCCTGGAACCCGGACATGTGGCCTCAACCCCCGCCCAGAGCCTCGTCCACAATCAACGTTCGCCAATTGAAAGTAGGGAAGCCAATATGAGTTTCTTCGAGAACTTTTGGGAAATCTTCTGGTGGCTGTTCATCTTCTACGCGTTCTTCGCCTTCCTTTGGGCGTTGTTCATGGTGATCGGCGACCTCTTCCGTGACCACGAACTCAGTGGCTGGTGGAAGGCCGTCTGGATCATCTTCCTGGTCTTTGTACCCCTCCTCTCCGTGCTGGCGTACATGATTGCGCGCGGCAAGGGGATGGCGGAGCGGTCAATTGCCCAGGCCCGCAAGAGCCAGGCTGAAACCGATGCGTATATACGCCAGGTCGCCGCAGCGAGCCCGACTGAAGAGATCGCCAAGGCCAAGGCACTCATGGACGCTGGAACCATAACTCCGGAGGAGTTCAACCGGATCAAGAGCAAAGTAGTCGTCTGACTCGGATTGGGGACCCCTCATAGTCGGGGACAGGCCACAATGAACTCACTACTCAGCACGTCTCCTCGCCGTTAACCTGGAGCAAGGCTGAACCAAGGAGGGCTCAATGGAGCCGGCATCACCGGAATCCGATCCACGTCCGGCCCTCCCCCGCAGCGTAACCATCCTGCTCGCCCTAGCCGGCGCGGCCGTGGTGGCTTTCGGCCTTGGTGCGATGCGAGGAATTGTCACACCGGTGTTCTTCGCGTTCGTGCTCACGCTGTGCGTACATCCCCTGCGCCGTTGGATGCAGGCTCGAGGAATTTCCCGGGGCATAGCCACGGGGACCACAATCGCAGCCGTCTTCGGCTTGCTGACCGCCTTCGCTGCGGTCCTGATTGCATCACTGGCACAGTTCTCCGCGCTGTTGCCGCAATACGCCCCCCAAATGGCGCAGCTCGGCGCCACGATTGCCAGTGCGCTGGAATCTGTGGGCTTTGGCCCTGAGCAAACTCAGGAAATCCTGAACGGGTTTACTCCGGGCCGCATCATCGGGTTCCTCGGCGGCCTCCTGGGGAACATCGCGAGCCTGGTGGGCAGCCTCGTGATCATACTAACAATGCTCATCCTCATGGCGGCGGAAGGCTCGCGCGTACCGGTGATCCTGACCCATCTGAACTACCACCGGCCCGCACTGGTCGCCGCGCTTGACGGCTTCGGAACAGGCGTGCGCCGCTATATGGTCGCCACCACGGTCCTCGGCCTCGCCCAAGGCGTGTTCAACTGGCTGCTCCTGGTCATCCTGCAAGTCCCCGGGGCCCTGCTCTGGGGAATGCTGTCCTTCATCTGCAGCTTTATCCCCAACATTGGCTACTTCATCGCGATCATCCCGCCGCTCTTCTTTGGATTCCTCACCGGTGGCTGGCCGACCGTCCTGGCCATCATCGTCATCTATGGCGGGATCAACGGCGTCATCCAGTCCATCATTCAACCGAAGTACGTGGGCAACGCTGTGTCGCTCAGCGAGACTCTAACGTTTGTCTCCGTCCTCTTCTGGGCCGTGGTCCTGGGTCCTGTCGGCGCCATCCTCGCCGTCCCCCTGACGCTCTTTGTTCGCGCCATCCTGCTCGATTCCGATCCTTCGATCGCATGGTGGCGGCCATTGACGGGCGACACGAAGGATGTGGCACAGCTCCTCAAGCAAGAGGACGAGGCGATCCGCGCCCGCCGCGGACGGCCGCGATCGGGCGGTCCCGACACCGGCAGCGCACCGACGGCATGACGTGCCGCCAGGGTGCTGCCCGAGGCAGATGAGAATCGCATGCTGAGCACCATCACCAGCCTGGTGCTCTTCGCCCTCGCCGGGGCGATGAGCACCGTGCCTGTCACTGTGACGATCATGATTCTGCTCTCCCCAAATCCACGCCGAGGCGCCCTTCCCTTCCTGTTCGGCAGCCTCGCGGGTTCGATTGTGGTCGTGGGCCTGTCGGCGGTCGGGCTGCAATTCTTACCCGTCAGGCCGCGCCTGCGTAAGGACGAATTGGTGGCCCAGTTGGCGATCGTGATCGGTGCACTTCTAATTGCTTACTCCGTGTACCTCCTCGTGAGCAAGAGCCGGCGGGACAACGCCGTGCTTGGCAAAATGAAGTCGAGGTTCCACTCCGCCCGGCCCTGGGAATTCGTCGTCCTGGGCCTGGGCTTGAACCTTCGTCCCAAGGCAATCCTGCTGGCCGTCACGGCAGGTGCCGTGATCAGTGTCCAGGGACTGCCGCCGCTGGAAGGGAGCGTGCTGGTCCTCGCCTACGCCGCAGTGGCCCAGTCCGCCGTCGTCATTCCGGTCGCGGTGTGGCTGCACTCTCCGGAGCGTGCCCAAGGACCCTTGACGAACCTCTACAACTGGCTGCAGCGCCACGGACGCAGGATAGCGGCGATCGTCACCCTGGCGATCGGGCTCCTCATCGTCGGCTACAGCCTCCTGCAACTCTGACCGGAGATGCCTCGCAGATTGGGCCAAGCCGCGGGCGCCGCGGAACGGCTGGGAGTTCGTTTCCTGGACTGCCGAGCCGGTGGAGGCGCGGATGCGCGCGAAGACGCGGCCGGCTGATGCCTGGGCGGAGAGCACTCGGAGGTTGCGGTCGTGGCAGGCCGGCTCCTCACTATGGAACAACCTGGCACATCATCACCGTGTGCGCATGACCCCAGAAGAGTCATGCGCACACGCGGGTGCCGGGAGCCGGCTCTGTGGTGTCAGTCGCGGCGGTCGTCCCGCCGGTCGCCGCGGTCGTCCCGCCGGTCGCCGCGGTCGTCCCGCCGGTCGTCACGGCGGTCGCCGCGACGGTTTATCCCGTGGGCGACGACAACGGCCCCGCCGACGGCGGCGGCGGTCCTGCGCCTGCGTCGTGCTGCCAGTGGCATGTCAGGCTCCTTCCTTTGCTTCTTCGGCGTCAGCCTCGAAGGCGGCGATGACGGCCTGGGTCGGGATCCGGCCGCTGGCCACGAGCTGGCCACCGGCCTTGCGGACGGCCGCGCCGAACGGAGCCGCCCACAGGTTTTCCCAGACGAGCACCGCAGCGGAGTGGCCGGGCTCGATCGTCTCGGCCAGGTCAATGACGTCCTGCTCAGAGAGCACCATGGCCAGATCGGCCTCGGCCGTGCGCACCTCGCCGAGCTCGCTCGGGTCGAGGTCGGAGATTTCAGCCGTCTCGAGCGTGCCATCATCGGTTTTCCTCAGGAACACCATGTCGAGCACCCTGATGAGGTCACGCTTGACCAGGTCCTCCAGGAACGGGGCGATCTGGCCTTTGCCGAAGTCGGGCCCGGGAAACTCCACGACGACCCAGTCCACCGGCCCTAGTTCATCCAGTGTCTCAGCCATACTGATGACCTCCGTTTCTCATTGGCTTACAGGCAATCCGACGGACCGCCGCAGTTCCATCCTGTGCCCCCGGTGAGGTGCGGCGCCTCATCCGCGCCGGGTGACCTCACGCACGAGCCACACGAGAGTCGTGTACCTAACGGCAGCACCCCTACGTGTCGGCGTTGGACGAGGCCAGTAGCTCGTAGCAATTTCGTCTAACTCGTAGGCGTGAACCAGGCACATCACCAATGTCTATCGCCACAATTCCCCGGTGCGGGAAGGCGGGTCCATGAGCAAGTCTGGCCCCCGCTCCGTGGTCCCGTCCGCCGTCGTCGTTCCGGTCGTCATGTGGCTGCACTCTCCGGAGCGTGCCCAGGGACCCTTCACCAACCTCCACAACTGGCTGCAGCGCCACGGACGCAGGATAGCGGTGATCGTCACCCTGGTGATCGGGCTCTTCATTGTCGGCTAAAGCCTCCTGCAACTCTGACTCGAGAGATGCCGCGCAGATTGGGCCCAAGCCGCGGCCGTCGCGATCCTCAATCCAGAAAAGCGCTGTCACCGGCGCCTGCGGGCCTGGGATCGGGAAGCCTCATCATGCGCAAGGAGATCAAGAGGCCGGCGGCACTGGCGAGAATCGGAATGAGCAGGCCTATCTGCAAGGAGATGGGCCGGGCGTCGGTGTTGATGCGGATGATTTCGGCCTGGATCTCCGGCGGCTGACCGGCGAGGAGTTCAGCAAGCTGGGTGTTACTGAGTATCTGCGCGTCTTCTTCGAGGACCTGCGCGACCTGCTGCTGCTCGGCGGGCGGGAGCACGGTGCTCGACGTTGCCATGCTGGTGAAGATGATCGAGAGCGAGGCAAGCATGATGGCTCCGGCGAAGGCGAGCCCGAACGAGAGTCCGAACGAGCCCGCCGCCGAGTTCACGCCGGCGGCCTCACTGACGCGTTCGTCCGAGATCGGGGACAAGGTGTAGTTATTCAGCTGCGATACCAACAGCCCGAGACCGCAACCGGCAATGACCAGCGGGATCAGGAGCCACCAACCGGAGTCCGCGCGGGGGACGACCGGTAGGATCGCGATCAGTCCCGCCATCAGGAGGATGAAGCCCCACCGGATGATGCTGGCCGGGCGTCGCGCCCCCGCCCTCCTGCCGGCGAGCAGGGCGATCGCGAACATGCTGAGCGAGAGCGGCGAAATGGACAACCCTGCCTGCAACGCGTTGTATTCGAGGACCATCTGAAGGTAGATCGGCAGCACGATCATGGTACCGCCGAGGGCCACTTGCTGAAGCATTTGCTGCGTGGCGCCCAGCCGGAAGGCATGTAACCGGAACAGTCCCGGATCCAGGAGCGTCGGCTTGTTAAGACGCTCGCGCCGCACGAGCCAATAGAACAGACTGACAAGGCCGGCGGCGCCGATGATAATGAGGGCGCCAACAGCTTCGCCGCCCTCCTGCCAGACCAGGATGCCGAGGACGACGCCGCCCATGCCCACGACGGAAAGGACCGATCCGACGACGTCGAACTCCCGTGGTCCTGTATACGGCACATCCTTAACGAGCTTGATTCCGGACAATACGACCGCGATGATGACGGCCTCCAGCATGAAGGCGACGCGCCAGGAGAGAAACGTGGTGATGAAGCCGCCCAGCAGGGGACCGACGGCGGCGGCGATCGCCGCAGCTGCCCCGACCAGGGCATAGACCCGCTTCCGGGCCTCACCGTCGAAGTTGCCGTGGATCAGGGACTGCATGGCGGGAAGCAGGAGCGAGGCGCCAAGGCCACCGATCAGGGCCCAGAAGATGAGGATGGGTACGATGCTTTGGGCAAGCGTCATGGCTATGGCGCCGACGGCATAACCGCAGAGGCCCAGGATGTAGGCGCGTTTGCGCCCGATCAAGTCCCCCACTTTGCCGCCGATCAGGATGAACGCGGCAGACACCAGCGCCTCGATGGCGATCGTAGCTTGAAGGTCGCTGACAGTGCTGTTGATGTCTTTGACAACGGCGGAGATCGAGACGTTCATGATCGATGTGTCGACCACCAGCACGAACATGGCCATCGCGAGCAGCAGCGCGAGTTTTTGGTTGAACGGCGCCGGCTCGTTCCCGGCGTCGTTAGTCCCGGCGTCTTTGGGAGAGCTCATGGTTGGCCATCCCCGCGGCTCGCCGCGTCCAGGGTCTTTTCACAGCCGGACATGCCGCCTCCTCTGGCGTAGGACCGGGCGGGCGCACGCAGGAGCATGGCGTTGCCGGAACACATCCCGCCAGAGCCCACCGTAGTGCGATGTTGATGCCACGCTAGCTGTCCGGCGTCCAGACCGGATCATTCCCGGTGGGTGAGGTTTCGGCCCCACGGCCCGGATTAGCCAGTGAGGAATGCAGGCTACACGCCGGGTGGCCTAACCTAGGAGACTGCCCCGGCTCAGGAATGCGGCCCGCGGGCGGCGTCAACTGCCGTCGCCGGAATCATGGTGGGCAACACGATTCTTGCCGCGCTGGCCGTGCTCGGTGTCAAGGCGCGCTGCTGGGGGCGTCGGAAGCTGTTGGGACCGGAAATCCGGATCGCCGGGGCCGCGTACCTGCTTGACCTTGGTGCCCGGGCGCTCGCAGAGGCATTCGCCAGAATCCCATGAAAATAGCCTGCACGCGGCACCCGTCTCTGGACGCCACCCCGTCGGGAGTTCGGGCGCGGTCCTGGTCGGGGGTTGGCGGCACGATCCTGACACAGACTTTTGGTCTCCGCATAGCCGCTCCCTAGAACCGCTCCATATAGCCGCGTCCTGTGGCGGCGCCGCACAGCTTCGCCGTCCCGCGAAGGTCTCCGGGTCACCCGAAAAGGGTGATGGCCAGCACTGGGACCGTGTGCCACGATGAACGCCATATG
This sequence comes from uncultured Actinomycetota bacterium, assembly GCA_963722145.1. Lineage (GTDB taxonomy): Bacteria > Actinomycetota > Actinomycetes > Actinomycetales > Micrococcaceae > Arthrobacter. Next base: position 97,051 of record CAVRLW010000014.1, on the reverse strand, counting down.
GTCTCCCGGAGCGATGGCGGGCGGGCTGGCCCCCGGCCATCCGTCGTTCAATACTGTTACCCCTAGTTCCACGTCTGTACATTTTCGTCAGTTCAGCTCCGTCAGGAGACACCCCAATGAGCACGCAACAGCTGATCATCATCGGATCCGGCCCTGCCGGCTACACCGCGGCCATCTACGCCGCCCGCGCCGGCCTCGAGCCGCTGGTCATCGCCGGGGCCGTCACCGCCGGCGGCGCCCTCATGAACACCACCGATGTGGAGAACTTCCCCGGCTTCCCGGGCGGCATCCAGGGCCCGGAACTGATGGACGGGCTCCAGCAACAGGCCGAGAAGTTCGGCGCCCAGGTGGTATTCGACGATGTCACCGAAGTCCGGCTCACCGGCCATCTCAAGCGCACGGTCACTGGAGCCGGCGAGACGCACGAGGCGCCCGCCGTCATCCTCGCCACCGGCTCCGCCTACAAGGAACTCGGTCTGCCCGAGGAGAAGAAGTTCAGCGGCCACGGACTCTCCTGGTGCGCCACCTGCGACGGCTTCTTCTTCCGGGACCAGGACATCATCGTGGTGGGCGGCGGCGACTCGGCCATGGAGGAAGCTACCTTCCTGACGCGCTTCGGGAAAACCGTCACGGTGGTTGTCCGCAAGGGCGAGCTCCGCGCCTCCCGCATCATGGCCCAGCGCGCCAAGGACAACCCCAAAATCAGCTTCGCGTGGAACTCGGCCGTCACCGCCATCCACGGCGACTCCAAGGTCACCGGCGTCACCCTGACGGACACCCGCAGCGGAGAAACCCGTCACCACGGCGCCACCGGCATCTTCGTCGCGATCGGCCATCTCCCGCGGACTGAACTGCTGGGCGGCCAAGTGGACCTCGACGCCGAGGGCTACATCCAGGTCGACTCCCCCACCACGGTCACGAACCTCTCCGGCGTCTTTGCCTGCGGAGACTCCGTGGACCACCGCTACCGGCAGGCCATCACCGCGGCCGGGACCGGTTGTGCGGCCGCCCTCGACGCCGAACGCTACCTTGCCGCGCTCGACGACGCCGACAGCATTGCCACCGCGCTGGTCGAAGAACCCACCCACTCGTAGACCACCGCGCCGGCCACCGGGGCAGCTTCAGACCGGGGCAAGCTCACACCTGACCGGCGGTACTCACGGTTCAGCCGCCGTTTCGTCCTTTGCGGTGGGAGCGGGCCGGGCTGCCGTGCCGGTCGTCGTCGACAGCGGGCGCGCTTGGAGGGTCGTGTCGACCTGGTCGGCATCGACGGCGGCGAGATTGCGGATCAGGACGATGAGCCAGGCGAAGACCAGCGAGGCGGCGATGAGCTCCACGGCAGTGAGGTTGTAGTAGCCGACGGGGAACCACAGCACAGCGGCGACGACGATGACTGCCAGGAACACCCATCCGAGCGCAGCGAAGGTCCCCGAGATGGAGGGAACCAGGGCACGGATGCGGACGATCAGGGACGCGAACACCACCACCATGCCGGAAGCGAACAGAGTGTGGATCCCGAAGCGCTCATCGACGGGGAATAGTCCCACGCCGGCGAGGAAGACGCCGATGAGGACGATGCCGCCTTCGAGCACCCTGACGCGGTGGCGCGCCGCGGCGGTCGTCGCGGTCGCCGCGAGCGTCGCGGTTGCATAGCCCGCCAACGTGGTTATCACGACGCCGGCGACAATCAACGTGAAGTTGAACGCCACCCCGGAAACGTCGGAGCTCATGCCGAGGGCGCTGAGGTTTTCCTGCCACCACTGTGGGTTCTCGGCAGTGAGCATGCTTGTGAGTATCCCGGTGACCAGGAAGCCGGCGAGAAGCGCCGATAGCCGGTAGGCGGTCATGCTGAGCGCGGAGAGGTACGCCGTGTAGACGCTAATGGCGCCCGCGGTCCCGACGAGGATGGCAGCCGCCACCGGATAGAGGACTGCCCCGATGAATGCCAGCTGGAAGATCGAGAAAAGCGCCAGCCAGCCGAGCAGGAAGATACACGCGTGGGCCAGCGCGAGGCCGGCGATGTCGATGGCAGTGCGAATCCGGCTGCGCAGGGCTGATGATGACGGGGCCGATGATGACAGCGCTGACGATGACGAGGCCAGCAGCGGCCCGGGCTGCCCGCGCTGCACGCAACCGGCCGCCACTGCCCCGGCCCCCAGGACCGCCGTCCCGAGAGCCGCTATGTCACCGGCCGATCCTCGTCCGGACAATGGGACCGGTTCCCGCCCGACCAGCAGGAACGCGACGACGCCGAGGGCCAGGAAGCCCGCGCTGCCGATGACGAGCGCCCGCGACTCGGCCGTGACGGCTGGGCGGTGGGTGGGGTCCGACATTACTCACTTCGATTCGCTGGCGTTGCAACCGGTGCGGTTCCGCCGTCAGGGCCAGCCCGGGCGGACTCCACCGGCGATATCCCAACGCTAGGACGGATTGGGCTTGATGCCGTCACCCAGAGCGGATGAAACGGCTTACGGCCCCGAGTGTGGAATGATAAGCACGGGCCTGGCCTGGAGACGTGTCAGGGACACGCTGACCGAGCCTTCCAGCAGCCGGCTCATCCGGGCAACCCGCCCCGGCCGCTGCCCGCCGACTATCAGTGCGGCCGCATCCGTGCTTTCCGCCAGCCGGCCCAGGGCCTTGGCGACCTCCCCGTTCAACACCCGGAAGGACCATGCCCCGCCCGGCGGCCCGAGAATGCCCTCAAGGCCGCTGAGCAGCTCCGAGGCCGGGAATTCGGCTTCCACATTGCGGACAGGATCCAGGGAAGTGCCGTCCCGGGACCCGGCTGGCTCCCACTCCGTGAGATAGCTCGCCGGGTCCACGAACGCGCAAATCAAGTGCGTACGCATGATCGCGGCGAGCCCGGCGGCGGCCCGCACCAGCCGCTCGTCGAATTCCCATGGCACACCGAGGACCAGCGGGCCGTCGTTCCACGCCCCGTCACCGGCCTGCCCGAAATCAGCTGGCGATTCCACGGAACCCATCAGTCGAGGCTCGCACCCACTGGCCGTCTACGCCCCGGGCATGCAGAGAATCCACGCCTTCATTATGCCCATTCCTGGCCCTTGGGCGAAGGCACTAGCTCGCGGTAGCGGACTCCAAAGCCTGCAGCAGTGGCGTCGTCGGCCGTCCGATCAGCCAGGACAGCTCGCCCGTGACGGTTCCCAGCAGACCGGCCCTGGTGTCCGTGTCCAGGGCGGCGAGGAATCCTGCAGTGCCCTCGTCGAGCCCGGCGTTGGTCAGGGCCTCAACCAGCTCGGGGGCCGAGACGGGCTGGTAGGCAACTTCTCGGCCCGTGATCTTGGTGATCGCCGTCGCCAGTTCCTTGAAGTCCCAGGCATAGTCGCCGGAGAGCTCGTACGTGCGGCCCTCGTGCCCGGCGGAGCTGAGCACCGCCGCGGCGGCGGCCGCATAGTCGGCCCGCGTGGCGCTTGCCACCCGGCCGTCACCGGCAGCGGCCACGACGGCGCCCGTCTGCCGGGCTGTGGCCACGGTCTGGGCAAAGTTTTCGGTGTACCAGCCGTTGCGCAGCAATGTGAAGTCGAGTCCCGACGCGCGGATGAGCTCCTCTGTTGCCTTGTGCTCGGGGGCCAGGATCAACGCGGTGGTGTCCGCGGCCAGGACGGACGTGTACGCGATGAACCCGACGCCTGCGGCCTTGGCGGCGTTGACCACGTTGGCGTGCTGCGCCACGCGGGCGCCAACTTCGCTGCCGGAGACCAGCAGGAGTTTGTCGACGCCCGTGAAGGCTTCCTGGAGCGCCGCCGGATCGGAATAGTCCGCGACGCGCACCTGGACGCCACGGGCACTGAGCTCCTCGGCCTTCGCGGCGTCGCGCACCACGGCCACGAGCGAACCCGGTCCTTGGCTTTTGAGCAGTTCCTCGAGAACCAACCGGCCCAGCTGTCCTGTAGCACCTGTCACTGCAATCGTCATGTTGCGCTCCTAGAATTCGAGGGTGTTGTTCATGTCTTGTTTCTGGCGTGCGGACGAACCGGCGCCGGTGTTCTCAACCGGTCCCCGGTGCGGGTCATTCCCGGTGTTACGTTGTGCGACTTCGTGCGACAGTTACGTTGTGCGACGCCGGCGATCGCTCGCCGGCCCTCACGGTTAGGTCAGGGTCCACGAGCGTTTGGACAGCCCGAACCAGAACCCGTCGATCGCTGACTTGGCCTGGATATCACCCGAGCTGTAGGCGGCCCCTAGGGCAACGTAGAGCGGAGCCCAGTGCTCGCTGCGGGGGTGCGCCTCGCGGGCGGCCGGCGCCTTGTTCAGGAAATCCAGGATGGAGTCGACGTCGCCGCGTGCCATGGCTTCCTCGGCCCAGTGGTCGAACTCACTCGAGGCTGCGGGCGGGGCGCTGTCCGGTCCGCCGGCGGGATTGAACCAGCGCAGGTTATGCGTGGTGAATCCCGATCCGACAATCAGCGTGCCCCGCTCGCGCAGGGGTCCAAGCGAGATCCCTAGTTCGAACAATCCCTGCGGATCGAGGGTGGGCATGGACATCTGCACCACCGGCACGTCCGCTGCCGGGTACATCTCTTTCAGCGGAACGTAGGCGCCGTGGTCCAGGCCGCGGCTTTCGTCGCGCTGCACGTGGTGACCGTGGGCGGCCACGAGCCCTTCCACTTCGGCAGCGAGCTCGGGCGCCTGCGGGGCGTCGTAGGCCACCTCGTAGTACTTCTGGGGGAAGCCTCCGAAGTCGTAGACCAGCCCGGGATCACGCCCGGTGGCGCTGAGCGTCACGGGGGCATTCTCCCAGTGGGCGGAGACCATGAGGATGTCCGTGGGCTTGCCGAACGTGCCGGACCAGTCATTGAGTTCGCGGGTCCACGTGGAGTCGTCGGCCAGCGGCGGCGCTCCATGGCTGAGGAAGAGGACCGGAGGCCGGTCGGCGGTCTGAGTCATGGCAATATCGTAACTCGGTTTTATTGAAGCTTCAAGTTTCTTGTCCAGAGCCGGGCCGCGGTCTGAACGGACCTATGCGGCACGGCTCCCGCCGCCCCGATGGAGTGCTGACCCATCAGCGGGACGGGCAGCGATGCTCAGGAGAATACGGCGATGCCGTAGACCGCGAAGACCACGAGATGGGCTGCGCCGTGCATCGCTGTCACCTGCTTGGAAGCAAGCGTTGTCACCGACAGCATCAACGTGACGCCGAGGAGCAGCAGGTCGGCCGGGGACTCCGCTAGCACGACGGCTTGCCCGGTGAGGCTGCCGATGATGAGCACCGCAGGAATGGTCAGGCCAACCGTGGAGACAAGGGCGCCATGGCAAAGATTGCTGACACGCTGGATCTCGCCCTGCAGCGCTGCGCGCACTGACGTGATCGACTCGGGCAAGAAAACAATCATGGCGATCAGAATGCCGGAAAGCGCCACCGGCGCACCGACGCGCTCGAGCCCGTCGTCCAGGAGCGTGGCCATGTCGTGTGAGAGCAGCACGATGGGCAAGACCGTCACGATAAGGAGCGTGATCCGCAGCAATACCTCGGAACGATGCTCGGCGATGACCTGGGTGATGCTGCGGCGGCTCTGCACGGAGGCGGCGCTGCCACGTAAGCCCGGACCGGCGGAGAATCGTGGATCGACTTCCCGAAAGTCGTCGGCTTGCCTGCCCATCTGCCGGTAGAGGAAGAAGGCATATAGGGCGAGGGTCAGCACGATGATGGGGATCTCCTGCCCCGACGTGTAGGAGCCGTTACGTCCGATCAGGGCCGGCAGGGCAAAGGCCAGCGAGACGAGAACGACGAGCAGGGCGAGATAGGAGGAGGTGCCAGTGCGGTTGTGGCCCAGATTGCCGTGCTTGATCGCCCCGACGAGCAGAGAGAGCCCGATCACCGCGTTGAGAATAATCATCGATACGGCCATCACCGAGTCTCGTGCGATGGTGGTGTGCTCCCCGGGCCCCAGCATGACGGCGGAAATGAGCACCACCTCGATCAGCACAATCGAGAGCGTCAGGACCAGGGAGCCGTAGGGATCACCAAGTCGGTGGGCGAGGTGTTCGGCCTCATGGACCACCCCAAAGGCGCAGACCAGAACGACACCGACGATGACCACGAGTGCAGCAACGAGCAGCGATGTGGGAACGGGTGGCGCAAGCAGAGGCCCGGCAAACACCAACCCGACGACGGCGCCCCAGCCGACCATGAGGCGCACAATAGCGACGGGCGTGAAAATAGATCTCGCAGTAGAGGAAAACACAGGTTCAACCCCATTCCACGGGGCCGTCCCCGTGCCGTTCGAAACGAACGGGCCGTCCCGTCCGTAGCGCTGCTTTCACACTAGGCCGCTCATGCTGCTGCAGGGCAGTCACGCCCTGGTGTAGGAAGAGAAACCGCCCAGTGCCAGACGGTGCCATCATGAAGGCGTGACTATCGCGAAAACGATCTGCCGGTTCGGGGTCGCCGTCATCATGTTCGTTCCCCGCGACGCCGGCTGAAGGTGACCATGACCCGCTTCGTGATTGGCCCGGATGTGGCCCTCTATCTCGCCCGCGCCGGCGCGGCGATCGCCGACGAACACCAACTGGTGGCGCCGACGCTCCTTCGCTCACAGGTGCTCTCGCTCCTCTACCAGTCGGTCCGGCGCGGCGAGCTGACGCAGGCCGACGCCGACCGCCAGCTCGACTACCTGCGGGGCCTTCGCATCAGGCTCCTCGGCGACCGTGTCCTGCAGCGCGCCGCATGGAGGCTCGCCGAGCAGCTCGGATGGGAAGACACCTTCGAGGCCGAATACGTGGCCCTGACCGGGCTTCAGGCAGACGCGTTTGTGACGCTCGATGCCGGTCTGGCCATGGCCGTGCAGGAACTGGTGACCATCGCGGAACCCCAGGCACTGCTCGCCCGAGAGTAACGACCGTAGACCCCGAGGGCTCCGCCCTACCGGCCGGCGGTTCGGTCGAGCACCTGGCCGAGGATCCGGGCGCCTTCCCGGAAGGCACCCGGGTTGGGTCCGGCGTAGTTGAGCCGGATGTACGGTCCCGCCGGCTCGGCCGGGAACCACTCGGTGCCGGCTGCGATGATGACCCCGGCAGCCTCACAGTCACGGACAAGCTGGTCGACGTCGGTCCCGTCGGGAAGGCGTGCCCAGAGGTTCAACCCGCCCGTGGGCACGTGCTCCACGTGGGCCTGGGGGGCATGCTCCCGCAGGCTGCTGACCAGCAGGTCCCGGCGGACCATGAGCTGGTGCCGCAGCCCGCGCAGGTGCGTCTGCCACGCCGGCTGCGTCACGACGTCGAGGGCGGCCGCCTGGAGGACGCCGCTGACATACATCGATTCGGCCCCCCGGTCCGCCAGAATACGGTCACGTGCCGGGCCGCGGGCGATCACCGCGGCAACGCGGATGCCCGGGGACACGCTCTTGGTCAGCGAGCGGAGGTAGACCACATGGCCGGAATCGTCACGGGCGGCAACGGGCGCGGCAGCGGTGGTGATGCCGAAATCATGCGCCCAGTCGTCCTCGACCAGGAACGCCCCATGTGCCCGCACGACGTCCAGCACCTGCTCGCCCACCTGGGCCGACCATTGCGCGCCGGTGGGATTGGCAAAGTTCGGCTGCGCATAGAACACCCGCGCGCCGGTCTCGTCAAAGGCACGGTCCAGCTCCTCCGGGTCCGGGCCTTCGGGGCCACTCGGCACTGGAACAACCCGGACGCCGGCCTGCGCCGCCGCCAGGATAGCCCCCCAATACGTCGGGGATTCCACCAGCAGCGGCTGCCCGCTGCCAACCAGTGCCCGGAACACGGAGCTGAGCCCGCTCTGGCTGCCGGGGAGCACGATCACGTCGCTCGGCGTTGGCGGCGTGACGCCGGCCGGCGTGGCGGTCCGGAGTTCGTGCGCGAACCAGGACTGCAGCTCGGGCAGGCCGGCAGCGGGCGGGCGCGACAAGGCCGCCTCACCCCGGGCTGCGCGGGTCAAGGCCGCCCGCACCAGGCGCTCGGGCAGGAGTTCCCGCTCCGGATAGCCGGAGTGGAATGCGATGACATCATTCGGCGTGCTGCGCATCGCGGTGGAGACGGGCCGCAGCGGCGCCTGGGGTGAGCCCAGCGCGGACGTTTGCCAGCCGTAGTCCGCGGGCCGGGCCGTCCGGACGGCCCGCACGAAGGTCCCGACGCCGGGGCGGCTCTCGATCAGGCCCTGCGCGGTGAGCGTGCGGAGCGCCTTCTGCACGGTCACGGGGCTGGCCTGGTATTGGGCAACCAGGGACCGCGTCGAGGGCAGCCGGGCGCCGGGCGCGGCGTCCGCAATCCATTCCCGGAGCCGTGCCGCGATTCGCGAGGTGCTATCGTTGTACATGAGAGACAATAGTAGCGCTACTACCGTTATTGACCAACCGCTATCTACCCGGCCGGCAACCGGACTGTGGTGGGGACTGCTCGGCGTCGCCGCCTTCTCCTTCACGGTTCCGTTCACCCGGGTGGCGGTTGCGGGGCTGTCTCCGCTGTTCATCGGATCGGGCCGGGCCGTTGTTGCCGCCGTCCTCGCCGCATGCGCCCTCGCTTTGACCCGGCAGCGCCCGCCCCGCGGCGCCGAGTGGGCGCGCGTCGCCGTCGTCGCCGGCGGAGTTGTTATCGGCTTCCCGCTGCTGACCTCCTTCGCCCTCGCCTCCGTTCCCGCCAGCCACGGCGCTGTCGTCATCGCGCTACTCCCCGCGGCGACCGCGACGATGGCAGTCCTCCGCGGCCACGAACGCCCGTCAATCACCTTTTGGGCCATCACCGGCGTCGGAGCGGTAGCGGCCATCGGCTTCGCGTCCGCGCAGTCCGGCGGCATCGGACAACTGCAGCTGGCGGACCTGCTGCTCTTCGGCGCCGTCGTGGCAGCCGCGATCGGCTACGCCGAAGGTGGCAAGCTGGCCCGCGAACTCGGCGCGTGGCAGACCGTCTCCTGGGCACTTGTTCTCGCATCTCCCCTGATGGTGGGCATGGCGGCCTTCTCGATGGCCGGGCAGCCGCCGTCCGCCACTCCTGCGCAGTGGGCGGCCTTCGCGTACCTTGGGGTCGTGAGCATGTTTCTCGGCTTCTTCGCCTGGTACCACGGCCTGGCCATCGGCCCTATGGCGCAGGTCAGCCAGATCCAGCTCGTCCAGCCCGTGCTGAGCATTTGCTGGGCCGGGCTCATCCTGGGCGAGGACCTGACCTGGACCACCATCATCGGCGGCGCCGTGGTGGTCTTCTGTGCCGGCCTGGCCGTCCGCTCCCGGTCCGGCCCGCCAAGGGCCAAGGCGATGGCGGTGGTGACGGCGAAACAGTCCCGCTGACCCACCACGGTCCGGCCCCGTGCCGGCCCCACGCCGCATCCCACAATCTGCAGCCGTGTCCGATCCGCGATCCGAATGGAAGATCCCCGTGTACATCCCCGCACATTTCGCTGCCGGCCCCGATTCAGTCCAGCAGCTGCTCAGCCGCCCGGCCGCCGCCAACCTGATCACCGCCACGGCGAACGGCATCCTCGCCACGCTTATGCCTTTTGTCCTCGACCCGACGTCTGGTGAGCACGGCGCCCTGCACGGGCACCTCGCCCGCAACAATCCCCAGTGGTCCGAACCCGCCGCCGGCGAATCGCTCGCCATCATCCAGGGCGCCGACGCCTACATTTCGCCGCAGTGGTACGCGTCCAAGGCAGAGCACGGACGCGTCGTTCCGACCTGGAACTATTCCACCGCCCACGTGTACGGCAACCTCGTCATCCACGACGATCCCGCCTGGCTCGCCAGCCATGTGAGGCGGCTGAGCGATCACAATGAAGCCGGGTCCGAGCGGCCCTGGACGGTCGACGATGCCCCCGAGCGCTACATTGCCGGCCAGCTGCGTGCGATCGTCGGGGTCGAACTCCTCATCACCCGGATCGAGGCGAAGCACAAGCTCAGCCAGAACCGGCCCGACGCCGATATTGACGGTGTCGTGGCCGGGCTGCGGGCCCGCGGGCAAATGCAAAGCGCTGCCGACGTCGAGCACGCGCGTGCACAGGCAGGCGAGCAGATACGTTGCCCGCACTCCGACGCCCCGGCCGCGCCCCCGGCCTGAGCCCCGGACCCGCTTCCTGAGCCTGGCACCGGCCGGTCACCGCGGGGAACCCACTCTCTGTGCCCCCGGCGCGGCCGTTTTCGCTGAGTTTTCGGACCGGCGACACGCAAAAGGTCCGGCGCTACGGAATACCCGTAGCGCCGGACCCATACCGCGTCACGGGTCAGTTTCCGTAGCGGAATCCGGTGCCATCTCGCGGCCGAGTTTCAGCACCCGGAGCGACAGCTCCCGTCCTTCCAGCCCCATTCCTTCCAGCTCCCCCGCTTTCAGGGCCCCCGCCCGGTCCTCCGATTCCCGGACCTGGGCACCACGCAGGGCCTGCAACGCTCCGGGCCTGCCCCGCAGGACTGCCGACCACAGCGCCTCCACGGTTGATACGGCTTCTGTGACTCCCTTCGGTCCCGAGACCAGCCAGCCGCCGCTGGTCGCGGCCACTTTCGGGGCTCCCGGCCAGGATTGGCAGGCACCGTTGATCGTTTGGGCGACGATCAGGTGCTGCCGCAGCGTTCTGATCGGCCCCAGGACCGGATCGCTCACCACGCTTCGTCCGCAGGCACCGCACATGTGAGAGTCCCTCCTAGGGCATGACGTCGCCGGAATTGGGCCCGAGCGTCTGCCCGACATACAAGTTCCCGCCCGGATCGCTGGCCAGAAGCAGCGCGGTCGGGGCCACCTCGGCCGCCAGCCCGAAGCGCAGCAGCGGCAATCCGGCACGCTTGGCCGCCTTCCATTCCTCGGATATGCCGTCAACCAGGGGCGTTTCGATGGGGCCCGGGGCGATGCTGTTGACCAGCACGTTGTCGGCGGCGGTTTCCAGGGCCAGGGCCTTGGTCAGCCCCACGACTCCGGCTTTGGCGGCACTGTAGTGGCTGAGTCCGGTGCCGCCCTTGATGGCCAGCTGGGAGGCGATGTTGATGATGCGGCCCCACTTCTGCTCCCGCATCTCCCCCACCACCTCCCGGCAACAGAGGAAGACACCCGTCAGGTCCACGGCAATCGTTTCGTTCCACATGGCAAGCGTCATGTCTTCCAGCCGCGATTCCGTCAGCAGGCCCGCGCTGTTCACAAGAATGTCGATGCTGCCGAGCTGGGACGCGTGCGGCGGTGAAGGCCGCCTTCACGCTCGCTTCGTCTGAGACGTCGACGGCGATGCTTCCCGCCGCGCCCGACCGGTCCAGGACGGCCACTCTGTCGCCGTTGGCGGTGAAGGCTTCGGCGATGGCCTTGCCGATGCCGCTGGCTCCGCCCGTGACCACTACGCCGCGGCCCTCCGTGCTTCGGGAGGCGTTCAGGGTTGTTCATTCTTGTCCTTTCCGATGCTTTTCAGGCACGCATCTTGATGGTGAGGCCGCCGTCGACGATCAGGGACTGGCCCGTGACGTAGACAGCGTCATCGGAGGTCAGGAAGCCGATCACGCTGGCAACCTCCTCGGGCCGTCCGACGCGGCCCCAGGGGATCTCCAGACCGGCGCGCAGCAGGCCCTCGGGGCCGAGCGAGTTCACCGGATCCAGGGACTGCGGAGTTTCGATCAGTCCGGGGATAACGGCGTTGGCGCGGATGCCGCGCGGCCCCAACTCGGCGGCCACACTGCGGATCAGCCCGAGGATGCCGGCCTTGGCGGCCGCGTAGTGGGCATGTTCCTCCCACCCGTAGACCCCGCCGGCAATGGAGGACACGGCAACCATCGCTCCGCCGTCGGTCATCTTCGCGGAACCGGCGCGCAGGGTCCGCATCACGCCGGTGAGGTCGACGTCGAGCATGTCGTGCCAGCGCTCATCGGTCATCTCCTCCAGCGGTGAGTTGCGCAGGATTCCGGCGTTGGCCACCGCGTAGTCCAGGCGGCCGTACTCCTGGACGGCGCGTTCGGCGAAGGCATCGACGGACGGGGTACTTCGGACATCCACTTCGTGGATGACTCCCTGGCCGCCGGCGGCTTTCACCAGGCGAAGGGTTTCCTCCGGGTCGTGCGGGTCGCCGGGAAAGGTCCCGATCACCGAATGCACGCCCCGCTGGGCGTAGTGGACCGCGAGGGCCCGTCCAATTCCACTGGCCGCTCCGGTGATGACGGCCACCCTGTTCTCAGACGTCATGGGGGTGGTCCTCGAGCAGGGCCTCGACCGGCGGCTTCGCGGCGATCATCAGCAGGCCGGAGAACAGCGTTCCGGCCGCGCCGACCCACAGGGCTGCAGCACCGGTTCCTGCGGCTGGCGGCCGCTGCCGTGAACAGAAACCCGCCGAGGATGGTGCCGGGCTGGCTCATTGCGCCGATGAAGGCTGTGCCGGTGGCACGGCAGCTGACGGGGTAGCACTCGGCCATGAAGTACTGGATCGCGGCGTACGGTCCGACCAGGAAGAACAGTCCGGCACCGTAGGTCACGATGATCATGAAGGGGCTCGTGGCGATGGGGCTGAGCATGATGGTGAACGAAATGCCGGAGAGAATCCAGCCGCCGATGATTGTCCGCTTCCGGCCGATCTTGTCACCGAGCCACCCGTGGAAGACGTAGCCGAAGTACGCCAGCATGTTGATGACGATCAGCATCCAGAAGGCATCGGAAAGTTCCACACCCTTGGCGTTCTTCAGGACGGAGCTGCCGAGAATGCTGAAGATCAGGATGCCGAAGAAGTTGAAGATCCAGGCCAGCGAGAAGACGATCGTGTTCCGGCGCAGGTGCGGCTCCCAGATGCGCTTGAGCGGGGCAGTGGAGGAGTGCTCGACGCCGAAGGCGTGGGCCAGGGCGTGGGCTTCCTCGGTCTTGCCGTGCTTCTCGAGTTGGGTCAGCTTGTGGTGCAGTTCGAACTGCGGCGTTTCCTTGAGCTTCTTGGCAATGGCCCACACGATGATTACTGCCGGAACGGTCGCCATCAGGTACAGGGCACGCCAGCCAAGGGACGGAAGGAAGACGAGGGCGAGGGCACTGGCGAGCAGGAAGCCCAGCGGCCAGCCGCCCTGGATGAAGGAGTAGTGGAAGCCGGGGCGCTTGCGCTTGTCGGCGACTTCGGTGACCTGGTAGACCTCGTTCATGTAGGTCGCGTTGACGGCCTGCTCCGAGAATCCGAGCCCGCCGAAAGAACGGATGAGCACCACCAGGCCGTTGCTGAGGAACGGGATTCCGGTCGGGATCAGGGCCGTCAGACCGGAGACAATGGCGGTTCCGCCGACGGTGGTCATCATGCCCTTGCGGCGGCCGAGCCGGTCAATGACTGGGCCGATTCCGAAGCAGACGATCGCGGTGCCGACGGCGATCCAGGTATTGATTGCGTAGGCTTCGGATTCGCGCTCCAGCCGAATTCCTCCTGCATGGCCGGCAGGAGCGTGCCGAAGAGTCCGAAGTCGAACACGGCGACGGTCCAGGCCAGCAGGGCCAGAACGGTGGCGGTGGTCGTGTGGTGCTTGGAGAATACCGGGAAGCGGCGTTTTTCGTCCGGCGCGGGTTGCGTCAGGTCGACGGCGGGCTGCTGGATGGTCATTACTGGTTTTCCTTTCGGGGGCTGCGGGCGAGGAAGGAGTCCGCGATCTGGTCGAACGTCAGCCAGCTGACGCCTTCGTGGGAGTTGATGTGTTCGATGAGGCGCTCAAGCATGAGCAGGACCTGGGGGCGGCCCGAGACGTCCGGGTGGATGGTCATGGTGAAGACGGCCTGGTCCATTTCCCGGTACACCCAGTCGAACTGGTCGCGCCACATTTGTTCGATGTCCCGGGGGCTGACGAACCCGTGGGAGTTCGGGGCCGCCTTGATGAACATCATGGGAGGAAGGTCGTCCAGGTACCAGTTGGCCGGGATCTCGACGAGGTCGGTTTCCGTGCCCGCGGACCAGCGGCTCCATCCAGGTCTCGGCGGCCTTGGTGTAGTCGATCTTCTTCCAGCTGTCGCCGACACGCACGTAGTAGGGCTCGAAATCGCTGGTGCATCAGGGAGTGGTCGTACTTGATCCCGCGCTCGAGCAGGATCTCGTTGGTGACCGGGGAAAATTCCCACCAGGGAGCGACATAGCCGGTGGGCCGCCGGCCGGAGACCTTTTCGATGAGTTCGATCGACCGGTCCAGGATGGCCGTCTCCTGCTCGCGGGTCATGGCGATGGGGTTTTCATGCGAGTAACCGTGCACGCCGATTTCATGCCCAGCGTCGACGATCATCCGCGTCAGGTCCGGGAAGGTCTCGATCGAGTGGCCGGGCACGAACCAGGTGGCGGGCAGGCCGTACTTCTCGAACAGCCGGATGAGGCGCGGGCCGCCGACCTCGCCGCTGAACAGGCCGCGGGAGATATCGCAGGGCGAGTCCTCACCGCCGTAGGAGCCGAGCATTCCGGCAACGGCGTCCACGTCGACGCCGAACGCGACTTGGATGTCCTTAGTCATGAGATCAACCTTTCACTGCGCTTTTGTTGAGGTTTGGCTTTTTGTTGAGGATTGTTGGTGGGGTTTGGATTCGGGGCGGGAACTAGTCAGGGATCGTGCCGCGCCGGGCGAAGGTCTCCGCAATCCGGTCGGCGGGAGTGCCAAGCCTGAGCAAAAGGCTCAGCAGGACCAGCGATTGGGATGGCCTGAGCAGCCCGGAGGGGATGGCACCGGCAGCGCGCAGGTCCTCACCGCCGCCGTCGCCGTATCGGGGTACGACGGCACCGGCTTCCACGCGGGTGCTCGTCACCACGACGACGCCGGCCGCCGTCGCATCGGCGACCTCCCGGCACAGCACACGGTTGGCATTGCCCGTTCCCGTCCCCTGCAGCACAATCCCTGCCGCCCCGGCCTGGAGGGCGGCCCGAAGGAGGGTGGAGTCCGCTCCGGGATAGGCAGCAACAAGGTCCACGCGCGGAGAACCGGCGTCCACCCCCGGCAACGGCAACGGGGCAAGGCCGCGCCGTGCCTCCTGCATCTCGACCACACCGGAGTCGGACACCGATCCGGCGGTTCCGAAATCCGGGTTGGCGAAGGCATCGAGGCTGGTTGTGTGGCGCTTCCGGACGCCGGCCGCGGGGAAGATGGTGCCCGCAAACGCCAGCAGCACCCCACTTCCCCGCGCCTGCGGGGAACCGGCGACGGCGATGGCGCGGGACAGATTGCCGGGACCGTCCGGTGAGTCGGCGTCGGCCGCCTGCTGCGCGCCCGTGAACACCACCGGGCGGGGATCATCGTGGGTGAGGTCAACGAGATAGGCCGTTTCCTCCATCGTGTCCGTACCGTGGGTGACCACGACGCCCAAAACCTGCGGGTCCGCAAGGGCTTGCCTGATCCGGGCGCAGATGGCGATCATGTCGTCCACTGTCAGCAGGTACGAGCCCTTCCGGAAAACATCGACCACGCGGACAGGATGGGCCGCTGGCACCCCCATGCTGGCGAACACTTGCTCCCCCGTGTCGGACGCCACGGCGGCTCCCCCGGCCTCGGACGCACGGGAGGAAATGGTTCCGCCCGTGGCCAGCAGCACCACGTGGGGACCAACCAAATCTGTGACTGTCATTTCGACTCCGTTTGATTTGAATCTGTTTCCGGATGCCTACCCAATCGATTGGGTTGTTGGCTAAAAGTTATCCCTGCCGTATTTCCTGCAGATGCCCCCGGAAGTTTCAAGGGGGTAAATACTTCGCCGCCCACTACCGGGATTCCGTCTACCCAATCGATTGGGTAAGCCGATGAATTGACTATAGAATGTGAGGTGCGACACGTCAAGGGTGCCTGGACCAGAGATCTGCGCATCATCAGGCACTCTTGGTGATGACGACCATTTGAGCTGAGGCAGGGGAATGCATGGAAGAGAGCACGGCCGGTGGCCGCACAGTGACGCTGAAGGATCTCGCGAGCGAGCTCGGCATCCACCCCTCGACCGTGTCCAGGATCCTGCACTCGGGCTCCGAGGTGGCACGGGGGGCAGCTTCCGTGGCTACGGCCGAACGAGTGCGCGAGCTGGCGCGGAAGCGCGGCTACTCCCCCGACCCGCAGGCCGCCGGCCTGCGGACGCGCCGCACGCACCTCATGGGCGTGATCGTTCCCCGGCTTTCGGACCTCGTTCTGGCGATCATGTACGAGGGCATTGACGAGGCCGCGGCGGAGCTCGGCTATTCCACGTTTGTCATGAACTCCCGCGACGACCCGGAGGAACAGCGCCGCAAGACCGACTCCATGCTGGCCCGACGCGTGGACGGGCTGATCATCGGCGACGCACACCTGGACAGCAGCCTGTTGCGCGAGTTGGCCGTCCGGAAAGTGCCGTTCGTGCTCATGAACCGCCGCGTCCCGGGCTTCCCATCGGCCACATGCGACGACGTCCTTGGCGGCGAGCTTGTGGCCGACCACCTGTGGAGCAACGGGCACCGGAACGTCGCCGTGATCGCCGGCGAGCCCTATGCCAGCACGGCCGTCGACCGGACGGCCGGTTTCGTGGACCGCTGGCGTGCGCTGGGTGGGAAAATACCCCGGAACGCCGTGGTGTGGTCCCGCTTCGATACCGCCGGCGGACGGGAAGCGGCCGAGACGATCCTGACTCACTGCAACCCCCGCCCGACTGCACTGTTCGCCGTCAACGACTTCGCGGCAATCGGCGCCATGGGAGCCTTGCGGTCGCATGGCCTCGGCGTCGGCCGCGATGTGGCGGTGGTTGGCTTCAATGACACCTCCCTGGCTGCGGAACTTCCCATCCCACTCTCTTCGGTCCGCTCGCCCATGCTGGATATAGGGCGGACAGCGGTACAGCTCCTCAAGGGCGTCCTGGACGGCCGGGAGGTCGAATCCGTCAGGCTGGAGCCGGTCCTATGCGTGCGGGAAAGCAGCGCCTTCGGCAACGCGGTGTGAGACGGCAAGGGGATCCTCCGGTCAGTCGAATTAGTGAGTCGAATCGGAAGGCCGTAGGGGCCGCCCGGTGCGTCACTCAAAGGCCCGACCGCGCAGGCTCCATGCCCATGAGTTGAGATTAGTGATCCGACTCACAGCCTCATATCGGAAGTTCGCCCAAGATTGAGGCTACTTATCGTGCAAACTGCACATTCTATGGGGCGGCAGCAACGATGCCGAGGGCGAGCATGCACGTGGCGCGGACTTCGCCATCGGACAGATCCAGTTTCAGCAGGTCCTCAATTTTCCGCAGCCGGTAGCTGAGCGTATTCCGATGGATGAAGAGCTCATCGCAGATCTTCGCAGAGCTCCCGCTGTGGCGCAGGTACGCATCGAAGGTCTCCCGCAACGCGCTGCCGCCGTCTGTGGCCAAGGGAGCCAGCAGCCGCTGGCACATGGCCACCAGCCCTGGGCTGGGCAGTCCCTGCACAATGCCGGCGAGATCGGCCAGCGGCGCCTGGTGCACGCCGGGCCGTCCCAGGTGACGGCGGGCGAGCTGAAGCGCCAGCGGCAGTTCACTCAGGTCCGCGGATTCCGAGACGATGACGGAGAGTTCCGGGGCGTCCGTAAAGAATCCCCGCGCGGCATCAAGCAAGTCGGCCGCCTCGTGCCGGTGTTGCAGCAAAAGCGTCGTGAGCCCGGCTTCTTCCATGAACCTCACAGTGCCGAAGCCGGCCTGCAGCCCCACCCGGGCGCGCCATGCGATGGCGCGCAGCTTGGCGGGGGCCACGTCTTCTGAGCTGCCGATGAGCACCGCACCCCAGTCGCTGTCAGGATCGAACCCGGATTCAAGGGCGTAGCGGCGCAGCGGCGCGGACGGCTCGCCGCGGTCCTCATAGAGGGCCTCCATGAAGCGGGCGGCTTCCCGGGAATGCAGGGGCGAATGGGACCCGAGGGTATAGCTCAGTTGCATGGCGATGACGGCAGCCACAGGGCCCAGAATGGGTTGCAGCACGATGTTGCTCCCGATCCCCTCGATGGCGAGCCTGAATTGCTCGGAAGCGCCGCTGGGCAGGCGCAGCGCGGTCCGCGCGGTCCCGCCGTGAGCCCCGCCTGCAGAAACAAGCTCGAAGGCATTGTGGTCGATCACGGCCACCCTCGCATTGATGGCGTCCGCGACTCTCGCCAGAACCTCTGCCAGGGAATGCCCGTCGGCCGCCAACCGGGTGCATTCGTCGGCCAGCTCCCAGCCCTTCCGCAGCTCGTCATAGCGCTCGGTAGCGATGACCCGCTCCACGTGCCGCATGACCAGCACGAACGGCACCTCCGGCGGGAGTTCCAGCAGCGGCAGGCCGTGCGCCTCGCAGGCCCGGAGCAAGCCGGCCGGCAGCTCGCTGTGCGCGGCACCCAAGCCGAATACCAGCCCAGATACGGGGACGGAAACCAGCCGCTCCACATAGGCGTCCCAGATCCTGAAGTCCTTGACGTTCAGGCCCATGCCGTTGGTCAGCAGCAGGGCATTCACGCTGAGGAAAGGCGTGGGGTCCATGTGTTCGGTGGGGGCGCACCACGTGATGGGCCGGGCCATGCGGCCTTCGCCGCCCGGAACACGGAGGCGGATTTTGAGATCGGCGTCGTCTGCTAAATCTGAAATTCGCACGGAACCCTCCAACTACGGCGGGACTCCCCCGCGGACAGTGCAATAACCATAATTGATGCCTGCAGATTCAGCGAGCTGCACAATATCGGGGCGGTGAAATGCTGAGTAGCGTTGCACCCATGCAAACCAATGTGACTCACCGACACCTCTCTGCACGCCTCTCCCGACTCCGCTCCCCACAGTCAAGGGCGTGTGCTCCTGAACTCCGATATGGGCGAAGGCCTCGGCCTTCACGAGTTCGGCAACGACGAAGAACTCATGCGCATCATCGATGTCGCGAACGTGGCCTGCGGTTATCACGCCGGCGATCCCGACGTCATGGAACGGACCGTGGCGCTGGCTGCAGAGCACGGCGTCGCGGTCGGAGCGCACCCCGGACTGCCGGACCTTGTGGGGTTCGGACGCCGCCGAATGGCGCTCACGCCGGCCGAGGTCGAGTCGATCATCCTGTATCAGACCGGCGCCCTGACGGCGTTCCTTGCAAAGCACGGGCTGGAACTGAACCACATCAAACCCCACGGCTCCCTCTACGGGATGCTTGCCGGCGACGAGGAACTGATGCACGCCGCCGCTGGTACAGCCTTGCAGTTCGGCGTTCCGTTTTTCGGGCTCGCGGGGACCGCCCACGAAAGCGTGTGCCGGGCCATGGGCGTGGAATTCGTGCCCGAACTCTATGTCGATCTCAACTACGGTCCGGCCGGTGAGCTGCTGATCCAGCGCCGTCCCGCCCCCACCGACCCCAACGCCGCCGCCGATCGCGTCAGCAGGGCGCTGGCCGGCAAGCCCGTCCTCGCTGTTGACGGCACCGAACTGGACATCCAGTTCCAAAGCATCTGCGTCCACTCCGACGCACCCAATTCTGTTGCAGTGGCCACCGCAGTGCGTGCGGTCCTCGGCTGAACACCCGATCTATCCAACCATCTGAAAGAGAGCATCCCGTGGCAACCATCGTTTCCCCGCTCCCCGGAGTCTTCTACCGCAAGCCGGGCCCAGGCAAGCCGCCTTTCGCCAATGAAGGCGACGCCATCGAGGTCGGACAGACCCTCGGCATTATCGAAATCATGAAGCAGTTCACCGAAATTCAGTCCGATGTGGCCGGGACCTTGGAGTCGTTTGCGGTCAACGAGGGCGACATGGTCAACCCAGGCGATGCAATCGTCATCGTCCGGGAAGGATAGCAATGCAAAAACTACTCATCGCCAACCGCGGCGAGATCGCCGTGCGCATCGCTCGGACAGCTCGCGAAATGGGCATCGAAACACTCGTGGTGGCCAGCGAAGCCGACGTCGAATCCTTGGCTGCCCGGTCCGCTGACCACGTCGTGGTGGTGGGTCCGGCTCCTGCCACGGCCAGCTACCTGAACCAGGACGCCATCGTCGCAGCGGCCGTGGACAACGGCTGCGATGCCGTCCATCCGGGCTACGGATTCCTCTCCGAGAATGCGGACTTCGCCCGGAAGGTCGCGGATGCGGGGCTGATTTGGGTGGGGCCGCGCGCGGACGCCATCGCGATGATGGGCAACAAGTCCCTGGCAAGGGAATCGGCCCGGAAGGCGGGCGTCCCCGTGCTCCGCGGCTCGGACGGCCCCCTCGATCCGGCGGCCGACGCCGTAGAAATCGCCCGTGGCATCGGCTACCCGCTCGTGATCAAGGCCTCCGCCGGCGGCGGCGGCCGGGGCATCCGCTTTGTGCACAGCGAAGGCAAGCTTCTGGAATCCATTGAGCAGACGCGCGGCGAAGCGGCGGCCGTCTTCGGCGATCCCACCGTTTACCTGGAACGCTTTGTGCAGCATGCCCGTCACGTGGAAGTCCAGGTCCTCGGCGATGGAACAAACTTCATCCATCTCGGCGACCGCGACTGCTCCATGCAGCGGCGCTCCCAGAAGGTCATTGAAGAAGCACCGGCGCCGGACCTCCCGGACCACGTCCGCCAGAGGATCCGGGAATCCTCCGTGGAACTCGCCCGCGAGTGCGGCTACAGCGGCGCCGGAACGGTCGAATTCCTCTATGACCCGGTCAACCACGAAGCGGCGTTCATCGAAATGAACACTCGTATCCAGGTTGAGCACCCGATCACCGAGCAAATCACGGGCGTCGATCTGATCCGCGAACAGCTGCAGATCGCGTTCACCGGGGCGATGTCCCTCCGCCAGGACGACATCACATTCAATGGCCACGCCATCGAATGCCGCGTCAATGCCGAGGACCCCGACCACCACTTCTTCCCCAGCCCGGGCCTGATCACGGTCATGGATTGGCCTTCTGGCGCCGGCATCCGGGTGGACACCGGGGTGGAGGCCGGTTCCACGGTCACTCCGTACTACGACTCCCTGATGGCCAAGCTGATTGTGCACGCAGACACCCGCGAATTGGCCACTGAGGCGATGCTGACTGCCCTTGATCAGACCCGCATCGAAGGGATCAAAACCACCATCCCGGTGCACAAAAAGCTGCTAAGCCGGCCCGAATTTGCGGCCGTCACCCACCACTCAAAGTTCCTTGAAACCGTCCCCGATCTGATGGAGGCACAATGAGCAGCCCGGAACCCGCCGTGTTGGAGGCCCGCTACACCTGGGGCGGAGACGAATTCCTGTTCGTTGAGGTCTCGGAGTCCATGAGCCTGGCCGCGAACTTTAGGGTGATGTCCATCGCCGCGAAGCTTTCGGCCACGCGGCTGCCCGGCATCGTGGACGTCTGTCCTGCCAACGCCTCGCTGCTGGTGAGGTTCGATCCCGACATCCTGCCGCCGTCGACCCTTGAAGAGACCGTCCGGAGCATTGAAGGGGATCTGGCGCACCATCACGACCACTTTCTGGAAACACGGATCATCGAAGTCCCGGTCTGGTACGAGGACCCGTTCACGGCGGAGGTGGCCGAAAGATTCCGCGAAGGATTCCATCAGGAGCCCGGCGGCACCGACATTGACTACGCAGCCAAGGTCAACAACCTCAAGGATGCCGCTGAATTCATCCAGCGCCACCATGAGCAACCGTGGCTAGTCTCCATGGTTGGATTCGTCGCCGGGCTGCCGTTCCTCTTCCAGCTGGTGGAGCGGGAGAAACAACTGGAAGTACCGAAGTATTTGAGTCCCCGCACCGATACTCCCAAACTGACCGTGGGCCACGGAGGCTGCTTCGGCTGCATCTACTCTGTGCGGGGTGCCGGCGGCTACCAGATGTTCGGCGTCGCTGCCGCGCCCATCTTCGATCCGGCCCAGTCCCTGGCCGATTTCAAGGACTTCATGGTGTTCTTCAAACCGGGCGACATCGTAAAGTTCAAGCCGGTCACCGAGGCCGAATACAACAACATCCAGGCTGAGATCTCCGCCGGGACGTTCCGCTACCGGCAGGTGCCCGTGACATTTGATCTGTCCAAGGCGCTGGCGGATCCCGAAGGCTACAACCAGGAACTCATGGAGGCCCTCAATGGCGTTTGACATCAAGAACCCTGGACTGGCCACCACAGTCCAGGACCAGGGACGCACCGGCCACTACAACGTGGGCATCCCGCAGAGCGGTTCCATGGATCAATACTCAGCCGAACTCGGCAATGCCCTGGTGGGCAACACCGTCAAGGAGGCCGTCCTCGAATGCACGTACCTGGGCCCGGTGTTGACCACCGACCAGGATGCCGTCGTCGCTGTCACGGGGGCACCGGTGGACGTCAAGGTCAACGGCGAAACCCGGCCCCAGTGGACCCGGTTGCAGCTGAACGCCGGCGATGAACTCAGCTTCGGGGTCATCCAGGGCGGCACGCGCTACTACATCGCGGTCCAGGGCGGCATCGATGTTCCCGAGGTGCTCGGCAGCCGGTCCACATACAGCCTGGGCGCGATCGGCGGATTCCAGGGCCGCAAGCTGGAGGCCGGTGATCACGTTCCGGTGGGCGCCCCGCTCAACGGCGGAGCCCTTCCCGACGCCGATACCGTTCCGGAGGAATTCCGTCCTGTCTTCGCCAAGGAGCAGGCCGTCCGGATCGTCCTGGGCCTGTACGACCACCGGCTCACCGACGAGGGACTGGACAATCTCCTCCACAGCGAGTGGAAGGTGACACCGGTGGCTGACCGGATGGGGCTGAGGTACGCAGGTCCCGGAGTGCAGTGGAAAGAGCGGGAGCAGCCATTTGGCGCCGGCTCCGATCCGTCCAACATCGTGGACGCCGGCTACGCTGTCGGGTCCATCCAGATTCCTGGCGGCACCCAGCCCATCATCCTGCACCGCGACGCTGTCTCCGGCGGCGGTTATGCCATGGTGGGCACGGTCATCAGCGCCGACATGGATCTGGTGGCCCGCGCCGCCCCCGGCACGTCCACCAGATTCGTAGCCGTCAGCCAGGACGAGGCCCTGGTGGCGCGCAAGGAACTCGCCGAGCTCAAGAGGAACGCCCGGACGGCCATCGGCGCCGGCAGCTGAGCAGCGGACCGGCAACCACCGCGGATCGCATGGGTGCAGGAGCCTTGTGCTTCTGCACCCACGGGTCCTTACTGGTGGGAGGAGACCACGCTGCCGGCTGCCAAGGCGCGAAATCCCAAGGATCCAGCTCCCCTCTCAACGGCTTGGGCGGCAGGTGCTCCAACCGTCGGATCTGGATCTAGGAGGACGTTCATGTTCGCTCGCGTCAGCACGTACCAGCCCGGCCCGGACAGCTCCGGGGCACCCTCAGATGACACCGTCAACCGGGTGCTCCAGCTGCCGGGATGCCTGGGCATCTATTACTTGCTTGGGAAGGACAACAAGTCGCTGTCAATCACGCTGTGGGAGGACGCGGACGCCCTCGCCGGCAGCGAGCAGGCTGCCAGCAAGATCCGCTCCGAGACCAGCGCGGAGCAGCACATGCAGATCCTGGGCGTCGAGGAATTCGAAGTGCTGACCCGGCACCTCAAGGATTGAGGGCAAGAAGGAGCGAGGGCCAGAAGGAGTGAAGGGCAACAATCAGTCGTCGCCCGGGAGGGTCGCCAGGGATGACCGGCGGAAGTCGGTGTGCCACACGTCAATGTCGTGACCGTCCCCGTCGGTGAGAACGTATTCGGGCCAGCGGTCGAAGGCGGAGCAGGGATGGGATAGCCCGAAATCCACCGTATCGGTGACATCGAGTCCGGTGACTCCGGTCAGGACTGCGTGATGGTCGAAGAGATTTCGCACGCCTGCGGCTGCGCCATGCTTTTCGGCACCTTCCGCCGTCCGGGCCGACAAAAAGGTTGGCAGTCCGGCGTCGTACGGAAGATCCCGTTTGCCTGCACCGACGACGGCCATCCCCTGTTCAGGGGTGGACAGGACGACGGCGCGAACAGAAATCGCCGGAATGAGTCCCGGAATGGGGCTGACGGCGGCATACGTGCCGTGATCGTGGGTGACGTAGCAACCTGATCGGAGAATAATCCGTGTTCCAGGCACCTGGCCGCTGTCCGGAAGGAACTCAACGACGCGGTCCGGGAACGCGGAGCCACCCATTGAATAGATGGGAGCGGCGGTCTCAAAGTACTTCGCCGCTTCCAGATATACGTCCCGCACCAGTCGGCAGTGTCGGTCAACCGCTGTGATCGTGTCCTCGGCCCTGCTGTTTGGCACGACGCCTTCGTAACCCGCGACCCCCACCAACCGCAGTCCCGGCGTGGCCCGGACCAGCTCGCCCAACAGCAGGCCTTCGTCCAGGCTGCGTACTCCCGTGCGGCCACCGGGTGTGCCGACGTCGATCAGCACCTCAAGGTCGACCGCCCCGCCGTCGAACACTTCCCCCGCCGTCTTGACGCCGGCTGCCGAATCGACGAAGCAACGGATTTCCCGTCCGGGATCTTCCTCCAGCCACGTTCGGACCCGCGTTAGTCCAAACCTGTCGACGATCTCGTTGGCCACGAGAACGCGGTCATGTCCCCACGTCAGTGCTGAGGCGACCTGATCCACAGTGGCGACAGTGACGCCGACTGCGCCGGCAGCCAGCTGCCGCTCGATGATCGGCGCCGACATCGTTGTCTTTACATGTGGGGCGAGTTCCACGCCCCGCTCCCGACACCACTCCGCCATGACCCGGATATTGTTTTCGAGGGCATCGCTCTCGAGCCGCAGCTGCGGATACGCCGGAACCTTGACTGCCGCGTATTGTCCGTCGGCTCCGCCCGGGCTCCCGATCAGCTTGCTCACACCACTCCCCGATTCTTCGGTCCCAAAAGCTGCTTCGACACTTGCTGCTTTTCACTCCGATAAATCTACTTGAGCGTCATGGCCCTGGCGGAATTGGCCGGGGGGGTCCGCGTCACCGCTAGGGCTTCTTGTCCTTCGCGGCTTCGGTGAAGAGGGCTCCCTGAGCGGCGCCGGAACCCGACTTGCCGCCGCCCGCGCCGCGCAAGACGAAGGCGATACAGACGGCGACCACTGCCCCCGTGAGCGGCCCGGCGACATACACCCAGTAGTCACTGAAATCGCCGCTGGCGAGATCGGGCCCGAACGTTCGCGCCGGATTCATCGACGTGCCGGAGATGGGACTGCCCCACAGGCCCGCCAAGGCAATGTAAGCGCCTACTCCAAACGCCCCCAACAGCCCGACGTTCTGGGCCCCGGAGGCGGTCCCCAGGATGACGCTGACCAGCACCATCGTCAGCAGTGCCTCCATCCAGAACGCGGCACCGGCCGAATAACCCGCCGCCGGATAGTTTGAACCGAAGGTGGCGGAGACACCGATCACGCCCTGCAGCAGCAGACAGGCAAGCGTCGCTCCGATGAGCTGGACAACGATATACCCCGGCACCCTGCGCCACGGGAAGTCACCGCGGAGGGCGAATGCGATGCTGACCGCAGGATTCAGATGCGCACCCGAGATCCTGCCCATGAACAGGATGATCCCCATCACCATCAGGCCCGGGGCCACCACGGCCGCTGTGCGGCTGATGGCTCCGGGGAACGCCTGGCTCATCATCCCACCGCCGGCCGCGACAACGACGAGCAAAAATGTGCCGTACAACTCCGAGAACAAACGCCGCCATTCCTGGCGGGGATCGTCAAAATCCTGGATTCGCAAAAGGATGTTCTGTTCGACAACTCCCAGTTCGCTAGCGAGATTGTGGTCTTGCGCCCGACTCTCACGCGCACCGTCTTTGCCCTGGTTTTCCGCCATGGCGTGTCGCCTCCGCCGGTTCTGAATCGTGCCTTGCCGATCTTTTGCCCAGATAGCGGTCCGGCACCTGAGACCCTCAATGTACCGCTGCCGGAGACGCTTGTCAGCGCTGTGCGGGTGGCTCGCTACTGGTTGGTGGCCGGCTTGTTCCCTCCGCCACCTGGGGCTGTTCAGGGCTGATCAGCAACTGCGGAGCACGGGACACGATGAGCCAGGCGGGCAGAATCGCCAGGCACAGGACCGACAGCACTGAGACGTCGCCAACGACGGCAACAGCAATGTCGTGGGGACATCCGCCGTGCAAAGTCCTAGCATTCAGCCATGAGGCAAGAAACCTGGCAAAAGTATTCCGAGTGGCCCCTCGTCGGTGCGGCTTTTCTCTTTCTGGCGGCCTTCTCCGTCCTGGTCATTGTGGAACCGCCGGACCCCTATGCCGCCGCTCTGATATTCGTCTTGGGGGCAACGTGGCTGGCTTTCGGCGTCGACTACATCGTGAAGTTGCTCCTGGCTCCCCAACGGGGCCGATGGTTCGTCCGCCATCCTTTGGACCTGCTCATGGTAGTGCTCCCTGTAGCGCGCCCATTGCGGCTCCTGCATCCATTCACCTTGCGTCGAGTCATGGCACGGGCCCCGGGCACTGCCATCCGGACCCGCGTCATGGCCTATGTCCTTGTCTCCGCCATCCTTCTGGTCTACACAGTTGCCCTGAGCGTCCTCCATTTCGAAAAGAGCGCTCCGAACGCGAATATCACCACCATGGGCGACTCATTGTGGTGGGCGATTGTCACCATTACAACGATCGGGTACGGCGACTATTACCCCGTTACCACTCCCGGTCGGTGGGCTGCGTCCGCACTAATGATCGGCGGGTTTGCAGTCCTGAGTATGGTCACGGCCGCGGTGTCCTCCTGGTTGGTTGAAAGTGTGACGGCCGCAACCCATGCCCGGAGGAAGGCGGACGAACCCATCGGCAGCGAGGAGCTTGCCCACCTCACGGCCCAGATCAATAGGCTCCATGACCAGCTGGCCCGGGGACCTGGCGAATCCGACAGCGGCCCGGCCGAAGAACAAGCCCGAAAGGAACCACGCTAGTGGCATCAAGGCTGTCTTTTCCGTGACGCCATGGCCGCATCCGGCCGGAGCGGGTACAAATGACTCATGACCACCTCCCCCTTGGTACTCGGCCCCATGGTGCGGTACGTGGATGAGACTTCGGCGAGTGTCTGGGTGGAGACCCAATCCGCTGCCCGGGTTTCCATCCGTGCCGGCGAAAGGGACTGGGCCGCCCGCACGTTCGCAGTTCACGGTCACCACTACGCGCTGGTGGAATTGGACGGACTGGAGCCCGGCACGGTCACGCCCTACGCCCTCGATGTCAACGGAGTACAGGTCTGGCCCGATCCCTCGTCCGGGTTCCCGCCGTCCATGATCGCCACCCTGGCCACGGGCAAGCCGCTGCGGATGGCCTATGGCTCCTGCAGGACCAGCGTCCCTCACGATGAGTCCGGCAACCGCACCCACGGCGTCGACTCACTGCGCGCCTACGCAGTGAAGATGGCCTCTGGAGCTGACCTGCCGTGGCCGGATCTGGTGGCCTTCCTCGGAGACCAGGTGTACGCCGATTTGACCAGCGATCAGATGCAGGAGTTCATCCGTGCCCGACGCGACATCGAGGACCCACCCGGCGAAGAGCTCAAGGACTACGAGGAGTACGCCCACCTTTACTATCTGGCCTGGTCAGACCCCGCGAACAGGTGGCTGCTGTCCACCCTCCCCAGCGCCATGATCTTCGATGACCACGACATCCGCGACGACTGGAATACCTCACTGACCTGGAAGCAGAAAATGGAAGCGACCTCATGGTGGCATGAGCGGATTGTCGCGGGGCTGGCCTCGTACTGGGTCTACCAGCATCTGGGGAACCTGTCACCGCAGGAACGGGCGGAGGATGTTGTTTGGCAGCGGATCATCCGGCACCAGGGCGAGGATGAAATCGACATGGGCGCGGAGCTGGACAGCTTCGCGGACCGGGCTGATAAGGACCCGAAATCCTACCGGTGGAGCTACTGCCGCGATTTCGGGGATACCCGCTTGATCGTGGTGGACTCCCGCGCAGCCCGGGACCTGACGCCCGACGACCGGGCACTCGTTGACGCGCCGGAGATGGCCTGGCTTGATGGCCGGTTGCGTGGCGGCTTCCGCCACGTGCTCGTGGCGACGTCGCTGCCTTTCCTCTTGCCGATGGGCCTGCACTACGTGGAGTCGTGGAATGAGGCCGTCTCTGAAGGTGCGTGGGGAAAACGTGCCGCCCGGGCCGGCGAGAAGCTGCGCCAGGCGCTGGACCTTGAGCACTGGGGCGCATTCCAAAACAGCTTCCGGGACGTGGCGGTCATGGCGAGCGAGGTCGCCGATGGCAAACGCGGCCCGGCGCCGGACACCATCACCTTCCTCTCCGGCGACGTCCACTACTCCTACGTTGCGGAGGTGGACCGTGCCTCGGGCAGCCGGATCGTGCAGGCGGTCTGCTCCCCCATCCGCAACCCGCTGCCCCGGCTGATGAGGTCCTTCGCGGCCGTCATGTCCTACGGCCTGGCCACGCCGGTAGGCGCCTTGGTTGCACGCTCGGCAAAGGTCCCGGACCCGCCGTTTCACTGGTCCGGCGTCAGGGGGCCGTGGTTCCAAAACAACCTGGCCCATCTGGAGGTGGCTCCGGAAGGGCTGAAATTATGGTGGGAGACTGGCGTGGCGGACGGCGACGACCAACTGCATCCCGGGCTCGAACGTGTCGCCTCCCTCACGTTGACCCCGCTGGGGGCACAGGACCCCACCCAGAAGCAGCAGGGGCATTAAGGCTGTCGGCCTGCGGTCGGCGTCAATCCCGGAAGCCATATCGCTGCTGGGCTTAGGGGGCTCCCACCTTCTCGATGGCGACCGTTTCGATGATTCTGGTGGACGGCTCACCGACCAGCGCCGGAGCCGTCACACCGGTTTTCCACGTATCGTTCTGCAGCCGGCCCAGGAAGTCCACCGCAGCCGCCTGCGTATCGAAATCCATCTCCAGCATCACATAGTCGTGCTGGTCAAGCGGGCGCGAGATCCGGTATGACCGGACGCCCGACGCGGCGCGGTCCAGCGGATCACTGTCAAAAGCTCTCCGCCACATGGCAAAATCCCGGACCTGGTGTTCGATCTGCAGGGTAATCACTGAGGCGCTCCTGTCGACGGTTCTACACGCCCAACTGTAGGCCCGGAAGGCCTCGCCAAGTAAGGCGCCCAGCCGAAGTGTTATTCCGGATGGCGTCTTACGTCGGCTGGGATCCGGTGTTCGTCGTGCTGGTCGGGGCGTTGGCCTGATCGGCCTGGTGGCGTTGCCGGCGGCTCGCCAGCAGGAAGGGCACCGCGACCAACTCGATCACGCCGCTGATCGCCAGCGAGGCCGGGTAACCGTACACGTCGGCCGCCCGACCGAGCAGTGGCTGCACTACCACGCCACCGCTTGAGCCCATGAGTGAGTCAAAGCTGAGCACTGTTGCCCGTTGCTTTGAGGCGATCATGTCGTTCAAGTACGCCTGCCGCACGGGGATGCCCGCCGACGACACCAGTGCCCAGAGCGCCAACAGCACCAGGGCCACCCAGAACACCTGGGTGAACCCGAGCACCACAAGGATCACAGCGCCCACGATGCTGCTCAGGATCAGTACGGTGGTGCGTCTGTGGAAGAGACGCCGGACGCGGGGTGCCATCCAGCCGCCGAGCACCTCCGCTCCGGCCACGATGGCCGCAGCCAGGCCCGCGACGGAATACGCGTGAGGATCCCCGAATAGATTGAGCAGGTACGGCTGCAGGGCGTAAAACACATAGATCCCGACGCCGGCGCTGAACGGCGCGGCCAGCATCACGTAACGTACGGGCGGATTCTTCAAGCCGTTCTCGATCGAGGCGGCGAGTACAGCTCGGGTCGCCTGAAGCGGATGGGTCGAGCGTTCTGGGGTGAAGCCGACGTCGCGCATGAGCGCAAAGGCCACCGCGAACATGGCCAGCAGCACACCTACACGCAACAGAAACGGTACGCCCAGATTGGTGGCCTGCGCGATCACGCCGCCGGCCACAGAGCCGGCGAGCATCGCGACGCCGGACACCATCTGGCCCCGCCCCAGCACCGTCTCCATCCCGCCTTCATACCCCGAGAAGCGCAACGCATCGACGAGCCAGGCCTCGACCGCTCCGGAGAAGAAGGTGAAGCCCAGGCCGAGCAGTACCGACACCACCGCCCACCACCAGAACGGGGCAGAAAACTGCCAGAGCAAGTAGTAGAAGTAGGTCGAGACGGCGAGGGTGACGGTTCCGAGCAGGAACGACACGCGCCGCCCCCAACCGTCGGCAACCACCCCGGTGGGCACCTCGAACAACACCATACCGGCCGTGAAGAAGGCGTTCGCGGCAAACGCCTCGAGGTTGCTCAGTCCGGCATCCAGCAGGAAGAGGGTGTTGATCCCCCAGATGAACGAGGCCGCAAGGGTATTGCCCAGCGTCAACGTCAGATAGATGCGCTGAATCTTTCGGGCGGCGGCGTTCATCACGTCGTCCCCGCCGGGGCGAGGAGGGAGCACGAGCCCATTCTCGTCTCCCCTGCCGGTGCGCGCCAGACTAACAGGGGCGGGGGCATGACGCTAACGATCGAGCCAGAAGCGGTACCCGGCCTGCTCAGTCGCCCTGGTTCGTGTAGAACGACCGACGGCGGGCGTACTCATGGACCCGGTCCAGGGTGGCGATCTGTTCGCGTGCCTTCGTGGCCAGTCCGTCGAACCTGGACCCGTCAAGTCCCAAATCGCCGGAGAGGTCGTGCAGCGTCTGCCACAGCCCCAGCTTTCCCATCACCGCCGACCGCATGAGCTCGGACTCCAGCACAAGCGTCGTCGGCGAGCGGTTCACCAACCGCCCGTTGAGTTTCAGTCGGCCGGCACGCTCCATTACCCACGCCGCCGCGCGCCGCGGAGTTCGCCGAGGCAGGCCGAAATCCCCCACTAGTCCGCGCACGTACTCCCGCTCTTCGCGGATCTGGGTGGCAAGCGCCGCAAGTTCGGCGTGGAAGGGGGTGTCCGTGAAATCGCGCGCCATGCGCTCCATGCGGCCCTGCCCCGCCGTGGCCCCCGCGAGGTGGTCCGAAAGGTAGAGTCCGAACAATTTCTTGTCGACTGTGCCGGAAATCTGCGGTGCCATGAAAGCTCCACTCTGATGGAAAGATATTTCGGGATCACCACCCTACAGGAGCCTCCGGCAGGGCCAGAAGTACTAGCGGGGCGCCGAATCGTCGCGCGCCGGCCGCTCTGACTCGGCGTCGGGGTCCATCGCCACGAGCCCGGTGTCGTCCACCACCTCTGCCAGCTCCTGCGCGACGTCAGGCTTAAGCCACGACGCCACCACACTGACCCCGCCTCCGTCGTCGCGGTCAATCACGACGTCGATCTCGGAGGCGGCCGCCCCCAGGCGCGACAGTTCCTCGCGATACGACGCGACCAGCGTCTCCAGGCTTTCCTCGGTCCACTCCCCCGGCCGCATCCTCGTTGAGATCTCGACTGGTTCAGGCTGATACAGCGTCATGAAAGTCCTTCCCTTGGGTTAGATCAGGGGCGAGCACGACCCCATTCTCGCCTTCTGCGCCGGTGCGCGCCAGAGCAGGCGCGTCAAACGGCCCTGGCTGCCGGGCGTTCCGAAGCGGACGCCCCGGTGCCACACTTGGTTCACCGGAGTAGTACCAACGAGGAGGATCCCTGTGGCCGACATGGCTGAGGCCCTTTTGCACGACGGCACGGCAATACCCATTTTGGTCAGTGGTGACGGCCGGGCACTGCTCATCCCTGCGGATTTGAAGCCGCGATCCGAGTCCGAAGCCCAGACAATGCTCGATTGGGGCGCGGACCCTGACCTCGGGCCCAACCTTGTGTCGGCTCTCTCGAGGTCCTATCGGGTAGTCGCGGCCGACTACGAGGGGCACCGGATGGCGCACCCTGCGCCGGATACCCTCACCCCGGAGAACGTCGCCGCCGATTTCCTGGCTATCGCTGATGCGGCACAGGCCGAAACCTTCGCGTACTACGGGTACTCCTGGCTGGCCCTGTGCGGTTTACAGTTGGCGATCCGCACAAATCGACTCTGGGCGCTGATCATGGGCGGATTCCCGCCGCTCGAGGGCCCGTACAAAAGCATGCTGGCGGTGACGCAGGCAGCCCACTCGGCGGCTGCCAGGGCCTCGGAACAACCTCCGACCGTGAACCTCCCCGTCGAGCCTGGCGACTGGGATGCCGCCACAATTCAAACCAACGAGGCACAAACCCGCCAGTTCGTCACGCTGTACGAAGCGCTCCAAGACTTCGACGATTCAACTGCGGCCGTTGGCGCCGGACCTGCCCCGGCTTGCGTTCGCGGGCTCCGCCGATCAAATCGTCTACGGACCGCGCTGGGGAGACGTGACGGTGCGAATCGGCGAACCGCTTGCTGCCCACGAGCGCGAGCTCATCGAGGCCGGATGGGACGTGCAAGTACTCCCAGCACTCGATCACCTGAGCGCGATGCACAGCGACGTCGTCGTGCCTCTCCTGTCGGCCTGGCTCGGAAAAGTGAGCCGGGAGGCAAGATACGGAAACACAAGACAGCCCCGGGGGGCTCTGGTCCCGCTCATTCCCTACTTGCTGAGCCGGAAAACATCGGCCTTGATATCGTGGCGTCCGGTCTTACGCTTCCCAGCCGGCGTCCCATACAAAACCAAGGCCGACCTGCCGTCGTCGAGTACGGTGATTCCCTCGGCATGGTCCTCACCCTCACCGAACGGCGCGTCGAATTCGCAATGCAAGTCGTCTTTCTGCAGGACGGCCTCGGATTGCGACGCCAGCGCGTCCCGCCAGCGAAAGACGGCCGAGCGCCCGTCGAGCTCCATGGTGGGTCCCGCCAGGACGAGCAGGTCCTCTCCGTGACGGCACAGATCCCGCACGCCCAAGCCATGCAGGCGGAGGAAATGCTTGCGGTAGCGACGATTCCCGGGACCGATCGGCTGCGGCTCCATGCCCGGCCCGTCGCCAACCTTGAGCTCGATGATCATCGCCCACCCGCGCAGCACCGGCCCGCGCAGGCCGATGAACACTCGGTCGCCCGCTACGGCGAGGCCCTCGCAGTCAATGCCGTTGTCCTTGCCCGGGATCGGACGCGAGCCGGTCTTCGAGGACTGGATGAAGCTCCCCAAGTGGGGGTCATCGGCCAGGAGATCCACCAAGTCCGAGCCTCGACCGAGGCCCAGCACAGCGGGACGTTGCCGCTGAATTGTCCGGCTGCCGCCCGGATCGAGGAGGGTCTTAGTCGAGAGCCGGGCCAACACCCGACGGCGCTGGCTGACCTCCACTGTCGCCAGGGACCTCTGCGCCTCTGCAGGCGTGGCGTTGCCCTTGACCTGTTTGCGGGCCGAGCTGTGCGATCCGACCAGCCACAGCGTGTCACTCTCGACATCCAGGCCTTCGATGTCCATCTCACCCTCGTCCCCAGGCAGCTCAAGGAGCTGAGTGAGATCGAAGCTGCGATGGTCGCGAGCCTGGTCGTCCTGCCTCAAGCGTGAGCCGCTCGAGACTGGTCGTCTCGTCATTGGCGACCCAAAGGTGGGGGCCATGGCGGGCCACCGTGGATAATCCGTCGCGGAGGTCATCATGCCGATCGAGCGTGCTGCGCTGATCGAGCACGAGGGTGATCTCTCCGGAAGGTTCGTCCGGCCGCGGCCATCCGCTCACCGCGACCGTTTGACCACCATTGCAGAGCCGCCCCCACGCCTCACCGGCTCGGCCGCGGCGACCATGCGTCCGTCGGACTTGAACTCGATTGCTGTCGCCGCGCCGATCTCCGCCGCGGACGTCGACGGCGCACCTGGCGTCACGAGCTGATGACCGTACGGTGCCAACTGGTTTCCGTATGCGGTGATGAACTCCGACTCCGCTGTGACCGTTACCGAGTTCCGCTGCGACGCACGCGGCGCAGCGATCGCCTCCGAGATGCTCATACCCAGATCCACCCGGTTAAGGATCGTCTGCAGGACGGTGGTGATGATCGTCGATCCCCCCGGCGAGCCGAGCGCGAGGAACGGCTTGCCATCCTTGAGGATGATGGTCGGTGACATCGAGGAGCGCGGACGCTTCCCAGGCTCAATCCGGTTGGGGTCAGTCGGATCGTAGACGGTAGAGAAATCGGTCAGCTCGTTGTTGAGCAGGAAACCACGGCCGGGAACCACGATGCCGGACCCGCCGGTCTGCTCGATTGTGAGCGTGTACTCAACCACGTTTCCCCACTTGTCCGCGACCGTCAGGTTGGTTGTCGAGATGTTCTCCGTGTCCTTCTCGACCGCAGGCGCCGCGGCGGCTGCGGGGCACACGCCGTCGTATGAGGCAACATCCCCCGGCGGGACGGGCTTCGTGGCCGCGTGCCGCGGATCGATCTGGCACGAGCGCTCCTTGCCGAAGCGCGGGTCAGTGAGCGCGGCGGTGGGGACGTCGACAAACGCCGGGTCGCCCACGTATTTGCCCCGGTCCGCGAAGGCCAGGGCGCTTGCCTCGAGGTAATGGTGCAGGGCGTCGCGCCTGGACATCTCGGCGAGGTTGAATGGGTCGAGGATGTTCAGCGCCTCCCCGACGGTGGTGCCCCCGCTACTCGACGGCGCCATGCCGTAGACGTCCAGGCCCCGGTAGTCCACGTGCGTGGGGGCTTGATCCAGGACGCGGTAGCCGGCGAGATCAGCCGTCGTCATGGAGCCCACGGGAACGGGCAGCGCCGTGCCGGGGGCCTTCGGCGGCGCCTGGACGGTGGCAGCGATTTCCGCGGCCAGCGCGCCGCGGTAGAAGCCGCGCGCGCCCAGTTTGGCGAGAAGCCGGTAGGTTTCGGCGAGTTCGGGATTCTGGAAGACACTGCCGACGGCGGGTGCGTCGCCGCCCGGCAGGAACAGCTTGCTCGTCGAGGTGAACGCCGCGAACCGGGGCTTGTTCTCGAGGGTCTGCAGGCGGAACGTGTCGTCGACCACGAAGCCCCTCGTGGCAACCTTGATGGCAGGTTTGAGGGCATCTGCGAGGCTCAACGTTCCCCATCGGTCGAGTGCCCGCTCCCAGGTGGCCGCCGTGCCCGGAACACCAACGGAGACGCCGCTGGTGACCAGCTCCGGGGTGAAGGGGTAGGCCTTACCGGTGGCCGGGTCGATGAACGCGTCGTGCCGCATCGCTGCCGGTGCAGTTTCACGGCCGTCGATGGTGCCGACCCTGCGGGTCTTGGCGTTGTAGAACACGAAGTAGCCGCCACCGCCAATCCCGGCGCTGTACGGCTCGGTGACGCCCAGGGTCGCGGCTGCGGCGACGGCGGCATCCGCCGCGTTTCCGCCCTTCCGGAGGACCTCAATCGCCGCAGCCGATGCCTCCGGATCCACGGTGCTTACCGCGCCGCCGTAACCGGTGGCGGTCGCGGCCTTTTCAGTCGCCCGCGGATCGGCGAAGGCGGGGGCGCTAACGGTGCCGCTGGCGAAGCTCAAAGCCAGAGCCGCCGTAAGGGCGGCGAGTCGACGTCCCGCATGTGGCATGGTCGCTCCGGGGTGTGGGTGATGCGATGTGACGGTGGAGTCACGGTACTACTCCGCGGTGCGACACTCAACACCTTCAGGGTGTTTGCCTCAAGCGGCGCTGGCCGCCGGTCCTAGCGGGTCCGACACGTCGCACGCGAGCGTTGCGGCGCCGTCGGTAAGATTCGTATGGTGACCATCTCCGATTCCCAGCTCCAGCCAGTTACGGTGTCCGTTGCCCGCACAGTCCAACCCGGCCGGACACGTCAGGCCAGCGCATGGGCGCATGCGGGCCAGGAACTCGCCCGCGAATGGCCGGGCTATCTCGGCTCCGGTTGGGTGCGTTCAGCCGCGGACTCCAACGAATGGCACATGCTGTACCGCTTTGCCAATGCCGGCCTGCTCAACGACTGGGAGCAGTCCGACGAACGGCGCTGGTGGATCGACAGCGCGGCAGACCTCGTGGAAGTCACGCAGATCGAGCGGCGCACTGGCATTGAAGGCTGGTTCGCGCAGCCCGGCGATGTCCGCCTCAGCGTTCCCGAGACAGTCGTACCTCCCCGGTGGAAACAGATGGTCAGTATCTTTCTGCCCTTTTTCCCACTCAGCCTGCTGGCCAATTTCCTGCTGCACCCGCTGACTCAGGAGTGGCCCCTTGCGTTCCAGGTGCTGCTGGCCACCTGTCTCCTCACGCCGCTGATGACGTATGTCTTTCTTCCGGTCACAACCCGGCTGTTGGGACCCTGGCTCCGCAAGAAGCGCTGACGGAGGCGCCGCCGACCGCCTGGTCAGCTCCCCCTCACCCTGCCCCGGGGAGGGACACCTCAACCAGACCATTCTCGATGCGTGTGCTGAACCGCGGCTGGCCCGCTGTCGCTGGTCCGCCCATGACTTCTCCGCTACGCAGCGAGAAGACACTCCCATGCCACGGACAGACCACGCAGGGCTCCCCGCGTTCTTCGAGCTTGCCTTCGTGGAGGGGTCCGGACAAGTGACTGCAGGCATCAGACAAGACGTGGACTCCGTCGCCCCGGCGGAACACGAGCAGCGGCATCCCGGCCACCATCCTCCGCTCCAGCTTGCCTTCAACGAGCTCGTCCAGCGGGGCCAGGACGTGCCAACCGACAGGGAAGCGGTGAGGAACATCCTCGCTGTGGTTTACACCGGCTGCCTGACGATACGCGAGGTGGCCACCGAGGAAACCGGCGGCGGCAAGCGTCGCAAATCCCAGATAACCGAGCAGCTTGCCTCGTGGCAGCCGCCCGCGGGACCGCTCCACCAGCGACGCGATATAGAGTCCGGTGGCCGCGATGTTCCCCGCGGCGTGGACCAAGCCCACGCGCTGCTGCTGTTCATGAAGGTCCGACCAATCGGTGAAGCCGGCGACAGCGGAGGGAACCGCGGTGATGGCCCCCACGCCAATCAGTATGGCGGCCGCCCGGTCGCTTCCGGGCACAGCATCCAGGATGGCCGCCGATGTCCACGCCCCCATCGGTATCTGGACTCCAAGCGGATGAACCGGATGGCCCAGGGGCACCCCGTGGAGCACATCACGGAGCCACGGGAACCGGACGATCGAGTTCACGGTTCCTTTGACCCCAGCGACCAGAGGATCAAGCCAGAGACTGTCCTCCAGACGAGAAACGAGATTCAGCGGCGGCAACTCTTTCATGTGCTTCCTCCATCATCTGATCGTTGAGCTGAGCCTAATTTCTCGGCCCTGATCTGCACAGCCCCCGCAGCCTGCCACCGTTCGCAGCAATGGCAGCGGGGCGCTCATTTGGTTGGGTCGCGGGCGTCCTGCGCTCTCCGTTCGCGCAGCCAAGGGATCAGACCGCCCGCCAGGAGCATGTCCACCTGACGATTGGAGAGGCTGTGCCGCGCAGGGTAGGCCTCACCACGGGTCTCGTTCTGCACGAGGATCTCCCTGCCTGTCACGAGGGCGTCGTGTATTCCTGTCAGCAGGAGCACATCGCCTTGTTCAATACGGTCGTGATCGGCGGCATTCGTGAACTCGAGTGCGAGGACGCCGAAATTGGCCAGGTTCTGCCAGTGGATCCGCGCGAACGAGACGGCCACCACCGCGCGCAGCCCGAGGAAGCGCGGGGTGATAGCCGCGTGTTCCCGCGAGGATCCCTGGCCGTAGTTGGTGCCGCCGACCAGGATGTGGCCTGTCGAGTCTCGGGTTCGTGCGGCGCGGGCGGGGTAGCTAGGGTCGACCTGGTCGAAGGTGAATTCGGCCAGTTTGGGGATGTTGCTGCGGTAGGGCAGGACGCGGGCACCGGCTGGCAGGATCTCATCCGTCGAGACATCATTCCCCAGGACCAAAGCGACCGGCGCCTCGATGCGGTCGGCGAGCGGGCCGAAGATCGGAAGCGAGGAGATGTTTTCGCCCTTGACCAGTGCTACCTTGCCGGCTTCCTCCGGCGCCAACGGCTTCTCCAGCATTGCCAGGTTCACGCTCGACACCTCGGGAAGTTCGATCTCGGGGTACTCCAGGTCGAAGAGCTCTGTCAGGCCCCGCGGGTCGGTGATCGTTCCGGTGAGTGCGGCGGCCGCGGCCGTCTCCGGTGAGCACAGGTAGACGGAGTCCTCCTTCGTGCCCGAGCGGCCGGGAAAATTGCGGGGCATCGTGCGCAGGCTGTTGCTTCCGTTTGCGGGGGCCTGGCCCATCCCGATACAGCCCATGCATCCGGTCTGATGCAGCCGGGCTCCGGCGCTGATCAGATCAAATGTGGCCCCCATCTTGGTGAGGTCCTGCAGGACCTGCCGGGAACTCGGATTGACGTCAAATGACAGTCCGGGGTGGCACTGCCGCCCCTTCGTGATTGCGGCCACAATTGCGAAGTCGCGCAGGCCCGGGTTCGCTGAGGACCCAATCACGACCTGCGCCACCGGCCTGCCTGCGACCTCCCGCACCGGAACGACGTTGCCGGGCGAGCTCGGCAGGGCGATGAGCGGCTCGATCGTGGCGAGGTCGATCTCGTCGGTCACGTCGTAGTTGGCATCGGTATCTGCGAGGAGTTCGGTGAAGTCGCCCTCGCGCTGTTCGGAGCGCAGGAAGGCCCGGACCTGGTCATCAGCCGGGAAAACCGTGCTCGTTGCACCGAGTTCGGCGCCCATGTTGGCAATCACGTGCCGGTCCATCGCACTCAGAGTGGCGAGGCCGGGACCGTAGTACTCGATGATGCGGTCCCTGCCGCCCTTCACGCCGTGCCGGCGCAGCATTTCCAGAATGACGTCCTTGGCGCTGGTCCACGGCGGCAGCTTGCCGGTAAGCCTCACGCCCCAGATCTCCGGCATCTTCAGGTAGAGCGGCTCGCCCGCGATTGCCAGGGCTACCTCAGTGCCGCCGACCCCGATTGCCAACATCCCCAGTGAACCTGCGGCCGGGGTATGGCTGTCGGAGCCGACCATGGTCTTGCCCGGAATACCGAACCGCTGCATGTGAGTCGGATGGGACACACCGTTTCCGGCCTTCGAGAACCACAGCCCAAACCGGCGGCAGGCCGAGCGGAGAAAATCATGGTCCTCCGCGTTCCTGCTGTCGGCCTGCAACAGGTTGTGGTCCACGTACTGCACGGAAACTTCAGTTTGTGCCTGGTCGAGCCCGAGGGCCTCCAGTTCAAGCATGACAAGCGTCCCGGTCGCGTCCTGGGTGAGGGTCTGATCGATGTGCAGACCAATCTCACGGCCGGGAACCATCTCTCCGGCCACCAGATGGGATGCGATGAGCTTCTGGGCCACGTTGTAGGCCACGGTGGGCTTCCTTACTCGATGGCGAGGCCGGACGCCTCCGTCGGCAACGAACCGGCCACCGGGCACTCCCCTTTTCCCCAAAATAGCCCACTCCGGGCGCCGGGAACAGTGGAGATTAAGCGCCCCCTGCAGGGATGCCTGGGCGGTGCAGGCACGCTAGGGAAACGCTAAAACTCTTCTCGGTCCGGCCCGAGCGGCACTTCGCCAAGGTAGCGTGAAGGGAGCGCCGTCCCTGCAGAATCCCCCAATGATGCAGGGGCGGCGCCTCTCAGCCGGGCCCAGCAGTTTTGGCGCCGAACTGCGCTACGCCCTGTCGCTGGTCACTGCCCCGAAGGCCAGTCATCGCGGCACTGTCGGCGGGCTCGGCTCCTGGTATCCCAGGAGCTGAGGAAGGCCAGGGCCGCAGCCAATCCCGCACTCAGCACAACGGCTCCCAGCCACATCGACACGGGCCATTGAATCGATGACCCCAGGGCGATGCCGGCCAGTTGGCCTGTCCAGATAAATGCCGCCAGTATTGCAGTGACCGCCGGCAACCGGCGCCTCAGCCACGACCCCGCCCGTCGGGCGAGCAGCACGTCAGCCACGACCGCGATTATCGTGGCCCCGGCCGCACCGGCGACCGCTGCCTGGCGCAGCCCCGACATGGCCAGGGGCAGCCAAGCCACGACGGCGATCAGGATGGTGGCAATGCCGTAGGGCGGCCGTCGGGCTCCGGAGAGGGTGTAGAGGAAGGGAGCGATGATCAGCGCCGTGGTCACCAGATAGCTGGCCAGTCCGAGGGCCGGGGGCAGCTCCGCTTGGGTGTGCCCGGGACTGCCGATTGGCGTCTGTAAATATGGGACGGCCGGCGGGGTCCGGACGAAGGCCGAGCAGTAGATGAGGAAGAAGGCGCCCAGGCCGGTTATCAGGGCGAGAGACAGCACTGCAGGCGGCGTCCATTCGAAGGCCCCTGAGCCGCTGGCGGCCCGTGCACTACGGATGCCGGTGCCGAGGACGAGGAAGAGGCTGAACCCCAGCAGCAAGTGGGTGGGGCTTACCAGCGCATCGAGGGAGACCTCGATGCCCAGAATCTCGTGCCAGGCCAGATCCAGAACGCCGGCGGCGGCGAAGAGGACGAGTCCGATGACCGTTCCCTGGTAGCCGGCCGGTATCGCCCGGGTCAACGGCCGCCCGGGCTGGCGGTTCCTCCAGATCAAGCTTGCCGTCCACGCGGCAGTGGCCACGAGGCCCGAATAAAGCGCCGCGTGCCAAGGAGTAAAAAAGGTTTCCAGCCCAGGAAGGTGCATATGGGCCCAGCCGTCCAGGAAGATGGCCAGGAGGAGCCAGATGCCCAGCAGTTGCGTCACAAGATCGTTCCGCGCCCCTGCCCGGAGAGTCCGTGCCGTGTCAACCATGGTCGCTCTCCTCCAACCTGCCGCCCCAGGCGACCCGGGGCGGCCCGTTTCTGGCCCCGCGCCGAATGGTTAAAGCTTGGACCTCCCGGCGACCAACCGCCAGTGCCGGAATGGCTCGGTCCTACGCTGGTTTCGCCGGCGCGGCGGTGGTGACGGTGCCCGTTCTCGGTGCTGC
The DNA here is from genome assembly GCA_963722145.1 of uncultured Actinomycetota bacterium. Classification (GTDB taxonomy): domain Bacteria; phylum Actinomycetota; class Actinomycetes; order Actinomycetales; family Micrococcaceae; genus Arthrobacter. Next base: position 56,581 of record CAVRLW010000014.1, on the reverse strand, counting down.
GGTCACTGCTGCTAACTGGCCGGCGTGACGACGTCCTCCAGCATTGACCTGTCGAAGAATCGGATCTCGCCCGTTGCCTGGAAGAACACGGGAACTACTGAGGTGTTCGCGTCCTTCGAGGTTTCGTAGATCTCGGGCGCGCTCCCGTGCTTTCGCGCAATGGTTCCAATCAAGTCGGTGCCGCGAACCTGGACGGTTCGATATTTATAGCTCATGTGGACCCCTCCGTCTGCCAAGGCAAACCCTACTCCCGAGAGGCACAGTCGGGAGCTGATCCGGGCATCGCTGGGCAATGCTTCGAAATGCATAAACTGGGCAGGTGGCAATCCTCACCGATGCATCGAACACTCATTCCCTGCCCCGGCTCGATCTACCCCGGTTTGTTGGGGAGGCACAGCCCCTGCTGGAGGCCATCGCGATGGCCCACAGCAACGGACTGCGTTAGGCCACGAGCCGGACCCGGGAACAGGAGGCCTTCACGGTATGGCTATCGAGATTCGTCCCGCGACGCAGTTCGAGGACGTAAGAATAATGGTTGGACCCAAACGGGCCGATGCGACCGTGTGCTGGTGCCTGAGCTACCGCATCCCTTCCAAGCAGAACGTGCAGTTGCGTGGCACGGAGCGCGGCGCGCTCATGAAGGAGCTCGTGGGGCAGGATCCGCCGCCAGGGGTACTCGCATACGACGGCGACGAGGTGGTGGGCTGGGCCGGTGTCCATCCGCGCACAGACACCAGCTTTGCCCGCAACCGCAAAATTCCCCACGTGGACGACCTCGACGTGTGGTCGGTGTGGTGCATCCGGGTGCGACCCGGACATCGCGGCGAGGGCATCGCCCATCACCTGCTGCAGGGTGCCGTCGACTTTGCCCGCAGCTATGGCGCGCCTGCCATCGAGGGCTACCCCGTCGACAACCAGGGCAGCCACGTCGACCTGACCATGGCCTATGTTGGCACTCGGAAACTCTTCGAACGGGCCGGGTTCACCAAGGCTGCCGACACCGACTCCGTGATAAACGGCTTCCCCCGCGTGCTCATGCGCCTTGACTTGCGTTGATTTGAAGGACGCGTCAATCCCCTTAACGCAATGTCGGCCCCGTCACACCTCACGGCATAGGATCGAAACTGTGGAACTAACCGAGAGGACGCTACAGGCGGCCTTGTGGCGGGTAAGCAAGCCGCAGAAACTACTGGAGAGTATGGATCATGGCTTCGAAGAATGACCCCGAATCCGACGTCGATGCGGAGTCAAGCCAGCACGGCGGTGTCCAGTCAGTGGACCGGGCAATGATGGTCCTGGAAATCCTGGCGCGGGACGGCCATGCGGGCGTGAGCGAAATCGCCGACGAGATGGGCATCCACAAGTCCACCGTCTCCCGACTCCTGGGGTCTTTGGTGAGCAGGGAAATGGTCCACCAGAACAGCGAGCGCGGAAAGTACCAGCTGGGCTTCGGGATCCTGAGGCTGGCAAGCTCCATCCCCGGGCGGCTCAGCCTGGTCCGCGAGGCCCGGCCAGTACTGGAAGGCCTGGCTGAGGAATTCAAGGAGACGGTGAACCTCGCCGTCCTGCGCTCCAACTACGCCGTCAACGTGGACCAGGCCATGGGCCCGTCAACGCTTGCCACCTACGACTGGGTGGGCAGCCTGACCCCGCTCCACGCGACCTCCAGCGGAAAGGTCCTGCTGGCAGCACTGTCCGCGGACGAGCGGGACCGCGTCCTGAAGGAGACCGGGCTTCCGGCCCGGACACCGCGGACCATCACCAACAGGAACAAGCTCGAAACCCAGCTCCTCGACGTCGCCCGCGACGGCTACGGAGTGGTCCGGGAGGAGTTCGAAATCGGGCTCAACTCGATGTCCGTGCCCGTGTACAACCATGTGGGGGCCGTTATCGGCGCAGTCAGTATTTCCGGGCCGGCCTTCCGTTTTGATCCGGAGACGGCGCCGGGACTCCTCGAAGCGCTAAAACAGGCGGGGCTGCAGATCAGCGCGAAAATGGGCTACACCGGGGCTCGGTGATCGGAGCTCTAGCCGGGTTGCGGTCCTTCGCCGTCGCTTAGACACGGCCGAAAAACGTCACTGCGGTCGCTGGGCGACCTCCGTGACGTGTTCGACCGCGATGCGCTCCTATGCGAAGGACCGCAACCCGGCGAAGCCTCAACGACCAGGCGTGATGTCCCCTACCTTCTCCTGCACCCAGTCGTGGAATGCGCCGATGTGGTGCTCGCTCGGCACCAGCACGCCGCCCTTGGCGTAGACCTTCGAGCCCATGGCCGGCTGGCACCGCTCGCAGGCGTCGAAGTCTTGCTGGTTGACCCGGTGGAACAGCTCCACGGAAGCGCTGACGTCCTTGCCGCTCTCCACGACGCTGGGCACGTACAGCCAGTCGCACTCCACGATCGTGTGGTCCGCGGCCATGGGGAACATGCGGTGGATGATCACGTGGTCCGGGACGAGGTTCACGAACACCGTGGGCTTGATGGTGATGGCGTAGTACCGGCGGTCCTGGTCCTCGCTCACCCCCGGAATCAGGTCCAGCCCTGCCGAGCCGTCCACCGTGAAGCCCTTGACGTCATCGCCGAACTCGGCGCCGTGGCCCACGAAGTACTGCGCGGCCAGGCCGTCGGCGAATTCCGGCAGGACCTCCGTCAGTTCCGGATGGATGGTGGCGCAGTGGTAGCACTCCATGAAGTTCTCGATGATGAGCTTCCAGTTCGCCTTCACGTCATAGCGGATGCGGCGGCCCAGACTAAGGTTGGCCACGTCGTAGCCTTCGATCGCCTTGAGGTCGCCGAGCCGCTCCTCGATGGCCCCCATAACTTCCTCTTCGAATGACGGCGGCTCGTCGGCCAGGCACACCCAGACATAGCCCAGGTATTCGCGGATATGGACCTTCACCAAGCCGTACTCGTCCCGGTCGATGTCCGGCATCTTGGTCAGGTTGGGGGCCGCGATGAGTTTGCCCTCGAAGTCATAGGTCCAGGCGTGGTACGGGCACTGGAACGAGCGTGCGGCTTCGCCCTGCTCTTCCATGCACAGCTTGACGCCCCGGTGCCGGCAGATGTTGTAGAAGGCGCGGATTCCGCCCTTGCGCGTGCGGCTGATCAGCACGCTCTCCCGCCCGATCTGGACTGTCCGCCAGGCGCCTGCCTTGTCCAGGTCGGCGGACCGCACGGCGCAGAACCACATCTGCTCAAAGATCCGCTCCTGCTCGGCCCGGAACACGGCCTCATCAACGTAGGTGTAACCGGGCAGCGTGGGAATCAGACTCGGGGCACTTACCTCAACAGACAATTTGTCCTCCTTACGAACAACAGATCAAAACAACGAAACGGGAATTGTAGGGACGGGGTTTCAGGTACGGGTCTTCGGAACCGGTCATGTGAATCCGGGTATTTAGGACACGACGGCGGCGCCCACGAGGGCGGATGCGTCCGAACAGGCAGCCTGCCCGCTGGGCGGGCCGGGCGGCCGGGCGGGCGCAGCGAGCAGGCGACGCCATTTGGTGAACAGCCGCGGCTGGTCCATCCCCAGCACGGCCACCGGGACATCCCCGCGGTAGTACACGGCAAGACAGCTATGGGTCAGGACGTCGCCGACTTCGATCTCCAGCCGGTCGTAGCCGGCACAGTGGCCTGCGAACTGCAGCTTGACGCCGTACTGGTCGGACCAGAAATAGTGTGGCTTGGCCGGCTTCGACGCGGCGTCAGCGTCCAGCAGCGCCTCAACGGCCAGAGCGGCACGTTCCAGGGCACCGGACCAGTGCTCCACCCGGCGGTGCGTGCCCGCTGCCTGGTCGAACCAGGCGGCGCAGTCCCCTACGGCCACGATTCCCGGAATATTGGTGCGGCCCATGGCGTCACACAGAACGCCGCCGTCGACCGCAATTCCCGATCCTGCCAGCCACCCAGTGTTGGGCTCTGCGCCGATGCCCACCACCACGACGTCGGCAGGTACGTACCGCCCGCCGGACAGCCGGAGTCCGGTGACGTTGCTTTCGCCGCTGTAGAAGTCCTCAATAACGGCGGATGAAATGAGCTCCACGCCGTTGGCGGCGTGCAGCCCTGCCACCACGCCGCCCATCTCCGTACCGAGCTGGGCGGCGAACGGGACGGGCTTGGTGTCGATCATGGTGACCGCCATACCGCGGGACGCCGCGGCGGAGGCGACCTCGGCACCGATGAAGCCGGCGCCGATCACGGCCATCCTGCTCCCGGGAACCAGCTCGGGAGCGAGGCTCTGAGCGTCGGCGAGCGTGCGCAGCGTGAACACATTGCTCAGCCCGGCCAGGGTAGGCAGCTGACGGGCCCGGGCCCCGGTGGCAATGACAATGCCGTCGGCCTGCACCCAGCGGCCGTCCTTAAGATGGATGGCCCGCGAGGAGGCGTCCAGGGACACGGCCTCGGCACCGAGCACCCACTCAGCGTCAAGCTCGTCGGCGTCGGCCTCCAGGAAGAGGTCCTCGGCAGTGATGGCACCGAGCAGGAAGTCCTTGGACAGCGGCGGCCGGTCATACGGACGGTGTGGCTCATCGCCAATGATGACCAGCCGTCCGGTGAAGCCTTGGGTGCGGGCTGCCCGTGCGGCCGAAAGACCTGCCAGGGAAGCTCCCACAATCGCAAGCGTCTGCACTTCGACGCCCCCTTTCAATTGCTTCTTACGCAACAACAATCGCTATATGCAACAGCGTGATCCATGCCACGGGCACTGTCAAGGGTCTTCCTGGGAGAAGGCCAGGGTCCGCAATAGAACAGAAAAGTCTTGACAACCCCTGTGACCTACCGCACTCTGTTGCTTATTGCGATCGCTGTTGATCCCTGCGGAACAACGCCACGGCGATTGCCCAGGATCCCCCAATGGAAAAGAGGTCCATCCATGCACAAGGCATGCCCGCTCAGCGAACTGGCACCCGGGGAAGCGCTCCGCCTGAACACGTCGCCGCCAATCGCGGTGTTCCACACGGAAGACGGCGAGCTTTTTGCCCTCGATGACACGTGCACCCACCAGGACGCCTCCCTGGCCGACGGCTGGGTGGAGGACTGCTGGGTCGAATGCCCGCTGCACGCTTCCCGGTTCAACCTGCGCACAGGCGGAGTGGACGCCCCGCCGGCCAAGCTGCCCGTCCGACGGCACGAAGTCAGCGTGATCGACGGCGACATCATGATCACCGAATCCGACGAGGTTCCCAACCTCCCTCCTGGCCTGACAGTGGACGGCCACATCTAGCACCAGCCCATGAATCCGAACAAAGGACTTCCTCATGGCATTGAACAGTGATATCGGCACAGACAGTGACATCGGTATAGACAGCGACATCGACGCGAACACCGGCACCAACGCCCCCAACCCCTTGCCTCCCGCACCCGTCCTGGACACGGAGGACTGTGATCAGCTCCTGCAGGAACTGCGTCAGGGCAAGACCGAGCGGGCCGTGACGGAACGCCGGAACCGCAAGCTCACCCTCGACAAGGTCACCTTCGGGATCACGGGCGCATGCGCCGTCGCCTTCGTCTTGTGGGGTTTCCTCGGAAGGGACAGCCTCGCCGCCACATCGCAGGGCGCCCTCGACTGGGTCATGGAGTACACCGGCTGGCTCTTCATGGTCCTGGCTTCGCTCTTCGTGGTTTTTGTCCTGTGGCTGGCCCTCGGTAAGTTCGGCAACATCCCGCTGGGCAAAGACGGCGAGAAACCCGAGTTCCGAACCATCTCCTGGGTATCCATGATGTTTGCCGCCGGCATGGGCATCGGGCTCATGTTTTACGGCGTGGCCGAGCCCCTGTACCACTACATCTCGCCGCCGCCGGGAACCGTGGATGGACGGACGCCCGCAGCCATCCAGACCGCCATGGCCACCTCCATCTTCCACTGGACGCTGCACCCGTGGGCCATGTACGCAGTGGTTGGCATCGCCATGGCTTACGGCACCTACCGCCTGGGCCGCAAGCAACTCATCTCCGCGGCTTTCACCTCGCTCTTTGGCATCAGGATGGTTGAAGGCCCTGTAGGCAAGTTCATCAATATCCTGGCCATTTTCGCCACGCTGTTCGGTACCGCTGCCTCGTTGGGCCTGGGCGCCCTGCAGATCGGCAGCGGCCTGACGTCCAACGGCTGGGTCGGGGAAATCGGCACCCCTGTGCTCGTGGTGATCGTCGCCATCCTGACTGCCTGCTTCGTGGCCTCCGCGGTATCCGGCATTAGCCGCGGCATCCAGTGGCTGTCCAACATCAACATGGTCCTGGCCGTGATCCTGGCCCTCATCGTGTTCGTGGCCGGGCCCACCCTCTTCATCCTCAACCTGATCCCCGCCGCGGTCGGGGACTACGCCAGGGACCTGGCGGAAATGTCCTCACGGACCGAAGCCGTGGGAGACGAGGCACTGCGAAGCTGGATGTCCAGCTGGACCATCTTCTACTGGGCCTGGTGGCTGTCGTGGACACCGTTCGTTGGCATGTTCATCGCCCGCATCAGCCGGGGCCGCACCATCCGGCAGTTTGTCACCGGAGTCCTGCTGGTTCCCAGCCTTGTCAGCGTGATCTGGTTCGGCATCTTCGGCGGCACCGCCTTTGGCATCCAGCAGCAAGCCGACAAGACGGAGAACCCCGCCGACGGCCTCGTCAAAATGGTCGACGGCGCACCCTCCATTTCGTTCGACGGCGCCCTCTTCGACTTGATCAAGAACCTGAACATGCCCGGCTGGGCCACCGCCGCAGTCATCGTCCTGGCCATGGTCCTGGTGGCCATCTTCTTCATCACGGGAGCAGACTCAGCCTCCATCATCATGGCCTCCCTGAGCTCCAACGGATCCAGCGAACCCCGCCGCGGGCTGGTGATCTTCTGGGGCGTGCTGACCGGCGCAGTGGCCGCAGTGATGCTCCTTGCCGGTGGAAACGAACCGTCCGAGGCGCTGTCCGGCCTGCAGCGCATCACGATCGTAGCCGCCCTGCCCTTCGTGGTGGTCATGCTGCTGCTATGCATCGCACTGGCCCGCGATCTGCGCCGCGATCCGCTGGCGCTGCGGCAGCGGCTCGCCACAACCGTCGTCGAACGCGCCATCCGCAGCGGCGTGGAACAGCACGGAGGAGTCCAGTTCGATCTCGTGACCAGGCATGAATGCGACGGACGCTGTGCCGAGGGGACGCGCTGCCCGGGCGACACCAAAGACAACGACGCCAAACACAACGAGGCCCACCGCAACGAGGTCAAGAGCAGCGACTCCACCGACGCCGTCGCCAGGAACTAGTCGCCACCATCTAGGAGTCAATCGTGACCACAATTCTTGAAAGCCGCCAAGCCGGCGCCATTGCCCCGGTAACGGCCGAGGCCCCTGCCGCCCGGTCAGAACCCGGGACCCGCACGGCGGAACTCGTCCTCACCCTGGCCTGCCCCGAGAGGCCCGGCATCGTTCGGGCGGTCACCGCGTTCCTGGCCGACCGCGGCTTCGACATCGTGGAGCACCAGCAGTTCGATGACCACGTCAGCGGGAACCTCTTCCTGCGCACGGCCTTCACCGGCGGCGGCACCGGTTCCCGTGATGGAGCCCGCCGGGATCCCGGTTCCGACGGTCTCGCTTACCGGGACGTGGAACTCCTCACAGCCGAGTTCGCGTCCACAGCCAGCGAATTCGCTATGGACTTCACCATCCACGACGCCCGGCCCAAGCGGCTGCTGGTCATGGTCTCCAAGTTCGGCCACTGCCTGAACGACCTGATCTTCCGCTGGCGGGCCGGCAGCCTGGGTGCGGAGATCGCCGTCGTAGTTTCCAACCACGAGGACTTGCGGTCAATGGCCGAAAACGCCGGGCTGCCCTTCATCCACGTTCCGGTGACGCCCGGAACCAAACCGGAAGCCGAGGGGCGGCTGCTGGAACTCGTGGCCGAGTACGACGCGGACCTGGTGGTTCTGGCCCGCTACATGCAGGTGCTGTCCAACGATCTGTGCACTAGGCTCCGCGGCCGTGCCATTAACATCCACCATTCGTTCCTGCCCGGATTCAAGGGCGCCAAGCCTTACCACCAGGCCTACGACCGCGGGGTCAAACTCATCGGGGCCACGGCGCACTACGTGACGCCGGACCTCGACGAAGGCCCGATCATCGAGCAGGAGGTCTTCCGGGTGGACCACAGCCTTGACGCGGACGCCCTGGTGACGGTGGGCCGGGATGCCGAATCGCAGGCCCTGTCCCGGGCCGTGAAGTGGCATTGCCAGCACCGCGTCCTGCTCAACAACACCCGCACCGTCGTATTCCGCTAACGCGAACCAGGAGAACCACTTATGAGCGCATCACCACGCGTCGTCATCATCGGCGCCGGCATCGTCGGCACGAATCTTGCGGACGAACTCTCCAGCCGCGGCTGGAACAACATCACGGTGGTCGAACAGGGGCCGCTGGAACTGGCCGGCGGTTCCACCTCGCACGCCCCAGGCCTGGTCTTCCAGACCAACCCGTCCAAGACCATGACTGAGTTCGCCAGCTACACGGTGGACAAGCTGCTCTCCCTCAGTGCCGACGGGGAGTCCTGCTTCAACCAGCTGGGCGGACTCGAGCTGGCCACCACCGAGGCGCGGCTGCAGGACCTCAAGCGCAAGCTGGGGTACGCCACCTCCTGGGGCGTCGAAGGCCGGATCATCGACCCGGACGAGTGCGTGAAGCACTACCCGCTGCTGAACACCGGCAGCTTTTCCAACGGCAACGAGGTTCTCGGCGGCCTCTACGTCCCCACGGACGGCCTGGCCTCCGCGGCCCGCGCCGTCCAGCTGCTGATCAGCCGCACCCGCGAAGCCGGCGTCACGTACCTCGGCTCCACCACCGTGACGGGCATCGAACAGACCGCAGGCAAGGTCACCGGCGTCGAAACGGCCGACGGCGTGATCCCGGCGGACATCGTGGTGTCCTGCGCCGGATTCTGGGGCCGCGAGCTCGGCAAGATGGTGGGCATGAAGGTGCCGCTGCTGCCGCTGGCACACCAGTATGTGAAGACCACGTCACTTCAGGAGCTGACGGGCCGGAACGAACTTCCCAACGGTGCCCGCCTTCCCATCCTGCGCTACCAGGACAAGGACCTCTACTACCGCGAGCACGGCGACCGGATCGGCATCGGCAGCTACGCGCACCGCCCCATGCCCGTGGACATGGAACAGTTGCCCCGCGTCGGCCCGGAGGAGATGTCCGATCACCGCATGCCCTCCCGCCTGGACTTCACCATGGAGGACTTCCTGCCCTCGTGGGAGGACAGCAAGGACCTCCTTCCCGCCCTCCGCGGGGCGCAGATCGACGACGGCTTCAACGGCATCTTCTCCTTCACTCCTGACGGCGGGCCACTCATGGGCGAGTCCCCCGACGTCGCAGGCTTCTTCGTGGCCGAGGCCGTCTGGGTCACCCATTCGGCCGGTGTCGCCAGGGCCATGGCCGAACTCCTCATCGAGGGACAGTCCCGCACCGACCTGCACGGCTGCGAGCTCACGCGCTTCGAAAAGGTCCAGACCAGCGACCAGTACGTCAGCGAAACGTCCCAGCAGAACTTCGTGGAGATCTACGACATCCTGCATCCGCTGCAGCCCAAGGAATCACCCCGCGACCTGCGCGTCAGCCCGTTCAACGTCCGGCAGAAGGAGCTGGGAGCATTCTTCCTGGAGTCCGCCGGTTGGGAACGCCCGCACTGGTTCGAGGCCAACCGCGGCCTGCTCGACGAGCTTCCGGCAGAATGGCAGGCACCGGAGCGGGACGAGTGGTCCGCCATGTTCCACTCCCCCATCTCGGCGGCCGAAGCGTGGAAGACGCGCACCGCCGTCGCGCTTTACGACATGACGCCGCTGAAGCGGCTTGAGGTCACCGGCCCGGGCGCCCAGGCGCTGCTGCACCGCCTGAGCACCGGCAACATCGCCAAAAAGCCGGGCGCCGTCACCTACTGCCTGCTGCTGGAGCACGACGGCGGCATCCGCAGCGACGTGACCGTCGCCCGTCTCGCGGAGGAAGAGTTCCAGCTGGGCGTGAACAGCAATGTGGACTTCGACTACCTGCGCGTCGAGGCCAGGAAGCAGTCGGCCGCGGATCCCGCCCGGTGGGTCCACGTCTCCGACATCACGGGCAGCACGTGCTGCATCGGGCTGTGGGGGCCGCTGGCCCGTGAGGTCATCGGCAAGGTCAGCGGGGACGACCTCAGCAACGACGGCCTGAAATACTTCCGGACCAAGGAAATTTCGGTGGGCGGCCTCCCGGTCACGGCCATGCGGCTCTCCTACGTCGGCGAGCTCGGCTGGGAGCTCTACACCACTGCGGAATACGGACTGAAGCTCTGGGACCTCCTCTTCGAGGCCGGACGGGAGCACGGCATCATCGCGGCCGGGCGCGGCGCGTTCAACAGCATGCGGCTCGAGAAGGGGTACCGGCTGTGGGGCACGGACATGACCTCCCAGCACCACCCTTACGAGGCCGGCCTGGGCTTCTCGATCGCCAAGGACAAGGAAGGCTTCGTGGGATGCGAGGCGCTGGCCGCCCGCAACGAACAGCCGGCCACCAGGGCGCTGCGGTGCCTGACCATGGACGACGGCACCTCCGTGGTGCTGGGCAAGGAACCGGTCTACGTCAACGGTGAAGCCGCCGGGTACGTCACGAGCGCTGTGTACGGCTACTCGGTGCGCAAGCCGATCGCCTACGCCTGGCTGCCTGCCGCCGTCGGGATCGGTGATTCCGTGGAGGTCGAGTACTTTGGCGAGCGCATCGCGGCGACCGTCACGGCCGAGCCGCTCTTCGATCCCGGCATGGAGCGGCTGCGCGGCTGACGGTCACTGACCGTCCTGACCCCGTTTGCCCCCAGAACGACGGCGACGCACCGGCGAGTCCGGAGTGTCGCCGTCGTTCCCGCCTAAGAAGAGGTCAGCGGGGCTGGGGCGGCAGCCGGTGCCGCCATGGACCGTCCAACGAGCACCGCCGGGAGCACCAGCCCCGGCCCGGCCGCCAGCCAGGGCCCTTCCCCGAAAGTGTGCCTTAAGGCCCTGCCGGTGCGTGCCTGTCGGGGCAAGAGTTGGACCGACGCGACGACCGGTGTGCGTACTGCCCCGGTGTGGGCGGGACAGGCCGCCCGCCGTTGGGGAATTCGGATATGTCCAGCGCCGTCCGGACCGACAGCGTCGAGTAAAGAAGCGGAGTGGCCGCTGTGCAGCCAGAACCAAGTGGAGGGCACACCATGTCAGATCACAACTACACCTTGTTCGTGTCGTCCTACGCCGACACGGACTCGGCGGCAGACGATTTCAAGGCAATCAAGAGCATGGACGACGCGGCCGTGGCGGCTGCGGTGGTCCTGTCGCGTGACGCCTCGGGCCAGACCGAGGTCAAGGAGCACGGGGGCGGACTGGTCGCCGGCGGCACCACGGCCGGCGCCATCGGCGGGCTCGTGGTCGGACTGTTCGCTCCGCCACTCCTGCTGTCCGGCGTGATCGGTGCTGGGATCGGCGCAGGTGCTGGCGCCATCGCGAAGCGTCACGAGGAGAAGTCCATCGGCGTCAACGCGGACGAGTGGCTGCCGCCGGGCTCCTCGGCGATCGTTGCCGTCATCGACGACCTCTACCTCGACCGCATCGACAAGGCGGTCGACAAGGCCACCAAGAAGGTCAGCAAGGCCGTCGAAAGTGGTGACTACGACGCCGTGGTCAAGGCCGTGAACGAGGGCGACCAGAAGATCATCGAAGCCGCTTCGTCCTGATCGGCCGAAGCAGCGTAGGCATGGGAGTCCACGCAGAAACGGCCCCGCTCCCGAGGGAGCGGGGCCGTTTTGGGCCCGGTTGAAGGGTCAGCCTGCCGCGGCCGCCTCGCGGCGCTGCGCTGTCGCGTCCACTGTGGCAGCCGCCTCGGCGTCCGCTTCGAGGCGCTCCGCGGGGTGCGGCACGAAGCGGACGAACATCGCCTTGAACCCCGGGGTGTTGGATTCCCGTGCCACGTTCTCCTTGTGGACCAGGGCGTTGGCCTCGGGGAAGTACGCCGCGGCGCAGCCCTTGGCCGTCGGGTAGGCCACCAGCCGGAACTTGTCCGCCTGCCGGTCGTGTCCCCGGAACGTGCTCACCACGTCCACCAGGTCCCGGTCCCGGAAGCCGAGTTCGGCCAGGTCCTCCGGATGCACCAGGACCACCCTGCGTCCGTCCGAGATCCCGCGGTACCGGTCATCGACGCCGTAGAACGTGGTGTTGTACTGGTCGTGGCTGCGGACGGTCTGCAGGACCAGGTGGCCCTTCGGCGGAGTCAGGTACTCCAGCGGGCTGACCGTGAACCGGCCGCGGCCGATGTCCGTCTTGAAGGACCGGGTGTCCCGCGGCGGGTTGGGCAGCACAAAACCGTTCTTGGTCCGGATCCGGGCGTTGAAGTCCTGGAAACCCGGGATGACGCGGGAGATGTGGTCCCGGACCACGTCGTAGTCCCCGGCCATGGCCTTCCAGTCCACCGGATGGTCCTCGCCGAAGGTGGCGTCCGCCATCCGGGCGATGATCACCGGCTCGGCGAGCAGGTGCTCGGATACCGGCTGGAGCCGGCCCTGCGTGGAGTGGACCACGGACATGGAGTCCTCCACGGACAGGAACTGGGCGCCTCCCGGGTGCTTGCTGTCCTTGTCTGTCCGGCCGAGGGTGGGCAGGATGAGCGAGGTGCGCCCGTGCACCACATGGGAACGGTTCGGCTTGGTGGACACATGCACCGTCAGGCCGATCCGCTGCATCCCGGCTTCCAGGGTCTCCGTGTCCGAACAGGCCAGCGAGAAGTTGCCCCCCATGGACACAAAAACATCCACGTCATTCCGTTCGAAGGCCTCCATAGCTTCCACGGCGTCGAAGCCGTGGCCGCGCGGCGACGTGATCCCGAATTCCTTGTCCAGGGCTTCGAGCAGCCATTCCTTGGGCTTCTCCCAGATGCCCATGGTCCGGTCACCCTGGACGTTGGAGTGCCCGCGGACCGGGCAGGCGCCCGCCCCGGGCTTGCCGAAGTTGCCCTGCAGGAGCAGGACATTGACCATTTCCTTGATGGTGTCCACCGAGTGCGGCTGCTGCGTGACGCCCAGGGCCCAGCAGAAAATGGTGGCCTTGGACCGGATGAGCATTCCGGCTACGTCCTCGATCTGTTTCCGGGCCAGGCCGGTGGCCTTCTCGGTCTCCTCCCAGTCCAGGTCCCGGCGGGCGTCCCGGTAGGCCTCGAAGCCGTCCGTCTGCGCCTGGATGAACTCGGCGTCGACTACGGTGCCGGGTGCCCGCTCTTCCTCCGCCAGCAGAAGGTGGCCCAGGGCCTGGAACAGCGCCAGGTCCCCGCCCACCTTGATTTGCAGGAACTCGTCTGCCAGCGGTGTGCCGTTTCCAACCACCCCGGAGACGGTCTGCGGGTCCTTGAAGTTGAACAGTCCGGCCTCTGGCAGCGGGTTCACCGCCACCACCTTGCCGCCGTTGTCCTTGCATTCCTTCAGCGCCGAGAGCATCCGGGGATGGTTGGTGCCTGGGTTCTGCCCGACGACGAAGATCAGCTCTGAGTCGTGGATGTCGTCCAAGGACACGGTGCCCTTGCCGATGCCGATGGTGGGGTTCAGCGCGGAGCCGGAAGATTCGTGGCACATATTGGAGCAGTCCGGCAGGTTGTTGGTGCCCAGGGCCCGCGCGAACAGCTGGTACATGAACGCCGTCTCGTTCGCGGTGCGGCCGGAGGTGTAGAAGACGCAGCGGTCCGGCGCGCTGGCCCGGATGCGCCCGCCGATGAGGTCGAACGCATCGGCCCACGAGATCGGCGAATAGTGCGTGTCCCCTTCCCGGATCACCACGGGCTCACTCAGCCGGCCTTGATTGCCCAGCCAGTACTCGGTCTTCCCCGACAGCTCGGCGATAGAATGCCGGGCCCAGAACTCCGCACCGACCGTGCGCAAGGTGTTTTCCTCGGCCACCGCCTTGGCACCGTTCTCGCAGAACTCGGCCGTCTTGCGCTTCTTGTCCGACTCCGGCCACGCGCAGCCCGGGCAGTCAAACCCGTCGCGCTGGTTCAGCCGCAGCAGCGAGTGGGCCGTCCGGGCCACCCCGGCCTGGGCCACGGCGCGCTCCAGCGCCACCATCACTGCCTTGACGCCGGCGGCCTGCTTCTTCGGTGAGTGGACTTCCAGCTCGTCCTCGTTGATGTCCGCGACGGGAGCCGGCTGCCGTCCGAGCCTGGGGAGGCCTTTCATTGGCTGACCTTGGCCAGGGTCTCCCGCTCCGCCCCGATGGTGGTGCTGTCCCCGTGGCCGGTGTGCACCACGGTCGTTGCCGGCAGCGTCAGCAGCCGTTCGCGGATGGAGGCGAGGATAGTGGGGTAGTCGCTGTAGGACCTGCCGGTGGCGCCCGGGCCGCCGTTGAACAAGGTGTCCCCGGTGAAGACCGTCCCTTCGTCCTCGAGGTGGAAGCACGTGGATCCCGGCGAGTGGCCCGGGGTGTGGATGACACGCAGGGTCGCCCCACCCACCTGGATCACGTCACCGTCGGCGAGGTAGCGGTCCGGTTTGACGTCGGGATAAACCCGTTCCCACAGCACCAGGTCGTCAGGGTGCAGGTAGATCGGCGCCTTCACTGCCTCCGCCACGGCATGCGCCGCGCCGATGTGGTCGTTGTGCGCGTGCGTGAGCAGGATGGCCAGGACCTTCCGGCCGCGGACCTGGCGGATGATCGCGTCCGCGTCGTGCGGGGAGTCGATGATGACGCACTCGTCGTCGTTTCCCACGATCCAGACGTTGTTGTCCACGTCCCAGGTGCCGCCGTCGAGCGAAAACGTCCCCGAGGTGATCAGGTTCTCGATGGCGACGCTCACGCGGACGCCGCCCCGTCAGCTCCGGCAACCGCCGGGCGGATTTCAACTACGGAACGCAGGACCTTGCCCTCGTGCATCTTGCTGAAGGCCTCCTCCACCTGGTCGATGGTGATGCGCTCGGTGACGAAGGCGTCCAGGTCCAGGTTGCCCTGCTTGTAGTGCGCCACCAGCATCGGGAAGTCGCGGGAGGGCAGGCAGTCGCCGTACCAGGAGGACTTCAGGGACCCGCCGCGGCCAAAGACATCCAGCAGCGGCAGCTCAAGCAACATGCCCGGCGTCGGGACGCCCACCAGCACCACGCGGCCCGCGAGGTCCCTGGCGTAGAACGCCTGCTTGTAGGTTTCGGGGCGTCCCACCGCTTCGATCACGACGTCGGCTCCGTTGCCGCCGGTCAGCGCCCGGATGGCTTCGACCGGGTCTTCCCTGCTGGAGTCCACGCCGTGGGTGGCGCCGAGGGATTTGGCCATTTCCACCTTGTTGGCGTCGATATCCACGGCGATGATCGTGGTGGCGCCGGCCAGCTTCGCGCCGGCGATCGCGGCAATGCCCACGCCGCCGCAGCCGATCACGGCGACGGATTCGCCCCGCTTGACCTCACCGGTGTTGATGGCGGCGCCGATGCCTGCCATCACACCGCAGCCGAGCAGCCCGACGGCGGCGGGATCGGCGTCGTCGTCAACTTTGGTGCACTGCCCGGCGGCGACGAGCGTCTTCTCGGCGAAGGCGCCGATGCCCAGTGCGGGCGAGAGCTCCGTGCCGTCCTCCAGCGTCATCTTCTGCGTTGCATTGTGGGTGTTGAAGCAGTACTGCGGCTGGCCCTTGGCGCAGGCGCGGCATTCGCCGCATACCGCCCGCCAGTTCAGGATCACGCGGTCCCCGGGAGCGACTTCGGTGACGTCCGGGCCGACGGCGCTGACCACGCCGGTGGCCTCGTGGCCCAGCAGGATGGGGAAATCATCGGTGATTCCGCCCTGCTTATAGTGGAGGTCTGTGTGGCAGACGCCGCAGGTCAGAATGTCCACGAGCGCCTCACCGGGTCCGGGATCCGGCACGAGGATGTTCTCGACCGAGACAGGGGCATTCTTTTCCTTGGCGATGACCGCTCTTACCTTGTGAACCATATTCCTGTGTTCCTTTCTTGAGTCCCCCGGGGACTCTTTGGCAACGGACACGCGGGTGACGGCACGTCCTACACACGCTCAGTGAATTGCGTATTACACAACACGATGCACATAGCGCGTACTTGAAAATATGGCAGTCGTCACACGGGGGTGTCAATAGAAACGTTGATCCTGCCCGGGTCGCTCCGACGCTGGCCGCGGGTTGTGCCTCGTCGCAGTGCCCAACAGAAAAGTATCCGCTACGCCGTTGCTCGCGTGCCAGAATCCTCACATGACCAAGGAACGCAGTGAACTGAAGAGCATCGGATACGAGATCTTCATCGGCATCCTTTCGATCCTGTCAATCGTCAATCTCGTGCTCTTGTATGCCGCGCAGGATAAGTCGATCGACACCGTGCTGACGGTGATGAACGCCCTTTTCAGCGTGATCTTCGTCGTCGACTTCCTCTACCGGATCTTCACCGCACCATCGGCGGGCGCCTATTTCTTCAAGCACTTCGGCTGGGCCGACCTGTTGGCCAGCGTGCCTTTGGCGCAGTTCAAGATCCTGCGCGTCTTCCGGCTGGTCCGGGTGTACCGCCTGCTCCGCGAGGTCGGGATCAGCACGGTCGGGCGCGCGCTGATCAAAGATCGGGCCGGCAGCTCGCTGTACATACTGCTGCTCATGGGCATTTTCGTGCTGGAATTCGGAAGCCTCACGATGCTCAGCGTCGAGCAGGGCGCCCCAGGGGCCAACATCACGACCGCCTCTGACGCCATCTGGTACACGATCGTCACGATCTCAACAGTCGGATACGGCGACCAATATCCGGTCACCGATGCGGGCCGGATGATCGGGACAGGCATCATCATCGTCGGTGTCGGCATCTTCGGCACATTCACCGGCTACCTGGCCAACTTCTTCTTGTCTCCCAAGAAGAAGGATTCCGCACCGCCCGTCGATGCGGCTGACACGAGGACGGCAACGGTCGAAGGGCTCCGCCTGAGCCTCGAGGAGTCCGAAGCAAAGCTCGCCGAGATTAGAAAGCTGCTTGCCGGGCCAACCCAGTGAACGTCTACCCCGTTCACAAGCGCGAAGAGCCGCGACGCGATCTACACTGTCTGGATGGAGGCTACGGTCAGCGGAGTGCCTGTGCATTACGCCGAGTACGGCAGCGGCACGCCCGTTCTCGCTCTGCACGGCGCTGGTGTGGATCACCGCGAGATCGCCGGCGCTCTCGAACCGATATTCGGCACCATTCCCGGCTTTCGGCGCCTGTATCCGGACCTGCCGGGGATGGGCCACACTCCGGCGCCAGAGACGATCTCGAGCAACGATGACGTCGTGGACATTCTGCTCGGGCTGATCGACAAAACCATCGGTGATGAACCGATGCTTCTCATGGGCCAGTCGTACGGCGGGTACTTGGCCCGCGCGGTTGCCACCCGGCGACCTGAGCAGGTTGTCGGGCTGGCGTTAATCTGCCCGGTTGGCGCACCGTCCCGCGACCTGCCTGAGCACGAGGTTCTTGTTTCGTCGGCCGATCTGGCCGGCGAACTAGGCCCGGAACTCGAGGCCTCGTACCGTGACTACTTCGTTGTGCAGACGACTGAAACGCTCAGCCTGTTCCAAGAGTTTGTGGCTCCCGGAGCGGCACTCGTTGACGAGTCTGGCCTGATGCGAATCTTTTCCCGCTGGAAGCTACGGGATCGCCCGGAAGCTGCGACTCCCTATTCTCATCCTGTGTTGATTCTTGCCGGGCGCCAGGATGCCACGGCCGGGCACACAGGCCCGTCGGAGCTGACCGAGCACTACCCCCGCGCTACCTTTGCTGTACTCGACCGCGCCGGCCACGCTCTGCTCCACGAGCAACCCGCCCTCACGCAAGCCCTAGTGGTCGAGTGGCTCACGCGCGTGCGTGAGCACTCAACGATATGACGTAGTCGGCCGTGGAAGCTGACCGTAGCTGCATCTGTTGAAAGAGGGCTCATCCCGACGGGGGCGTGAACTGGCTGGCGGTAAACTCCGCTCCTAGGGGGTCCCGGATCAGCGCCGTGCGCGTCCACTCGGTGTCGTTTTGGCTAAGGACTTGGGCGCCGAGTCGCTTCGCATCAACCACCGTCTGGTCCCGGTCGGCAACAGTGAACGAGACGTGCCAGCGCGACGGTTCGTCGGCGGCGGTGGTCGCGATCCAGGCGATCGCGTCCTCGAAGCCGGGTGGGGCGGCCAGCACTGACTGCCTCGCCCGGATGCCTGGATCGACTGTCGCCTCAAGGTGATCACCATAACCGGGCCTGCGGATCATCATCGCGAACCCGAGGTTATCGACCTGCCAGCCGAACGCGTCCTCGTAGAACTTAATGGCCGCGCCGGGGTTAGGCGTGTGGAGATCGCTGAAGTTCCAGGCCCCTGGCAGATTGGCCGCTTGTGCCCCTAAGCGTCGCTTGGCCTGCCAGATGCGGAACTCGGCGCCCTCCGGATCGGCCAGCGCCGCACTGCGGCCGCCCTCTCCCGCATCGGCAGGCGCCGATCGCACCGTAGCGCCGGCAGCGACCAGTCGCTGCACTGCGGCATCCGCGTCCTCGACCGAGACGTAGGTGCTCCAGGCCGCGGCACCCTCGGTGGTGGCCATCCCAGCGACGTCCTGGCCATCGAGCTTTGCTATCAAGTAACGGCCAGGCGCTCCCGCCGGCATGGCGTCCTCGAACGTCCAGCCGAAGATTCCGGCGTAGAACCCGGCAGCCGCCTCGACGTCAGGCTGCTCGGTGTCGATCCAGCACGGGACGCCCTGCGGGTAGGTCCTTTGGGTCATGTCTCGCTCCCGTTCATGGACAAAGCCTAGCGAGCCAGGATCCGGCCGGGTACCCCCCGCGTTGACTCATGGGAAAGGTCCGCGGGGCCGGATTCGTTGCCTCATTGGAAAAGGTCCGGGAAGGGTCAAGCGCGGACATACTTGAGGGAGGGGACTGACGATGGGCCAGCGCAAGGCTGTCACGGTGCGCCGCAGGCCACCCGGACGTCCGGAAACGGCCCGTCATTGCCATGAACGCACAGTTCAACCGGCTCAAGCCAGCGGCGCTGTCCCGCCAGATCCTGGCCCTGACCGGAGAGCTGGATAACCTCGCCCAGGCCAAAGCCGCTCCCCGGGACCACAAGATCAACACCTGGTTCAACAAGCCCCCGAACCGGACCTCTTAAGGAGAGTCTCCTTGCCCGGTCACGCCGCTTCCGCGACACGTGACGTGCCGGATCGAGCTCAACTAGACAGAGTGGTCTTCTTGGCATAAATTCAACGTTGGCGGCCGGGCGGCGGCCCGGCCGCCCTGAGTCGGCGGCGAAGCATCCTAGCGATGCGAACGAAGTAAAGGAACGGATATGAGCGCGCATTTTGACCTGTTCCTCGCAGAGGCATTGACCAGCGACAGGGAAACCGACGGAGGGTTGGACAAGGAAGAGCTGTACGGGCTGTACACCAGCTGGTGCCTGATAAACCACCGTCAGCCGGAGCCCGCCGAAGCCCTCTGGACGGCCCTCAGAGGCCGCCAGATCAAGCCCGGCGACAACACTCTCGCCATGTCCGGTCCCGCCGCGTTGAATTACATCGTGTGTAGCTCCCCCGACCTGGCGTGACGTCTACGCCATCAGGTCGCGCACTAGCGGGGCCACGCGGGAGCCGAAGAGCTCGATGCCGGTCATTATTTGGCTCTGGGGCATCCCGGGCATGCCGTACTTCAGGTCGAAGCGGCTGGCCCCGAGTGTCTTGAGCGTCGCGGTGATCTTTCGGGCCACGGACTCGGGCGAGCCCACATGGAGCGCTCCCCCCGGGCCGACGTCCCGGAGGAAGCTCTGCATTGTCGGAGGCCGGAATCCGCGCACTCTGGCGGCTTCAGCGAACGCGGCTTGGTAGTGGGGCCAGAATTCTTCGATCGCTCGTTCATCGGTGGCGGCAACATGCCCTGGCGAATGCACGCCGACGGGGCGCTCGGGCTGGCCGAACTCGGCCAGGGCCTGGTGGAACAGTCCCGCGAAAGGTGCAAAGCGTGCTGTTTCGCCGCCGATGATGGCAATCATGAGGGCGAAGCCGTACCGTGCGGCGCGGACCACGGACTCCGGGCTGCCGCCGACGCCGATCCAGGTCGAGAGGTGTCCGGATCCCGTCCGGGGATAAATGGTCAGTCCGTGCAGGGCGGCCCGGGTATTGCCGCTCCAAGTAATGGGCTTTTCCTTGAGGAGCTCGGCGAAGAGGTTGACCTTCTCTTCGAAGAGTTCGTCGTAGTTTCGGAGGTCGTACCCGAACAGCGGGAAGGACTCGGTGCTTGATCCTCGTCCGAGGATGACTTCGGCGCGGCCGTTGGACAGTGAGTCCAGGGTTGAATAGCGCTGGAATACCCGGACGGGGTCATCGGAACTGATGACCGTGACCGCGGATCCAAGGCGGATGCGTGAGGTGCGCGCCGCGATCGCGGCGAGAACGACGTCGCCTGCTGAGAGCGGAAAGCTTTCGGTGTGGTGCTCGCCGATCCCGAAGTAGTCCACACCGGTCGCCTCGGCGAGCACGCCCTCGTCGACGAGGTTCCGGATGGTCTGGGCGTCCGAAAGCCGCGCCCCGGAGCTG
Organism: uncultured Actinomycetota bacterium; assembly: GCA_963722145.1. Classification (GTDB taxonomy): domain Bacteria; phylum Actinomycetota; class Actinomycetes; order Actinomycetales; family Micrococcaceae; genus Arthrobacter. The sequence continues at coordinate 36,066 of CAVRLW010000014.1, read as the reverse complement.
TCGGTGTGGACGTCACCAAAGGTATCGAGCCCGAGCGTGATGGCCGGGTTGCGTGCCCCGTGGTCCACCGGGTGTTCAGTCATTGGCGTGCGGCTTTCGGCCCAGGATGGCCTGGGTTTGCCGGGTTGCATTGCCAGGCCCGGGCTTGCCGTCCAGGACAAGGGCCGCTGCGATGCCGAGCATCCAGATGTCCTTTGCCAGCCCGGTTCCCTGAGGGCTGGGCCTGATGCCGTCCTCCAGCGTCATTCCGGGCGTCGTCAGGTACATGGCGAACAGGGACCCGGAGAAGAGCCCGAGACCGATCCCGGCCAGGCGGCTGGGCAGGAACGGGGTCAGCAGGGCCGCACCCAGCGTCATTTCCGCGTAGCTGAGCATTTTGCCGAACTTCTCGGCGTCGATTCTGCTGACCGGCGGAATGACCCTGGCTGCCATGGCCTGAAGCCCGGCCGCGCTGTCCTTGTCCAGTTTGCGTTTACCCCAGCCGGTGTTCAGGATGAATGCGCCTGTGGTCAGGCGGAGAGGGATGTGGTTGAGTCGCATGGTCGACTCCTTTCATGAAATCTGGTCTGCGCTGTCCGGGAGGGCAGTCGGTGGTCCCGTTCACTTCCAGCGCCGCGGCCTAGGGGCGCCGTCGGGGCCGAGCTGGACTTCACTCATAAGACGGACCTCCTCACCGCTCCTCCAGGTACTTGCGATTGCAAATACCTATGAAGGTAACTGGCGGGCATGCGCGAAAATTCCCTGCCTGATGACGTGGCGGCCTGTTCGAGCGGCTTGTCGAGGACTCGCTGCCTGGGGAAAGTCATCGTCCACTGCACGTTCGGCTGAGGACACACCGGATGGCGCCTGAGGTTAGACGGAGAGGGCGGCCAAATCCGTGCTTGGGTTAGCCGTTTCCCCTTCCCTTTCGAGGAACGGTTCACCGAGGGTGAAGTGATCGGCTGGTTCTCGATGGGTGAGACCGGTGGCGTGGGCGACGACGTCGGCGAGTCTGCCGTTGCGGTCGAATGCCTGCCGCTGCTTGCCAGCCCCCGTGCCCTGAACAAGGATTCTCCGCAGTGACTGCGCCACATAGGCGGCATCGCCGGTGTCGTCCAGGGCCTCCCGGACATGGCCGTGGAGTGCGTCGACGACATTTCTTGCGGAGTCTGGCCGGTGCGTTACCGGGTGGAGGAGTTCCCCGCACGTGCCCCAGCGGCTGGCGCGCCAGGCTCCCTGACGAAGGATTGCGGCGGGAACCATGTCCGGCGGCTGTCCGGCCTCCCATTCCCGGGCGGCGGTCTCCACCAGGGCGCGTACCAACGCGGCAATCAGTGCGGCGTCGCGGGCATCAAGGCAGACATCGGCCACCCGGACCTCGACGGTGGGGTGGCGGACGGACAGGCGCGCATCAAAATCCGGGCTGGTGACGACCCCGGTGCCCGCCAGGCCTTCCGCCAGCGAGTGGTAGGCCTGTGCCGAGCCGAAGACCTCGGTGGGCCCGGCAGTGGACCACCGGTTCCACGCCTGGGTTCGGAAACTGGCGTAGCCGCTGTCTGCGCCGTTCCAGAACGGGGAATTTGAGCTCAACGCTATGAGCGGCGGCAGCCAGGATCTGATCCGGTCCAGGACCGCGACCCCTTCCTCATCGGAGCCCACGGAAACATGGACATGGTATCCGCAGGTCAGCTGCTCCCGGGCCGTCAGTGCGTACTTTTCCATCAACGCGTCATAGCGGTCGTTGCGGGTGGCGTGCGGCGAGGCCGGCAACGGAGACGTGGCCAGGGCCACGATCCTCGCGCCCGCCATCCGGGCCAGCGAGTCGGCATAGGACCGGCCCGCCCGTATCTCGGCCGCGAGACCGCTCAGGCTGGCGTGCGGGTGCGTGATGGCTTCGAGCTGTTCCTGATGAAGCTCGGCGGCCAGCATGTGGACGGGGGCCAGGCGGTCCGCCGACTTGCGGGCGGGATCGTGCAGGCGAAGCACCTCTCCGGCCAGGGGCAGGGGGTACCCGCTGTCGGGATCCACGATCAGGAATTCTTCTTCAACACCAAAAGTACGCACGTGCTAAGTGTGACCGACGAAAGCAGGGCCAAGGACCACGAGTCGGTGTCGGCGCGGTCCATAGTTGATTCGCTGTTGGTACTGCCGCCACTTCCCCGCAAGGTCCATCCGCAACCATGGAGGCATGAAACGACGTGACCGGGTCACCTCAGCCTCCGTGTTGGCTTGTGAAGTGTGCGGGCAACTGCCCCATCCGCAGAAATTCCGTCTGACACTGGCCAATGTGGCCGTCATGTTGCCCATTGAGCTGCTGGTCCACGCGGCGGTGGTAAACACGGACCTGCCCTATGTCCAGAAAGTCCTGGTGCTGACTTTAACCGCCACAGCTCTGGTGATCTGGGTAGCCGAGCCTTCCATTCGGCGGGCGCTGCGGGACTGGCTGCATGCCCCGGCACTGAGCCGCCGACGTCGTCTGCATACGACGGCGGCCCTGTGGCGGGTCCGCACCGTTATCGACGACGGGGCGGGTGCACAGGGGAAACTGGCCCGCGGTGCCGCCGGCCTGAAAGCGGACATTCTCGGTCTTCAGCGCCATCCTGCCAGCGGCGGAGTCCTGACGGAGCTAATCGTTGCCGCACCGGAGTGCACGACCCAGACCGAGTTGATGGCCGCCGTCGGTGCCAGCGGGGGTCGGGAAGTGAGGGCCTGGCCGACAACGGCCCTGGCTCTGGCTGATGGGCAGACGAAAGCCCTGAGTCTTGCCGTCAGGGTGGCGGAGAATCCGGACGAACTTCAACTCGCGGTCGCTGAACTGCTCGGCGCGGAACTCGTCCCCGATTACAGCGGCGCAAACCCGGCCGCCCGTGCTGCAACAGTCCTGAAAATACCCTCACCGCTACTTGGCCCTCTGGCATTTTCCCGACCGCAGGCGCCGTTTACCGAAGCCGAGTCCGCCCGCGCCCACCGGCTTGCCGAGCTGGCTGAGTTCGCTGACTCTTCGCGGCGACGCCTGGCGGCTTCGGTGATCACTAAGCACCCTGCCGGACCAGTGCCCCGCGAAACAGCCGGCCACTCCAGACTGGGCGGGCTGACCGGCTGTACGGAAAACCGTGTCTCCGGACTTGTCAGGCAGATCACATGACACAAAGGCACCTTCGGGTTATGCCCTCGAGACCGCCGGTTAACCTTGAACGCATGGAATCGTCCGAGGCGGAAGCCCTTATTTTTGCCGACGCCGCCACGGTGTGGGACATCCTCACCGACGCCGGCAACTACCCGGTATGGGACTCCGGGATCACCGAGGTCAGCGGTGCGATCAGCGCCGGCGGCAGGATTCGGGTCCGGACACGGGACGGCGGCAAGAGGATGTTCCGCCTGCGGGTCCATCAGGTCCCGGGACGCCAGATGACCTGGAGTGGCCGCCTGCCGCTGGGACTGCTCAAGGTAGTCCGCACTTTCACCGTCACTGACCACACGGGGATCACACACCTGACTGTGCGGGACGCAGCCAGCGGCCCGCTCCGGGGCCTGGTCCGGAAAACGCTGCCCGGCGCCGAGCCGGCGCTGAACGGTTATGTCGCCGCAGTAAAATTCCGTGCGGAACTGCTCAGCTTCCACCTCGAAGGGGCGATCTTTCCCGGCGGGACATCCGCTGCCGCGCCAGATGCCGCAAACAAGGCGATGCAGCGGACGGGGACAACCCGCTGATCTCATCGCCTGCGGAGGCAGGTGAAAGACTGTCAGGATGAATCTTGTCGAATTCCTTGAGGCCCGTATCGCCGAACAAGAGGCCGGCCTCCAGGGCCGAAACTCCATCGGCGACCACAACGTCGACACGGCGGCGAGCGACGACACGGCGGTTCCCTCATCCCTTACCGACGCGCTGCTGGCGGAATGCAAGCAGAAGCGGCGGATCCTGGCTGATTGGGAGGTGGTTGCCGAGGCGGAAGGCATCACTGACCCTGCAGACGCTGACGGGACGGTTGCCCTCGCCCGCCGCTCCATGCTGATCATCCTCGCCGCCGGCTACAAGGACCATCCCGATTACCAGGCCGAATGGTCGCTCCGCACCGACGACGAGCGGCTTCCGTGACCAGTAGCCGAGGGATTACCAACCGTACGGCCTGGGGATGACCGGTCCACATCTGGAAAAGTCTCTTCCTACTTCCCTTGCGTGGTGCAGCCGAAGGCCGGAGACGGTCCCGGCCGTGGCCGAACGGAACCGTCTCCAGCTTTACCGCGGACCGGCTACAGCTGGCTGTGCGCGGCGACGGCGGGATCAGCGCCGGCGCGGGCGCCAGACTCCAGGGCCGCTATCTCCGCGACTTCGGCCGGTGTGAGCCGGAGCGCCGCGGCGCCCAAGTTTTCCCGCATGCGCGCGCTGTCGGCGGACTTCGGGATGACTATCGTGCCCTGGGCGAGATGCCAGGCAAGCACAATCTGGGCGGGTGTGGCACCGTACCGGACTGCCAGCGACTTCACGGCGGCTGCGCCGAGGTCCGCGCCCTGGCCCAAGGGACTGTACGCTTCCACGGCGATGCCCAACGACCGGCTCTTGGCCGCCAGGCTCCGCTGCTGGAAGGTGGGGTGGATTTCGATCTGGTTGACCGCCGGGACAACATCCGATCCCTGGAGAAGCGTGTCCAGGTGGCCAGCGAGGAAGTTCGACACTCCGATGGCGCGGATCTCGCTGCCGGCATGGAGCTTTTCCATGGCCTTCCAGGCCTCCGTGAAGAGTCCCTGGGACGGCACGGGCCAGTGGATCAGGTACAGGTCAACGTAGTCGACGCCGAGTGCCTTGCGGCTGTTTTGGAACGCCTCTTGGGCCATGCCCTGTTCGCCGTTGCGCAACTTGGTGGTGATGAAGATCTCCTGGCGCGGGATCCCTGATGCGGCAATGGCGGCGCCGACGGCGGCCTCGTTGCGGTATGCGGCGGCGGTGTCGATGTGGCGGTAGCCGGCTTCCAGGGCGTCCTCGACAATGCGCTGGGTGTCTTCCGGCGGTACCTGGAAAACGCCGAAGCCGAGTTGGGGGATCTGGACGCCATTGTTGAGGGTCACGGTGGGGATGTAGGTTTCACGAATATTGGACATCATCAAGTCTTTCTTGTGGGTGGGTATCCTGTTTGGCGTGATATGAACCGGCGGACCGGAATGAGCCGGAGTCCCTGGCCTACGCCGAGGTGGTTTCGACGGCGCCGGGGCCCCGCCGTCGGGGCTCAGCGACCAAGGGCGGGTCTGGCTCTATTGCCAGGGCGGCGTGGTGCAAAACGCCCGCCAGCCAGGCCTGCAGACGAACGCGCCTCCTGGGTGCGGAACCTGCGCGCCGTGCCGCGACGACTGGCGCATTCGGCAATGCACTGCGGCCCTCGTGCTTCATTGAGTTGATGACCAGGAAAGCCATCAGCAGCGAATTGTCCATACTCCTGTTCCTGTCATCCGTTGTGCTTCGAACCGGGGCTTCACAGCCATGGGCCTGCTTCCTTCTTCTGTTGCGGGGTCCGGTACTTCGATCTGTGTCGGCTTTCGTTCGGCCATGCATTCGACGCTACGGACGTGGGGATGGAATGTCAGCAGGTTAGCCGCTCCCTGCATTTCCTAGGAATGTCAGTCCTACCTTCGCCATGGAAAAGCAGGCACCCGGCCCGGCAGAATGGAAGACATGGGTCAGAGCGCAGAGTTTGGAAAATTCCTGAAGGCCATGCGGTCACGGCTGACGCCGGAGAACGCCGGGATAGCGTCCGCATCGGGTGGCCGGAGGGTCCCCGGGCTGCGGCGGGAGGAGATCGCGCGGTTGGCAGATGTGAGCACCGACTACTACACCCGCCTGGAACAGGGCCGCAATATCCACCCCTCCCGCGCGGTCCTGGATTCAGTGGCACGCGCCCTGCGCCTGGACCCCGGCGAACAGGCCCACATGATGGATCTCCTGGAGAACTGCGCGAATTCCCAACGTCCACCGGCCCGGGCGCAGGGCGTTCGGCCCGCGCTGCGCCAACTCCTGGATGCGGTCGGCAACGTCCCCGCCCTGGTTCTGGGCCGCCGCACCGACGTGCTGGCCGGAAACCGCCTCGCATTCCTCTTGCTGGCCGACTTCCCGGCCATGCCGGTGGCGGAACGGAACCTGACCCGATGGACCATCCTCGATCCGCGTGCACGAGGGCTCTTCCGTGACTGGCCAGCCGTCGCGTCCGAAGCTGTCGGTGCCCTGCGCACGGATATCGGCCGGCATCCCAACGACGCCCGGGCCAATCAGCTCGTGGGCGAACTCGCGGTGAGCAGCGAGCAATTTCGCCAATGGTGGGCCGGGCACAGGGTCGCGACGGCATCCGCGGGCAGTGTCAGGCTCAGCCATCCAGTCGTCGGGGACCTGGAACTGAACTTTGAAGATCTGGCCCTGCGTGAGGACCCGGACCAGGTGCTTCGCGTGTATTCCGCGAAGCCAGGCTCGCCGTCGGCCGATTCCCTCACGCTACTCGGCAGCTTCGGCGCCGCACCGGCGGCCGTCACCGAAGCTCCGCAGGCAACGGCAAAAGCGGATGCACCGTCAGTGGGTCAACAGGCAGGCCTTCTTCATCGTCAGGAGGACATCCCGTGACGATCAAACGCACCATTTCCGGGCCGGGACTACCCGGAGGCTTGCCATTCAGCCTGGCCAGCGAAGCAAATGGTGTCTGCTTCGTCAGCGGTATGCCCGCACTGGACCCTGACGGAAAATACCACGAGGGAACTTTCGAGGAGGAGGCGGCGCTGGCCTGGCACAACGTCACGATGATCGCGCACGCTGCCGGCTTCGCGGCCGAGGAGATGGTGTACGTGCAGTGCGTAGTCGCTGACATCGCCGACTACAGCAGTCTGAATGCGTGGTGGCGGCGGCAGTTCCCGGACCTGTCCACTGCGCCAGCCCGGTTCACCTTCCAGGCCGGCGCTCTTCCTTTCGGCGCTAAGGTCGAGATTCAAGCGGTGGCCGCGCGTGGCACCCGAGTCGCCACCGACGGGTCTACGTGACCCTCGATGATGGCCCGGAAGCACTCCCCCGCATCCGCCCCAGTCAGAGGGCTTTTTCTCAGGTGAGGGCTGGGCGACGCGCCAAGATGTAGTCCACGGCGGCGGGTCCCGTGGTCCGCAGTCCGGGGCGAATGAAGCGCCTTGCGACACGGCGCCGCTCGCCGAGGCCGAGCTCTTTCATGGCTGTCCAGAACGCCCTGGAGGACCGGGGCTGCGCGTCCTGGAGCAGACACCAGCTGATGTATACCCCGTACATTTCATCCTCCGCCAGGCCGTCGAGCGGATCCGGTTCCGCGGCGATGCACGTCTTGACGAAGTGGGCGTAGTCCGAAGCTGTCATGTCTGTCTACCTTCTGCCGGGGAGTCGCCGGGATAGTCCGCCATAGGGCGATTTATCCGGCACGGTCTGAAGCGATTCGAACCAGCACCGGGCACGGATGGGTCAGATGCTGTCCCCGGTCTTGGGCGTCCGGGCTGGGGTGCACAGCGCGCCCGGCCCAACCTCACCTATCGCGAGGCGAGCCGGTCCGCGTTGTTGCTCATGCGCTCGAGGACGCTGACAGCCATGGCATACTCATCCGCTCCGATGCCTGCCGTGAGCTCACGGCGGGCAGCTTCCACCAGCCCGGTTGCCTCCGAATGAAGTGCGGAGCCGGCGTCGGTCAGGACGAGGCGACCATCAAGAAGGAGCACCAGCCCCCGTCGAACCAGCGCGGCCAGATCCCGCTCCTGTCCTCGGCCGACGTCTGCGGCGTTGAAGGGCTGCAGAATATCCCGCATTTCCGCCGGCGAGACGGGGGCAGAGCTCAACGTATTGAGGACCTGCCACTGCCTTCTGGACAGATGGACACCGGCCAGCGTGGAATCAAGCTGTGCCTGCAGCGACGCATCCAGGCGCCTGACCCAGTAGCCGATAGGCATGTTCACCTTGCCATCGTCGCAGGAGCCTCATGCCCGGGCAAGGTTGCGGAGAGCCCGACTCCAGATTCCAGCGCGCCATCCCCGCTACCGGCCCGGTCGGAAAATCCGGTAGCTGCGCGTGCTTTGCGATGGCTCCTTCTGCCTTGTCCGGCCTGCCGGCCGCTTGCGAGGGTTCTGGATACCGACAGCGGAAACAAGGCCGCCGAGGATGAGCAGCACCGCCGTCACGGTCAGCATCCGGTGAAATCCGTCGAGCTCAAGTTTGCCGCCCACGACGAGGCCCACCAGCGCGATGCCGATCAGACCGGCAACCCTGCTGACGGCGTTATTCACCGCCGAGCCAATGCCGGCCTGCTGTTCCGAAACCGAACCGAGAATAGCGGCGGTGAGGGGTGCGACGGTCGCCGAGAGCCCAACTGCGAACAGGAGGATCCCGGGCATCAACTGGGTCCAATAGTTGACCGGGATTTCGGACGCGAGCATCAGGAGGTAGCCACTTCCGGCCAGGACAGGTCCGAATGCCATGAACCACCTCGGCCCGAACCGCCCGGCCAGTGAGCCAAACCACGACGCAAGGAGGATGTTGACGATGCTAACGGGAAGCAAAGCCAGAGCGGCCAACGTCGCCGGAAACCCGGCAACCTGCTGCAGGAAGAGCACGATGATGAATCCCCCGATCGACAATGCGGCGTAGATGAAGGCCGTAGCCACATTGCCGACGGCAAAGTTTCGGACAGAGAAGAGGCTGAGCGGCAGGAGCGGCTGCCGCGCGGTCTTTTCGCGCCAAATGAACCCGGCGAGGCACAGGATGCCGAGGACGAAGGGCATCAGAATGAGCGGGCTCCCCCAGCCATAGTTGCCTTGTTCGATCAGCGCGTAGACGGGCCCCGCCAACCCGAGCACACAGAGCACAGCGCCCAGGTAGTCGATGCTCACCCCCTCCTCGCGAACATCCTTGGCCCGCAGCACGCCTAACAGGTACAACGTCACAGCAATGGGCAGGACGTTGATTCCGAAGACCCAACGCCAGCCCACCGAATCGACGAGCACTCCGCCGAGTAGGGGGCCCGCGATGAAAGCCACGGTTGTACCAGCAGTCCACTGGCCGATCGCCTTCGCCCGTGGAGCCTCATCGAAGTTTGACGTGATCAGGGCCAGGGAACTGGGCACCAGCAGGGCGCCCGCGACGCCTTGGAGCGCCCTCGCCAAGACCAGCACCTCCGCTGTGGGTGCCAGCGCACACATGACTGACGTCGCGCCGAACCCGATCAGGCCCGCCCGGAGAACCACAACGCGTCCCAGCAAATCAGAGAGCGAACCGGCGACCAGGATCAGCGAACCCAGGGTGATCAGGTAGGCGTCAACAACCCATTGCTGGGTCGTAAGTCCGCCGCCCAACTCACGGGAAATGGCTGGTAGGGCTACGTTGATGACGCTGCCGTCGAGGAACGCCACGAAAGAAGCGAGAATAGCGATCCACAGCACGAGCCGCTGCGTACGCGCCGACGGTAGGGAACTCACCCTCCCAGTTAACACCCGCATCCGCGGTGGCCGGACCCATTCCGGGACAATCTCACGCAAGGCAGCACCCTGACGACGGCGGCCGGCCGGGCGCAACGCAGCCCGTGGCGCCGCTGACGATCGTTCGATGAACATCGGATGTCCTTCAGCTTCCGGCTGCCGCCAGCGACATAAGATGAGGCAGGAGCCTGCGCCTCACGATCGAACCGGGCAACCTGGTGACCTCGGGACGGAAGCCCCAACGGAAGCACCCAGCAAGCGACTGCTCAAGCGCTCGGTGCCGCCCAGCCTCGCCGCCGTCACCACAGGGACCGACTGGACAACCTGGCATTTCATGGCCCAGTCCCTCGACTGGCCCCTGGAAAGCGAGGACAACGGCGCTGCCTTCCTGACTGTCGACGGCCGCATCTGCTTCTACCGCCAGTCCACAACCTTCGGCGGTGACGAATTCCTGGGCGTCGACACCGTTCTGAGCACCTTCGAGGGCGGCAGCGCCACGAAAAAACTGGTCAACCCCAAAGGCCTGGTCCCGGCGTCGGGCCGTGTGATCTCGCTGCCAGCCCGCAAGCCGGGCAAGGAACCGGCCTGGATGACGTCCCCACAGCGCCTAGTCGAATTCGCCGGCAACCACGCCATCGCCCGGTGGCCCAGGACCGCCCTGGACAACCTGATGAACATCGACTTTGACCGCAACGGCAAGGTCTGGGTCACCTACCCCCGCTGGGACCACCACCAGAGCATTCCCCTGAAGGAATGGCTCACCATAACCACGGCCAGACTCCTCACCCCCGGCTGAGCCCTCCTGGGGATACCCGGGGATGCCCGGGCGGGGCCAGCCTGACACCGGCGGAGTCCGGTTCTGTCTGGTCCCGCCATCAGCGCAGGTGGCGTTGCCAATCCTTGGGGACGCGCGAGGCGGGGCCAGGAACGGTCTGATCAAGGGGATGATGGGCCGGCGGTTCAAGGTCCGGTCCGTCGATGAAGGAGGAGCTGGGATAATCGAAAAACCAGTTTTCGCCGGGTTCGAAGCTGCGGATGACCGGGTGGCCGGTGGACCGCGCATGCGCCGTAGCGTGTTGGGCCGGCGACGTATCGCAACACCCGACATGACCGCACTGGGCGCACCGGCGAAGATGCAGCCACCACCCTCCGTTAGCCAGGCATTCCACGCATCCGGTCCCGCTGGGTGGAACTGACACTTCGATTCCAGGTATGGCGTTCATGTGGCTTCCTCTCGGATCCGAGTGCCCCTCGACTCACCCTCCACGCTACTCGCGGAGACCATCCCGGCGAAGGCAAAACTTCCCTTGACCCGGAGTTGCGGCCACACGTTGTTAGTGCCGTGAAGTTCAGCCGCGTCCATCGCAAGTCCTTCCATCGCATACCGACTCGACGATTTCAGTCCGGCCGTGCCCGCTGACCAGGCCGGGCTTCAGAACGAGGGTGTGCGGGATCATCGGATCGTGTTGCGGTCCGTGTACTCCTGGATGTCCAGATCCTTCTGCACCGTGCGGCCAGGATCAGAGGGGAACGTTCTCGTGGTCAGGCAACTCGTAATCGGGGAAGATGCCGCCAGGTGCAACGCCGGGAGGCCAGCAAGGGGCCCAGAATTGGAAGGAATTTGTCCTTGACTTTCGCCCCCGGGCGGACAAATGTGGGGTTCCGAGGGCAGCGTCCCCGTTCCGCAGACCGGCCCGGTGGCGACCAGGAAGAGCTTGCGGCGAACCCGCAGCGCGGCCCGCAGCGTCGGCAATTTGACTGGTGTTTTGTCCGCGTTTCGGGGTCCATGACTCTGGTGTCGCCCTGTTCTGGCGCGCCCGACTTAGGGGAGGCCGAGATGAATAGTGTCGATACAAACAGCACTAGCGCTATCGCCAGCCCGCCGGTGAAGCCCGGGGAGTTCAGGCTCGAGGTCGTCGTCGTGCCGGCCTCGGACGTCGACCGGGCCAAGCGTTTCTACGAGTCGCTGGCCTGGCGGCTCGACGCCGAAGTCGCCGTCGAGGACGGCTACCGGCTGATGCAGCTGACGTGTCCAGATTCCGGCTGCTCGATCATCTTTGGCGAGGGCGTCACCTCGGCGCCGCTGGGCTCGGCCCAGGGCCTGCACCTCGCGGTGTACGACACCGACGCTGCCCGAGCCGACCTCATTTCACGCGGGGTCGAGGTCAGCGAGACTTTCCACGATGCCACGGGCGTCTTCCATCACGCCGGGACCGAGGGACGCCTGAACGGCCCGGCGCCCGGAGACAGGGACTACGGCTCGTTCGCCTCCTTCAGCGACCTGGACGGCAACGGCTGGGTCCTCCAGGAGATCAAAACCCGGCTTCCGGGCCGTTGAAGCAATCAACCCTGAAAGGAGAACCTGATGGCACCGACTTACGAGTCCGTGGGCGACCCTGCGGAAGCCCTCGGGCGCGCCGCGAAGGCACTCAGCAAGCACGAGGAACTCACGGGCCAGTTGGACCCGAATTGGCCTGACCGGTACGCGCCCTACATGGTGCGCGAGCATGCAGGAGAGGAATTGCCGACATGAACAGCGACTACGACGTAATCGTGATCGGCGCCGGCTCACCTGGCGAACACTGCGCGGGCGCGCTCGCCGAGGGCGGCCTGCGGGTGGCCGTCGTGGAACGTGAACTGGTCGGCGGCGAGTGCTCGTACTGGGCGTGCATCCCGTCCAAGACGCTGCTGCGGCCCGGCGAGGCGGTCCATGCGGCACGCGAGGCCGCTGCCACTGCCGAAGTCGACGTCGAGTCGGCGCTGGCGTGGCGCGACTTCATGGTCTCGGACTATTCCGATGCCGGACAGGAACGCTGGCTGGCCGATAACGGCATCGACCTGCTGCGCGGCACCGGGCGGCTCGCCGGTCCGGGCGCCGTCGAAGTCGACGGCGTGCGCCACACCGCCCGTCATGTGGTCCTCGCCAACGGGGCCGAACCGGTCGTGCCCCCGGTCCCGGGCCTGAGCGGGCTGGATGGTGTCTGGACGAGCCGCGAGGCGACCTCCATGAAAGCCGTCCCCCGCCGCCTGCTTATCCTCGGCGGCGGACCGGTCGGCGTCGAAATGGCCCAGGCCGTACGCCGGCTCGGCGGCGAGGTGGCGCTCGCCGACATGTCCGCGCATGTCCTCGGCCGGGAGCCGGCACCGCTGGGCGAGGCCCTCGGCGAGGTCTTGCGCCGCGAGGGAATCGAGCTCGTCCTGTCCGCCACCGCGACCGCAGCGCGGCGCGAGGGTGAGGACTTCGTGGTGGACTTCGACGACGGGCGCGAGCTGCGCGGTGACCGGCTGCTCGTCGCCACGGGGCGGCGCCCCAGGGTCCGCGGGGTCGGACTGGAGACCGTCGGCGTCGAGCCGGATTCCCACGGAGTACCTGTCGATGCCCGCCTGCGCGTGGCGGATGGCCTGTGGGCGATCGGCGACGTCACCGGGATCTGGCCGCTCACCCACGTGGGGAAGTATCAGGGCGATGTCGTCGCCGCGAACATCCTCGGGGAGCAGCGAAGGGCCAATTACGAGGCCGTCCCCCGCGTCGCCTACACCGACCCGCAGGCCGCGGCGGTGGGCGCCGCCGACGGCCGCTTCAGCGCCACGGTCCCGGTCTCGGAACTGCCGAAGACCTCCACGTACACGCGCGCCTACGCCGAGAGCAACGGCTTCCTCACGCTCGTCAGCGACGGCGACCGGCTCACCGGCGCATACGCGCTCGGCCCGGAAGCAGGCGAGTGGCTGCAGCAGGCGACACTGGCCATCCGGGCCCACATCCCCCTCGACGTCCTGAGCGACACCATCCAACCGTTCCCGACATTTTCAGAGATCTACATCGCCGCACTCAAAGCCCTCCGCGGAGAGATCGCAGCCAGCCACAACCTCATAGGCGCGGGACCACAAACTGCGGGCTGATGACTCACAAAAGCCATCAGATTTGAAGAAAGAGGCTCGAAATGGAGTTCCTGACCCACCTCGTCACGACTGTTCCCGACGGAACACCGGACGCGACCGTCGATGAGACCAGGGCGCGGGAAGCGATCAGGGCGGCAGAACTAGCAAGCGAAGGTCATCTTCTCCGGCTGTGGAAGCCCCCGGCAGCACCGGGTGAGTGGCGAAGTCTTGGCCTTTGGAGTGCGGAAAATGAGAGCGAGCTGATGGGCGTCCTCGCAAGCCTGCCTTTGCACGTATGGATGACGGTTGAAATCATCCCCCTGCAGCCGCACCCGAACGACCCCACAAGCAAGAAGGCCTAAGGAGCTATGTCTGGTCTCTGTCCTGCCGGTGCCATATCGTTGGGGCACCGATGGCATTCGACCGGCGGAGCTCCGCATCGGAGGTACAAAATGGGAATCTTCTCGTCTGGTTTTCATGGAAAACGGCGCACCGACAATCCAGCGTTACCACCCGGCCAATACGAGACAGCAAGCTTTCCCGTGCTGACGGCGGGCCCTGCACCCTATATCGCCACCGCTGACTGGGAATTCTTCATTACAACGGAGACAGGGCAGCGCCGCGCCTGGTCCTGGGATGAGTTCTTGGCGCTACCGCAGGTTGATATCCGGACCGATATTCATTGCGTGACCAGCTGGTCCAAGCTGGGCACCTCGTGGCGCGGGGTGTCCCTGGACACCTTGTTCGAGGACGTGGAAACAACGTCCGAGTTCACCACTGCTCACTCCTACGGCGGCTATACGACCAATGTCCCGTTGCAGGACCTGCTGGACGGCCAGGCATGGGTGGCCTGGGAATTCGACGGTGAGCCACTGGAACGGGCCCACGGCGGCCCTGCCCGCCTGCTCGTACCCCACTTGTACTTTTGGAAGAGTGCCAAGTGGATCAACGGCATCGAGCTGATGCCTCACGATGTTCCCGGCTTCTGGGAAACCAACGGGTACCACATCTACGGCGACCCGTGGCGAGAGGAGCGCTACGCATGAGGCAGGACACATGAGCACCCTGTGGCGCGCCGCCGAGGTGGTCAGCGGCGTTCCCGAAACGGAATGGTCCAGAACCATCGGGCTGCGCGTGGACGGTCTGAACGGCAACCTTCCCGGCCAGCACATCGATATCCGGCTCACGGCGGACGACGGCTACACCGCAGTACGGTCCTACTCCGTGGCCACAGCCGGCATGGACGAAATCCTGGAAATCACGGTCGACGAATTGGCCAACGGGGAGGTCTCCCCCTATCTGGTCAGAGACCTGATGGTCGGAGACCAGTTGGAGATCCGGGGCCCCGTCGGCGGCTGGTTCGTCTGGCGGCCGACGGACCCGAACCCGGTGCAGCTGATCGGCGGAGGATCCGGCATCGTCCCGCTGATGTCCATGATCCGCGCCCACGAGGCATCCGAGAATTCTTCACATTTCCGGTTGCTGTACTCGCTCAAATCGCCCGAGGCAGGGTTCTATCGGGAGGAGCTGCTCACCTTGAGCCAGAAATCTCCGAAGCTGACCGTCGACTATTTCTATACGCGCAAAGTTCCGGAGGGCTGGCCCAGCGCCCCGAAGCGACTCACCGCTGAAACGCTGTTGGCGAACATCGTGCCGGCGGACGTTGCCCCCGACATTTTCATCTGTGGTCAGACGATGTTTGTCGAAACGGTCACCGAGTGGATGGTGCAGGCGGGCTATCCGACCGCCTCGATCAAAACCGAACGCTTCGGCGGAACAGGAGGACTACGGTGACTGGCAACAGCGGCTCCGCTTCCCCTGGTGCTGAGGACCCGCGCCTCCAGGACCAGGACATCGCCGGAACCGCAGGCAATCCAATACCTCATCTTGACGGGAACGCGGCAGCAGGACCGCTTTGGGAATTGTTCCGCATTGACATCATTGCAGCGATCGGTCGGTGCAAGAACTGTGGGGCTGTCAGGGTCTTCGGGGAAGCAGCGGTCTATGCCGACGCCCCAGGAATCGTTGTGCGCTGCAGTTCCTGCGGGGGCGTCCTGCTGCGTCTCGTAGAGACTCCGACCAAATTCTGGCTCGATGTCAGTGGACTCAGCTACCTCCAGATTGACCGGGAGAGCTAAGGCACTGCTCCCCGATTTCCTAGGCAGGAGTCCCCGCCGGCATGAACAGTGGCTGGCCATGCTGCCCTGCCCCGTACTTCGACTCGACAGCTCCCGGCCGGTGGACGAGCTAGTTCAGGCAGTTACAGGACAACTCGGACTCAAATAGCTTCATGGGCTCATTCTGCATGAACTCCCGGGGTCCGCGGTTAGGCTTGCAGTCATGGCGATCATCCACCAGGCAGAATTGCAGCCGACGAAACTTGAACTTCTCGAAGAGTGGCTGCCCCGCCAGCCGTGGTTCTCGGAGTCCGGCACCGAGGCACTGCGCAAAGTGGGCTCCTACCGGTTCGACGATCCCGCCGGCGAGGTCGGCATCGAAACAATCATCGTCTCCGTGGGCAACTCCGTCGTTCAAGTTCCCCTCACGTACAGGGCCCAGCCCCTGGCCGGCGCGGAACCATGGCTAGTCGGAACAATGCAGCACTCGATTCTCGGCCCGAGATGGGCGTACGACGCCTGCGCGGATCCCGTCTACGTGGCAGCATTGGCGGCGAGCATCGTGCTGGGCCGGCCACAGGCAGAGCAATACCTCCAAAAAGGCGAAAATCTAGAACTCATGGCCCAGACGGTCTTCGTGCAAAGCACGGGACCGAAAGGCGATGCAGTTCCTGACGTCTCTTCAGCCGCGCTGAGCACTACCGACGCCGGCACGGTCATAGAGACTGCCAACCTCCACTTACTCGTTATCCGGCGACTGAACCTTAATGAGCAACCAGTCGGCCGGCTCACGCTGACCGGCACCTGGGAAGGACAAAAGGACAACGTCAGGCTCGCCGCCGTAAGTGAAGCCTGACTTTTTCGCGAGTTAGGTGCGATCCGACCCATCGGTGTCTCTGGGAGGGCTGCCGACTTCCTGCTGGTCGTGCTGGTTCCCCTGTTGTTCCCGGAGTTCGCGCCCGCGGCGGATGTCGTCTTCTTCGCGGGCCTGGAGCTTGTCGCTTTGTTTCGTGTCCCGTGGCGGCAGCTGGATGGTCTCTTCGGCCTCGATGCCGGCCTGGAGCTGGCGGCCGCGTTCCATTTCGGCGTCGAACTCGGCACCGAACAGCAGCGACATGTTCAGGATCCAGAGCCAGAGCAGCGAGATGATGACGCCGCCGATCGTACCGTAGGTCTTCTCGTAGCTGTTGAAGTTGGCCACGTAGAAGGCGAAGGCCAGGGACGCCAGCAGGAAGATCACCAGGGCGATCGCGGATCCCAGGCTCATCCAGCGGAACTTGGGCTGCTTTACGTTCGGGGTGGCGTAGTAGAGGATGGCGATCGCGAGGATCACGAGCAGCAGGATCACCGGCCACTTGAGGATGTTCCAGGCCGTCAGGACGGCGCCGCCCAGGCCGATCGCGTTGCCGACGGCCTCGGCCACCGGCCCGCTCAGGACGAGCATGGCCGAGAGCACCAGGACGATCAGTACGGTGGCAATCGTGACCAGGAGCATGGTGCCCCGGAGCTTGATGAACGGCCGGCCCTCGTCGATTTCGTAGACCCGGTTCATGGCCCGGCCAAACGCCCCGACGTAGCCGGAGGCGGACCAGAGGGCGGTGAGGATGCCGAGCACCAGGGTGAGTCCGGCGGCGGAGGAGCTGCTGAGCTGCTCGACGGGCTGGCGGATGGCGTCCACGGTGTCACCGGGCGCGAAGCCCTGGACGATCTCCAGGAGCGCGGCGGTGGTCTTCCCGGCCTGCCCGAAGATGCCGAGCAGGGACACGAGGGCCAGCAGCGCCGGGAAAATGGAGAGCACCGAGTAGTAGGTCAGGGCGGCGGCGAGATCCGGGCACTGGTCCTTGGTGAATTCACGCAGGGTCTTCTTGGCGATGTACTTCCAGGAGGGCTTGGTGACGTCGGCGGGGCTGTCCGGTTTGCGGGAGTCGTCCGGGGCGGGTGCCGTGCGGGCCTTGGCGGTGCTGCTCCGGTCCGTTTCGGCGCCGGTCATGGAGTCATTTTCTGCCTGGGCAGGGTTCTTGGCCATCGAAAATCCTTCGTGGGGTTAAGCGAAGCGGCCGGCCGCCCGGCGCGTCAGCGGGGGCAGCCGGCCGTCTTCAGATGCGGCCTCAGGCCTGCTGGACGTTGTCCTTGGCTTCGGCGGTCCGGTCCTTGACGTCCGCCGCGGCGGTCTGGCCTTCCGCCTTGACGTGGTCGGTGGCGTCGGCGGCGGTGGCCTTGACGTTCTCCACCGCTTCCTGGGCGGGCTCCCTGAGCCCTTCGGCCACGTGCTTGGCGGCGTCCGTCAGTTCCGTGGTGAGCGGCTCGGCTGCCGTCTTGAGCGCATCGGCGGCCTCGCGTTCCTTCTGGCTGGCCGGGATCAGGGAGGACACCAGCAGCCCGGCGCCGAAGGCGATCAGCCCGGCGGCCAGCGGGTTCCCCTGGGTCTTGGCCTTGACCTGCGCGGGGGCGTCGCCGATCGCCGCGCCGGCGTCGCCGAGGTGCGACCCGGCGCTGTCCTTGGCCGAGTGCACATTACCGGCGGTGTGGTCCGCTGCCCCCATGACCTTCTCCTTCACTCCGAAGACGGCGTCCTTGACGTTCTCTTTGACCTTGTCGGTCTGCCGCTGGACGATGTGCGACGGCGTGACCTTGTCGGCGACGGCGTCCACGTTGGTGCCCAGGCGGGCACGGGTTGCTTCAATATCTGCTCGGATGACATCCGGGTTTTCGCTCATCGTGTTTCCTCGCTGGATCTAAGAGTTGGGTTTAAGGGTGGGCGGGATTTCCTGCAGGGTCTCTGCCGTCCTCGGCATGCCCTTGACCGCGTTCAGTTCCTTCCGGCCCATGGAGGCCAGGACGGCGGCGACAATTGCCCAGATCACTGCGACAACGACGCCGGCCCAGCCCAGGCCCATCAGGTTCCCCAGCGCCCACCAGAGCGCCAGAGACAGGAACAGGAGCACGAAGTGGCCCGCGACGCCGGCGCCGGCCAGCATGCCGGTGCCTTTGCCGGCCCGGGTCGCGGACTCCTTGAGCTCGACCTTGGCCAGCTCCACTTCCTGCCGCATCAGCGTGGACATGTCCCGGGTGACTTCACCCAGAAGGTCACCCAGGGAAGAGGCTTCCGCCTTCGCCTGCGCGGCGGTGGGGGGAATTTCGCTGCTGCTCATCGACGGCCGCCGTCAAAGGGGTCATCGCGCAGCGGGTCAGCCGACCGCAGGGGCTCGCCGGCAACGGGCTCAGAGGCCCGGCGGCCGGGTGCGGCGTCACGGAGCGGATCGGTGGTGCCCAACTCGGAGTCCAGCGGATTCGGAGGATAGGTGTCCGCGAAGCCAGCGGTCGTGGTTTGCGGAGCCGGCATCTGCACCGGCGGCGGCGGAACAGCTACCCCGGTGTCGGGGATCCGGCCGGCGGCGGACGTTCCGGTAGCGGCGCTGCCCGCCGTTTCGGGGGCCCCGGCACTCAGGCTGCGGCTCAGACGTCCGGCCAGTACGCCAGCTCCGGCTGCGATCAGGAGGAAGGTTCCCGGGCGCTGGCGGGCAAAGGACTTCACCTCGGTCAGGAGCGAACCCGGGTCCCGGCCATCGAGCCAGGACGCAACAGCGGAGGAACGCTCGGCGGCTTGGCGGACAATGTCGGTGGCCACACCGGGCTGATCGGAGGCAGCGGCCATGGAATGCAGTTCGCCGGCAACGGATCGCAGGCCTTCGGCGACCTTCTGCTGCTGGGTTCCTGCCTGCTCGGTGAGATCAGACTTGGCCTGGTGCAGCAGGCCCCGGGCATTGGTCTTCACCTCGGCGGCGACAGTGGCTGCCTCCGTCTTGGCCGTCTCGGCGACGTTCTGGGCCGCATCTGCCGCGTGCCGCTTTACGTCCGCCGCTTCGCCCTTGGCGGCCTCCTGCTTAGACGGCGAGTGCTCCGCACCTTGCGGGGGCGCAACGCCAACGCCGGCGTACTGGTCCGTTGAAGCTGGGGGTGTTGCCTGGGCCCATGGGTTCTCTGTCATCGTTGCTCTCTTTCAGGAATGGTCCGCTTGGGATCGTGTCTGGCGGTACCGGATGAAATTAGTAAGCACGGTTACTAACTAGATAGTAAGCACACTTGCTATATGGAACGCAACCCCTGGGCCGAAAGTCGGACGGGAGATTTATCGGAGTCTCCGCGCGGAGCGGTCTCCGTGCATGGAAAATAGTAAGCATGCTTGCAAAATAGATGCACGGCATGCTTACTGTGGAGGTGGACGTCGGCCCCTTTGGCGCCGTCCCTGACAACGTGACTGCGTTGCCACCCCAATCAGGAAGGCTCTCTTTGTGTTCCTCGCACCTGAGCCCCACGCCCGGGACGTTTACCGGCTTCTGACCGCAGCGGCCCGCCTGGTCCAGCGGCTCCACGACGATGCCTTGGCGCCGTTGGGACTTACGCGGGCCGCCGTCATCGCCTTGGAAGCCGTAGCACCCCGCCCGATGTACCAGGAACAGCTCGCCGCAAAGGTTCATGTCCAGAGCCAGACGCTCGGTCGCGTTCTTGCCCGACTGGAGGAGGGAGGGCTGGTCACGAGGACTCGAAACCCAGCTGACCGGCGCCAATTTCACGTCCAGATAACCGACGCCGGAAATGACGCCCTGCAAGCGGCCTCGCAGGCTGAGCGCGCGGCCGTACCTGCGGACTTCGACGGGTGGGAGATCCTGTCCGAACAACTCGCCCGGTTCGTGGATTTCTTTCAGGCACCACGACCGGGAACTGCAGGATCCAGGACCCCTCCGGCGCCCAAATCTGGCCCCGAACCTTCAATGAACTAGCCACCCGCGGTTGGATCCCGCTCGGCTGGCCATCCCTCGGACGGACGGCCGGCGACCGCCTCCATTGCATGCAAGGCCGGCGAAAGTTGAGCTGCAACAACAGGCCGCGACACCGGGTATTGCACGACACTACGCATACTGATTAAATCGCCGTTACGGCCGCATTCCACGACCGCTCTACCGAAAGGAAGTACAGACATGGGAATTCTTGCATTCCTCATTCTCGGCCTTATCGCAGGAGCTATCGCCAAGGCGATCCTTCCCGGCCGGCAGGGAGGCGGCTGGGTGATCACACTCGTTCTTGGCGTCGTGGGCGCAATCCTCGGTGGCTGGATCGGCTCGCTTATCTTCGGCGGAGGCCTCGCTGACTTCTTCGACCTGCGGACCTGGCTCCTCGCCATCCTCGGGTCTGTTATTGTGCTCCTGGTCTATGGCGCCCTTGCCGGCCGCCGAAGCAGGGCATAGAGGGCGCTCTGATGCATGATTTTCCCGCACGGGTGGTCTGCGACTTCTGCTAAGCGGCTCCGGACCGTGCTGTAGCACCCCGGGCAACAACGCCCGGGGCGCTCCGCCCATACCCGCCGCAGTCCCACCGACGCCGCTCCGGAAGGCATCCCTAAACGAGGCCCTACGACCATGACCGGCCCCGCTGCCCCGCTGCCCCGCAACCCATCGTCGAGCACAGACTCCGGAGGTCCGCGAGGACAGCTCCTGAAGCTGGCCGACGCCAGCTTCGCCGTCGTAAGCAAACGCCGCCGACACCGACTCGCGCGCACGAAGGTCCACGTCTCCCGCGGTGGAAGCAGTCACCGGAAGCACCCGAGAACTACGTGAACTGACCGGCGGCCCGGAGGGGCAAGGCACGTCACCTCCAGGCCCTCCGCCCCGGCACAGCCCTCCAGTGCAGCTATGGCCTCCTGCCTTGGGCAGTGCCAGTATGTTGGGAATCAGGCTCAATCAAGGCACTCCTGCTCCGGGTAGAAAGGACGCACGGTCATGACCTACGTCAACAACTTCGGCGGTGTGGGACAAGGCGATGTCGCCATGGCCGGCGGCAAGGGCGTCGGACTGGGCGGACTCATCCTGGCCGGGCTGCCCGTCCCTCCGGGGTTTGTGCTGAACACTGCGGCCTATGCCGATTTTGTGGCTGCCAACCACCTCGAGGCCGGTATCCGTGAGCTGGCCGCACTGTCTCCGCAGGCGGCGCCGCAGGACTACGAGGACGCCTCGAAGCGGATCCGCGCCCTGTTCACCGGCGGCACCATGCCAGCGGTGATCGCAGACGAACTCGGCGCCGCCTACGGGCGTCTCGGCAACGGGGATACGGCCGTGGCGGTGCGCTCGTCTGCCACGGCCGAGGACCTCGCCTCGGCCAGTTTCGCCGGGCAACAGGAAACATACCTTAATGTCCGCGGGACGGAGGCGTTGGCGGCGGCAGTGACCGATTGCTGGGCGTCCCTGTGGACGGCGCGCGCCATGGCCTACCGGGCCCGTGAAGGCATCGGACCGGACGCCGTACGCCTCGCGGTGGTGGTCCAGCAGATGGTCGAGGCCGAGGCAGCCGGGGTCATGTTCACCGCCAATCCGGCTAACGGGCGCCGCGACCAGATCGTGATCAGTGCCGCGTGGGGTCTGGGCGAGTCTGTGGTCAGCGGTTCGGTGACCACTGATGACGTCGTCGTCGAAGCAGACACGGGGTGGGTGCTGTCGCGCCGCACGGCGGACAAGGAGGTCATGACTGTCTATGCGGACCAGGGCACGCGGGAGCAGCCGGTGCCGGCGGCGCGCCGTCGTCAGCCCGTCCTGGACAACCAGGCAGCGGCCACGCTGGCCGGCTATGGGACACGGATTACTGACCACTTCGGCGCGCCGCAGGACATCGAGTGGGCACGGGCGGGCGGCGAGTTCTTCATCCTGCAATCCCGGCCGATCACGGCACTGCCTGAACCGGCTGCCGACACCCCGGATGTCTGGACGGTGCCTTACCCAAACGGGATGTACTTCCGGGCGAGCATCGTGGAACAGCTACCCGACCCGCTCTCGCCGCTGTTTGCGGACCTGATTGACGGCTCGGTGGCCCGTTCGCTGAGAGCCCTGATGGCCGAGGCCGTCGGTAAGAACGTCATCCGCGATGACGACGTGGGGCTGCCCACCATCAATGGCTACGCCTACTACTACTACCGCACCTCGGGAATGTGGCGGGTGATGGGCAAGTCGCTGACCGCGGCACGAGCGCTGGTCCGCGGCAAGGCGCACATGGGAGTGGCCGGCTGGCGGGAATTTTCGCATCCGCGCTACGAGCAGGTGATCAAGGACTGGTCCGTAACGCCCGTCGGGGAACTCTCCGGGGAGGAACTGCTCGAGGGTGTGCAGGCGTTGCTGGACGCCGGCACCGTCTATTACACGGCGGTGCAGTCAATCATCCCGATCGCCGCGACAAGCGAAATTTCCTTCCGGGCCTATTACGACAAGTTCGTACGGCGCGACGGAGATCCCCCCGCCCAGACGTTCCTCCTCGGCTATGACAGCGAACCCATCCGGGCGGAGAAGTCGCTGTACGACCTCGTAGCCTGGGCCCGGGAAGTTCCGGGGCTGGCTCCGGCGCTCCTCAACGAACCAGCAGCCGCGCTGGTCGAATCGCAGCGCACCGGGATTGCGCCAGACGGTGTCGAACAGGCACTCTGGCAGGAATGGCATTCCCGCTTCCAGGTCCACCTCGACCGGTTCGGCCATGCGGTCTATAACCTGGATTTCGTCAGCCCGGTACCGGCCGACGATCCCTCCACCCTGCTGGAGACGGTGAAGTTCTACCTGCGGGGACAGGGCAATGACCCGCACGAGCGCCAGCGGCTGTCGGCCGAGCGCAGGGAGGACCAAACCAACCAAACGATCACCCGGCTCGGACCGAAGCGCAAGGCCGCGTTCCTCCGGTTGCTCCGGTGGGCTCAGAGCGCCGCCCCGATCCGCGAGGACGCTTTGGCCGACGTCGGTCTGGCTTGGCCGCTGCTGCGGCGGATACTGCTCGAACTCGGACAACGGCTGGTTGACTCGGCCGTCATCGCCGAGCCCGCCGACGTGTTCTGGCTGCGCCGCCAGGAGCTGCAAACCGCCGTCGACTTCGGCCTCGCCGCCCCCGGGACGCCGGCCGCAGTGGCAATTGCCGGAGCGGACCGGCCCGTCCGCGCCGACGCCGTCGAGGAGCGCAAGATGCTGTGGCGAGGCCAAGCCAAGGCCGCCGCACCGCAACTGCTCCCGGAGAGCCGCTGGATGGAGCGGGCCTTCGGGAAAATGATGCCCGCAGGCTCCCAAGACCAGCTCGGCGACATCATCAAGGGCGTCGGCGCCAGCGCCGGCCGGGTCACCGCCCCGGCCCGCGTCCTGAGGGGGCCCCAGGATTTCGCCCTGATGATGCCCGGAGACGTCCTGGTTGCCCGCATCACGACTCCCGCATGGACCTCGCTGTTCGCGATGGCCTCCGCCGTAGTCACCGACGTCGGCGGCCCGTTGAGCCACAGCTCCATCGTGGCCCGCGAGTACGGCATCCCCGCCGTGCTCGGCACCGGAGTGGCCACCCAGCGGATCACCAGCGGCCAGCGGATCCGCGTGGACGGCGACGCCGGCACCGTAGCGATCGAGGATCCGGCGGTTACGCAGGGGCCGTGACCGGATCACCTCCGTGGGACAACCAATGCGCGCAGAAGCGTTGGCGGTCAAATCAAGGAATCAGGACAGCGGTCCGAGTTCCGCCCACCGCGGCGAATTTGCCCCCTTCCGGGAACAGGCGATCGCCGCTGCGCGGTTGGCGTACGAGGCGAGGGCGTGCAGCTGATTTAAGGTCAGGTTTTGCAGTTGTTGTCTTCCCTCCGCCCCGAGCGCTTCAAGTTGGGCGAGTCCGGAGATAAGCCCTGCCATGAAGGAGTCGCCGGCGCCTACGGTATCTGCCACCGTGATGGCTTCGGCTGACAGCTCCACCCTTCCCGTGCCGGAGAGGATGACCGGGCCGGCGGCTCCGCGCGTCAGTGCCGCCACTGCCGGTCCCAGTTCCAGCCAGACCTGCAGGGACTCTTCCGGGGTCCGGTCCGGGTAGAGCCAGCTCAAGTCTTCGTCGCTGGCTTTGACGATGTCGCTGGCCGCCACGAACGCTTCCGCCTGCCGGCGTGCCGCGGCCGCGTCGGGACTGATTGCGGGCCGGCAGTTGGGGTCGTAACTGATCGTCGCGTGCTCCCGGGCGGCTTCGACCAGGACGAAGGTGGCCTGCTCCCCCGGCGGGAGCACCGTGGCGATTGATCCCGTGTGGACGTGGGTGGAACCTTTGATGGCGGCGAGGGCTGGCAGGGACGCCCCATCGATTGCCCAGGTGATCGAGAAGGTGTATTCGGCGGCACCGTCGGAACCCAGGGTGGCGAGGGCCGTTGATGTGGGTGTGGTTCCGCCGTTGATCACCTGGACGCCGTTCGCCTGCAGATGCTCTTCGAGCATAAGTCCGTGCGGGTCAACGCCATAGTGGGTCACGAGGTTCGTCTGGAGGTCGAGGCGGGCAGCCCCCACTGCCACGTTGAGAGGGCTTCCGCCGGGGTGGGCCTGGATGCCGGCAGGCCCGCGGGGGTCGCTGATGATGTCGACGAGGGATTCGCCGATGACCGTCAGGAAGCCGTCCCCCGCGGTGGGGCAGGTTTCGGGCGTGGCGTCGGTGACATGCATCAGCGGCCTGGGTAGACGACGGATTTGAGCTGACCGGCCTGCTTGCCCGCTTTGAGTGCTTCTTCGGAGTCGGCCAGGGCAAACTTGCCGGTGACCAGGATGTCCAGGTCCACCTTCCCGTCCGCGATCAGCTGGATGCCCAGTGGCCAGGTGTTGGTGTAGCGGAAGACGCCGGAGAGCCAGATTTCGCGGTTCTGGATGTAGGAGACGGGTAGTTCGACGTCGTCGGCCCCCAGCCCCACCAGGATGACCCGACCGGCCGGTCCCACGGCCTTGATCCCGGAACGGACGGCCTGCGGTGCGCCGGAGGCGTCAATGAACGCATCGACGTCGAGCCCTTCGACGCTGTCCGTCCTGGCGTTCAGGGCATGGGTGGCGCCGTGTTCCAGGGCGAAAGCCAGCCGGTCTTCAGCGACGTCCGTAATGTAGATTTCGGTCGCCCCGTAGGCGCGGGCGGCTTGGGCGGCGATGATGCCGATGGGGCCGGCTCCGGCGATCAGGACCCGGCTGCCGGGCTTGATCTGGGCGCGTTCACAGGCCCAGAGGCCGACGGAGAGCGGTTCAATGAGGGCTGCCGCCTCGTCGCTGACGCTGTCCGGGATGTCGTAGGCGAAGTCGCTCTGGATCCTCACGTATTCGGCGAAGGCACCGTTGATCGGCGGCGTAGCGTAGAACTCGATGTCGGGGCACAGATTGTACCGTCCGGCTTTGCACTGCTTGCATGTGCGGCAGGGCCGCTGGGGTTCGACGGCGACCCGCTGGCCGACGCGGGACGGGTCTACGGCGCTTCCGACGGCGGCGATCCGTCCGGAGAGCTCGTGACCCAGGATCAGCGGGTGGTCCACGATGTAGTCGCCGATCCGGCCGTGCTCGTAGTAGTGGACGTCGCTGCCGCAGACGCCGACGGCGGCGACCTGCACCAGGACCTGATCGGCATCCAACTGCGGGACGGGCAGGGCTTCCATGGCCATGTCGCCCTGGCGCTTGAGGACGGCGGCGCGCATGGTGGCGGGCACTTCCGGATGTCCGGCGGTGCGGGACTGTGCGGTTGATGTTGTCATCGAAGTATTCCTTTTTTCCTATACAGATCGAAAAGGCGGTGGCCGACTATTTGACGGCGCTATTTCACGGCACCCAGGGAGAGGCCCTGGACGAGTTTGTCCTGGGCGGCAAAGCCGGCGAACAGTACCGGCAGGGAGACCACGACGGCGGCCGCGCAGACCTTGGCGAGGAACAGTCCCTGGCTGGAGACGAAGCCGGTGAGGAACACCGGCGCGGTGCCAGCCACGACGCCGGTGAGCACGCGGGCCAGGAGGAGTTCGTTCCAGCTGAAGATAAAGCAGATCAGGGCGGTGGCGGCGATACCGGGCATCGCGACGGGGGCGACGACCTTGCGGAGCGTCAGCAGCAGGCCCGCGCCGTCGATCTGGGCTGCCTCCAGCATTTCGACGGGCACCTCGTCGAGGAAGGAGCGCATCATCCACACGGCGATGGGCAGGTTCATCGAGGTGTACATCAGGCCCAGGAACCAGATGTTGTCCAGCGCGCCGGCGTTCTTGGCGAACAGGTAGAGCGGCAGGACCGCGGCGACCACCGGCATCATCTTGGTGGAGAGGAAGAAGAACATCACGTCGGTCCACTTCTTCACCGGCCGGATGGACAGCGCGTAGGCCGCCGGGATGGCCAGCAGCAGAACCAGCACGGTGGAGAAGATCGAGGCGGTGGCGGAGTTGATCAGCGACGGCCACGGGCTGACGCCGGAGCTCGCTCCGAAGAACTCCTGGTACGCATCCAGGGTGAGGTCGGCGGCGATGGAGGGCGGATTCGTCGCGGCGTCCGTTTCCGAGTGGAACGAGGTCAGGACCATCCACAGGACGGGCACCGCGAACAGCAGGGCCAGCAGCCAGGCCGCGATCCCGGCGGCCGTGTTGTTGCGGGTGGGGTCCATGCGCGTCTTGCCCCGACGGCGTGAACCGTTGTTGAGGGTGACGGGACCAGGGACAGATGCCCGGGGCTCGGTTGGGGTGAGGGTGCTCATCGTGCTGCCTCCTTCTTGAAGAGCGAGAATACGGTGCGGAGTGCGAAGGTCGCCACGATGATCGTGCCGATGACCACCACAACGCCGGCGGCGGACGCCAGGCCATATTCGTTGGCGAAGTAGAACGTCTCGTAGATGGCGTAGGGCAGGTTTGCCGTGCCCAGGCCGCCGGACGTGAGGGTGAAAACTGCATCGAAGTTCTGAACGATGTAGATGGCTCCGAGCAGTCCGCCGAGTTCCAGGTACTGCCGCAGGTGCGGCAGTGTGAGGTGGCGGAAAATATCCCAGGGACTTGCACCATCCATCTGGGCGGCTTCGACCGTGTCCATCGGGCGGGACTGCAGCCCGGCGAGCAGGATAAGCATCATGAACGGTGTCCACTGCCAGACCAGCGAGATGATGATGGCCATCAACGGCGCCTGGGACAGCAGGTCCGTCTGGGGCGGGGTGTCGCTGCCGAAGAGCGACCAGACCCAGGTCAGGGTGCCGTTGATCAGACCGTAGACCGGATTGAGGATGGCATGCTTCCAGATCAGCGCCGCGGCCACCGGCACCACGAGGAACGGTGCGATCAGCAGGGTTCGCGCCAGTCCGCGGCCGATGAACTTCTTGTCCAGCAGCAGGGCCAGGCCGAGGCCGAAGACCAGGCTGGCCAGGACCACTGAGACGGTCTGGACGATGGTGGTGACGATCGCCTGTTGCATGTAGGGATCGGTGAGGACCTGAACATAGTTGTCAAAGCCGGCAAATCCAGTGTTGTCCGGGCTCAGGCTGTTCCAGTTCAGGAACGAAATGATCAGGGTCACGACGAACGGGAGCTGGGTGACGATGATGAGGAAGATCAGGGCCGGGAGCAGCGGTGCACGCCGCACCCAGGCCAGGGCCCGTTCCCGCGATCTGGTGTTTCTGGAAGGTTGTAAAGCGCTGTGCCCGGGGCGGGAGATGCGCGCCGTTGCGTTAGTCATGATGTCCTCCTGCGGTTAGGTTGTTACTTCTTGTACTTGTCGCCGATTTTTTGGGCGGCTTCCTGGCCCTTGGCCAGTGCGTCGGCAACAGATCCCTGGCCGGCGATGGCGGAGCTGACACCTTGGGAGACCCTGGTGCCCAGGGCAGCGAATTCGGGAATGCCAACAAACTGGATGCCATCAGCCGGCCGCGGCTGGACACCGGGGTTTTTCGGATCGGCGTTCTCTATGGCGGAGCGTTCGGCTTGGAAGAACGGTGCGGCCTTCTGGAACTCGGCGTTCTCGTAGGTCGAAATGCGCTTACCGGACGGGACTTTGGCCCAGCCGAGCTTGGACGCGACGAGTTCCTCATACTTCCGCGAGCTGGCCCAGGCGATGAACTTCCCGGCGGCATCCTGCTTCTTTGAGGCCGCCTGCACAGCCCAGGACCACGTCCACAGCCAGCCCGAGGACGTGGTCGCCTTCACCGGGGCCTGGGCGTAGCCGATCTTGCCCTTCACCGGGGAGGCTTCGGCTTCCAGGGCGCCGGCTGCTGAAGTGGCGTCGTACCACATGGCAACCTTGCTCTGGCTCATGTTGTTCAGGCATTCGGTGAACCCGGCCTGGGCGGCACCCGCTTCACCGTGGTCGCGGACCAGTTTGGTATAGAACTCTGTGGCCGCGGTGAATTCCGGAGCGTTGACCTTGGCGTTCCAGTCCTTGTCGAACCATGTTCCGCCGAAAGTGTTCACCACCGTGGTCAGCGGCGCGAAAACCTGGCCCCAGCCGGGCTGGCCGCGCAGGCAGATGCCCTTCATGCCGGGAGCGGAGCCGTCGACCTTGGCGGCCACGGCGGCAACCTCGTCCCAGGTCGGGTTATCCGGCATGGTCAGCCCCTCGGCGTCGAGAATGTCCTTCCGGTACATCAGGAAGGAGGACTCCCCATAAAACGGTTCGCCGTAGAGCTTGCCGTCCTTGCCAGTCAGCGACGCTGTGTAGGCCGGCAGGATATCCGCCTGGTTGAACTCGGCATTTTTGGCCACGCTGTCCAGGGGTGCCAGCCAGCCGTTGGCGGAATAGAACGGGATCTCGTAGTTGGACAGTGAGGCAATGTCGTACTGGGCGGCCTGGCTCGAGAACTCCTGGCTGATCTTGGCCCGGACATCGTTTTCCGGCAGGACGGTGTAATTGACCCTGATGCCCGTTTCCTTGGTGAAGTTATCAGCTGTGAGCCGCTGCAGGTCCTCCATCTGGGGGTTGTTGACCATCAGGACATTGATGCTGTTCGGGTCGCCTGCGGAATTGCCGCCGCCGGCGCCTGCACAGGCCGAGGCGCTGAGTGCCACACACAGGGCGCCTGCCGCCAGTGAGGCGACGCGTGTTTTTGCGCGCATTAAGGACTCCTTTGTTCTTTCAGGGGGGTGCGATGCTGCCCAGCTCCGACTGCCATGTCGGGGTGCGAGGGCGGTGAACGGGACGAGGGGCTCGATGCCGGCGCCTCGCTGATGTTCCTCAAGATTAGGCTTGCGGCATAGCGCACAACTAGCGCCGTGGTTGCTGGGTTCTGATACTAATTTTCCTGGGCGGGGCCCAGTCGGGCGGTACTCTAGGAGGAGGCGCCCAAGCGTGCCGTCCATATTTCATGACCCGAACGCATGGGAGAACCACGATGAGCACGGCGGACCCGAGCGACGGCGCAGCCACCATTGACAGTGCAGCGGCCAGGCTTGCCGAAAGACTGCTGGGGATGCGGGCCAACCGGGAGGTCATCCCGGAAGACCCGAACCATTCCGTCCGGTGGCACGAGCACGACTACCCCAGCCCGGTGGCCCGCTGGAACTACCATCCTGAATATGAGCTGCACCTGATCCGGAAAGGCACCGGAAAGTTCATCGTGGGAGACCACATCGGCACGTTCGAGGCCGGGCACCTGGCTCTGGTAGGTTCGGGGCTGCCGCACGACTGGGTCAGCGACCTGGAGCCCGGAGAAGTCCTCCAGCGCAGGGACGCCCTTATTCAGTTCGATGGAAAATGGGTTGAACAAGCTGCCTCGATTCTGCCGGAAATGGCCGAGGTCAAACCCCTGCTGGAACAGTCCTCGCGCGGGATTGAGTTCTTGGGACGTTCGGCCAGGGCCGCCGCCGCTTCCCTCGAGGCGATGGGTACCTCCACCGGATTACAGCGGCTTCACCATCTCTTTGACGTGTTGGCGATTCTTTCGCGCGCACCACAGGAGGAACGGCGCTACCTCGCCGACGAATGGTTCAGGCCACAACTCGACGGCCAGGCCGCGGCGGTGGTGGACATAGTCCTCGAGTACGTCTTCAGCAATCACGCCGGCAGCGTGAGGATGTCCGAGGCCGCGGCTCTGGTGGGCATGTCGGAGCCGACGTTTTCGAAGTATTTCAAGCGCGCAACCGGCCAGAACTTCAGCGATCTGGTGCGTAAACTTCGTCTGGCCCATGCCCGCCGGCTGCTGGAGCGGAGCGACAAATCCATTTCGGACGTTTGCTACGAAGTGGGTTTCACGAACCTGTCCAATTTCAACCGACACTTCCGCAACGACGCCGGCGAAACTCCCCGGGACTATCGTCAGCGAGTACAGAACTGACGGTCGCCGCACGGAGTTCTGCATGGGGACCGGCGTCCATCCGGCACCGTGCGCGCCGAAATGGCGCTACGACTAGCGCAGTTGGATGCGGTCGACGATCTGCTGCCCGGCGATGAGCATCGGCGGTAGATTGTGGGCATGGGACAGACTTCGTCAGGCCGCCGGGAATTGCTCACCGATCGGCTCCTTGGGTGTCGCGGAGTTCAGCCACGCGCACTGGTTCTTCGGCAATCTCTATGAGGTCCTCGTCAAAATCCCACACCGGGTCGCGGCCTCGGAAGCAAGCCCTGGGCTCCCCCGGTCCCCCTTTCTGCTGAAGCGGTGGTACAGGGTCCACGCCGTCAGGCTCACAGCCAGCGCAGTCGCACTGGCTGCCATCCACCAAGCACGGTCACTCCGGCTCAGCAGCCGCGGATAACAGCTAAGCGCCACCGAACTCAGGGAGATCTTCATGAGCAAGCTCACCGTTAGCGCTATTCCCACCTTGGAAAACACCGCCGAGGACCCCCGGTGACCCTGATCACACTTGTCAGACATGGCCAGACGGTTTGGCACCGCGAAGACCGCTACGTCGGCAGCACCGACGTCGCCCTGAACGAAATCGGCCTCAGCCAAGCGGCTTCGTTGGCGCGGTGGGCTGAAACGACGGACCTGACCAGCATCCGATCCTCGGACCTCAGCCGGGCCCGGGTGACAGCCGACGAATGCACCGCCGCCACAGGCCTCCGCGTCACTATCGATCCGCGACTGCGCGAACTCAACCTTGGCCAAGTTGAAGGACTCACCAGGGCCGAGATGCGGGGGCGCTTCCCCGAAGAACACAGGGCATTCAAGTCAGACCCGGTCAAACACCATTACCCCGGCGGCGAAAACCCCGTCCTCGCAGCGGACCGGTTCACGGCAGCCCTCGACGACGCCATAGCCGCCGACCCTCTCGGTCACGTCCTCGTCGTGGCGCACAGCACCACCATCCGGCTGGCCCTGTGCCGCCTACTCGGAATCCCGCTCAAGAGCTACCGCCGGGCGTTCCCGGTCCTCGGCAACTGCACCCTCACCACCGTCCATACCAAGCGAGGCCGGACCGGACTCGTGCAATACAACTCACCCCTCGAGCCACTCCAGCGTGACCTTTGATGTCATCCGCGGCCGGTCCTGTACCGCCGCCCCTTCATCTCCGCGACGACTGCCAGGGCCATGGAGAAGCGGCCCGGGAGCGGCATAGATGCCAGACGGAGCCACCTGGCTTCAGAGTAGACCCGGAACCGCGCCGGGCTGACGTGCAGTTCTTCGGCTGCGCACAGCACCTGGGTGTGTGCCGTTAGGTATCGTGCCGGCGAGATGTAGTCCTCCCTTAGGCGAAGCTCAAGATAGACGTCCATGCTGGCCAGATCGAGGGCTGCCTCGGCCCGAGCCGTGCCGGCGAAGTCCAGCAGTCCGAGCGGGGACGGGCCGTCGGTTGAAACGATCTGCTTGTCGTGAAGTCCTCCGTGGGCCCACACCAGCGGATCCGGCTCGATCCGAAGCAGGTCCGCGGTCACTTGCTCTGCGGCGGCGCGGAAGGCACCGCCTGGAGATGCCAATTCCGGGACGCCCTCATTGTGTTGCAGCCAGAGGTTCACCACCCGCCACACTTTCGCGGATTCCACTTCTGCCGAATAGAGCGGAAGGCTGTTAAGCACGTCCTGTGCAGCGGCGCCCTTGGGGCTGCTTACCTGAGCCGCCCAGGCGCGCGACCATCTCTCCCACGCGGCGGAGAATTTGTCATCACTCGCCAGCGAGTGGACCTCGTACAGTGTCGGTCCCGGGATGGCGCTGAAATCGATAACGTCCAGGGATCTCCGAGAAAGGATTCCAGGGGTTGTGAAGGTGCCGTGGTCCAGCAGGACCTTCAGTTGCTCGCTGCGCTCGGCGGTCAGGGCGGCGCGGCCGGGCCGGAAGATTTTGGTATAGCGGCCCTCCGCCTTGACGACCGCCCGGTCGTAGGGCCGATATGCGATGAGTTCTCCCTGTTCCGCTTCCGCCCGCAAGGCCGGCAACTTCGGGTCGTCCGGCGGAATGAGTTTGAAGCGTCCCTGACGCAGGCGGGCTCCACGGACACCGGGCCGTCCTGGTGCAGAAACCTCCAGGTCGTAGTCTCCCGGCCTCTTGCCGGGCCACGCCCGGCGGACGTGCCAGGTTGTGCCGGTGTCGTCGTCGGCGGTCAACGGGACCGGAGAGGTCCAGTCCATGTCATCAACTCCAGCAAGTTACTTCTGACTCACTTGTGCCTACATGCTGAACCACAACAATGAGGCACGGATGAAACCGTTATGAAGAAACCCTCATGAACGGCTTGAGCTCCTCGGGTCTTGACTGTTGGCGCATGAATGCGACGGTCGCCGCACGGGGTTGTGCACGGTCTGTTGTGACCCACAGCCCGTCGCTAAACTAAAGGCGCCGAAGAGACGCATCGGTGCACCGGTGCGCGGCAGGCCAAGCGCCACCGACCTGAAGGAGATCTTCATGGGTAAGCTCACCGTCACCGCATTTACCACTCTGGACAACGTCGCCGAGGATCCCCATCTCTGGTCCGGCCCGTTCTTCAGCGACGCAACCGGTGCGTTCAATGACGAAGTCCTGGCCCCGGCTGACTCCATGCTGCTCGGCCGGGTCACCTATGACGGCTTTGCCGCCGCCTGGCCGTCGCGATCGGGCGACTTCACCGCCGACAAGTTCAACGCCATGCCGAAGTATGTCGTGTCGACCACCTTGGATCACGCGGACTGGAACAACAGCACGATTATCGCCGACGACATACTCGGCAGGGTCCGCGCGCTTCGCGAGCGGGAGAACGTGATCGTTTGGGGAAGCCCGACGCTCGTCAAGACGCTCATGCAGGAGAACCTTGTCGACGAGTACGTTCTGCTGCTCTCCCCCATCGTGCTCGGGCATGGCAAGAAGATGCTGCCGGAGGACGGAACCCGGCACACGCTGCGGATCGTCGAACTTGAACTCCTCGAAGGCGGGATGCTGGCACTCCGGATGGCGCCGGCAGCGGCCTGAGGCTCCGGCTGGCTAGTCCCCCGAGCCCGTTCTGTCCGGCAGGCCGGCATCGACCGCGAAGGTCATGAACGCCGGCGTCTCGTACGGATGCGCAGACAGCGCGGCGCCGACGACGGCGGTGCGCCGGGAGCGCGGGTAAATCGCCTCGATCCGGGTTTCGGGCACCTCCTCGGGGGAATCGACGACGCCGACGGCCGGGTTCGCGCCCGGCAGCGGCGTAAAGCGCCCGGTGCCTTCGAGGCTGAACGAGCAGTGCGAGTAGTTGCCGAGCCTGCCCGCCCCGGCGTCGCCGATGGCCTGCCGGACCGCCTGCGCAGCTTCGGTGGGGACATAGATGACCAGACAATCCATTGGCTCCATGGCAGAAAGTCTGCCACGGACCCCTGATGAGCAACGGGGACATACGCTGGCGGCTGGAAAGGGGAACGGAAGCGGCCCATTCCTCCTTACTTTCAATCTATAGGGCACAGGGGGGCTTGCCGCAAGCCCCAGGTCAGGCCGCAGAATTGGGAGCCGAGGACGGGCACTACGGACGGGAGCGGCCAGTGCTGGACCCCTTCAGAAAGGAGCTGACGACGTGCCCCTGACTACCAGCGCATTTTAACCTTCCCGACCACCTCACGCCTAAGTCCGACCCGACGCTGATCGCCGGCGACGAGCAGCACTTCGCGGCCATCGCGGAGAGCCTCGAGCAGGCGATCGCCGACCTCTCCGACCGTCTCGATGCCACGCGCAAGGCGCCCAGTCGCTTCGGCCAGGAGGCGCTGGAGCGGGACGTGGAGATCCGCCGGCTGACCGCCCGCCTGCGCGCCCTGCGCCGCTTCGGTTTGGACCTCTGCCTCGGACACATGGTCAGCGGAGAGCACCCCGAGCCCGTGTACGTCGGACGGCTTGGCCTCACGGACAGCCAGGGCCGTCGGCTGCTCATCGACTGGCGCTCCCCCGCGGCCGAGCCGTTCTTCGGCGCGACCCACGCCAACCCGATGGGCCTGGCAAGCCGCCGCAGGTATCGCTGGACCCGCGGTCGAGTCAGCGACTACTGGGACGAGGTGTTCACCCCGGACGGGTTTGAAGGCCACGCCGCCCTCGAGGACCTTTCCGCCTTCATCGCCAGCCTGGGCAGCAGCCGCTCTGCTCAGATGAGGGACGTGCTCGGCACCATCCAGGCTGACCAGGACGCCATCATCCGCGCGTCATCCCGCGGCGCCCTGGTCGTCGACGGCGGTCCAGGGACAGGGAAAACCGTCGTCGCCTTGCACCGCTCCGCCTATCTCCTCTACTCCGACCCCCGCCTTGGTCACCGTGGTGCCCACAGCAAAAGCAGTGTGCTGTTCATCGGTCCGCACCGGCCCTACCTGGCCTACGTCGCCGACCTCCTCCCCACCCTCGGAGAGGAGGGCGTACAGACCTGCACCCTGCGGGACCTCGTCCCCGAGGGAGCAACCGCAGCGATCGAGTCCGACCCGGGTGTGGCCCTGCTGAAGTCGTCCGCGGACATGGTGAAAGCGATCGAGCCAGCCGTCAGGTTCTACGAGGAGCCTCCCACCAAGGGGATGGAGGTCGAAACGCCATACGCCGATCTTTGGCTCAGCCTCGATGACTGGGCAGAGGCGTTCGAGGCACCAGAACCCGGCACGGCGCACAATGAGGCGCGCGACGCTATCTGGGAGGAGCTGCTCACAATCCTCGTAGACAAGTACGACGGCGATGACGTCCCGGACGGCTTGCTCCGCAGGGCGCTGGCGCAGAACGCGGACTCGGTCCACGCGTTCAACAGGGCGTGGCCGCTGCTGAAACACGCCGACCTTTCGGCGACCTCTGGTCGGTGCCGGCCTATCTGCGCATGTGCGCCCCTTGGCTCCGCCCTGACGAGGTCAAGAGCTCAGCGCCGGGAACCCACAGGCCTGGACCGCGTCCGACTTGCCGCTCCTGGTCCGGCCCGGCAACGATCGGCTACCCCGAGGCGCCACGGCACAAGTTCGGCAGCACGCCGCCGAAGCCGCCGAGCGCGAGCTCATGGACCGGGTGGTTCACGACTTGGTCGCGGCCGATCACTCCGAACTGCTGGTGATGTCGATTCCGCGGGGGACCTCCAGGAAAAGCCGGGCGACCAGGGCGCCGCCCCAGCGCCGACCCGGACGAGCTCGCCGGCCCGTCCGCCCACGTCTCGTGGACGAGGCGAGGAACTGACCGAGAGAGCGGCAGATGCTGCTCTCCGCTCCGTCCCGGAACTCACCGTCGTCGGAGACCGCGCGCAGGCCAGGCACGGGTTCGCGGAGTCGTGGCTGGACGGCTGGAGCGGGTCGGATTGACCAACGTAAACCTGACGTCCTTGAGCATCAACTACCGCACGCCAGGGGAGGTCATGGCGGAAGCCGAGCCGGTCATCAGGGCGGTGCTTCCGGACGCCAACGTGCCGACCTCCATCCGCAGCAGCGACATCCCCGTCGTCCACGGTCCGACATCGGAGCTGAGCTCGATCCTCGACACCTGGCTCGCCGCGCATGCCGACGGGACCGCC